>CAVSNA010000015.1:0-41723 GCA_963729205.1 uncultured Thermoleophilaceae bacterium
GCTACTCGGGCGGTGTGCTCGCTACCGGCCCGAGTTCTCGACTCACGGCGTGAACGCAGGCCGATGGAACAGTCTTGGCGCGCCAGCGTGAGAAAGCTCAGCGGCCCCACACGCGGTCGGCGACGCGGGCCACCAGCTCGAGCTTGCGCCACTGGGTGTCGGCGTCCACCTCGTTCCCCCCCGCCTCGGAGGCGAAGCCGCACTGGGGACACAGGGCGAGCTGCTCGGTGCCGAGGTAGCGTCCCGCCTCTTCGAGGTGCGACAGCAGCACGTCCTCGGACTCGAGCTCGGGGTTCTTCGTCGAGATGATTCCCATGGCCACCACCGGCCCCTTCGGCACGTGGCGAAGCGCCGAGTAGTCGCCCATCCGCGACGCGTCGTCCCACTCCACGAGGAACGAGTCGTACGGCAGCGAGAAGAACGCCTCGGCCACCGGGTCCAGCGAGCCGCTGACCATGTACATGCCCCGCAGGTTGCCGCGGCAGAGGTGGATGGCCGTGCGAACGTGGTCGGGTAGCCCCTCGACGATCATCCGGTCCGCCATCACAGCGCCCTCGAGCATCTGGTCGAGGTCCGCGCCCATCGCCTTCATCTGGGCGCTGAACTGTGGATCCGCGATGAGCGGGTAGGCGGGGTAGTCGAGCTGGATGTAGGTGGCGCCAGCAGCGACGGCCTCGTCGATCAGCTCGCGCAGGATCTGAAGCGCGTGACCCGCCATCTCCTCGAAGCTCGAGTAGTGCTTGTCCGTCACGCCTGGGCGGAACATCATCGGGTTCGCGATCGACGAGGCCGCCGGGAAGGTGACCTTCACCGGCCGTTCGGTCAGGCCGGCGACGAACGCCGCCTCGGTTGCGCCGGGGCTCGCGATCTTCTCGAGCCGCTGGGCCACGATAGGCCGGCCCTCCACCTCGAGCGACTCGCCCTTGTCGTTGCGGAAGATGATCTTCTGCTCGTGATTGGGAGCGAAGCCGCGCACTGCCTGGTCGAATGAGCCCATGAAGAACACGCGGCGGAACTCGCCGTCGGTGACGCAGTCGAGACCGGCGGCCTCCTGCTTTGCCACAGCTTCGCGGATGCACTCGTCTTCGATCTCGCGGACCGCGTCCTGGTCGGCGTTCGCGAAGTCGAGGCTCGCGTCCGTCGGTCGCGCGTTGTCGATGGAGAACGACGACACCTGCGAGATCGCGTCAAGCAGGCGCTTCGGGCGCAGCAGGCTGCCGACGTGTTCGGCGCGAGGGATTGTGCGAGTGGCAATGGTCATCGATCACCCCAGGGGTGCTGGATTGTTGAAGAAGTCGTTGATGAAGGTCGACGGCATGAAGCTCTGCGGGTCACCGGAGACGGTGCCGGGCGTGTTGATGTTCCAAGTCGGCTCCGACCAGTCCGCCAGGTTTGCGTCCGTGATCACCGGGTTCTCCGCCACGAGCGTGTTGAGCTTCACGCCCTGCCCGGCGAGCATCCGCATGGCCACGTCGTGGAGCGCACGCGCGGCGGGGACCGGCGGCAGGCTCGTCGACGACGCGTGGTAGGTCGACTGGTTCTGCCTCCAGTAGCCGAGGAAGCCCTTGTCCATGCCCACCTCGGCAAACGGCGGGATGGGCCGGCCCGTCTGCTGGAAGGCCTTCAACGTGCCCACGCTTTCGCCGGCCAACGCGGTCACAGCATCGATTTTTTGCGGGTGCGTGGCGAGGTACTTGAGTGTCTCGGATTTGGCGAGGCTCTCAGAGAAGCCGCCGTAGATCTCGCCCGCGACCTTCATCCCCGGGCAGTTGCGGACGACCTCGTCCCAGCCCTCGTTTGTCTGGTTGTCCACGGCGGCGCCGGCGAGCGCACGCACCTCCACCACGCTGCCCTTGCCGCCCATCACCTTCGTAACGTACGACATGGTCTGCGCGGCATCGAGATAGTTGTTGCCGTCGACGTTCACAGCGCCGTCCACCGGCACGGGGCTGAGCAGCGTGACGGTCGGGATCCCCGCCGCCTTCGCGCGCTGCACCGGCCCGTCGAACGAGTCCTGAGAAGGCGTCTCGAGGATGATCAGGTCCGGATGGGCCTGCACCAGCTGGTTGTACTGCTGGAGCTGCTGGCCGACATCGAGCGTGCTGCCCGTTGTCTTGATGATCAGCTGCTTGACGTTCTTGTCCTGGCCGAAGTACTTCTTGATCGAGTTCACAATCTGAACCTGGAAGTCGCTGACGAGCTGGTTCCAGGACACCGCGATCGTGTACGGGCCGGGATGCGTGGGCTTCCAGTTCACCCACGCGCTCTTCAGCACCTTGACGGTGGACTGTGGGAAGTTCGCGTAGCCGCCGAGCGCCTGCTGGTGCGCCGCGTCGAGGCCGGCGACCACGCCGTCCGGGTCGGCCGGCGCCTTCGCGCTGTAGCTGCCGCAGCCGGAGGCGGGCGGCTTGAAGTTCTGTGCGTACGCGGGGATCTTGGCGCCGCCTGAGCTGCTGCTCGAGCTGGAGCTGCTCCCACCGCCGCAGGCCGCGACGGCGATGGTGGTGGAGGCGACTGCAAGCGCGGTCGCGAGCTGGGTTGTCCTTGAGCGCGTGAAGTTCATGGCTTGGGCAGCGAGAGGGGCCGGGCTACGGCCCGACCCCTCGCACTTAGCTCCTCTAGTACTTGGCGGTTCCCTTGTAACGGAAGGTTCCGGTCGAGAGCTTGCCGGCGAACGTGCCGCCGCCGGTGATGCCCTTGAACTTGCCGGTACCCGATCCCTTCGTGATCTTCCAGGTGCCCTTGGCGTCATTGGCGGCACCGGTCTTGCCGAAGCCGGTGAGCGTGAACTTGCCGCCCTTGCAATTCCAGTGCTGGGTGGTGTTCGGAATGACGAGCGTGCCGGTCATCTTGCACGTGCCGAACGGCGTGCCCGTGTAGGTCGAGTGGAGCTTGACGCCTACCTGCCCACCCTTCCCGAGCATGTTCACCTTGTGCGACTTCCTGGCGGCATAAGCCGTTCCTACGAACGCGACTGCCGACAGTGCGCAGAGCGCGCAGAGCAGCAGCACGAAGCTGCGGGTCTTCCCTCTCACGTGATCTCCTCCAGTGAGGTTGTGTGCGCGTGCGCACGGTTTGTTGGGGTCTGAACACGGCAGCCGCCTCATCAGATCGTGTCCCTGAGTCTGCGGTCGCGGCCGTAGCCGGCGACGACGATGAGGATCAGCACGCCGAAGATGATCTGCTGGTCGGCCGTGTCGTAGCCGTGGCCGACCAAGATGGTTGTGAGCTCGGTGAGAATGAGCGCGCCGAGCACGGTGTGGGTGTAATCGCCGCGGGCGCCCATGATCGTGGTACCGCCGACGATCACGGCGGTGAGTCCCTGGAACAGGTACGGGTCGCCGAGGGACTGGTCGGCGCCCGCGAAGCCCGCAAGCAGTACGCCCACGATCGCCGAGCAGACGGCGCTTGCAGCGAACACGAGCGTCCAGACGCGGCTCGTGTTGACGCGCGCGAGCTGCGCGGCGCGCGGGTTGGCGCCGGTAGCGTAGAGGCGGCGGCCCGGCACGGTGCGGTGCAGAACGAGGCCGGCGATGATCGCGACGACCGCCCAGATCACCACCACCGGGCTCACGCTGAGGCCAAAGGTCGTGCCGTTTGCGGAGCTGAGGTTGGAGAGGAAGGCAGGCGCCGAGCCGGTGAGCTTCCCGCCGGTCCAGGCGAGGCAGCCGCCCGACGCGAGCGCGCCCATGCCGAGAGTGACGATCAGCGGCTGGATCCGGTAGCGGTGACAGATCCAGCCGCTGATCGCGCCCATCGCCGCGGCGATCACGAGGATCAGCGCGAACGCGGGCACGAAGCTCCAATGGTGAGTGCCGCAGAGCTGGCTGACGAGGATCGCGCCGGCCACGATGAAGCCCGGGATCGACAGGTCGAGGCCGCCGACGATCATCACGATCGTCTGCCCCAGCGCGGCGAGGCCGAGCAGCGACGCCAGCACGAGCATTGAGCGGATGCTGGTGCTGGCCGAGAAGCCGCTGATCGTGGCAGCGCCGTAGATGAACAGCGCAATGAGCGCGACGAGCTGCAGCACGGGAGCACGCCGCTGGACGCGACCGATGGTGGCCACGGCCGCGCTCATGCGGCCGCCCCCCTGAGCGCCGGCCTGAGCGTCATCAGCCGCGCGCCCACCACCACGCCGGCCACGAGCATCCCGCCGTAGACCACGCTGTTCCAGGTTGGCGGCACGTTGGCCGCCGAAAGCAGGGTTTGCATCAGATAGATCGCGAACGCCCCGAGCGCCGAGCCGAGCAGGCCGCCGCGCCCGCCGCCGAGAACCGTGCCGCCGAGCGCCACGCCGGCGAGCGCGATCAGCGTGTACTGGGCCGAGCTGGCCGCCTGGCTGGACTGCACGAGCGCGGTGAGCGCGATGCCACCGATGGCGGCGAAGAGGCCGCCTAGCGCGTACGCCACGATCCGGGTTCGGGTGACGTCCACGCCGGCGGAGAACGCGGTGCTCTGATTGCCACCCACCGCGTAGAGCTGGCGGTGGTAGGCGGTCCGGCTGAGCACGAGCCAGATCGCCGCCGGCACGAGGATCGTGATCAGCGCGCCGGGGAAGAACCAGACCTTGTCGGCAAGATGGGTCGTCCAGTTGCCGGACGGCGCCGGGCGCGGGCTCGCCCCGAACTTGACGTTCAGCCCAATCAGGATGAAGAAGGTGCACAGAGTCGCGATCACCGGCTGGTAGCGAAACGTCGTGACGAGCACGCCGTTGATCGCGCCGACGGCCGCTCCGATCAGGAGGATGAGCAGCACGGCCGCCCAGCCCGAGCCGAGCCCGTGCGGAAAGAATTTGTGGATCAGGACGACGTTGCAGAAGATCACGAGCGGTCCGACGGACAGGTCGAGGCCGCCGCCTCCCGAGAGGATCGACGGTGTTGAGGCCATCGCCACGATCGCGAGCGGCGCGAACGAGGCGAGCTCCTGCGGCCAGTTGGACGGATTGCCGAAGCTCGGCTCGGCGATGATGTTCGCCACCAGCAGCGCCAGCGACAGCACCAGCGCAAAGCCGAACGGCCGGCTGCGAAGGAACTCACGCATGCGGGCGCTCCCCGAAGAAGGCGGAAACGAGCACCTGGCGGCTCAGGCCCGCGCGGGGAAGCTCGCAGAAGATCGTGCCCTCACGGAACACCATCACTCGGTCCATCAGCTCCACGTGCTCGTCGAGCTCGGACGACAGCATCACCACGCCGACGCCCTGGGCGGTGAGCTCTGCGAGCAGCGCGTAGAGGTCGCGCTTGGCGCCCAGGTCGACGCCGCGGGTGGGGTCGTTCAAGAGCAGCAGCTGCGGGTCGGTGGCTAGCCAGCGCGCCATCACGATCTTCTGCTGGTTGCCGCCCGACAGCGTCGTGATCTGGTCCTCCGGGTCGCGCATCGTGATCCGCAGCCGCTCGGCGTAGCGCGCCAAGCGCTCGCGCGTGCGCGCGTGCGACAGAAGGCCGCGGCGCGTGTCCTGCGAAAGCGTCGGGAGGCCGAAGTTCTCGCGCACGGACTTCGACTCGAAGATGCCCTCGGCACGTCGCTCGCGCGGCACGTACGCGGCCCGCACGCCCGCCTCGTCACCCGCGCGCCACAGGTCCTTGAGGAACTCGTCCTGACCATGGCCCTCGAGTCCGGCCAGGCCGATCATCTCCCCGGCGTGCACCTCCAGGCCGCCGTGGCTCAGCAGTGTCTCGCCCGGCTCTCGGTGCTCAGCCTGCTCGCGCGCCAGCGCGGACGCCAGGTGCTCGGCGCCGGTCATCAGCCGCACGAGCTCGTCGCTCGTGGCCTGGCCGCGCTCGAGCGTGGCCACCGTCTCGCCGGAGCGCATTACGGTGCAGCGGTCGCCGACCTCGGCGATCTCGTCCATGCGGTGCGAGATGAAGATGACACCCACGCCCTCCCCCGCGAGGCGCCGCAGGATCGCGAACAACCGATCGCGGGTGGCCACGTCGAGCGCCGATGTCGCCTCGTCCAGGATCAGAATGCGCGGCTCGCGGACGAGCGCACGCGCGATGCAGCACGCCTGGCGGTCGGACAGTGAGAGAGCCTCAGCGGGCAGGTCGAGCGGCGGCGGCGAAGCGAGCAGCTGCGCGAGGATGGCGCCCGCGCGCTCGCGCTTCGCGGGGGCCGGAGTGCTGTCGCGGAACAGGCCGTCGGTCCCGATCCAGACGTTCTCGAGCACGGAGCGAGGCTCCACGACGAGCACCTCCTGGAAGACCGTCGCGATGCCGGCCCGCAGAGACTGCTTAGGACTCGCCAGGTGGTCGACGGTGACTCCGCCGACGACGATCTGGCCGCGATCGGGGCGATGCACCCCCGCAAGCAGCTTGACGAGCGTGCTCTTGCCAGACCCGTTCTCGCCAACGATCGCGTGGATCTCGCCCGCTCGCACCTCGATCGAGGCGTGCCGAAGCGCCTGCGTGGCGCCGAAGGCCTTCGCGGCGTCAGACACCCGAAGAGCGACCTGCGGCTCCGGCGCGGACGTCCGATCTGTCTCGGCGGAACGCTCCGCCGAAGGCTGAAGCAACAGGACTTCTCCCTCCTCCGAGCGTCGGAGTCAGCCGGCGGCCGGACTCAGGCCGATTCGCCGCTACACGAACGCGAAGCAGGATTCTAATCACGGCTCGAAGGGACTGTCAAGACGGCTTTAGAATTCGGCGCCGACCGACAGATTTCGAAGATATGTTCTAATTTGGATCGATGGCCAAACGCGCACAAGCCCCCCGAGAAGAGCCGGCCGCGTCCGTGCATCTCATCCGGCCGCCGCTTCAGCGCCGCAGCCAGGAGTCGCTCGAGCGGGTGCTCCAGGCCGGCGCGGAGCTGCTCCTCGATGTGGGCTACGAGCGCTTCACGCTCCAGGAGGTGAGCAGGCGCTCAGGGGTCTCGATCGGGTCGATCTACGCCCGCGCGCCCAGCAAGGAGGCACTCATCCTTGCCATCTACGACCGGGAGATGGCGCGAGTGTCCGCCGCCAACGAGCGCCTTCGCGAGACGGCGCAGTTCGACGGCCTCGAGGCGCGTGAGCTGATCATGGCCCTGGTGGAGCTCATGGCGCGCAGCACGCTCGAGCATGCGGACATCCTGCGCGTGTTCATGTATCGGGCCCTCGTGGATCCCGAGATCTGGCGGCGGGGCTCGGACCGCTCGAGCGAGCTGTCGCGCGCGTTCGAGGGAGCGCTGCTCGTGCACAAGAACGAGTTCACCCATCCCGATCCGGAGCTTGCGATCGACGTAGCGTTCCGATTCGTCTACAACACGCTGGTGCGCCGGGTCTCGCATGGCGAGAACTTCGAGTCGCAGCGGCCGCTGAGCGACGAGGATCTGATCCGCGAGCTCGGCGAGGCCACGGCCGACTACCTGCTGGCGCCGGACGTGCCGCGGCCGAAGCGCCAGTCCAAGCGCGCGCGCTAGGAGCGCGCCACGGGGTGGGCGGTGTGGTCCTGGTCCGCTGCCATCCGCCCCCGGACGCCCGGCGGGATCGGGACCATGTGGACGGCCGGCATCTCTATCTCGGTGCGGTACGAGTTGTTCGGGCCGTCCTCGATCCCCCAGCGCACGGGCTCCCAGTCCGGCACGTAGTTGCGGTAGCCGCCTGAGTTGAGCTCGTAACGCAGCCCGCCCGGATCGCGGAAGTAGAGGTAGTTCTGCTCGCCGATCCCGTGCTGGCCCGGTCCGAAGTCGATGTCGTGCCCGTGTTCGACGAGGAACGACGCGCCGCGGGTCACATCCTGGTTCGTCTCAACCCAGAACGCGAGGTGGTGGTGCCTTCCGCGCTCGCCATCGAAGTCCATGACGAACCCGAGGTCGTGTGACTTCTCGTTGGTGGTGTTCACGCTGAAGACCCACGGCGCGCCGGGGCCGGGCTCGATGTAGGCCATCGTGCGAAAGCCGAGCACGTCGTGGTACCAGGCGCTCTGCTCGCGGACGTCTGGCGTCGTGACGGTGAGATGGTCGATCAGCCGCACGCCCATGCCGCGTGCGCCCGCGCGCTGCGGACGGTCAGGGTACGGGGACTCCTCACCCTCCGGTGCCACCGCGCGGTCCACCTCCCACACGAGCTCGGTGACGTGGCCACCGGGGCCCTCGAACCGGTAGGCGTGGCCGTGCCCCACCGACTCCTCGACCCACGACCCCTGCACGCCGGCGGCCTCGACCTTGCGCACCGCCTCCTCGAGCTGCTCCGGGCCGTCGGTCCGCCAGGCAGCGTGGCCGAGCCCGGGTTGGTCGGCGGCGGTGAGGATCACGCTGTGCGCGTAGAGGTCCCCCCAGCAGCGCAGGTACACCGAGTCACCCGAGTCCTCGACCACGTCGAGTCCGAGGACGTCGACCGCGAACTCCACCGACTCCGGCAGCGTGGGCGTGAGCAGTTCGACGTGGACGAGCTGGGACAGCAGGCGGTGGGGCATTCCGTTTCCTCTCCCTCGATTCGGTTGGTGAAATAAAACACGAATTTGCGTTCCAAGTCCAGGTTTAGTTCAATGCGCTCTCCCGCCGGTGGTTGACCGGAGGAGAACCGCAGTGAGGGCCGTGTCGATCCTGAGAGGAGACGGATGATCGAGGACCACCGCGGCGACGTGCTGCTCGTGGGCAGCCTGCCGTTCGAAACCCCCGAGGAGGCGATGAGCGCGGCCGCCGAGCACTTGGGTGACCACCTGCCGGCGATGGGCGACGGAGAGGTCGGCCTCCGCAAGTTCTGGATCGGCTTCCTGCCGATGACCATCTACTCGAAGCACCCTGCGCTGGACACCTTGCGCGCCCCGGAAGGCGGCGCTCCGAAGCCGCCGACCGACGGGAAGCCCGAGGTGTACGAGGCGGCGTTCCTGTACGGGATCAAGCCGGGCGAGGAGCTGCGGTTCGAGACGACGAGCTACGGCCCGATCGCGTGTCGAGTCGTACGAGGTGTTCAAGCGGCTGCGCGACGAGGGCGTGATCCCCGAGGGCGTGCGCTTCCAGGTGACCTTCCCCGGCACCGGCAGCGCTATCTCCTATTTCTTCCGCTCCGAGGACTGGCCGGCCGCCCACGCCGCCTACCACGATGCTGTGCACCGCGACATCGAGCTGATTCTCGAACACGTTCCGGCCGAGGACCTCCAGTTCCAGTTCGACCTCGCGCAGGAGTTCGTGGACATGGCGTCCGGTGATGCGAAGGGAATCGCCGACTGGCCGGACGCCACGCTCGAGCAGAAGATCCAGCGCCACGCGACGCCCTTGCCCGAGCTGGCTCGCGGCATTCCCGAGGAGGCGCGTCTGGGCTTCCACTGGTGCTATGGCACCTGGGGTGGCTGGCCCATGAAGGACATGGCCGACCTCGCGCTGTGCGTTCGCATGACCCAGGAGGCCGTCGCGCGCGTCGACAGGCGCGTCGACTACGTGCACATGCCCGCGGTGAAGCACCCGCAGCCCGAGTTCTTTGCTCCGTTGGCCGAGCTCGAGGGCGAGGATCCCGACGTCTACCTCGGGATCATCCACCACACCGACGGTGTCGAGGGCTTCGTCGAGCGGATGGAGATGGCGCGGCGCTACCGCCGCCGCTTCGGCATCGGCTCGGTGTGCGGCTACGGCCGCGTCGATCCCTCCGAGCTGCCTCAGATCCTCGCGGTGCACCGCGACTGTGCAGCCGCCCTCAGGGCGTGAACGGCCATGGCTGACTCGATGCTCGTCGGGAGCGCCAACGTCGAAGACGCGGAGGAGCTGTTCCGTCTGGTGGCGGGGGTCAGTGCGCGCACGATCGCCCGGATCCCCGACGGCGAGCGTGGCCGGCGCCGCAACTGGCTCGTCGCGCAGGCGCCGTTCCTCGCCGCGGTGGAGGACCTCGAGGCGGTCGACACGGGGCCGAACCGCTACGGCTCACGCGGCCAAGTCGGCAAGCGATTTCGACCGCGGGCCGGCGTCGACCCGTCCTCCATCGCGCTCGACCTGCCCTACGCCGAGGACGCGGCCGAGTCGTTCAAGACGTTCCGGCGTTCTCCAGGACGAGGGTGTGGTCGACAGCGCCGTTCGCATGCAGATCTCCATGCCCACGGCGATGGCCACATGCCTTGCTCTCGTCGCGCCGGAGTCGCAGAAGGACATGCTTCCCGTCGTGGAGCGGGCGCTGTCGCCGGCAGGTCGAGCGGATCGCCGACCAGCTGCCCCACGAGGCCGTCGCGATCCAGTGGGACGTCGCAGCCGAGTTCATGCACATGGAGCTGGCTGGCGCGGAGACGTTCTCGAAGGACGACATCGCCGCTGGGCTCGTGCGGCTGGCCTCGTTCGTCCCCGACGATGTGCAGCTCGGCTACCACCTCTGCTACGGCGACGCGCCCCCCGAGCCAGGCGCCAAGGGCAGACATTTCGTGGAGCCCACTGACACCGGCCTGCTGGTGGAGGTCGCCAATGCGATCCTCACGAGTGCCCGGCGGCGCGTGGACTGGATCCACATGCCGGTGCCGATCAATCGCGATGACGAGTCCTACTTCGCCCCCCTCGCCGACCTCCGCCTGCCGTCCGATACGCGGCTGTATCTCGGGCTGGTCCACGAGGAGGACGGCTTGGACGGCGCGCGGCGGCGCGCGGCCGCGGCGGCGAAATACGTGACGGGCTTCGGCGTGGCCACCGAGTGCGGAATGCAGAACGAGCCGCGCGAGGCGCAATCGCGGATCCTCGAGATCCAGCGCGACCTCGACGTGCCTTGACATCGACCAGGCCGGCTCGGACACGTGCCCTGATCGTCGGCGGCGGGCCGGCCGGCCTCACCTGTGCGCTCGCCCTCATTCAGGCGGGGATGGACTGCAACATCGTCGAGTTGACGAGGGAGTGGAGGCCCGCCGGGGTGGGGATCGGGCTCCAGAGCCCGCCGCTCCGCGCGACGAAGGCGCTTGGGCTCTTCGACGACATCATCCGTGTCGCTCGCCCGCACCGGGAGATCGCCATCGCACGAGCGGACGGCGAGCAGATCGGCCTGATGCCGCAGGTCAACGTCAACGACCCTGACGACCCGCCGTTCGTGAACATGAGCCGTATGGCGCTGCACGAGCTGCTCAGCCGCGCGGTCGAGCGGCGGGGAGTTCCTGTGCGGCTCGGGACGACCGTGCACGCGCTCGAAGAGACACGCGACGGCGTGCGCGCGACGCTCAGCACCGGGTCGGTCGAGGACTACGACCTGGTCATCGGGGCGGACGGCCTTCACTCGACGGTCCGCGCGTTGGTGCTGCCCGGCGCGCCCTGGCCCGAATACGCGGGTCAGACGATCTGGCGGATGGCGGGGCGCTGCCCAGAGGGCCTCGACCGTTACACGATCATGATCGGTGGGCCACACCGGATCGGCCTCGTTCCGCTGCCGAACGACGACCTATACCTGTGGATGCTCGACAGCACGTTGCCCCCGGAGCGCCCGCCGCGCGAGCGGCTGCTCGAGCTGTTCCACCAACGGATGGCGGCTTACCGGGGCTTTGCGCCCGCCGTCGCCGAGCAGGCGACCGATGCCGCGCAGCTCGACTTCCGCGCGCTCCAGTCGCTGCTCGTCCCACCGCCCTGGCATGCCGGGCGTGTACTGCTCATCGGCGATGCGGTGCACACGACGACACCTCACATGGCGTTCGGTGCGGGGCTGGCGATCGAGGATGCGGTCGTGCTCGGCGAGCTCGTCCACCAAGGGGTCCCTCCCGTCGAGCTGGGCGAGCGCCTCGCGGCGAGACGCTTTGACCGTTGCCGTCTGGTCGTCGAGGCTTCGCTTCAGCTGTCGCGGTGGGAGCAGCAGCCTGGACCGCCGAACCCGAAGGCGCCCGAGCTCATCGGGGCGGCGATGGCAAAGCTCGCCGAGCCCATCTGAGCGCCGTCGCCCTTAGGCCGGCCCGCCCGCCTCGCTAGTCGTCGAGCACCTGCGAATAGAGCTGCTCGAGAGCCTCGGGTCGCAGCAGCGCCCGCAGCTCCTGCGTGAACCTCCCGTCGATGAGGATGAACGCCATGCGGGCTACCGAGTCGGTCCGGTTCTCCCACGCGTGGTCGGTTCCGCGCTGGACAACCACGTTGCCGGGCCGCAGGTGCGTCTGCGAGCCGTCGTCGAGTACCAGGTGCACCTCGCCCTCGAGCACGATCCCGTAGTCCACCGACTCCGTGCGGTGCATCGGCGACGTCGTGTGGGGCAGCAGGTCGACGATGCGAATGACGGTGCCATGCGGATCCGGAGGAATGCGCAAGGCGCGACCGGTGGGGTCTCTTCGCTCGCCCGGTCCGACCGCCGCGGGCATCTCTCCCGTGCTCCAGATCTCGTGGAAGGCGGCGCTACCCGGCAGCACGAGGCACCTCGGTGCGGGACCGTCTGAGAGGACCACCGATCGGCCCTCGGCGTCGTGACCCGTCACCACGCGGCGGGGGGCGCCGCTCACGCGCTCGCGCCCCTTCTCAAATCGGCGCCATAGCGGCCATCGTCACGTCCATGCGCATCTGACTGGGGTCGATCGGAAGCGAATGGTCCTGTTCCCAGCGGCCGATCGCCTCCGAGCCCTCCACCACGAACTTGCAGCGTTCGTAGCGGCGCTTCATGAAGGACTCGAGCGCCTCGGCCAGCGTGTCGCGCGTGCCGAGCTCCTGCGCGAGCACGATCCCGTCCTCGATCGCCTGGGCGGCGCCCTGGCCGCAATGCGGCGACGTCCCGTGCGCCGCATCGCCGATCAGCAGCACGCGCCCGCGGTGCCACGGCGGTGGCATGAGCACGTTCTCCACCGGCCGGTAGACAACAGCGTCGTCGTCCACCACCAGCTCGCGCTGCTCCGCCACCACGCCGCCGAACTGCGCGAGCCGCTCGCGGTACACGGCGGCGATGCCCTCTCGCGGCAGCTTGATCGGGGCGCCGTCCGGCGGCTTCTCGATCGTGAGCATGTACATCAGGTCCTCGGCGAGCGGCACGAACCCCGCCGTCCCGGTTGCGCCGAGGTACACCCAGATCTTGTCGAGCCCTTCGATGCGCGGCAGGTTGTAGCGCCAGCACACCTGTCCGGTGTACTTGGGCTGGATGTCCGGCCCGAAGACCGTTTCCCGCACGTTCGAGTTGAGCCCATCCGCTCCGACGATGAGGTCGTACGTGCGCTTGTCGCCGTCCGTGAACTCCACCTCTACGGCGTCGTCGGGATTCGCGATCCGGGTGAACGTGACTCCGGTGCGTACGTCGGCGCCGGAGTCAAGCGTGTGGGTCTGGAGGATCTGATGCAGCCGCGGACGGGTGATCCCGTTGCCGGGCGGCAGACCGTCGACGAGTGGTGGCCAGTCGTGGGCTGCGACGAGGGTCTCCCCGTCTGCCGTCCACGTGGTGTCTCCCACCATCGGGTGCCCCTGGCTCACGGCGTCCTTCGCCAGACCGATCATGTCGAGCGCGCGCAGCGCGTTGCCGGGCTGGATGATGCCCACGCCATAGACGTCCCAGGCGGGGTTCTTCTCGACGACGTCGACATCGAAGCCGGCGCGGCGCAGCGCGATCGTGGTGGAGAGGCCCCCGATACCGCCCCCCACGACGAGGATCTTCCGAACGTCTGTCATGCCGCCTCCAGCCAGGCCTCGTGGGCCACGTCGGCCACGAGCCTGAGCTTGGCCTCCTGCGTCTCGGCGTCGAGCGGGGCGTTAGTGCCTGACTCGAAGCCGCACTGGGTCGAGATCCCAAGCTGCGCGCGCGGGTGGAACCTGGCGGCCTCCTCGATGCGGGTGCGCAGCCGCTCGGGATCCTCGAGCGCAGGTCGTTTGGTGGTCACGAGGCCGAGCACCGCCACCTTGTCGTCCGGCAGGTCGCCGAGAGGGTCGAACCCCCCGGAGCGGTCGTCGTCGTACTCCAGCATCCACACCTCCACGTTGGGAGCTCGGTCGAAGCAGCGGCGCGCCAGCTCCTCATAGCCACCGCTGGCGGTCCACATACCCGCGTAGTTGCCGCGGCAGAGGTGCACGGCGCGCTTGATCTCGGGCACGTCGAGGGCCGCGTTGATGTACTCGATCGCCTCGCCCTTGAAGCGCTCCGGATCGAGCCCCTGGGCCGCCCGCTCAGCCTGCACCTGCTCGTCGGTGAAGCCCTGGATCAGCTCGGGAGCGTCGATCTGAACGTACTCGCAGCCGAGGTCCCTGAGCTGCTCGATCTGCCCGCGGATGAGCTCGACCCCGTCCGCGAACAGCTCAAACGGATCTCGGTAGGCGGCGCGTGAGAGCTCGTTGTTCCAGACGGTTACAAGCAGCAGCGGGCTAGGCAGCGTGACCTTGATCGTCCTCTCGGTCTTGCCCTTCAGGTAGCTGAACTCCTCGACGGCCAGTGAGCGAGTGGCCGAGATCTTGCCCTGCACGCACATGGGCACCTGGAAGTGGACCTCCTCGCCCGCGTCCGAGTGGAATGTGGCGGAGCCCCCCGGTCCGGGCGCGAGCCCGTCGATGCCCACCACGAACTGGTCGAAGAACTGCACCCGCCGCAGCTCGCCGTCGGTGACCACGTCCAAGCCGGCGCGCTCCTGCATCGCCAGCGCATCGTCGATGGCGCGGTCCTGGAGCTCGCGGAGCTGCTCCGGCGAGACCCGCCTCGCCGGCGCGTACGACTGCACCTCGGCGAGCTCGGGGGGCGCGAGCAGCGATCCGACTACATCAGCGTGGAGAACCGCGCTCACGGCGTGTCCAGCAGCGCGACGACGCGCGCCGGGGCGGCGCTCGCGCCCTTGATCTTCAGCGGGAAGCACGCAACGGAGAAGCCGGCCGACGGCAGCGCGTCGAGGTTCGTCAACCGCTCGATCTGCGAGTAAGGCAGATCGCATTGGTGGGCGGCCCAGAAGATCCCCGGCTTGTCGCGCTCGATCGCCTCATTGGCCTGGACGTCGAGCGGGGCGTCCCAGCCCCAGGCATCGATCCCCATCACACGCACCCCTCGCTCGAAGAGCCAGCGCGTCGCTTCGACCGTCACGCCGGGGCCGCGCCACATGTAGCGCGAGTCGTGGTAATAGGCGTCGCGTCCCGTGTGGACCAGCACGATGTCCCCGGCCGAGAGGTCGTGGCCAGCGTCCGCGATCCCCCGCTCCATCTCCTCGCGCGTGACCGCGTCCCCGTCCTCCTTGTGCCGCGCGTCCACCACCACGCCGGGCCCGAAGAAGCGTTCGACCGGCAGCTCGTCGATCGTCTCGGCTCGCGAGCCGCCGATCGTCGAGTTGTAGTGCCAGGGGGCGTCGAGGTGGGTCGTGGCGTGGGTGCCGATCGACAGGCGCTCGCCCGCCGGACCCTCCCCGTCGCGGAGCAGCCGCCGCGGGATCCCGACGAGCTTCTCGAGCTCCGCGGCTCCCTCCGCATGGTCGGTGTAGGTGACCTCCGTTCGCATGAACTCGGGCAGCCCGTCCGGCGACGACTCGATCACGTGCGACAGGTCGATGATCCTCACTCCACGTCCCTCCTCCAGGTCATCCGCCGGCGGGGGGCGGCCCGTGAGGCGCATTGAACTAGAACTGGACTTCGAACGCAAATTCGTGTTTCATTTCGCATGCACTTTCGAACCAGCAGGAGTTGATCATGCGCATCGCCAGAATCGAGCTCGAAGGCTCGCCGGTCACCGCCGTCGTCGACGGTGACAGCGTCCGTCCCGTGCCCGGCGTCGAGGTCCTCGACCTGCTGACCGCCCCGCCCGAGGAGCGCGAACGGCGTGCCGCGGGCGCCGGTCCAGGGATCCCGCTCGGCGACGTCCGTCTCCTGTCGCCGATAGAGCCCGCTTCGGTGCGCGACTTCTCAGTCTTCGAGCAGCACGGGGAGGGCGCGAGCATGGCGCTCGGCGGCCCCGACGCCAAGGTCCCGGATGCGTGGTACGAGAAACCGGCGTTCTACTTCTCGAACCCGCATGCCACGACGGGCCCCGGCGACGCCATCGAGCCGCCCGCCCAGTCATCCGGCCTAGACCTCGAGCTGGAAGTCTGCGCCGTCATCGGTCGCCGCGCACGGAACATCTCGGTGGATGAGGCGAGCGACTGCATCGTGGGCTACACGATCTTCAACGACTGGTCCGAGCGCGGGATCGCAGCGCAGGAGGCACGCTTGCCGTTCGGCTTTCACAAGGCCAAGGACTTCGCCAACACGTTCGGCCCGTGGATCGTCACGCCGGACGAACTCGATCGCTACCGCGAGGGCGACAGGCTGAACCTGCGCATGACCGCGCACGTCAACGGCGCTGAGCTCGGCAGCGACACGCTTGCGAGCATGGCCTGGAGCTTCGAGGAGCTCGTGCACTTCGCGGCGCGCGGTGCATGGATCGGGCCCGGCGACGTGATCGGGAGCGGGACATGTGGGGGCGGCTGCCTGTTCGAGCTCTGGGGCCGGAACCAGGCGCAGGAGCCGCCACCGCTCACGCCCGGTGACGAGGTTCGCCTGGAGGTCGAGGGGATCGGCACGCTGACGAACAGGGTCGGGGACTTCCAGCCCGACCTGCCTGGTCTCCCCCGTGCCCGTACCCGCGCACGCGCGTGAAGACGTTTGCCTTCGGGACTTTCGCGGGCTCGAACGGCGTGCCGTTTCCGGGACTCGTCGTGGATGAGCACGTCCACGACCTGCGGCCGCGCTTCGAGGACACGCTCTCGATGCTGCAGGACTGGGACGCCGCGCTGGCGGGCCTGCGCGAGCTGGCTGCCTCGCCTCCCGGGAAGGGCCTGGCCGTGGGGGACCTGCGGCCGCTGCCCCCGTGCAGCCCTCGGGCCAGGTCCTATGCGCCGGCGCGAACTATCACAAGCACCTGCGCCAGATGGTGCTTGCGCATCTCCAGCGCGAGGGCGATACACGGCCGGAGGAGGAGTTGCGCGCCGAGGCGATCGAGGTCGCGGCGCGCCGCTCGCGCGGGGAGGATCCGTTCATCTTCGCGGGGCTGCCCAGCGCGCTATCCGGCGCCCGCGATGACGTGGTTCTGTGGGGGCCCGGGACGGAGCACGACTGGGAGCTCGAACTCGCCGTCGTGCTTGGTCGCGGCGGACGAGAGATTCCGGAGGACGAGGCGATGTCCCACGTCGCCGGTTACACGATGTCCAACGACGTCAGCACGCGCGACGTGATGTTCCGCCCCGGCTTCCCGATGACGGATTTCCTGATGACCAAGATGAGACCCACGTTCTTCCCCACCGGCCCGTACGTGGTTCCAACCGAGTTCGTGCCCGACTACCGCGCGCTGCGCATCACGCTGAAGGTCAACGGCGAGGTGATGCAGGACGAAGGAGTCGACGACATCGTCCACGGCGTCGAGCAACTGGTCGCCTACGCGTCGCGCGTCGTCGAGCTGCGCCCCGGCGACCTGCTGCTCACCGGCTCGCCGGCGGGTAACGCCGCGCACCACGGCGGGCGCTGGCTTGTGCCCGACGACGTGATGGAAGGCGAGATCACCGGCCTCGGCGTCCAGCGCAACCGTTGCGTGGCCCCCTGATGCGCGTCGACGCCCACGCACACGTCATCCCACAGGCTTATGTCGACGCGGTCCCGGCACCGGGCGGCAATCTCCCCAAGCCACCGGTCGTCAACGCCGAAGCATTGCTCCGGATGATGGATCGCTACGCGATCGACGCGGCGGTGATCTCCACTGGTCCACCCGGCGCGTTCTTCGGCGACCAGACGCGTGCGAACGAGATAGCCCGGCTGGCCAACGAGGAGATCTCGGCCGCGGTCCGAGGTAACCCCGACAGGTTCGCCGGGTTGGCGATGCTCCCCCTGCCCGACCCGGACGCGGCGATTGCGGAACTGGCGCACGCGCTCGACGCGATGGGCCTCGAGGGCGTCCTGCTGCTCAGTCACGTGGCTGGCACCTACCTCGGCGACCCCTCGTGGGAGGCGCTGTACGCCGAGCTCAACCGGCGCGCCGCATACGTCTTCCTGCACCCGACCGTACCCCCCAATGGCGTGCCGCTCGCGCATCCGGCCTGGCTGTACGAGTTCCCGTTCGACACCACGCGCGCTTTGGCCAACCTCGTCTACACCGGGACATTCGAGCGCTACCCCAACATCCGCTGGCAGGTGTCGCACCTCGGCGGCGCGACGATGATGCTCGCTCACCGCATCGCCTCGCTGGCCGCCCGGGAGCCGGACAAGGCGGAAGCGGCGCCGGCGGGCGCGCTTGACTACCTCTCCCGCCTCTATTACGACACGGGACTCGCCAACCACGAGCTGCCCTATCGCGCCGCCGCGATGCTCGTTCCGGCTGACCACATCGTCTTCGGCACGGACTGGCCCTACTTGCCGATGCCCGACGAGCCGGGCGATCCGGCTCCCGGCTTGCGGTTCCTCGATGATCACGAGCGGACGCGACTCGACGCGGGCAACATCGGCGCGCTGGTCCCTCGCCTCGCGGGCCAAGGAGCGTCATGAGCGGCCCCGCCGCCATCACCGCGATCTTGGTCTCGGAGACGGCCGATCTCGACGCCCACGCGGTTGATGCGCTGCTGAACCGAATTGCCGGTAGACCCGCGCGGGTGACGATTGCATGCGTGGCCAGCCTTCCGTTGATCTCCAACTGGGCTCCGCTCACGGGCCTGATCACGGCGGCTGAGCTCAGGGACGGCTCGGCCAGGCGCGCCTCCGAGGCCGCGCGCGTGTCCGCCGCGCTCCTTCCCCACGACATCGCAGCCCAGTACTGGGCAACACGCTGCTGGGCGGACGCGTTGCGTCGCGCGTCCGAACACGACATCCTCGTCGTCGCGGGCCGGCCGCGACGCGGGCGCGATCGCCGCCTGCTCGCGACCTGGGAGCGGACCCACCTCGATCCCCACCCAAGCCGACTGGCTTCGCCCGAGATCGTCGCCTAGCCAGGCGGCGCGGAGCCCTCCGCGCTAAATGGGCAGGGATCGCCATGCTCTTCGCCTGAAGTCGGCACCTGCCCCCTACGATGCGGCTGGACGACGCCCGCCGCTGACAGGCCCCTGACATGGTTGAGGGCCTTGCGGGGCGTACGGCCCTTGGGAGTTGGAGTCTCCCTGGGCGCACTGGAAGCCCCGCGAGAGCGGGGTTCTTCGTGGCCCATCTAGATAAGCGCCCCACCCCGGGCTCGCGCCTGGGAGATCTCCAGTTGACGGGGCCCTGAGGTTCGCGGAGCCGATGGCCGCCGCATTACGTTGCCCCGATGGACTTCTGGGAGGTCGAGCAGCACGACGGTGGGATCGTCGTCGCGTCGTACACGAACGCGCCCATGAACTACTTCGTCGGCGCTGGCGCCACTGAGCTCGGCGCCCTGATCCCCACCTGGCGGGATCCAAGCGTTCGCGTGGTGATTCTGACCGGCGGACCCCAGGATCAGTACCTGACCCACTACAGCGTCGAGGAGCTGGCTGCACTCGCGAAGGACCGCGACGGGATGCGGGCGCTGGGGACCGACGTGAACGACGGCTACCACGCCCTTGTGCAGGACCTCAGCGACCTGGAGAAGCCGGTGATCGCGGCGATGAGCGGCGACACCATGGGCGGCGGTCTCGAGCTTTCGCTCGGCTGCGACATCCGGATCGCGCAGCGTGGCGACTTCTCGATCGGGTACCCGGAGGTTTCTCTGGCGATCATCCCGGGTGGCGGCGGGACTCAGCGCCTGCCGCGGATCATCGGCGTCGGTCCCGCGTTGGACTTCATGCTGCGCAGCCGGATCGTCTCGCCGGATCAGGCGCTCGCGCTGGGTCTCGTGAGCGAGCTGGCCGACGACGCGAAGGCGCGCGCCCTGGAAGTGGCCCGGTCGCTCGCGCGGCAGTCGCCGGTTGCCCTGGCCGCGGCCAAGCGAAGCGTCCTGCGCGGCGCATCGCTGCCGCTCAGCGAGGGCCTGCGGGTGGAGGCCGATGCGTTCCTCACCACGATGCTGAGCGACGAGGCCGTCAACGCGATGAGCGACTATGCGGCGACGCCGCACGAGGAGCGCAGGGCGTGGGTGCGCTCACGCGCGACCTCGGTGCCCGGCGACCCGAGCTGAGATCGCGCTGACGATGGCCCGGATCCCCTACGTGGACCCCGGGAACGCGTCGCCGGCAATGCGCCGAGCGCTCGAGGTGGTCCCGCCGCTCAACGTCTTCCGGATGCTGGCCCATGCGGAGTCGGCCTTCTGGCCCTACGTCGACTACAACGCGGTGCTGCTGGCGGGCTTGGAACTCGACCCTGTTCTGCGCGAGCTGGCGATCCTGCGCGTCGCGGCGCTCGATCGGTGCGAGTACGAGCGCGCCCATCACGAGGCCATCGCGCGCAAGGTCGGAGCGACCTCGGAGCAGGTGGCCGTCGCCGTCGATCCTAAGGGTGCGGCCGAGGGGGTCGAGGGTCTTGTGTACCGGCTGACCGAGGAGATCGTCCGCGACAACGGCGGCAGCGCCGAGACGGCGGCGGAGCTCCACGCGGCGCTCGGCGCCCGGCGGCTTGTCGAGCTCGTGATGGCGATCACCCACTACCACGGGCTGGCGGCGCTGGCCGCGACGGTTGAGATGGAGCTGGACGAGCCGGACGGGCTGAGCGTCTTGGCCGGCGCCGAAGGCGGATGGAAGCGCTGAGGCACTGGACGCCGCGCGAAGCCGAGGTCGAGCCGAACGGACAGACCAGCGGTTCTGACCCTCGCGGTAACAAACGCGGTAACAAATGCCTCGCCAGATGCGTCCAGCCCGTCCAGAGATTTGGCTCTAGAAAGCCAATCTGGACGAGCCGAAAACTGCGAACACCCCCGTTGACACGATTCAGGTCCGTGTGGGGGAAACCCCGTGGAGGTTCGAGTCCTCTCATCCGCATCGCACGAAAGGCCCGCTAATGCGGGCCTTTCTGCTTTTTGGGTGCGTTTGGTCGGCGTCCGGGGGGCAGTTAGCCCGATCTGATGCACGCTCGGCCACAGAAGGGGAGTCCCCAGTGACGACCGCTTTCACGCGAGAGTAGAAGTCGCGATGGAGTGTCCCGGCGCACCCGCCGTCCTGACAAATCACGGCTGCCGCCTCTGAGGCGGGTCCCGTCCGCGGACATCGAGCGCGCGGTTTGCGCAACGTCTGGTTCTGCCCGCAGCGGAGTTCCTCGCTGCTGCTTTCCATGCCGAAGCGGGTCGCTGGAGGTGGCCGGGCGCTCCCTCGTGCTGCTAGCAAGCCTCGCGCCCGTCCCCGTGCGGGATACTCCCCTGCGATGCCCGAGGAGTCCACGGCCCCCGACCTGGTTGAGCTTGTGGGCAGGGCGTTTGAGGCTGCGAATCGTCGTGATCTCGACGCGGCGGCCAACAGCTTCGCCGAAGATGCGATCTTCGACGGGAGGGCGTTGGGGGAGCGCTTCGAGGGGCGGGCGGCCATTCGCAGCTTCCTTGACGACTGGTTTGGCACGTACGAGGAGTTGGAGTTCGGGCCTGAGGAAGTCCGCGACCTCGGGAATGGGGTCATGTTTGCCGTGGTCGTTCAGAACGGTCGTGCGGCTGGCAGCGGCGGTCACCTTCGACAGCGCGAGGGATGGGTCTTGGTCTGGCTGCGAGGCTTGATCGCACGCCTTACGATCTACGAGGTCGACGAGGGCCGTGCAGCCGCCGAACGCCTCGCCGGGGAACGACGGCAGACGTGACGAGTTTCGCTAGACCCGCCTAGCCCGCCGCGATTCGCATCGAGCGCGTCAGGGGCGAAGGCCAATCGGTCACGCGAGCACCTCCACGGCGTCCTTGATCTTGCCGAGTACGGCCGCCCAGCCTCTTGGACCCCGTCGTCGAGGACGACGAACTCTTCGAATTCCAGGGCGGATGCGTCCAAAGGGTCACGATCGACTCTCCGCCGATCCTCCTTGTGGCGAAGTGCTTTGCGGCCCGCGCCCGCGCGCCAGATAATGAGCCGGTGCCCGCCCGCGTCTCGAGTCCGAGCTTCGTTGGTCGTGCCGAAGAGCTGGCGGCGCTCGAATCGGCTCTGGGCCGGGCCGCAGCCCAGCGGCGCGGCGGTCTCACCGCCGCGCCGCTGTCGTCTTAGAGTTCGCCTCAACGGCAGCGCTGGCCGGAACCGACGCTCGGCGCTAATTGCTGGCCAGACGGCTCGCCTCCCTTGATCCCCTACACCCCCGAACTTCGCACCCGACTGGGAACGGCTCTGGGCGCGCATGAGCGGCGCGAGCACGCGCTCGAGGGTCGCCGCCACGCGGCGGTGGCGGTGGTTCTCGTCGACAGCGACGCCGACCGTCACGACAGGGACCCGCTCATGGCCGATCAGATCGACATGTCCGGGGTGCCGGGCGATCTGCACTCTTCCGGGCGGCCGCTCGACGGCCGGATGGTCGGCGTCGCGGGGGGAGCCGCGTTCCTGTTGTGTCGGCGCGCGTCCCGGCTGAGCCGGCACGCCGGGCAGTGGGCGCTTCCGGGCGGGCGTGTCGATGACGGTGAGACGCCGTTGGAGGCCGCGCTGCGCGAGCTGGACGAGGAGCTTGGCCTCCGACTGGACCCGCACAGCGTGGTCGGGTGGCTCGATGACTACCCGACTCGCTCGGGCTACGTCATAACGCCGCTCGTGCTCTGGGGCGGCAAGGATCCAGATCTGCATCCGTCCCCCGACGAGGTCCTCGCGGTCTATCGCATCGGCCTCGGCGCCCTCCGGGGCAGCGAGCCACGGTTCATCTCGATCCCGGAGAGCGACCGCCCGGTCCTGCAGCTGCCCCTTGGCAACGACCTCATCCACGCTCCCACCGCGGCAATCCTGTTCCAACTGCGACAGGTTGGCCTACTTGGTCAATCGGGCGAGCGTGTCGACCACCTCGACCAGCCCGTCTTCGCCTGGCGCTGAAACGCAGGCGCTACCTGCTGATCGTCGCGAGCTCGGCGCGGCACTCCGCGACTTCCCGACTGACAAGTCCGCCGCCGAGCCGCGCCGCGACCTCCTCGGCCTGTCCCAACATCTGCTCCGCGCGCTCGATGTCCGCGGGCCGTCCGCGGGCGATCAGCGCGCGGGCCCAGCCGGCGTGGGTGCGGGCCAGGAGGAGCGGCGCGCCGAGCCGCTCGTCGAGCTCCGCGGCGCCCGCGAAGTGGTCCTCGGCCTGCTCGTAGCGACCGAGCATGGTGGCCAGGATGCCCAGAGCCCAGTCCGTGGAGCCGTACATGAGACTCGCCGCCGCCATCTGGCCGGGGAACGGCTGCAGGAGCTCGTAGAGCTCGCTTGCACGATCGATGAGACCCAGACGAGAGCAGGCGTCCGCCCAGACGACCATGACCATCGACCAGACCGAGTCCCATGGCACGCTCTGGAAGTCCTCGGCGAGCACCAGCTCGCGCGCCTCGTCGGCCCTGCCGCTTTCGATCAGGGCGACCGCCGCCTGCACGCGGTACCCCGAGAGGCTGTCCGGTTGGCCGGCGACCTGCACGAGCGGCTCGACGAACTCCCCGAGCCGGCCCTGGAAGTAGCGCACATTGGCCAGCTGGAGGCCGAACATCAGGGGGGCGTCGGGCTGGCCTGACGCCGTTCCGGTCTCGAATGCCTCCTGCACCCAGGTCTCGGCGGCCTCGAGGTCGCCGTCGACGATCGCCCTGACGGCCTCCGCGAAGAGACGCTGTACCTTGAGCGACGGCTCGGGTACCGAGACGGCCAGCGCTCTCATCGTGCGTAGGGCGGACTCGAGCTGTGGGCGGTCCGCGGAGCAGAAGGCGATCAGCTGCTCGCGAAAGGCCGCCATGAAGCTGAGCAGCGGGTCATCCAGGCCCTGGGCCAGCTCAAGGAGCTCGGCGCCCAGCGCCTTGCGCTCGTGCAAGGTGTTTGGCGCCCAGATGGCGCCGATGGCGTAGTGGATCGTGTACGCGAGCGTGGTCTGGTCACCGCCGGCTCTGGCGATCTCGATGGCTTGCCTGGCCAGCGCCTGGCGTCGCTGGAGCGCGCCGGGGCGGTAGAGAAGCTCGACGGCCAGGAGCGCGAACACAGGTGCGCGCCGCGGGTCGTCCTCCGGAAGGACTTCTACGGTGGCCTCGAGCATCTGCACGCGCTCGGGGTCGACCCCGCCGTGGCGGCTCGGGAGTCCCCGGCTGTTGGCGAGCACCGCGCGGCCAAGGCGCTCCGTGTCGCCGAGCTCCTGGGCGAGCGCCGCGGCATCCAGCAGCGTCTGGCGGGATGCAGGATCTCCGACCTGCCGCTCGGCCTCACCCAAACCGATCAACAGCTCACAGCGCTCCGCGCGGTCGGCGTCCTCCGTCTGGCCTTGGAGGTCAAGCGCCTGGCGATACCAGCGCACCGCCTCATGGGGGGCGAGTTGCTCGAGTGCCCGGTCGGCTGCCAGACGGGCGTACTTGATCGCCTTGCCGGTATCGGCGGGAAGGACGGCCGCGGCCCAGTGTCCGGCGAGCTCGCCGACGCGCGGACCCGGGTCAGCGCCGTAGCGCTTCTCGAGCTCTTCGGCGATCCGGCGGTGAAGCAGCGTGCGGCGCGTGCGCCCGAGATCCTCATAGAGGGTGTGCTCCACGAGGGCGTGGGTGAAGGTGAAGCGCCCGGCTCGCTCCGAGCTCTCCCGGAGCAGCGACGCCGCGACGGCGGAGTCGAGCAGGTCCAGCAGCTGCATCTGGGGCAGCTCGACGAGTGTCAGCAGGAGATCGAGGTCGAAGTCGCGGCCGATCACGGCGGCCGCGCTGAGCGCACTGTGCGCGTCAGCCCCCAGGCGCGCGACACGCTCTCCGATGACCTCGCGCACGCTCTGCGGCAGACCGAGATCCACAAGGCTCCCGGCCAGTCGCCACCGCCCGTCCTCCCCCTGGACGATCGCTCCGGACTCCGTCAGGTGGCGGAGCATCTCCTCGGTGAAGAAGGGGTTGCCCGCCGTCTCGCGGGTGATCTCCGCCGCGAGTGTGCGTCCGTCTTGATCGAGCTGCTGGCCGGCGGCGGCTTCCATGAGCGCCTGCACGTCCTCGGGATCAAGGCCCGAGAGCTCGATCCGCTGAACGCCCTGCTCGCGGTGAAGCGCCGCGAGCAGCGAGGTCAGAGGGTGATCGGGCGAGAGTTCGGAGTCGCGAAATGTGCCGACGACCATGACGTTCATCGACGGGCCCGCGCCGACGACGTGGCGAAGGAGCGAGAGCGTCGGCGCATCGGCCCAGTGGAGGTCGTCGAGGATCAGCAGCAGCGGCTCCTGCGCGCCCGCCTCCTGGAGCAGGTCCACGACCGCCGCATACATCAGGTAGCGCTCGGTCTCCTGGTCGCTGTCGCGCGGGGAGGGCAGGTCCGGCAGGCGATCGCGCAGTGACGGTATGAGGCGCGCGAGGTCGCCGCCGACGCGCTCGACATGACCATCCAGGACGGGCAGCGGCGCCTCGTTGACCAGATGGGACAGCGCCTGCACCCATGGCTGGTAGAGGACTCCGAGGTCCTCGTCGGAGCGCCCATAAAGCGCGGTGGATCCGTCCGAGTGGATCGCGTGACGCCAGATGGGTCGCCAGGCGCGTCTTGCCCATTCCGGGCTCACCGCTCAACAGCGCGACACGCAGCGAGCCACGGCGCGCCTCCTCCCACAGCTCCGCCATCCGGCGGCGCTCTGCCTCGCGTCCCACGAAGGCCGTCGCCGGCACGCGGCGTAGGCGCTCGGGCAGCGCGATGCCGATCACTGGAGCCGGCTCCCAGCGCAGCTCGAACGCCTGCACGGGCTGGGCGATGCCCTTCAGCTCGAGGTCGCCGAGGGGCTCGAAGGCGTGGCCGTCGCGTGAGCCGCCCAGCCGGTACACGAGGTCGGTGACGATGACCTGTCCGCCGCTCGCGCGGGCGCACAGCCGCGCCGCCTCGACGACGGCCTCGCCGTAGTAGTCCCCGTCGTCGAATCTGGTGTCGCCGAGGCTGACGCCGATCCGCACGCCGAGCTTCTCATCGGCACGGCGGTTGCGCGATTCGACGGCCTGCTGCATCTGCGCCGCGCACGCGAGCGACTGCGCGGCACCGTCGAAGACGACCATCAGGCCGTCGCCGAGGGACTTGACCTCCCGTCCGCCGGTTCGCTCGAGCGCATCACGAAGTAGTGCGAAGTGCTCGAGGCGCACCTCCTCCGCCGCGGCCGGGCCGAGCCGCTGGGCCATCGCCGTGGAGCCCTCCAGATCGGTCATCAGCACGGCGACCATCTCGTCGCCTGTGGCGCTCACCGGGCAATCATCCTTGATCCGGACGCCGCTGCCACGACGCGAGGGCGAGCGGCCGCGACGGGTACTAGGCGGACCTATCCTCGACGGCCTGCTTTCGCCGAAGGCGCTGGGAAGCCCGCCCAAATGCCCGTACTGCGCCAGGCGCTCGGTTGACAGCTGCGAGCATCGCGCGGTCGCGCGGGCGCAAGGTGTCGACGGGTGCAGGGGTGAGCGCTGCTGTCTTGGGATCTACTTCGCTCACCGGGCGGGCGTCGGTGCGGCCGTCACCGCTCATGGCGTAAAGTCGCCACTCGCCGGGAACGCCCTTCAGCGCGTGCGTGCCGCGCTCGATGAACTCGATCCCGGAGCCGAGTACAAGCTCGCGCACGGTGCTCGAGACCAGCACCTCCGAGGGCTGCGCGAGAGCACCGATGCGGGCGCCCACGTGGACCGCAACACCGGCGAGATCTTCGCCGCGCAGCTCGCACTCACCGGTGTGGACGCCGGCCCGCAGCTCGATTCCGAGAGGGCGCACCTCCGCGCAGATCGCCCGTGCGCATCGGATCGCCTTCGCTGGACCTTCGAAGGCGGCAAGGAACCCGTCCCCAAGCGATTTGATCACCCGCCCCCCGTAGCGCTCGAGCTCCGCTCGCGTGACCTCGTCGTGGCGCTCGAGCAGCGCTCGCCAGCGCTCGTCGCCGAGCTCGGCGACACGTTCGGTCGAGGAGGCGATGTCCGTGAAGAGGATCGTCGCGAGCGCACGGTCGGGTTCCACTCGGTGACGAGCACCGGTCAAGAACTCCTCGATCTCGTCGACGATCGGCTCCCAGGCGTCAACCCAGATGAAGTGGTCGCGGCCCGGAAAGATGGCGAGCTTGGCGCCCTCGATGTTCTCTCCGAGGTAACGACCGAATTCAACCCGGGTGAAGCTGTCCTGCCGGTGCACCACAAGCGTTGGCGCCGAGATCCGCGAGAGCGCCGGTCTTGCGTCCATCAACGTGGCCGCGCGAAGCACAGCCTTCGCCATGCCCGGGCTTGCGCAGATCCGCTCGGCGCTTCCCATCGTCTGCCAATAGCCGGGAGCTCCCTCGGCGCTGGGGGACCAGAGAGCGAACAACTTCCCTGCACCCCATTCGTCGGCGGCGGCGAATTGGAGCTCCCACATGCGGTCGATGGCCTCCTTGGACTCGGCAAGGTAGTCGGGCGCTGACACCCATTTCGCTCCCGCTTCCAGCAGGACGAGCGCCTCGCAGCGCTGTGGATGGGTCGCCGCGAACATCAAGGCCGGCGTTCCGCCTTCCGAATAGCCGAGGATCGAGGCCCGCTCGAGACCGACGGCGTCCATGACGACGTGAATGTCCTCCACGCGTTGCTCGAGGGATGGAGGGCCCGCGACAGGGTCGGAGAGACCCGTCCCGGGCTTGTCGAACATCACGAGGCGACAGAACGAGGTGAGGCGGCGCAGCATCGCGTTTGCCGACGGGTCGGTCCAGAAGAGCGCCATGTGGGAGACGACGCCGTTGATGAGGACGAGATCGACGGGCCCCTCGCCGACGACCTGATAGGCGATGGCCGTCTCTCCCTTCTTTGCGTAACGGACTTCAGGCGGCACGAAGCAACGCTAATCGAAGCGATGGGCTGTCGGCAAAGCGACAAGTCTCGGCAGCGCTCGACCGGGCGGAGACGCGGAGCTGCCGGGCACGGTGGTTTCATCCGAAACGGATGAGACGCGGCCCGCGAAGGTGGGAGACACTGCGTAGATCGGCTGTCTGCTTGCACTGCTCGCGCTGATCTCGCCACGACTCGTGCTGTTCATCCTGTGGATCTTCAGCGACGTGCTGAGCCGCGCCTTCGACAGCTGGATCATCCCCCTCCTCGGCTTCTTCCTGCTGCCGTGGACGACGCTGACCTACGCCGCGTTCTGGGAGTGGGGCTCGGGGCATCACGTGACCGGCTTCGAATGGTTCTTCGTGATCCTCGCGTTCCTGATCGACCTCGGCGCGTACGGCCAGGGTCGCCGGGCGCGCGTCGCGCGGGCGTAGGGTGCGGTGCTGATCGAGAAGCTCTCGCCAGCGTCGATCATCGAGACGCGCTGCGCGTTCGGTGGACGGCCCCGAAGCCGCCGAGCTATCGGGTAAGCCTCCGGCCCCGGGGTGACCGGGGCCGGAGGAGTGGACGTCACGCCTGAGCGTGTGCTCAGTGGATTGCCATCGCCTGCGGGTTGAGCCGCAGCTTTGGCAGGAAGACACGGGCGGCCGGCAGGGCGATCAGCGCTGCGATGCTGCCCACGGCCGCGACGTGCGCGGCGATAAGGAACGCGTCCGCGATGCCGGACGCTCCGCTTGAGCCGGTGAGGCCGCCGCTTACGGCAGCAGCGATGCTGGTGAACACTGCGATACCGAGCGTCCCGCCGATCTCATGGCCAGTCGAGTTCAGCCCGGAGAGCATCCCGGTCTCCTCAGAGCCGGCGCCGGTGAGGATCGAGACCGAGATGGCGACGGTCGCGATGCCGAGTCCGAAGCCCGCGATCAGGATGCCGGGAAGGATGTCCTGGACGTAGCTGCCATGCGGGCCAAGCCTCGAGAGCAGCAGGAGACCGACCGACGCGATCCCGAATGCGGCCGCCAATGGGCCCCGGACGCCGTGGCGGTTGATCACGTGCCCGCCGGCGTGTGCCCCGGCTCCCGCCGCGAGAGCCAGCGGGATAAACGAGAGCCCGGTTGAGAGGGGCCCCTTGCCGAGGACGAGCTGCAGGTAGAGCGAGCAGAGCAGGAACAGCCCGAAGATGAGCCCGGCCCCGAGCAGCATCAGGATCATTCCGCCGGAGACGGCGCGGTCGCGGAGTCGCTCGATCCTGAGCAGCGGCTGCTCGGTGCGACGCTCGCAGGCGACGAACAGTCCGAGACCCGCCAGGCCGGCGACTTCCCATGATGAGCGTCTGCGCCGAGGCCCAGCCCGCTTGGTCGGCCTGGGTGATCGCGTAGACGATCGTCCCGATGCTCGCGGTGACCACGGCGGCGCCGCGAAGGTCGAGGCCCTTCCACTGCGGCCGCTTGGTGTCGGCGGGAACGAGCCTGGTCGCTGCGATCGCGAGCGCGATCGCAACCGGCGGGTTGACGAAGAAGATCATCCGCCAGTCGGCCAGCTCGGTGAGGACGCCGCCGAGCAGAACGCCGATCGCGGCGCCGGCACCGCCGATTGCGCCCCACGCTGCCAGCGCCTTGGCGCGCTGCTGACCGTGAAACGCCGTGGTGATGATCGAGAGTGCTGCCGGCGAGAGCATCGCTGCCCCCAGGCCCTGACCTGCCCGGGCGGCGAACAGCGCGGCCCCTGAGCCGGCGATTGCCGACAGGAGCGATGCGACGGTGAAGACCCCCAGCCCGGTCAGGAGCAGTCGGCGGCGTCCGAGCAAGTCAGCGGCGCGGCCACCGAGGAGCAGGAGGCTGCCGAAGACGAGCGAGTAGCTGGTGATCGTCCAACTGATGCTGGTGCCACTGATCCCCAGATCCTTGGCGATGTTGGGCATGGCGATGTTGACCGCTGTGATGTCGAGGATGACCATCAGCTGTGCGACCAGCAAGATGGCCAGCAGCCAGCCTCCGGTGTGCTTCGAGTTGTCGGGGCGGCCTGTGTGGGTGGTGTGGTTTTGGTGGCGGAAGTGCATCGAAGCCTCCAGAGCGTTGCGTGACGTTGCGGCCATCTTGGCCTGGCTGGAGGCTGGCGCCTAGGTCCGATACCCCACGATTCACGCCATCCCGATGTTCTGCGGTCGGCCTGGCGGGATTCGTTGGATATCCGTCCTTGGCGCCAATCGGCGTTGGCGGCATGATGTGGCAATGGCGCGACCCCGCAAGATGCTGGTCTTAGCCGTCGAGGGCTGCCAGTCGCTCGACGTGCTCGGTCCTATCGAGGTCTTTCATCACGTATCGATCGAGGTTCCGGGCGCTTACCAGGTCACCGTCGTGGGGCCGAGCGATGCCGAGACGGTCACCACCGACAGCGGCCAGCGCCTGGGCGTCGTGCCGCTGCCTGAACCGCCGCCGCGGCACGACACGCTCCTTGTCGCGGGCGGACCTGGGGCGCGCGCCGCCATCGCAGACGAGGCAATCGTGGACTGGGTTCTCCGAGCGTCCCGACGCGCGCGACGCACCGTTTCCATATGCACCGGTGCGTACCTGCTCGCGGCCGCCGGGCTGCTCGATGACCGCAGGGCAACCACCCATTGGGCCCACTGCGATGACCTCGCTCGCAGGTACGCGCGGGTCCAGGTCGACCCGGATCCAGTCTTCATCAACGACGGCGAGGTGTGGACCTCAGCCGGCATCACCGCCGGGATCGACCTCGCTCTGGCGCTGGTCGAGGAGGACCTCGGTCCGCAAGCGGCGCTAGCCGCCGCTCGCGAGCTGGTGGTCTTCCTGAAACGCCCCGGCGGTCAGTCCCAATTCAGCAGCGCCCTCTCAGCCCAACAGGCGACAAGACCCGAGCTCCGCGAGCTCCAGGCATGGATCGCCGGCCACCTAGACGAGAACCTGTCGGTGCCCGTGCTGGCTGAGCGGGCGCTGATGAGCGAACGGTCATTCACCCGCGCATTTCACCGCGAGGTCGGCCAGAGTCCCGCCGCGTACGTCGACACACTGCGGATCGAACGGGCAAGAGACCTACTCGAAGACGGGGCCCCCTCACTAGAAGCCGTCGCCCAATCCTCCGGCTTCGCCAGCGCCGAAGTGCTACGCCGCGCGTTTCATCGCCACCTCGGCGTCTCACCCGCCGAATACCGCGACCGCTTCAAGCTCAGCCGCTAGCCCTTTGGTCGGAGCAGTTCTACGTCCTCTCGGCGACGAGCGCGATCTTGCGCACCCGTCCCTCCCGTAGCCACTCGCTCCAGAGCCGGTGGGCGGTCAGCAGATCGTCCAGTGCCGGGCGTCCGATCTGCGCGGCGATGTCCGTGGCATCGGCGGCAAAGGCGTCGATCAACGAGTCCGCGACCTCACGGTGGGCACGACTGACGTCGTCCTGCCAGCGGACCACCAGCCCGGCCCGCTCCAGGTAGGTGAGCAGCTCGGGCAACGGGGAGAGCCAGACGGTGTTGGCGTCGGGCATGCTCTCTCGCTCCGACTCGGTGAGAGGCGGGCCCTCCTCCAGCGTGAACGCAAACCGCCCGCCGGTCGTGAGCACCGCGGATATGTCCTGAAGCAGCGTCTTCCTTCTCGGGGAAGGCGAGCATGGTCTCGAGTAGCAGCACCACATCGAACGGGCCGGGCGGAATCGGGGGGATCCGCGAGACCTCGAAGCGACAGGGGAGGTCGCCGGCGCGTTCACGTGCGATGTCGATGGCGCTCGCGCTGTAGTCCACCCCCAGATAGGTGCAACCGAGCTCCCGGGTGATGAACCGTCCGGGCCCGGCGACTCCGCAGCAGAGATCGAGCACAGAGACTCCGGGCGCGATGGCGGCCTGGAGCGCCAGCTCTCGAATCTCGCCGGCGCGCATGAAGCTCTCCTGCTCGACGAACTCGCCGGGGGGATAGGCCGCGACGCGTGCTCGCCGGAGCGCTTGGACGAACGGAGCGCGATCGTCCTGTTTCACGGCCGTTCGACCCTCACCCGAGCAGCATGTCATCGACCGGACGGGAAGGATCGGCACGGCGCCGGCGTCACTTATTTTCATGAAGCGCCAGCACTCGGAGGCGGCCATGGTCGCTGAGCTGGGCCTGTTCGCCCATGGCTCGGCGGCCAATGAGGCCCACCCCCTTCTCTACGCACGCAAGCGGCGAGCGGTTCACCCCGCGCCGCTGATCGGGCTGATCGCCCAGGTGCTGCTGATCGCCGCACTCGCGGGCAGCGTCGGCCTCGGCACCGCCGGTTGGGTCGTCGGGCTGACCTGCGCGGCAATCATGAACTGCGGCACTGGCGCTCGGCCTCTCGCGCCACGGGTCCGAGCGGCTCGCGCCGGCCGACTGGGTGACCCTTACTCGGGCAACGCTCGCCGTCGGCGTCGCGGCACTGGTCGGGGACTCGTTCCACCAGCCCGTGTCGGTCGCGCTGCTGGTGTCGCTCACGGCCGTTGCGCTCGTGCTCGACGCGGTCGACGGATGGGTCGCGCGACGCACCACGGCGGGGGCGCTGGGCGCGCAGTTCGACGGCGAGGTCGATGCGTTCCTGATCCTCGTCCTCAGCGTGTACGTGGCCCCCATCGGCCGGCGCGTGGGTGCTCGCGATCGGCGCGGCGCGCTACGCGTTCCTCGCGGCCGGGTGGGCCGCTGCCGTGGATGCGTGAGCCGCTTCCGCCGCGCTTCTGGCGCAAGACCGTCGCTGCGACTGCAGGGGATCGTGCTGGCCATCGCCGCGGCAGACGTCCTGCCCAGGGCCGTGACCCAGGCCGCCCTGGCCGTCGCACTCGTCCTGCTTGCCGAGTCGTTCGGCCGCGACGTGTGGTGGCTGCGGCTCCATCGGCCGCCCGCCCCGCCGCTGCCGCCGGCGACGGATGCCGACCCCAGCACCACCGGACCGAGTGGCGGACCGGGACGCGTGCGCACAGGTTTCGCCGGCGTGCTCACGGCGCTCGCCCTTCTGTTCGTGTGGAGCGCCCTCGTCGCTCCGGACCAGCCGATTCTCCTCAGGCCCGGCGCGTTCCTGAGGCTCCCGCTCGAGGGCTTCGTCCTCCTTGTCGTGGCACTCGCCCTGCCCCCCAGAGGCCGACGCGGGCGTGGCCTGGGTCCTCGGCCCGGTGCTCGCTCTGGTGGTCCTCCTGAAGGTCCTCAACATCGGGTTCTTCGCGGCCTTCGACCGGCCCTTCGACATCTATCAGGACGTGAGCTACGCCGGGATCGGCAACGAGACGCTGCACGAGTCGATCGGGCGTTCACACGCAACCATGGTCTTGATCGGGCTGGGCGTGCTGATCGTCGCCCTACTCGTGCTGATGACGCTTGCGGTGCGTCGGGTCGTGCGGGTCGCGGCCGATAACCGCCAGCGGTCGCTCCGGGCCGTCGCGCGTGCTCGGCGCCGTGTGGATTCTCTGCTGGGCCTTCGGCGCCCATTTCGTCTCCCACGCGCCCATCGCCTCCGCGAACTCGGCCGGCCTGGTGGCGGACGAGGTGAGCGCGCTGCGGGCCGACATCCACGACCACGCGACCTTCGCCAAGCAGATCAGCCAGGACCGCTTCGCCAATACCCCGCCCAACCAGCTGCTCACCGCCCTGCGGGGCAAGGACGTCCTGCTCGCGGTCGTCGAGAGCTACGGCCAGGTGGCGGTCCAGGGCTCCTCCTTCTCACCGCAGATCGATTCCGTCCTCGACAGCGGGACCAAGAAGCTGCCAGGCCGCCGGCTTCTCCGCTCGGAGCGCCTTCCTCACCTCGCCGACGTTCGGCGGCATCAGCTGGCTGGCGCACTCCACCCTGCAGTCGGGCGTTTGGGTCAACAGCCGCCGGCGCTATGCCCAGCTCACGGCGAGCAAGCGCTTCACGCTCAGCCAGGCGTTCAAGCGCGCCGGGTGGCGGACCGTCGACGACGTGCCGTCGAACAACCGTTTCTGGCAGCCGGGATCGTCCTTCTACCACTACGACAAGGTCTACGACCGGCGTGACGTCGGCTACCACGGTCCGACCTTCGCCTACGCCTCGATGCCGGACCAATACGTCTTCTCGGCCCTCCAACGCCTCGAGCTCGCGAAGCCCCACCGCCGTCCCGTCTTCGCCGAGATCGACATGGTGTCGAGCCACACACCGTGGACCCGCATCCCCCGGCTGATTCCCTGGAACAAGGTCGGCAACGGCTCGATCTACAACCGCATTCCGGTGAAGCACACGAGCAGAAGCTCGCTCTCGATAAACGCGGCGTGGGCGTGGCTGGGAAAGAACGGCTCCGCACCCGTACGTGCGGCTTACGGCCAATCCATCCAGTACTCGCTGAACACCCTGGTCTCGTTCGTGCAGCAGTCCAAGGACCCGAATCTCGTGATGGTCGTCTACGGCGACCATCAGCCCTGGGCGATCGTCAGCGGGCAGCAACCGAGTCACGAGATTCCGATCTCGATCATCGCCCAGGACCCGGCGGTGCTGAAGCGGATCGCCGGGTGGGGCTGGAACGACGGCCTGCGGCCCAAGCCGCAGGCGCCGGTCTGGCCGATGAGCGCCTTCCGTGACCGCTTCCTCAGCGCGTTTGACTCGGCACCCGCATCCCACTGACTCGCTGTGGACGTCGCCGTCGACCAACAACGCAAGCGCCTGGCGGGCCTGGACGGCATCCGCGGCCTGGCCGCGCTGTACGTGGTGATCAACCACATCTTCCTGCGCACATTTCCCGGCTACCCGGTGGACCACGCGCCGTTCTGGGCCGGCTGGTTCATCTACGGGCGCTTCGCGGTCGTCGTGTTCATCGTGCTGTCCGGCTTCTCGCTGGCCCTGTCGCCGGCCCGCCACGGCTGGCGGCTCGACGGCATCGCGCGGTTCGCGTACCGGCGGGCGCGGCGCATCCTTCCGGCGTACTGGGCCGCGCTCGCCTTCAGCCTCGCGGTGGCATGGCTCGTCGTCCCTCCGCCGGGGCAGGGAGTGCCCGGGTCGAAGTCGGTCCTCGTCAACGGCCTGCTCGTGCAGAACATCGTCGGCGCGCCGAGCCCCAACCGGTCGTTCTGGTCGATGGCCGTCGAGGCCCAGCTGTACCTCGTGTTCCCGCTGCTGCTGCTGATGGTCCGCCGGGTCAGCGGCCTCGCCATGGTCGCCACCGTCACGCTCGTCGTGGCGGCGGTGGGGATCGTCGGCCCGCACGTCGCCGCGCCTGGACACCTTCGTGATCCAGTCGGCGCCTGACCTCGCCGCGCTGTTCGCGATCGGCATCCTGGCCGCCGGCATCGTCGGGGCGAGCAAGGCCCGCAGGTCGTGGCCGTGGGCGTGGCTGGCGCTCGCCGCCGCGGCGCCCGTGCTCGCGACGATCTGGTGGCAGGGGTCGGTGTGGACGCTCGACCCCAGCCGCCTGTTCTGGGTCGACCTCGCGCTGGGCCCGGCCATCGCGTGCCTGCTCGCCGCGCTCGCCACCGGCCGCCCGGCGCCTCTCTTGCGCCTGCTCGACTCGCGGCCGCTCCGCAGCCTCGGCTCGTCCTCCTACAGCCTGTACCTGACCCACGCCCCGATCGTCATCATCGTCTACGAGAAGATCGTGGCCGGCCGATTCGGTCAGCGGCGTTCCGGCCTTCCTCGTCACGCTCGCCCTGGCGGTGCCGCTGACGATCGCGTTCGCACGGCTCTTCGCGGCGGTCTTCGAGACCCCGTTCCTGCGGCAGCGCACCTGGTCCTGGCCAGCCCGGCGGCGGCATCCTCGACCGGAGCGGGTGCCGGCATGAGCCGAACCGTGTGGAGGTGGGGCCGCTTGCTGGGCACCGGCGCGATCTTCGCCGTCCTGGTCTGGCGCCTGGGCGCGGGCCCGTTCCTCGACGGCGTCCGCACGGTCGACGCCCGCGCGCTCGCGGCAGCGGCGCTCCTGGCGCTGCTGACCACGGTGTGCTGTGCCTGGCGGTGGAAGATCGTGGCCCGCGGTCTCGGCGTCGACCTGTCGCTGCCCGCCGCGGTCGCGGCGTACTACCGCTCGCAGTTCCTCAACGTCACGCTGCCCGGCGGGGTCGTGGGCGACGTCCACCGCGGGGTCAGCCACGGCCGCGACGTGAGCGATGTCGGCCGCGGGCTGCGGGCCGTCGCGTGGGAGCGCTTCGCCGGGCAGGTCGTGCAGGTCGTCCTGACCGTGGTCGTTCTGCTCGCGCTGCCGTCGCCCGTGCACTCGGCCATGCCGTTGGTGGCGATCGCGCTCGTGCGTGGGAGCGTCCGGCGTCGTGCTCGTGGCCCGGGCGCGCCCCGGTCGCGGTCGGTCTGCGTCGGCGCGGGTCTGGGCCGCAGCGCGCCGGCGACATCCGCGACGGGCTGCTCGCCCGGAGGGCGTGGCTGGGCATCGCGCTCGCTTCTGCGCTGGTCGTCGCCGGCCACGCGGTCACCTTCCTGATCGCCGCGCGGACCGCGGGCACCACCGCGCCGCCGTCTCAGATGCTGCCGATCGCGCTGCTCGTGATGCTGGTCATGGTGCTGCCCAGCGTCGGTGGCTGGGGACCGCGCGAGGGCGTGACCGCATGGGCGTTCGGCGCGGCCGGGCTCGGGGCGAGCCAAGGGGTCGCCACCGCCGTCGTCTACGGCGTCATGGTGCTCGTCGCCAGCCTGCCCGGCGCCGCCGTCCTCGTGGTGGCATGGTTCCGTCGAATCCGGCTTCCGGAACGGAGTGAACCGCGGCTCGGGGAGAGGGCCGCACATGCCTGACCGCCCATACACCCTGCTTGAGCTGCGCCCTGTCGATCGACGGCTATCTCGGCAGCGCCGCGCCGCGGCGCCTCGAGCTGTCCAACGACGCCGACTTCGACCGGGTCGACGCGGTGCGCGCCTCCTGCGACGCGATCCTGGTGGGCGCGGCCACCGTGCGCAACGACAACCCGCGGCTGCTGGTGCGCTCGCAGGACCGCCGCGACGAGCGGACGGCGCGCGGGCTTCCGCCGTCGCCGATCAAGGTCACCGTGACCGAGCGGGTGGAGCTGGACGCGTGCGCCGACTTCTTCACCACCGGCGACACCGAGAAGCTCGTCTACTGCGCGAGCCCGCGGCGTGGTCGACGCCCGCTCGCGACTCGGACCGGTGGCGACCGTCGTCGACGGCGGCCAGCCGGTGGAGATGCGCCGACTCAGCGAGGACCTCGGCGACCGCGGCGTGCAGCGGCTGATGGTCGAGGGCGGCGGCAAGGTGCACACCCAGTTCCTGACCGACAACCTCGCCGACGAGCTGCAGCTGGTCGTCGCTCCCTTCTTCGTCGGCGACTCCCGGGCCCCGCGGTTCGTCAGCGACGGCCGCTTCCCCTGGAACCCCGACCGGCGCGCGACGCTCGCCGAGGTCCGCCAGATCGGCGACGTGGTGCTGCTGCGCTACGCGCTCTCGCCGCGCTTCGAGACCGACTGACCGAGGAGATCGATGCCGCCGCTGCCCACCGCGACGATCCGCACCCAGGTGTCGGTGCCCCTGCGGTTCGCCGACGGGTACACCACGCTCGCCCGGGTGTTCAGCTTCGACGGGCTGGTCGACGGCCAGGAGCACCTCGCCTTCGGGCTGGGCGATCGGGCCGCCCCGGTCACGTCCGGCCGAGACGCCGGCGGGCGCCGCTGGTCCGGCCGCACAGCGAGTGCCTCACCGGGGACGTGTTCGGCAGTCAACGGTGCGACTGCGGGCCGCAGCTGCGCGAGGCCGTCGAGCGCATCGCCGACTCCGGTGGCTTCCTGCTGTATCTGCGGCAGGAGGGACGCGGCATCGGCCTGTACGCCAAGCTCGACGCCTACGCGCTGCAGGACGCGGGGCTGGACACCTATGAGGCGAACCTCGCGCTGGGCCACCGCGAGGACGAGCGCAGCTACCTCGTCGCCGCGCAGATGCTGCACGCGCTGGGGGTGCCGCGGGTCGCCCTGCTCAGCAACAACCCGGACAAGGCCCGGCAGCTCGGCCGGTTCGGGGTGACGGTGACCGCGCGGGTGCCGACGGGCGTGCACCTGTCCAGCCGCGAACGCCCGCTACCTGGCGACGAAGGCGCGGAAGCGGCGCGCACACGCTCGACGTCCCGCTGTCAGCGGGCTGAGCTCCGCTCGTCAGGGGCAGGACCAGCAGGTCGGCGTGGTCGACGGTGACCGCGAGCTGCCCCGGCGCTCGCCTGCGCCAGACGCCGGCGCGCATAGGCGCCCGCACTCGGCGGCCAGCTCGGCCTGCTGCTCGCACGCGGCACCCACCCACCCGGTGAACCACTCCGCCGCCAGGTCGGCCTGCGCGGGCCGAGTCGCCAGGGGCTGGGCCGGACGAGGACCTCGGCCCCGAGCCGGCCGAACTCCTCGACGGCGACGCGCGACGGCGTCCGGGCCGAGCAGGCGGCCGCGCTCGTCGTGCGGCGCTGGTGGGCATCGAACGCGGCGGCCACGCGGCGGTCCAGCGGATCCGCCGGGCGTCAGCTCGACGCGACCGACGACGACAGCGTCAGCAGCATCGGGACACCCCGCGCCGGCACAGACGCTGACCAGCCGGCCAGCTCGTCCTCGGTCAGCATGTCCAGCAGCGCCGAGGCGGTGATCAGGGTCGCGCCGGCGAGATCGCCCGCGCTCGCAGCCGGGTGATGTCGGAGTGCTGCGCCTCGACGGTGACGGGGGCGCCGTCGGCGGCCGGCCCGGGCACGTCGGCGGCCGCATGCCAGCAGGTCTGCGTCGCGGTCGTGCACGACCCAGTGCTGCGGGCCCGCGCAGCAGCGGCGCGAGCCAGCGGCCCATCGCGCCCGGTGCCGCAGCCGAGGTCGTGGATCACCGAGCGGCCGGTTGCCGGGAGCGCTCGCTCGAGGGTTCGCGAGGTCGCGGGCACGGGCCGCGGCGTCAGCGGGCTCGCGCAGGGCGAGCCATCTCGGCTGACCCGGATCGGGTCGCTCATCGCGACGCCTCGGCCAGGACGCCGGCGATCACCGACGCGGTGGTCGACCACCCGGGGAGCGACTCGCGCCGCTCGCGGGCGGCCCGGCGCAGCCGCCCTCTCAGCTCGGCGTCGCCGAGCCAGGCCCGGAGCGCGGCGCCGAGCGCCGCGGGGTCCTCGGGCGGGACCAGCAGCCCCGGCCGGGTCCCGTCGGCGCCGTGGCCGAGGGCCTCGGTCACCCCGCCGACGTCGGCGGCGACGACCGGCAGGCCACGGGCCAGCGCCTCGGTGACGACCATGCCGTACGTCTCGGCGCGCGACGCCAGCACCAGCAGGTCCGCGGCGGCGTAGCTGCGGTCGAGATCGGCTCCGGTCCGCGGTCCCGGGAAAGGACACGCGGTCGCCGAGTCCGCGCGTCCAGCGCGCGGCGACGGAGGCTCTCGACGAACGCCGGGTCGCGGTCCAGGCTGCCCACGCACACGCAGTGCCAGGACAGGTCCGAGATCGCTCGCCAGCGCATCGAGCAGCACGTCGTGGCCCTTGTCGAGAGGTCACCGCCGCGACGCAGAGCAGCGCCCCGCCGGTCGCGGTCCCGGTGGCGAGGTCGGCGGCGTCGACGCCGGGCTCGGCGACATGCACCCGGTCGGCGGGCAGCCCGTACAGCTCGAGCAGCCGGCGCCGGCTCCACGCGCTGGTCGTGACGACGGCGGCGGCGGCCGAGAGGACCGCGCGCTCCCGCGTCCGCGTTCGCCGTCGTCGGCCGGCGCGGTGGCCGAGCGGCATGTGCACGAGCACGACCAGGCGCAGCCGGTCGGCCTGCGGCACGAGCACCTCGGGCGCCGTCGAGGCGACCAGCCCGTCGAGCAGCACGACGGCGTCGTCGGGGATCCGCCGGACGGCGCGTCGAGGGCGGCGAGCGACGGCCGCGTCGGGTCGCGGCCAGAAGCCGGGCACGGCGTGCTCGTGCACCGACCAGCCGATGCGAGGTCGAGCTCGCGGCAGAGCATGGCGGTCGTAGGTGTTGCCTCCGCTCGGCCGGGCCGGGTCGTCGATGCCGTCGGGCACGACGACGTGCACCGCCGTCACAGCGGCCGCTCGTAGCTCGCCCAGGCGATGTGCGACTCGTGCAGCGTGACGACCAGCCCGTCGAGCTCGCGAGCGCGCGTCGCCCAGGGCGCCGGCGTGCACCCGTTCGGCGAGTCGATCCGCGACCACCCGGGCGAGCGCCTCGGTGGAGGTGTTCATGCCCGCGAAGGCGGGCTCGTCGTCGAGGTTGCGGTAGGTGAGCTCGGCCAGCACCGCGTGCAGCTCCTCGGCCGCCCGACCGATGTCGACCACGATGCCGTCGGCGTCGAGGGCCGCGCGCCGGAACGTGGCGTCGACCACGTAGGTCGCGCCGTGCAGGCGCTGCGCGGGCCCGAACACCTCGCCGCGGAAGCTGTGGGCGATCATCATGTGGTCGCGGACGGTCACGCTGAACACGGTCTACTCCCCGTCGTAGGTGATGGTGTGGCAGAGCGCCGGCAGGCTCCCCGCGGCCAGCCGGGCCATCACGTCGGGCAGCTCGCCGAAACGGGACTGCCCGGTGACGAGCGCGTCGAAGGCAGGGTCGCGCAGCAGCTCGAGTGCGAGCGCCAGCCGGTCGGCCGTCGTGCGGCGCCCGCCGCGGGCCGGGGAGAGCGGTGCCGACCTGGCTGGCGCGGATGCCGAGGCGACCCGAGTGGAACGCGCCGCCCAGCGAAAGCCGGACCTCGCTGTCGCCGTACCAGCTGAGGTCGATGACCGTGCCCTCGGGCGCGAGCAGGTCGAGCGACCGCTGGAGCCCGGCGGACGTCGCGCTGGCGTGCACGACCAGGTCGCGACCGCCGGCGGCGTCGGCCGGCAGCGCGAAGTCGACGCCGAGCGCGGCGGCGACCTCGGCCCGGCCGGGATCGACGTCGACGAGCGTGACCTCGCATCGCCGGGAACCGGCTCAGCAGGCGCGCGACGCAGCAGCCGACCATCCCGGCGCCGACGACGGCGACCCGGTCGCCGAGCAGCGGCGCCGGCGTCCCACAGGGCGTTGACGGCGGTCTCGACCGTGCCCGCGAGCACGGCGCGAGCGGGCGGCACGTCCTCGGGCACGACGGTCACCGCGCCGGCCGGCACCACGTAGGCGGTCTGGTGCGGGTACAGGCAGAAGACCGTGCGGCCGCGCAGCTCCGGCGGTCCCTGCTCCACCGCGCCGACGTTGAGGTAGCCGTACTTGACCGGCCCCGGGAAGTCCCCCTCCTGGAACGGCGCCCGCATCGCGGCGTACTGGCCCGGCGGCACGCCGCCGCGGAACACCAGCGTCTCGGTGCCGCGGCTGACGCCGGAGCGCAGGGTGCGCACCATCACGTCGTCCCGCCCCGGCTCGGGCAGCGTGACCGGCCGGATCTCGCCGCAGCCGGGCGCGCGGAGCCAGAACGCGTGCGCATCGACCTGCACAGGCCTCACCTTGCCAGAACTAGACGCGGCAGGGCGGCGAATTGATCCCGCTACGGAAGATCGAGCAGGGCTCTCGCGTCCGTCTAGGCGTGAGGTTCCTCATGGCCCTGGGTTGCGTCCTCGTCCTCGCCGTGCCGGGCTCCAGCGCATCGACAGCGGGCTCGGCCTACACGTTGATGCAGATGAACCTGTGCCTGTCCGGTCTGGGCGGCTGCTACGCGAAGGTGGAATACCCGGCGGTGGTGCGGGAGGCGGTCGCCCGGATCCGCGAAGCGCACCCGGACGCGGTCACGTTCAACGAGGCGTGCAGCGGTGACGTCGCGCTGATCGCCCAGCGGACCGGTTACCACCTGCGTTTCTCGAGGGTGATCTACTACGGCAAGCCCCTTCCCTGCATCCAACCGGGCGGCCGTGGATTCTTCGGTGACGCGGTGCTGCCGAAGGCAGCCGATCCTGAGCGCCGCCAGCCAGCCTTTCGAGGCGCAGGCCGGCCCCGAGCGGCGCGAGTGGCTGTGCGTCAGCACCCGGATCGGCGTCGACGTGTGCACTGCTCACCTTGCCGCACACGAGCCCGTTGAGGCGGCCGCGAACGAGCTGCAATGCGCTGAGCTCCGGGCGATCCTTGCGCGCCGCGCGGCGGCCCGCGCTGTCATCTTCGGAGGCGACGTGAACCGTCGCTCCTCCTGCGCCCCGCACGGCTTCTGGACACGCACCGACGGTTCCGCACACCAGGATCCCGGGAGCCAGCAGGTCTACGGAACAGGCGCGTTTCGCTCGCCCTCGGCGCGGGTGGTGCCCGCCATACACACCGACCACGACGTCCTGC
>CAVSNA010000016.1:0-91277 GCA_963729205.1 uncultured Thermoleophilaceae bacterium
GAACGGCGACACGCGATGGTGGCCGCGCTCGGCGAACACCTGCTGCTGCTCGGCGATGGTCGCGATGCCTCCGATCGCTGAGCCGACGAGGATCCCGACCAGGTCGAGTTCGCGTCTTGAGCCCCGCGTCGTTCCAGGCCTCCTGGGCGGCGGCGACGGCGAGCAGCACGTCCGATCCATGCGCCGCGCCTCCTTCGGGGGGAAGAGGTCGCCCACGTGGAATCCCCGCACCTCCGCCGCGATCCGCACGGGGTACTCGGACGCGTCGAACGTCGATCCAGCCGACACCACTCCGGCCCGCGACAGCGGCTCCCACGTGGACGGTGCGTCGAGCCCGAGCGGCGTGACGGCCCCAGACCGTGACGACGACCCTGCGCATGGAGCCGAGAGCGTACTCGGCGGCGCGGCCGCTGGACACGACGACGGGCGGCGCACCGTCCTGGTCGGACAGCCTTGCCACGAGTGGCGCGCGACGGCTCCGGCGTGCCCGATCGTCGTGTGCGCTCAGCCAGGTGGCCCCGGACGCGATGGGAAGAGGCCGCGTTACGGTTGCCCATGCACGCGCACGCGAGGCGGCGAGCCCGTCGAGCGTCCGTCGACCTCGATTCCGCGATCCCCTTCCCGCCGATGGAGGCGGACTCGTCCGCGCCCTGCCCAGGGGGACAGTGGCGGTACGAGCCGAAATGGGACGGCTCCGGGGATTGCTCGAGAACGCCTCCGGCGAGCTCCGCCTGTGGTCGCGCAACGCACGTCCTCTCCTGCGGATTTCCCCGAGCTTCGACCGCTCGGCGAGATCCTTCCGCCGCGATCGAGCCTCGACGGGGAGATCGTGATCGTCCGCGACGGGGTGTCGACTTCGACGCGATGCAGACCGGCCCACCCGGCAGAGAGCCGCGTCCGGAAGCTGTCGGCCGAGATCCCCTCGAGCTCGTCGCGTTCGACGTGCTCGTTGGGACGGCGAGGAGCACTGGGGCTCCCCGCTTCTCAGCGCCGCGCGACCCTCGAGGAGGTGGCCCGGCGCTTCACCCTCTCCCCCTCCACGCTCGACCGCGGCGAGGCGCTCGAGTGGCTCTCGTCGTCGAGGCGATCGGGCTGGACAGCGTGGTCGCGAAGCGGCGCGACGCGCCCTACCGCCGGCGAGCGCGCGGCCATGGTGAAGGTGAACCCGAGAAGACGGCCGTTGCGTCGTCGCAGGCGTTCGCTGGAAGGGCGACGGAGAGCGCCGGATCGCCACGCTCCTGCTCGGTCTTTCGACGACGACGACGGGCTCGACTACGTCGGCTCCGCCGCGGTCGCCCCGGCGCGCCACGCGGAGATCGCCGACGCCGTGCTGCCGCCCTCGGAGGACGCGCCGGAGCGCCGCTTCTCGGAGCCCAACCGCTGGGCGGCGGCGAGCTCGAGCAGGCCCCCGTCCGGCCGGAGTCGTCGTCGAGGTGCGCTAGACAAGGTACCGGGTCGCCGCTTCCGGCACGGGACAAGCTCCTCCGCCTGCGCCCCAACAAGGCCTGCCCAGTGCACGCTCGCGAGAGCTCCGCCCACCGATCACCGCCGGCGATCCTGCTCGACCGCCACATCCATCCCGGCGGCGGCGCGTGACCCACGCGGGGCCCAGGACCGACGCGCAGCCCGATGATCGCGCCGGCATACGCGACGCCGCCGACCGCGCCGAGCTGCGAATTCGCCGACCCGTTGCGGCCACGCTCCCACTCCCAGAGTCACATGTCGAGAACGGCCGCGATCACGACGATGCCCGCGAGGGCGGTCGCGGCACGGCATCGGATCCCAGTAGTCGTCGCGAAGGTCGCCGCGGAGGCCCCGGATCGTCGCATCCGCCGCCCAGCGTGGACACGACGGCGCCGATGAACGCCCATCACGCCGAGCTACGAGAACACTCCTGACCCGGCGTCGCCCCCGAGCCAGAACGCCGACGAAGATGCAACGCCGAGGCCCGAGGCTGAAGAACGGGGCAGGAACCATGGGCATCCGCCTAGTCATCGATCGCATGGAACATCTCCTCTACCGCCGTGTCGAAGAAACGGGCGAGCCAGAGCGCCAGCGGGAGTGACGGCACGAACCGGCCCGTCTCGATCGAGTTGATCGTCTGCGCGGACACGCAGTCGCTGGCGGAGCTCGCGCCTGCGACAGACCTGCCCGACCCGGAGCTCGGTACCTCGTCCCGCAGGCTCTGCACGCGCCGCGCGCGGCCGCAGACGAGAGCACGATGCCACGGTGAGGCCCATCGCCGTTGCCGCGTCCGGAGATCGAGTGCTGACGACACGAGGATCGCTCCTAGGAGCAGGACGGCACGGCGACCATGCCTCGACCACAGCTGGGACCCTTCCGCGACGAGTTGACACGTCTTGACAGGGTAGCTTGACATCGAGCCATGTCAAGTCCGCTAGACACGGCATCCGCTCGGTCAGCGCGACGGCGCCGGCGTGCGGCGTCGTCTCCTGCGGGAGGCGGGCGAAGCCGAGGTCGGCGAACGACGCGAGCGACGACGCCTTCACGCCGGCGGCGGAGACGGTGTAGAGCACGTCGCCCACCACCACGGAGCGCCATCGGGGTGCCCGGCGAGCCGACCGAGTCCGCCCCGGTGGCGGCGGGATGGGACACGCGGCCTGCCTCGGAGATCCCGCCCGCGCGCCCGACGCGAGGCCCGAGCACCCCGACGAACGGCCTGTCCGCGTACTCCTCGAGCGGCATGACGGCCAGCCGCGTCGGGGCCACCAGAGAAACGCATGGTGCTCGCTCTCCGCCTCCGACCACCCCTTTCCGAGCGTGAACGCGTCCAGCCGCGTCGGTGACGCAGGTCGGAGACGTCGAACAGCGACGCCTGCGCGCCGAGGACCGTCCGTCGTCGTCGGCGTCCTGGCCGATCCCGAGCAGGAGATCGTCGCCCACCGGGTGCAGGTAGGCCGAGTAGCCGCGGATCTTCAGCTCGCCCCGCACGACGGCTGCGACGGCGCGGAGAGGTCGAGCGTGTAGAGCGGATCGACCTGACGAAGGTGACGACGTAGCCGACGTCGCCGATGAAGCGCACGGCGTAGACCCGCTCGCCCTTCCCGAGCCCGCCGACGTGCCCGAGCTGCACAGCGCGTCGCCACGCTGGCCGAGCGTCGTGACCGCCGTCTCGCTCTCCGTGCGCGGCCCGCCCCACCAGACCGGCTGCTCGGTGCTCGCGACCCGGAGGGCCCCCTTCTCACTCCGACAGCGACCACTGGCTCAGCAGGACGCCCGGCACGCTTCCGCTCGCGCGGTAGTGCGTCCGGCTCGGGCTCGAGATGTCGAACCGGTGATCGCGGTGCGACACCTCCCGTGACGGCGCGGCCGTCCACGTGCGGCGGTCCAGCGCTCGGTCGCGACGTAGAGGCTCGAGCGCGACGCGTAGACGAGCGGCCGTCCGAGACGATCGCGTCCGAGTCGACGGGTCGAGGCCGCGCTCGACATCGACGTCAGCACCGTGACCAGGCCGAGGCCGAGAAGCTCGCCGGGCGCCGGAGTCGCGGCACTGGACGAGCGGCCCCGTGCCCGGCGTCCTGCCGGGCGCGTGCGCACGGTGTACCCGGGAGCCAGCTCCGCGCGCCGGCGGACGGACGACCGCGCGTTTCTCGCGGTGGCGCTGCCGCATCGTGCGCCCGCGCGGCCGGGGCCACGAACGAGCTCGTTCCCGAGCGGCGAGGAGAGGACGATCCGGGCCACGAGCGGCCGACGAGCCGCGCGGCCAGGTATCCGCCCTCGAGCTCGAGCGTCCGCACGACCCGCATGCGCGCCGGCTCCGCGCGTCGACCTCGGTGACCACCGATCGCGTCGGGTACGGCACGGCGCGCGGATGCCCGAGCCGCGTCATCGGGCACGGGCGCCGGGCGACCCGGGAGAGCACCAGCAGCCGGTCGCCGTGGAGCAGGAGCTCGTGCGCCCACCCCGCGCGAGCCGGAGGCTTGCCCACGAGCGGGGCCGGCGGGCGCGGACGTCGACCGCGCTCACCGCCCGTCGACGACGACGAACAGCGTGCCTCCGTTCGTCTTCACGAGATCGGGCTCGTCGACGCCCTCCTCCTGGACGTTCGTGCCCGAGAATCGGGTCCGCGCCGGGAGCGCCTGCCGACCGGTCGCCGCGGCGCTCGGCGGGCGGGACCGCGCCGACCCCGAGACGGCCGCCGAGCCCCTACGGGCCGACGAGCGGGAGCGCCTCCTGGCGACGTACGCGGGAAGTACGGGACACCCGTCGAACGCGCGAAGGCGGCTCGGCGCGGGCCGGCGGCGACCGCGCCCGCGGCCGTCGCGGCGCCGAGCGCAAGGACGCGACGATCGCCAGGACCCCCGGCGCGACCCTCATCTCGTCCCCATGGTGCTCCTACGCCGCCGGGGCGGCAAGAGTCACACAAAGTTCTTAACGGGCGGGTCGGCCTCGGCGGCTGCCGGACTCCGGCTTCCGCGCCCTCGACGGCTGAACGCGCTGCGGCTCGCCCGGCATCTTCGGGAAGTTCGGCGGGTACGGCGCCTCGCCGACGCCCTCCGTCTCCTCGCGCTCGACCCACTCGAGCAGGACGCTCGAGGTCGCAGACGGTGTCGTCGATCCCCGCCTGGACGTCACCGAGCTTCGCGAAGCGCTTCGGCATCGTCGACGAGCGTGAAGTCCTCGGTCTCGACGTCGGGCAGCTCGTCCCAGGTCACCGGCGCCGAGACGGTCGCGTCCGGCCGCGGCCGGACCGAGTAGGCGGAGGCGATCGTGCGGTCGCGCGCGTTCTGGTTGTAGTCGATGAAGACCTTCTCGCCGCGCTCCTCCTTCCACCACGCGGTGGTCACGAGGTCGGGCGCGCGCCGCTCGATCTCGCGAGCGAACGCGAGCGCACACCGACGTACGACGGGGAACTCCCAGCGCGGCTCGATCCGCACCGCGATGTGGATCCCACGGTTCCCCGACGTCTTCGGCCACCCGATGTAGCCGATCTCGGCGAGCACCTCGCGCACGATCGCCGCGACCCGCTTGCCGTCGGCGAACGTCGTCCCGGGCTGCGGGTCGACGTCGATCCGCAGCTCGTCGGGCCGGTCGACGTCCGTTCGGCGCGAGGGCCACGGGTGGAAGTCGATCACGGCGAGGTTCGCGCCCCAGACCACCTGCGCCACCTCGGTCACGCAGAGCTCGTCGGCGTGCCGGCCGGACGGGAACGTGACGCGCGCCACCTCGACCCACTCCGGCCGCTTCTCGGGAACGCGCTTCTGGTAGATCTGCTCGCCCGCGATCCCGTCGGGGAAGCGGCGGAGCTGGGTCGGCCGCTCGCGCAGCGCGCGGACGATGCCGTCGCCGACCGACGAGGTAGTAGTCGACGAGGTCGCGCTTCGTGTGCCCCGCGTCGGGGAAGAGCACCTTGTCGGGGTTCGTCACCTTGACGACCCGCTGCGCCGACCTCGAGCTCGACGAAGGGCGAGGCCATGGCGGAAGCGTACGCATCGGCGACCGCCGCAAGGACAGGCCCCTCCCCTACGACCCAGGGCCGCGCGAGCTTCAGCAGGGTCGGCACCTGCCCCTCCCGCAACCTTTGCCACCCTCTCGACGTCTCACTTTCCGAAGTGAAGTATACGCGGGGATGTGGTAGCCTCGCGCCCGAGTCCCCACCTTCTCGAGGAGTCGATCGATGCGGAAGCTGTCATCCCGAGCCTCGTCCTCGCCGCGGCCGCGGCGCTCGCGGTCGCCGCGACGGCCGGGCGCGTCCGCGACCGGCGCCGCGAAGGCGGCGATCCCCGGCTGCGCGACGGGCTCGCTCAACCTCGTCGAGCGACGGCGTCCTCACGATCGGCGCCGACAACCCCGCGTTCCCGCCCTGGTTCGGCGGCGCCGAGAAGACGAAGCCGTGGAAGGTCTCCGACCCCTACAGCGGCAAGGGCTACGAGTCGGCCGTCGCCTACGCGGTCGCGTAGCAGCTCGGCTTCGCGAAGTCCAAGGTCAAGTGGACGGTCGTGCCGTTCAACAACTCGTTCCGCCGGGCAAGAAGCCGTTCGACTTCTACATCACCCAGGTCTCGTACTCCCCCGAGCGGGCGAAGGCGGTCGACTTCTCGAAGTCGTACTACTTCGTCAACCAGTCGGTCGTCGGCCGCAAGGGCACGCCGATCGCGAAGGTGAAGTCGATCGCGGGCGCTGAAACCGTTCAAGCTCGGCGCGCAGGTGGGGACGACGAGCTACAACTACATCAAGAGGTTCATCCGGCCGTCCTCGAGCCCGCTCGTCTTCGACACGAACGACGCGGCGGTCCAGGCGCTGAAGAACGGCCAGATCGACGGGATCGTCGTCGACCTGCCGACCGCGTTCTACGTCACGGCCGTGCAGGTCGACGACGGCGTGATCGTCGGCAAGCTCCCGACGAAGGGCACGAAGGAGCGCTTCGGGATGGTCTTCGAGAAGGGCAACACGCTGCGCAAGCTGCGTCGAACCGGGCGCTCGACCGGCTCTGGCGCGAACGGGACGATCAAGAAGCTCCAGACGACGTATCTGGCGCGCGCCGGCGCGCCGGACATCAGGTAGCCGGACCTGAACGGCAGCCGGAGCTCCCGGATCCTCGGCGGCTACCGCCCGCGGCTCGAGCGAGGCGCGGGCGGTCGCGATCGCCGTCGTCTCGACGCTCGTCGTCGTCGGGCGCGATCGTCGTCGTCGTCACCCAGTCGCCCGGGCTGGGACGCGTTCAAGGCGTACTTCCTCAACTGGGGGTACTACAGCGACTCGTTCGGGGAGATCGCCCGCGCGTTCCTCGTCAACGTCAAGATCTTCGTCATCGTCGAGGCGATCGTCCTCGTGACGGCGCTGCTGCTGGCGATCCTCCGCAGCCTCCCCGGGCCGGTCTTCTTCCCGGTCCGCGCGCTCGCGGTGGTCTACGTCGACTTCTTCCGCGGGGTGCCGACGATCCTCGTGATCCTGATGCTCGGCCAGGGCATCCCGGCCCTCCAGCTCTCCTGGCTCCCGACCGACCAGATCTTCTGGGCGAGCGTCGCGCTCGTGCTCGTCTACACCGCGTACGTCTCCGAGGTGTACCGCGCGGGCATCGAGTCGGTGCATCCGAGCCAGGAGGCGGCCGCGCGGTCGCTCGGACTGACCGCACGCGCAGTCGCTCCGCCACGTCGTCGTGCCGCAGGCCGTCCGCCGGGTGATCCCGCCGCTCCTGAACGACTTCATCGGGCTCCAGAAGGACACGGCCCTCGTCAGCGTGCTCGGCATCGTCGAGGTGCTGCGGCAGAGCAATACGATGGTTCAGGTAGACAACCATTCGCCGGGCACCGGGAGCAGCAGCTCTGCCTTCATCGTGATCGTGAACATGCACCGCGTCGATCTCGTGGTGCCGTTCAGCGAGTCGGACATCCACAAGGTCAAGCTGCACCAGCCCGCCACGGTCACGGTCAACGCGCTGCCGGGCGTCGAGCTGGCGGCTCACGTGACGGCGATCGACACGCTGCCCACCACCAACAGCGGGGTGGTGAGCTACAACGTGACCCTCCACCTCGACCAGCTCACCTCGGGGCTCAAGCCCGGCATGACCGCCTCCGCGTCGGTCGTGATCTCGCGGGTGGAGGACGCGGTGAACGTCACCAGCTCGGCGATCTCGCGGCGCGGCGGAGGGTCCACGGTGACGCTCGTCAAGAACGGCAAGACGGTCACCCAGCCGGTCACCACCGGGATCGTCGGCGACAGCACCACGCAGATCCTCAGCGGGCTCAGCGCCGGTGACGAAGTGCAGGTTCCGATCGTGACCACCGGGGCGGTGGCCGGCAGCACCAGCGGCCGGACCGGCGGCGGGCTCGGAGGTGGAGGCGGGGCGCTGCTGGGCGGCGGCGGGGGCTTCGGCGGCGGTGGAGGCTTCGGCGGTGGCGGCGGCTTCCGCCGCGCCGGTGGTGGCGGCGGCGGAGGCGGGGGCTAGTGCCCTCGCTGCGCCCGCGCGGGCTCTGGTCGGGCGCGCGCGATTGGACACCGCCGCCCCCGCGCAGGGCCGCAGACGGGCCCGTGATCGACGTGCGTGACGTCAGCCGCGTCTACCAGCTGGGCGACATCGAGGTGAGGGCGCTGAACGGCGTCTCGATGACCATCGAGCGCGGCGAGCTGGTGGCCGTGATGGGCAGCTCGGGCAGCGGCAAGAGCACGATGCTGAACATCCTCGGCTGCCTCGACCTGCCCACGTCCGGCAGCTACCTGCTCGACGGGATCGACGTGCGCCATCTCGACGAGGACGAGCTGTCGGATATCCGCAATCGCAAGCTCGGCTTCGTATTCCAGAGCTTCAACCTCGTGCCGAGGACCAGCGCGGTGGCCAACGTCGAGCTGCCGCTCGTCATACGCGGGCCTGCCGCGGGCCGAGCGCCGCCGGAGGGCGCTGAGGGCGCTCGACGCCGTGGGCCTCGCGGATCGCGCGCGGCACCTGCCGTCCGAGCTCTCCGGCGGTCAGCAGCAGCGGGTGGCCATGGCGCGCGCGCTCGTGACCAATCCCGCGCTGATCCTCGCCGACGAGCCCACCGGCAACCTCGACTCCCACTCAACCGAGGAGGTGCTGCGGATCCTGCGAACGCTGAACGCGCGCGGCAGCACTCTCGTCCTGATCACGCACGAGCCGGACGTGGCCGCGATCGCCCAGCGGGTGATCAGGCTCTCCGACGGCGAGATCGTGGAGGACCGGCGCAACGCGGGGGAGCAGACGGGGGTGCCGGCGTGATCCGCACCGAGACGCTCAGCATCGCCCTGCGCGGCGTGCTGGCCAACAAGCTGCGCTCCAGCCTCACGATCCTCGGCCTGACGATCGGCGTGGCCTCGGTGATCGTGCTGATCGCGGTGGGCAACGGCTCCTCGCGGGCGGTGCAGCAGCGGATCGAGGCGCTCGGATCGAACGTGCTGCTGATCACCCGCGGCGGGACGCCCGGCGGCTCCGGGGCGAGCAACGCGGCCGAGCAGCCGCTGACGATGGCGGACGCGGACGCGCTGAACAACTCCCCGAGCGCGCCGGACGTGGAGAGCGCGTCGCCCGTGGTGAACGCCAGCCCCACGCTCGTGCACGGCGGGGTGAGCTACTCGCCGTCCCAGTTCGTGGGCACCACACCGCCCTACGCGAAGGCGCGCGATTACCAGGTGGCGAGCGGCAGCTTCTTCAGCTCGGCCGACGTGAAGAACCACGAGCGCGTGGTCGTGATCGGCCCGACGGTGGTCAGCAACCTGTTCAGCGGCCAGGACCCGATCGGCCAGACGATCCAGGTGGGCGGGAGCGACTACCAGGTGATCGGCGTGACCGCTCCCAAGGGCTCGAACGGCCTCCAGGATCAGGACGACATCGCGATGGCCCCGATCACCGCCGTCCAGGACACGCTCACGGGCTACGGGGACATCGACTCGATAACGGTGCAGGCTAAGTCGCGCGGCGCGCTGAACCCGGCGGAGAGCGAGGTCACGTCGATCCTGGACGAGCGCCACGACATCTCCAGCCCGCTGAACGCCGACTTCCGCGTGATCAACCAGGGCTCGATCCTGGCCGCCTCCACCTCCACCAGCAGCGTGTTCACGACCCTGCTCGGCGAGGTGGCCGCCATCTCCCTGCTGGTCGGCGGCATCGGCGTGATGAACATCATGCTCGTCAGCGTCACCGAGCGCACGCGCGAGATCGGCATTCGCAAGGCCGTCGGGGCGCGCCGCAGCGACGTGCTCACGCAGTTCCTCTCCGAGGCGGTGCTGGTGTCGCTGCTCGGGGGCATCACCGGGGTGTTACTGGGGGTCGTCGGCAGCCAGTTCAAGATCGCCGGCGTCCAGCCGGCCATCGCCCCCTATTCGATCTTCCTGGCGTTCGGCGCGGCTGTAGCCACCGGCCTGTTCTTCGGCACCTACCCCGCCAGCCGCGCCGCACGCATGCGGCCGATCGAGGCGCTGCGCTTTGAGTGAGACAGAACGAGAGGAGCGAGACGCGATGTCGGAGCAAACGACCGTGCTTCACGACCCCGAGCAGGACCACTGGGTCGAGGACATCGACGAGCTGCCGCCGCGCCCACGGCGGCGCCTGATCACTCCTGTGACTGGCGGCCTGCTGGCGATCCTCCTGGTCGCCGGTGGCTTCATCGGAGGCGTGCTCGTGCAGAAGGGACAGAACTCGAGCGGCGGCGGCGGAGGGCTCGGCGCGAACGCCGCGCGCGCCTTCGCGGCCGCCGCGGCCGGGCGTCAGGGCGGCGCGGGCGGCGGGCGCGGCGGGCGGCTTCCGCGGCGCTCCCGGCGGTGCGACCCCGACGATCGGCCAGGTGACGAACGTGCAGGGCAGGACGCTCTACGTGACCACCACTCAGGGCAACACGGTGAAGGTCACCGTTCCGGAGGGCGCGACGGTCACGAGGACGACCAGCAGCAGCGTGAAGAACGTGCACCCGGGCGAGAGCGTGATCGTCCAGGGCACCAAGGGAAGCGACGGCAGCATCAGCGCCAGCTCCGTCCGGGCCACGAGCCAGGCCGCGAGCGGCGGCGGTGGGGGCGCGGCAGCGGGTGGCGGGGGCGGAGCCGGCGGCGGCGGCAGCGTGCTGAACCAGCTCTTCGGAAGCGGCGGATAAATGAAAGCGAGCGGGCACATGAGCGGGACCTTGAACAAGCGAATGGCGATTCCGGCGGTCGGCATGGTGCTGGCCTCCCTGGCGATCACGGCGTGCGGCAGCTCGTCGTCGGCCTCCACCGGCGCGTCCGCCGCCACCACGACCAGCGCGGCGAACAACCGCGCCGCCATCGCGGCCTGCATGCGCAAGCAGGGGGTGACCCTGCCGACTCGGCCGGCGGGCGCCGGGCGTCCCGGCGGCGCGACGGGTCCCGGCGGTCCGCGCGCGGGTGGCGGCGGCGCCGGCGGCTTCCTGTTCGGCGGCGGCGGAGGGCAGCAGGGCCAGCGCCAGGGCCAGTTCAACAACCCCAAGTTCCAGGCGGCGGCCAAGAAGTGCGGCCTGACCTTCAACAGGGGCGGGAACGGCGCCGGGCGCCGCTTCAACCCGACCTCCAACCCGCAGTTCAAGAAGTCGCTCGAGAAGTTCGTGGCCTGCGTTCGCAAGAACGGCTACGACCTGCCGTCGCCGAACCTGTCGGGCAACGGCCCGGTGTTCGACGCGAGCAAGGTCAACCGCAAGGACCCGAAGTTCGTGAAGGCCGCGCAGAAGTGCCAGAGCCTGCTCAGCTTCGGGCGCGGCACGACCGGGCCGGGCGGCCCGCCACCGGCGCAGTAACGTACTGCCGCCCATGGCGGACCAGCGGCACGTGATCGACCACATCGGAGTAGGCGTGCGCGACTACGACGAGAGCAGGAGCTTCTACCAGCGGGCGCTCGCCCCGCTGGGGATGGAGCTCGTGGCGGAGATCGACGCGGACAACCGCGCGGCCGGCTTCGGGCGCGCGGGCCGCGACGACTTCTGGATCCACGAGGGCCGCCCGCTCGGCCGCGTGCACCTGGCGTTCGCCGCCGAGTCGAGCGAGCAGGTTGACGGCTTCCACGCGGCGGCGCTCGAGGCGGGTGGGCGCGACAACGGCACCCCGGGCCTCCGCCCCGAGTACAGCGACACCTACTACGCCGCCTACGTGCTCGACCCGAACGGCAACAACATCGAGGCCGTGTTCCACGGCACCGCGCCGGACCACAAGGGAACAGCGCCGAGGTAGCCGGGCGCGTGCCTGCCGTCCGCAAGGCCACCCCCGCCGACTTCCCAGCGCTCGCAGCCGCCCTCGCCCGGGCCTTCGACGACGACCCGGTGATGGACTGGCTGTTCCCCGGCGAGGAGAGGCGCAGGCGCAACGCGCTGCGGATCTTCGACATCCGGCTGAGGCAGCTGATCGGGCAGGACCAGATCTACACGACCGACGACCGCGCCGGCGCGGCGATCTGGGCGCTTCCGGATCGCTGGGAGGTCGGGCTGCGGGACTCGCTCGCGCTCGCCCGGCTGCTGCTCACCCGGCGCCTGCCGCTCCTCTTCAGCGGCTTCCAGCGGCTCGAGACCGAGCATCCCCACAAACCGCCCCATTTCTACCTCGCGGTGCTGGGCACCGACCCCGCCGAGCAGGGCCGCGGGGTCGGCTCGGCGCTGCTTCAGCCGGTGCTCGAGCTGTGCGACAGGGACGGTCTGCCTGCGTACCTGGAGTCGTCGAAGGAGAGCAACGTCGACTTCTACTCGCGCCACGGATTCCGGGTGACCTCGGAGATCCGGTTGCCCAAGGGACCGCCCATGTGGCCCATGTGGCGGGGGGTTTAGCCGGGCCTGTCAATACAATCGCGAGCTTGAGCGGCACCGCCACCGGCACGAAGTACGTGTACGACTTCGCCGAGGGCTCGCGGGACATGCGCGAGCTACTCGGCGGCAAGGGCGCGGGCGTCGCCGAGATGACGCGCATCCTCGGGGCGGAGCGAGTACCCGCGGGCTTCACGATCACCACCGAGGCCTGCGTCGCCTACATGAACGCAGACCGCGAGGAGCCCGAGGGCCTCGAGCAGCAGGTTGCCGAGGCCCTCAGTCGTCTGGAGGAGCGAGCCGGCAAGAGGCTCGGCGACCCCGCCGATCCGCTGCTCGTGTCGGTGCGCTCCGGTGCGCGCGAGTCGATGCCGGGCATGATGGACACGGTCCTCAACCTGGGCCTGAACCCTGAGTCGGTGGCCGGACTCGCGGAGAAGACCGGCAACGAGCGCTTCGCATGGGACTCCTACCGGCGCTTCGTGCAGATGTTCGGCAACGTCTGCCGCGGCGTGCCGGGCGAGCTGTTCGAGGACGCGATCAAGGCGCGCAAGCGCGAGAGCGGCGTGAAGGACGACACCGAGCTGACGGTGGACGACCTGAAGGCCCTCACGGAGAGCTTCGAGGAGATCTACAGCGAGCACACCGGCGAGGAGTTCCCGCGGGACCCGGGGGAGCAGCTGCGCCAGGCCATCCGCGCGGTGTTCGACTCCTGGCTGGGTTCACGCGCGGTGGAGTACCGGCGCATCAACTCGCTGCCAGACGACTGGGGCACGGCGGTGAACGTGCAGCAGATGGTGTTCGGCAACAAGGGCGACGCCTCGGCCACCGGCGTGGCCTTCTCCCGCGACGAGATCACCGGCGCCCCTGAGCCCTCCGGCGACTTCCTGGTGAACGCCCAGGGCGAGGACGTGGTGTCGGGCGTGCGCACCCCGCTCGACATCTCACAGATGAAGGAGCTGATGCCGGAGACCCACGCCCAGCTGCTCGAGATCATGCGCGAGCTGGAGGCCCACTACAAGGACATGCAGGACGTGGAGTTCACGGTGGAGGACGGGCACCTCTACATGCTCCAGACCCGCAACGCCAAGCGCCCAGCGCAGGCGGCGGTGCGGTTCGCGGTGGACGCGGTGAACGAGGGCTTGCTCACCCGCGAGGAGGCGCTGGCCACGATCGACGCCGACCGCCTGGACGCGCTCCTCCACGCCACCTTCGACCGCGACGCCGAGTACGACGTGCTCGCCAAGGGCGTGGCGGCCTCGCCCGGTGCCGCCAAGGGCGAGATCGTGTTCACCGCCGAGGAGGCCGTGGCTGCGGCGGAGAACGGGCGCGACGTGATCCTGGTGCGGCCGTTCACGGAGGCTGACGATGTCGCCGGCTTCCACGCGGCGCGCGGGATCCTGACCTCCGAGGGCGGCAAGGCCAGCCACGCGGCGCTGGTGGCGCGCGGCATGGGCGTGCCGTGCGTGTCCGGTGCCGCGGACCTCGACGTGGACCTGACGGCCCACGAGCTGCGCGTGAACGGCACCGTGCTGCACGAGGGCGACCGGATCGCCATCGACGGCTCGAGCGGCATCGTCACCACCGACGACGTGCAGCTGGTGGACCCCGACGTGGACCCCAACTTCGAGCAGGTGCTCGCCTGGTCCGACGAGATCCGCAGGCTCGGCGTCCGAACCAACGCCGACACCCCGGAGGATGCCCGCAAGGCCCGGGAGTTCGGTGCCGAGGGCATCGGCCTCTGCCGCACCGAGCACATGTTCATGGCCGAGGAGCGCGTGGCGAAGATGCGCGCGATGATCATGGCCGACACCGAGGAGGACCGCCGCGCCGCGCTCGCGGATCTGCTCCCGCTCCAGCAGCACGACTTCGAGGGGCTGTTCGAGGAGATGGCGGGACTGCCGGTCACGATCCGCCTGCTCGACCCCCCGCTGCACGAGTTCCTGCCGGGCCTCGAGGAGGTGGCGCAGGAGACCGAGCGGGCGCGGATCGAGCGCACGCCGGACCTCGACGAGCTCGAGAAGACCCTCGAGCGCGTCCACCAGCTTCAGGAGACCAACCCGATGCTCGGCACCCGCGGCTGCCGGCTGGGGATCCTCCACCCGGAGATCTACGAGATGCAGGTGGCGGCGATCATCCGGGCGGCGCGCGCGGTGCTCGACCGCTCCGGCAAGGCGCCGGAGCTCGAGATCATGATCCCGCTCGTGGCCTACGAGACCGAGCTGACCCTGATGCGCGACCTGGTCGAGCGAGTGGCCGACGGCGAGGGCCGTGAGGGGCTCGAGCTGACCGTGGGCACGATGATCGAGCTGCCGCGGGCCTGTTTCGTTGCCGATCGCATCGCCGGCGTGGCGGACTTCTTCTCGTTCGGCACGAACGACCTCACGCAGACCGCGCTCGGCTTCTCGCGCGACGACGTCGAGGGTCGCTTCCTCAACAAGTACCTGCAGCGACGGATCGTGGATCGCAGCCCCTTCGAGACGATCGACAAGCCCGGCGTGGGCTGGCTGGTGCGCCTGGCGGCCTGGACCGGCCGTGAGGCCAAGCCGAGCCTCAAGCTGGGCATCTGCGGCGAGCACGGGGGAGACCCCGAGTCGATCGCCTTCTTCGCGATGGCGGGGCTCGACTACGTGAGCTGCTCGCCCTTCCGCGTGCCGATCGCGCGGGTGGCAGCGGCACAGGCGGAGCTCAACCAGCCCTAGAATCACCGGCTGATGCGGTCGCTCCCAAGGAGGATCCGCGCGGCGGCGTTGATCTCGGTCGGCGCTCTCGGCGTCCATGACCTGCGCTACCTGATCGCCTACCACGGCAGCGCGGCACACGAGCTGTCGGCGACCGGCCACGGCTATCTGAAGGGCGTGACCCCGCTGCTGGTCGGAGTGCTCGTGCTCGCGCTCGCGAACTTCGCCGTGCGGCTGCTGCTGGGAAGGGCGGAGCCGAAGCTGCCCTCGCTGCAACGGATGTGGGCGTTCATCAGCGCCGTGCTCGTGACGATCTACGTCTGCCAGGAGTGGATCGAGGGCATGCTGGCCTCGGGCCACCCCGCCGGCGTGGCCGGCGTGATGGGCCAGGGCGGCTGGGTGGCCGTTCCGCTGGCCATCGGCATCGGGCTTCTGATCGCGCTCGCGCTGCGCGGCGCGGAGCGGGCGATCGCGCTGGCCGCGGCGCCGCGCCCGCGGCCCTGGCTGCGGCCGCGACCGGGCCTCGCGCTCGTGGCGCCCTCGGTCTGGCGCCCGTCACGGGGCGGCACGCTCGCGCGCCGTCTCGCCCCGCGCGGCCCCCCGCTCCCCTCCGTCTGAGCCTTGCGCGCGCTCCGGCGCGCCCAGCGAATTCGAACGGAGGTATCGATGTCTGGGAACAGGCGCCTGCTGATAGGCGTTGCCGGGATCGTGGCCGTGGTGGCCGCGTTCCTGATAGCCCACTCGGGCTCGAGCGACAGCGCTCCGAGCACCACGGGCAACAAGGTGATCACGATCACCAATGCGAAGCCCGTGGGCGGCGTTCAGAAGCTCACGGTGAAGAAGGGCGGCCGCGTGACCTTCACGGTCAAGTCCGACACCGCTGACGAGATCCACGTCCACGGCTACAACTTCCACAAGGACGTCGAGAAGGGCGGCAGCGTGAGCTTCGACTTCCCCGCGACGATCAGCGGCGAGTTCGTCATCGAGCTGGAGAGCCGCGGCGAGCAGATCGCGTCGCTGGAGGTGAAATCGTGAAGCGGCGGGCGCTGACCTGCGCCCTGCTGGCAGGACCGGCCGCGGCGCTCTTGTTCCCCACGCCCGCGCTCGCCCACGGCCTCGTCGGCCGCACCGACCTGCCGATCCCCGTCTGGCTGTTCGGCTGGGCGGCGGCGGTCGTCCTGATCGTCTCCTTCGTCGCGCTCGGCTCGCTCTGGCCCACCGCCCGGCTGCAGGAGGTCACACTGCGGCCGCTGTTCCGGCTGCCGGTCGCGACGGACATCGTGCTCGGGATCGTCGGGGTCGTCGCCTTCGGCGCCGTGGTCTACAGCGGCCTGGCCGGCGTGCAGGACGCGTTCGGCAACCTGGCCCCGACCGTCATCTACGTGATCTTCTGGGTCGGGCTCGTGGTGGCGAGCGCGCTGTTCGGGAACGTCTTCAGGCTGCTCAGCCCGTGGCGCGCGATCGCCAGGGCCACCTCCTGGACCTTCCGCAAGGTCTCGAAGCGCGAGCCGCCGCCCGTGCTCGAGTACCCGACCTGGCTCGGTCGCTGGCCGGCCGCCATCGGAATCCTCGGCTTCGCCTTCGTCGAGCTGGCGTACCGCAACCGCGACGACCCATCGCAGCTCGCGATCATGGCGCTGATCTACGCCGTGGTGATGCTCGGCGGCATGGCCTGGTTCGGCATCGACACCTGGAGCGAGCGGGCCGATCCGTTCGGCGTCTACTTCGGCCTCTTCGCACGGCTGTCCGTCTTCACCCGTCGCGACGGCAAGCTCCAGCGGCGCCCGCTGCTGTCCGGCGCCCCGCCGCTCGAGCTCTGGCCGGGCACGATCGCCCTGCTCGCTGTGGCGATCGGCTCCACCACCTTCGACGGCGCGTCGAACGGCCCCGTCTGGCAGTCGCTCGCGCCCCACATCGAGTCGGTCTTCAGCCATCTCGGCGCGGGTCCCGAGAGCCAGCTGCAGTGGGCCTCGCTTGTGGGCCTGGTCGCGTGCGTGCTGATCATCGGCGGCTTCTACCGGCTGGGGATCCGGGGCATGGTGGGCGTGGGGGAGGGTCACACCTCCTCCGAGCTGGCGCAGCGCTTCGCCCACACCCTGATCCCGATCGCGTTCGCCTATGCGTTCGCCCATTACTTCTCGCTGCTCGTCTTCCAGGGCCAGGGCGCCGTGCACCTGATCTCCGATCCGCTCGGGCACGGGGACGACCTGTTCGGCACCTCTGGGGTGGGGATCAACTACAACGTGATCTCCTCGAAGGGCATCTGGTACGTGCAGGTGGGCGCGCTGGTGGTCGGCCACGTGGCCGGACTGACGCTCGCGCACGACCGCGCGGTGGCGATGTACCGCCAGGTCCAGGACGCGGTCAGGTCCCAGTACTGGATGCTGGTCGTGATGGTCGGCTTCACGAGCCTTGGGCTGTGGCTGTTGTCGGCGGTCAACACATGACCGTCCCGTTCGCACACGCGGCGCACCTGCTCGAGATCCCGATCTACGGCGGGCCGGTGTTCCTGCTGATCGCGTGGTTCAAGCTCGGGGACTGGCGCACACGGCGCAGAGAACGCCGCTCGCAGCGGCCTCGGAGGTAGCCGCGCGGGCCGGCGACTGCCGTTCGCCATGCCAGAATCGGCCCATGGCTGAGACGGGGACAAAGAGCCGCAGTTTCGAGGAGCGCACCATCCGTCTTGAGGACGCGTTCCTGTCCCCGCTGGCGCAGCGCTCGTACCCCGCGATCCGCGAGCAGCCGGAGCCCGACTCGCCCGTCCGGACGCCGTTCCAGCGTGATCGCGACCGCATCGTCCACTGCAAGGCCTTTCGCCGCCTGAAGCACAAGACGCAGGTCTACATCGCCCCCGAGGGCGACCACTACCGCACCCGGCTCACCCACACGCTCGAGACGAGCGGCATCGCCCGCACGGTCGCCCGCGCGCTGGGGCTGAACGAGGACCTGACCGAGGCGATCGGCATGGGCCATGACCTCGGGCACGCGCCGTTCGGCCACATCGGCGAGACGGTGCTGGACTCGTGCCTGAGCGAGCGCTATGGGACGCGCTTCCGCCACAACGAGCAGTCGCTGCGCATCGTCGAGCGGCTGGAGCGCGACGGGGCCGGGCTGAACCTCACCGAGCAGGTGCGCAACGGCATCCTGCATCACACCCGCGACGAGCTGCCGGCCACGCTGGAGGGCCGGATCGTGCGGCTCGTGGACCGCATCGCCTACATCAACCACGACATCGACGACGCTCTGCGCGCCGGCACGCTCCATCCCGGCGAGCTGCCCACCGCTGAGATCGAGGTGCTGGGCGAGACAGGCTCGCTGCGTATCGACACGCTGGTGCGCGACCTCGTGGAGCGCTCCTCGGAGGCCGGCGACATCGTGCAGAGCGACGAGGTGGGGGGTGCGATGGACCGGCTGCGCACGTTCATGTTCGAGCGCGTCTACCTGGGCCCGGGAGCGCAGAGCGAGCAGCCGCGCATCGAGCGCATGCTGACCGCCCTGTTCGACCACCTGGCAGATCACCCGCCGGCGGCGGTCACGGCCGGGGCGAGCGAGGCGGAACGGGTGGCCGACTACGTTTCGGGCATGACGGACCGCTACGCGATCAAGATCTTCAGCGATCTCTCAGTGCCGAAGGGGTTCTAGGTGAGGTCGCAGGTCGTCGGGTGCGGGACCGCCAACCTTTGCGGTCGGCCGTGAGCCGGGCAGCTCTCCCGGGGACCATTTGCGCTGGGGCATATCCCGACACCCGAGACCCGACACCCGAGACCTAGCGTGAGCCTCTACACGAAAGACACCATCGACCACGTGAAGGAGGCCGTGGACATGGTCGAGCTGGTGGGGGCGCGGACCGATCTGCGGCGCGTCGGCACGCGCTTCACGGGTCTCTGCCCCTTCCACGACGAGCGCACGCCGTCGTTCTCCGTGAACGCCGAGCACAAGCTCTACCACTGCTTCGGCTGTGGGGCCTCCGGCGACGCGATCAGCTTCGTACAGGAGACCGAGGGGCTCGACTTCAAGCAGTCGGTGGAGCTGCTGGGCGAGCGCTACAACGTCGAGCTGAAGCTCGAGAAGGAGGATCCGGCCGCGGAGCGCAAGCGCCAGCGCCGCGAGCGGCTCCTGAAGCTCGTGGAGCGGGTGGCGACCTACTACGAGCGCTACCTGTGGGAGTCGGGCGAGGCGAAGCGCGCGCGGGAGTACCTGGAGGGGCGCGGGCTCGAGGAGCAGATCCTGCGCGACTTCCGCGTGGGCTACGCGCCCAGCGCCTGGGACAAGGTCACGGTCGCCGCCCAGCGCGACGGCTTCACGCGCGAGGAGATCGCGGCCGCCGGGCTCGGGCAGCGTGGCCGCGGGGGCTCCGGGTTCTACGACAGCTTCCGCGCCCGCATCATGTTCCCGGTGGTGGACTTCCGCGGGAAGCTCGTGGGCTTCGGCGGCCGTGCCGTGCGCGAGGACCAGAGGCCGAAGTACGTGAACACCGCTGAGGGCGAGCTGTACCAGAAGAGCCGGCAGCTGTTCGGCGTCGACCGTGCGCGCGGGCAGGCCGCCAAGGCGGGGCGGGTGCTGGTGGTGGAGGGCTACACGGACGTGCTCGCCCTACACCAGGCGGGGATCAGCGAGACGGTGGCGATCATGGGCACCGCCCTCACCTCGGAGCAGCTTGCGCAGCTCTCGAAGATGGCGAGGTCGGTGTTCCTCGCCCTCGATGCCGATCCGTCCGGGCAGGACGCAATGCTTCGCGCCTCCCGTCAAGCCGCATCGCAGGGCGTCGAACTGCGGGTGATCGACATGCCCGAGGGCACCGACCCGGCGGAGTTGGTAGCTGCGCAGGGTGCCGGGGCCTTCACCGGTCTGCTCGATTCCGCATCGTCGGTCATTGAGTTTCAGGTTCGCCGGGTACTTGCCGATTCTGACCTTGGAACCCCCCGCGGGCGCGATCGAGCTTTGGAGGAGGTGCGCCCGTTGATCGACACCATTGCCGAAAACACTGCAACCAGGGATGAGCTAGTGCGTTTTGTCGCAGACAGGCTCGACGTCCCGCCCTCCTACTTGAAGACCCAGCTCGCCACTGGCCCGCGCGCTGCGGTTGAAGCCGCACCCGTCGCGCGCGACGGTGCCGCGCGGAGGGTGCCGACGGCCTCGATCGACGTCCTCGTACGCGCCGAGCGCACGTTTCTCGCGATGTGCCTGGCTCAGGGCGAGGTCGGGCGTGAGTATCTCCGCAAGGCCGGTGACTCGCACCTCTCATCCGAGGCTCTGCGAAGGGTCCGCGATCACCTATTGGGGCACTTCGACGACCCCCTTGCGCAGCTTCCGGACGACGATCCTGCCATCGTGGCTACCATCACGGGGGTTGTGATGCTGGCCGACGAGGAGCCGTCCTCCGAGCCCGCGCTGCGATTGGGTTTCCAGCAGCTGGAGCTACGTCGGATCGAGAGGGACCTGAGGCACGCGGAGAAGGACGATGACTTCGATCGCCAGCGGCAGCTGTGGTCCGAGCGGGAAACCGTGAGGCAGGGGATCTCACATTTGATGGGAGAAGCGCCGTGACCGATCAGCACGAGAAAGTCGAAGACGCCGAACTCGAGAAGGTCGAGCCCGTCGAGGAGGAAGAGGAAGAAGAGAAGGAGATTCAGGACCTCTTCGACGAGGGTGGTGTCGTCACCGCTGGTCTCCCGGTCGCGCCTCCCGAGGGTGGTCCCGAAGACAGCGTCCGGCTCTACCTGAAGAAGATCGGCAAGGTCCGCCTTCTCACGCGCGAGGACGAGGTTCGTCTGGCACAGCGCGCCGAACGCAACGACATGAGCGCGAAGAACGCGCTGGTGGAGGCCAACCTGCGTCTCGTCGTCTCGATCGCCAAGCGTTACACGGGTCGTGGCCTGACCCTGCTCGACCTGATCCAGGAGGGCAATCTCGGCCTCATCCGCGCCGTAGAGAAGTTCGACTGGCGCCGCGGCTTCAAGTTCTCCACCTACGCGACGTGGTGGATCCGCCAGGCCATCACCCGCGCGCTGGCCGATCAGTCGCGGACGATACGCATCCCCGTGCACATGGTGGAGCGGATGAATCGCGTCGCGCGCGTGCGCCGCGCCCTGATCCAGAAGAACGGCCGCGAGCCCACGCCCGAGGAGATCGGCGAGGAGCTCGAGATGCCCGCCGCCCGCGTCGAGGAGGCGCTGAAGGTGGGGCAGGAGCCGGTCTCGCTCGAGACCCCCGTGGGGTCCGAGGAGGGCGACGCCTCGCTGGCCGACTTCATCCCGGACGCGAGCATCGACCGCCCGCTCGAGATCGTGGCCAACCGCCTGCGCGAAGCGGATGTCCAGGCCGCGCTCGAGTCCCTGCCGTGGCGCGAGCGCCGCGTGCTCGAGCTGCGCTACGGCCTGGCCGGCGAGGGCCCGATGACGCTCGAGGAGATCGGCACCCAGGTGGGAGTCACGCGCGAGCGCGTGCGCCAGATCGAGTCGAAGACCCTCCTCAAGCTGAAGAACTCCGGCGAAGCCGGCCGCCTCGAAGGCACGGCCGACGTCGTCGAGGGCAGCTAGCTGCAGTACGAACACACGTTCGCTTTTTCCGTCCGATTGGGGCGGGATGATCGGTACGTGGATCGTGACTCTCTGAAGCTCTTCCTGGATCAGGGCTTGTCGCTCGAAGAGATAGGGCGGCGGGTGGGCCGCCATCCTTCGACGGTTGGGTATTGGGTGCGCCGCCATGGCTTGGTCGCCGTCCACAGCGAGCGTCACGCCGCTCGCGGAGGCATCGGGCGCGAGCAGCTGGCGGCGCTGATCCAGGAGGGTCATTCGCTCGCTGGAATCGGCCGCATCCTTGGACGTCAGCGCCACGACCGTGCGTCACTGGGCGAAGCGATACGCACTCGAGACATCGCGCAGCACGCGCGTCCGGCAGGGTCGGGAGGCGCGAGCGGACGGGCGCGCGATAGTCCACATGATCTGTCGCCGGCATGGTCAGACGGACTTCTGGCTCGAGGGGCGGGGCGCGTACCGTTGCATGCGTTGTCGCTTAGAGGCCGTCGCGCGCAGACGCACCAAGGTTCGCGACACGCTGATCGCGGAGGCCGGAGGCAAATGCGCGATCTGCGGGTACGACCGTTGCGTTGCTGCCCTGCACTTCCACCACGTGGATCCGAGCACGAAGCGCTTCAACGTCAGAAGCGGCAACACGCAGTCGCTCGAACGGCTCCGAGACGAGGCCCGCAGGTGCGTACTTCTGTGCAGCAACTGCCATGCCGAAGTTGAGACGGGGATGGCCACGGTCCCCGCTAAAGTTCGGCCACGCTCAAGATCTGCGGCCGGATGACGAACCATCCGTCGTAGCGCAGCAGTGCCGATCGGGGGTAGCTCAATTCGGCAGAGCGAACGGCTGTTAACCGTTAGGTTGTGGGTTCGAGTCCCACCCCCCGAGCTTCAATCGCCTCCCTCCGCAGCGCCGGGTCCTGCGGCGCACAAAAGGGGGTATTACGCACGGAAAAGGGCCCTTCGATGCTAAAGGGCCCTCCACCATGCGTCGATGAACTGGCGGGATGCACCGATCCGTCCGTTCCGCCCTTGCAGGGCTGCGTCTGGAGGCGCGACTGGATGCCGACGACGCGCGCGCCCCTCGCGGCGGGTGGTTGTCGACCCCTAGCGACGCCGCGCGGCTCAGAGCGCTCGGCTGGGTCTACATCGGCGCGTCTGCATTCGGCCTCCTCATGCTGCTCGCGCCGCACCCGTCGAGCTTCCAGGTCCTCAAGCTTCTGACCCTGCCCGCGTCTGCCGCGGCGATCGGCATCGTCCTCGTGGCCGCCCACAACCGGCTCCCGGTGGCGGTGATCGATGTCGCGGTGGCCTTCGGCACCGTGCTGGCCACCCTGGTCCTCTTCTGGACGCCGCACAACGGCCACCAGCCCTACGCCCAGTTCTACAACTGGGTGATTCTCACGGCCTTCTACATCCTCCCGTGGCGCCGGGCGGTGATCCAGATCGGCTTCGTGGCGGTGGCCTATGCGATCTACCTGAGGTTCACGAACGCGCCGGTCGAGGTCGGCGTGCAGCGCTGGCTGATGGCGGTGGGCACGACAACGCTCGCCGGCGTGACCGTGGCCCTCCTGAAGCACCGCATCGAGCGCCTGGCGGTCGACCTCGTGGAAACGGTCAAGCGCGACCCGGGCACCGGCTTCCTCAACGCCCCCGGATTCGAGGAGCTGCTCGAGCGCGAGCTCGAGCGCGCCCAGCGCAACGAGGGACGCCTGAGCGTGATCGTCTGCGACATCGACCGCTTCCAGAGCGTGAACGATGAGCTCGGCCGCAAGGCCGCCGACGAGCGCATCCGCGCCGTCGCGGACGTGCTCGACCACACCAAGCGCCGCATCGACGTGGTCGCACGCCTGAGCGGCCAAGTGTTCGGCATCCTCCTGCCCGACAGCGACGAGCACGGCGCCTACGTCCTCTCGGACCGCCTCCGCCGTGCGGTGCGCGATCGCTTCGCGGACGACGCCAACCCGATCACCGCCAGCTTCGGCGTGGTCAGCTTCCCCAAGCACGGCAGCAGCTTCGAGGAGCTCTACGGGGCTGCCACCCAGGCCGTCTTCGCCGCCAAGGAGCTGGGCCGCGACCGCTCGGTGATCTACAACCCGGAGATCACGGCCAACCTGCGCTCGGCCGCCACCCGCGACGGGATGCAGGCCGAGGAGCACCTCGCGGCCGTCCTCATCCTGGCCGAGACCCTCGACATGCGCGACACGAGCACGGCGCGCCACTCCGAGACCGTCGCCCGCTACGCGAAGACGATCGCCACAGAGCTCGGTCTGCCGCCCAAGGACGTCGAGCGGATCCACCTCGCGGGCATGCTGCACGACATCGGCAAGATCGGGATCTCCGACAACATCCTGCAGAAGCCCGGCAGCCTGAACCAGGCCGAATGGGAGGAGATGCGCAAGCACCCGGAGCTCGGCTCCCGCATCCTCGACGGCGCGAACCTGCAGGACATCAGCTTCTGGGTGCGCGCCCACCACGAGCGCCCCGACGGCCGCGGCTACCCGCTCGGCCTGATCGACGCGAAGATCCCGCTCGAGGCGAAGATCCTCGCGGTCGCGGACTCATACGAGGCCATGACCGCGGATCGCATCTACCGCCCCGGCATGAGCCAGATGGACGCCCGCACCGAGCTGCTGCGCTGCTGCGGCACGCAGTTCGACCGCAACGTGGTGCACGCCTTCGTGGAGGCCCTCGAGCGCGAGCAGTCGCTGGTCCTCACCGCCGAAGCCGTCATCTGAGTCAGCCCGCCGCGAACCGCTCGACCTCGTCGGCTGCCGTGGCCGGCCCGCTGTGGACCTCCGCCCAGCGCGCCAGCTCCCGCGCCCGCGCGGCGTAGCTCGGGTCGTCGAGCAGCTGCCGCACCGCCAGCCTGATCCCGCGCCCGGTGGTCAGGCGCCGCGGCAGCGACACGCCCACGCCCGCCCAGGCCACCCGCGCCGCGTTCTCCGCCATGTCGCCCGCCGCAGGGCAGGCCACGAGCGGCGTCCCGCAGGTCAGCGCCCGCGCCACGGTGCCGTGGCCCGCGTGGCACACCACGGCGTCGCAGAGCGGCATCGTGCGCGAGTAGGAGAGCCAGTCCACGAGCCGGGCATTGGCAGGCGGCCGCAGCTCCCGGGCGGGCGAGCGCAGGTTGGTGCTGGCCAGCACCCGCAACGGCTCGCCCGCAAGCCCGTCCAGCGCCGCCTGCAGCATCCGCTGCTCCGGGTCCTGCGACGTGCTCGGCGCCACCAGCACCAGCGGATCGTCTCCAGGCGGAAGCTCCACGTCCCCGAACGGCTGCTCCCACAGCAGCGGCCCGGTGACCTTCATCCAGGGCTCCCACGTCCGCGGATACTCGAGCTGCGGGAAGGTGGCGATCAGGGCAAGCTGACGCGACGTGCCGCCGTGAAGATGCTCGTGCGGAGGGAGGCCGACACGCCTGCGCGCCTCGTTCAGCTCGTCGCGCCCGCGGTTGGCGCCATGGGCGGCGAGCGGGTCGAGCAGGCGCCACAGAGCGCGCCCGACCGGCGTGCGTGGCAGCCGGGCCCCGCTCGAGTAGAGCGGGAAGCCGGGCTCGCCCGCCGGCAGCACGTGGGGCACGAGCGTCGCCCACGGGCGCCCCTCCATCTGCGCCGCCAGCGCCGCGGCCAGCGTGAGGATGTCCGCCACCACGGCATGCGGGTCAAGCTCGCGCACGAGTGGCACCGTCTCCTCCGCCGCCCGCACCGCGGCCTGATACGGCTTGAGCGCGGGGGAGGTGGGGAAGACCGCGTACTCGGGGGCGCGCTCGAAGCGCATCCCCTCGCGCTCCACGTGCTCCTGCCAGCGATCCCAGGTCTGGAGGCAGACCGAATGCCCGCGAGCGGCCAGCTCACGCCCCAGGGCGATCATCGGGAACGCGTGGCCCGGCTCGCCGAAGGCGGCGAGCAGGAAGCGCCGGGGTTCGCCCCCGGCGCTCAGACGAGTTCGGCGAGCGTGCGCATCATCGAGGCGCGCTCCTCGGCGGTCGCGGCCAGCGGGGTGGTGATCAGCGTGCCGACCCCGGCCGCCTTGTAGGTCTCGAGCCGCTCGGCGATCCGCTCGCGCGGCCCGCACAGCGAGGTGATGTCGATCAGCTCGGCCGGCAGCGCCGCGGCGGCCTCGTCCTTCTTGCCGGATAGGTACAGCTCCTGCACCTCGTCGGCCGCCTCCTCGAAGCCATAGCGGCGCACCAGCGCGTTGTAGAAGTTCTGCTTGCGCGACCCCATCCCGCCGACGTACAGCGCGAGAATCGGCCGCAGCGCGTCGCGGGCACGGTCCACGTCGTCGTCGATGCACATGCTCACGTTGGGAGCGATGTCGAACGAGTCGTCGAGCGTGCGGCCCGCCCGCCCGGCGCCCTCCTCGAGCAGCGCGCGGAACTCGCCCACGTGTTCGGGCGAGAAGAACGTGGGGAGCCAGCCGTCGGCGATCTCGCCCGCGAGCTGCGTGTTCTTCGGGCCGATCGCCGCCAGGTAGATCGGGATCCGCTCCTGCACCGGGTAGATCATCAGCTTGAGCGCCTTGCCCGGGCCGTCGGGCAGCGGCAGCGTGTAGGTCTCGCCGTCGAACTCGAGCCGCTCGTGGCTGAACGCCTTGCGCAGGATCGCGACGTACTCGCGCGTGCGGGCCAGCTGGCCGCCGAAGCGCTGGCCGTGCCAGCCCTCGGCCACCTGCGGGCCCGACGAGCCGATTCCGAGCAGCATGCGGCCGTTCGAGATCACGTCGAGCGTGGCGGCCGTCATCGCGGTCATGGCGGGCGTGCGCGCCGGCATCTGGAAGATCGCCGAGCCGAGCTTGATCCGCTCGGTCTGGCCCGCCAGCCAGGCGAGCACCGTCGCCGCGTCAGAGCCGTACGCCTCAGCGGCCCAGACCGAGTCGTAGCCGAGCGACTCGGCCTCGCGCACCAGCGCGAGCTGGTCCTCGTTCGTGAGGCCGAGGCCCCAATAGCCCACGCTCAGGCCGAGCCGCATGAAATCCCGCGTTCGGGGGGTTTGCAACGGTCCGGCCGAGCCCTTAGATTCCGTAGGCGGATCAAAACGGCCCGCAATCCTAAGTGAGGTGAGCGTCCTGAGGAGACCCCGCCGGCCGGCGGAAGAGCTGCGCATCGCGATCGACTGCCTGCCCGATCGCACGCGCCTCGCGATGCTGGACGGGATCGACGCGAACCGGATCATCGTGGGCGCCTACACGGACGCGCGGGGCGGCATCTGCCCGATGCTCGCCGCCCACCGCTGCGGCGGGCGCACGAACCTCGCAAGCTTCGCCCGCGCCTGGGACCGCTACACGAAGGCCAGCGCACGCCCGCGCCCCGCCACCGAGCGCGAGCTGCGCACCCTGCGGGCGATGATTGAGACGAGCCTGGTCGATGACGGCTATCTGCTGGCCGAGGTCATCGACGACGTGAAGGCGGTCGAGACGCGACCAGGCCGCTCGTGACGCCCGCCGAGCGGACCAGGGCGTGGCTCGGCCAGCTCTGGCGTAGAGATCGCTCCGAGCGCGAGCTCGAGCGCGTCTAGCCCTGCGGGCCCATCTTGTCGCTGGGCCGGACGAACTGGATCTCGGGGACCATGCATGCGCGCGAGGTGCGCAGCAGGAAGCGCACTGCCTCGGCGATGTCCTCGGGCCGGATCATCTGGTCGCGCGGCACCTGGCCCTCGATCCACGAGGTCATCGGCGTGTCCACGAACGCGGGGCAGAGGGCGGTCACCTGCACGCCCGACTCGGCCAGCTCGCCGTGCGCCGCGTTGCTGAGGGCCACCACCGCGGCCTTCGTCGCCGAGTAGGCGGCCAGCCAACCAGCGGGGAACTTGGCCGCGATCGAGGCGGTGTTCACCGCCAGCGCCTTGCCGTGCTCGGCGCCCGCCTCCTTGAGCATGGGGATCGTCTCCCGCAGCATCAGGTAGACGCCGCGGAGGTTCACGTCGAGCTGCATGTCGAGCTTCTTGGTGTCGGCGTCCTCAATGGCCCCGCCCACGCCCAGCCCGGCGTTGTTGATGAGCACGTCGAGGCGGCCGTAGCGCTCCCGGTGGGCCGCCGCGACCGCCTTCACCTCGTCCTCGTTGGCCATGTTCGCGGGCACGGCCAGGACCTCGATGCCCTCCTCGGAGAGCCCGCGGGCCGCGTCCTCGAGCTTCTCGGGCCGCCGCGCCGATAGGGTGATCCCGTAGCCGTCCTCTCCCAGCGCGCGCGCGATGGCAAGGCCGATCCCGCTTGATCCGCCCGTAACCAGGGCAGCACGTCCCTCCATCGATCCCTCCAGTACTCGGCGTGGACGCGAGACCTTATAGGGCGCTTAACACTTGACCGGCATATCTGTCCGCATACGTTCCCTACGCTTACGAGTGATGAGTTTCGGACGCGCGGCAGGCGCCGTGGCCCTTGTCGCGGCCCTGGCGCTCTCCTCTTGCGGCGGTGGAGGCAGCAGCACCACCGCAGTAACCGGGCAGAAGCCCGGTGCGTCGACCCCTGCGGTCTTCCCGCGGGCGGACGTCCAAACGCTGGACGAGCTCCAGAAGAAGCTCGGACCCGGCCCGGTGCTCGCGCCGGCGGTCTCCGACCTCACGCCGGGCACGAACCGCTTCGGCTTCGGGCTGTTCGACCGCTCGCGCAAGCAGATCCAGGAGGCGCCGGTCGCGATCTACGCCCAGTCCGTCTCGGGCGGCCCGGTGCTCGGGCCCTTCGTCGCGCACGACGAGTCGCTGGCCGTGCAGCCCGACTTCAAGAGCGACACGGTGAAGGCGGACCCCAACGCCGCCCAGTCGGTCTACGTGGCGAACGTCAGGTTCAACACACCAGGCAACTACCGCATTCTCGGCGTGGCGCGGCTCGACGGCCGCCTGGTGGCCGCCACGCTCGCCGGGCCGGCCGTGCGCGTCCAGGCCCACGATCCCGTGCCCGCGGTCGGCGAGAAGCCGCCGCCGATCGAGACCCCCACCACCGCGTCCGTCGGCGGCGACGTCAGCAAGATCGACACCCGCACGCCGCCCGATGACATGCACAAGTACAGCCTCAAGGACGTGCTCGGCAAGAAGCCCGTCGTGCTCGTGTTCGCCACGCCGCTCCTGTGCGTCAGCCGCGTCTGCGGCCCGGTGGTGGACATCGCAGAGCAGGTGGAGCACACGATGCCCGCCGCGAAGCAGTTCGCGTTCATCCACAACGAGATCTACAACAACAACAAGGTGATCGACGGCTACCGGCCGCAGGTGGCGGCGTTCCGGCTGCCCACGGAGCCGTGGGTGTTCGTGATCAACAAGCAGGGCAGGATCGCGGCGCGGATGGAGGGCGCGTACAGCGTCAACGAGCTCGAGGCGGCGCTGCGGGCCGGTCTCAAGCCGGTCAAGGCCGTCAAGCAGTAGCGGCGCGCTGCGGGCGGCCGCTGCGCGGCGGACGTCTTCGCCAGGAAGCTCCTCATAGCCCTGTGGGTCTCCCCGGGCCGCTCCACCTGAGGCACGTGCCCGCAGTCGATCGCGCGGTGGCGCGCGTGTGGAACGGCGTTCTCCACGTAGCGGGCGAACTGGATCGGCACGATCTTGTCGCGCTTGCCCCACACGAACAGCGATTCGGCCTCCAGGCCCTCGAGCCGGGTCCAGAAGCCTGTCGGACCGTGCGGCTCCTCCAGGTAGATCTGCCGTGCCGCCGCGTAGAAGGCGGCGCGACCGCGCGGGGTGCAGTAGGTGCGCACGAACTCGTCGATGCCCACGCGCGCCCAGTCGTCCATGCCGGTGGGGATGAGGCGGCGGACGATGCCCTCGACCGCAGCGCGCGGGGCGATCTGAAGCAGGCCGAGCTCCGGCCGGGAGACCTTGACGAGCGGCAGCCAGCGGCGGTCGCGCCTCCAGGCGAGCGAGGGGCAGAGCAGGACCAGCTTGCGGACGCGGTCCGGGTTGGCTGAAGCCGAGCTCCAGCGCCACGCGGCCGCCCATGCTGTTGCCGACCACGTGAGCCTGGTCGATGTCCAGCTCGTCCATCAGCGCGGTGATCCCGGCGGCGAAGTACTTGGCGTCGTAGGGGGCGGCGATCGGCTTGTCGGACTCGCCGAAGCCGAGATGGTCGGGAGCGATCAGCCGGTACTCGTCCGCGAGCGCCGACACGGTGGGCAGGAAGGAGGCCTTGGTGCCGCCGAGGCCGTGGAGAAGCAGGATCGGCTCGCCCTGGCCGGCCTCCAGGTAGGAGAAGGTGCCCTTGGCGGTCTTGGTTCGCTTGAACTCGAGCCGCCCCGGCTGGGTGTTCCCGCTGGTGGCCGCCAGCAGGCCCACGCCGAGGTGCATGTTGTGGCGGATGCTGAGCTTGCCCTTGCGGTACGCGGCCATCCCGCCCCGGACGTCCTCTGTGATCGCGCGCCAGGTGGCCTCGTCGGCCGAGAGCAGGGCGTCGGGACGGTCGTACGCTCGCGGGCACGAGCTTGGCCCGCCTGCCCTCGATGCGGGCGTCCCACGCCGCCTGGTCGCGAGTCTCGAGCCGGATCGTCGCCTTGCCGTCCGGGGCGTCGAACACCGCCGGGTCGAAGCGGTCGACCAGCGTCCTCAGGTGCTCAGGCGCCTTCCCCATCTGCGTCCAGAATGCTAGATGCGGGCCCGGCGCGCCACTCAGCTAGCTGTCGAAGCCCAGGCCCAGGCGGTCGAGCGTCTTCAGCCAGAGCCCGCGTTTGCCCTGGTTCTTGTCGGCGGCGTCGAGGCGGTTTCTCGTCAGCTGGATCACCGCGTAACGGAGCGGCTCCGGTGGGAAGGGGACGGGCTTGGTCTGCACGTACTTGAGCCTCGTGGCCTCGGTTTCCCGCTTGTCGAGCAGGTCGAGCGCGGTCTGGGCCCCGAAGCGGGTTGAGGCGACTCCCAGGCCGGTGTAGCCGAGCGCGTAGGCCGTCCTGCCCCCGTGGGCCGTGCCGAAGAAGGCGGAGAAGCGGCTGCAGGTGTCGATCGCCCCGCCCCAGCGGTGGCTGAACCTGATGCCCTCGAGCTGGGGGAAGGTGGTGAAGAAGTGCTGCGAGAGCATGGCGAAGCTGTGCTCGTCGTCGTCGAGGTCGGGCCTGACGGGGCCGCCGTAGCGGTAGACCGCGTCGTAGCCGCCGAACAGGATGCGGTTGTCCGTTGTGAGCCGGTAGTAGTGGAACTGGTTGGCGCTGTCGCCGACCCCCTGGCGCCGGTTCCAGCCGATCGCGCCTTTCTGCTCGCTGCTCAGCGGCTCGGTCATCAGCGCGTAGTCGTAGACCGGTGCGACGTAGCGGCGCATCTCGCGCAGGAGCGGCTTGTAGGCGCTGGTGGCGAGGAGGGTCTTGTTGGCGCTCACGCTGCCGTTCGGGGTCCGGACCAGGCCTGCGCTCAGCCCGGTGGCCGGGGTGTGCTCGTGAATCCGCACTCCGAGGGCGATCGCAGCCCGCCGCAGGCCGTCCGCGAGCTTGCCCGGGTCGAGCACCGCCGAGTTCGTCTTGTCCCAGATCCCGCCGCGGTAGAGGGGAGAGGCGACCTCGCTCTGCATCTGCTCGCGGTCGAAGATCTCGACCTCGTGGCCGAAGCGCCGCATCAGCTCGACCTCCTCCTCGACCGACTCCTCCTGGTAGGGCTCGAGCCACACCAGGATGTCGCCGGTCTCCTCGAAGTCGCAGTCGATCCCGTGGCTGGCCAGGTCGGCCTTCATGCCCGTGAAGTTCTCGACCGCGAGGCGCTCGAGGGTGGGCACCTCGTCCTCGAACCTGGCGATGCCGTTGCCCGTGCCGTGCGTGAGGGAGGCGATGCAGAAGCCACCGTTGCGGCCGCTCGCGCCGTAGCCGATCGTGGCGGCCTCGAGCACGACGATGTCCCGGTTGGGGTCCTCCCGCTTGGCGTGGAGCGCGGCCCACAGCCCGGTGAAGCCGCCGCCGACGATGCAGAGGTCGGTCGCGGTGGGGCCCTCGAGGGCGGGGTGGGGCTCGCGCTGCGGAAGGGTGGCGAGCCAGAAGGGAGCCGGCTCGGCGTCTCGGAAGGCGGCCCTCTGCTCCGCGGTGGGCGCGCTCTCAGGCCAGGGAAAGCTCACGTGCGAAACCTACTAGCGGGCGGCCGCCCCCACTGCTAGCTTGGCGACCGACCGGGCCAGTAGCTCAGTTGGTTAGAGCAGCGGACTCATAATCCGTAGGTCGAAGGTTCGAGTCCTTCCTGGCCCACCTTCGGACCCCAGGTGCAGAGCCGAAAATGGATTGTTCGACTGTTTGACGCAAATCAAATTGGTCCCTAATTGGTCCCGAACCGTCGGAGCGGGGCGCTCCAGGACCGGGCGGTTGCCTGGGACTCTTACTGATTCGTCAAGAGCGCCGAGCCCGGGTTCGGCGACGTCTGGAGCGGGTCACCCGGACCGATACCACCGTGTCGACAAGCTGGGGTCACTGGTTCGAGGGGGCCGCTGCACTGGAGTCACAAAACGCTCGGGGTCAAGCAGGAGTCAAGCACTTTGGCCCCAGCGTCGCTGGGGCGGGCGAAAACCGCTCATGAGGGCGGTTTTCGCCGCCACGGACGTAATTACGCGCGGGGAGGTCAGGGCTTGCGGGCGCGGATGATGGCCGAGCCTGCGTGCGTGTGCACGCGATGGGTTTCGGTGATCTCGATGTCCGCCAGGCCGGCGGCGGCGAGGGCACGCTCGAACTCGTCGCGAGTGAGGGCGCCCGCGACGCAGCCGGTCCACTGTTCCATATCGGCGCGCGTCACGTCGTCCATGTCCGGGTCGCGAATCACGTCCGAGACCGCGAACCGCCCGCCCGGGCGCAGCACGCGAGCGGCTTCGCGGATGACCTGCGGCTTGTCGGCCGAGAGGTTGATCACGCAGTTTGAGATCACGACGTCGACGGTCTCGTCCTCGAGCGGCAGCGCTTCGATGTAGCCCTTGAGGAAATCGACGTTCTCGACGGCGGCTTCGGCGGCGTTTGCGCGGGCGAGGTCCAGCATCTCGTCGGTCATGTCGAGGCCAATGGCCTTGCCGGTTGGGCCCACGCGGCGGGCGGACAGGAGGACGTCGATGCCACCGCCGGAGCCGAGGTCGAGCACGGTCTCGCCCTCGTGCAGCTCGGCGACCGCGGTCGGGTTGCCGCATCCGAGCGAGGCGAGCTGCGCCGCGTCCGGGAGTGCCTCGCGGTCGCCCGGGTCGTACAACGTGGGTCCGAACCACTCGCGCTGCTCGTCCGTGATCGGGGTCGCCTCACCGCAGCAGGCGGACGCCCCGCTGGTCGCGGCGATCGCTGCCGCGGCGTAGCGCTCGCGCACGCTCTCGCGGACGTAGTCGCTGAGCCTCGGCGTGCGGGCGGCTCCTTCATTGCGCTCGACCAGCTGGATTTCGTCCTTGCCCTCGTGACCGGCGGCACAGCCGCAGCCACCCGCTTGCGGCTCGCCGCAGCAATCGTCCTTTGCCCCTGGTTCGCAACAGGTGGCCTGGGCGGCAGGTGAGCAGCAGTCGTTCGTGGCGGCGGCCTCTCCGAGCACGCGTTCGAGCAGCACGCAGTCCTTCCAGGTTCCGTCGAGCTTTCCGTGACGTCGTTGCACACCGACGCGCTCGAATCCGGCGCGCTCATGGGCGCGCAGGCTGGGCTGGTTTTCGGTGAACACGCGGCTGGTGAGCTTGTAGTAGCCGGCCCGCTCGGCTGCCTCTGCGAGCGCGGTCAGTAGCTGGGTGCCGGCGCCCGCGCCGCGGGCATGACGATCGACGTAGACGGCGTGTTCGCCGACTCCCTCGTAGACGCAACGGTCCGAGTACGCGCCCACGCGGGCGAAGCCGATGACCAGGCCGTCGCGTTCGGCAACCAGAAACGGTCCTGGGCCGCTGAGCCAGGGGATGAGGTCACGAGCTTGGCGCGGTTCGGTCTCGAAGGTCGCGACCCGATCAGCGATGCCCTGGTTGTAAATCTCAGCCACGCGGTCGAGATCGTGTCGCGTTGCCGGCCTTGTGTCGGTTGCGTTCAGGACGGGGTCAGCCATGCGCTCAGCTCCTCGAGCGCCTCGGGAATGACGTAGTAGTAGGCCCACAGGCCGCTGCGCTCGGAGTCCACGATGCCCGCGTCGCGCAGCTTCTTGAGGTGGTGGGAGAGCGTCGGCTGGGAGACCTCGAACAGCGGCACGAGCTCGCAGACGCAGACCTTGCCGGCGTGCTTGCGCAGCACATCGACGAGCTGGAGGCGGATCGGGTCGCCGAGCGCCTTGGCGACCTCGGCCATGCGCACGGCTTGGGCGCGCTCGACGTCGGGGTAGACGACCGGCTCGCAGCAGGGCTCACCGGGCGCGCGTTTCTGCTTGGGCGTAAGTTCCAAATCGACGCTCATCGATGCACTTATATCTATTGAATCGTCAGTTGTCAATCGATAAGATCGAGCCGATGGCCAGCCCAGACCGCGTCGCTGTCATCACCGACATCCACGGCAACCTGCCAGCGCTCCAGGCGGCGCTCGGGCGCATCGAGGAGCTGGGCGTCGAGCGGGTCTACTGCGGCGGGGACTTGGTGGGCTACGGGCCCAGTCCGAACGAGGTGTGCGCGCTGATCGAGGAGCGCGGCATCCCGACGATCTACGGCAATTACGACTACGCGATCGCCCGCGACCTCGAGGACTGCGGCTGCGCCTACATCGACCAGCACGACCGCGAGCTCGGCCAGCAATCGGTCGACTGGACTCTCGCCCACACCGACCAGGCGTCGAAGGACTTCATGCGCGAGCTGCCGTTCGACCTGCGCTTCGACGTGGGCGGCGTGCCGGTCCACCTGGTTCACGGCTCGCCGCGCAAGGTCAACGAGTACCTGTTCGAGGACAAGCCGGCCTCGTTGTACGAGCGGCTGGCGGCGGCCGAGGAAGCCCGGGTCTTGGTGTTCGGCCACACCCACAAGCCCTGGGTCAACGACTTCGGCGGGGTGCGCTTCGTCAACTGCGGCTCGGTCGGCAAGCCCAAGGACGGCGACCCGCGCGGGGCGTTCGCCGTCCTGCGCCCTGCCGGGCAGGACGTCGAGGTGACGATCGAGCGGGTCGGCTACGACGCCGAAGCGGTCGCCGACGAGGTCCGCCGCGCGGGCCTGCCCGGGGAGTTCGCGGACAAGCTGCTGCTCGCAGCCTGAGGAGGGAGAGCAATGAAGTACGTGCTGTTCGTCTGTAACCACAACGCGGGTCGTTCGCAGATGGCCCAGGCGTTCTTCGACCGCTACGCGCCGCCGGATGTGCGTGCTGAGTCGGCCGGCACAAGTCCAGCGGCACACGTGTGGCCGGTGGTCATCGACGCGATGCGCGAGGTCGGCATCGACCTCAGCGGCGTCAAGCCCAGGCGGCTGACGCGCGAGATGCAGCTACACGCCGATTGGGCGCTGACGATGGGGTGCGGGGACGCGTGCCCATACGTGCCGACGATGGTCGAGGCCTGGGACATCCCAGACCCCGCGGGCCGGCCGCTCGCCGAGGTGCGCGCGATCCGGGACGGGATCGAGCAGCACGTGCGCGAACTCGTCGAGGACAAGCTCGACGCGATCCGCACCGACCCGACCGCGCACCAGTTCCGCCTCACCCAGTTGCTGCCGACGCTTGCGCAGGAGTTCGAGGCACAGCACACACCCGAGGAGATCCGAGACTGCGCAGACGCGGTGCTCGCGCGCTACGACGACGTGCCGGTGCGCTCCCACATCATCACCCTCGCCCACCGCCAGACGCGCGAGTGCCTACGCAAAGAGCACTGCGACGCGCTCACCGGCACCACGTGACCGCCTCACCCCCGCTGGGACGCCGCCTGCTCGCCGAGTTCCTCGGCTCGGCGCTGCTCGCCGCCGTCGTGATCGGCTCGGGAATCGCAGCGCAGGAGCTCTCACCCGGCAACACCGGGCTGCAACTGCTCGAGAACGCGGCCGCCACCGCAGCGGGCCTGTTCACGATCATCCTCATGTTCGGGCCCGTCTCGGGCGCACATTTCAACCCCGTCGTCTCGCTCGTAGACGCGAGCTTCGGCGGCATCCGCTGGCGCCACGCACTCGCCTACCTGCCTGCCCAGGTCACCGGCTGCATCGCCGGCGCGATCCTCGCCAACGGCATGTTCGCCAAGGCCGCGATCAGCATTTCCACCAAGCACCGAGCGTCGCCAGCCCACCTGCTCAGCGAGGTGATCGCGACCGCCGGGCTGCTGCTCGTGATCTTCTCGCTCGCCCGCACCAGACGCCTCGCCAGCGCGCCCGCGGCGGTGGGCGCCTACATCGGCGCCGCCTACTTCTTCACCAGCTCAACCAGCTTCGCCAATCCCGCGATCAGCGTCGGACGCATGTTCTCCAACACCTTCGCCGGCATCGCACCCGCCTCCGTCCCAGGCTTCATCGCCGCACAGCTCGTCGGTGGCGTGGTCGCGCTGGTCACCGTGCGAGCGCTCTACCCCGACATGAGCGCCGCCGACGCCGCAGAAGTCATCGTCCCGCACGCTTACGAGAGGGAACACGGTGATGGATCGCCAAGCGTCGCAGCCCCGCGCTAGGTACCCACCGGCGTTCCAGCCTGCATCTTTCTCTACCGCCGCATGGCCACTCCGGAAGCTGACCTACTGAGCCCGGCTGGATTCGAACCAGCGACTTCTGCCTCCGGAGTCAACCCAGGGAGGCCCGATAACAAGCCGGATTCCGCTGTTGGGGCGGAGTCCGGCTTTGGGCGGTTTTGGCGCATTTTGCGGGCGTTTGGCGGGCGTTTGGTCGCAATTCAGCCGCAGAAAATGACTTCCAATCCGCGTGGGCAGAAGTCGCCTCGAAATGACTTCTGCCCGCGTACATCACGTGTCGGTCTTGTGCGAAGCGGCTGCCCTCGCGCTCCGTCCAGAGGGGTCATAAGATTCCGGGCATGCCCCAGGCCACCGACCGCCTGTCGGTGCACGTGCACCACCTTCCCTGTGACCCGGCGTCGGTGCCTGAGGCGCGGCGTCTTGCGTCGGACGTGGCCCCGGCTTCGATGGCTGCCGACCAGCGCGCGAAGCTCGAGCTGGCCGTAACGGAAATCGTCGCGAACGCCGTGCGCCACTCCGGCTCGCAGGAGGAGATCAGACTCGCCCTGACCCCTAAGGACGGCTACTTGTGCGTTCGAGTGACCGACGGCGGTGGCGGCGTCGTCCCTGCGCCCGGGGCGATGGGCAGTCCTCCCGGGGCTGGGTTTGGCCTGTTCCTCGTTGAGCGACTCACGCGCCGCTGGGGTATGACGCGCGAACACGGCAAGACGCGTGTGTGGTTCGAGCTCGACTACGAGCCCGAGCGGACGCGCCTTCGCGACGGCGCGGACTGCCGCGCCGCTGAGTAGCACTGTCAGCACTCTTACCGTCCGCCTCAAGTGGAAAGGCAAGACACGGCGATAACGAGCCTATGTCTCGCCCACGCTGGAAGGAGGGCACGAACCCGCGCCGCGTCGATTCATTGCGCGAGGAGTCGGGCTTCACCCTGATCGAGCTCCTCGTGGTGGTCCTGATCATTGGCGTACTTGCCGCGATCGCGCTCCCCAACTTCCTCGACCAGAGCGCCAGGGCTCAGGACACAAGGGCCAAGTCCGACGCCCGCAATCTCGCCGAGCAGCTCGAGTTCTGCTTCACCGACGACAACACCTACATTGGCCCCGGCACCGGAGGCAGCTGTGTCGGCACCGACACCGGTCTGCCGCTCGGCTCTCATCCCGGAGAAGTGCGGGTCACCGCGGTCAGTGATACGGGTTACACGGTGGCGGCGAAGTCAACCTCGACGAACGTCTTCAAGATCGTCAAGAACGCCAAGACCGGCGCGATCGCTCGCAAATGCACCGGCACGACCGGCGGCTGCAAGAACAAGAAGTGGTAGCCGCTAGGCGCAGACGCTAAGCCCCGAATCCAGGGCGCTCAGGCTCCGTGGAGGTTCACGTTGGGGGCAACCACCTCGAGCTCGCGACACGGCGAGCACCTCCGGCGCGAGTGCGATCGCTGGGACGGTGGCCGACGTGCCATGGAACCTCGAACAGGCCGTCGTCGGCCAACGCCTGGCGCATCAGTGCACAACTAAACGAGGGTACGGCTGTACAACGGTGGAGTTGTGCTACTCTCGCGTCATGACCCAAGCTCTGCAGGTCCCACACCCTCTTCCGGACCCGCTCGTGGACATGATCGCCCAGCGCTTTCGCGTGCTCGGCGAGCCGATGCGTATCAAGCTGCTCGATCACCTTCGCGATGGTGAGGCCACCGTTCAGGAGCTGCAGGACGTCACCGGCGGTTCGCAGCAGAACGTTTCGAAGCACCTTGGAGTGCTCCTCGGCGCTGGCCTGGTGAGCCGTACCAAGGAGGGCAACTACGCCCGTTACGCGATCGCAGATCCCGGCGTGTTCGAGCTCTGCGAGCAGGTGTGCGGCGGTCTGCGCCGCCAGCTCTCGGAGCTCGATGCCGCGCTCAGCGGAGGCACTCACGCATGAGGCGCGCTTGTGCCGTCGACTCCGGCTGGCCGCTCGAGCGCGTGCTGTTCGCGATGGCGGGCAGCGTCACGCTGCTGAGCGTCGTGCTGGTGGCGCTGGTCTCGCTGTGGTTCCTTGTCCTGACCGCCTTCGTCGGGGTGAACCAGTGGCTGTATGTGGTTCTCGGGGCGTGTCCCGCGTCGATCGTCATTCGGCGTGTGTTTGGGCTGCGCTCCGCCGTCTACCCGCCGGCGGATGTGAGGCCCCGTTGAGCCAGGTCGGTCCAATCGGGCGGCTCGGACGCTGGACCGCGACGCACTTCCGTGTCGTCGCTCGCGGCCTGGCTCGTGGTCGCGCTGGGCCTCGGCGCGCTCGCCCCGCGGGTGGAGAAGGCGCTCTCCGGGGCCGGCTGGGAGGCCGGCGGCTCGCAGTCGGTGAAGGCCCGGCAGCTGATCGACAGGAACTTCAGCGGGCTGTCGAGCTACGGGCTGATGGTCGTCGTGCAGTCGCCCTCGCAGACGGTCGGCGATCCGGCTTCAAGCGCGCGCTGACCGGGGCCGAGCGGATGCTGGCGGCCAACCCGCGCCGTGAGCACCGTCGTCGCGCCGCGGGCCCGGGTCGTCGATCTCGGCTGACGGGCACACCGCCGTGATCCAGGCCGGGGCAGCGCGGAACGCGAACGAGATGGTTCGCGCGGCCGATTCGCTGAAGTCGAAGCTCGCGAGCGCTCGGCGGCGGCGATGTGAGCGTGGACCTCACGGGGGCGTCCGGGATGTGGTCGGACTTCAACGAGGCCAACAGGTCGGCGATGCTGAAGTCGGAGGTCATCTCCTGGCCGGTGACCATGGCGCATCCTGGTGCTCGCCTTCGGTTCTCTGGTGGCCGCCGGGCTTCCGCTGATGCTTACGATCATCGGTCTGATGGCGGCCGCCGGCTCGCTCTACCTCGGCACGCAGGTACTTGACATCTCGATCTGGGCGATGAACTTCGCGTTGATGTTCGCCCTTGCGCTCGGAATCGACTACGCGCTGTTCGTCGTGATGCGCTTCCGCGCTGCGTTCTTCGGTTCGACGCCTGAGCGCGGAGGAGGCCACCGCGGTGACGATGGACACCGCCGGCAAGGCGGTGCTGTTCTCCGGCGTGACGGTGCTGATCTCGCTTACCGCGGTGATGCTCGTGCCGAGCCCCGCCTTCCGCTCGATGAGCCTCGGGATCATGCTCGCGGTCATCTTCGTGCTGGCGGCGACGCTCACCCTGCTGCCGGCCGTGCTGGCCAAGCTCGGCCCCCGGGTCGACAAGCTGTCGTTGCCCTGGGCGCATTCCGGTGAGCACCGCTCGCCGCGCTTCGCTGCGTGGGGAGAGCGCCTCTGGCGCCGCCCGTGGCCGTACGCGATCGGGGCCGTGGCGGTACTCGTCGCTCTGCCCTGCCCGTCGCTCGGGCTGGAGACCGGCATGCCCTCGATCAAGGTCGTCCCATCGGGTGACTCACTCGCGCCAGGGGTACGACCAGGTCCAGGCAGCCTTCGGCCCCGGTGCTACCGGGCCGCTCCAGCTCGTCGCCTCGTCGAGTCAGGCCCGGCAGGTCGCGCGATCTCGCCAGGCGGGATCCGGGCATCGCGCAGGTAATGCCGGTCCAGCGCGGCTCCGGCGGGCTCGCGCTGATTCAGGCGATACCGAAGCAGGACCCCTCCGACCGGGCGGTTGGGCGAACGATCGACCGGTTGCGCGCGGTGCTGCCTGCAGGGCGCGCTCGTCGGCGGGGCCGTGGCCGAGAACCATGACCTCGAGAAGGCGCTCGCCGCGAGGACGCCGCTGGTGATCGGCGTCGTGCTCGGCCTCGGCTTCCTGCTCCTCCTCGTCGCGCTCCAGGCGCCGCTGATCGCGGCTGTGGGAGTGGTCACCAACCTGCTCGCCACCGGTGCCGCGTTCGGCGTGGCCAGGTGGATCTTCCAGGGCGGTGCGCTCCACGCGCTGCTGGGCTTCGAGCCGCAGGGCTTCCTGGACGCTTGGGGACCAGTGTTCTTCTTCGCGATGATCTTCGCGATCTCGATGGACTACACCGTCTTCCTCCTAAGCTCGGCGAAGGAGCACTGGGATCGCACCGGCGAGCCGCGGGAGGCGATGATCGGCGGAGTCGCGCACTCCGGGCGCGTGATCTTCGCCGCGGCCGCCGTGATGGTCGCCGTGTTCTTCACCTTCGCCCTCTCCGGGCCGCTGCCGCCCAAGGAGATGGGCGTGATCCTCGGCGTCGCGGTGCTGCTCGACGCCTTCCTCGTGCGACTGCTGCTCGTCCCGGTGATGCTGAGGCTGCTGGGCCGCTGGGCCTGGTGGGCGCCACGCTGGGCGCATCGGCTGCTCCCGGACGTTCACTTCGGACACGCAGCATGATCTTCAGACAGACCACCTGCCACGATTGCAGCCGCTCTCGAGGCGGGTCGCGCTGGGCATCTCGCGGGCGTCGTGTTCGCGATCGGGCGTGGTGAGGGACCTTCTGATTGAGGAGTCCTCGCGCTGTGGCTAGAGCACGACGCTGAGGATGAGGCGGATTCCGAGCGCGACCAGTGCGAGTGCGAGGAGGCGCTCGATGTGCGCGCCGCTGAGTCGCTGGGAGAGCCGCGCTCCGACCTGCGCGCCTACCACGACGCCTGCTGAGAGCGCGGGGCGCGTCTGAGCCCGACGCCGTGGCGGAAGCTGCCTGTCGCGATATGCGTGAGGGTGGCGACGAGCGACATGAAGGCGAGCACGAAGTGGGAGGTGGCGGTGGCGATGTGGGTTGGGAAGCCAAGCAGGCCCACGAGCAGCGGCACGTGCACCACGCCGCCAGCCGATGCCGAGGAAGCTCGAGACGAACCCGACTCCGACGCTCAGCACCGCGCCGAGCCGGACGTGCGCGTGGTACTCGTGGATGTGTCCGCGGCGGTCCTCGATCGCGCGCGGTTCCCCGCGCCTGCTCGGCTCATCGGTGCGGCGGCCGCTCTGCAGTAGCCATAGGGCGAGTGCGAGCAGGGCGGCGCCCATGATCACGTCGAAGGTTGGCCGCGAGACCCGGTTGGCCGCGAGCACGCCGAGCACCGATCCGGGCAGCGTGCAGGCGGCGAAGATGAGGCCCGAGCGGTAGTCGATCCGCCGCTGGCGCGCATAGGCGGCGGTGCCGGAGCTTGCGTTGAAGAAGACGACGACCAGGCTGATCGCCGTAATCAGCTCCGGGCTGCTGTGCGGATACGCGAGCAGCAGGATCGGTGTGAGGATGAAGCCGCCGCCGGCGCCGACCAGCGTCCCGAACACTCCCACTCCCAAGCCGAGCAGGCAGAGGAGGAGGGCTGTGTTGAGGCTGAACAAGTCGCTGGCCTGCCGCAGGTGCGCAGAGCGCGAGACGGGCTGCGTATCTTCTCGACTCGTGCGCCGGGGCGGATTGAAGAACGGTGAATCCGAGCACCAGCGGCGAGTCGCGAACTGGCAGCACACCGCGGCGGTAGCGCTGCTGCCCGCGCTGGTGGCGATGCCGCTCGCGGCCGCCTCGACGTCGACGTGGGACGTCGGAGATCTGGCGGTCGGGTTCTACTTCGCGCTCACAAGCCTCGTTCTCTATCTGCAGAGCCTGCGGGTGCGCCGTGCGGTCATCGACGCGCCAGCTTGGTCGCACGGTCGCGACGGGGATGGGTATCTGCTGGTCATGGGCCTGGTGCTGGTCGTGCTTGACATCGGTAGCGCGGGGCGTGTTTAGAGCCGCCTCGTCGCCGTCAATGCAAAGATCATTTACCGGGCATGCTGGCGTCGATCCCAAGTCCGTCTGCGAACGGCTTTCATCTCGGGCCGTTGTCTGTGCACGTTTATGGGCTGATGTACGTGATTGGGATCAGCTTGGCCGTGCTGATCGCCCGCCGCCGCTGGGACGCGGTCGGCGGGTCGCGGGAGCTCGTCTACGAGGTCGCGCTGTGGGCCGTCCCGGCGGGACTTATCGGCGGCCGGATCTACTTCGATCTGACGACGCCGAAGTTCATCCCGGACCATTGGTGGGGACCCGCTGCGATCTGGGACGGAGGCCTCGGCATCTGGGGCGGGATCGCGCTCGCCACCCTCGTCGGCGCCTGGCGGCTGCGTCGCCGCGGGGCCCCGGTCGGAGTGTTCATCGACGCCGCCGTTCCCGGGATCCTGGTGGCCCAGGCGATCGGCCGGGTCGGCAACTACTTCAATCAAGAGCTATTCGGCGGCCCCACCAGCCTCCCTTGGGGGCTGCGGATCGATCCGGCTTACCGGCCCGCCGGATACGTCCAGTACGCGACATTTCACCCGACCTTCCTCTACGAACTGGTCTTCGACCTGTCGCTCGCGGCTGCGCTGGTCTGGCTCGGCAGACGGGGGCGCGTCCGGGCTCCTGGGCTGTTCGCCTTGTATGTCGCGGGGTACTCCGCCTTTCGCATGTTCGAGGAGTCGTTGCGCGTTGATCCCTCGCAGCACTTCCTCGGATTGCGCCTCAACTTCTACGTCGCAGGCGCCCTCTGCGTCGGCGGGCTGATCTGGTTCGTCGCCAGCCAGCGCGGCTGGTCGCGAGCCCTCCTTCGGCGCCACACGCGCAATGTCGCCATGGTCGGCATCGCGATAGCTACCACGTGCGCTCTCTCGGGTTGCGTGGCCGGTGCCAAGGCACACGCAGCTCCCCCCGCTGCGCGTCCCAGACAATTTGAACTTGGGACGGCGACGGCGACGGCGACCGAAAGACCGGGTGGCAGTCCGGTAGCGCGGCTCGGGCGGCTCGTCAACCGCTTCGCGGTTTCCCTCCGGTGACGATCCAGCCGAGCAGCGCCGGGTTAGCACGTAATCCCGGCTCCGCCGGGATTTGTCACCCCACCTTTGAAGCCGCCCTCCGGCGCCAGCCGGACCTGCCCAGCAGACCGCCGCGTGGGCGCCGGGCTGTCACCCCGCGGGCGGCCGTAGGCCGACCCGCCGCTCTGCGGCGGGTTGACCGGCCGGCGTCCATGCGGCACCCCGCCCAGGGCGTGCGAGGCCGGTACCGCGTTTGGGTGTTCGTCTCAATGTGTTGGTCCACTGTTCGTCTCTAAGGCGTTCGTCTCTCGAGGCGAACACCCTCGCCGCCCGTTGACGGGCCGCGGGGCCACTTCCCGCCTTGGCTTTCGAGGAAGAGCCGTGCGGCGCTGCGCGCCGCACGGCTCTTCCTCGACCCCCCAGGTAAACCTGGCGGGGCAGCAAAGGCGGAAAGCGGAAGGAAGGTCAGTGGGGGACGGGGGAGCGTGGATGGAGTGGGCTGGGCTGGGTTCGACGGAGACTGTTTTAGGTGGGTTCCACTTTTAGGGCGGTGGGTGTTGATGTTGGGAGTGAGGGCGTGAGGGCTCGGGGGTCGTCTGGCATGTGTCTTGGTGGAGGTGCTTCTGGCGTGGATGAGCTCCGACGCTAGGCGCTCGCTGCGGCGGGATAAAACGACTGCCGGTTGCGCGGACGGTCGCGACCGAAGGGGCCGACAGGTCTCCCGGCCGGTCTCTAGATGTGAATGGACGCGCCTGACCTCCCCAGCGTCGCGACCGCCGCCGAGCCCTCGAAGGAGCGCGCCCTCCTCACCGCCGAGGACGTCGCGCGACTTCTCAGCGTGCCCAAGAGCTGGGTGTACGAGCAGTCGCGCCTTGGCCGCATCCCCACGGTCACACTCGGCCGTTACCGCCGCTACAGGCGAGACGCGATCGAGCGGTGGCTCTGTGACGTGGAAGAGCTGGGCGGGTTTCACACGCGGGGCCGCCAACGTACGTAGGGCTGGCTGTGACTGTCTCCTCTGCTTCGGGCCCGGCGCGAGCGTCGCTTGGCGCCTAATACTCAGCTGCATGCCATCCGAGTCCGGGGTCAGCGGCCACCTCGTCTTGCGCCAGGGCGTTCGCGGCAACGTCTTTCACTTGAAGTACCGCTTGCCTGACGGACGGCAGGTGAAGCGCAAGCTCGGACCAGAGTGGCGCGGCTCGGGCCGGCCCCCACGCGGCTGGTACACGAAGAAGAGCGCAGAAGCGGCGCTGCGTGAGATCCTGGCCGACGCGCAGCGCGGACGGCTACCTGGGCAGGTTCGCACCGGGGCGACGTTCGGCGACGCCGTGCTCGAGTGGCTGCGCTACGTCGAACATGATCGCAAGCGGGCGTCGTCAACCGTCGCCGACTACCGCGGCGTTGCCTACTAATCACTCGTCCCGGAGTTCGGCGAGAACACCCCAGTCGAGGCGATCACGGTCGATCGAGTCGACGACTACCGCGCAGGGCTCCAGCGCGAGGGCCGTCTCTCCCACCGCACCATCACGAAACACCTCGTGATGCTCGGCGGCATCTTCAAGCGTGCTCAACGCGTCTGGGGCCTGCAATCGAACCCGGCGATGGGAGTGGAGCGCCCGCCCGTGCGCCGGACCGGCGACTTCGACGTAATCACGCCAATCGAGGTAGAGATGCTCGCGGCGGCGGCCGATTCTCAGACCGAGGCTGCCCTCTACATCACCGCCGCTTTCAGCGGGTTACGGATGGGAGAGCTGCGCGCCCTCCGCTGGATCGACGCCGACTTCGAGAAGCGACTGCTCCACGTGCGACGGTCCTTCACCCGCTCGATGCTTGGCGACCCGAAGTCGCACAAGGTCCGCAGCGTTCCGATGATCGATCAGGTCGCAACCGTGCTCGCCGACCTAAGTATGCGCGACGAGTTCACCGCTGCGGACGAGCTGGTCTTCCCCAACTCCGTCGGGAACTTCCTTGATGACTCAAAGCTTCGCTACCGCTACACCAAGGCTCTCGAGCGCGCCGGCCTTAAACGCATTCGCTTCCATGACCTGCGCCACACCTTCGGCACGCTCGCCGTCCAGGTCTTCCCCCTCTCAGACGTCAAGGCGTACATGGGCCACGCGGACATCCAGACGACGATGATCTACGTCCACCACGTCCCGCAGCACGACGCGGCGGGCAAGCTCTCCAGGACCGTTCGAGCAGCGGTCCAGTACACCGGCGTCGGCATCGACGCAGGCGACCAGGGCTGACCAAGCCCGACCGCCTTACGGGCGCCACGAGAGACCGATGCCTCGGGCAATTTCCAAGATCAACATGCCCTCCCCGTCAGCGGCCAAGGCATCGGGGTGGCCGTGACCGCCCGGACCCTCGACTCGCCCACCGCCAAGGGCCAGACCTGCCCAACCGTCCCGCTTGGCCCGTCGGCACGTCAGAGCGAGTACCCGCCGTGCCGTAGCGTCGGTAAGACCATGACGCCTCAGGCTGAGCCAACACGCGTCCACCCAGACGATCGGTCGCCCTTCGACCCCCACGCTCGGCGCCAGCCGGACCCACTCGGCGGACGGCCGCCTGGGCGCCGGGCTGTCGCCCGTGGGGACGGCCACATGCCGACCCCGGTGGGGGTGGGTGGGCCGGCGCCTATGCGGCACCCCGCTCTGGTGTGGTGACCGCCATTCGGGTCATCGGGCGATGTTTGCTCGTCAAGGACCACCCTCGCGGCCCCGTGAAGGGCGTGGGACTACTGGTCGCGTCGGGTCACTTCGCGGGCGGCCGCTGGGCCAACGAGATGCGGATCCGGAGGCGCCGGCGACAAACTAGTCGGCCGCCGGGGGAGTCACGAGTACCAGGCTGGTGTTGATTTCGATTGCCGCTTCGAGGGTGCGTGATACGGCGCAGCCGCGGTGGTGGAACTCGTGAGCGCGCTCGATCGCACTCGCGCTGCTCGGGACTGGTGCCGGACAGCGTGTACTCGACTGACACGCGGCGGATGACGGGCACGTCCCCGTCCTTCATGATCTCGCCGGTGCCGCGGACTTCGAGCGCTTCAGGGGAGATCGCTACACCGCGCGCGCCGAGCGCCCGCTTGAACGTGCCAGCCAGGCATGCGGTGAGTGCGCCGACCACGTAGTCGAGGGTGCTGGCGTGCGGTGTGAAGGATCCGGGCGCGGCGCCGTAGAAGTCGGCGAGCTCGTCGTGCATGCCCATTGGCACTGCCGTGTCCGAGTGGGGGAGGGTGACGAGCTTGTCGGGCGAGTTCGTGACCGCGACACGCGCCTCTGTATGCATCAGTACGCGCTCGGAGATCGGCGCCGCCTCGGCGGGCGCGCCATTCGAAGCGCTGCGGGACGGCTGAATCGAGTCGGTCATCTCTTCCCTTCGGTGTCGGTTGGAAACGCGGCGCGTATCAGCGCAAGAACGCCGTCCGCCGCGGCTCGTATCTGGCCGGGGTCGCGCCGGACCTGGGTGAGCAGCAAGCCGCCCTGGAGCGCGGCCAGCGCTTGGGTCGCGAGGGAGGTGGGGTCCACGTCGGCTCTCAGCAGCCCCTGCGCCTTCATCCGCTCGAGTCCAGTGCGCATCGAGTTCTCCCACTGCCCGAGGCCGTCGGCCAACGCAAGGAGGGCCTCCGGGTTGCTGTCGGCGATCTGGCCCGCGAGCGATCCGATCGGGCATCCGCCGCGGCCCTGACGCTGCTCCTGCAGCGCGACGACCGCGTCGAGGTAGCGCTCGATGCCCGCGAGCGAATCGAATCCGGCCAGCGTGTCCGCCTGCCGCTCGAGGACCGACGCACAGGTGGACCGGGCGACGGCGTTGATCAGGTCGTCGCGGTCGAGGAAGTAGTGGTAGAGCTGACCCTTTGAGACCTTGGCGCGCGTTCGGACGTCGTCGAGCGACGTTTGCGCCACGCCGCGTTCCGCGACCAGCCCCGCGGCCGTCAGCACGATCCGCTCGCGAGTCTTCCTGCCCTTGGGCGTGTCCGGCATTCGCTCGATGCCGCCAGTCTAGCCCGTTGGTGGACTGAACGGTCCAAAACTGTGAAAGAATGGACCGCGCGGTCCAGCAACCGACCACCTTCAGCGGCACGAGAGGACAGCAATGCACAGCTCCACGATGGCCGACGAGATCCGCGATTCGCTCTCGAAGCGGCCGCCGCTGCCCGAGCACGTGGCCGCGAGCTTCGCCGCGGAACAGAGGCGACTTGGCGCAGGCGGCCCACCCGAGGGAGTGCCCAGCCCGCCCGCAGCGATGCCAGACGGCGAGCTGCTCGACGTCCACGGGCGCCCCACCTCGCTCACGGCCGCGCGTGAGGGCGCTCCGGCGGTCGCGGTCTTTTACCGCGGCGCGTGGTGCCCCTACTGCAACGTCGCGCTGCGTACCTACGATCGCGAGCTCTTCGAGCCCCTCGCCCGTGACGGGATTCGCCTGATCGCGGTGAGCCCGCAAAGGCCCGACGGGTCGATCACGATCCAACAGAACCATCAGCTGCGCCTGACCGTCCTGTCGGACCCCGGCAACCAGATCGCCTCGCAACTCGACATCCTCAGCGGTCCGAGCGAGGACACACGCAAAGCCCAGGCCGAACTCGGCCTGGATCTCGCGGAGGTGAACGCCGACGGCACCCGAGCGATCCCCATGCCCACCGTCGTCCTCATCGACGGCGACGGCGAGATCGCATGGCTCGACGTCCAACCCGACTACTCCAAGCGCACCGAGCCCGCGCTCGTCCTCGAGGCAGCAGCATCGCTCTCGCGCCGAAGCTGATCCCGAACGAGGCCTAACGGCCACCCAATGGCTGCGAGGGCGCTGAGTAGTACTTCACAAGCGCCGTGCGGCTGGTCGTCGAGTTACTTCCGTGCTAGGAGGCGCGGGTGGTCGGCCACGGAGCCCAAGGGTGTTCTTCGCTGAGCACGTCCGGCGCTTCGCCGAGGCCCTGGATCGGGTGTCGAGGTGATCGGTGATGGCGACCGGGGATCTCGGAGATCGTGTTCGAGGCGACCACCACCACCGCCGGCAGGCCCGTGCACCTCGAGACGTGCAACCTCTATTCGGTTTCGCGACGGGCGGTTCCAGCAGGTCCGCGTTTACCTCGACACGGTGAGCATGGTGCGCCAGCTGGCGGAGGGGCCCGACCCTCAGGCCTCGAGGGCGTCGGCCAGCTCCTCGAAGCTCGACACCGCGATGTCCGCATCGGCGTCGGCAGGCCGGTCGCCCTTCCGGTGCGGCCCCTTCTCGGACGGGCGCTCGACGAAGGCGGTGGCCAGCCCCGCGGCGCGAGCCCCCTGGATGTCCCAGGCGTGGCAGGCGACCATCAGGCACCGCTCGGGCGGTTGGTCCAGCAGCCGCGCCGCCGCGCGGTAGGACCGCACGTCGGGCTTGTAGCAGCGGAACAGCTCCGCCGACACGATGCAGTCGAAGGGCAGCGACGCTGACTTGACCAGCGTCGTCAGGAGCGCGAACCCGCCGTTCGAGAACGCCGCGACGACGCAGCGCTCACGGAGCCGCGCGAGACCCATCGCGGCGTCGCTCCAAGGCGGTAGGTGATGCCAGGCGAGCACCAGCCGCTCGCGCTCCGGCTCGTCGAAGGCCGCGTCGAGGTCGCGCTCGCTGAGCAACTCGTCGAGCGAGTGGCGATGGACGCCATCGAGGTTCATCCAGGGGAGCTCGCCGCGTTGGATCAGCTCCACGGTGGGCAGGTAGCGACCGCGCCAGTCGTCCACCAGGTCGCCGGCGTCCACCGAAACCCCGCTCGCCGCAGTGATCTCGGTCACGGCGCGCGTCAACCCCGTACGCCAGTCGACCGTCGTGCCGAAGACATCCACGGCCACGACCGCGACGTCCTTGTCGATCCCGCTCACGCCCCCCATCATCCAGGCGCGCCGCGCGCCTGGCAAAGTGATCGTCGCGCGTCGCCGACTGATGGCGACCTAGCCGCGCTGGAAGATTGGTCGCCCGATGCGCTGATGGGTGATGGCGGCCGCCCTGACCACCAGCGTTCCTACGAGAATCCCGAGCGCGACGGCGATATTGCTCCGAACGCGGTTGCGAAGTCTGGGAGCCGAGCTCCGAGTTGTTGCCGACGATCTCGGTGATGTCGATCAGCCCCGTCGTGCCGGGCACAGCAGCCAGCACTATGTCCCGCAGCACCACGCTCCGGAAGCCCGAGCAGCCGTCGAATACGGCGCTGTTCGTGTCAACACGTCAACCAGCACTCCGTGAGCAGCCGGCCGCAGGGAGGGCGAGACGGATCGAACAAATTCGTCCGCAATCTGACGTCGCACAGGCGCGCTTCCGGGAAGGTCAGCGCGCTTACCCGCGGGGCGTCAGATCGCCTACAACCTGACCTGATGGAGAATGATGGCGCGGGTGATGCTCGATTCGGATCGTTCCGTGCGGCTGCTGATTGAGGATCCGGACCTCGGATCGGATCTATCGGCGGACGAGGAGGTTCGGGCGGCCGAGCGGGTCGTCACGTCGGTCCTGACCGTGAGCGTGGGCAACGAGGGGGTGCTCTCGCGGCGCGTTAGTCATCCAGGCCTGATCGGTTTCCTGGTTCTGGAAGGGCTGATGCTGAGGGAGATCGAGGTGGCGGGTACGAGCGCGGCGGAGCTGATCGGCGCGGGTGACCTGATCCACCCAGGGGACATCCGGGCGAGCGATCTCTCACCGCTGAACGGCAGGCTTCGTTGGACGGTCCTGGCGCCGGCGCGCTTGGCCATTCTTGACGGTGGATTCTGCGCTCGTGTGGCGGAATGGCCTCAGATCCTGGGCCGCGTGGCCCTGCGCGCTGTCTGGCGCATACATGGGCTGGCGGTGAATCACGCGATCTGCCATCAGGGTCGAATCGAGGACAGGCTGCTGTTGTTGTTCTGGGATCTGGCGCAACGCTGGGGGCGAGTTTCCAGCGAGGGTGTTCGGCTGGAGCTGCCGCTCACGCACATGACGCTCGCCAAACTCGTCAGCGCACAGCGTCCATCAGTCACGAATGCGCTCGGCGTCTTGCGTAGGCGAGGGCTTCTGCTGAGGCGGGCGGATCGCTCGTGGCTGCTACCGCTGCCGATCCCGGAAGAGCTCGAGTCGTTGCTCGCTCGGCGCGCGGTCGTCAGCGAGCCAGATCCCGTGGTTGGTGGATCAACCGAGCGATGATCAGGGCCGCTGCCTACGGAGGGCTCAGGCGGAAGCCCACGACGGTGCTGTCTTCGATCTCGAAGAGGTATCGACGGCCTACCAGGAGCTTCTCGCACAGGGCCCTGTCGGCCACGCCCAGGTGAAGCAGGGGCTCCTCATTGGAGATGTCGACAATTACCTGCAGTTCGGCGAGGGCCCGTCCAACCACCTTGGCCTCCACGATCACGGCTCGATCCTAATCCCGAAACTTCGCCCCACTGAGCCGGCTCTGTAAGCGCGCAGACATACTGGGACCCATCGGGTCGACTATCACCTGAGGGGTGGTGGCAAGCGCTGAAGCTGACGACCCGGTCGTGCAAAACGGCACGGGGGCTCGGGCCGACGCGCTGAGGGCCCGGGCGTGGGCTTTCGGGGGCAGGAACTCGAGCCTGATCGGGCTGGCGATCGTCGTCGGCGTCGGTGCGGGGCTTGGCGCGATCGGGTTTCGGTACCTGATCGAGTGGTTCACGTGGGCCTTCGTGGGGCACCGAGAGGTGGCCGTCCATTCTCATCCCGCCCCGCCCTGGCTACCAGGCATCGGGCGAGCCTGTCTGCTGATCGTTCCGATCCTCGGTGGCTTGATCTACGGACCGCTCTTGGCTCGTGGGGCGCCCGAGGCTCGGGGACACGGAGTGCCCGAGGTGATGCTTGCGGTGGCCCGCAAGGGTGGCCGCATCAGGCCGCGAGTGGCGGTGGTCAAGGCGCTGGCGTCGGCTCTTTGCATCGGCTCGGGGGGATCGGTCGGCCGGGAAGGACCGATCGTCCAGATCGGCTCGGCGCTCGGGTCGACCGTCGGCCAGGCGTTCCGGCTGCCAGAGCGCAACCTCAGGCTGCTCGTGGCATGCGGTGCCGCGGGCGGGATCGCGGCGACGTTCAATGCGCCCATAGCTGGGGTGTTCTTCGCCCTCGAGGTGATCCTGCGCGACTTCCAGACCGAGTCCTTCGCCGTGGTCGTGCTGAGCTCGGTGACGGCCTCCGCGATCGGGCGGATCGCGTTCGGCTCCGCGGCGTTCCTGCGCTTGCCGGCGTTTCACGTCCACTCCGGGAGCGAATACCTGCTCTATGTCGCACTCGGCGGCCTTTGCGCCGTCGTCGGAGTCGCGTTCATACGGGTCCTCTACGGAAGCGAGGACCTGGCCGATCGCGTCTGGCGTGGCCCAGAATGGCTGCGGCCCGGCGTCGGCGGCGTCCTTCTGGGCCTGCTCCTGTTCCTCCTCCCGCAGATGTACGGCGTCGGCTATCCCGTGCTCGAGGCCGCGGTGGGCGGGCACTACGTGATCGCGTTCCTGATCGTGCTGCTGGCCGGGAAGCTGCTGGCGACGAGTCTCACGATGGCGATCGGCGGATCGGGCGGCGTGTTCGCGCCGTCGCTGTTCATGGGAGCGATGCTGGGGGCTTGTTTCGGACAGGCGTTTCACGGGATCGCGCCCGGGTGGGTCACGACTCCGGGCGCCTACAGCTTGGTGGCCATGGGCGCGGTGTTCGCGGCCAGCGCGAGGGCTCCGATCACCGCCGTGTTGATCATCATCGAGCTCACCGGTGACTACGCGATCATCCTGCCGCTGATGCTCGCGGTGGTGACCGCGACAACTCTGAGCAGCGTGCTCATCAGCGACACGATCTACACGCTGAAGCTTCGCCGTCGCGGGATCGATCTCGATGCCCCACGCGCCACCGGGCCGATGCAGCTCGTAACGGTGGGGGAGGCCATGCGCGCGGTGCCGGGCGCGCTGGTAGGAGACCTGCCCGCTTGAGGCCCTTATCGAGCGGCTGGCGGCGAGCCCGGAGCAGACGCTGCCAGTGACGGGCGACGGGGAAGCATTGGTAGGAGTGTTGTCGGCGGACGATCTCGAGACCACGCTTGCCGATGGTGGTGCCGCAACCGCGTCCGAGCTGGCGCGGCCGGTCGTCCCGCTGCGAGCCGGGGACTCGTTGGAGCGCGCTGCCAGTTTGCTCGGCTCGACCGAGGAGGCCGGGCTACCGGTGCTGGCGGCCGAGGGGAGCGCCGTAATCGGCTGGATCGGTCATCGAGACATCCTCCACGCCTACCTGCGAGGCGCCCCCGCGTCCAGCCGAGAGGAGTGAGGTTGGGTCATTTGCCCCGCCCGGGGGGACTGTCCCTGCGATTGTCAGTGCACTTACATGGGTTCTAACGCTTGCCTCGTTGGCCCTCGATATCGGGGCAATGGGCTCGCAGTCAACACGTCGTCCCTACCTCGGACGCCTCGGCGGAGATGAAAGCGGCTGGCTGATCGTGGAGGTGATGATCAGCGCCGTGGTGCTTGTTCTTGCCGGGCTCGCGATCTACTCCGGGCTTGATGGTGCGTCAAGCGCATCGGGACGCAACCGCAACCGCACAGAGGCGGCGGCGCTTGCCCAGCAGGACCAGGAGCGCCTGCGTTCGATGGATGCTGGTGCTCTTGGCGCGTACATCAAGACCCCCTACGTGCAGACGCTGAACGTGGGCGGGCTGATCTATTCGGTCACGTCGACTGTCACCTACGTGAACGACAGCGCCAGTGCGAGCTGCACAAGCGCCGCCACGCTGGCGTCGTATCTGAAGATCAGCTCCACGGTCACGGACCCGACCAACAAGAACAGGCCTGTGACGATCGACAGCCTGCTCTCCCCGCGGGCCGATCAGAGCGGCGCGGCGGTCCAGATCGTTGATCGCAGCGGAACGACCGGCATTCCGGGGATCCCGGTGAACCTCAACGAGAACTCGTCCCTGAACGACACCACTGACCCGAGCGGCTGTGTGCAGTTCGGCTTTCTGAGCGGCACGACGTACCACGTCAGCTTCTCGAAGCCCGGATACGTGGACGCGAACGGGGTCAATTCGGAGGTCGCACAGCCGATCACCGTCGTCCCGGGGAGGACCACCCTCACGCAATTTCAGTACGACCTCGCCGGGTCCATCACCGGGGTGTTCAGGAACAGCGCCAACACCAGCGTGACGACCGGTCCGATCACCGTCTTCAGCAACGGGATGGCCCCGAACGCAAGGGTCGGGAGCACGGGAAGCGTCTCGGGACTGTTCCCCTTCACGAGCGCCTACGCGGTTTACGCCGGCACGTGCGCGAGCGACGATCCGAGCCAGTGGTCGGTGACCCCCGGGTCGCAGATCCTGACCCCCGGGCTCGCGGCAAGCACCACGGTGCGGGTGCCGACGCTCACCCTGACCATCAAGCAGAAGAACGGCAGCCGCGGCAACACCACGAACCTGAGTGGCGCCGACGTCCACGTCACTGACTCGGGTTGCGGGACCAGTTACCAGGGGACCGCCAACTCGAGCGGCGTAGCCACCTTCTCGCTGCCCTACGGGAACTACGACGTCTGCGCCGACAACGGCAACTCGAACGGCTCCGACAAGATCACCGACACCACTACGAACCACGTCACTGCCGGCACGTCCGACAGCTTCACGGTCGATACGTCGAAGAACAACGGACACTGCTGAGTCGTCCGCCGCGTGTCAGCGCGCAGACATTTATCCCTCAGACGGGGTAAAGGCCTCGACCGGATGGGTCGATGGAGGCAGAGACCACTGGCCCGTTTCCCTCCCACTGGAGAGTCAACGAATGCTTCGGAAGTTCTACAGGCGGCTTGAACGCGACGAGAGTGGATTTACGTTGATCGAACTCCTCGTCGTGATCCTGATCATCGGCATCCTCGCCGCGATCGCTTTGCCGAACTTCCTCGGTCAGCGCACCAAGGCTCAGGACTCGAGCGCGAAGTCGGACGCTCGCAACATGGTGAGCCAGCTGGAGTCCTGCTTCACGGACAACAACACGTACGTCGGGGGCACCACGTCGGGGACCAGCGTGAGCACCTGCCTGTCCTCGAACACCGGCCTGTCGATCGGCACCGCCGCTGGCAAGGTCGACGTGACAGCGGCAGCGGCCGGCACCTACACGGTCGTTGGGCACTCGAACTCCGGCAACAACTTCACGATGACCAAGAATGCCGCAGGCTCGCTCGTCCGCACCTGCACCACGACGGGCAGCGGCGGCTGCCCGGCCAGCGGCTCCTGGTAGAAGATCCCTGGGCTCGCCGCGCGGAGGTCTTAGCGCGGTTGTAATAACCGCCCCCTAGCCTGGATGGCTTGCGAATCGTCACCGCAAGCGGGCTCGTCAAGTCGTACGGCGAGGGTCGTGCGGCACGCCGCGTTCTCGACGGCGCGGATCTGCACGTGGACGCCGGGGAGCTGATCGCGCTCGTGGGCCCGTCCGGGTCGGGCAAGTCCACGCTGCTCCACCTGATCGGGGGTCTCGACCGCCCGGACGCAGGCAGCATCGATTTCGGCGGTCGCCGGCTCGAGGCGGAGAGCCAGCGCGGACTGACCGATCTGCGCCGCGATCAGGTGGGCTTCGTGTTCCAGTTCTTCCACCTGATCCCGGAGCTGACCGGGGAGGAGAACGTGTTGCTGCCCACCCGGCTGAGTCGCAACGGCGGCTCGGCTCCGGAGCGCGCCCGCCGGCTGATCGCCGAGCTTGGGCTGAGCGAGGCCGCGGGCAGGCGTCCCGCGCAGCTCTCGGGCGGTGAGCAGCAGCGGCTGTCGATCGCCCGGGCGCTGGTGAACGACCCGCAGCTGGTGCTCGCCGACGAGCCCACCGGCAACCTCGATCAGGTGTCCGGCACCCAGGTTCTCGAGCTGCTGCGCCACGTGGCGGACGGAGCACGCGCTGTCGTGCTGGTCACGCACGACGCCGAGGCGGCACGGATCGCGGACCGAGTGCTGCGGCTCGAGGCTGGACAGCTGGTGGAATGACGCTGCCGGGCGGCCTGCGTGCATCGCTTCGGCGGCTTCGCGCCCGACGCGGCCGCAGCCTGGTGGCGGCGATTGGGATCGCCGCCGCCGCAGCGATGCTCGGTACCGCCGTCACCGTCGGCTACAGCCTTTCCACCGGGTTCGACCGCGCGGCGTCGCGCGCCGATCTGCCCGACGTGATCGCCCGCTTCACTCCGGAGTCCCAGTCGCTGGTGGACAAGCGGGTGGGGGCGCTTCCGAACCTGCGTGCGCGCACCTATCGCCGCGAGTTCACCGGCGTGCCACTCGAGGCCAACGGGAACGTGTCGCGGGGCGGCGTGGTGCAGACCGTGGGCCCTGGACGGCGCGGCTACGCGATCGTCGCCGGCCGCGATCTGCGGGCACCGGGCGAGGCGGTGGTGGAACGCGGGGTCGCGCGCGAGTGGCACATCCGGGTCGGCGAGCCGCTCGACATCGGGCGCGGCCGGCTGCGCGTGGTGGGCGTGGCCGTGTCGCCCGACAACGTGGCATTCCCACTGGCCAGCGGGCCGCGCGTCTACGTGAGTGCCGACGCGCTCGGCCCGGGCTTCACGCTGCATCCCAGCACGAACCTGGTGTTGATCTGGGTGAACGACCGCGCGAACCTGGAGCAGACCCTCACCCAGGCACGCGCGGCCAGCTACGGGCTGTCGAACCTCCGCTTCCTCACGCGCAGCGGCGTGCGGACGCAGATCGACCAGGCGGCGGGGATCGTGATCGCGCTGCTGGTGGCGTTCTCGCTCGTGGCGCTTGCCTCGGCAGGTGTGATGCTGGCGGCGTCCGCCCAGGCCGAGGTGCAGCGCCGGCTGCAGGGAATCGGCGTCGCGCGGGCGCTCGGGCTTCACCGCGCGGGCGGTGGCGGCGCAGCACGCGCTCGACGCCGCGGTACTGGCCCTGCCCGCCGGCGCGGTGGGGGTCGCGGCGGGAGCGCTCGTGTCTGCTGGCCCATCCGCGCGTCTGCTCGAGACCGTGAACGAGCTGCCTCCCGGCAGCGCGCTGGTCGCGCCGCTGCTGCTTTCGCTGGCAGCCATGGTGCTGCTCGTCGCGGGCGCCTCCGCGGTGCCCGCCTGGCGGGCGGCTCGACGCCCGCTGGTGCAGGTGCTGCGCGGCGCCGACAGTGCGCCGGCCGCCCGCTCGGCGCGCTTTCCTGCGGGCTTTCTCGGGCTGGGCATGCGGCTGGCGGCCGCGCGGCGCAGACGCACGCTTGCCACCGTGGCGGTGCTCGCGGTGTCCGCTGCGGTGGTGCTCCTGATGTTGGGCCTGGCATCGCTGCTCCAGCGGCTGGAGAACGATCCGAGCCTCGTGAGCAAGCGGTACCAGCTCACGGTGAGCTTCCCGGCGGATCGCGTCGATGAGGTGCGGGCGGTGCCCGGCGTGGCCGCGGCGGCGCCGCGCTATGTGGCGAGCGCCGTCGACTCCTTCGCGCTCGGAGAGACGCTCAGGATCGTCGCCTACCCGGGCGATCACACCCGCTTCGAGGATCCGCCGCTCGCCGCGGGACGCCGGGTACGCGGGCCGGGCGAGGCCGAGGTGGGAACCGGAGTGGCCGAACCCCTCGGCCTGCGCCCGGGAGCCACGTTGGCCGTGGAGCTGCCCTCGGGTCGTGAGGCGCGCTTCCGGGTGGTGGGGCTGGTGAACGCATACGAGAACGACGGCCGCGTGGTCTATGCGCAGCCGGACCGGCTCCTGGCCGCGGACCCGACGATCGGCGAGTCGATCGCCGTGCGGCTGCGGCCGGGCGCGAACCCGGCGGTGGTGGCGCGGCGGCTGGCGGAGATCGGCGCGAGGCCGCAGGTGGTGGCCGGGGCCACCTCGCGCAGCCACGCGCTGATCAGCGTGCTGGCGGCGCTGCTGCGTGCGGTGGCGCTGGTGGACGGGATCGTCTGCCTCTACATCCTCGTGCAGGCGCTGGCGCTGACCGCGCGCGAGCGGCGCTCGACGATCGCGGTGCTCCGTGCCACCGGAGCGGGTGGGCGCGAGGTGCGGCTCGTGCTGGTCGGCGCGGCGCTGCTGATGGTCGCGGGCGCTGCCCCGGCGGCGGTGGCGCTGGAGCTGCTCGTGCTCGGTCCGGGCGCGTCCAGGCTCGCGGCGGGCTACGTGTCGCTGCCGCTGGACGTGGGCGCCGGGACAGGTGGCGATCGTCACCGGGGGGCTGCTTGCCCTCGGGCTGCTGGCGGCGGCATGGGCGGCACAACGCCTCCAGCGCGAGCCTGTGGTGGCCGGACTGAGGGAGGACTGAGCGGTGCGGCGGCTGCTCATCGTGCTTCTGGCAGCGGGCGTGCTCGCCGGGTGTGGCGGCGGCGGATCGAGCGTCGGTCCGGGTGACGGCGGTGGATCCACGTTGGCGGCCACCTGGACCGATTCCCACGGGAGTGGCACGCTCGTGCGCGGAAAGGGAGAGGCGTTCGTGGACCGCACCGATCTCGCGCCTCGGTCGCGCCCGGTGAAGCAACTGGCCCTGTTCGCCCAGTTCACGGACGCGCACGTGCGCGACGAGGAGTCGCCGGCGCGGGTCCCGTTCCTCGACCGCTACGGACCGCCGTTCAACTCGACCTTCAGGCCGCAGGAGGCGCTGTCGCCGCAGGTGCTGGCGGCCACGGTGAGGTCGATCGACGCCCTCAAGCCGCAGGCGGTGATCGAGACCGGCGACCTGATCGACAACGACCAGCAGAACGAGCTGACGCAGGCGCTGGCGGTGCTCCGCGGTGGGACGGTGGATCCGAACAGCGGCGCCCCTGGCTATAGCGGGGTGCAGTCCTCGTCGAATCCCGACCCGCTCTTCTACCGCCCGGGCGTGGATGCGCCCGTGGAGCCCGGTCTGCTCGCCACGGCCGAGCGCCGCTTCCGCTCGCCGGGCCTTGACGCACCCTGGTTTCCGGTGCTCGGCAACCACGACGTGCTGGCTCAGGGCGAGGTGGCGCCCACGCCGGCGATCGACGCCGTGGCCACCGGCTCCCGCCGGGTGGTGCAGCTGCCGCGCGGCTTCACGCTGCCGCGCGACGCCGCGGCCACCGCGCGGCAGCAGGTGGCGACGCTGCTCGCGGGCGGGTTGCCCGGACGCACCGCGCACACCCCGCCGGACCCGTCGCGCCGGCTGATGCCCGCCGCCACGGTGGTGTCGCGCCTGCGGGCGGCGAGCCATGTGGGCGGCTCGGGGTCTCAGCTTCGCTACAGCTTCGACATCGGGACGAGCGTGCGGGCGATCGTGCTCGACACGATCGACCGCAGTCAAGGCTCGGGCGGCGTCCTCTCGCCCGATGAGGTGGCCTGGCTCGCGGACCAATTGCGCGCGGCCGGCGCCCGCTACGTGCTGGTGTTCTCGCACCAGCCGCTGACCTCATATCCTGCCGGCGCGGCCGCCCTCGCGCTGCTGGACCGAGACCCGCGCGTGGTGGCCACCGTGGCCGGCGACACCCACCGCAACCGCATCGTGGCCCGTCACAGTCCGGCGGGCGGCTACTGGATGATCACCACGTCCTCCCTGGCGGACTACCCGCAACAGGCGCGAGCGTTCCGTCTAGAGCGCACTGCGAACGGGCATGTGGTGCTGGAGACGTGGATGATCGACCACGACAACGGCACCATGGCCGGCGTGGCTCGCGAGCTCTCGTACCTCGACATCCAGGGCGGCCGGCCGCTCGGCTTCGCCGGCGCGCCCAGCGACCGTAACGCCCGTCTGTACCGCTGAGCGTCAGGCCAGCGGGAGGCTGAACGTCACGCGCGTGCCCTCGGAGGCGTCGGCGAGCCAGATGCGCCCACCGTGCGCCTCCACGATCGCCCGGGCGATGGCCAGCCCCAGGCCGGCGCTGCCGTTGGTGCGGGCCTCGCGCCCGCGACCCTGGACGAACGCCCCGAACACGGACTCGCGATCGCCGGGGTCGATGCCCTCGCCGGTGTCCGCCACCTCGATCTCCACCTCGGCCTCGCGGGGTGCGGCCCGCACGGTGATGCTGCCGTCGGCGGGGGTGTGGCGGATTGCGTTCTGGAGCAGGTTGAACAGCACGCGCTGGATCTGCTCCGGGTTGGCGCGCGCATAGGCGGGCGAATCCGCGACGTCGATGCTCACCGCGACCTCGCCGGCCTCGGCCTGAGGACGCATGGCATCCACCGTCTCCTCCAGGAGATCGGCGATCGCCACCTGCTCCATCGTCCACCTGATCTCGCCCGCCTCCAACCGAGACAGCTCGAACAGGTCGTCGATCAGCGCGCTGAGCGCGCGCACGTGCGTGGCCAGCCGGGAGACGTACTCGCGCAGCGTGCGCTCGTCCACGATGTCGTCCTCGATCGCCTCGGCCAGCAGCTGGATCGAGGTGAGCGGCGTGCGGAGGTCATGCGAGACCGCGGCGAGCAGGTGACGCCGCGCCCCGTCGGCGGCCCGGTGCATGCTCTCCTCCTCCCGCAGTAGGGCCACCATCTGCTCCACGTCACGGCCGAGCTGCGACAGCTCGTCGCGGCCACCCGCTGCGATGCGCACCTCGCGCGACCCCTCACCCACGGCGGTGAGCCCGGCCCGCACGGCGTCCACGTCCTGCAGCACCTTGCCGGCCAGCGCGCGGGCGGCCCAGAGGCCGAGCAGCGACGCATACGTCACCGCCAGCACGGTGAACAGCACGTCCATGTGCGAGACCAGCATCAGCCAAGCGAAGAGGGAGACCGCCACCAGCAGCTGGCCGATGATCAGCGCGCCGGAGATCAGCACCTGGCGGCGCAGGCCGCCGAGCCTCTCCCTGCGCTGAATGAGCGCGTGGGTGCCCAGCACGGTCGCGGCGCCCAACGGGACGAGGATCGCGAGCGTCTCGCGGCCGGCCGAGCCGCCGTAGGCCAGCCCCGCCACCACCGCGGCGACTACCGCGGCCACCACCGCGAGGGCGACCCCCCGGGCGATCACGGCTGGAACCTGTAGCCCACTCCCCACACGGTCTCGATGAAGCGGGGAACGGCGGGGTCCGGCTCGATCTTCGAGCGCAGCCGGCGGATATGCACGGTCACGGTCGAGGTGTCCGTGTAGAAGGAGTACTGCCACACCTGATCCATCAACTGCTGGCGCGTGAACGCCTGGCCGGGGTGGCGCCCCAGGAACAACAGCAGGTCGAACTCGCGCTGGGTGAGTTGGGCCTCCTCCCCGCCAACGGTCACGCGGCGCGCGGAGGGATCGACTGTGAGCCCGTCGAATTCGAGCGGCACGCCGTGGGACGGGGAGGTGTCGAGGCGGCGCAGCACCGCGTCGATGCGCGCCACGAGCTCGGCCGGCGAAAAGGGTTTCACCACGTAGTCGTCAGCGCCGAGGCGCAGGCCCACCACGCGGTCGGTCTCCTCGCCCTTGGCGGTGAGCAGGATGATCGCCGTGTTGTCGCGGTCGCGGTCGCGGATCCGCCTCATCACCTCGAGGCCCTCAATGCCCGGGAGCATCAGGTCCAGCACCACCAGGTCGGGCGACCGTTCCGCAACTCTCGCAAGCGCGGAATGGCCGTCGTGAGCCACTCGCGTGTCGTAGCCGGCGCGGTCGAGATAGCGGCACACCACCTCACCGATGGTCGGTTCGTCGTCCACCACGAGGATCGAGCCGCGCGTGTGCCGCCCGTGGTTCATAGGAGTGAGTGTCGCAGCGGTGGGCGGCAAAACGGATGTGTCGGCGCGCTGTTCATCGTTCGTTCACGAACGCCACCGCTCGCAGCGGAGCGCCGGCGAACTCCGCCATGCCCGCAGCGAACTCCTCCTCCGCTCGGAAGCCAAGCAGCGCTGCGGCGCGCTCGGCCGACGCGAAGACGTGGCGGACATCGCCGGTCCTCCACTCGCCGGTGACCTCGGGACGCGGACTGTCCGGCCCCGCGGCTGCGGCAAGCGCGTAAGCCATCTCAGCGACACTGCGCGGCGTGCCGCTGGCGACGTTGAGGGCGCCGGACCGAGGCTCCTCGGTGGTGAGCGCGAGCACGTTGGCGCGGGCAACATCCCGGACGTGCACGAAGTCGCGCATCTGGCCGCCGTCCTCGAACAAGCGCGGCGCCTCACCGCGAGCCAGCGCGCTGGCGAAGATCGCGGCTACGCCGGAATAGGGGGTGTCGCGGGGCATCCTCGGCCCGTAGACGTTGTGGTAGCGCAGGGCGGTGACGGGCACCGCGGTCTCGCGGGCGAACGCGTTGCAGAGATGCTCCTGGTGGACCTTCGTGGCCGCGTAGACGCTGGCGGGCGCCAGTGGGGCCTCCTCGTAAACCGGGAGCGCGTCGAGGGGGCGGCCGCAGCGGGGGCAGAGCGGATCGAAGCGGCCGCTGTCGAGATCCTGCGCGGCGCGCGGGGGCGCCGGAAGCGCGCCGTGCTCGGCGCAGGCGTAGCTGCCTTCTCCGTAGACCACCATGCTGCTGGCCAGGACCAGGCGGCCGGCGAACGAGCCTTCGGCCAGTGCCCGTAGCAGCGTGGCGGTGCCCAGGTCGTTGTGGCCCACGAAGTCCGTGATGTCCGACATGTCCACGCCCAGGCCGACCATCGCCGCCTGATGACAGACCGCGGTCACGCCGTGCAGCGAGCCGGCCACCGCATCGGGGTCCCGCACGTCGCCCCGGACCAGCTCGACCCCGTCCTGTAGGTAGTCCGGCGCCTCCGCGTGGGCGGGCGGATCGAGTGCGTCGAGCACGCGCACCTCGTGCCCTTCCGCCACGAGCGCGTCCACGATGTGGGAGCCGATGAAGCCGGCTCCTCCGGTTACGAGGATCACGCCGGCCACGCTACGGGGTTTCTCATTGCGTAATGGGAAACTCGGCGCCGCGCCCATACCCTCGCCGCGATGCCGGAGGTGATCCTTCCAGTGCTGGACGAGGCCGAGGCCCTGCCATGGGTACTCGGCCGCATGCCGCGCGGCTTTGAGCCACTTGTGGTGGACAACGGGTCGAGCGACGGCTCGGCCCGGATCGCCGCGAGCCTCGGCGCGCGGGTGATCGAGGAGCCCACGCGCGGCTTCGGAGCGGCGTGCTGGGCCGGTCTGGAAGCGGCCTGCTCAGAGCGTCGTCTGCTTCATGGACTGCGACGGCTCGCTCGACCCCCGCGAGCTCCCGCGCCTCGCCGCCTTGGTGACGAATGGGGACGCGGCGCTGGTCCTGGGGGCGCGCGTGGCGAAGTCCGGGGCGTGGCCGTGGCACGCGCGGCTGGCGAACCGCGCGCTGGCTGCGGAGCTGCGACGGCGCACGAGCGTCGAGCTCACCGATCTCGGGCCCATGCGCGTCGCACGCCGCGCGGCCCTGCTCGACCTCGGCATCCGCGACCGGCGCTTCGGGTGGCCGCTCGAGATGGTGATCCGCGCCGCGGCGGCCGGACTGGCGGATCGCCGAGCTGCCCGTGCCCTACCTGCGGCGTGCCGGCGGACGCTCGAAGGTGAGCGGCAGCGTGCGTGGCTCGTTGCGGGCGTTCCGTGACATGGCCGCGGTGCTCGCGTGATCGCCGCGCTGATCGTGATCGCGAAGGCTCCCGCGCCCGGACGATCGAAAACGCGTCTCTCCCCTCCACTCACCCCGGAGGGAGCGGCGCGACTCGCCGAGGCCGCGCTGCGGGACACGCTCGAATGCGTGAGCGCCGTGCCCGCCAGGCGCCGGGTGCTGGCGCTCGAGGGTGAGCCCGGTCCGTGGCTGCCGCGGGGGTTCGAGGTGGTTGCACAGCGCGGCGGCACCCTGGATGAGCGGCTGGCATCCGCCTTTGAGGACGTGGGCTGCCCCGCACTGCTGGTGGGCATGGACACTCCGCAGCTGCGACCCGCCATGCTCGAGCAAGCCTGGCTCAGCCTCATGACCGACGGCACCGACGCCGTGGTGGGCCCGGCGCACGACGGTGGCTACTGGGCGATCGGCCTGCGGAAGTCGCGGCGCGAGTTGTTCGACGGCGTGCCGATGAGCAGCCCCGATACCTGCCGCGCGCAGCTCGGCCCGCCTCGAGGAGTACGGCCGGTCGGTGTGTCTGCTGCCGCCGCTGCGGGACGTGGACCTGATCGACGACGCTCGGGCGGTTGCCGCCCTTGCGCCCGGGTCGCGCTTCGCCTCGGCGCTGCGGGCAGCGGCATGACGGCCGCCGTGGAGGCGGTCTTCGGCCTCGCGCTCGAGCGGCTGGCCGAGCCGCTGGTGGCTAGGGGCGCCGACGGCCGCGTGCGGCCGCTCGCCGTGGACCGCTGGATGGGACCTGTGACCGATGTGGACGAGCGTGTGCTCCGGCGCGCGGACGGGCCGGTGCTCGACGTGGGGTGCGGTCCCGGGCGCCACGTGGGCGCGCTGGCCCGCCGCGGCGTGCTGGCGGTGGGGGTGGATGTATGCCCCGACGCGATCCGCCTCGCTCGGCGCCGTGGCGCAGTGGTGTTGGAGCGGTCGATCTTCGATCGTCTGCCGGGTGCCGGCCGGTGGGGCTGCGCGCTGCTGCTCGACGGCAACATCGGCATCGGCGGCCGACCGGTACCGCTGCTGCGCCGACTCGCCGCGCTGCTACGGCCGGCCGGAGAGGTGCTGGTTGAGCTCGAACGGCCCGGTGGCGGCCTGCGGCCGATCAAGGTACGGCTGGAGCACGGTGACGCGGTGAGTGCCTGGTTCGACTGGGCCCAGGTGGCTGTGGACGCCATCGACGGGCCCGCGAGCGAGGCGGGCTTCTCCGTCGCTGAGCGTTGGCGCGACGGTGAGCGCTGGTTCGGCCTGCTCAGAGCCAGGTGAAGCCGCTCTCCACTCGCCCGCCGGGACCGTTCCGTCCGGAGTTCTGGCGCAGTCCGCTCCGGGGTCCCTGGCTCACCTCGATGCTGGGGAGCCTGCTGCTCCCGCTGCTGGTGATCATCGCGGCCACGGGCTTCCTCTCGCACGCCGCCTATCAGCCGGACCTGGGGCGCAACGCCGTCCTCGACCGCGCCCACGACTTCCAGCCCTTCATCTTCAGCTGGCCCACCAGCCCGAGCTGGCTCTACGGCCTCACCCAGGGCCTTCACTTCAACGTCGGCCTCGTCGCTGTGCCGTTCCTGCTGGCGAAGCTCTGGTCGGTGATCCCGCGGCTGTTCGCGTGGCCCCCAGTGCGCAGTCCAGCAGCGGCGATCGAGCGCGGCTCCCTGGTGCTGCTCGTCGGCGGCGTGCTGTTCGAGTTCGCCACCGGGATCCTCAACAGCCAGATCTACTACCCGTGGCACTTCAACTTCGTGCTCGCCCACTACTACGGGGCATGGGTGTTCGTGGGGGCTCTGATCGCGCACCTGACGGTTAAGACACCCGTGGTGATCCGCGCCTATCGCAAGCGAGGCGTGCTGAAACCGCTGCGCGCGAGCCTGCGCGAAACGGCCGCTGAGCCGTTCGAGGATGACGGCCTCGCGCCCCTGGCGCCGGGAGAGCCCACGCTCAGCCGCCGCGGGCTGCTCGCCCTGGTGGGTGCCGGCTCGCTGGGGCTGTTGGCGGTCTCCGCCGGACAGACCGTCGGCGGTCCGCTACGGAGATTCGCGTTGCTCGCGCCGCGCGGTCGCGTGTTCGGCCACGGTCCCAACGACTTCCAGGTGAACAAGGGCGCCGTCGTGGCGCGGATACCCATGAGCGAGGTCGGCCCGCTGTGGCGCCTCGAGCTGAACGGCGACCTCCCTCTCAGCCTGAGCCGCGGCGACCTGCTGCGGATGCCGCAACACACCTACGACCTGCCGATCGCCTGCGTGGAGGGTTGGACCACCACCCAGCGCTGGACCGGCGTTCGGCTGGCAGATCTGGCAAAGCTCGCCGGAGCCCCTAACGGGTCGTTGCTGCACGTGGAATCAATCCAGCCTCAGGGCGCCTTCCGTCAGGTCACGCTGAACCACGCGCAGGCCTCGGACCCCCGCTCGCTGCTCGCCCTGAAGGTGAACGGGGCCGACCTGTCGCTGGACCACGGCTACCCGGCCCGCATCATCGTGCCGGCGCTGCCCGGCGTCCACAACACGAAGTGGGTCAAGTCGATCAGCTTCCCACGAGCCTGATGAAGCGCGTCTACGGAGCGGGCCCGATCCACCTCGCGGTGCACGTGGCGGCGTTCGGGATCGCCGCGTACGCGCTCGCCCAGATCATCAACGGCGGGGTGGTGGAGAACTTCCTGATCTGGTTCGTGGGCGCGGCGCTGCTCCACGACCTCGTGTTCCTGCCGCTCTACACGCTGCTCGACAGGCTCGGGCGCTTGGGCGTGCCCTCCCCGGCGATCAACTACGTGCGCGTGCCGGCGCTCCTGTCCGGGCTGCTGCTGCTCGTCTACTTCCCGCTCATCCTCGTGAAGGCCGACCGCAACTACTTCCACTCGGTGGGACACCACGTCCACGGCTACGGGCGCAACTGGCTGCTGATCACCGCCGGCCTGTTCCTGGCCTCCGCGCTGGTCTACACCATGCGGACGCTCACGGGTCGATGGTCTCGAGCACGCCCGCGGTCCGGCCAGTGACGAACACGCGGCCGGTGCGCTCGTCCACCGCCACGCCATCCGGCTGGCGCACGGTGTTGAACCGCCGCAGCACGTGCGGACGCCCATGCGCCGGCAGCTCCACCAACTGGTTCAGCGCCGGAAGCGTGACCCAGACCCGGCGCCGCTGCAGGTCGAGGGCGATTCCGTACGGACCGCCCGGCAGGTATAGCCGCCGGGTCGGCTCGAGATGAGGTCTCGTCACGTAGACCAGGACCGCCCCGCCACTGGTATCCAGCACGAGGCAGGGACCCACGGGCAGGCAAATCCCGTGCGTGGGCCCGACCCCCGCAGGCGCGCTGCCGAGGCGCCGCAGCGTGCGCGCGTCATAGAGCTCGAGGCGCCGCTCGCGGACCGAGACCACGGCCACCGCTCCAGCGAGTGGAATCACCCCGCCGGGCTGCGTGGCCACGGGGAAGCTCCCGGCCGGGCGACCGCGACGGAACACAGATACCCGGTTGCCGCCCTCGTCGCCCACAAACCAGCCACCGTCCGCTGCCGCCACGTCGTGCGGATGGGCGCCCGTGGGCAGGTTCGCCAGCACGTCCCCCGACCTGGGGTCAACGACCACCAACCGGTCTGCGGGCTCCGCCGGCACCAGCACTGGGCCACCTGGCGCTGCCAGCGCCAGGTGGCGGGCGGCGCCCGGGAGCTTCACCCGCTGCACCACCCTGCCGCTGTCCTCGTCGACGAGCGCGAGCTCAGCCGGGTCGCGCAGGGCAACCGCCACCCGACCGCTGCGCGGGTCCACCGCCACGCCCTCGGGCTGGTTGCCCACCTTCGTCACTCGGCCGGCGGGCTGCGCGGTGAGCTGCGGCGATTGCGGCGGCTCGGCGGCGGGCGGCAAATGGTGGACGCTCTCGGAGCCACAGCCCGCGACCAGCGCCGCGAGGAGGAGCGGTAGCGCGATGCGGGCGACCATGCAGCGAGCATTCCAGCCGCGCGCCGCGTTTACGGTGCCCGGCCGGCTCGTTCCGCGAATCGTCACCTTTGCCGCGGCCGCAACGGTGGCGGTGGGCCTGACGGTAAAGGCCGCCACGAACGGCCTCGGCAGCAAGCTGCCTCCGTTCGTGATGGGGTGGGAGCCGCGCGTAAGCCCGCTCGCGCTGGTTTCGGCGGCCGCTCTCGGCACGGGCGCCCTGGTGGCGCCGCGGGTCGCGCGGGTGCTGCGCCCACCGCTGGCGTTCGCGGCGTTCCTGTTTGTCCTGGCTCTGGGACTCGGGCTGGCGCTCAACCTCGCTCGCCACGGCGTTCACGACTGGTACTCGATCTTCGACACCTCGCCTCACGGCTCGTTCGAGGCCCCGAACGAGTATCTGCCCGGCCTCCCGGCCCTGGCGTACGGCGCGCACTTCTATCTCGACCGCTTTGCCGAGATGGTGCCCGCCCTGCCCGTGAACGTGGCCGGCCACACCCCGGGAGTGCTGCTCACCCTCCACGCCCTGCGCATCTCCACCGCCAAAGGAATGGCGGCGCTCTGCATCGGGGTGGGCGCTCTCACGGCGCCGCTGGCATACGACCTCGGCCGTACCCTGCTGGGCGACGACCGCGCGCGCGCGGCGGGCCTCCTCACCGCGTTCGCACCGTCGCTGCTGCTGTTCGGCGTGACCTCCGCCGACTACCTCTTCGCCGGTCTGGGTCTTGCGTCAGCCTGTCTGCTCGTGCGCGGGCGGTCGTCGGCGCGCATCGCAGGTGCGGCCGCTGCGGCCGTGGCCGCGTTCTTCTCGTGGCTCCTGCTTGCACTGCCCGCCTGGGCGGCGATCGTAGTCTGGCGGAGGGAGGGAGGGCGTGCCGCGGCGCTGCTGGTACTCGCGTGCGCTCTGGCGGTGGTCATCCTGAACGGGCTGCTGGCGTTGTGGGTGGGGTATGACGCTATCGGCACGCTGCGGGCCACCAGCTCCGTCTACCACCACAGCCTTGCCACGGTTCGCCCCTATGCCTTCTGGGTCTTCGGCTCGCCGACGGCGTGGGGTGTGATGCTCGGTCTCGCCATCGCGTTCCCCGCCCTGCGGGCGGTCGTGGCCCGCGAGCCTGCCGGCCTCGCCCTTGCCATCGTCGTAGTGGTCGCCGCCGTGCTCGGCTTCACCAAGGCGGAGACGGAGCGGATCTGGCTGCCGTTCGTGCCGCTGGCGTGCGTCGCGGCGGCCTCGCAGCTTCCCCGGCGCCGCCTCACCGCGGTGCTGCTGGCGCTCGGGGCCCAGGCCCTCGTCGTCGAGCTGCTATTCCAGACGATCTGGTGAGACCTAGATCTCAGCTGGGGAAATTGGTCCCGAAATTGGTCCCGAACTGAGCAATTCTGAGCGCCTCTCAGAGAACCGAAATGGCTCTGTAGAGCCAAGTTGACCTCACAACCCACGGACTAAAAGTCCTCATAATCCGTAGGTCCCAGGTTCGAGTCCTGGCTGGCCCATCGGTCGTTTAGCCTCTTTAGAGCCGTATATCGGCTGTCACCCTGCTCTGAAGGCCGCCGGCTGGGCGGGGTGTCAACGTAGGTGTCAACGCCATCACGTCATCCCCACAGCTGCTCGCTCGCCAGGTCGGCGCCCTCCCGCAGCGCCTTGAGCTTGAGCCACACGACCTCGTCGGCGACGAGCGCGTAATCCCAGAACGTTCCGAAGCCGCAGTCGGTGCCGGCGATGACTCGGCTGGGATCACCAATCGTCTCCGCCGCCGTCACGAGGCGCTTGGCGATCAGCTTGGGGTGCTCGACCCAGCTGCTGGTGACGTCGATCACTCCGACCGCGACGGACATGTGATCTGGCAGCGCGAACTCGCGAAAGACATCGAGCTCATGCTCGTGGCGCGGATTCCCGAACGGGAGGACGAGCGTTCCCACGTTCGCCTCGTACAGCCGTGACATGAGATCGCGGAGCTCTGGATCCCGTGTGTGCGGACCTGCGTAGTTTCCCCAGCAGCAGTGCATGCGGACGCGTTCACGCGGGATGCCCTCGAGCGAACGGTTCAGCTCGTTGACGTTGCGCTCGACGATGCTCAGGTACTCGTTGAATGGAACGTCCACGTAGTTGCTAATCCGCTCGGCCGGCAGATCCGGGCAGTCGACCTGGAGGATCAGATCGCGCTCGACGATGCGCCGGTACTCCTTCCCGATCTCGGGTGCCAATGCCGCGATGTAATCGTCCTCGGTCTCATAGTGCTGATTGCGCATCATCAGCACCATTACCCCAGGGCTCGAAGCGGTCATGAAAGCCGCTTCGAACTGCTTCGGCTGACGCTCGAGGACCGATTTGAAGATGTCGATCTCCTCGTCGACGCCCGTGAAATCGTTGTAGGCGACGTCCCCGATGGCCGCTGGCTGCCGGGACATAGCGTCGTCTGACATGAAGCGCTTCGCGTAGTGCGCGGCGAACTCCGGGTAGTCGACGAAGTCGCTCAACGGAGCACGGTGCGACTCGCCGCCGAACCCGCTCATGCGGTCGGCCGCGTAGGTGCAGTAGCTGGCACGTGGCTGCTCGCCGTCGCTGCCATAGTCGATGCCGGCCTCCAACTGCTTGACGACGACGCGCTCGACGGCAGCATCGGCGGTGCGGCGGAACACCTCAGGATCGATGTCGGTTCCACGCTCGCGCGCCTCGATCAGTGCGCCCAGGTCCGGGTCCGGGGCAAGCTTCCAGTATGTGTGGTCATGATCCGTCCGTTACTTCGCATCTACCCCTCCATCACGTGTTGTTGTATTCAGAACCAGACCGCCTCGGCGGCCGGATCAAGGACCTCGCGGGTCGCGCTCGCGCGAAGCGCCTCGAGCCCGAGGACGCGCGAGGCGCCACGTTCACCATCATCACGACGATCACGCGGTACGACCGCGTGCATCTCGGGATCGCGGTGTCGCTGGGCGCCGATGGTCTGATCGTGCCGGTGCGCGACGTGGCGCGCAATCGCAAGAACGTGTTCGCGGCGCTGGCCGACGCCGTCAACATCGCCTCGCTCGGCGAGAGCCGCTACACCGTCTCAGACTTCGGCGGAGAGTGCCTCCCGCGCGTCGGCGGTCGGACCTCCCGCCGAGGGTAGGGCTCCGGCGACGACCTCGCCGCCCTGGATCACCGCTTCGAGCGCGTCGGGGTCGGTGAGCACCCGGATGCGCTCGGTCGGGTCGCCGTTGAGGATCAGCAGGTCGGCGCGCTTGCCGCGCTCGAGCGTGCCGGTGTCCTCGAAGCCGATCACGCGGGCCGCGTCGCGGGTGGCGCTGAGCAGCGCCTCCTCGGGGCTCATCCCGATCGCCTCGACGTAGGAGCAGATCTCCTCGATGCCGCCGCCCTGCGGGAAGTTCGTCGTGCCGGAGTCGCTGCCGGCGACGATCGTCACGCCCGCCTCGTGAGCGGTGCGGATGGCGTTCAGGTGCGCCTCGTGCGTGATGCGGTGGGCGGCGACGATCTCGGGCAGGATCCCGTGCTCGAGCCCGTGCTCGGCGATACGCGGTGTAGAGGCCCATCGTCGGGCAGATCGCGACCTCGTGCTCGAGCACCGCCTCGGTGCCCTCCTCGTCGAGGTAGATGGCGTGCTCGATCGTGCGCACGCCCGCCTTGGCGGCCTTGATGATCGAGTTGCGCGACTCCGCGTGGCAGGCCACCGGCTTGCCCTTGTCCTCGGCCTCCTCGCAGACCGCCTTGCAGCTCCTTGAACGACATCGTGTCGCGCTGCGCCGGGCAGAGCGGGTTGAAGCCGGTGCCGCTGGCCTCCACCTTCACCCAGTCCACCCCGTCCTTCACCTGCTGGCGCACCGCGTTGCGCGCCTCCCAGGGGCCGGTGACGATCTCCGTCAGCGCGGCCGCGTACTGCTCGCGCCTGAAGATGTGGGTGGGGTGCATGTCGCCGAGGCCGCCCCAGACGGAGATGATCTGCTTCGAGGCCTTCACGCGCGGGCCGGGCAGCCGCCCCTCGGCGATCGCGTCGCGGATGATCACCGCGATGTTCCCGCGGGTGCCCACGTCCCTGATCGCCGTGAACCCCATGCGCTGCAGCAGCGCGGCGTTCAGCGCGGCGTCGATCGCGGCCGCCTCGAGCGGCTTCGACAGCTCGATGCTGTAGGGGTCGCGCACGTCGGAGTAGACGAGGTGCGCGTGCACGTCGATCAGGCCGGGCATCACGGTCCGGCCGCCGCAGTCGATCGTCGGCCCGTCCCCGGGCGCCTCACCGGTGCGGCCGACCCAGGTCAGGGTGTCGCCGTCGATGGTCAGCGCGCCGTCCTCGACTGTGGCTGCGCCGGTAGCGGTGAAGAGGCGGGCGTTCTCGAGCGTGAGGGGCATCCATGCGCTCCTGAGAGACAGAGGGACCGAGAGAGCCCAACGGTATACCACCGCGTGCGGTCCTGAAAAGCAGCCTGCTGAGCCGGCGACAGGTGTCGAGCAGTGGCCACGTGGCGCGCCACACCTGTCGAATATCGCGAGTGAATCACGGCTTACCGAGCCCGCCCTTTGACAAACCAGATCCACGATTGCATACTATTGTGCATTCAATCCCCTAGCACGGATCACCTACCTCCAAACGGCGCTTTCGTGACCGCTCCGAAGCTCTCGCCCGGGCACGGCACTGCCGTGGAGCTGTGCGTCGAGGAGATCCGAAACGCGATCCGTGTCGGTGTGCTGATGCCCGGCGAGCACATCAAGCAGGCGGCCATGGCTGAAAGCCTCGGTGTCAGCCGAATTCCGATCCGGGATGCCCTCAGCATGCTGTCAGCCGACGGTGTCGTCGCGCACACGCCGAACTCGGGCTTCAGGGTCGCTCAGCTCGACATCGACGAGCTCGATCAGGTCTACCGGATGCGCGAGCTGCTCGAGACCGAGTTGCTCAGTCAGATCACGCCGCTGCCCGCGGACGTGCTCAGCCGTGTCGAGGCGGAGCATCAGGCCGTCTGCGACGCCGCGGCAAGCGGCGACATCAACGGCTACCACACCCACAACGACGAGCTCCACTTCCTCTTCTTCCGGATGCCCGGGAAAGACCTGATCCTGCGTCAGGTCACTCGGCTGTGGCATCTCGCAGAGATCTACAGAACGGTCCACGTCCACGACTTCGACTCTCGCTTCCGAGTTCTGGAAGAGCACGAGCAGATCGTCGCTGCCGCGCGGGCGGGATCTGTCGACGAAATCGTGGCGGCATTCGACGCGCACCGGCGAGCGGGGGGCGAGAAGGTGCGATCGATTCTCCTGGCGCGCGAGCATCTGCGTGACGGAGGGATGTCCCGTATCAGCCGATAGACACTCATTCGAAAGGAAGAACCATGTGCGGACCGGTGTTCATCGACGAAGCGACCAAGAGGCAGATTGCCGCATACAACGCAAAACGCCATGAGGTCTCGACGAGCCCCTTCGGTCCGAGTGACGAGATCGGAATGACGAACCTGATCACGACGGAGAGCATGCGCAGCGTGATCGAGTCGGTCGACCTCCACAAGTCATACGACCTGAGCGTCGACTACTTCAACGAGATGCCGGCGTGGACGTCTCTGACAGCGGATCCGCCGTTTCAGATCTGGATGTCCCACACCCCGTCGGGCCAGGTCAACCACGACAACGTGGGGATAGGCACCGACATGGCTGAGCGGGTTGGGTACTCCGGTGACTGCATGTTGATGTACACCCACTCCGGCACCCACATCGACGCCCTGAACCACTTCGGCTACTACGGCAAGATCTGGAACGGCTTCAGCGCGGACACCCATCTGGGCAGCCGAGCCTGGACCGTCGCCGGCGCCGACAAGCAGCCCCCGGTCATCGCGCGCGGGATCCTGATCGACGTGGCCGCGGCGCACGGGGTCGACGTCCTGCCCGACAGCTACGGGATCGGCGAAGACGACCTGCGAGCCGCCCTGAGCCGTCAGCACTGCGATGTACGGCCCGGCGACGTGGTCATGGTGCGAACCGGCCGCATGCGCGTTTGGCCGAACGGAGACGCGTACCAGATGGATGAGCCGGGCCTCACTCGCGAGGGTGCCGAGTACCTCGCCAAGCTCGGAGCGATCATCATCGGTGGCGACAACTCCGCCCTCGAGCAGTTTCCCTCCGCTGACCCGGAGAACTGGCAGCCAGTACACACCTACCTGCTCGCCGAAGCCGGCGTGCCGATCATGGAGATCGTGGACCTGGAAGGGCTGGCCGCGGACGAGCTGTACGAGTTCGCGTTCATAGGTGCATGTCTGAAGCTCCGCGGCGCCACGGGTTCACCCATGCGTCCACTGGCTCTTCCGCTCAAGCGTCGCTGACGCCCGAGCCGACATCACCCGACCGAGAGAGGCCGCGTCCGCGGCGCGAGATGAATCAGGAGCTGAGCAAATGAGCGAGATTTCGGTGACACACGGCGACGGGGTGGCGATCGTGCGGCTGAACGCGCCGGAGCGGCGCAATGCCCTGACGCCTCAGATGGCGCGCGATCTGATCTCCGCGTGCGACGCCATCGATGCGGATACCAGCATCGGCGCGGCGGTCGTCTACGGCGAGGGTGGGCACTTCTGCGCCGGTGCACACAGGGCCGTGCTGGAGGTAGCCGGGCAGGATCCGACCCATCCGGACTCGTTCGACGACAACAACGTCGTCTACGCGTCGTTCATGCGCGTCGGCAGGCTCGCGGTGCCGACCGTCGCCGCGGTTCAGGGTTCGGCCGTGGGTGCCGGGATGAACCTGATGATGGCCGCGGATCTCCGCGTGGTCGCGGAGGACGCGCGGATCATGGCCGGCTTCCTGCGCATCGGCATACACCCCGGGGGTGGGCACTTCGCGCTCATGGGACGTGGCGCGGGTCGTGAGGCGACGGCCGCGGCGAGCCTGTTCAGCCAGACCCTGGACGGCCCGGCCGCGAAGGCGGCGGGGATCGCGTGGGAATGCGTTCCGGAGGCTGAGGTGATCGAGCGTGCGCTCGCCCTCGCCTCGGGTCCCGCCGGCGATCCGGAGCTGTCGCGTGCCGCGGTCGCGAGCTTCAGGCTGGTCCTCGGCCCGCCGGCGTTGTCGTGGGAAGCCGCGCTGCAAACCGAGCGCGCGATGCAGATGTGGTCACTGCGGCGGCGGATGCTGGGTCTCTCGACCGAGACGGCGCGGTGAGTCAGGTGAGCGAAGGCCCGTTCTCGGATCTCGTGGTCGTCGAGATCGGCCAGTTCGTCGTCGGGCCGTTCTGCGCGCAGTTCCTCGCCGACGGGGGCGCGAAGGTGATCAAGGTCGAGGCACTCGCCGGTGACCCCTATCGGCGGGAGGACACCCTCGCGCCCATGGAGAGCCGGCAGTTCACGATCAAGAACCGGGGGAAGGAGAGCCTGCCGCTCAAGCTCGGCCACCCTCGGGCGACGGAGGTCCTCAACAGGCTCTTCGACATCGCGGACGTCCTGATCGTGAACGCGCGCGTGGAGACACTCGAGCGCCACGGAATCAGCTATGCCGAGGTGTCGAAGCGGAATCCGCGGATCGTCTATGCGCTTGCGTCCGGGTTCGGGACCGTGGGCCCGGATGCGCACTACGGCGGCATGGACGTCGTCGCGCAGGCGCGCAGCGGAGTCGATGCTGGCCCTGGGCGCCGAGCAGGACGGACTGCCCTACCACAGCGAGGTGCAGGTGGCCGACTATGCCACCGCACTGCTGCTGCTGGCGGGGATCGGGGCGGCGCTGCACCGGCGCAGCGTGACGGGCAGGGGCCAGGAGGTGAGCGTCTCGCTGCTCGGAGGCGCCCTGACCCTTCAGAACAACGTCTTCATGCACTTCTTCGACCATGACACCTGGCGCGAGGAGTTCCTGGAGCAGGTCCTTCCGAGCGCTCGGGTTGAGGGATGGTCGCCGGCGGAGCTCGCCGAGAAGCGCGGATCGATGCGACCGGACCCGCGCGACACGACCTACTACCGCGTCTTCCGTACGAGCGACGGCATCATCTCCGTGGGCGCCGGAAGCCCGTCCGCACGACGGTAGCTTCTTGAAGCTGGTCGGCCTGCCCGAACCCGGCGAAGGGGGGCCTGAGGACTCGCTCGACGCTCGCCGAGACGCCGTCGAAGCGAAGCTGCGCACTCGCTCGACGGCCGAGTGGCTCGCGCTCCTGCGCGCCGAGTCCGTGCCGGTGTCCGAGGTGAATCACATCGACGAGGCTCTTCTTCGACGAGCACTTCCGGGCCGAGGGGCTGGTCCAGGAGTTCGATCACCCGCAGCTCGGCAGCTATCTGGCATTAGGGCGCTCCGATCCGGCTCAGCGAGAGCCCGTTCGCACCGGAGCGGTCGTCTCCCGGGTTCGGCGAGCATGCGGAGGCGATTCTCAGCAGCCTGGGATTCGACGACAACGGAGATCGAGGACATGGTCGCCGAGCAGGCGGTTGGCGTGGCCGGCAGGAGCGCCGATCGACGCCCCGAGCGCATCATGAGCCCGTCCGAGTGGGTCCTGAGCGAGTCGGTCGACGGCGTCGCGATCGTCCGGCTGAATCGACCGGACAAGCTCAACGCTCTCTCGCAGGCGATGATGACCGAGCTCGTCGAGGTGTTCGACTCGCTGAGTGACGACGACTCGGTCAGGGTGGTCCTCCTGACCGCGGCCGGCAGCCGCGGCTTCTGCGCCGGTCGCGACCTGTCGGAGGTCGGCGGCAGCGGTCAGGCCGCGATCGAGCGACCGATGCGGGGGCCCCTCCGCAACGTGTTCGAGGTGATCCTCGAGTGCCGGAAGCCGACGATCGCGGCGATCTTCGGCCATACATTGGGAGGCGGCGCCGAGCTGTCTCTGGCGTGCGACATCCGGATCGCCGCGGAGAGCCTCCAGTTCGGCTTTCCAGAGGCGACGGTGGGCATGGGAGCCAACTTCGCCTCGGCCCTGCTGCCGCGGTTGATACCCCCGGGGCTCGCCCTCGACCTGCTGTATTCCGCTCGCCGCATCGACAGCGCCGAGGCACACCGCATCGGCCTGGTGAACTCGGTCACGACCGACGAGCGGCTGTACGACGACGCGCTTCGTTACGCCCTGTCGCTGTGCGAGCTCGCTCCGCTCACACAGCAGCGCTACAAGGCGATGCTGACCAAGGGCCGCGATCTGAGCGTGGCGAGCGCGCTTCGATTGGATCCGGCTGCCGAACCCGTACGCGAGCAACGATCGCGTCGAAGGTGTGGCGGCCTGGAGGGAGAGAAGGAAGCCGAATTGGACCGGAACGTGACTCCGTCTGACGGCGCTCTGACCGATCCGCGTCTGGCGGCGGACCCCGCCGAAGCCTGGTCTGCGCTCATCAGGCGCTACTACAACGGCTGCTCGGCCGGCGATGTCGAGTTGATGTTGTCCACGCTCCACCCGGACGTCGTGCACTGGTTCCTCGCCCCGAACGTCGGCTCGAGGATGGTGGCCGGGAACCTGCACCTGGCGCGCTACTGGGCAAAGGTCGCCGGTATGAGGGAGGCGCGCTGGGTCGTCGAAGCGATCTGCGCCGAGCCCGGTCAAGCGGTCATCGAGTGGAGCATGTGGTGGAGGGAGCCACCCGACGGCCCGCGCGTGGTCACCCGGGGAGCGGAGTGGTTCGCGTGCCGGGACGGGCTCATCCACGAGATCCGCTCCTACCACCAGATGCACCCCTACGACACCGAGCTGGATGGATACCCCTACGCGGAGCGCGGCTATTCCGTGCACGACGCCGAGTTCAGCCACCTCCATCCGGAGGCGGTGAAATATGGTCCAGGCGGTGGTCGGGGATAGCCGTTTCGCACCGGAGCTGAGGCCCTCGTGGCGTCTGGCATCGACAAGCGCCTGACCTCCTACGGCGACGCCGGGTTCTCGCGCTACCTGCGCGCGGCCTTCCTCGCCGGCGCCGGGTTCGACGCGGACGACCTGGACCGCCCGATCGTCGGCATCGCCGACCTCAGCTCGGACTACAACCCGTGCCACCGGCTCATGCCCGGGCTGGTCGCCAACGTCAAGCGGGGAGTGACGGAGGCCGGGGGCGTCCCGTTCGTGTTCCCGACGATCAGCCTGGGCGAGGCGTTCACCCACCCGACGTCGATGCTGTTCCGCAACCTGCTGGCGATCGACACCGAGGAGCTGATCCGGGCTCAGCCGATGGACGCGGTCGTGCTGCTGGGCGGTTGCGACAAGACCGTGCCGGCGCAGCTGATGGCGGCCGCGGTGACCGACATCCCGGTGATCATCGACGTCGTCGGGCCGATGCTGGCCGGATCCTGGCGCGGCGAGCGGCTCGGCGCCTGCACCGACTGCCGACGGTTCTGGGCCCGCCACCGCGCCGGCGAGCTCGGCGAGCCCGAGATCGCGGAGGTCGAGAGCGAGCTGGTCACGACGGCGGGCACGTGCATGGTCATGGGCACCGCGTCGACCATGGCCTGCCTCACGGAGACCCTGGGGCTGATGCTGCCCGGCGGCGCGTCCCCACCGGCGCCGAGCGGGGCCCGGCTGCGGCACGCCACCGCCAGCGGGCGCCGCGCGGTCGCACTGGCGAGCGACCCCGATCACCTCGCGCGAGATCCTCACGCCGGGCGCCTTCGAGAACGCCCTGCGGGTGCTCGCCGCGCTCGGCGGGTCGACCAACGCGGTCGTGCACCTGCTGGCGGTGGCCCGACGAGCCGGCGTGGGCCTGCGACTCGACGATTTCGACCGCATCGCCCGCACCGTGCCCCTGCTGGTCGACCTGAAGCCCTCCGGGGTGGGCTACATGCAGGACTTCCACAACGCCGGGGGCGTCCCGGCTCTGCTCAAGGCGCTGACCGACGTCCTCGACCTGTCGGCGATCGGCGTGGACGGCAAGACGCTGGGGGAGCGGTTGGAGTCGTTTCAGCCCGCCGCAGCAGTGGCAGGACGTCATCCGGACCCTGGACGACCCGCTGGGCGACGTCGGCGCGCTGGCCGTGCTTCACGGCTCGCTCGCGCCGGACGGCGCCGTGATCAAGGCCTCGGCAGCGACTCCTGAGCTGCTGCACCACGAGGGTCCCGCGCTCGTCTTCGAGTCGCCCGAGGAGGCCGCCGCGCGCCTGGACGACCCGGAGCTCGACATCACTCCCGACCACGTCCTTGTCCTGCGTAACGCCGGCCCGATCGCTGCCGGTATGCCCGAAGCCGGATCGCTGCCGATCCCGCGGAAGCTCGCCGCGGCCGGGGTGCGCGACATGGTGCGAGTCTCCGACGCGCGGATGAGCGGGACGTCGTTCGGCACCGTGGTGCTGCACTGTGCGCCCGAGAGCGCGGCCGGCGGGCCGCTGGCGTTGGTCCGCGACGACGATCGCATCCGGCTTGACCTCACGAACCGCCGCCTCGACCTCATCGTCGACGAGGTGGAGCTGGCCCGCCGCCGCGGCGACCTGCGCCCCTACGAACTGCCCGCCCGTGGCTGGCGGCGCCTGCACGCGGAGTGCGTGCTGCAGGCCAACGAGGGCGCCGACCTGCGTTTCCTGTGATCCGTTCCGCCCACGATAAGGAGCTCGACTGATGCGCCCGCTCGAAGCCGGAGTGTGGGGAGTGCTGCCGACGCCGTTCACGGAGCGGCTCGAGGTGGACGAGGCCTCGCTCGTCGCGACGCTGGAGCTGTTTCTCCGCGCCGGGGTGACGGGCGTTCTCGCGCTCGGCGTCTTCGGCGAGGCGGCCCAGCTGACCCCGGCCGAGCGCGCGCTCGTCGTGGCGCGGGCGAGCTCGCTCGCCGGGCCCGGTCGGGTCGTTGTCGGCCTCACCTCCATCGACCCGGCCGAGGTGCTTGATGAAGCCCGGGCGGCGGTCGCCGCCGCCGAAGCTCCGCTCGCCGCGTTCATGGTCCAGATCAACGCGACGTCAGCGGCCGCCGTCGCCGCGAACGTGCAGGCCGTGCACGACCAGACGGGGCTGCCGGTCGTGCTGCAGGACTACCCCGTCATCAGCGGCATCCGCGTGCCCGCCGAGACGATCGTCGACGTGCTCGACCGCACCGACTGCATCGCCGCGGTCAAGTGCGAGAGCCCGCCGACCTCGCTCGCGATCGCCGCGCTTGCCGATCACACCGAGGCTGCGCTCTTCGGCGGCCTGGGCGGCATCGGCCTGCTCGACGAGCTCCAGGCCGGTGCAGCCGGGGCCATGACCGGCTTCTCGTACCCCGAGGCCCTGGTCAGCGTGGTCGCGGCGTGGCGCGACGGCGGCTACGTCGCCGCCCGTGCGGCGATCGAGCCCTGGCTGCCCCTGATCAACTACGAGGCGCAGGTCGTGGTGGGCCTGTCGATCCGCAAGGAGAACCTCCGCCGCCGTGGGGTGCTCGGCAGCGCGGCGGTGCGGCCGCCGGTGCTGCCGTACCCAGAGGCGATGAGGCCCCTGAGCGACGCTCATCAGCGCGGCGTCTCGGAGCTGAGCGCCTGATGGACCTCGGCATCGCCGGCAAGGTCGCGTTCGTGGCGGGCGGGACTGGCGGCATCGGGCACGCGGTGGCCGTGGCGCTGCGGGCCGAGGGCGTCCGCGTCGCGCTGGCCGGCCGGCGGAGCGAGCTGGCCGCAGAGCAGGCGCGCGAGCTCGGTTCGCCCGACGCGGCGATCGGCGTCGCGCTCGACATCACCGACCCGGCCAGCATCGTCGAGGCGCTCGCGCAGACCCGCTCCCGGCTGGGGGAGATCGACATCGTGATCGTCAACGGCGGTGGGCCGCGGCCCTCCACCGCCTCCGAGCTGCGCCCCGATGGGCTGCCCGGACCGGCCGCGCTGCTGCTGGACGGCCCGCTGGGGCTCGTCGCCGAGTGCCTACCGGCGATGCGCGAGCGGTCCTGGGGTCGCATCGTCGCGATCGGCTCGAGCGCGGTCCAGGCCCCCATCCCAGGGCTCGCGACCTCCGGGATGTACCGGACGGCGCTCGCGTCGTATCTAAAGCTGCTCGCCCGCGAGGTGGCGGCCGCCGGAGTCACCGTGAACCTCGTGCTTCCCGGCCGCATCGACACCGAGCGGGTCGCCGAGCTGGACGCCGGCCGCGCGGCCCGCGAGGGCACGGACACGGCCGCCGTGCGTCGGGCCAGCCAGGCAGCGATCCCGGCCGGCCGCTACGGACAGCCGAACGAGCTCGCCGCCGCGGTCGCCTTCCTCTGCGGAGCGCCGGCGTCGTTCATCACCGGGGAGCAATTGCGCGTGGACGGGGGCATGGTCAGTGGCTTCTGAGCTGCTCGCGACGAGCCCGACCCGCGGCTGACTACCGCTCGCGCGGCCGGACGACCGCGCGAGCCTTCGCCACCACCGGCTGGTCGTCGACGGTGGCGTTGAGGTCGATCTCGATCAGTCCGTCCTCGCGGATCGCGGCCACCGAGCCACTGACGTGCAGCATGCTGCCGCCCGGATCGGGCACGGCAACCGGACGGGTGAAACGAATCCCGTACTCCACCACGGCGCCCGGATCGCCGGTCCAGTCGGTGACGATGCGGATCACCTCGGCCATGGTGAACATGCCGTGCGCGATGACGTTCGGCAGCCCCGCCGAAGTCGCGACCCGCTCGTTCCAGTGGATGGGGTTGAAGTCGCCGGACGCGCCGGCGTAGCGCACGAGGTCGGAGCGCTGGACCGGGAAGTCCTGCGCCGGCAACTCGTCACCGACCTGCACGCGTGAAGCGTTCATGCAGCCGTCCCCCTCACGACCAGCGTCGCGTAGGCCGTCAGCACGGGTTCGCCGGCAACGGTCGTGACGTCGGCCCGTGTGGTGACGATGTCGTTTCCGGCGGAGGCGCGGATGTCCTCGATGGTGAGGACGACCTGCAGGCGATCCCCTGCGCGAACCGGCCGGGCATGCACGAAACGCTGCTCCCCGTGCAGGAGCCGGGGGTAGTCGATGCCGAGCTCGGGGTCGTGGATCACCTGGTTGGTGGCCTCCCGCGTCAGCACGATCGCAAACGTCGGGGGGGCGACGACGTCGTCGTAGCCGAGTGTGCGCGCCGCCTCCGGGTCCCGGTACACCGGGTTGGAATCGTTGACGGCATCGGCGAACTCGCGGATCTTCTCTCGGCCGACGGCATACGGCCGGGTCGGCGCGTACACCCGGCCGATGAAAGACGGATCGACTGGCATCGCGGCCAGGCTACACGACTAGCAAAGCCCCTCACCAGGCACTGGCAGCACCGAGCCAGCGCCCCCGTTGGGTACCACCGCCCCCAGATGACGCCCCTTCGTCTCTGCTCAGTGGACTTCGCCTTCGGGGGCCAGTTTGGGGAAGAGGTGCCATGCGACGTCTCTGAGGACTTCGATGATCACCTCAGCGGTGAGCTGCGCGTGGGGGTCGTCGAGTTGCGGCGGGAGGTTCGTCACGCCCATCGCCTTGGCGTTTTGGATGAGGCCCGCCCCGATCGTCTTGCCCAGGCCGCTGATGGCTTTGTCGATGAGCTCGTAGTCCATCGCCCATTCGGGCACGGGTTGCGCCTGCACGGTCACCCACTTGTCGGGATCGCGTGGCGTCTCGCGTGTGAACAGGTTGTCGAAGGTGCGTGCTGAGGCGTCGCGCTGGGTGAGCGCATCTCCGAGCCCCCACGTCTTGCGCAGTGTCGCGATCAGCGAGGTGTGGCGATATTCCTCGTTGTACACCGAACCCGACTCAACCCATGGCGACACGAGGATCGCGGGGACGCGGTAGCCGGAGCGGTCAAACGTGAAGCCGAGCTCGCCGGCCGGTGCTGCCGGGTCAGGCGGCGCGGCCGGGCCGGGAGGCACATGGTCGTAGGTTCCGCCTGGCTCATCCCAGCCGATCAGCAGGGCGGTGTTCCACACGTTGGAGCCAGTCTGCGAGGTGGCGCCTCGGTAGGCGTCGAACACCCGGGCGAGGAACGCTTCGCCGCCCAGCACCGACGAGGGCGAGTCGATCGCGATGTCCTTGTTGTCGCCGAGCAGCGACCGGCCCGCTGCCGGGTGGTAGTCGCCGTGGCCGGACAACATGTTCGGCTCGATCAACGCGAAGTCAGGAAGCGTTCCGGCGGCAGCGTCCTTCTCGAACTCCGCGAACGGCACGAAGTGCGTCGCCAGGCGGTCCTTCAACCGCGAGTAGTGGATCACTCCGGCAAACGACAGTGGCATCGACTGGACGTAGACCTTCCACGTCTTGCCGTGCGCCTCCAGCCGCTCGAAGATCGTCTCCGCATCGTTCTCCGTGAACCACTTCTTCGCCGGGCTGTTCACGACCAAGCCCGATGACGTCGCGGCCGTCCAGAACGACCTGTTCATGAACGTCTGCGACGGCACCTCGCAGAACCAGTGGTCGAACACCCCGAAATCACGCGCGATCGCCGACAGCACCGGCACCTGCTCCGGCGTGTAGCCCGTCATGATGTGCGCGTACTCCTCGTAGGTCGGCTGCCGCCCAACCTCGCCCGTGAACGTGCTGATGTAGTCGGTGACGAACCCTTCCATCGTCGGCGTCGCGTCGGCCGGCGGCACGTTGTACGGGGCGGTCACGCCCTCCCCGATCTTGAAGCGGTTGTGCTCGTCGATCGTGTTGAAGAGCTGCGTGTTGGTGTGGTACCACTCCTCGCCCGAGTCCGGGTTCGGGGAGTCCATGTCGGTCGCAACGGTGTACGGCACCGTCTTGCGGTCCGCGCCGTGCTCGGCCCACTCCGGGATCGGATTGCGTCAGCTCCTTGCCGATCACTCCCTCGAACGTCTTGCCGTCCTCCGGGCCGTACAGACGGCCGAGCACGTTGTCGAGCGAGCGGTTCTCGAACAGCACCACCACGACATGATCCATCGCATGGCTTCGGTCAACAGTCACCGTGACCCCTTCGTCGCGCTGCGGATATCGAGTTCCCATCAAACCGTCGCGGCCTCGGCATCGCGACGGTAGCCCGCTGTAGGCCGAGCTACCTCGCACGATCGGGATGAGATCGACCCGGGGGCGCAGGACCGTCTGATCGCTCTTACGCCAGCGTTTTGGCTACTTCGACCGGAGCGTGAGCGTGCGCCGGCTCACGTGGCGCTGCTTGCCTGAATTGGTCAAGGTACCGTGAATTGCGCCCGCAGCGAGTGGCGGCGGCCCAACAGCTTGCGCGCGTTGCGGGAGAGCTTCAAGACGACCGTCTTGGACTTGCCGGCGGTCAGCTTGAAGCGGACCGAGCCGAGCGAGACCCGCCGCTTCTTGGCGGCGGCGTACGCCTTCACGGTTCTGCCGCTCGGCGGGCCCTTGCAGTTCTGGTCGGAGCGCAGCACGAAGCTCACCGAACGCCCACCCGACTTGAACTTCGCCGTGAACTTGCTCATGCGGGGCGCGCGACCCGCGGTGTTCGGCCCGCTGGGCCCTCCGGGGCCGGCCGGGCCGCCGCCGGACGTGTCGCCCTGCAGCCGCACCACCGCCGCGGAGTTGCCCGAGTGGCCGGCCAGCACGATCCGGCCGTCGCCTTGCAGCGCCATGGCGAACGCGTCGGCGTCGCCCCCCGGAAAGCTGATCGTGCGCTTTCCATCCGGGCCGAAGCTCGAGTCGGACACGCCTCCGGACTGGACGCGCGCAACCGCCACGTCCCCACCTGCAGAGCCGCCCAGGACGATCTTGCCGTTCGATTGCAGGGCTATGGCGTTGGCGATCGAGGGCTTGCCGAAGTCCACGGATACCAGGGTCAGACCGTTGAACCACTTCTCGAACGGGCCGGCGGAGGTGGAACGGGTGAGCGTCGTCGAGTTGCTCTGAAAGCCCGCGCCGGCCACGAGGATGTGGCCATCGGGCTCGAGCGCCACGTCCTGCGCCGTGTCGGTCGTGTCGCCCCTGCCATAGATCAGCCTGCCGCCCGAGCCGAAGTCGGGATCCAGCACGGCGCCGGGGGACACGCGCGCCAAGGCCGCGTCCTGATTTGTCGAGTTGGCCGCTTCGCCGGGGAGCACGATCTTGCCGTCCGGCTGGATGGCGATCCTCGCTACGGACTCCGGCTTATCGGAGGCGTCGCCGTAGCCGAAATGGAAGGCTGAGCCTCCGCCGTTGAACGTGGAGTCCTGCACGCCGTCGCTGCGCAAGCGGAGCACGTAGGCGTCGACGCCCAAGAAGAAGGCGCCGCCGTCCCACCCTCCGGCCACCAGGATTCGGCCGCTTGGGTCGAGGACGACATCGTTCGCCGTCGCGTTGATGCTGATCAGCTGCTCGCCTGGTGGCGGTGGACCGTCGTTTGGGAAGCCGGCGGGGTTGAACGACGCATCTGGCGTTCCGTTCGAGTTGAAGCGGCCGATGGCGACCCGGTCGGCGCCCTGGCTGTTGTCGTGCGAGGTCCCGGCGGCGACGATCTTGCCGTCCGGCTGGACCGCGACTCCGCCCGCCGTGTCGCTGGTCGTACCCTTCGCCGGGAAGTTCATCGTCGCGATCCCGCCCGAGCCGAAGCCCTGGTCGAACGATCCGTCCGGGTTCAGGCGCGCGACGAGGAAGTCGAGGTCGCCGCCCGTCCCGCTCTGGTCGATCCAGCCCGCCAGCACCAGCTTCCCGTCCGGCTGGATGGCGACGTCGTCGATCTCGGACTGCTTGCCGCCCGGCGCGAAGGTGAGCTTGCCGCCGCCGGCGAAGCTCGGGTCAAGCTCGCCGGGGGCGGCCACGGCAGTGCCTGAGATGACTGCCAGCGACGCGCCGAGCGCGGCCAGGACGACCGCCGAGCGCAGTGTGGGCCAGTGCGCCATGCTGTCCCGTCGACCCTACCTCAAGTGAGGCTTGCGGTCGAGCGGGGCCTGGGCGCGCTCGCCGGTCTCGAGCCTTACACGGAGCGCCACCCGGACCGCCAATCGCTTGCCGGCTTGGGGAAACGCGCCACCGGCGGAAGTGTGTGAAGAGCGCCGGCGGGTGGCGCCGGATCATGCCGAAGTCGATTTGGAACGGGACGATCACGTTCGGTCAGGTGAACGTCCCGGTGAAGCTCTACAGCGCCACGGAGTCGAAGAGCGTGCATTTCCACGAGTTGCACCAGAAGGACGGTGCGCGCATCGAGCACCGACGCTTCTGCTCCAAGGAGGGCAACGAGGTGCCCTATCGCGAGGTCGTGAAGGGCTATGAGGTAAGCGACTACCGCCTGCTGCTCGACGCCCGGCCGCTTCGTGTTCCACAACCGGGAGCGCCTGGTCGCTCTACGAGCAGCTACCCGGTGAGTTGGCGCAGATCCTGCCCACGCCCGCTCACTTCGAACAGGCGAGCTCGCTCGTGACCGAGGAGATGGTCGCCGAGCCGTGCCCTGCGGTCCCGATCTCGACAAGCAGCTGACCGCGTTCGAGGAGTACTCAGAGGCGGGCGTCGACGAGTTGTTCGTGCAGCAGATCGGTCCGAACCAGGATGAATTCTTCGACGTCTACACGCGCGAGGTGATCCCGCGCTTCAACAGTGGGTCCAGTGGGTAACCCCAGCGTATGACCCGCTGGCCCGGGATTCCCCCGCTGATCAAGCAGGTTGGCGACCCGCTCGGCCTAGGTCGTGCGGCGCGTTCGGAGCGCTCGGCAACCCTCAAGCCGCGCACCGCCACCGCGGACCGGGTGGTGCAGTCGGTCTGCCCGTACTGTGCGGTGGGCTGCGGCCAGCGGGTGTACGTCAAGGACGAGCGGGTCGTTCAGATCGAGGGCGACCCGGACAGCCCGATCTCGCGCGGCCGCCTGTGCCCGAAGGGCTCGGCCTCGCGAGGGCTACGTGAACAGCCCGCTGCGCGAGTACAAGGTCAGTACCGGCGCCCGCACGGCACCGACTGGGAGGAGCTCGACCTCGACACGGCGATGGACATGATCGCCGACCGGGTGATCGCCGCCCGCGCGCGAGACCTGGGAGGCACGAGGACGACGAGGGCCGCCGCTGCGCCGCACGCTCGGCATCGCGTTCCTCGGCGGGGCGACGCTCGACAACGAGGAGAACTACCTGATCAAGAAGCTGTTCACGGCGCTGGGCGCGGTGCCAGATCGAGAACCAGGCCCGCATATGACACAGCTCCACCGTCCCCGGTCTGGGGACCTCGTTCGGGCGCGGCGGCGCCACCACCTTCCAGCAGGACCTGCAGAACTCCGACTGCATCCTGATCATGGGCTCGAACATGGCCGAGAGCCACCCGGTCGGCTTCCAGTGGGTGATGGAGGCCAAGGAGCGCGGCGCGAAGGTCATCCACGTCGACCCGCGCTTCACGCGCACGAGCGCCATGGCCGACCTGCACGTGCCGCATCCGCGCGGGCACGCGACATCGCGTTCCTCGGCGGGGTGATCAACTACATCCTCGAGAACGGGCGCGAGTTCCGCGAGTACGTGCGGCACTACACGAACGCGCGCGGTGATCATCAGCGAGGAGCTTCGCAGGACACCGAGGACCTCGACGGGCTGTTCTCCGGCTTCGATCCGGAGACGCGGCGCCTACGACACCGAGACCTGGCACTACGCGGGCACGGAGGTGCGCGCCGCCGGGCAGCGCGAGCGCGAGCGCGACGTCGGCGAGCAGGCGCACGGCGCGCACGGCATGCGGCTGGAGCACGGCGAGCCGCCCGAGCGAGGACCCGACCTCGAGCACCCCCGCTGCGTCTTCCAGATCCTCAAGCGCCACTTCAGCCGCTACACGCCGGAGATGGTCGAGGAGATTGCGGCGTGCCGCGCGGAGCAGTTCCTGCGGGTCGCCGAGGCGCTGTGCGACGAACTCGGGCCGCGAGCGCACCTCGCGCGATCGTCTACTCGGTCGGCTGGACCCAGCACACGGTGGGCGTCCAGTACATCCGCGCCGCCGCGATCATCCAGCTGCTGCTGGGCAACATCGGACGGCCGGGCGGCGGCATCCTGGCGCTGCGCGGCCACGCGAACATCCAGGGCTCGACCGACATCCCGACGCTCTACAACATCCTGCCCGGGCTACATCCCGATGCCGCACGCCGCACGCAGCACGGCGACCTCGACGACGTACGTCGACGGCAACGCGGCCCGGACGACGGGCGCTGGGGCGACATGCGACGCCTACGTGGTCAGCCTGCTGAAGGCGTGGTAGGGCGACGCGGCGACCGAGGAGAACGACTTCTGCTTCGACTAGCCTGCCGCGGATCGACGGCGACCACTCGCACTACCCGACGATGCTGCGAGATGCTCGACGGGGACGGTGAAGGGGTTCTTCGTGCGTCGGGCGAGAACCCGGCCGTGGGCTCGGCCAACGCGCAAGCTCCAGCGGCTGGCGATGGCCAAGCTCGACTGGCTGGTCGTGCGCGACCTCGCGAGATCGAGACCGCCACCTTCTGGCAGGACGCGCCGGAGATCGAGACCGGCGAGCTGCGTACCGAGGACATCGCCACCGAGGTCTTCTTCCTGCCGGCCGCCGCGCACACCGAGAAGGACGGCTCCTTCACCAACACGCAGCGTCTGCTGCAGTGGCACCACAAGGCGGTCGAGCCGCCGGGCGACTGCCGCTCGGAGCTGTGGTTCATCTACCACCTCGGCCGCCGCATCCGGGAGAAGCTGGCGGGCTCGACCGAGCGCCCGGGACCGGCCGATGCTCGACCTGACCTGGGACTACCCGACGGACGGTCCGCACGAGGAGCCGAGCGCCGAGGCGGTGCTCCAGGAGATCAACGGCCGCACGCTCGACGGCGGCAAGTTCGTCTCCGGCTACGACGAGCTGCAGGCCGACGGCTCGCACCGCGTGCGGCTGCTGGATCCACTGCCGGCATCTACGCCGACGGCGTCAACCAGCCCGCCCGCCGCAAGCCGCGGCGCCGAGCAGAACTGGGTCGCGCTCCGAATGGGGCTGGGCGTGGCCCGACGAACCGGCGCATCCTCTACAACCGCGCCTCGGCCGACCCGGACGGGAAGCCGTGGTCGGAGCGCAAGCGCTACGTCTGGTGGGACGCGGAGCAGGGCAAGTGGACCGGCCACGACGTCGCCCGACTTCAAGCCCGACAAGCCGCCGGACTACGAGCCGACCGAGGGCGCCACGGGCCGCGACGCGCTGCGCGGCGACGAGCCGTTCATCATGCAGCCCGACGGCCGGGGCTGGCTGTTCGCGCCCGACCGGCCTGGTGGACGGCCCGCTGCCGGCCCACTACGAGCCGCACGAGTCGCCGTTCGCGCAACCCGCTCTACGGCCAGCAGGCCAACCCGGCCCGCCAGAGCTACGACCGCACGGAGAACCCCTACAACCCCGACCGCCGGCGAGCCGGGCGCCGACGTGTTCCCGTACGTGCTCACCACCTACCGGCTGACCGAGCACCACACCGCCGGCGGGATGTCGCGCACGGTCCGCTACCTCGTCCGAGCTCCAGCCCGAGCTGTTCTGCGAGGTCAGCCCGGAGCTGGCCGCCGAGCGCGGGCTGGAGCACGGCGGCTGGGCGACGATCGTCACCGCCCGCACGGCGATCGAGGCGCGCGTGATGGTCACCGACCGCGATCAAGCCGCTCACGGTCGGGGGCGCACCATGCATCAGGTCGGGCTGCCCTACCACTGGGGCAGCGCGGGGCCTGGTCACCGGCGACTCGGCCAACGACCTGCTCCCGCTGGCGCTCGACCCCAACGTGCACATCCAGGAGTACAAGGCGGCGACGTGCGACATCCGGCCGGGCCGCCGGCCGCGCGGGCGCGGCGCTGCGTCGAGCTCGTCGAGGACTACCGCGCGGCGGGCCGGGGTCGAGCGAGTGAGGCTCGTGAGACCCGAGGGCTGGCCGGGACGCTACGGCGAGGAGGCCCGGCCCCGCGTGGGCTTCTTCACCGACACCTCGGTGTGCATCGGCTGCAAGGCCTGCGAGGTGGCGTGCAAGGAGTGGAACAGCGTGCCGGACGACGCTCCAGGGCTTCACCGGCAAGTCCTACGACAACACCGGCGATCTGGGCGCCGACACGCTGGCGCCACGTCGCCTTCATCGAGCAGCGCAGCCGATGCCGAGCCGGCGGCGCCGTCGCTGCTGCGGCGCGACGGCTCGCGGCCGAGGCGGGGCCGACCACCAGGACGGCGACGGCTTCCGCTGGCTGATGGCCTCCGACGTCTGCAAGCACTGCACGCACGCGGCCTGCCTCGAGGTCTGCCCGACCGGCGCGCTGTTCCGCACCGAGTTCGGCACCGTCGTCGTCCAGGAGGACGTCTGCAACGGCTGCGGCTACTGCGTGCCGGCCTGCCCGTTCGGGGTGCATCGACCAGCGCGAGGAGCGACGGCCGGCGTCTGGAAGTGCACGCTCTGCTACGACCGGCTGAAGGACGACAGGAGCCGGCCTGCGCCCAGGCCTGCCCGACCGACTCGATCCAGTTCGGCGAGCTCGATGAGCTGCGCGAGCGGGCCGAGGCGCGGCTGGAGCAGCTGCAGGCCGCGGGCAGGACGAGCGCGCAGCTGTACGTCGCCGACCCCGACGACGGCGTCGGCGGGGGCGGCGCGTTCTTCCTGCTGCTCGACGAGCCCGAGGTCTACGGGCTGCCGCCGGACCCGGTGGACACCACGCGCGACCTCGGCGCGATCTGGGCCGCGCGGCCGGCGGCCGCGGCGGCGCTCGGCGCCGGCGCTCGTGGCCGCGGCGCTCGCGGGGACGGCGGCGATGAGCCGCGGTCCGGGCGAGCGCCGCACGGTGGCCCGAGCGACCCAGCTCCTACTACGGCCAGCCGGTCATCAAGGAGCCGGTGTGGACGCCGGAGATCCCCTCTACTTCTTCACCGGCGGCCTGGCCGGCGCCTCGGCCGGGCTCGGCGCTGGCCGCCGGGCTGCGCGGCAACCAGAGCTGGCCCGGCGCGCCTGGGCGGCCGCGCTCGCCGGCGGTGGCGCTCAGCCCGGTGCTGCTGATCTCCGACCTCGGCCGCCCGGAGCGCTTCCTGCAACATGCTGCGCATGTTCAAGGTCACCTCGCCGATGAGCGTGGGCTCGTGGATCCTCAGCGCCGCGGGGCCGCCACCGCGCTGGCCGCCGTCAACGCGACGACCGGCGCCTTCCCGGTCGCGGGCGCGCGGCAGGTGGCCGGCCGGCCGCTCGGCCTGCCGCTTTCCACCTACACGGCGGCGCTGATCGCCAACACCGCGGTGCCGGTCTGGCACGAGGCGCGCCGGACGCTGCCGTTCGTGTTCGCCGCCGGGGCGGCCGCCTGCGCCGGGGCCGCGGCGCGATCGTCACCCCGCCCGGTTCGCGGCGCCGCCCGGCGCCTGGCCGTCGGCGCCGCGGTGGCCGAGGCGGTGTCGATGGAGTGATGCGCGCCGTCTCGGGGACCAGGGGAGCCCTACACCAGGGCGGCGGCCGGGCGGTACCGGCGCGCGGCCGGGCGTGCATCGCCAGTGGCGCGGCCCTGATGGCCTCGCCGGGCGCTCTCGGGCCGCTGCCGTCGGCGGCGGCTCGCTCGTACGGCCGGTGAGCTGCTCGCTCGCGCGAGCGTCTTCAGGCGGGCCTCCATCAGCGGCGGACCCCCGGTACACAGTCGGCCCGCAGCGCGCTCGCATCGAACGCGGCGATGCGAGTGGCGCGGCCCGTCGCGCCGATGTCAGAGCGACGGTGCGGGGGATCTCGGCCACGATCTCGAAGTGCTTGACGGTGTCCTCCTTCTCGATCAGGAAGCGCTCGTCCTCCGGGTAGTCGGACGCCCGCTCGATGTCGCTGCCCGCGAAGGCGACGATCACCTCGCGGTTCTCCCACAGGCTGAACGTGACGAATTCGCTGGCGTCCCTCCGAGTCGCAGCGCATGAGCCATGCCCACGGTTCCCGGGCGTCGTGCCATAGGCCGCGAAGCCCGTCTCGACGATGTACGTGCCGTACTCCTCGGCGTCTGTTTCGTGCGTGACTCCGCGCCACACTCGAGCGGATCATCGTGCGCGCTCCTCTCGCTGTCGATCCGGCTCAGGCGAACTTGGCGGCCGCGCGCTGCCGAGCAAGGGGCGGGCTTCCATCAGCGTCAGGTACTCCGCGATCGCTCCCTGCGGCTCCATGAGGTCCAGTCGCACCAGTATGCGGACCACCTCGCTCGCGATCACGTCGGCGACGGTGAATCCGTCGCCGACGAGGTACTCACGTCCCTGCAGCGTCTTCCTCGATCACGGCGACGCTAGCGTCCAGCCGCTTGGCTGCCGACTTGGCGACCTCCGGCGCGCTCTCGCGGAGCCGGTAGGCCTGTATGGCGGGCGGCTCGATCTCCGTCATCGCGTAGAACGCCCACTGATACACGAGCGCTCGGTCGCGCGTCCCGACCGGAGGTACCAGCCCCGCGCTCGGGTGAAGGTCCGCCGGTGTGCAGGCACAGGGCGGTGGACTCGAAGAGCGGCCCCGTCGTCGTACTCCACGACCGGCACCCGACCCAGCGGGTGACGCGCGCGGTGCTCGCCTCCGGCGGCTTCCTCGGTGGTCATGATCCGGAGCTCGTATGGGGCGCCGACCTCCTCGAGCATCCAGACGATGAAGATCGGGCGCCCAGCTCCGGGCCGGTGGTAGACGATCACCGGCGGATCCTATGGCTCCGTGGAAAGATGCACCGAATCGTCGAGATCGGAGTTGAGGCTGAGAATGGAACTCGCAGTGGTTCGATTCGAGGGACTCGGTGGCGCCGAGTCGGAGTACGGCACGGTGCACAAGCGCGTTGGCGATGCACCGTGGACACAGGAGGTGGCGTTCCTCGAGCATCACCACAAGGACCGCATCTCCCTCCTCGGCACGGTCGCCGGCCACTACGTCTCGGCCGACGAGACCGATCACCTGTCGGAGGCGGGAGCCGTGGTCGGCGGCCTGGTGGGCGCGCTGCTCGGGGTGGCGCTCGGTCCCGCGGGCATGGCCGCCGGATTCGCCAGTGGCGGGACGCTCGGAGCGGAACTCGGAACGGCTGACGAGACCGAGGCCGAGCCGGTGGGCGCTGATGGATGCCCTTCACTCGGCCGTGCCCAAGGGCTCCTCGGCAATCGTGTTGCTCGGTGAGCCCAGCCATGTGGACGACATGCTCGCCGCGCTCGGCGACGCGGGCTCTGCCGTGGTCCGCCGAACGCTGTCCGACGCTGAGCTGGCGGCGATTGAAGAGGCGCTCCGCGACTCGCCGCAAGCCTCTCCCCGCGCCTGAGCGTGACCGGGATCCTCGACGGGCTGACGGGTGGTCGAGGGCTCGGCGTTCGTCGCGGCGCCGCTCGGCGCCATGACACTGGCGCAGCTCGGCGCCGACGTGATCCGCTTCGACGACCTCGGCGGCGGGCTGGATCATCAACGCTGGCCGCTCGCGACGGGCGGGCAGAGCCTGTTCTGGGCTGGGCTCAACAAGGGCAAGCGCTCGCTGGCGCGTGAGACCTCGCGCTCCGAGGAGGGCCGCGAGCTCGTCACCGCGCTGATCGCCGCCGCCGGCGGCGCTTCATCACGAACTTCCCCGCGCGCGGCTGGCTCGGCTACGAGGGCGCTGCGCAGCCGTCGCGAAGACCTCGTGATGGTGCGGCTGACGGGCAACCGCGACGGCACCAGCGAGGTCGACTACACGGTGAACCCGGCCACCGGGTTTCCCTGGGCGACCGGGCCGCGCAACCTCACCGAGCCGCTGAACTCGGTGCTCCCGGCGTGGGACGCGATCATGGGCGGACTCGCCGCCACCGGCCTGCTCGCCGCCGACCGGCAT
>CAVSNA010000017.1:0-6402 GCA_963729205.1 uncultured Thermoleophilaceae bacterium
CCGTCCGGGTTAGCTACTCCGAAAGTCCGGCGGCTTCGAGGGCCTGCCCCTGTTGCGCGAAGGTCCGGAACCGAAAGAGCTTGCCGTCCTGGAACTCGAATAGCCATCCGCTCGGCTGCTCCAACGAAACATCGCTCTCCTTGCCGCGAAGTTGGACCCGCCCGAGTGCCACAACGAGGTCGTCGGTGTCGCGCCACTGGTCGACGACGACCTTCCACTCCTGAGACTCGGTCTCCTGCATCCATCGACGCAGTCCCTTCAACCCCCGGAACGACTCGCCCTCGTATCGGCTGATGATCTGGAAGTCCGGATGCAGCACCTCAGCCCGCGAGAAGTCGCGATCCCCCTGGTTCCAGCGTTCGAACCATTCCTGGACGATCTCCACGTTCTCCCGCGACATCGCCCGCCCAGTATGTCGCTACTCGTTGGTCGTCGTTCTTGCGCAGCACACTGGGCCAGAGGTGCGAAGCGCTCCCTGCCAAGCCGCGCGCCGCTTTGGGCAGGGGCCTAGCCTGAAGCCTGGCCGGACGAGGACATCGAGATCCTCAGTCGCCCGCTTCGGATAGCGTCCTGCGCGTGGCTGCGTTCTGGGTGGGCATACCGGGGGAGATCACCGAGGACCAGCGATCGGCGCTCGAGCGTGCCGAACTTCACGTCGAAGAGGACCCGCCGCCGCAGACTACGGCGGGATTCTCCGAGGTCTATTCCAAGGCCTACCGCGTCTGGGTCCGCGTTCCGGAGGCTGAAGATGAGGCCCATGCCACGGGGTGGGTAGCAGCCGCGATTGGGATCGACGCCGATCAGCTCGTCGTTCGCTCGGATGAGACGATGCCCTAGCCGACCATCAGTTCCAGTCGAGCGCTCTTCTTCCTCGCCAAACTGCTGTCGTCGAGGCGCTCGAAGTGGTAGGCGGGCTACGGTAGGGCCATGGCCCTAGACGAACGTCTCGACCTTTTCGCGATCAGGTCCCGGTTCGAGCGGCTCACCGATTTGCTCGATCTTGGGGCGATCGTCGCCGACGTCGGCTTCCTGCGCCGAGCACGACGCGCCCTCCTGCCATTGCCGCTGATCGACCGCGAGCAGGAGGTCGACACCTCCAGCGTCTTCCCGCCCTTCGAGCCGCGTCCGATCCCCGAGCTGGAGGACAAGCGGCTGGCGCTGGTCGCCTCTGGGGGCGGCGGCGCGGCCGTGGCGCTGGTCGGGGTGGCGCGCGCGTTCGAGGAGGCCGGCCTCGAGCCCGCCGAGATCGTCAGCTGCTCGGGAGGTGCGATCTGGGGGTCGATGTGGGCGTCCGGGATGAGTGCTCAGGAGATGGCCGAGTTCTCGCTCTCGTGGAGACCCGAGGACTACCTCGACATCCAGTGGCGGTCACTGCCGCGCTTCGCGGTCTCGGCACTGCGGGGCTTCACCGGGCTCGCCAAGGGCGAGGCGATCGAGAAGCTCTTCGACCGCCGTCTCCGTGGAATGAGATGCGCCGAGACCCCGATCCCGATCACCACCATCGTCTACAACATGGACCTCGGCACGGTCGAGTACTTCGGCACCACGCGGACGCCGGACGTGCCGGTCGGACACTTGGTCCGGGTGGCGATCGCGCTGCCCCTCTTCATCGAGTCGGTCCCCGTCCACGGCCACCTGTACGTCGATGGTGGGGTGATTGAGGTCTGGCCCGCGCAGCCTGTGATCGAGGAGGGCGATTTCGACCACGTCTTCGGCGTCAACTTCATGCTGCCGACGGGCTTTCGCCCCAAGGACATCACCGGCTGGCCCGATCGCCTCGGCGGCCTACTGGAGGCGAGCCGCCAGCTCCAGCAGGGCTACCACCTTGAGCTCGCCCGGCGGGCTCGCGAGCAGCTTGGCGACAAGCTGACCCTGATCGACCCGGTGGACGCCTCGGAGCTCCGAGGTACCTCCTTCTACGACCTCTTCCTCGATCGAGCCCACTGGCCGCGGCTGATCCGACAGGGATACGACGCAGCCACCGAGGTGCTCGACTCGCTACGGGTGACCGCCGCCGGCGATCGCGCGTAGCCGATCCAGCGAGAGTGCGGGCGCAGTACGATCGACGTCTCCCCGAGGAGGGATGGTCATGAAAAGCGATCTCAACCGGCATCATCGCGACACGCTCCAGAAGATCCTCAGCCATCCGGCGAGCGGCAACATCGAGTGGCGTCGGGTCCTTGCCCTACTGGACGCGGTCGGGATCGTGGATGAGGAGCACAACGGCAAGTTCAAGGTCACCCTGGGCCCCGAGACTGAGGTCTTCGAGCGGCCCCGAGGCAAGGACATCGACGTGCAGATGGTTGTCGACCTGCGGCGGATGCTCAGTTCAGCCGGGCTGGGGGTGGCGGGCGCGCCGGCGACAGAGGACGAGCGCTCGCGCGACCACGGCGACAGCCGGTGGGGCAGCCCCACCTAGCCCCGACCTATTGCGGGGACTGATCACGGGCGCCCGGCGGTGGGCCGAAGGGGCGAACCGTCAGGCCGCCAGGCGTACTCGCTCGACTATCCGCGGGTGGTAGCGAGAAACGAATCGGGCCAGCCTATCGGATTTACCTGCGACGCATGGATTGGTAAGGCTGATCCGCGAGACTCGGCCGGATGGCCCAACCGACTGCAGCTGGAGGATCGCCGGTCGATGGCGAGTCACGTGCGCTGACTGACGGCGAGGTGTGGGCGCGCGAGCAGCTCGAGTTGCTGCGGGCGGCGCGCTTTTCTCCTGGCGCGACGGGGCGCTTTCTCGCTGCCTCGTGGCGCCGCAGCGCCACCACCCGCGCCGCGCGCCCCGCGCTCGCGCGCCGCGCCCATGCCTGGCTGGCCCTCGGCACCGCGGCATGGCTGGTGCTGGCAGCGGCGGGAGTGCAGCCGTTTCGTCGGCGCCTGAGCGTCGGCCTCGCGTGGTGGGGGTCGACGTCCGCGATGCTCGACTGGCACCTGGGGATGTTCGAGACCGAGGACGGACGCCCCCGACAACTCGGGGCGGCCGACGCACTCACGCTGGCGCGCGCGTGGCTCGTGCCGGTCGTCGCGGATTCACCTACGGTGCTCGTGTGCGGTCTCGCCGCCGGGGCCGACGTCCTCGACGGCCCGCTGGCGCGGCGCGCCGAGCCGACGCGTGCCGGGCGAGACCTCGAGGGGATGGTCGACGCGTGCTTCGCGTTGGCAGCGTTGCGCGGCCTGACGCGCGCCGGTCACTTGGGCCAGGCCGCCGGGCTCACGGAGGCAGGCAGGCTGATTGCAGGGGTGGGCTACGCCACGTTCGCGTACTTCGGCCGCGCGCGGGCTCCCGAGGCGCAGTTCGTTCACGCCGCGCGCTCGGCGACCGCGGTGCGCTGCGCGGGCATCCTCGGCGCGGCCGCGGGACGGCGCCGGCTCGGGGGCGCGCTGCTCGTCTCGGGGTCGGTCTGCAGCGTCGCGCTCACGGCGCTGGCGGCTCGACGATGAACTCGCCGCTCCGCGTGGAGCGGGATGCGGCCCGGTCACCGCCGATATACCCGAGTCGCGTTCCGAGCAGGATGCGCGAGCCCGCGATCCGGAAGTACTTTCGCCCGGTTTCGTGCTCGTCTGCAGCGACGACCCGCTCGAGCACCAGCGCCTGGGCGAGGCCAACCAGCACGCAGCCGCCGGTGACACGCACCCCCGCATCCCAGCCGGCAACCCACCCTGCCGCGCCCGCCAGCACCACGACGATCAACGGCAGTCGCCACACGGGGGTGGGCTCGCCTGAGCCGAGGTCGCGCTCAGAACGTGACTCGCTGGCGGCGATCGCGCGCCGTACCGAGCGCGGGCCGAGCCAACCCAGCAGCAGCGCCACTACAGCGAGTTGGCCGGCGGTGCTCAGCGGATCGCGGTGAGCCTGGGCGCTGACGGCGAGCAGCGCGATCGTGCCGATGGCGCCAGACATTGCGAGGCCCAGCCCCTCGATGCGCAGGCGCTGGCGATAGGTCGGCGGCACTGGGCCGAGTGTATGGGCGCTCGTCGCGCCAACCGGCCGCCCGGGCACCAGCGCGGGACGATCGCGAATGGGTCGCGGTCCGGCGGCATTAGGCTCCGTGCATGCGCCGAGTCATGAGGGTCAGTTCGTGCATCGGTGGCGCGGCCGTCGGCTACGTGCTCGTGGTGCGGGGCGCGCTGACGCTCGATCTCGGACTCGGCCGTCGCCTCCGCCCGCTGGGACCACTGCTCATGAGCATCGCCGCGCCCCGCGAGACGGTGTTCGACGTCATCGCCGCGCCGTACCTTGGGAGGACGCCGCGAGCGATGGGCGCCAAGCTCGCCGTGCTCGAGCGCGGCTCCGACATGGTCCTCGCGGCGCACTTCACGCCCCTCAGCGGCGGTTTGACCGCCACGACCGTGGAGACAGTCCGATTCGAGCGACCAGAGCGTGTCGCCTTTCGGCTCGTTCGCGGCCCGGTCCCGCACGTGCTCGAGACCTTCGAGCTGCGAGAGGCGGATGGCGGGACTGAGCTCGAGTACCGAGGCGAGCTGGGCACCGACCTGTGGCGCCTTGGGAGCTGGTGGGGCGAGCGCGTCGCGCGGCCGTGGGAGCGCACTGTGGCGGAGTCGCTCGCAGGCATCCGAACCGAGGCGGAAAGGCGCGCCGCGCACTGACCAGGGCGTACGACGCTGCGAGGCTACGGCTTCCAGCTGTAGAGGAGGTACACCGTGTCGTGATCGCGCGCCATCAGCCCTGCATAGCGTTGGACGGCGTCCACGTACGTCGGCGAGGGGTTGTAGGAGTAAAGCGCTCGCGCGTAGTTGGCCGGTGCGCCCGCGTGGCGAAGCAGGTTGGCCGCGCCGAGGATCGCATCGCGCGGGTCGTTGATGTCTCCGCCCAACCCATACGCGCGCCACGTGGCAGGCATAAATTGCATCGGGCCTTGAGCGCCGGCGACACTCGGGTTTCGCACCCGCCCGAAGGCCGACTCGACAAGGTTGACCGCGGCGAGGACCTGCCACCGAACGCCGAAGCGGCTCTGGGCGACACGGTAGTAGCGCAGCAGCTCGGCGAGCGGTTCCGGCGGGCCGGTGGCCACGCGGTGCGCAGGCCATCCGGCGGAGAGGCGGTTCAGGTCGCGTCGCGCCGCGGTCAGCTCGCGCGTCTCATGCGCCGACCGGGGAGGCAGGCGGTGGATAGTGGCCGCCGCGAGCCCCGGGCGCCGCGCGAGCAGGTCGACCACGCGCGCGCAGGTACAGCGCTCGGAGGGCTAGCCCGTCCGGCGGCGCGCTCTCCGGCGGTCCGGCGTCATGCCAGGCATGGATGGCGTGGCGAAGCGCAGCGTCAACCGCCCCGAGCTGCCTGGACAGCGCCTCCGGGGTGCTGGGGAGGGCGGCGTCCGGCGTCGGCGGGCCAGATGGCGCGCGCGTCGAGCCGGACGGCGACCCGGAATGGTGGCCATCGCCGCAGGCGACCAGCACCGCAACGCCGGCAGCAGCCACCGTCACGCACGCGAGCTTGCGAAAGGGCATGCCCAACATGATCGCGCGGCTGCATGGCTGTCGAAACTACCCGCCCCCGTTCGTCTTAATAGTGAAGCGACGGAAAGCGCCGCCCGATTTGCCGACATCGAGCCGCCGGCGCTGGGAAAGGACGAACGATGCAGACCGAAAACAGTAGCCAGAAGATTGCCGTCACGGGAGCCACCGGCCGGGTCGGATCGCCCCTCGTTGAAATCCTCGAGCAGCGCGGACACGACGTGGTTCCGATCGCGCGCTCCAAGGGTGTCGACGTAGTCAGCGGCGAGGGTCTCGACGAGGCGCTAGCCGGGGTCGAGATGATCATCGATACAGCCACCGGGCCCTCGCCCGACCAGGAAGAGGCGACCGCATCTTCACCGCCTCGGCGCGGAACCTCCAGCGAGCCGGCGCCGCAGCCGGGGCGAAGCGGATCGTCGTCGTCTCGATCATCGGCATCGACAAGTTCCAGGGCGGCTACAACGCGGCGAAGGTGGCGCAGGAGCAGACGCTGCTCGAAGGCCCGCTCCCGGTCCGGATCGTTCGAGCGGCCCAGTTCCACGAGTTCGTCGAGCCGCTGGTCGGGTGGACGATCCAGGACGGCGTCGCCCATCTGCCCGAGATGCGAACGCAGCTCGTGGCCGCGCGTGTGGTCGCCGAAACCCTCGCCGACGCGGCCGAGGAGCCGGAGATCGAGAACGGCAGGATCACCGAAGTCGCCGGCCCGCGGGAGGAGCGTCTCGCCGACGCGGCCGCCGCGCTCTTCGCCAGCCGAGGTGGCTCGTCGAGATCCGCGAGAGCCGTGGCGGTCCGCTGGCGGCGCCCGGCGACCCGGACTCGGCGGCCTATGCGGAGGGCGCCGCGCTGCCCAACCCGGGCGCGAAGCTCGCCGGCCCCAGCTTCGAAGAGTGGCTCGCGGCGGCCTCAGGAAGGGTCGCTCATGCGTGA
>CAVSNA010000018.1:0-40524 GCA_963729205.1 uncultured Thermoleophilaceae bacterium
CCACGCTCGACGAGATCAAGGCCCTCGGCGCCACGACGATCCACTCGCTCGTCTTCTGGAACTCGATCGCGCCCGACGCGAACTCGAAGACCAAGCCCGCCGGCTTCGACGGCAGCGACCCGAACGCCTACCCGCCGGGCGCCTTCGACCAGTACGACGCGCTGGTGCGCGAGGCCAACGCGCGCGGGCGGTGAGCGTGCTGCTCTCGCCGGTGGAGGCGCCGGCCTGGGCGGGCGGCTGCGGGAGCGTCAAGAACCGGCCGCACTGCCGTCCCAGCCCGACGGAGTACCGCGCCTTCTTGGCCGCCCTCGGCACCCGCTACTCGGGCAGCTTCGAGGGCCTCCCGCGTGTCTCCCGCTGGTCGGTCTGGAACGAGCCGAATCAGAGCAACTGGCTCTACCCCCAACGCGAGCGCGTTCACGGCCACATCGTGCCCACCGCGGCGATCATCTACCGCAACCTGTTCCGCGGGGCCACGGCTGCCCTCAAGGCCCCGGCCACGGCGGCGATCAGGTCCTGCTCGCCGAGACGGCCCCGCTCGGGCGCACCACGGGGCCGCTGCGGAAGCGCTTCCTCACTCCGGTCGAGTTCTACCAGGGCGTTTTCTGCCTCGACTCGCGCGGGCGCAAGCTGAGGGGGAGCGCCGCGAAGGACCAGGGCTGCGGCGGCCGTTTCGCCAAGCTCGCGGCCACCGGCATCGCCCACCACCCGTACAACCGCGGCGGCGCGCAGCCGCCACTATCGAGGCCGGCCGCGGGAGAGATCACGATCTCGACGATCCCGCAGGCTCACGGCGGTCCTCGCGCAGGGCTCGCGCGCGCGCCGGATCTCCTCGAACCTGCCGATCTACTTCACCGAGTTCGGCTTCCAGACCAACCCGCCGGACCGCACTCGGCGTGTCGCTCGCCAAGCAGGCGGCGTAGATCAACCAGTCCGACTACATCGCCTACCGCAACTCACGCGTGAAGTCGGTCTCGCAGTACGAGCTGCTGGACGAGCCCGACCTCGCGAGCTTCCAGACCGGACTGCGCTTCGTCGACGGCAGCCCCAAGCCGAGCCTCGACGCCTACCGGCTGCCGATCTGGGTGATCAAGCACGGCTCCGGCGTGAGCGTGTGGGGCCAGGTGCGGCCGGCCGACGGCACGCCGCAGCAGGTGCAGATCCAGAACGGCAGCGGCACCACGTTCAACGACGTGAAGACGGTGACGACGTCTGCCAGCGGCTACTTCCTCGTGAACCTGCCGCGGCAGCCGGGGTCGAGCTGGCGGCTGTCGTGGAAGGGCCCGGGCGGCACGTTCACCAGCCGGGTTGCGACGGTCAGCGCGCGCTAGGTCATCGCGTTGATGCCGGTCGCGGCGCGGCCGATGATCAGCTTCTGGATCTGCGACGTGCCCTCGTAGAGGGTGGTCACGCGCGCGTCGCGCAGGTAGCGCTCGACCGGGTAGTCGTCCACGTAGCCCGAGCCGCCGTGCACCTGGATCGCCAGGTTGGCGTTGCGCACCGCGGCCTCGGTGGCGAACAGCTTTGCGATCGAGGTCTCGATGGTGCTCGGCTTGCCGTTGTCCTTCAGCCAGCCGGCGCGCAGCACGAGCCCGCGGGCGGCCTCGGTGTCCACGATCATGTCCGCCAGCATCTCCTGCACGAGCTGGAAGGCGGCGATCGGGCGGTCGAACTGCCGGCGCTGCTTCGAGTACTCCACGGACGCGTTCACGCAGCCCTGTGAGATGCCCACGCAGCCGGCGGCCACGCTGTAGCGGCCCGAGTCGAGCGACGACATGGCCACCTTGAACCCGTCGCCCACCTCGCCGAGCATCGCCTCGTCCGGCACCTCCACGGCGTCGAGCGACAGCTCGGCGGTGTCGGAGGCGCGCAGCCCGAGCTTGCCGTGGATCTCGCTGGCGCTGAAGCCGTCCGAGTCGGTCGGCACCAGGAAGCACGCCAGGCCGCGGTGGCCCTGCTCGGGATCGGTCTGGGCGAAGATCAGGGCGAGCTGGGCGTAGTTGCCCATCGAGATGAACTGCTTCTGGCCGGAGATGCTCCAGCCGCCGTCCACCTTCGTGGCGCGCGTCTTCTGGTTCGCGGCGTCGGAGCCCGTGTCGGGCTCGGTCAGGCCGAAGCAGCCGAGCGCCTCGCCGCTGCACAGCTTGGGCAGCCACTCCTGCTTCTGCTCCTCGCTGCCCCAGCGCTCGATCGCCGAGCAGACGAGCGACGTCTGCACCGACACGACCGTGCGCGCGGAGGAGTCGCCGCGGCCGATCTCCTCGACGATCAGCCCGTAGGTGAGGTAGTCGAGCGCCGCGGCCGCCGTACTCCTCGGACACGATCGCGCCGAGGAAGCCCATGTCGGCGATCTTCTTCACCAGCTCGGTGTCGAAGCGCTCGTTGCGGTCGTTCTCGCGCGCCACCGGCACGATCTCGTTGTCGGTGAACTCGCGCGCGGTGTCGCGGATCAGGCGTTGTTCATCGGTCAACTCGAAGTCGATCAAGTCGTTCTCTCCTTACGGCCGTCGTCAGGCGGCGGGATTCTCGACGATGGTGGCGAGGCCCTGGCCCACGCCGATGCACATCGTCGCCAATCCATAGCGTGCTCCGCGCCGCCTCATCTCCCAGCAGAGGGTGGTGAGCAGGCGCGCGCCCGAGCAGCCGAGCGGGTGACCGAGCGCGATCGCGCCGCCGTTCACGTTCAGCTTCTCGTGCGGGATGCCGAGCTCGCGGGCGCTCGCGAGCGACTGCGAGGCGAACGCCTCGTTCAGCTCCACGAGGTCGATGTCGTCGATCGTCAGGCCGGCGCGGTCGAGCGCCTTGCGGCTGGCGGGGATCGGGCCGACGCCCATGTACGCGGGGTCCACGCCGGCCGCGCCCATCGACACGATGCGGGCCAGCGGCTCACGGCCCAGCTGCTTCGCTCGCTCCTCGGTGGCCAGCACGAGGCAGGCGGCGCCGTCGTTGATCGACGACGAGTTGCCGGCGGTCACGGTGCCGCCCTCGCGGAACACCGGGCGCAGCTTGGCGAGCTTCTCGAGCGAGGCATCGGGCCGCGGGCCCTCGTCGGAGTGGACGGTGACCGGGGGGCCCTTGGGCTGCGGAGCGTCCACCGTCACGAGCTCGTCGTCGAAGCGGCCGGCCTCGGCGGCGGCCACCGCGCGCCTGTGCGACTCGAGCGCGAACGCGTCCTGGTCCTCGCGCGACACGCCGTAGCGCTCCGCCACGTTCTCGCCGGTCTCGCCCATCGAGTCGGTCGAGTAGCTTCTCGGCCAGGCGCGGGTTCACGAAGCGCCAGCCCAGCGTGGTGTCCACCAGGTTCATGTCGCCGCGCGGGAAGCCGCGCTCGGGCTTGAGCATCACGAACGGCGAGCGGCTCATCGACTCCACCCCGCCGCCGAGCGCCAGGTCGCCGTGGCCGGCCATGATCGAGCGCGCGGCCTGGTTCACCGCCTCGAGGCCGGACGCGCAGAGGCGGTTCACGGTCACGCCCGGCACCTCCTGCGGCAGCCCGCCGATCAGCAGGGCCATGCGCGCCACGTTGCGGTTGTCCTCGCCCGCGGCGTTCGTGCAGCCGAAGAACACGTCCTCCACGTCGCCGCCGGGAAGCCCGGTGCGCTCCACCGCCGCGGCGATCACGCGCGCGGCGAGGTCGTCTGGCCTCACGCTCGAGAGTGCGCCGGCGTAGCGGCCGACGGGGCTGCGCACGGCGTCGACGATGTAGGCGTCTGGCATCCCGGCTGATGCTATCTGGGAGCGCGCGGAGCCACCTTTACACTGCGCCTGATGCATTTCGCCCTGTTCGTGGCGGTCGGACTTCTGCTGCTGATCTTGTTCGTCTTGGCGATCGGCAAGTGGTACCCGGGCAGCGGCGCCGACGTGCTCGACTGGAAGCCGACCCGGTCCTACGAGGACGAGATCCGGCTCGAGCTGGAGGACATCGACCAGATGCTCGAGGCCCAGAACGAGCGCCGCCGCCGCAGCGGCCGCCCGGAGCTCACCGAAGAGGGCATGCGCGCCGAGGTGGACGCTGCCCAGCGCCAGATCAAGCAGCGCTCCGACGCCTACCGCGCCGAGGACATCTAGCGTGGCGCGCGTGCTGATCGTCGGCTGCGGCTGCCGCGGCCGCGAGCTGGCGGCGTGCTGGTTGAGCACGGCCACGCGGTGCGCGGCACCAGCCGGGACGAGGCGAGCCTCGCGGCGATCGAGGCCGCCGGCGCGCATGGGGTGGTCGCCGATCCCGACCGCCTCTCGACGCTCATGCCACAGCTCGACGGGGTGAGCGTGCTGTGCTGGCTGATGGGCTCGGCCCGCGGCGGGGCCGAGGACCTGCACGGACCGCGGCTCGAGTCGCTGGTGGAGGCGCTGGTGGACACCCACGTGCGCGGGGTGGTCTACGAGGGCGGCGGCAGCGTGGAGCGGCGGCTGCTCGACCAGGGCGCCGAGATCGTGCGGCGGGTGGGGGAGACCTTCGCATGCCCGCCGAGGTGGTGGAGCACGACCCGGCCGATTACGCCGGCTGGCTCGACGCGATGGCGGCCGCCGTCGAGCGAGTGCTCGCGGCGTAATGCGGAGAGAAAAAGCGCCGGGGGTGTCGGTGTGCCCCCGGCGCCGTTACGTAGAGGAGGCCGTCTCGCTGGGGCAAGACACCGCCTCCCCCACCGGAGGTACCCCCACGGAGGGACCCCGAAACCGCTCTAGATCGCGCCTGAGGCCGCAAGTACCGCGATCACGACGCCCGCGATCACGAGCAGGGCGGCCACCAGGGTGAGCGCCCACAATCGGAGCGCATCGCCGCCGGCGGCCGGTTGCCGGGCGTCGACCACGCTGAGCTCGGGCCTGCTCGCGGCCACTGCCGGCCGTGCGCGTTGCGCGAGCAGGTCCGACAGCAGGAGATCACGCGCCTGGACCAGCCGCCGCTCGTGCGTCTCGCAGCGCTCGCAGCCGCGCAGATGGGCGTCGAGGCGGTGGTCGCCGGGCGCCGTCGAGCCCGCCGTCCAGGCGGTCTGAGATCAGCCGCTCCGCCCGCTCGCACCAGCCACCGGCGGGCAACGGCTCGAGCGTGCGCCGCAGCGCCTTTCGGCCCGTCGCCAGTGCCTCGGCCAGCGTGGACTGCTCGACGGCGAGCTCGCGCGCTGCGTCCACCGGGAGCGGCCGGCGAGGTCCACCAGCGCCAGCGCGGAGCGCTCCCGCGCTCCCAGCTCGGGGAGCCGCTCCGCGACGTGCGCGATCGCATCCGCCGGCTCCACGGGATGGAGCGGGCGAACGGGGACAGACCGCAGCGGCGTTCCCTCCATCGCCGCTCGAGAATAACCGGGAGGAGCACTCGATCGGCGCGGTTTTCCGCCCACGTTGCGCGTTCCACGGGTCCCTGCAGGCCCGCGCGTGGACCGGTAGTGTCAGCACGAGCCGCGAGCCCGGCAGGGCTAAAATCGGAATCCTGACCGAGTTTCCGGAATTTTCCCCACGGAGGTGACTGGCGTGGCCGACTACGCGAAGGACGTACTGGTCGACACACAATGGGTCGAGGATCATCTGGACGACGACTCGATTCGCATCGTCGAGGTCGACGAGAACCCGGCGCTCTACGCCGAGGCGCACATTCCCGGCGCGATCGGCTTCGACTGGAAGAGGGACCTGCAGGACCAGGTGAAGCGCGACTTCCTCGGCCCGGAGGAGTTCGGCGCGCTGTTCGGATCCCGCGGGATCTCGAACGACCATCTGGTCGTGCTCTACGGCGATCGCAACAACTGGTTCGCCGCCTACACCTACTGGTACCTGAAGTACTACGGGCACGACAACGTGAGGCTGATGAACGGCCCGCGCGAGAAGTGGATCGGCGAGGGGCGCGCCCACCAGCAACGATGTGCCCACCTACGCGGCCACGACCTTCACGGCGCAGCCGGGCGACGACGCGATCCGCGCCAAGCGCGACGAGGTCATCGCCGCGCTCGACCAGCCGACCAAGCTCGTGGACGTGCGCTCGCCGCAGGAGTTCTCGGGCGAGCTGATCGCGATGGCCGGCTACGAGCAGGAGGGCGCTCAGCGCGGCGGCCACATTCCCGGCGCGGCGTCCATCCCGTGGGCCCAGGCGGTGAAGGAGGACGGCACCTTCAAGTCGGCCGACGAGCTGCGCGAGCTCTACGGCGGCAAGGGCGTGCTGAACGGCAACGACATCATCGCCTACTGCCGCATCGGCGAGCGCTCGGCGCACACCTGGTTCGTGCTGCACGAGCTGCTCGGCCAGGACGACGTGAAGAACTACGACGGCTCGTGGACCGAGTGGGGGAACATGGTCGCGTGCCGATTGAGAAGGGCTGAAAGACAGGACAGTCGGAAGTGACGGAGCGCTGAGGCGCTGTCCGTACTGCCGACTCCGTCACCTACGAAGCGGTGCCAGCCGCTCCAGCAGCATCTGCACGATCCGCGCCGTCGCCCCCCAGATGAACTGCCCATCGACCGTGTAGGTGGGCATCTTGATCGGGACTCCGCGGCGGATCAGGCGCTTCATCTCGTAGCCGCGGATCAGGTCGGGGAGCGACAGCTCGAGGATCTCGTCGACCTCGGTGGGTTGGGGGACCCAGGCGTGGCCGGGCTGGATCACGCCCGACGAAGGGGTGGATCCGGTACGACGTGACGAACGTGGCCGTGGGCGGCAGCGCGCCGACCAGCTCGACGGCGTCGGGCGGCAGCCCGATCTCCTCGTCGGCCTCGCGCAGTGCGGTCAGGCGCAGGTCCTCGTCGGGCGAGTCCTGGCGCCCGCCCGGAAACGAGATCTCGCCCGCGTGGCGGCGCAGGTCCGCGCGGCGGCTGGGTGAAGACGGCGTGCAGGTCGCCCGAGTCGAGGTAGAGCGGCACGAGCACGGCCGCGTCGGTCTGTCCGTGCGCGTCCATCGCCGCCGCCTCCTCGGGGGTGAGCAGCAGCTCGCGCAGCCTGTCGGCTGTCGTCCATCCACCTATTATCGAGGCGTGCCCGAGGCCCTTCTGGTCATCGACTTCCAGAACGACTTCTGCCCGGGCGGCGCGCTGGCGGTTCCGGGCGGCGACGAGATCGCGGAACGGCTGAACGAGCTGGCCGCCTCGGATCGCTTCGACTTCGTGGTGGCCACGCGCGACTGGCACCCGCCGGACCACGGCTCGTTCGTCGAGCAGGGCGGTCCCTGGCCGCCACACTGCGTGCAGTACACCGAGGGCGCGGAGCTGAACCCCGCGTTCGACCGCTCCAAGCTCAATGCGGTGATCTACACGGGCCGCGACCCGAGCGACGACGGCTACTCGGCGTTCGAGCAGACCGACCTGGCGACGCTGCTCCGTGAGCGCAACATCGACTCCGTGACCGTCGCCGGCCTGGCCACCGACTACTGCGTGAAGCACACGGCCCTCGACGCGCTGCGTGAGGGCTTCGCGGTGACCGTGGACAGCGCCGGGGTGCGCGGCGTCGAGGTCCAGCCGGGCGACTCCGAGCGGGCGCTCGACGAGCTGCGCGCCGCTGGCGCCAGCGTCGTCTAGCGCCTCCGCTCAGCTCCGCGAGGCTGATCGTGTTGCCCTCCGGATCGGTGATCGCCGCCTTGCGGCCAGCGCCCGGCAGCTCCTCGATCGCCTCGGGCATGAGGCCGCGCTCGGCGAGCTCGGCGAGCTTGGCGTCGAGGTCGGGGACGATCAGCGTGACGAGCGCGCCGCCGGCCCGGGAGGCGTCCGCCACCACGTAGAGCAGGCCACTCTCCACGAGCTGCCAGACGGCCTCGCGATCGTTCGGGACACCGTCCGGCGGCCGCCCCATCAGCCGCTCGTACCACGCCAGCGCCGCCTCGTAGTCGGCCACGGGGACGCCTGCGAAGACGTGCGAGACCCTCACGCGGCTAGGTCAGCTCGATCCGCTCGTCGAACATGACCTCGCCCTCGAGCGTGCGGTGCACCGGGCACTTCGCGGCGATCTGCATCAGCCGCTGGCGCAGTTCCTCGGGCAGCTCCTTCGGCATCTTGACGACCATCTCGAAGCGGGTCGGCGAGCCGCGCTGGGCGGGCTCGTAGGTCACGTCCACCTCGATGTTGCCGACCTCCCAGCCCTTGCGCTGGGCGTACATCTCCATCGTGATGGCGGTGCAGGAGGCGAGGCTCGCGGCGAGCAGCTCCTGGGGACTCGGAGCCTCGTCACCGCCGCCGTGCTCCTTCGGCTCGTCCGCCGCCAGCACGTGCTTACGGATCTCGAGGTCCTGCTTCAGCTTGGCGCCGTCACGGCGCGCGATGGCTCTCATGCTCTCCCTTCGAACAGCTTGGGGTTCGGTTCGTCCGCGTAGCGCGCCATCGCGAACAGCGTGTCGGAGGCGCGGTTCAGGTACTTCAGGACCAGCTCGTCGGGCAGGTCGCCGTCGAGCTTGAGGTCCACCACGCGGCGCTCGGCGCGGCGCATGGCGGTGCGGGCGACGTCGAGCCGCGCGGACAGCTCGGTGCCTCCCGGAATCACGAACTTCGGGGGCAGATCGACGCGGCCCATGTACTTGTCGATGTCCGACTCGAGCTGGTCGATCATGTCCTCGGTGACCTTGGTCACCCCGGCCTCGAGCCGCCCCACCGCCTCGGGCGCGGTGGCCAGCTCCGCGCCGGCGATGAACAGCTCGTTCTGGATCCGCAGGATGTCGGCGGCCAGCTCCTCGTGGATCTGCGCCGCCACCACGCGGGCGAGGCCCAGCGCCGAGGCGGTCTCGTCGACGGCGCCGTAGGCCTCCGGGCGGCCGCCGGACTTGGGCACGCGGCCGCCGTACCAGAGGCCGGTCGAGCCGTCGTCGCCCTTGCGCGTGTAGATCTTGACCACTGAGCTGAGGCTACTCGAGCGAGTTGAAGACGAGGCCGGTTGGGATCTTCGGGAAGAAGAAGGTGGACTTCGGGGGCATCGACTCGCCTGCCTCGGCCACCTCGCGCACCTGCTCGACCGGCGTGGGCCGCATGAAGAAGGCGGCGTCGGCGCGGCCGTCGGCCACCGCCGCCCGGGCGTCGCTCGCGTCCTTCGAGTAGTTGAGGCCGTGGAGGTGCGAGATGTCGTCCTCGCTCATGCCGAGCGCCCCCTTCAGCACGATGGCCTCGAGCACGGCGGTGTCGAGCCTGCGGTATGGGGCGGGCTTGCCGGGCAGCGCGGCGTCGGCGATCGACTGGTCCTTCAGGGTCAGGCGCAGAGGCTGGTTGTCGAAACGGTCGATGTAGCCCAGCACGATGCCGGTCGCGGACGGGTCCGGCTCCAGGTCGTCGGCGCTGGCGAGCGGCTCGGCGTCGAAGTCGCGCTCCAGCGTGGCCTTCAGAGCGGCGCGCTTGCCGTCGTCGAGGTCCGTCAGCAGCCGGTGGGTGGCGAAGATCGTCAGCCCGGGGTCGGAGAGCGAGCAGAGGAACATCAGCACGTAGCGGTGCTCGCCCTCGCCGCCGATCTCCTCCGCGTACACGCGCGCGGTCTCGTAGCGGTGGTGGCCGTCTGCGATCAGGAGCTCGCGATCCCGGAGCGTGTCCTGGACGGACGCGATCGCCCCCGGCGTCGCTGACCCGCCAGAGCTTGTTCAGCGTGCCGTCGGCGTCCGTGGCGGTGCCGAACGGCTCCTCGCTGGTGTAGGGCTCGAGCGCCTTCCAGGCCTGCTGCTCGGGATCGGGGAAGAGGCTGAAGATGGGGGAGAGGTTGGCCCGCGTGGCGCGCGTGAGGCGCAGGCGATCCTCCTTCGGCCCGGGGTGGGTGCGCTCGTGCGGGCGGATGCGGCCCGGCCCGTAATCCTCCACGCGCACGCGGCAGAGAAAGCCGTGGCGGGTGCGGGCCTGTCCGTCGGGGCCCGTGTAGTCCTGGGTGAGGGCCCAGATCGCGGGCTCGCGCTCCCGCACCAGCACGCCCTCCTGCTGCCAGGCCTCGAAAATGGTCTGGGCGTGGAGGTAGGGGTCATCGCCGTTCGCGAGCGGGAGATCGATCTCGACGACGTTGAAGGGGCTCTTGGCCGCGAGGGCGGCGCGCTGGGCCTCGTCGATCACGTCGTACGGAGGCGCGGTGACCGCGTCCAGCGAGCCGACCACCCTCGGCTCGTAGCGCAGCGTCTTCAGTGGCTCGACCTGGGCCATCGGCGCTGGAAGTTATCGCGCCGGCGTGCTCGCGACCCCCGCCCGACCGGTTTACAGTCCGCCCCAACGCAAGCTAAGGAGGGGCGGTCGTGGTCAGCATGGTCAGAGGGTTCAAGGATTTCATCCTGAGGGGCAACGTGGTCGACCTCGCGGTGGCAATTGTCATCGGGGTGGCCTTCGGGGCGGTGGTCACGGCGCTCGTCAAGGACCTGATCACGCCGATCATCAGCCTGATCTTCGGCAATCACGACTTCAGCGCACTTACGTTCACCATCAACGGCAGCGTCTTCCGCTACGGCGACTTCCTCAACGCGCTGATCGCGTTCGTCTGCATCGCGGCTGCGGTGTACTTCTTCGTGGTGCTGCCGGTCAACACGATGCTCGAGCGGCGCAGGCGCGGCGAGGACGACGACTCCGACACGCACCCGTGCACCGAGTGCCTGTCCGAGATCCCGCGCGAGGCGCGTCGCTGCGCGTTCTGCGGCTCGCCGCAGGTGGGGGTGGCCGTCGGTGCCTGACTGGTTCGTCAAGAACGTCGCCGACATGCCCGCCGCGTCCGAGCGGCACTCGGGCAAGTGGGTCATGTTTGAGCCCGAGGGCGAGGAGTTCCCGCATTACGGGAGGACATCCACGTGATCGAGCCGGGCAGCCCAACGGCAGGTACCACGCGGAGAGCGCGCAGGAGGACTTCCTCGTGCTGCACGGGGAGTGCATCGCGATCGTCGAGGGCGAGGAGCTGCGGCTGCGAGCCTGGGACTTCCTCCACTGCCCGCCGGGGACGAACCACATCCTGGTGGGCGCCGGCGACGGGCCGTGCGCGATCCTGATGACGGGCGCGCGCGGCGAGGAGCACACGGTCCACTACCCGGTGAGCGAGCTGGCGGCAAAGTACGACGCGTCGGCGCGGGAGGACACCTCCGTGCCCAGCGAGGCGTACGCCGACTGGGGGCGCGAGTACGAGCCGGCCGAGTGGGAGTGGCCGCTGGGGTAGGCGCGGTCGCTAGCCGCGGAAGCCGAAGTCCGTTGTGTAGGTGGCGGCGTCGTGCTGACCCGCCTGGGGCGCGCCGCGCGCCACGCCGATCCCGATGTTCCTGAAGCGGGCGTTGAGGATGTTGGCCCGGTGGCCCGGGCTGTGCATCCACATGCTCACGATCGACTTGGGCGTGGAGAACGGGCCGCCGCCCCAGGCGATGTTCTCGCCGATGCCCCACGAGCTCGCCCCGCTCAGGTAGCCGCTGTGGCGGATCCGGCCCTCGAAGTCGCCGTGCTCGAAGTACTTCTTGCGGACCATGTCGCGCGAGTGGCCGACAGACGCCCGGTCGAGCCGCGTGCTCTCCCTGAGCGCCGACAGCCCGCGCTTGGTGCGCTCGGCGTTCAGCAGGCAGAGCGTGGCCTTGTCGATCGTCGCGATCGAGGTCGAGGCGGGGTGGACGGTGGTGTTGGCGCAGGCGGCCGCGCTCGCGCTCGCCGGCGTGAGCGCCATCAGCGCCGCCGCGGCGGCGGCGGCAACGACTGCTGTGGGAACCCCCCGCATAGACTGAAAGGGTACGGACCTCGGGCCGTGCGGGGCGTAGCGCAGCCTGGTTAGCGCGCCTGCTTTGGGAGCAGGAGGTCCCCGGTTCAAATCCGGGCGCCCCGATAAGTCGTAGAGCCCATTAGCAGCGCCAGAAACGCTCTCTCGGAGTAGGAGGCGTTTCGCGTTTCCGGGGTCCGTGCTAACGCGTTTGTCAACAAATCCCCGCTTGCCACTGGGTTCCGGTCGGCCCTGACATGGCCGTAGCGGTCCCTGGTAATGACGACGGACGAGTGCCCCATGATGTGCTGCAGAGACTCTAAGCGTCCACGCGGTGGACGAGCGTCGCGCAGAGGGCAGCCGGATTCAAGGTCCAGGCGGCCGTCGGCCCATAGGAGGCTCTTCCGTTAGCATCGCCGGCGTGCGGCGGTCTGGCGTGGCTGCGGGGTATCTCCTCTTGGTCGCTGCCGGTGCTCGGCTGGGGCGGCTCCTATCGGGCGTCGGCGATCGCCGGCTCCTACAGCTCGGCGTTGATGCAGAATGCGCTGCGCTGTGCGATCGCGGCGCTGCTGCTGATCGTCCTGCTGCGCCCGCTGCGCGCGCGGCTGCCGCGCGGCCGGCTGGCGTTCTGGACGGCGGTCACCGGCCTGTTGATGGTGACGATCTATTTCGAGGGGTTCGCCGAAGGGGTCATACGCGCGGGCGCCGGCAACGCGTCGGTGCTCGCGAGCACCTCGCCGCTGTTCGTGCTGGTGTTCGCGCGCCTGTTCTTGGGCGAGCGGATGCCGTGGGCGGGCGCGCTGGGGCTCGTGTGCGGCTTCGTCGGGATCGTGCTGATGGTCTGGTCGCAGCTCGGCGGCGGCCACGGCAGCAGCCTCGCGCTCGGCATGGCGGTGGCGCTCGTGGCGGGCGCGAGCTGGGCTGTCGGCACGCTGCTGGTCAAGTGGCTGGCCGAGCGCGAGCCGGAGCTCGACATCACTGGCCTGACGGCCGGGCAGTACCTGGTCGGCGGCGGGCTGCTTGTCGTACTGGCCTTCACGATCGACGGCACCGGGGGCACCGACTGGTCGTCTCGCGAGTTCTGGGCTGCGATCGCCTTCCTTGCGATCGGCGCCGGGGTGATCGCGGTGCTGGGGTTCTTCGGCGCGCTCAAGCGTCTCCCGGCGACGGTCGTCTCCTCGTCGCAGATCCTCGTCCCGGTCGTCGCGGTGGTGATCGAGGCCGTGCGGGGTCACCCGCCGACGACCGTGGTGCTCGCCGGCATGGCGTTCGCGGTCGGCGGCGTCGCGCTCGTCATCCTCGCGCCGATGCTCGCGCCCCGGCCCGTGGCGGCGGCACACGCGCAGGGGAGCCAGTAGCCCGAACGACAAAGGGCCTGCTGTGCAGGCCCTTTGTGTCATAGCGGTGGCGGGATCACGGCCCCGACACAAAAGAGGCTCCCGGCCCTGTTCAACGGGAAGTGCAAGCGCGGTCCTCATCCAGACACTCACTGCACGCCCGCGGTGGCGGCAAGCGGCGTCACGGCGGACGACGTCTGCACGCCGGGCTACGCCGGCAGGGTGCGCAACGTGTCCACCCGGACCAAGGACCGCGTCTACCTGAACTAGGGCATCAGGCGCCACAAGAGTGGCGCCTATGAGGTCGATCATCTGATCTCGCTCGAACTCGGCGGCTCCAACTCGATCAAGAACCTCTGGCCGGAGAAGCAGCCTGGGGCACGCTCCAAGGACAGGCTCGAGAACAGGTTCCACACCGAGGTCTGCGACGGCACGATCAGCGTGCTGCACACAGCGCAAAGGCGGATCGTCAGGTGGTGGCTACACAGCCGGTAGGGACCATCCCCGAGTGCATGGCGAGCTATGGCGAGGGTGGATCTCTGCAGGGGGCGCTGCTGCTTTCACGCTTGCTGTTCTGGATTGGGGCGGTGACGTCCGGCCTCGTGGAGATGCTCCGGCTGGCGGCGGGTTGACTCGCTTTCACGCTATCGGCCGTTGGGTCTGACTGGCCTTTCGCTGTGTCGCTCGTCGCCGGTCGGGGATGGCCCAGCGTGAGTTGATAGGAGCGTGGCACCGCCCAAGCAAGCCGCCTTCAGGGCGATCGCCGATCGGCGTCCGGCCGCTGGGAAGTGTGGATGGACCGCGCCCTGGCGCGAGCCGTGTCGGGCGGCGCACCGACGTAACCCGCACGGCCTGGTCGCGCTAGGTGCTTCTCGTGGATCGCCTTGACCGTGAGGCGGAGCGTCCTAGGTCCGGTAGCGCCGTCGGCTTTGGATCAGCGCGTGGTTGAGGATGGTCTCGTCGTCGTCCTCGCGAGCGACCACGGCGACCTTGTTCCAGGCGCCGGGATAGACGACCCGCTCGTTGTAGATCTGGGTTCGGAAGCGTTCGGTGTAGAGCGCGGGGAAGGGCGTCGCCGGCGCCGTACATGCGTCGCCCTCCGTCGCTGCCGCGGATGACCGCGACGAGCTCGCGTGTCTGCTCGTAGTCGTCGGCGGCGACGAACTCGACCAGCGGCTGCTGCGGGGCGCCGCTGCTCAGGAAGGCGACGACGTACTTCCGGTCGCGTCCCCACGTGTTCTCGCGGATCGTCTCGCCGAGCCCGATCTGGACAGCGCCTTCGGCGCGCGTCGTGCCCATGAAAACCCGATAGGGCGAGTAGCGATCGCGGCCTTTCGGCCACCGGTACGAGTCGCCCTCCCGCTCCCGCACGAGCCGCCAATCTTCGGGGAGGTCCAGCAGTCCGCCGCGCGAGCTGGGCGTCCGCTTGTTCAGAGGGACCATCGGGGCCGACGTGACTTGATGACCGGATTGTGGAAGCCGGCCTGCGAAAGCTGCGTCAGAAGCGGGCCGAGCTCCCGATCCGGAACGTGCCGCACGGTGACCGAAAACGGGCGACACTCCGCAATCCTACATCGACAACGTATGAAAACGTAGCAACGTAATACTCCGTTGTCCCGAAATCTGCTACGTTACGTCGTGCGCTCAGAGACCCTCGCCGACGTCGTCGAGCTTCCGAAGCTCCCTTCGACCGTCACCTCGGGCCCGAGCGCACCAGGAGGACTCAACCGAGTTCTCCGCCCCTGAAGAAGAGAGTTAGAACCATCCATGTTTGCCACGATTCGACGCTACGAGTCGGTCGACCAGAGCCGCACCAGCGAGCTCGTCAAGAAGGCCGACGAGGGCCTCGTACCCAAGCCTGAGCGAGCTGCCGGGCTTCCGCGGCTATTCGCTGATCGAGGCCGGTGACGGCGTCATCAGCTCGGTCGGCATCTACGACACCTCGGGGCAGGCCGACGAGTCGACTCGCGTCGCATCCGACTGGGTGCGCGAGGAGAAGCTCGATACGGCCCTCCCGAACCCGCCGAAGATCACCAGCGGCGAGGTCCTCGTGCACAAGATGCGCGAGCTCGTCCAGGCGTAACAAGCCTCAGAGAGCCGTTCAGCGTCAGAGAGAAGGCCCGCGCTCTGCGGGCCTTCTTCTCTGTCCGGGCAGACTCGCAAGGTCCACGCTGGTAACGCTCGCGGACATACCGAGCCTGTGTGGTCGGCGTCACGACTGCCGCGTTCGCGCGCTTCGCAGCAACGGGCACCGACGTCGGGACGCTACCCGGTGCTCGTCCCTTGCGAGCACCTGGAGCGCAAGCCGCGAGGTGTATCGTTGAGGGGTGACGGCATGCCCTGGCTCGCCGACACCGACGTGGGGGCCGCGCGCGGATTCGCCCGGGCGCTCCTCGAAGCCCGGACGGTGGCTGACCTGCGCCGCCGGGCGCTAGCTGGACTCGCCGAGCTCGTCCCCGCAGACGTACTGACGTGGGATCGCGTCGAGCTCTCCACGGGCGCGGTCCGCCACGAGACGATTCCCACCGAGGCCGAGCCGCCGGGCGCGTCCGCGGCCATCGTGGGCGACGCGGCGGGTCATCCACTGCTGGCCGCGCATGCCGCACGCCGACGTCCTGCGCTGCGACTCTCCGAGGCCGTCGAGCCCTGGCGGCTGGCCCACAGCGAGCTGTACGGCGAGCTGCTCCAGACGATGCTCTTCGTCGAGTACGGCATCGCGATCGGCGTCCGCGCGGAACCTCGTGAGGCAGTCGTCGCCGGGCTCGGCCGCACCGAGTATGAGTTCTCCGAGCGCGACCGTGACGTCCTCGATCTGGTACGCCCCGCCCTCGAGAACGCATTGCGGGCCACTGAGGCGCGCGGACTGCTCGTCCGCGCACTCGCCGCCGATGCGCCGCCCGGCACTGCCGTCGTGCTTCTTGACCGTTATGGCGAGATCGAGCACTCGAGCCTCGACGCCGAGCGCTGGCTCGGCGAGCACTTCGGGGCGGCCGAGCATCCCGGCTGGCTACCGGGGCTGGTGGCCGGGTGGCTGGCGCTGCCGCCGCGCCCGGCGCTTGTGAGCCTGCGCGACCGCCGGCGCCTCACCGTCCACCTGCTGGCCGGCGATCCGCACGCACTGCTGCTCCAGGAGGAGGTCGCGAGCTTCCGCCCGGATGCGCTCGACCGCCTCGGCCTGACCCCACGCGAGGCGGAGGTGCTACGCGCGGCCGCCGCGATCGAGGACGAGGCGGAGATCGCTTGGGAGCTGTTCCTCAGCCTTCACGCCGTGCGAGTGCAGCTAGCGCGTCTGGAAGCCAAGCTCGGAGTGCGCACGGCCGCCGAGGCGGTCGCCCGAGCGCTCCGCGAGAGCGCGTAAGACATGCGACATACGAGCGCGACGCTCAGCGTCTGCGCTTAGTTCCCCGGCCTGCTGGTCCCGGCGATGACGGCTGCAACCGTGGAGCAAGCGAACGTGTCGCTTGTCGAGCTACAGACTGTCGAGTCGGACTAGACGGCGTAGAGAAACGTGTAGGCCGCCGTCATGCCCTCCTGGGTCCACTGCGCCAGGCAATAACGGCAGGCGCCGCCCTTCTCATCTGGGACGTCAATCGTCTTGGGCGGCCGGCCCTCCACGGTCACGACCTCGACCGTCTTGCCTTGCATCGGCCCGTCCTCTAGGAGCGCCCGCACGGCGACAGCCTACGCTGACTCGTCAGGCCCCACGGCCTGCGCTTAGTTGCCAGGTTCGGCCAGGTGTACGTAGCGCGGGTGATCCGCGCCCCCGACCGCGCGGCCGTTTATCCAGGCACCGCCGAGTCGGACGGGACCCGGGTAGCGCCGCGGGGTTACTGCCTGCCCAACTCTTCGGTCGCCAGTGGCCCGGTGGAGCTCGCCCCTCCGTTGTGCGGGCCCTGTTGCCGTGGAATTTCGCTCTGTGCCCGTCATGCTCTCACCCTTCCAGTCCTCTAGTGCGCGGCTCTCGCCGAGCAGTTCAAACGGGCCCGCGTTGAGCCCTCGATAGCCCTCGTCGTCGACCCACTTGAGCCAGGCCTCCCGCGCCGTGACCTGATCGCCTGAGGCGCGGAGCCGAACGTAGGCTCCGAACTCGCTCGACGTGCCGACGGCGGCGTCAAAGCGCTCGGCCAGCCGGCCCTGCTCGACCAGCGCCGCCTCGAGCCACTGCATTGCGCGGTCGCGTTCCCCGCTTGCCACGGTCCTCAACCTTTCGGTCCCTCTGTGGGGGGCCGCGCGAAAGGAAGAGAGAGAGTGAGACCTGACGAACGAATCGGCCGTCACCAACGCTAGCGGGATCTTCGCGCACCGCCGCGCCAAGTTCAGCCATACCGTCCCCATCGGGTCACACGCCGGTCGCAGCCGCCGATGCGATGGCCGTGCGCAGGCGACGGGATGCCGGACCTATCGCTGAGGCGCGACCGCTCGGCGCCGAGTCCGCTATCGAATGTTCAGCCTCGGGGGTGAACACCGATGCGGCGCACCGGCGCTCGGGCGGAAAACAACGCCATATCCCGCCTCGGCCCGTTGAAGTTCGGCGTCGAGCCGGTCAGGGTCGGCCAGCCAGGCGGTGTCGCGCGCAGTTCCGTGGCACGATGACTTGCGTGTCGCTCGTGATTCGACCGGCCGACATGAGGGACGAGGACGCCCTCACGAGAATCGAGCGAGAGACGTGGTCGCTCCACGTTTCCCCGAGCGTCTACACGCCAGGGCCTTTCTTTGAGAACGATCGGCCCGATGGAGTGCTCGTGGCGGAACTCGACGACGAGGTTGCCGGTTTCCTCGCCCTGCGACCGGCGTCGCCCTTGGCGTCGAACGCACATGTGTTGGTGATCGACAACCTCGCAGTGGCCCCGAGCGCGCAGCGCAAGGGAGTGGCCAGCGCGCTCGTCGAAGCCGCGGAGACGTATGCGTCTGAGCGCAACGTCGAGCGTCTGACGTTGCGGGTGCTGTCGGTGAACACCGCGGCGCGCGGCCTGTACGAACGCCACGGCTATCAGACCGAAGGCGAACTACGCGGGGAATTCCTCCTGCCCGTCGGGCCTGGGGGTGCCGTGGTGCTGGTCGATGACGTGCTGATGGCGAAAACGATCTGAGCCGCTCGACACCGCAGGACTGGCGCCGGCCGCGCGTAGTGGGCTTAACGACTTCGCCGTGAACCGCGGCCGGTGATGCGCCCGCCGAGCCCGGTGAGTACGCGGCCCACCAGCCGAAACGGCGCGCTGACGATCTTGCCGATTCGCAATGCTCCTCCGTTCAGAACTGCGCAAGAAGTCTCGCAGAGGACTCGAGCGGGCCGCCTCGTCAGTCGTCCTCCGTTGCGGGGGCAGGGTCCGCATGCTAATTCGACCGCCAGCCGGAGTCCTACCCCCGCTGAGCTAGCTCTGATCCGGCGGCCCTCAGGGGCTAAGAGGGGCTAGCGAAACTCGCATGTCTACTCCGACAGCCCCACGGCTTCGAGGGCCTCGTCCACGTTCGCGAACATCTCCATCCGGATCGCCTGTCCGTCCCGGAACGACCACACCTGAGCGAAGCGCATGTCGACGGGAATTCCCGTGGCCTTCGAACGCCCCCGCTGCTTCACGATGGTGACGACGTGCTCCCCTGCGTCGATGTATTCCTCGACCTCGAGCTGCCAGTCATCCCACGCATCCGCCCATTCGGCGTTGAACTGGTTCGCGCCCGCGGCTCCAGCGTAGATCTGCTGGTCGGGCCAGCCGAGCTTGGTCACGTCCCAGACGAAATCGGGATGGGCGCGGACCTCGCCGGTGACCTGCCAGTGCTCAAAGCCGCGTCTGATGATCTCGACGTTCTCCTGCGACATCGTCTGCGGCAGTATCCGCCCCCTGAATGCAAAGAGCCACCCTGGAGCGGGTGGCTGCTCAGCAACTCAGGGCGTGTACTCGCTCGCATGAGGACGGGGCGGCGATAACACGATGCAGCCCTCTTGGCGGCACGACCGCCCCCGACCTTGAAGTGAGGCCCCCGGGAGAGAGACCCCGGGGGCCTGAATTCCCCAGTCACTCACCCTGAGGAGGGAACGGGAACGGGGGAACGAGCAGCCTAACCGCAATACCCCACCGGGGGTAGGGAGATCAAGGGTCGGGCCTCGCACGGGGGTCACCCGGCCTGGGTACAAGTGAGCCCGCCGAAGCGGGCCCACTGTGGGGCTGGCCCCCGACCAGACTCGAACGCCTCTGGGCGGCTAGGTAGCTCCTTTGCGAGCTAACCACGCGGTCTTGTTTTTCGCGACGAACGGGTGCAAGTTCACGTGCAACCGAAGCAGCGCGGCGGGGCTCCAATAACGAGGAAGGACCCTGAGGCCGCTACTGCTTCATGCACAATCCGGGCTAACTGAGCCGGGCCAAGGTCTCCGTCAAACCCGGCCCGGCGCACTGTTTCCTCTTCGACCACCAAGGTGTCAGGGGCGGTGCGGATGTAGAGTCCGTCCGTGACCTGTTCGCTTCGCTGAGCGAGATGATGGGTTCGCGTGTTAGCAACTTCTCACGACCGACCCGCGCTCGTTTTGACGAATCTGACTGTTGTGGGAATGCGTGCCAGGTGAGCTCGGCGAGAGCCCGCCTGAAGCGGATCGGTCCACTGGTCAGATCCGTGCGCGCCGCTCGCGAGCTGCAAGCCGCGGCACGGCGAGCGGCCTGGGCGGTCCGCAAGCCGCTGGTCGTCGCCGACGCGTCGAGCCTGCGGCGTGCCCGCGCGCTCGATCGCGGGCGGACCGACGATGGCCGGCCGGTCATGGTCCGCGTCCGCCCGTTGCACGGGGCGCCCGTCGCCCTGCGGCCCGCCACCAGCGACATCACCGTCCTGTGGGACACGTTCCTCGGGGACTATCACCTGCCGCCGCGCGAGTTGGGGCCGAGAGTGTTCACGATCTGGGATCTTGGGGCCAACATCGGCCTCACGATGGCCGACCTCGCCGTCCGCTTCCCGGACGCGTGTGTGCTCGGCGTGGAGCTCGACGAGGCCAACGCCGCGGCGTGCCGGCGCAACGTCAGCCCCTGGGCCGATCGCTGCCGGGTCCTGGAGGGAGCGGTCTGGTCGACGGAGGGTGAAGTCGCCTACCTGCACAGCCCCGGCCAGGAGTTCGCGACGCGCGTCGTGGGGGCGGGCGAGGGGACGCGCCGGGCGCGTGCGATCACGCTTGACCGGCTGATGGCTGAGCACAACGGGTGGGTGGACTACGTCAAGATGGACATCGAGGGTGCCGAGCGCGAGGTCCTACGGCACAACGTCGGCTGGGCGCAGCGCGTCCGCACCATCCGCGTGGAGGTCCACCAGCCCTACACGCCGAGGCAGTGTGCCGATGACCTGCAGGCGCTGGGCTTCGCGCCGCGCATCGACCGCCGCTACTACGTCGTCGGCGTGCGCTCTGGCTGAGCGGCAATCGGCGGGCCCGTGGTCGGCGCCGCGCGCCTGTGGTGTTCCCCGGTTCGGTGGACACGGGTGGGTTAGGCGACCTTTGGCCGCGGATGAGGGGGTGGTAGCCAGCGTCGTCTTGTTGGCGGGCTGTAGCAGTCCATCACCGACGCCAGGTACAGCCAGCCAACCCGGCTCTAACGCGGCCGCTCGTCACTGCCCCACCCTTGGCGCGTCTCGAACACCGCCTGCATGTAGTTGCGCCTGTCGCGCTCATTGCTCATATCCACGTGGTCGCGTAGCTCCTCGAGGATCCCGGCGCACCCCTAGGCTAAGCCCGGTTATCGCCTCCTGAATCTCCTCGTCGGTCGGTTGCCGCTCGTTGTGCAGCTCGTCCGTCACGCGGTCCCCTCCCCGAGCAGTGACCCCGCCGGCCAGGGCGGCCTGGCCCTCATCAGTGACTAACCGAAGAGCGTCCGGAACGTCCCGCAGTCCGTGAAGAACGCCGTCGCTGAGGTGCCTTCTCCGCCTGACGGCTGAGCACGTGCTTTCCCGTGAGCCTGGTTGGTGCTTTCCCCGATGCGCTCGCGCTGCCGGGCCTATAGCGTCGGTGTCGACCAGAGGCTCCTCATGAAGATCGAAGCTGAACGTCCAAGCCATCAGTCGCGAGGGATCGTGAACGATCTCGATCCGCCCGTGAGAACCGCGATTCTCCACGGCCACCGGGTGAGCTACCGCGCGGCCGGTGAGGGGCCGCTGGTGTTGCTGATTCATGGGATCACGGGTGACTCGCGCCAGTGGAACGAGATCGTCCCTCAGCTCGCCGATCGCTACACGGTCCTCGCGCCCGACCTTCTGGGTCATGGTCAGTCCGCGAAGCCGCGCGGCGACTACTCGCTGGGCGCCTATGCGGCCACCTTGCGCGACCTGCTGATCCTGCTCGGCCACCGGCGGGCGACGGTGGTTGGCCACTCGCTGGGGGGCGGCATCGCGATGCAGTTCTCATACGAGTACCCCGTGTTCTGCGAGCGCCTTGTGCTCGTCGACAGCGGCGGGCTGGGCGCCGAGGTGCACCCACTGCTGCGGGCGGCCACGCTGCCGGGCGCAGAGTTGGTGCTGCCGCTGATTGCCCACTCGCGCCTGCACGTGGCGGGGGAGGCGATCGGGCAGGCGCTCGGCCGTCTGGGGTTGGAGCTGGGCCACGATCTGGCCGAGATGACCCGCGGCTATGCGTCGCTGAGCGACGCTGAGGCGCGCCGCGCGTTCCTGCACACGCTGCGCGCGGTGATCGACTTCGCCGGGCAGCGGGTGAACGCCACCGACCGGCTCTACCTGGCTGAGCTGATTCCCACGCTGATTCTCTGGGGTCGTCGCGATCCACTCATCCCCGTCGAACACGCGACGGTCGCCCATCGGGCAATTTCGGGTAGCCGCTTGGAGATCTTCGACGACGCCGGCCACTTCCCGCAGCTCGAGCAGCCAGTCCGCTTCGCCCGCGTGCTCAGCGACTTCATTGAGAGCACCGAGCCGGCCGAGTACGAGTTCTCTGACCGGGATTTGACCATGCTACGGGAGCGCATGCTCAAGCGCGGGAGGAGATTTCGCTGATACGCGTCTGCTTCGACAAAGGTATGGAATAGCGCGAGCCTCGCGGCTAGTGGCCGGCCGACTTTCCCTTTTCGTCCAAAGCGGCAGTGGCGCCCGTCACAGCGTCGACAGGCGTTGCGCTGCGGTCAGTCCGGCTGTCCAGCCTGGTGCCCGTCCACCGGGCGGGGGCGCGATCGCGGCCATGTCGAGTCCGTTTCGGGCGAGCAGCCAGGAGACGAGAGAGTTGGAGTTCCACATGTCACCGGTGTGCAGTTGGTCACGTCCCCACACCGGCGTTGGGACCTGTGGCACGGCTTCGAGCACACGGTCGTTGTCGCCGGGTCAGTCGTTAGCCGGCGGGGACTGTCGACGGCTTCGTCAGCGTCTGGGATGCGCCCGTCGTGCCAGCACCGGATCTCGTAGCGGAACAGCCGCAGCCGACCGAGCACCGCACTCCCGACCGCTCCCTCGCCAACGGTGCCGCGCTCCCTGCTGCGTTCGTTCCACACCGGCGCCATCTCGATGACGTACCGCTCCTCGGCCAAGCCGACTTCGAGCGCGGAGTGATACAGGGCTTGGGGCTCGCGCTGTTGGAGGCTCGCCACGATCGCCTCGTAGAGCCGCCCGTTGAGCCGAACAGAGACGGCCACCGGCACCAAGCGGCAACCAATACAGATCAACGTACGCGTCCGCCACGAGGTGAGCATTGTCCAGGGGCGCGTCGACACGTCCGTACTCACCCGTGTGTCCACCTGAGCTGGTCGCCGCTCTACCCGTGGCGCCCGCTCAGCCGATCAGAGGCAGCGCGCGCGCCTCGTCGAGCTCGCGCAGCGCGTCCTGCATCCGCCCCGTGACGAGCTCGTAGCCCTCGTCGGGATCGCCGCCGGCGCCGCCGAGCTCCTCGCGCAGGTCGATCGGCGGGAGCACTTCGATCGAGATCTTCGCCGGCAGCGGAAGGCGGCCCGGGAGGTCGAGCACCGTGACGCCCCAAGGCGGTGCGATCTGGACCGGCGCCACGTCGATCCGCAGCAGCCGGTGGAGGTGCAGCAGCCGCGCGATGTGCTCGCCCTGGCCGAGGAACAGCGCCGTCTCCTGGCCGCCAATTGAAACGACCGGGACGATCCGCGCGCCGTGCTTCAACGCGAGCCGCACGAAGCCGGTCCGGTGGGCGAAGTCGATCTCGGCGGAGTGCCAGCTGGCCCGGTAGGTCTCGTGGTCGCCGCCCGGATAGACGAGCAGCGCGGCGCCGCGCGCGAGCGCGCGGCGCATGTTCTCCGGCGAGGCTGGCACCGTCCCGTACGGCGTGAGCATGGCCCGAATGCCGGGCACCTTGAACACGAGGTCGTGCGCGAGCTGGAAGAACTCGCGCTCGGGGCCGAAGTGGTCGTAGAACGCCTGCCCGAAGATGAACGTGTCGGCGATGAGCGTGCCGCCCGAATGGTTGCCGACGAGCAGCACCGGCCCGCGCGGCGGGATGTTGTCCAACCCGCGCACGTCGGCGCGGAACCAGACGTTCGCCATCACGCGAAGCGCGGGGAGTGTGCGTGCGATGTATTCGGGGTCACGCAGCTCGAAGGGGTCGACGGCCGGTGACCTGCGCGCGAGATTGCGCGGGTCGGCGGCGCGGGCGACGTCGGCCGATATGGCGCGAAGCATCCACACGTCCGCGGAAGCGACGCCGAGCACCCGGCCCATCCTGCCGCCTAGGCGATCGCCCACCACCGCCGGAAGTGCGTGACCCAGCGATTGCCGGTCCGTGGCCTGTGGCATCGAACACCTCCTCGGTCGCCTCCCACGATACGGCCGGGGCCAGTGCCCCGCATCAGTACGGAGTACGGAGTACGGGGTGTGCATCACCACTTGCGATCGCAGCCGCAGCTGACGCGATAGGACCCTCACCCACGCCGCGACGGCGTCGCCGAGCGCCGCGATCAGGCGCTCTGCCTGGGCAGGGCCGGCTTCGCCGCGTCATAACAAACGGGCACCCGTGCCCGTAATCCAAGCGGATTGCCGCCCATCCGCCCGCCTCCCGCCGGCTGGCGTGGACGGGCCAGGGGCGCCGATAGCCAGTCCCTATGCGGGTTCCCGGCGGATCAATGCCCTCGACTCACCACGCTTTGGGAGCAGGAGGTCCCCGGTTCAAATCCGGGCGCCCCGACTAGTTGTAGAGGTGGGGACTCGGCGAGACCATTTCTGCCGCGCGGTTGGCCACCCGGCGCCCGGCCGTCTGCTGCCCTCATGCTCAAGTGATTTCGCGTAACGGACGATATGGGTGGTGGCCCGCCTCTGGATCGGCAGGGTACGGGCAGGCCCCCCGGAGTTTCCGTCCCTTGGGTCTGCCGCTGACCGGCATCCCCGTCGCCTGCGTGTGGCCATCGCGTCGGCGGCGGGGACCGGCACCAAGGCGTGACCCGAGGGCTCGCCCGTGTTGGTTTTCCGCGACGTTCCGGACGACTCCGAGGCGCCTCTGGCACCGGCGCCAGCCCTAGCTCGATTGGGGTGATCTTGAAGGTACAGCCGCCCCGAAGGCGAAAGCATCCGCGGCGCGGAGGTGCAGCTCTGAGGGGCAAAAAGCAATAAGAGGAGGAAACATGAGTGCGAGAAGCGCTTGGACGGGCTGGATCGCGTTCGCCGGCGTGCTGATGGTGGTGATGGGGTCCCTGGACTTCTTCGAGGGATTGATCGCGGTCATCAGGGACCAGTACTACGCCTTGACCCCGCAGCAGATCATCGTGTTCGACGTCTCAACCTGGGGCTGGATCACCCTGATCTGGGGCGCCGTGGTGGCTTTCGCGGGTTTCGCGCTGCTCTCGGCCAGTAGTTGGGCGCGTTGGTTCGCAATCGTCGTCGGCTGCGTGAACTTCGTCGTCCAGCTGGGGTTCGTCGGTTCGAGCCAGTACCCGCTCTGGGCTCTCACCGTGCTGGGCCTGAACGTGGTGGTGCTCTACGCGTTGATCGTGCGCTGGGGCGACTTCCGGGCCGAGGCGATCGAGGACGGGGTGCGCTAGCACCAGAGCAGACGTCCGTCCCGCTGCGCGGCGGCTCACCCGAATCGGGATGATGCCGCCGCCGCTGCGGGCTGCCAGGATCGCCGCCCGGAACGACGGGCAGTCGCGCCGTCGCCTGGGCTCGCTTCTAGGTGGTCGACGTCTGGGGGTGTTCGGCCGTGCGGGCGGGGGCGAAGAAGTCGATCAGCAGTTGTGTGACGCGCTCAGCTTCGTCGTGATGGACCCAGTGCGACGCGTTGGGCAGGCGCTCGACGCGGTCGAGGTTGGGCACGTCGTTGCGGTCGGGCTCAGCGAGGTTAGGGCCGAGGTACCGATCGCGCTGCCCCCAGATGACCAGCGTGGGCGCGGAGATCGCGGGAGGCTGCGCTTTGGATTGCTTCCGGACCGCCGTTCGGTAGTAGTTGAGCATCGCGGTCGCCGCCCCGGGCTGGGACCACGCCTCGACGTAGCGTTCGATCTCCTTGGGCGTGTACGCGGGCCGGGCGTCGCGCAGGAACTGCCGGAAGAACCGCCAGTTCATCGCGCGCACGCTGCGCTCGGGCAGCCCGGGCGGCTGAAAGAAGAAGAAGTACCAGGACCGCATGAGCTGGTGTGGGCTCTTCAGCCCCTGCTGGAGGCGCCGCGGATGGGCCGCGTTGAGGATGGCCAGGCGGTCGACCACCTCGGGGTGGTTCATAGCCATGGTCCAGGCGACGGTTCCGCCCCAGTCGTGACCGACCACCAGCGCGGATTCGGCGCCACGTTCGCGGATCAGACCGCGGATATCCGCGGCCAGGCGGTCCGCGGTGTAGGCGTCCAGGCCGGCCGGCTTCGATGACAGGTTGTAGCCGCGCAGGTCGGGCGCGACGACTCGAAAGCCCGCCGCCGCGAGCGGCGCGATCTGCAGCCGCCAGCCGAACCAGAACTCCGGGAAGCCGTGCAGCAGGACGATCAGCGGGCCGTCGCCGGCCTCGACGTAATGCAACCTCACCTCGCCGACCTCTGCGTCGCCCTCCCGAAGGTCGGTCCCAGCCAGGCTGGTGAACCTGCCGGCCAACCCTGGCTGCTGGTTCGGCGCCCCAGAGCCGGGGCCTTCCGTCGCGTTGGTGTCGCCGTGCGACGAGCTCATGATCGTCTCCTCTCAAGACTGACGAGCGCAGTGAGGTGAGGCTATCCGCTCGGCTCCACCCCGCGCCAGGCGACACACTCGTGTGCTCACTGGCCCGGGGGCTTTGGCGAGCGCTGCCAAGGAGCGGCTAGGCTCCGCTGCTCAAGGCCACTCGCCGTTGCCCACCTCCGCGCGGCCGTCAGAGGAGCCCCTATGAACGACTCTCCCGAGGTCCTCGTGATCGGCGGCGGGCAGGCCGGGCTGGTCATGGGCCACCAGCTTGCGCAGCGCGGGATCGGCTTTCGGATCGTCGACGCAGGCGCAGAGGTCGGTGACGCGTGGCGCACGCGCTGGGATTCGCTGCGGCTGTTCACGGCCGCGCAGTACGACAGCCTGCCCGGCATGGCCTTTCCGGCCGCGTCCGACACCTACCCTGGGAAGGACGACGTGGCCGACTTCCTCCGCGCTTACGCGAGCCAGTACGAGCTGCCGGTGCGGCTGAACGCGAGGGTGACGTCACTCAGGAGAAGCGAGGACGGGTTCCTCGCGAAGGCCGGTGGCGACTCGATGGAGGCAAGGCACGTGGTTGTGGCCACCGGGCCCTTCCAGGTCCCGTTCGTCCCGCCGGTCGGGCTGGCGCTCGATCCCGGAGTCGCCCAGATTCACAGCGCCGACTACCGGAACCCTGCCGCGCTTCCGCCGGGAAAGGTGCTGGTGGTGGGAGCAGCCAACTCGGGCTGCCAGATCGCGCTGGAGCTGTCGGCCACCCGCACCGTGGAGCTCTCGGGAGGCAAGCGAATCCCCACCATCCCGCAGCGCCCGCTCGGCCGAGACGTCTGGTGGTGGGGAACGAAGCTGGGCCTGACCCGGGTGACCGCGGGATCGCGGTTGGGCAAGCGCCTGGCGGGGCGCGATCAGGTGATCGGCGGTGGCCCCCGCGAGCTCCGCCGAGCCGGCGTGCCGATCCGTCCTCGCGCGATGAGCGCGGTGGGCCGCACGGTCACGTTCAGCGATGGAAGCTCGTCCGAGTACGACGTCGTGATCTGGGCGACCGGCTTCAGCGTCGACCACTCGTGGATCGACGTACCCGGAGCGATGGACGATCAGGGGCAGGTTCGGCACGAGCGTGGCGTGACGCCCGTGCCCGGGCTGTACATGCTCGGCCTCACCTGGCAGCACACGCGAACCTCGGCCCTCCTCGGCTGGGTGGCCGAGGACGCCGCCTTCCTGGCGGGGCACATCGATCAGTCGATCGCCGCTCGGCGCCCCGCACGTGACGATGCACCGGCGGGGGTCCGGGCGTGAGCGGCCAAGCTGGATCCACGGGCGCGCTGCGTCCCTCGATTCGCCGGCGCTGGATCCCGGCGCTCCTCGTCTGGGGAGTCGTCTTCGGGCTGGTTCAGCCGGCTTCGCCACTCGCCTTCTGGTGGCTCGACACGCGGACGGTCTACGCGCTCGGACTGGTCCTGATCGCATCCGTGTACATCGGCTTTGCCGTGGCCGACGGACGCCCGAAGGTGATCGTCGTCGAGACCCTCGTCGCCTCGATCTTCGTGGTGATCGCGGCAGTCGCCATCACCGGCTCGGTCTGGCTGATCGTGATCGGTCTTGCCGGCCACGGGCTGAAGGACCTCTGGCAGCACCGGCACGGGTTCGTCGCCGGGACGCGCTGGTGGCCGCCGTTCTGCCTGGTGGTCGACTGGGTTGCCGCCACCACCATCGCGATCGCGATCATCGCGGGCGTAGACCTTCAGTAGGCGCGCCGATAGGAGCCGCGTCTGCCCCGAGGCGGCGACCAAGTTGCACCCGGGCCATCACCCCGGCGCCGAGCAGCAGTCCGGCGGCGATGATGTAACAGGTGATCAGCACTCCCGCGAGGATCAGGAACAGCTTCACGGGCGTATTGCCACTGATGTAGCGCATGTAATAGCCCGCGGCGGTCGGCGTGACCTGCAGGATCACTCCGCTCAGCGCACCACCGATCAGGGCGCTCCGCCAGCTCCCCGCGTCGCGCGCCAGGACGCGAAACACGGTCGCGCAGATCGCTCCGATGAGGGCCATCGCAAGGAGCGGCAGGATGATGCGGACCAGCGTGGAGTCCACCTCCAGGCGATGGACGAGGCCCGTGCCGGCAGAGCCCACCACCACCATCAGCACGACCAGCACCGCGACGGCGAAGGCCACCCCAAGGTTGCGCAGCTTGCCCAGCACCGGGTTGGTCGCCCCGCGAGCGAGCATCCGGCTCAGGCAGCGGTCGACGACCCCGACGGCACCCGAGCTCGTCCAGACCATGCCCAGAATCGCGCCCACGATCAGAAGCGGCGAGTCGCGCCTGGTGCGTAGCACGAGAGCGACGATCTGCTCGTGGACGTCTTTGGGCAGGACCCCGCTGACGCGTGCCGCGAGCGCTTGTGCTTCCGCGTAATCGCCGAGAATGATCGCGGCGATCGCCGTCAGCCCGAGCGAGAGCGGCGCGAGCGACGCCAGCAGGTACCAGGAAAGCGCCGGGATGTCGGCGCTAACGCCCGAGTCCCAGTACAGGCCGACCAGCTCTCGAAACGCCCGGCGCACCCAGAGAGTTTCGAGCGCCGCCGAGCTTGTCCGCATCATCCCAATAGGGCGATGCGACTCTCACCTCAGGTAGCGGCGCCCAGCACCGTCAGCCGCACCGACTGCCTCTTCCCATGCGCGGGCGTCGCGGTCAGGCGATAGCTGCCCGGGGCGAGCTGGTGGCCGCCGAGCCGGCCCAGGAATCGCACCGTGTTGGTTCCGGCGTGGCCGGTGCGGACGGTCAGGTGCCCGGCCGAGCGCAGCAGCGTGCAGCGCCTGCCGCGCTTCTGGCCGGTCAGGCAGTGCTTGCCCCTGCGGTGGCCGCTCACCACACGTTGGAGCGCGAGGGTGACGCTCGAGGCGGTGTCGAGGCGGAAGGCGATGGTGGTGCCGCCGCCGTGGCCGCCGATCCGGAAGCGTGCCGGGGTCACGTGGAGGCGGCTGAGCAGCGGGACATGGCCGCCGCCCGCGCTGTGGAGGCCGGGGCCGCCCGCGCCGCTGCCACCCGGAGGCGTCGTCTCGAACGCGCCGAGGTCGGGCGCGCGGCCCTGGGAGCGAGGGTGCCCGTCGAGGTCGGTCGGGAGCGCCGGGTCCTGCATGGCGCCGGCGTCGATCGCCGGGGAGCCGGCGCGCAGGTGGAAGTCGCCGGTGAGCGGGTTGGCGAACAGCGGATCGCCGCTCAGGTTGCCGGCACCCTGGGTGATCAGAGCAGCCTGCCGGTCGCTCGCAAGCGGTGAGCGGGTGGCGAAGTCGGAATGGTCGATGTGGATCAGGCCCTGCTCGCAGAACCCGCCGAGGGCGCAGGCGGACACAGGCTCGGCCTCGATGTCGGTGGTGTCGCTGCGGGCGATCGAGTTGCTCACGACCAGGTCGTCCGGCGTGACCGGAGCATCCGAGCCGACCGAGGCGGAGAGAAGGGCGGGCGCACCCGAGCCGATGGCGGTCGATCCGATGACCAGCAGCGTGCCGCCCCTGTCGGTCTCCGCCTCGATGGCGGCGCCCTGGAATCCGGAGCCCTGAGCCAGTGAGTCGGTGACCAGACCCTGGCCGGCGATCCCCACCGTCCCGCTGGCCCGCACGCGTGTGGCGACGGAGGTCGGAGCGCTCAGCCCCAGGCCTCCGGTGATGGTCGTGTCCTCCACCAGCCCCTGCGTGATGAGCACCGGCGGGTCGGGCACGATCACGCCGCGGTCGCCGAGCGTCCGCTGCGACCGAACAGGAGCGCACGCCCGACCGCGCTGCGCCTGACGGTGGCGTGCGCGTTGAGGTTCAGGCAGGTCGTCCGGAAACGTCGCGTTGAGCGTGGAGTCGTCGATCTCGAGCGCGCCTGCGTCAGGGGCGACGATGCAGCTGGGTCCGCTGATCACGCTGGAGCTGACCGTGGCCGCGACTCCGGGCCCGACCTGCAGGGCGGACGGCAACACCGCGCCGGCGCGTGGGGAGATCGCGGGCGCTTCGACGGCCCTCACCATGTTGTCGATCTCCAGATGGTCGAACGACGTTCCCGACTGCGCGGCGGCGGTGAGCGCGAGGGTTGGCCGCTGGCTCGAGGAGGTGATCACCGGCCGGGTCTGCGGATCGGTGGGCAGCCAGTGCAGCGCAACGGGGGGCAGGTCCTTCGGCGTGACGTCGTAGGTGCCGCCCGCGAGGCTGAGGCTGTCTCCGTCCTGGGCGCTGGCCAGCGCGGTGTCGAGCGAGCAGGGCGCGCTGATGTTCGTGCACTCGGATGCCTCCGGCGCGCCGCCCGGCGCGGCGTAGCGGGTGGTGGCGAATGCGGGACCGGCGATACAACCCGAAGGCGGCCAGCGAGGGACGATGAGGGCAAGTCGGTTCATGGCGGCGACCGTATGGCCGCCGAGCGCCCCTGGCATCGGGCGTTTCCCTATGCATCGCCCGCGAGCGCGCAATACTGCCCGCATGTCAGAGCAGGCGGTGACGTTGGCGATGGACCCTCCGGGCGCGTCCCACGCCGTGCAGGCGCGGGAGGACCTTGTGGCGGCGCTCGGCGCGGGCGGCCGGGTGGGACCCGCGGATCCCGAGACCGGCGTGTTCGACGTGACGGTGGATGCCGACTCGCGCGAGGCCGCGCTGCTGCAGGTGTGGGACCTGATCGCGGCCGCCGGCGCCGACGACCACATCCTCTTCATCGAGCACCCCGACGTACCGGAGCACTGGCGCACCAAGCGGGTCTGACGCGGTCGCCCTCGCCTCAGGCGAGCCCGACGGACTCGAGCGCGGTGCGCCGGTCCGCGAAGACCTCGAAACGCACGGCCTTGCCGTCGCGCATCTCCCACACATGGGCGCCCGCGACGTCCACCTCCACGCCGCTGCCCTTGCCGCGACCCCGGTAGCGCGCGAGCACGACGACCGTGTTCCCGCTCTCGAGGTATTCCTCCGCGTCGCACATCCACTGCTCCCACGTGCTCAGCCATGCGCGGAGGCGAGGGCTCGGCGTCTCCTCGTCGTGGTAGACGCCGGCGATGCCCGGGAACTCCGCCGACCAACCCCACTCGAAGTCGTCGGCGTAGAACGTTGGCTTGTAATCCCAGTCGCCAAGCGCCCAGTGCTCGTAGATCTCACGAAGGGGATCGGACAGGGTCATCTGGTGGGGTGTACTTACGTTTCGTAAGACATGAGGAGAGCCCCGCGCCCGGGGCTCTCCTCGGTATGCGGCCCTAGCCGCCCTGGGCGTAGCCCTTCAGCCCGCCGAAGTCGACCAGCACCGCAGCCTCCTCGCCGTCCACCCACGCGTCGTGGCCGGGAGGCATGTGGAAGAAGTCCCCGGGGCCGAATTCGACCTGCTCGCCGTCGTCCATCTGAACCGTCATGCGGCCCGAGAGCACGTAGCCGATGTGCTCGACCTGGCAGGTGTCTGTGCCGCTCAGCGGCTTGACGTGTTCGGACCAGCGCCAGCCGGGCTCGAACGTGCCCTTGCCCATCGCGCCCGGGGCCAGGTTGACGACGTTCACCTGGCCCTTGCCGTCCTTGAACTCGCGTACCTCGTCGGGCGAGTCCGCGTTCTTCGCGCCAAGCTGGGCCATGGGACCGTCTCCTTATTAGGGGGCGCGCTCCCCGCAGTGGCGATCCTACCCCCGGGAGCAACCCGCCGTGAGAGCTACCGCTGCAGGAAGCGGATCACGGCGTCACGGCCGACGTGGTTCTGGGCCCGCGTCTGGATCGAGTGGCCCGCTCCGGCGATCACCACCAGCCGCCCGTTCGGGGCGTGCCGGGCCTCGGCCTGGGCCCACGCGAGCGGCGTGGAGAGGTCGCGGTCGCCGGCCAGCAGCAGCGCGGGCACGGCCGGGAGCGACGCCGCCGAGGCGCTGGGCGGGGGCAGCGTGAGGTCGAGCGGAGGCCACGCCTCGCAGGTGAGCAGCTCGCCGTTGCCGGTCGCCGTGGCCAGGTCGAACGGATAGAGGTCGCTCGCGCTGAGTCGCGCCGCCGCCCGCTGCACCGCCGGGGCGCGCTGCGCGATCGGGGTGCTCGGGCCGCCCCAGAGCTGCGGGAAGTCGCCGCAGATCGTGCTCGCGTGGAGCCCCTGGCTGAGGAATCCGGCGGGCAGGCGGTCGGCGCGGCGCACGGCAGCGACCAGCCGGTCGAGCGCGGCCGGCCGCCCGGCGCGGGCGGCGCTCAAGGCGGACGGCACCGGGCGGTAGGCCGGGGCGCCGACGCTGAGGCTCACCAGCGTGTCGAGCAACTCCGGCCCGTCGTGACGCGCGCGCACCACGGCCGCCAGGTCGCGCACGGGGTCGCTGCCGCAGTGCTGCGCGCGGCAGGCCGAGCTCAGCACGCGCGGGATCGCGTGGATCGTCTCGAGCTGGAACGGGTTGATGCCCTCCTGCGGCACCACCGAGTCGAGCACCAGGGCACGCACGCTCCCGGGGTGCTCCAGCGCGTAGTGCTCCGCCACGTAGGTGCCGTAGGAGACTCCGTCGAGCGTCAACTGCCGCACGCCGAGCGCAGCTCGCAGCCGGTCGAGATCGGCCACGGTGTCGCGCGTGGTGTAGAAGCGCCGCCGCTCGCCGAGGGTCGCGGCGCAGCTGCGAACCGCGCTCGGCGGTGGCACCGCCAGATCGGAGGCCCCTACCGCGCGCTGCAGCGCCGGGCAGTTGAGCGCTCCGCTGCCGCCCGTGCCGCGCTGATCCAGCATCACCAGGCGGTAGCCGTCGAGCCCGGGGCCGAGCTGTTGCCGGAAGCGCGGCAGGAACGGCACGCCGGTCTCGCCCGGACCCCCAGTCAGCACGACAATGACCCCGCGTGGCGGGCGCTCGGGGCCCGAGCTGACCACCTTCAGCGAGAGCCGCCCGCCCACCTTCCCCGAGTAGTCGAGCGGGACGCTGAGGGTGGCGCAGGTGACGTGCTTCAGCTTCGGGCAGGCATGCACGCCGCTGAGCTGCGGGCCGGCCGCCACGGGCGCCGGCTGGCGATGGTGGCTGCAGCCGGCGGCGAGGGTCGCGAGCACGGCGAGTGGAAGCAGCAGCCGGCGCATCCCCCCATGATGCCGAGCCCGTTCCGGTTGGCGGGTCAGGCGCCGTCGGCCGCAGTGTCGCTCATCGCAGAGCTAGGGATGGAGCTTCTTGCCCTCTTTGAGCATGGCGACGAACTGGGTCAGCCGGCGCTCGCGCGTCTCCGGCTTCTTCGCGTCGTGAAGGCGGTACAGGATCGCGTAGCGGTTCTGGCTGTTCAGCGACTCGAAGAACTCGCGCGCCTTGGGGTCCTGGTCGAGCTCGCGCTGCAGGTCTGTCGGGGACCGTGATGTTGCGCTGCGACTCGTAGGCGGCGTCCCAGCGGCCGTCCGCCTTGGCCCGCTCGACCTCGCGCATGCCGGCGGGCGTCATGCGGCCCTCCGCGATCAGCTGCTCGGCCTTGTCGCGGTTGATCTTCGACCACCTGCTGCGCGCCCGGCGGGGAGTGAAGCGCTGGATGAAGAACTCTCGTCGAGGGCCTTGCGCTGGCCGTCGATCCAGCCGTGGCAGAGCGCCAGCTCGAGCGCCTCCGCGTGCGTGACGGTGGGGATCCCCGACGCCTTCTTGGCCACCTTGAGCCAGAGGCCCTCCTCGTCGCCGTGGTGCTCGTCGAGCCAGGTCGCGAACGCCTCCTTCGACTCGAAGGGGATCAGGGGCGGATCGCGCTCTCGCTCACGGTCAGGCGAGCAGCAGCGCGCGGGCGCTCTCGAGCAGGGTCCTCGTGACCTCTCGCTCCGAGAGGCCGGCCTCGCGCAGCTCGCGGAAGCTGTCGTAGCTCGTGAGCAGCATCAGCGTGGTGAGCGCAGCCTTCTCGCTGGTGCGGGCGCGCAGCCTGCCCGAACCTTCAGGCGGCGGGCCAGGCGCGCCATTTCGCTGCGCCGGTCCGAGCGCTGGCGGTCCACGAGCTCCTGGGCGGCGGGGTCGATGGCCGCCACCCCGTAGAGCTGCGCCAGCACCGTGTCCTCGGACGACCAGAAGCGCACGGTGTTCGAGATCGTCTCGTTGAGCGCGGCGTCCGCGTCCGGCAGGTCCACCACCTTGCGGATCTCGAGCAGCGCCGGGTTCGCGTCGAAGGTCTCGCAGATCGCATCCACGAGCTCGAGCCGCGAGCCGAAGTGCTGGTAGAGCGTGGCCCGGGCGACCCCGGCGCGATCCGCCACCTCCTCGACCGTGGAGTCGTGGAACGTGCCCTCCTCGAGGAGGCTGCGAACGGCCGCGACGATCCGCTCGCGGGTTCCTGCCGAGCGGTCCGAGCGGCGGCGGGTCCGATATGCGCGGGCGGTCGCCATGGACATGCAGTCTAGACACACCGTCCGGACGGTGGTACGGTACCGGACGTCGAGTCTAGACACACTGTCTATTTTGGAGAGAGGAGCGGAGATGCCAAAGGCGTCGAAGGAGACGGCCTCGCAGGTGCAGGACATGGGTGTGATGGAGGGTCGCTACGAGGAGCTCGGCGGCTACATGGTCGGGTTCGAGACCTTCCGGGAGGACGCGGACGCCACGCCGCTGTTCAAGGGCCTGCCGGACGACCGCTGCCAGAGCCCGCACTGGGGCTACGTCGTCAGCGGCAAGCTGACCTTCCGCTACGCGGACCACGACGAGGTCTACGAGGGCGGCGACGCCTATTACGCGCCACCCGGTCACATCCCCGTGATCAGCGCGGGCACCGAGATCATCGAGTTCAGCCCCACCGAGGAGTACGGCCGCACGATGGCGGTGCTGGAGCAGCAATCTCGCCGCCATGCAGGAGAGCTGAGCGATGACGAGGACCGCCACCCCGCGATGGACACGACGCCCATCGACCTGCGGGCGGCGGCGGCGATCGAGGCCGCCGAGGCCCGCGCCTGGAGTGATCTGTACGCGGCGGCCCCGGCGGACTTCGCCGCGGCCGCCGGCGTGGGGCAGCGCGAGCTGGGCGGGGCGCTCGTGCTGAGCTGGCGGGCGACCGGCCGGCGCTACTTCAGCCGCACGATCGGACTCGGGCTGGAGGAGCCGCGTCGCCGGCGTTGCTCGACGAGATCATCCGCGGCTACGAGGACGCGGGCATCGCGATGTTCCTGCTCCAGTCGCTGCCGCACTGCCGGCCGGCGGGTTACGACGCACTGCTGCGCGAGCGCGGCCTCGAGCCGTTCGACGCGCAGGACCGGGTCGTCCGCGATGGCGGCCCGCTGGAACGCGCTCCGGACGGCGGGTTCTCCGTGGAGCGGGTCGAGTCGCCACCCGGACGAGTGGGCGGAGTTCATCCAGCGCGTCTATCGCCTCGAACCGGGCGCTGGCTGCAGGCGCTGGTGGGGCGGCCGGGCTGGCACCACTACGTGGCCCGGGACGGCGGCGAGATCGCCGCGGCGCGCAGCATGTTCATCGGCCCCGACGGGATCGCGTGGCTCGGCATCGACGGCCCCGTGCCGGGCGTCCACTGGGACGACTACCGGCCCGACGCCGCGCTCTGCGCGTTCATCGTGGCGGACGGCGTGGCCAGGGGCGCGCGCGGATTCATCGCGGACATCGAGGCGCCTTCGGCCGCCCTCGACACCCCGGCCTACGGCTACTTCGGCCGGCTCGGCTTCACGCCGCCCGTACGTGCGCACCCACTGGGCGCGGCCCGTCAGTCGGGGGGCGGCTGATCCCGGCTCGGGGCGCCTGCCACGAGGTCTCCGATCCGGCGTCCGAAGCGCTCCGACCAGGCGCGTCTGGCTGAAGCGCTCCTGCGCGCGCTCGAGCGTGGCGGGCGAGTAGCGCCAGCGGGCCCACGGCGACGAGGGCTTGGCCAGTCGCAGCGCCCCGGCCGCGCCGGCAACGGGCACGAACAGGCCGATCACGCCCAGGAACACGCGGCCCTTCGCGAAGCAGACCAGCGCCAGCCCGAGCACGAGCGCCACGACAGCTGCGGTCCCGGCGATCGAGCCCGGGTCATCAAGGCCGAACGGCTTGTACCGAGCACCACCAGGGCGGCGAACGCCCCGGCCACCACCACCGCGTCGAACGACGCTCGCCCCTCCTGGCTCCAGTAGACGTCCTCGAGCCGCACCCAGAGCGCGAACTCGTCCATCGTGAAGCCCGCGCCCACCCCGAAGGTGACGGCCACGAGATGCCACCACGGGGCCTGGAGCGGCGCGGCGAACGCCAGGAAGCCCGACAGCATCATCAGGCAGATCCCCCAGACCAGATGGTGGATGTGCACGCCGCCGGTCTGGACGCCGCCCGGCCACCAGGACACGCTGCGGGTCAGGCGCGCGCTCGTGCGGATCGCGAGGAACGACACGAGGAAGGCGATCAGAACCACGAACCCGGCGCCGGAACCGGGACGCAGCCGGTCACCGAAGGGATCGACGCTGACGATCGCCGCCATTGCGGCCAAGGCTAACCGCCCCCCAGCCGCTGCAAGTTCGACATCTTTACTCTAGAAATCTTGACTTTATGGGGCACCGCGTGCGACGCTGACGGGGTTGAAGCGTCGGGCGCAGCTCCCCGCCGATGTCGCACAGGTGCTCTGCACCGCGACGGTGGTCGCGGGGTGCGGCAGCGTCTCGGCCGCTCCGGGATCGCCGACCAGCCAGTCGGAGGCGACCACCACGTCTGCCAGGCCTCTCGTGGACGTGTGAACGGAGCGGGCGCAGGCACGGCGGGAGCGCGCCCGGCGCGCCTATCCCGGTCGCGGGATGATGGCGAGCGTGCCCGACCGGCTTCCGACCCTGACGGACGGCGAGCTGACGCTCCGGCAGCTCGAAGCGGACGACCTCGACCGGCTCATGGCGATCATCGAGACCCCCGGCGTGCGCGAGTGGTGGGGCTTCATGGAGGACCGCGAGCACGAGCGCGAGGGTCTCCTGAACGACGGCTCGGCCTTCGGCATCGAGGTGGACGGCGCGCTGGCCGGGTGGCTCTGCGTGTCGGAGGAGAACGAGCCCGACTTCCGCCACGCCGGCCTCGACATCTTCCTCGCGCCGGAGCACCAGGGACGGGGGCTGGGACCGCGCGCGCTGCGGCTCGCGGCTCGCTGGCTGATCGGCGAGCGCGGACATCACCGCCTGACGATCGATCCGGCGCGGCGCAACTCGCGGGCGATAAGGGCGTACGAGTCGCTCGGCTTCAAGCCCGTCGGCGTGCTGCGGCGCTACGAGCGCGGCGCGGACGGCGAGTGGCACGACGGGCTGCTGATGGACCTGCTCGCCGACGAGCTGGTCTAGACGAGCGTCAGCGGCGCCGGGCGAGCCAGCCGAAGCCGAGCGTCATCGCGACGTTCGCGGCGCCGGCGAAGCGCAGCCCCGCCTTGGCGCCGGGGCGGCTCACCGCGGGGGACTCCGCCCAGACGACATCGGTGGCGATCTCGGTGGCACGCAGCCACGCCAGCGCCCACCAGTCCTCCGGCTTGCCGCGCACGAGCGCGACGGTGTGGGCGGCCGAGAACGTGAGCCAGATCGGGCCGCAGCGGCGGAACAGGTGCTTCGCGTCCTCGGACGGCGCCTCGTGGCCGATCACGCGCAGCGTCTGCTCGGGCGCGAGCAGCGCTCCCGTGCCGAGCGCGAGGTCGAACAGCGCCATGAACGCGTTCTGCTGCCTGATCGCCTGCTCGATCGTCATCGGTGCGGCGGGAGCTTAGGGGCTCAGCGGTCGCGCAGGAGCCGCGCGACCAGCGTGACGGCCTGCCCCACGTCCGGATCGTTGTCGGCGATCACGTCCGCGTAGAGGAAGCTCTCGCCGATCCGGACGATCGCGTAGGCGAGCGCACCGGAGTCGATGCCGGGCCGCAGCTCGCCGCGTTCCTCCTCGAAGGCCAGCAGCCGCTCGAGCGCGTCGATCACGCCGCGCTGCACCGGGCCGTGCTTGGAGGTGAGCAGCCGCAGGGCGGTCTCGGGCTCGCACTCGAGCAGGCGCCTCAGCGGGGCGCTGTCGTTCACGAGGCGCATGAAGCGCTCCACGATCGTGACCACGCGCTTCTCGCCGCTCAGCTTGCTCCGTGCCGTCGGCGGCAAACACCAGCGCGAGCCGCGGTGCGCTGCCAGAGCACCTCGCCGAGCAGCCGGTCGCGCCCGCCCGCGTGGCGATACAGGGTCGCGCGCGAAATGCCAGCTCGCCCGACAGCGCGCGCATGTCCAGGCGCTTGCAATCGAGGAAGGTGGACAGGGCCGCCTCGAAGATCTCCGGGGGGATGTCCGCCGGCGGCTCTATTCCGCCGGAGACGAACTCGACCTCTGGGTGAAGCTCGGTGGTCACGAGCGCAGGCTAATGCACCTGGGGGTCGGCCGGAAACCCCCCGCTTGTCGGTCTATTCTCACCCCGAGCCCCGGTAGCTCAGTGGATTAGAGCGGACGGCTTCTACCCGTTAGGTCGCAGGTTCGAATCCTGCCCGGGGCGTCCGAACGGCGGACTGAAAGGGGTACGGAGGATGGGTGAACGGCTTGATGGCACCGTCGCTCTCGTCACGGGGGCGAGCAGCGGGATCGGCGAGGCGACGGCGCGGGCGCTGGCGGCGCACGGCGCTGCCGTTGCGGTGGTCGCGCGCCGCAAGGCCCGGCTCGACGAGCTCGTGACCCGCATCGGCGACGACGGGCGGGCGGGCGTTTGCGATCGAGGCGGACGTGACCGTGCAGGAACAGGCCATCGCGGCGGTCGAGAGCACGATCAGCGAGCTGGGCAGCCTCGACACGCTCGTGAACAACGCGGGCGTGATGCTGCTCGGCCCGATCGTCGACGCTCCCACCGAGGAGTGGGACCGCATGATGAAGCTGAACGTGCTGGGCCTCTTCTACTGCTCGCACGCGGCCCTGCCCCACCTGCTCGCGGCGGTCGGCGACTCGCAGCGCGGCGTGGCCGACATCGTGAACGTGAGCTCCGTGGCGGGCCGGCTCGCGCGCATGGGCTCGGGCGTCTACAACGCCAGCAAGTGGGCGGTGGGCGCCTTCACGGAGTCGCTGCGCCAGGAGGTCACCCAGCGCAACGTGCGCGTGTCGGTGGTGGAGCCGGGCGCGGTGGACACGGAGCTCACCGATCACCTGCGCGAGGAGATCAAGGCCGTCGCGGCCGCGCGTTTCGAGGGCGTCGAGAAGCTGCACGCGGAGGACATCGCCGACGCGATTGCGTACATCGTCACGCGACCGCGGCGGGTGGCCGTCAACGAGGTGCTGATGCGCCCGACGGACCAGCAGGCATAGGCCGGGTACCCTGCGCGCATGGCAACCTGCCTCGTAACCGGTGGCGCCGGCTTCCTCGGCTCCCATCTCTGCGACCACCTGCTCGCCCGCGAGCATCGTGTGATCTGCGTCGACAACTTCGACACGGGCTCGCTCCAGAACATCAGGCACCTCTCCGAGGGCGAGCACTTCCGCTTCCTGATGGCCGACATCACGGAGCACTACGAGGTCGACGAGCCGGTGGAGTTCGTCTTCCACATGGCCTCGCCCGCGAGCCCGATCGACTACGCGCGGCTGCCGCTGCACACGCTGAAGGTGGGCGCCTACGGCACGCACAACACGCTCGGCCTCGCGAAGCTGAAGCGCGCGCGCTTCCTGCTCGCTTCGACCTCGGAGGTGTATGGCGACCCGCTCGTGCATCCCCAGCCCGAGACCTACTGGGGCAACGTCAACCCGATCGGCCCGCGCGGCGTGTACGACGAGGCCAAGCGCTACGCCGAGGCACTGACCATGGCCTACCTGCGCCAGCAGGGCGTCGACACCGCCATCGCGCGCATCTTCAACACCTTCGGCCCGCGCATGAGGCCGAACGACGGGCGGCGGTCCCCACCTTCCTCACGCAGGCCCTCACCGATCGCCCCCTGACGGTGTTCGGCGACGGCAGCCAGACCCGCAGCTTCTGCTACGTCGACGACCTGATCGCCGGCCTGATCGCGCTGGCCGAGTCGGGCGTGCACGAGCCGGTGAACCTCGGCAACCCCGACGAGATGACACTGCTCGAGATGGCCAAGCTGGTGATCGAGCTGACGGAGTCGCGCTCCGAGGTCCTGTTCGAGGCGCTGCCCGTCGACGACCCCAAGGTGCGCCAGCCCGACATCACGCGCGCGCGCGACCTCCTGGGCTGGGAGCCCCGCGGTGGACATCCGCGAGGGGCTGCGGCGCACGATCGAGCACGCCGTGGCGGTGCTTGGTCAGTCGATCTCGCGCTGACCCGGTGGCCGCGGCGCTCTAGACTGCGCATTCGATGAGCAGCTCCGAGGCCAAGAATCTCGAGGTGATCAGCAAGGCGATCGATCACCACAACGCCACTTGCGAGTACCCCGCAGTCGCCGTTCGCATGAACCCCTTCGAGGTCGAGCGGCTGGGCTGGGACACGATCCGGGGCCTGCCGATCGAAGCCGACCCGAGCCTGGGCACCGGCGCCTTCACGATCGTCTGCGGCGGCAGCGAGATCGAGGAGACCGAGGTGGTCGAGGCCATCGCCGAAGAGACCGTCCCGGTCGTCCGCTAGCCGCGGGACCGCGCAGCACCACCGCTAGACTCCCCCTCGCTTGGTGGGCGTAGCTCAGCTGGTAGAGCTCCTGGTTGTGGTCCAGGCGGTCGCGGGTTCAAGTCCCGTCGCTCAC
>CAVSNA010000019.1:0-146980 GCA_963729205.1 uncultured Thermoleophilaceae bacterium
AAAGCAGGCGCGCTAACCAGGCTGCGCTACGCCCCGCACGGTCCGAGGTCCGTACCCTTCCAGTCTATGCGGGGGGTTCCCACAGCAGTCGTGGCCGCCGCGGCCGCCGCTGCCCTGGTGGCGCTCGCGCCGGGGAGCGCGAACGCGGCCGCCTGCGCCAACACCACCGTCCATCCCGCCGCGACCTCCATCGCGACGATCGACAAGGCCACGCTCTGCCTGCTGAACGCCGAGCGCATCAAGCGCGGGCTGTCGGCGCTCAGGGAGAGCAAGCGGCTCGACCGGGCGTCGGTCGGCCACTCGCGCGACATGGTCCGCAAGAAGTACTTCGAGCACGGCGACTTCGAGGGCCGGATCCGCCACAGCGGCTACCTGAGCGGGGCGAGCTCGTGGGGCATCGGCGAGAACATCGCCTGGGGCGGCGGTCCGTTCTCCACGCCCAAGTCGATCGTGAGCATGTGGATGCATAGCCCGGGTCACCGGGCCAACATCCTCAACGCCCGCTTCAGGAACATCGGAATCGGCGTCGCGCGCGGCGCGCCCCAGGCGGGTCAGCATGACGCCGCCACCTACACCACCGACTTCGGTTTCCGCGGCTAGCGCTGGCCTACCCCAGCGGCCACTCCCACTCGGCCGGCTCGAACTCGCGCTCCCAGTCGGCGTACGCCTCGCTGGGCACGGACGTGTCCCCCTGCACCGATGCGTCGTACTTCGCCGCCACCTCGCTCACCGGGTAGTGGATCGTGTGCTCGTCGCCGCGCGCGCCCGTCATGAGGATCGCGCAGGGCCCGTCGCCCGCGCCCACCAGGATGTGGTTCGTCCCCGGCGGGCAATGGAGGAAGTCCCAGGCTCGCAGCCGCAGCTCCTCGCCCTCGACGATCGCGATGCACTCCCCGTGCAGCACGAGGAAATCCTCCTGCGCGCTCTCGGCGTGGTACCTGCCGTTGGGCTGTCCGGGCTCGATCACGTGGATGTTGATCCCGTAATGCGGGAACTCCTCGCCCGAGGGCTCGAACAAGACCCACTTGCCCGAGTGCCGCTCCGACGTGGCCGGCATGTCTGCGACGTTCTTGACGAACCAGTCAGGCACCGACGGCGACCCCCACCTGCGGCGACCCGCAGAACGCGCAGCGACGCGCCTCGCGCGGGATCTCGGACAGGCACTCCGTGCACGGGTGCGTCTCGGAATCGTCGTCCTGGCCGCGCCTGCGCCGCTCGAGCATCGCGTTGACCGGCACCACCACGAAGAAGTACACCGCCGCCGCGATACAGACGAACGCGATCAGCGCGTTGATGAAGTCGCCGTAGCGGAAGACGCTGCCGTTGATGGTGAACGTGAGTGCGCTGAAGTCGTGATTGCCGAAGATCAGGCTGATGATCGGCGTGATCAGGTCCTTGACGAGCGCCGTGACCACCGCCCCGAAGGCCACCCCGATGACAACCGCCACCGCGAGGTCGACCACGTTCCCCCGCAGGATGAAATCCTTGAACCCTCTGACCATGCTCGCCACGAACCGCCCCTCCTTAGCTTGTGTTGGGGCGGACTGTAAACCGGTCGGGCGGGGGTCGCGAGGAGCCCGGCGCGATAACTTCCAGCGCCGATGGCCCAGGTCGAGCCACTGAAGACGCTGCGCTACGAGCCGAGGGTGGTCGGCTCGCTGGATGCGGTCACCGCGCCTCCGTACGACGTGATCGACGCTGCCCAGCGCGCCGCCCTCGCGGCCAAGAGCCCCTTCAACGTCGTCGAGATCGACCTCCCGCTCGCAAACGGCGACGACCCCTACCTCCACGCCCAGACGATCTTCGAGGCCTGGCGCCAGGAGGGCGTGCTGATCCGCGAGCGCGAGCCGGCAATCTGGGCCCTCACCCAGGACTACACGGGCCCCGACGGACAGGCCCGCACCCGCCACGGCTTCCTCTGCCGCGTGCGCGTGGAGGATTACGGGCCGGGCCGCATCCGCCCACACGAGCGCACCCACCCCGGGCCGAAGGAGGATCGCCTGCGCCTCACGCGCGCCACGCGGGCCAACCTCTCCCCCATCTTCAGCCTCTTCCCTGACCCCGAGCAGGAGGCCTGGAAGGCGCTCGAGCCGTACACGAGCGAGGAGCCGTTCGGCACCGCAACGGACGCCGACGGCACGCTGAACAAGCTCTGGCGCGTCAGCGACCCGGGGGCGATCGCTTCGGTCCAGGACACCCTCCGGGATCGTGAGCTCCTGATCGCAGACGGCCACCACCGCTATGAGACCGCGCGCGTGTACGCGGAAGAGGTCGGCGGCGAGGGCGAGCACCGCTACGTGCTGATGTTCCTCTGCTCGCTCTCGGACCCGGGGCTGACGATCTTCGCGACCCACCGGCTCCTGACGAACCTGGACGAGGGGAAGCGCGCCGCTCTGAAGGCCACGCTGGAGCGCGACTTCGACGCCGAGCCGCTCGCCAGCGCCGATGACCTGGAGCCGGACCCGTCCGCGACCGGGATCGTGCTTGGCTACATCGACCGCTTCGACAATCGGCCCCTGCGCCTCACCCTGAAGGACCAGTCGATCGCCGACGCCGCGCTGCCCGGCAAGCCCGCCCCGTACCGGCGGCTCGACACCGCCGTGCTCGAGGCGCTCGTGCTGGAGGGGGCGCTCGGCATGAGCGAGGACGACATCTCACACCTCCACGGCCTGAACTACTCGAAGGACGCGCGCGACGCCCGGGCGGCGGTGGCCGACGGCCGCGCGGATGCCGCCTTCTTCATGCGCCCCACGCCGGTCGAGCAGGTCCGCGAGGTGGCCGAGGCGGGCGAGTCGATGCCACCAAAGTCCACCTTCTTCTTCCCGAAGATCCCAACTGGGCTCGTCTTCAACTCGCTCGAGTAGCCTCAGCTCAGTGGTCAAGATCTACACCCGCAAGGGCGACGACGGCTCGACCGGACTCTGGTACGGCGGCCGCGTGCCCAAATCCGGCGGCCGCCCGGAGGCCTACGGCGCCGTCGACGAGACCGCCTCGGCGCTGGGCCTTGCCCGCGTGGTGGCGGCGCAGGTCCACGAGGAGCTGGCCGCCGACATCCTGCGGATCCAGAACGAGCTGTTCATCGCCGGCGCGGAGCTGGCCACCGCGACCGAGGCGGTGGGGCGGCTCGAGGCCGGGGTGACCAAGGTCACCGAGGACATGATCGACCAGCTCGAGTCGGACATCGACAAGTACATGGGGCGCGTCGATCTCCCGCCGAAGTTCGTGATTCCGGGAGGCACCGAGCTGTCCGCGCGGCTCGACGTGGCCCGCACCGCCATGCGCCGCGCAGAGCGCCGCGTGGTGGACATCAAGCTCGACGGCGACCTGCCCGACGAGCTGGTCCTGAAATACCTGAACCGCGCCTCCGACACGCTGTTCGCGATGGCGCGCTACGCGGACGAACCGAACCCCAAGCTGTTCGAAGGGAGAGCATGAGAGCCATTGCGCGCCGTGACGGCGCCAAGCTGAAACAGGACCTCGAGATCCGTAAGCACGTGCTGGCTGCGGACGAGCCCAAGGAGCACGGCGGCGGTGACGAGGCCCCGAGTCCCCAGGAGCTGCTCGCCGCGAGCCTGGCCTCCTGTACCGCCATCACGATGGAGATGTACGCCCAGCGCAAGGGCTGGGAGGTCGGCAGCATCGAGGTGGACGTGACCTACGAGCCCGCCCAGCGCGGCTCGCCGACCCGCTTCGAGATGGTCGTCAAGATGCCCAAGGAGCTGCCCGAGGAACTGCGCCAGCGGCTGATGCAGATCGCCGCGAAGTGCCCGGTGCACCGCACGCTCGAGGGCGAGGTCATGTTCGACGAGCGGATCGAGCTGACCTAGCCGCGTGAGGGTCTCGCACGTCTTCGCAGGCGTCCCCGTGGCTGACTACGAGGCGGCGCGGGTGTGGTACGAGCGGTTGATGGGGCGGCCGCCGGACGGTGTCCCGAACGATCGCGAGGCCGTCTGGCAGCTCGTGGAGAGTGGCCTGCTCTACGTGGTGGCGGACGCCTCCCGGGCCGGCGGCGCGCTCGTGACGCTGATCGTCCCCGACCTCGACGCCAAGCTCGCCGAGCTCGCCGGGCGCGGCCTCGTGCCAGAGGCGATTGAGGAGCTGCCGGGCGCTGGCCGCAAGGCAGCGATCACCGATCCGGAGGGCAACACGATCAGCCTCGCGGAGCTGAGCGGAGGCGGTTAGACGACGCTGGCGCCCGCGGCGCGCAGCTCGTCGAGCGCCCGCTCGGAGTCGCCCGGCTGGACCTCGACGCCGCGCACCCCGGCGCTGTCCACGGTCACCGCGAAGCCCTCACGCAGCGCGTCGAGGGCCGTGTGCTTCACGCAGTAGTCGGTGGCCAGGCCGGCGACGGTCACGGAGTCGATGTTGCGCTCACGGAGCAACGTCGCCAGGTCGGTCTGCTCGAACGCCGAGTAGCCGTCGTCGCTCGGGTCGCGGCCCGTGTAGATCACCGCATTGAGCTTGGAGCGGTCGAACGCGGGGTTCAGCTCCGCGCCCTCGGTGTACTGCACGCAGTGCGGCGGCCAGGGACCGCCTTGCTCGACGAACGAGCCGTGGTCCGGCGGGTGCCAGTCGCGCGTGGCCACCACGAAGTCGAAGCGGTCCGAGGCGGCCAGCTCGTTCAGCCGTTCCGCGATCTCGTCGCCGCCCGGAACCGCCAGCGCGCCGCCAGGGCAGAAGTCGTTCTGGAAGTCGATGACCAGAAGGGCCTCGGGCACGCGCTCGATAATAGGTGGATGGAGACAGCCGACAGGCTGCGCGAGCTGCTGCTCACCCCCACGGAGGCGGCAGCGATGGACGCGCACGGACAGACCGACGCGGCCGTGCTCGTGCCGCTCTACCTCGACTCGGGCGACCTGCACGCCGTCTTCACGCGCCGCCGCGCGGACCTGCGCCGCCACGCGGGCGAGATCTCGTTTCCGGGCGGGCGCCAGGACTCGCCCGACGAGGACCTGCGCCTGACCGCACTGCGCGAGGCCGACGAGGAGATCGGGCTGCCACCCGACGCCGTCGAGCTCGTCGGCGCGCTGCCGCCCACGGCCACGTTCGTCACGTCGTACCGGATCCACCCCTTCGTCGGGCGTGATCCAGCCCGGCCACGCCTGGGTCCCCCAACCCACCGAGGTCGACGAGATCCTGGAGCTGTCACTCCCCGACCTGATCCGCGGCTATGAGCTGAAGCGCCTGGTCCGCCGCGGAGTCCCGATCAAGATGCCCACCTACACGGTCGATGGGCAGTTCATCTGGGGGGCGACGGCACGGATCGTGCAGATGCTCTTGGAGCGCTTGGCACCTCTAGTTGACAGTTGACAGTTGACAGGCTTCAGCGCCCGTCACTGTCCAACTGTCCGACTGTCTTTTCAGCCCTTCTCAATCGGCACGTCAACCATGTTCCCCCACTCGGTCCACGAGCCGTCGTAGTTCTTCACGTCGTCCTGGCCGAGCAGCTCGTGGAGCACGAACCAGGTGTGCGCCGAGCGCTCGCCGATGCGGCAGTAGGCGATGATGTCGCTGCCGTTCAGCACGCCCTTGCCCGAGTAGAGCTCGCGCAGCTCGTCGGCTGACTTGAAGGTCCCGTCCTCCTTGACCGCCTGGGCCCACGGGATGGACGCTGCGCCGGGAATGTGGCCGCCGCGCTGGGCGCCCTCCTGCTCGTAGCCCGCCATTGCGATCAGCTCGCCCGAGAACTCCTGCGGCGAACGCACGTCCACAAGCTTGGTGGGCTGGTCGAGCGCGGCGAAGACCTCGTCGCGCTTGGCGCGGATCGCGGCGTCGCCCGGCTGCGCCGTGAAGGTCGTGGCCGAGTAGGTGGGCTCATCGTTGCTGGTGGCGCGCCCCTCGCCGATCCACTTCTCGCGCGGGCCGTTCACCAGCTTCACGTTGTCGTGCCCGTAGTACTTCAGGTACCAGTAGGTGTAGGCGGCGAACCAGTTGTTGCGATCGCCGTAGAGCACCACCTGGTGGTCGTTCGAGATCCCGCGGGATCCGAACAGCGCGCCGAACTCCTCGGGGCCGAGGAAGTCGCGCTTCACCTGGTCCTGCAGGTCTCGCTTCCAGTCGAAGCCGATCGCGCCGGGAATGTGCGCCTCGGCGTAGAGGGCCGGGTTCTCGTCGACCTCGACGATGCGAATCGTCTTGTCGTCGAGGTGATCCTCGACCCACTGTGTATCGACCAGTACATCCTTCGCGTAGTCGGCCACCGCAGTCACCTCCGTGGGGGAAATTCCGGAAACTCGGTCAGGATTCCGTAATATAGCCCTGCCGGGCTCGCGGCTCGTGCTGACCCTACCGAGACGCGCGCGGGCCTGCAGGAACCACGCGGACCTCGCAACGTGGGCGGAAAACCCGCTGGCCGACTTGCGTCGTCGGTTATGCTCGAACGGCGATGGAGGGAACGCCGCTGCGGTCTGTGCCCGTTCGCCCGCTCCACCCGGTGGAGCCGGCGGATGCGTTCGCGCACGTCGCGGAGCGGCTCCCGGACCTGGGCGCGCGGGAGCGTGACGCCCTGGCGCTCGTGGACCTCGCCGGTCGCTCCCGCGTGGACGCCGCGCGCGAGCTCGCGCTCGAGCCGGCCATCCTGGCCGAGGCACTCGCGTCGGGGCGAAAGGCGCTGCGGCGCACGCTCGAGGCGCTGCCCGCCGGCGGCTGGTGCGAGCGGGCGGAGCGGCTGATCTCCGACCGCCTCGACGGCGCGCTGGCGGCGCCTGGCAGCGCCCGCCTCGACGTCCCATCTGCGCGGCTGCGTGCGCTGCGAGACGCACGAGCGGCGGCTGCTCCAGGCGCGCGATCTGCTGCTGTCGGACCTGCTTGCGCACCGCCCGCGGCCGGCAGCGGCCGCCAGCCGGCCCGAGCTCAGCGTGGTCGATGCCCGGCCCCCCGCCGCCGGCGGCAACGCGCTCCGCTGGGGCGCGCTCGTGCTTGTGGCGGCTCTGCTCGTGATCGCGGGCGTCGTGATCGCGGTGCTTGCGGCCACGGGCGCGCTCTAGAGCGGTTTCGGGGGCCCTCCGTAGGGGTACCTCCGCTGGGGGAGGCGGTGTCTTGCCCCAGCGAGACGGCCTCCTCTACGTAACGGCGCCGGGGGCACACCGACACCCCCGGCGCTTTTCTTTCCGCCTAGGCGGCCAGCACCAGCTCGACGGCGGCGGCCATCGCTTCGACCCAGCCGGCGTGGTCGGCCGGGTCGTGCTCCACCACCTCGGCGGGCATCCGATAGGTCTCCCCCGCCCGCCGCACGATCTCCGCGCCCTGGTCGAGCAGGCGCCGCTCCACGCTGCCGCCGCCCTCGTAGACCACCCCGCGCACGTGGGTGTCCACGAGCGCCTCCACCAGCGACTCGAGCCGCGGTCCGTGCAGGTCCTCGGCTCCCTCGCCGGCAGAGCCCATCAGCCAGCACAGCACGCTGACCCCGTCGAGCTGTGGCATGAGCGTCGAGAGCCGGTCGGGATCGGCGACCACCCCATGCGCACCGGCAGCCTCGATCGCCGCCAGGGTCGTCTCGTCGCGGCTGGTGCCGCGCACCGCATGGCCGTGCTCAACCAGCACGCCCGCCAGCTCGCGGCCGCGGCAGCCGCAGCCCACGATCAGGACGCGCGCCACGCTAGTCGTCCTCGGCGCGGTAGACGTCTGAGCGCTGCTTCAGCTCGCGCTGGGCGGCGTCCACCTCGGCGCGCATGCCCTCCTCGGTGAGCTCCGGACGGCCGCTGCGGCGGCGGCGCTCGTTCTGGGCCTCGAGCATCTGGTCGATGTCCTCCAGCTCGAGCCGGATCTCGTCCTCGTAGGAGCGGGTCGGCTTCCAGTCGAGCACGTCGGCACCGCTGCCCGGGTACCACTTCCCGATCGCGACGACGAACAAGATCAACAGCAGGATTCCTGCCGCCACGAGAAGGGCGAAATCCATCCCGCGCAGTGTAAACGTGACTCCGTGCGCTCCCAGATAGCATCAGCCGGGATGCCAGATGCCTACATAGTCGACGCCGTGCGGACCCCCGTCGGCCGCTACGCCGGCGCGCTCTCGAGCGTGAGGCCGGACGACCTCGCCGCGCGCGTGATCGCCGCCGCGGTGGAGCGGACCGGGCTTCCAGGCGGCGACGTGGAGGACGTGTTCTTCGGCTGCACGAACGCCGCGGGCGAGGACAACCGCAACGTGGCCCGCATGGCCCTGCTGATCGGCGGCCTGCCACAGGAGGTGCCGGGCGTGACCGTGAACCGCCTCTGCGCGTCCGGCCTCGAGGCCGTGAATCAGGCGGCGCGCTCGATCATGGCCGGGCACGGCGACCTGGCGCTCGGCGGCGGGGTGGAGTCGATGAGCCGCTCGCCCTTCGTGATGCTGAAGCCCGAGCGCGGCTTCCCGCGCGGCGACATGAACCTGGTGGACACCACGCTGGGCTGGCGCTTCGTGAACCCGCGCCTGGCGGAGAACTACTCGACCGACTCGATGGGCGAGACCGGCGAGAACGTCGCGGAGCGCTATGGCGTGTCGCGCGAGGACCAGGACGCGTTCGCGCTCGAGTCGCACAGGCGCGCGGTGGCCGCCGCCGAGGCCGGCCGCTTCGACGACGAGCTCGTGACGGTCGACGCTCCGCAACCCAAGGGCTCCCCGGTGACCGTGCATTCCGACGAGGGCCCGCGGCCCGACGCCTCGCTCGAGAGCCTGGCCAAGCTGCGCCCGGTGTTCCGCGAGGGCGGCACCGTGACCGCCGGCAACTCGTCGTCGATCAACGACGGCGCCGCCTGCCTCGTGCTGGCCACCGAGGAGCGAGCGAAGCAGCTGGGCCGTGAGCCGCTGGCCCGCATCGTGTCGATGGGCGCGGCCGGCGTGGACCCCGCGTACATGGGCGTCGGCCCGATCCCCGCCAGCCGCAAGGCGCTCGACCGCGCCGGCCTGACGATCGACGACATCGACCTCGTGGAGCTGAACGAGGCGTTCGCCTCGCAGTCGCTCGCGAGCGCCCGCGAGCTCGGCATCCCGCACGAGAAGCTGAACGTGAACGGCGGCGCGATCGCGCTCGGTCACCCGCTCGGCTGCTCGGGCGCGCGCCTGCTCACCACCCTCTGCTGGGAGATGAGGCGGCGCGGAGCACGCTACGGATTGGCGACGATGTGCATCGGCGTGGGCCAGGGCCTCGCCACCATCGTCGAGAATCCCGCCGCCTGACGACGGCCATAAGGAGAGAACGACTTGATCGACTTCGAGTTGACCGATGAACAACGCCTGATCCGCGACACCGCGCGCGAGTTCACCGACAACGAGATCGTGCCGGTGGCGCGCGAGAACGACCGCAACGAGCGCTTCGACACCGAGCTGGTGAAGAAGATCGCCGACATGGGCTTCCTCGGCGCGATCGTGTCCGAGGAGTACGGCGGCCGCGGCGCTCGACTACCTCACCTACGGGCTGATCGTCGAGGAGATCGGCCGCGGCGACTCCTCCGCGCGCACGGTCGTGTCGGTGCAGACGTCGCTCGTCTGCTCGGCGATCGAGCGCTGGGGCAGCGAGGAGCAGAAGCACGAGTGGCTGCCCAAGCTGTGCAGCGGCGAGGCGCTCGGCTGCTTCGGCCTGACCGAGCCCGACACGGGCTCCGACGCCGCGAACCAGAAGACGCGCGCCACGAAGGTGGACGGCGGCTGGAGCATCTCCGGCCAGAAGCAGTTCATCTCGATGGGCAACTACGCCCAGCTCGCGCTGATCTTCGCCCAGACCGATCCCGAGCAGGGGCACCGCGGCCTGGCGTGCTTCCTGGTGCCGACCGACTCGAACGGCTTCAGCGCCAGCGAGATCCACGGCAAGCTCGGGCTGCGCGCCTCCGACACCGCCGAGCTGTCGCTCGACGCCGTGGAGGTGCCGGAGGAGGCGATGCTCGGCGAGGTGGGCGACGGGTTCAAGGTGGCCATGTCGTCGCTCGACTCGGGCCGCTACAGCGTGGCCGCCGGCTGCGTGGGCATCTCACAGGGCTGCGTGAACGCGTCCGTGGAGTACTCGAAGCAGCGCCGGCAGTTCGACCGCCCGATAGCCGCCTTCCAGCTCGTGCAGGAGATGCTGGCGGACATGATCGTGGACACCGAGGCCGCCCGCGGCCTGGTGCTGCGCGCCGGCTGGCTGAAGGACAACGGGCAAGCCGAGCACCATGGAGACCTCGATCGCCAAGCTGTTCGCCACCGAGGCCGCGGTGCGCAACGCCAACCTGGCGATCCAGGTACACGGCGGCTCAGGCTACGTGGACGACTACCCGGTCGAGCGCTACCTGCGCGACGCGCGCGTGACCACCCTCTACGAGGGCACGTCGCAGATCCAGAAGCTGATCATCGGCCGCGCCGCGACCGGCATCAACGCGATGACCTAGCGCGCGCTGACCGTGGCGACCCGGCTGGTGAAAGTGCCGCCCGGGCCCTGCCACGACAGCCGCCAGCTTGACTTCGGCTGGCGAGGCAGGTTGACGAGGAAGTAGCCGGCGGCCGAGGTGGTCACCGGTCTTGACCGCGGTGAACGTGCTGCCGCTGCCGTTCTCGAATCTGCACCTGCTGCGGCGTGCCGTCCGCCGGCCGCACCTGACCCCATACGCTGCACGCCAGAGCCGTGCTTGATCACCCAGATCGGCAGCCGGTAGGCGTCCAGGCTCGGTTTCGGGCTGCCGTCCACGAAGCGCAGGCCGGTCTGGAAGCTCGCCAGGTCAGGCTCGTCCAGCAGCTCGTACTGCGAGATCGACTTCACGCGGGAGTTCCGGTAGGCGATGTAGTCGGACTGGTTGATGTACGCCGCCTGCTTCGCGAGCGGCACGCCGATGATGCGGTCCGGCGGGTTGGTCTGGAAGCCGAACTCGGTGAAGTAGATCGGCAGGTTCGAGGAGATCCGGCGCGCGCGCGAGCCCTGGGCGAGCACCGCCGTGAGCCTCGGGATCGTCGAGATCGTGATCTCTCCCGCCGCGGGCCTCGATAGTGGCGGCTGCGCGCCGCCGCGGTTGTACGGGTGGTGCGCGATGCCGGTGGCCGCGAGCTTGGCGAAACGGCCGCTGCAGCCCTGGTCCTTCGCGGCGCTCCCCCTCAGCTTGCGCCCGTGCGAGTCGAGGCAGAAAACGCCCTGGTAGAACTCGACCGGAGTGAGGAAGCGCTTCGGCAGCGGCCCCGTGGTGCGCCCGAGCGGAGCGGTCTCACCGAGCAGGAGCTGATCGCCGCCATGGCCGGTGGCCTTGAGGGCAGCAGAGGCGCCACGGAAGAGGTTGCGGTAGATGATCGCCGCGGTCGGCACGATGTGCCCGTGAACGCGCTCGCGCTGCGGATAGAGCCAGTTGCTCTGATTCGGCTCGTTCCAGACCGACCAGCGCGAGACGCGCGGGAGGCCGTTGAAGCTGCCCGAGTAGCGGGTGGCAAGCGCGGTGAAGAAGGCGCGGTACTCGGTGGGGCTCGGACGGCAGTGGTGGCGCACCGCGATGCTGCCGCAGGCGCCGGCCCAGGCCGGAGCCTCGACCGGAGAGAGGACGAGCGAAAGGCCGCGCGCGCTGGCCTCGCGAACGAGCGCGTCGTACTGGTCGAACGCACCGGGCGGATACGCGTTCGGATCGGCGGCGTTGAAGCCGGCGGGCTTCGTCTTCGAGTTCGGGTTGGGCGCGATCGAGTTCCAGAACACCAGCGAGTGGACGGTGGTGGCGCCGAGCGCCTTGATCTGGTCGAGCGTGGCCTGGCGCGTTGCGTCGCCGGAGAAGATCAGCGCGCGGTCGTCCTGGAAGATCGATTCCTGCGTCTTCGAGGCGTGCGCGGGAGCGGCGGCGAAGGCGCCCACGAGGAGCAGGGCGGACAGCATGGGAGCAAGCAGCTTCTTGGGCATCAGGGAGTTATCGCAGGGGTCGGGGAAAAGTTGCGGCGAGTCCGGTGCGACTTATGATGCCGCGCCGATGATTTCCCCTACCCGATGAGCGAGCTTCCCAAGCGTCTGGGCGTGGTCGGAGCGGGCACGATGGGCGCCGGGATCGCGCAGCTCGGCTGCCTGGCGGGGCTTGACACGCGTACTGCACGACCCGCTTCCCGAGGCGCTCGAGAGCGGCCGGGAGCGCGTGCGCTCGGGTCTCGACAAGGGCGCCGAGCGCGGCCGCTGGACGGCGGAGGAGGCGCGCGCGGCGGGCGAGCGCCTGACCCTCGCGGCCTCGCTCGAGGAGCTGTCGGGCTGCGAGCTGGTGATCGAGGCGGCGCCGGAGCGCATCGAGCTGAAGCGCGAGCTGTTCGGGCGGCTGTCCGAGATCTGCGGCGACGGCGACGGTGCTGGCCACCAACACCTCGTCGATCCTGGTCAGCTCGCTGGCCTCGGCCGCGGCGACGCCCCGACAACGTGGTGGGCATGCACTTCTTCAACCCGCCGCCGCTGATGCGGCTGCTCGAGGTGATCGCCGCCGAGCAGACCGGCGAGCGTGCGCTGGCGATCGCGAGCGCGGTGGGAGAGGCGATGGGCAAGACCGTGATCGTGGCCCGCGACGGCCCGGGCTTCCTCGTGAACCGCTGCGGGCGCCCGTTCGGCGGGGAGGCCCTGCGGCTGCTCCAGGAGCGCGTGGCGAGCGTCGAGCAGATCGACCGCATCGTGCGCCTGGGCGGGGGCTTCCGGATGGGACCCTTCGAGCTGATGGACCTCGTCGGGATCGACGTGGGCTACGAGGTGGCCCAGTCGTTCACCGCTCCAGAGCTTCGGCGAGCCGCGCTGGAAGCCGAGCATGCTCCAGGCGCAGATGGTGGCCGCCGGCCGCCTGGGCCGCAAGACGGGGCGCGGCTGGTACTCGTACGAGGATGGCCCGCATCGGCCCGACGATCCCGAGCCGCGCGCTCCCGCCGGCGGCGCCGGCCGCATCGTGGTCATCGCCGGCTCGGGGCCGCTGGCCGCGGGCCTGCGCGAGCGGGCCCGCGCGGCGGGCTTCGAGGTGCGCGAGCCCGGCCACGGCGAGCCCGAGCTGATCGTGGAAGCCGGGCCGGCTGCCGGCGACCCCGCAGACGGCGGCGGAGCGCCGCTCCTGGTCTCGTGTGCGGCCCACAGCCTGGCGTCGCGTCAGCTCCCGGGCGCCTGCGGGTTCCAGCTCCTGCCGCCCGTCGCGGATTCGCGCCTGGTCGAGCTCACCCGCATCCCGTCCACGGGCGACGAGGCCGCCGCGGCCGCCGAGCGGTTCTTCACCGCCCTCGGCCTCGAGCGCGAGTGGGTGGAGGACGCGCCGGGTCTCGTGTCGGGGCGGATCGTCTGCGCGCTGGTGAACGAGGCGCTGTTCGCGATCGGCGAGGGCGTCGGTACGGCGGACGACGTGGACACCGGCGTGACCCTCGGCCTCAACCACCCGCGCGGGCCGGTCCAGCGTGGCCGCGAGCTCGGCTTCGATCAAGTGCTGGCCACGATCGACGGCCTCTGGGACGAGCGCCGCGAGGAGCGCTACCGCGCCGCTCCGCTGCTGCGGCGTGTCGTCGCGACCGGCGAGCCCGTAACCTAGCCCGGCCCCGATGCTCGCAGTCACCTTCCAAGAGCCTGGCCGGGTCGCCGTCGAGGACCGACCCGAGCCCGAGCCGATCGCCGCCGACGACGCGGTCGTACGGATCGACGCCTCGGGCATCTGCGGCTCGGACCTCCACCTCTTCCACGGCCGCATCCCGCTCGAGCAGGGCTTCACGCTCGGCCACGAGTACGTGGGCACGGTGGTCGCGGCCGGCGACGGCGTGACCGAGGTCGGGGTGGGAGATCGCGTGCTCGGCACCTTCCACAGCGCCTGCGGCAAGTGCTACTTCTGCCGCATGGGCGAGTACACGAAGTGCGACGAGGCCCGCACCTTCGGGCACGGCAAGACGCTCGGCGCGCTTCAGGGCACGCAGGCGGAGCAGGCGCTGGTGCCGCACGCCAACCTCACGCTGCGGCGAGTGCCGGAGGCGCTATCGAACGACTCGGCGCTGTTCGCGGGCGACGTGATGGGCACCGGCTACCACGCGATCGCGAACGCCGGGCTCAAGCCGGGCGACACCTGTGCGGTCATCGGTCTCGGGCCGGTCGGCCTGTGTGCGGTGATGGCCGCGCGCGTGGCCGGGGCCGCCCGCGTGATCGCGATCGACACGGTGCCGGAGCGTCTCGAGGTGGCACGCTCGCTCGGAGCCGAGCCGGTGCACGCCACCGAGGAGGATCCGCGCGCGGCGGTCAAGGAGGCCACCGCGGGCCGCGGCGTGGACGTGGCGGTGGACGCCGTGGGCAACGCAGCGGTGCTGGACCTCGCCTGCCGCCTGGCGCGCAAGGCCGGGACCGTCTCCGTAGTGGGCGTCTTCTCCGAGCGCATCGAGCTGCACATGGGCGTGGTCTGGATCAAGAACCTGAAGTTGGTGGCCGGCCAGGCCAACGTGATCGGCCACCTCGACGCCGTCCTGTCGCTGATGGCGGCCGGCCGGCTCGACCCCACGCCGCTCGTAACCCACCACATGAAGCTGGCGGACGCGCAGGAGGCCTACGACGCCTACGCCAGCCATCAGGCGCTGAAGATCGTCCTGAGCGCCTGACGGGGCTTCCCTGCTCCTCAACCTCGTACCGTTCGAACAGCGCGGGAGCTGGTGGCTCGGCACCCCGCTGGTGGGTCCGGCCACGGATGGGCTGCTGGCCCTGAGGGCGTTGCGCGGCCACGAGGGGCGTCGCATCTGAGCGCACTTGCCAGTGAGCCGCGCGGAGCCGCTGGGATGATGCTGAGGAGCGCCGGCGTGATCGCATCGGCGCAGGACGCTCTGCACGAGGCGGGGCCGATCCGGCGGCGATGCGTCAAGAGCTCGCTCGCGCGTCTGTCGCCTTCCTGACGCTTTCGGGGTCGCCGCCACGACAGACGCCGGGACAGCACGCGCTTACCGTCGTGTCATGCGGAACTGGAGCCCCCGCCACCTGATCGCAGTAGTCGCCCTCGCGGGCGCGCTCGGCACCGCCTCAGGCGTTGCCGCCAAGACCGTCCACTGGCAGCCGATCCCACGCCACAAGCTCGAGGTCACCTCCGGCATGGTCTCCACCTTCGCCCCCAAGGCCACGCTGCACACCGGCGACCCGGAGATGCGCGCGGTGGTGCGCGACGGCGGCCGCCACGCCTCGAGGGCGCGGCTGTGGTTCCGCTTCCGCGGCCCGAGCGCGATCACGAAGCCGCTCGGGTCCGGGCTGGTCAGGCGCCAGATCGGACTCAAGCTCCAGGCAAGCGATCCCTGCAACCTCGTGTACGTGATGTGGCGCAACTTCCCGGACGAGTCGATCGAGATCTCGGTGAAGCGCAACCCGGGTCAGACCACCTCGGACCAGTGCGGCAACAACGGCTACACGGACCTCGCGCTGATCCCGATCGCCGTCCCGCCCTCCGACCACGGCGCGCACCAGCTCGAGGTCCACACCCGGCGCGGCGGGGACGGCAGCCTGGCCGTGGCGGTCTACACGGACGGGTCGCTGCTGCGCCGCGCGCGCGTCCCCGCGGCCCTGGCCGCCGGGCTGGCCGGACCGATCGGCGTGCGCTCCGACAACGGCGACTACCTGTTCAGGCTGTCCGCACTGCCTTAGACTCCGCGACGGAGGTTCACCCGTTGCCCACCGCACTCGAGCCGGCTCGCTCGTACTCGGAGGACCTGATGGTGCTCCGCAGCATCGCGCATGAGGGTCTTGCGCGAGAGGACGACGTGCAACGGCTGCTGGAGCAGGTCCGCGGCGACGCCCGGCTGAGGGAGCTCGCTCCCGAGGCCGGCGAGCTGGTGAGCCGCTATCTCGCCCTGCGGCGCGAGCTCGGTGGGATCGACGCATACGCGCTCCAGCGCTATGCGAGCGCGCTGAGCGAGGTGTTCGACTACCTCGCGCAGCTGCTCTACCACTCGGTCACCCTGCTCGCGGAGAGCTGGCGCTCGAGCCGCCTCCAGGCACAGCGCCTGATGGTGGGGCCGATCGGACCGCAGTCAGACCGCCTGCAGCAGATCGTGGACGAGCTGGACCGCCTGGCCGGGGAGTACTAGGGCGCGTCGAAGCGGACGGGCAGGTGGATCGGCCCGGTGTTGCCGCTCGGCGGCAGGAAGCGGGCCTCGCCGTCGATGCGCGGGTTGCGCATGCGCTGCGCCAGCAGCGGCAGCGCCTCGGACATGTCCGAGCGAGCCACGAAGTGGCCGATGCAGTGGTGGATGCCGCGGCCGAAGCCGAAGTGGCGGGCGCGCTCGGCGGTGATGTCGAAGCTCGCGCCGTCGAAGGCGCGCGGATCGGTGGCCGCGGCCTGGGAGAAGAGGTGGATGGTGGTGCCCCTGGCGATCGCGCGGCCCTGGAACTCGAAGTCCTCGCCTGCCTCGCGGGTGATCCAGGTGACCGTGGGGTTCACGCGCATGACCTCGTCCACCGCCTTCGAGGCCAGCTCGGGGCGGTCGGCCAGCAGCTCCCACTGGTCCGCGATGCTCGATGAAGGTCTTCATCGCCAGCCCGAGCTGCATGCGCGTGGTGTCGATGCCGCCGAGGATCAGCAGCGCGATCGAGTCGCGCAGCTCGCGATCGGACAGGCGGTCGGCATCTTGGCTCGGCTGCACGAGGCGCGTGGCGAAGTCGTCGCGCGGGTGGCGGCGGCGGTCGGCGATCACGCCCTCGGCGTAGACGAACAGCTCGGCGAGCGCAGCCTCCACGCGCTCGAGGTGCTCGCGGATGCCCACCCCGAGCGCGAGCCCCAGGGTGGTGGACGCGTCGGCTATCCGCTTCCACTCGGCCTCCGGAAGGCCCAGCATCATCGCCGTGACACGCGCCGCGTAGGGCTCGGCGAACTGGGACATGAACTCACAGCGTCCCTCGCCCGCGAACGCATCGATCAGCTCGGCGGCGAGGGCGTGGAAGCGCGGTAGCAGGGCGCGGATCACCGGCGGCGCGAAGGCCGGGCTCAGCAGGCGGCGCATGCGCGTGTGCTCGTCGCCCTCGAGGTTCAGCACCGTGTCCCGCCACCAGTCCACGAACGGCCCGCTCGTCACGCCGTTGTGCGCCGGCCACGCGGCGCTCCCCTGGATCAGCCGGCGGTCCTTCAGCAGGTCACTCACCTCCTGGTGGCGCAGCACGGCGAGCCCGTAGTTGGTCTCCACGCACCAGCTCAGCTCGCGCGCGCTCATCACCTCGGGCGACGACACCGAGAAGCGCTCGTCGGAGATGTCGAAGTACGGAGTCTCCAACCCGCCCTGATCCTCCCGTATATCCTCGCTGGCGGCCCCGCCAAATTCCCGAGGAGATCGCTCGCATGCCCACCGCCGCCCCCGAAGCACTGTCCGACGCCGCCCGCTCGTTCATCGAGTCCGGACCCCACAAGCTCTTGATCGGCGCCGACTGGGTGGACGCGGCTGACGGCCGCAGCTTCGAGACGATCGACCCCGCCACCGGCGAGCCGATCTGCGCGGTGGCCCAGGCGGGCGCCGAGGACGTCGAGCGGGCGGCCGCGGCCGCGCGCGCGGCCCTCGAGGGACCGTGGGGCCAGATGCCGGCGGCCGGACGCTCGCAGCTGATGAACCGGCTCGCCGACGTGGTGGAGGAGCACATCGACGAGCTCGCCGAGCTCGAGTCGCTGGACAACGGCAAGCCGCTGAAGATGGCGAGGATCGTGGATCTCCCGCGGGTGGTCGCGCACCTGCGCTACTACGCCGGCTGGCCCACGAAGATCGAGGGCGAGACGATCCCCGTCACCCAGCCCGACATGCTCACCTACACGCTCAAGGAGCCGGTGGGCGTCTGCGGCCAGATCATCCCCTGGAACTTCCCGCTGCTGATGGCCTCGTGGAAGATCTCGCCGGCGCTGGCCGCGGGCTGCACCCTGATCCTGAAGCCCGCCGAGCAGACGCCGCTCACCGCGATCCGCCTGGGCCAGCTCGCCCAGGAGGCGGGCTTCCCGGAGGGCGTGATCAACGTGCTCACCGGCGACGGCGAGACCGGCGCGGCGATCGTCGACTCGACCTCGATCGACAAGGTCGCCTTCACGGGCTCCACCGAGGTGGGCCGGCGGATCGGCGCCCGCTGCGGCGAGCTGCTCAAGCGCGTCACGCTCGAGCTCGGCGGCAAGAGCCCGAACATCATCCTGCCGGACGCCGACATCGGCGCCGCGGTGAAGGGCGCGTTCCAGGGCATCTACTACAACACCGGCCAGGCCTGCAACGCGGGCTCGCGACTGTTCGTGCAGCGGGAGCAGTTCGACCAGGTGGTGGAGGGACTCGCCGAGGCCGCCAAGAAGGCGCGCGTCGGCCCCGGGCTCGATCCCGCCAGCCAGTTCGGCCCGCTGGTCTCCCAGGAGCAGTACGAGCGCGTGAACTCGTACATCGCGTCCGGCCTCGAGGCCGGCGCCGAGGCCGTGGCGGGAGGCAACGGCGGCAACGGCGAGAACGGCGGCTACTTCGTGCATCCGACGCTGTTCACGGGGGTCACCGACGACATGAAGATCGCCCGCGAGGAGATCTTCGGCCCGGTGCTCGTGGCGATGCCCTACGACGACATCGAGGAGGTCGCCCGGCGGGCCAACGACACCGAGTACGGCCTGGCGGCGGGGATCTGGACGCGCGACGTCGGCAACGCCCACCGCCTCGCCAAGCTGCTGAAGGCCGGCTCGATCTACATCAACACGTGGGGTCAGGTGGACGCCGCGGCCCCGTTCGGGGGCTACAAGGCATCCGGGATCGGGCGCGAGATGGGACACGCGAACCTGGACGCATACCTCGAGACGAAGACGGTCTGGACGAACCTGGCCTGACGTGAGCCGCGGGCGCGAGCAGCGCGCCCGCGCCCACGACCACCGCGAGCGAGATCAGGTGGACCACGGCCAGCGCGGGCGTGCGGCCGAGAGGGTCGCCGAACACGGCGAAGCCGGCGGTGATCGAGAACGCGTTCGTGGCCGCGGTCATGAGCGCGATCACCGGCAGCGCCCGGCCCGCCTGTAGGCCGCGCTGGAAGCAGAAGAAGGCGCCCAGCGTGGCCAGCGCGCCGACCGCGAGCCAGGGAGAGACGAGCGCGTGGACCAGGCCCTGGCGGGAGTCGATGCCGGTCAGCGCCTTGACCGCCACGTCGGCGGCGCCGTACAGCACGCCGCCCGCCAGGCCGAGCGCCTGAGGCCTGCGCCCGCGCGCCGGCAGCGCCACGAGCAGCGCGGCCGCGAGGCCGAGCGCCGCCAGGAACAGCCCCAGCCGGCCGGCGTGGAAGCTGCCGTGGGCGCCCTCACCGCGGATGCCCGCCCCCAGGCCGACGAGCGCGAGCCCCATGACGGCGATGCCCACGAGCTCTGCCGGGCGCAGGACCTGGCGGAAGAGGCGCCGGCCGATCGGCACCGCCAGCACCAGGCCGCCCGCGACGAACGCCTGCACGAGCGACAGCGGCGCGCGGGACAGCGCGCCGACGTGCATCAGCCAGCCGAGCGTCCGAGGGCCAGCCCGGCCACCCAGGCGCGCGAGGCCAGCAGGAGCGCAGAGTGGCGAGCGGCCGCAATGGCGTGATCTCCGGCGCACCGGCCGAGCCGCGGTGCTGCAGCAGGTAGCCCGTGTTCAGGGCCAGCGACGCGGCGAGAGCGAGCGCGAGGCCGGCGGCGAGCGCGCTCACCGCGCGAGCCAGTTCGATGCGTACTCGAGCATCAGCGGAGCGTGCTGGCGCCAGACGCGCCAGTTGTGGCCGCCGGGGAAGAGCGAGAAGGTCACGTTCGCCCCCGCCGCGCGCAGCCGCTCGGCGAAGTCGCCCACCTGGCCGCGCCGAGTGGTCCTGGGCGCCGGAGTACATGTACATGTGGATCGGCAGGCGGCGCAGCGAGGGCGCCACGCGAGGCGAGGTAGAGCGCCGGGTCGTTGGCGGCGATCTGGGCGGCCGGCTCTCCGGCGAAGGGCCCGTTCTTCACGGTCGGCTTCACGTAGCCGGACCAGCTCTCGGCCACCGCGAACGTGTTGAGATCACGCAGCGTGAGGTTGATCGCCGCGTAGGCGCCCTCCGAGTTGCCGGACAGCGCGCGGCCGCCGCGGTTGGCGATCGTCGACCAGCGTGAGTCCACCGCCCGCACCACGTCGAGCACGAAGCCCTCATAGCGCCCGTGCCGCGTGTTGGCCCACTCGGTGTCGCTGCGGAAGGTGCCGTTGCGGCCGTCGGGCATGACGATCAGGAACGGCCTGATGCGGTGCTGGTGAAGGAGCACGTCGGCGTCCACGCCGAGGTGGCCGGCGTTCAGGACGAGGCTCGGCCAGCCCGGGCTGCCGTGCAGGAAGTAGAGGACGGGGAAACGTGTCCCCCGCGCCGCCGCCGCGGAATACCCTGGTGGGAGATAGATGAGGTACGAGCGCCGCCGCCCCAGGGCAGGCGAGAAGAAATTGACCTTCACCACCTTCCCGGCCGCCACGCCGACGGGGCGTGCGAGGGGCCGGGAAGCCACGGTAGCGGTAGTAGTTGTGCCCGTAGCTGGTCACGCCATATATGCCGGCAACGGCCCAGGCCACCACGATGGCCGCAAGCGCCCAGCGCTTCAGCCGCTTGTGCGCGGGGCGAGTGTCCTCGGGGCTCTCGGCGGCGCTGCTCGTGGCCGTCGCCGCCGGCACCGGATGGCTCTATCTCCTGCGCGAGCTTCACGTGCTCACGCTCGGTCCGCGGCTCGGAGGTGCGCTGCCGCTCCAGCAGCTGGCCGGCGGCGACGCCCAGCCGCTCATCCGCATGACGGCGGCCTGGCTGCCGGCCGGGGTGGCAGCGGGAATTGCGCTCGGCCGCGCTTACGCGGCTGCCGCGCGTCGCCCGGGCGCGTGGTCGGCGGGGCTCGCCTCGCTCGCGCTGCTGGTCCTCGGCTCCGCGGTGTCCGACTCGATCGCGCAGAACGACGCGCGTGCGGGAGCACATCTCCGCCGCCGTTCTCGCACAGCGCGATCTGGTTCGCCGTCGCCCTGATCGTGGCCGGGGTGCTCATCGCGCCGCCGTGGGCAGGCCGACCGGATCCGGAAGCGGCCGCCAGCCGGTCCTGAGCGGACGCGGGCGCGGAGGCCGCAGGTAGGCCTCGGCCTGGAGCACGCGCACGCGCCGCCAGCGGGAGGCTGGGTGCGCGCCTCGTAGACGCAGATAGCGCGGCCGCCAGTCCGGCGCGAACTTGCGGTTGAAGCTCGCGAGCCGCTCGAGCTGGAAGCGCCCGTGGAAGCGCTCCAGGCACGCGCGCAGGAGCCGCTGGCGGCGGCTGAGCACGGCGTCCGCCGCCATCAGGTGCGCGAAGCCGGCGAAGTTCAGGCTCACCTCGGCGCATGCCGCGCTCGCGCGCGTACTCGAGCGTTCGCGCCACGAGCGCCTCGTTCAGCCCGTTGGGCTCGCCCCCGAGGCGGCGCATGGCGTCCAGGGAGAGGCTGTTCGAATAGCTGAGGAGGTGCAGGAAGGCGGACACCCGGCCCTCCGGGTCGCGGGCGACGGCGTACACGCTCGACGGCGTCCTCCGCCGCTCCCCAGAGGCGGCCGAGGGTCATGGCGAAGCCCTGCAGACGCGGGCGCCCGGCGCGCCAGGCCTCCTCCACGCGGGTCAGCTCCTCGACAAGGTCCGGCGCGCAGGTCACGGCCGCTCACCAGCTCGATCCGGTAGCCGTGGCGCTCGACGCGGTGCACCGACTGGCGCACCTTGCGCATCCTCCGCCCCTCGAGCGTGAAGGCGGCGGGGTCCACCACGGCCTCGTTGCCGATCCTGAGCGTGCGCAGGCCGAGCTCCTCGTAGGCGGGCAGGTGGCGCTCGGAGGCGGCCGTGACGACCACGGCCCAGCCCCGCGCCTCGGCCAGCCGGAGGAAGTCGCGCAGGATGGCCGGGAGCTGCCGGGCGGCCCGACCGGATCGGCCGAGACGACCGCCGTCTCGCGCAGCGTGCGATACGCGAGCACCCCGCCGTGCGCGAAGAAGAACGCCTTGTCCTCACGCAGCACGAACGGCGCGAGCGAGTCGGAGCGCGTGGGCGGAGACGATCGCGGCGGCGAGCCGGTGCTCCTCGGGGGTGTGGCCATCCGCGGCCCGAGCCGGGCGCATCAGCGCGAGCAGGCAGGCGGCCCCGGCGACGAGCGTCACGAGCGCCAGGGCGTCGAGGGTGATCGAGAGCGGGTCGCCGGAGCGCAGCCACCAGCCGCCGGCGGCCAGAGCGCCTGATACGCGTGGGTCATGGCGGCTGCCGAGCGTGCGCGCCCGGTCGATCGACCAGGAGCTCCGTGGTGTCGAGCACGTAGCCGGCGGCCACGGCGGTCAGCGCGACCGTGGCCGCCACGATCCCCCCTCGCGCGGGCGTGCCGCCGCGAGCGAACGCGCCCCGGTTCGAGTACAGGAGGAGGGCCAGCGCGAGCGCCACCAGGCTCTCCTCGTAGTCGAGCCCCTTGAGGAGGTGGAGCCACGGCCGAGGCGCAGAGGATCGCGATCGTCGCGGTGGCCGCACGGCGCTTGCGGCGCAGGAGCCCCCAGGCCAGCACGAGCTGTGCCACCCCTCCCGCCGCGGCGAGCACGTGGCCGAGCGCGATGGTCGAGCCGGGCTCCACCGATGGTCAGCAGGCTGTCCCGCCAGGGGACGTTGGGCGTCAGCGCCGACGTGATGCTGAGCAGGCCGGAGATCGCGGTGGCGAGCGCGGCCACCCGCCGCCAAAGCTCGCGCGAGGGATGCCTAGGCCTCATCCGGCCGAGATGTTGGCCGCGGAGCGGTTAAGCGAGGTTAGCCGCCGGCGGGCGCTCTGTTACGAGCGTCAGCCGGGGCCGGAACGCGGGCGCGGGCCGCACGAAAAGGGCCGCCACCGAGAGCCCCGCCGGGAGGGTCGCGCCCCGCCGCAGGAGCGCCGCCTCGAGGCGAAGCGGGAGCTCGAGCAGCGGGGCGAGGGCGGGCGGGGTGATCGAAAGCTCCGACCGGACGGGTTGGTGGCCGCCATGCCTCATCCGGTCGGCCAGGCGCACCGCCGCAGCGGGCGCCAAGAGCAGGCTGTTGAAGTGGGTGTCGCGCATGAGCTGCCAACCCGCGTTCGCCGCCACCGCGCGCAGGGTGCGCCGGCGATAGCGCCGGAAGTGGTCGTTGCGATCGTCGTGGCTCGACCAGAGCGACGGGTAGGCGGGCGCCGTGACCAGCAGGTAGCCGCCGGGACGCGTCACGCGCAACAGCTCCGCCAGCGCTCGTGTGTCGTCGCGCGTGTGCTCGATCACGTCGAGACAGGTGACGAGGTGGAAGCTCTCATCCCCGAACGGAAGCTCCTCCACCCGGGCCAGCGACACGTCCACGTGCCCGCGCCTGTGGGCGGCGGTCACCGCAACGGGGCTTGCGTCCACGCCCGCCACCTGCCCGAACCGCGCCAGCTCGTCGAGCACCCGGCCGGAGCCACAACCGGCGTCGAGGATGCGGGCGCCGGGCGGCAGGTTCAACCGCGCCACCTGTTGCCGAACCACCCGAAGGCGGCCGCGGTACCACCAATGCCGCTCCTCGTGGTCAAGGATGGCCTGGAACTCAGCCTCGTCCACGTCTCCCACGCTGTCAGCGTGGGCGTTAGCTGGGTACCTCGTCGTGTTGGATTTCCGTTAAATCAGCCAGGGCGGGGGCCGCGGCGAGCCTCAGCACGAAGCGTGCGCCGGTCGCGGTCGGAACGAGCACGAGGGCGCCGCCCATGCGCTCGGCCAGCTCCCTGCCGATCGCCAGGCCGAGGCCGAAGCCGGCCTCGCCGCCGGTGGCGGTGCCGCGCTTGAAGCGCTCGAAGACGAGCTCGCGCTCGTCGGGCGGCACGCCCGGGCCGCGGTCGGTCACCGACAGGAGCCGCTCGTTGTCCTGGCACTCGATCGCCAGGACGGGCTGCTCGCCCTCGGGCGAGAAGCGCAGGGCGTTGTCCACCAGGATGCGCACGATGCGCGCCACCGCGCTCGGGTCGCCCATGGCCCAGCAGGGCGTCGGCGGGCTCCTCGAACGTGAGCGGCTCGCCCGAGGCCGAGGAGAACTCCGCGGCCACGGCGCGGCACAGCTCGGCCAGCTCCACGGGCTCGCTGCGCAGGCGAACGTCGGCGTCCAGGCGGCTCAGGTCGAGCAGGTCGGCGGCCAGCCCGGCCAGCCGCGACGACTGGGTGCGGGCCTCGGAGACCTGCCTGCGCGCGTCCGCGAGGTCGGGCGGGTTTCCGTGCAGGTCCTCCTCCAGCAGCTCCAGCATGGCCCGCAGGGAGGTCAGCGGCGTGCGCAGCTCATGCGACGCGGTGGCCACGAACGCGCGCCGCGCGTGCTCCTGCTCGCGCAGCCGCGCCTGCATGGTGCTGAACGCGCGCCCGAGGTCCCCCACCTCGTCGCGCGAGGAGTCCGTGGCCAGCTCGGAGTCGAGGCCGTGGTCGGCGAGCATCAGGGTCGCGTCGCGCAGCCGCCGCAGGCGCCGCAGCATCGTCGTCGCGATCCCCAGCCCCAGGAGGAGCGCCACCGCCAGGCCCACCAGCGTCGCGGTGGTCAGGGCGCGCCTGACCACGCGCGTGCCCACCTTCGAGTCGTCGAGCGGCTTGCGCAGCGCGAGCACGTAGGGCTCGTGGTCGATCGTCAGCGGCAGTGCCAGCCGCGCGACGTCCGGCGACGACCCGTGCAGCTTCACGTCGTCGATCACCTTCGAGCTCGCTGAGCGCGGCGCGCACGTCGTCGAACTCGACCGGCTGGCGCGGCTGGGTGTCGATGATCTTCGTCCCGGTCCCGTCGAACAGCAGCACGCGCGCACCGGTGCGCCGCTCGAGCGCGTCCACGAGGCGGTCGAGCCGGGCGGACGGTGGGGCTGACGTCGCGCTCGTCGAGGTCGGTGAACGCCGGACGGGATGCGATCGCTGTGGCCCGCAGGGAGCGCTGCTCCTCCTGGCGCAGGTTGCGCTCGAGCGGCGGCAGGAGCGTGGCGGCGGCCACCCCGAGCACCACCGCGCTCGTGAAGATCAGCGCCGCAACTATCCGGCCGCGAAGCCCGAAGACCGGCAGGCGGCGCATGGGTCAGACCGAGTTCAGCCGGTAACCCGCGCCGCGGACCGTGATGATCAGGCTCGGCGACTCCGGCTTCTCCTCGAGCTTCTCCCGCAGGTGGCGCACGTGCACGTCGATCGCCCGCGGGTCGCGGTACGCGCTGTCGCCCCAGATCGCACGCAGGAGCTCCTGGCGGCTGAACAGCCGGCCCGGCTCGCCCATCAGGGCGTTGAGCAGCTCGAACTCGGAGAAGGTGAGCTCCGCCGGCTCGCCCTCCACGCTGACCTCGCGGTTGGCCCGGTCGAGCTTCACCCGGCCGGCGCTCACCACCTGGTTGCCGAACGTGCGCGGATCGGCCCGGCGAAGCACGGCGCGGATGCGGCTGCGCAGCTCCGCGAGCCCGAAGGGCTTGGTCACGTAGTCGTCGGCTCCGGCCTCGAGCCCGAGCACCGCGTCCGCCTCGCTGTCGAGAGCCGTGAGCATGATGATCGGCACCACGTTGCGGCGGGAGCGGAGCGTGCGGCAGACCTCGTAGCCGTCCGGCCCGGCGCCCAGGGCCACGTCGAGAAGCACGATGTCGAAGCGGTCGGTGGTGGCGCGGTCGATGGCCGCGCGGCCGTCCGCCACCGCCATCACCGAATGGCCCTCGCGCGTGAAGGACTGCCTCAGCGTCTCCCTGAGAGGCGATTCGTCGTCGACGACGAGGATGTTGAGCGGAGCTTGGGAGTCCACTGCGACTAAGGCTAGTGTCGAGTGTTCGTCTGAGGAAGTCATAAATGTCGTTCCGAAGGATTCGAGACACCCTGCTGTGCCTCGCTGCTCTCCTTGCGGCCGCTTCTTTGACCGCTGCAGAGCCAGCCAGGGCGCCGACCGCCCACCCGGCGTCGACCTCCGGCGGGGTCAAGCCCCTTGCGGGCATTTGCGCCAAGAGTCCACGGCGCGGCAACCTCTACGTGCAGCTGACGATCGCCGGCGTGCCACGTTCGGCGATCGTCCACGTGCCAACAAGTGCCCGCACGGGCCAGACGCTGCCAGTCGTGCTCGCCTTCCACGGTGCCGGCGGGACCGGCCAGTTCATGGCGAGCTACTCCGGGCTCCAGACCGTCTCGGACGGCCAGGACTTCGTTTCGGTGTTCCCGAGCGCCGCGCGCCCGCACCGCCGCTGGGTGCTTGCGGACGAGGACGCGGGTGGCGCGGCCGACATCCAGTTCGTCAGCGCGCTGCTCGACCGCGTGCAGGCGCTCGCCTGTACCGACCCGACCCGCGTGTACGCCACCGGCGTCTCGAACGGCGGCGGGATGGCGGCCAGGGTGGGTTGCGAGCTGAGCTCGCGGCTCGCCGCGATCGCGCCGGTTGCCGGCGGCTACAGCACGCTCGACCACTGCCGGCCCGACCGCCCTCTCTCGGTGCTGGAGATCCACGGCACGGCCGACCAGGTCGTGCCCTACCAGGGCCGCGGGCCCGACCACGCCGGGAGCGTGCCGGGGTTCCTCGCCCAGTGGCGCGGCTTCGATCACTGCCCGGCGGCGGACCAGCACCACCGCTTCGGGCCGATGACCGAGCAGTACCTCTGGTCGCCCTGCGCCGCCGGGACCGAGGTCGAGCATCTCAAGATCTACGGCGGCGGACACGCGTGGCCCGGCGCGAGGCCCGCCGATCCGCGCCGACCGCGCCGATTTCCGCTGCGAATGCCGTCTGGTCGTTCTTCCGTGGGCACGTGCGGGCGCCAGGGCCGAACTAGGCGTCACCTCGAGCAGCGTTCCCCGCCCCTGTTGGATGCCGGCCTGACGCGTCACGTCGCGCCCGTGCGCGGCGACCCAGCGCACCGACGGCGCGCAACCGGCCGGGGTGGACGGCGAGCAGGTGTGGTCCATCAGGAACCAGCGCACCTGGCCCGCGAGCACCGCCGCCCGCACCTCGGCCACGCTCACCACCTGGCGCCCGCGGTAGCTCGTGAGCACCAGCGCCGGCTGAGCGTCGCGCGCGATCAGCGGCGCCGCCTTCGCGGGAGCCGCGGCACCGAACTCGTACTTCGTCGCGCCGCGGTGCGCCAGCAGGAAGCGCTGGATCAGGGCGATCTTGTAGGCGGGCAGTGGCGAGCCGGTACCCGAGTCGGAGGCGTGCTGGCGGACGAGGCGCGCCGAGGTGCTCACGGGGTTGGCAAGCACGGAGACCAGCGCGAGCGCCGCCACCGGCACGGCCGCGAGGCTCGCCAGGCGCCTGCCTGAGGGCACGAACCTCGCCGCGAGGGCTGCCGCCAGCGCCAGCAGGGCCGCCGCCGCGCCCGCGGCCAGCGCCAGGGAACCGGGCCCGTGCACCCGGGGCGTGGTGAGTGCGTGCAGCGCCACGGGAGCCGCCACGAGCCCCGCCGCGAGCGCCGCGGCGGCCGTCACCCGCCCGCGCCCCGCGCGGCCGGCCAGCAGAGCCACGCCGGCCCCCAGGGCGATCGCCACCGCCGGCGTGAACGCCTCGAGGTAGCGCACACGCAGGTTCGTCATGTGGTTGAACAGCAGCGTGCCGAGCACCAGCCAGACGCCGATCGCGACCGCGCCCGCCAGCCGCGTCCCGAAGCCGCGGAGCCTGCCGGCTGCAATCAGCGCGAGCAGGCCGAACACGAGGGCGGCGACCAGCTCGGCGCCCACCCACAGCCCGGGCAGCCCGGAGAGCAGGGGCGGCCGGCCCGCCGCCGCGGACGGCACGACGTGGCTGTGAACGGCCGCCGCACGCGCGGGTGGGCTCAGCCGGTGCAACCCGTTGTAGACGAAGATCACGTTCCACACGCTGCCGTTGCTCGAACCGATCGGGTACGGACGCGAATGGGCTGGGCTGAGCGACACCGCGATCGCCCAGGACAGCGCCACGACCACGAACAGCGCACCCGCCCCAGCCGCGTGGGCGATCCGCCGGCGCAGCGGGATGCGCGAGCCGAGCATGTAGAGCAGGAACAGCGCGGGCAGTGCCACCAGCGCCTCGAACAGCTTCACGTTGAAGTCGAGGCCCATCACGAGCGCGGCGAGGTAGAGGTAGCGGACGCGGCCGCTCTGGACCGCCAGCACCACCAGCCACAGCGCCAGCACGGTCAGGGCCATCATCAGCGCGTCGAGGGCGTCGCTGCGGGAGGCCACCACCGACACCGGCAGCACGGCAAGGGCGACCCCGGCGCAGATCCCCGCGAGGCTGCCGAACAGGCGCCGCACGGCGTCGTAGAGCAGCGGCACCGCCAGCGTCCCCGCCACCGCCGCCGGCAGCACCAGCGACCTGGCGCTGAACCCGAACAGCTTCACGCTCGCCACCTGTAGCCAGAGGTCGAGCGGCGGCTTGTCCACCGCCAGGCGGCCCGACGGGTCGAACGCCCCGTAGAAGAAGTTGTGCCACGAGAGGCTCATGCTCCTCACGGCGGCGTCGTAGAAGTAGTCCTCGCGGCTGGCGGCGAGACCGCCAAGGCGGAAGTGCGCCGCGAGGAGGACCAGAGCCAGCGCCGCCCACGCCGGCGAGCGAGCAATGCGATCCAGCGTTGCCGGGAGCCGCACGGCCGGCAGCCGGCGAAGGCGCGGCCGGCGCAGCGTGGCCAGCTCCATCAGCGCTGTGCTCTGGCCGCCGCCCGGTGGAGGGAGTGATGAAGGCGTGCCAGCTCGCGAAACGCGCGCATGACCACGCGCGGGCTGCCGCCGCTCGGCTTCCCGGACAGGCGCGGGTAGTGGGGCACTCCGACCTCGGCCACGGTGGCGCCCGGTCGCGCATGCGCGGACCAGCAGCTCGGTGCTGAACAGCGCGCCGCTCGACGTCAGCTCGAGCTCCTGTAGGAGGTCGCGGGGGAACAGCTTGAAGGCGCAGTCCACGTCCTTGAAGGGAAGGCCGTAGAGCGTGCGCACCAGCCGGTTCCAAGCCGTGGCGGCGAGCGCGGCGGCCGAGCGGGTCATTGCGGCGCAGCCGGTAGCCCACCACCGCGTCGGCGCTCTCGAGCTGGGGCACGAGGCGGCCGAGGTCGGCGAGGTCGAACTGCAGATCGGCGTCGGTGAGCAGGACGTACGGCATCCGGGCGGCGCGGATGCCGGTGCGAACCGCCGCGCCGTAGCCCCGGTTGACCAGGTGCATCACGAGGCGAACTCGTGACTCGCCCTCGGCCAGCTTGACCGCCAGCTCGCCGGTGCCGTCCGTCGAGCCGTCGTCCACGATCACCACCTCCACGCGGGCGCTCACGCGATCCGCGGCTTGCAGCGCGTCGTGCACCGTGTCGGCCAGGTTGCCCACCTCGTTGAGGCAGGGCAGCACGATCGAAAGGCCAGGCAACTCGGCGGAATGTGTCCCCTCCGACGAAACCGAAAGTCCGCCACGCCGACTTGCGTCGACAAGCGCCGCCCTGGGCAGACCGGGGAGAGTTTCGGCTTCGCCGGAGGAGAGCTCTGGGAGGGACGACGCCACAAGGCCATGCTGGCGGCGAGGCGGTTAACCCCGGTTAGCGCGCCGTATTGGGGTGGTTAGAGGGGCCCGAAACCGCTCAGGCGCCGTTCGCCTCGGCGCTCCGCAGGCCTCCCCGTGCCCAGAGCGCGAACACCACCGCCAGCCCAAGCGCCAGGCCGAAGGCCAGCACCACCGTGGTCGGGTTGCCCGACACGAAGCCGCGCCCGGCCTCGAGCAGGGCCGTGACCGGATTCACGCGCGCCACCGCGTGGATCCAGCCGGTAAGCAGGCCGAGCGGTACGTACACGGGCGCGAGGAAGAGGATCAGGAAGACCGGCATCTGCATCAGCGGGCCCCGCCTGGATCGAGCGGATACGCATCGCAATGCCCGCCGCCCAGAGCGTGGCGGTCAGGTTCACGATCACCGCCAGGCCCAAGAGCCCGAACAGGTCCACCCCGTTGCCGTCGATGTTCATTCCCGCGATCAGCGCCACCACCGTGAGCAAGCTCCAGGTGATCAGAGCCCGGGTGAGCGCGGCGATCATGTATCCCACCACGATGCCGCCGCGCCTCGGCGCGGACAGCATGAAGCGGCGTGCGAAGCCGCTCTCGAAGTCGCGCGCTATCGCGAAGCCGGTGAACACCCCGCCGAAGGCCGCCGACTGGAGCACCACGAACACGAACTGGAATGCGGTGTAGCCGCTGGGGAAGTCGAAGCCGGGCACCTTGCTCACCGCGGAGAGGCCGCCCGCGAAGGCCGTGAAGAAGAACAGCGGGAAGATCAGGGACGGGATCAGAAAGGCCGGGTTCGTGAGGAAGTTGTGGATCGAGCGCCAGGCAACCGCCCGCGCCGCGCTCGAAAAGCTCGCGCGGCTCACGTGCGCACCAGCCTGCTCTTCAGCGCGGCGCTCGCGAGGACCATCGCGATCACGGCGATCGCCGCCGCGATGCCGAAGGCAAGCGCCAGCGCCTCGGGGTCCCAGCCGGTGATCAGCAGCGAGCGGAGGCCCTCGATCAGGTACGAGACCGGGTTGATGGTGGCCACCTCGTGAAACCAGTCGGTCTGGATCAGGTTCCGTGGCAGGTTCATCGACGACAGGAAGAGGAACACGAAGAAGACCGGGAACATGCCCTGCACAGCCTCTCCCGAGCCCGCGCGCAGGGCAACGAACAGGCCGATGGCGCCGAACCCGAGCGTGATCAGCATCGCCAGCGCCAGCAGCACGATCGCGCCCAGCACCCCGGCGGCCACGTGCGCGCCGGCCGCGAGGCCGACGACCAGGTAGGCGACCGCCTGGAGCAGGCCCAGCACAAGGGTGCCGGCGAGCAGGCCGGTGAGCAGCGCCGAACCGCGTAGCGGCGTGAGCGCCAGCCGGTTCAGGAACCCGGTCTCGATGTCGCGAGCCAGGTCGGTACCGGTGTTGATCACCGCGAACAGCGCGCCCTGCATGAACGGGATCGCGAGCGCGAAGGTGAGGAACGAGGTCGTCGGGAAGCCCGGGATCTTCGTCACGCGCGCCAGGCCCGCCGAGTTCACTGCCAGCAGGAACAACGGGAAGATCAGCGCGGGCACGATCTGCGCCGGCTGTCGCAGCGTGCGGATCGTGGAGCGCCGGGCCACGTTGCCCACCTGCGTGAGGAGCGGCGAGCTCACGCCGGGACGGTCTCGGGCTCGCCCGAGGGCTGATCGTCCTCGTCGCCCGCACCCTCCAGCGAGCGGCCCGTCTTGGCCAGGAAGACGTCGTCGAGCGATGGCGCGTGCAGCTGCAGTGTCTCCACGGCGATGTCCTCGGCGTCGAGCGCCCGCACCACGCTCGGCCAGCTCGGCGTCGCCGCCGCGCAGCCTTACCGCCACGCCCTTCGGCGAGGCGCCGGCGCTCTCGCCGAACTGCTCCAGCACCCGCGCCATCGCCTCGCGCTGCTCCGGGTCGCGCGGCACCGCCTCCACCGTCGGCCGGCCGATCTCGGCCTTCAGCGCCGCGGGCGTGCCCTCGGCCACGATGCGTCCCTGGTCGATGATCCCCACGCGGTTGGCCAGCACGTCGGCCTCCTCCAGGTACTGGGTGGTGAGGAAGACCGTGACTCCCTCCTCGGAGGCGAGCCTGGCCACCTCCTCCCACAGCGCCGTGCGGCTCTGGATGTCCAGTCCGGTGGTGGGCTCGTCGAGGAACAGGATCGGTGGCTGGTGCACCAGCGCCAGCGCCAGGTCGAGCCTGCGCCTCATGCCGCCGGAATAGCCGCCCACCTTGCGGTCGGCCGCCTCCATCAGACCCACGCGCTCGAGCAGCTCGTCGCTGCGCACGCGCCGCTCGGCCGGCGGCAGGCCGTGCATCGCGGTCTGCAGCCGCATGTGCTCGCGCCCTGTGAGGAACGGGTCGAGCGCGGCCTCCTGCAGCGCCGCGCCGATCGAGCGCCGCACCTGGGCGCCCTCGCGGACCACGTCGTAGCCCGCCACCGTGGCGGTGCCGGCCGTGGGCGGCAGCAGCGTGGTGAGCATCAGCACGGTGGTGGACTTCCCCGCTCCGTTGGGCCCGAGGAAGCCGTAGATCTCCCCAGGCGCCACCTGCAGGTCGATCCCGTCGACGGCGCGCGGGCCCTTCTTGAACTCCCGGACGAGGCCGTGCGCCTCGATGCTGGCGGGGCGCTCCTGACTCAAGTCAGGCGGCGCGCGCGAGCAGCTGGCGAAGCACGAAGTGAAGGATGCCGCCGTGGCGGTAGTAGAGCCACTCGTTCGGGGTATCGATGCGCACGCGGGTGGTGAACTCGATCGGATCGCCGTCGTCGGGCGTGGCGGTCACTCGCAGGCTGCGGGCGCCATCGCTCAGCTCCTCCAGCTCGAACCGCTCGTGGCCGCTCAGGCCGAGCGACTCGGCGTTGGCGCCGTCCTCGAACTGAAGCGGCAGCACGCCCATGCCCACCAGGTTCGAGCGGTGGATGCGCTCGTAGCTCTCGGCGATGACGAACCGGACCCCGAGCAGGCGCGGGCCCTTGGCGGCCCAGTCGCGCGACGAGCCGGAGCCGTACTCCTTGCCCGCGAGCACGCCCAGCGGCACGCCCTCGTCCGCGTAGCTCATGGCGGCGTCGAAGATCGTCGTCTCCTCGCCGTCCGGCAGGTGCAACGTGAAGCCGCCCTCGGTGCCGGGCGCGAGCTGGTTGCGCAGCCGCACGTTGGCGAACGTGCCGCGCATCATCACCTCGTGGTTGCCGCGCCGTGAGCCGTAGGAGTTGAAGTCCTTCTGCTCCACGCCTCGCTCCTGCAGGTAGGCGCCGGCGGGCGAGTCCTTCTTGATCGCCCCGGCGGGCGAGATGTGGTCGGTGGTGACGCTGTCGCCGAGCACGGCGAGGATGCGCGCCCCCGACACCTGCTGGAAGTCATCCGGCGGGTCGGCCGGCATGCCCTCGAAATAGGGCGGGTGCTTGACGTAGGTCGAGTCGGGCCACGCGTAGCGGTCGCCCTCGGGCACGTCGAGCGCGTTCCAGGTGCTCGTCGCCCTCGAACACCTCGCCGTAGCTGCTCGTGAACATCTCGGACAGCACCGAGCGCTCGATCGTGTCGTGGATCTCCTGCTGGGAGGGCCAGATGTCGCGCAGGTAGACGGGCTCGCCGTCCGATCCCTCTCCCAGCGGCTCGTCGAACAGGTCCTTGTCCATGCTGCCGGCGAGGGCGTAGGCCACCACCAGCGGCGGGCTGGCGAGGTAGTTCATCTTCACCTCGGCGTGGATCCGGCCCTCGAAGTTCCGGTTGCCGGACAGCACCGCGCAGACCGACAGGTCGCCGCTCGTTATCGCCTCCGAGATCTCCGGCTGGAGCGGCCCCGAGTTGCCGATGCAGGTGGTGCAGCCGTAGCCCACGAGGTTGAACTGGAGCTGCTCGAGGTACTCGGTCAGGCCGGCCTTGTCGAGGTACTCCGTGACCACCTTCGAGCCCGGCGCGAGGCTGGTCTTGACCCACGGCTTGCGCGTCAGGCCGCGCTCCACGGCCTTCTTGGCGAGCAGGCCGGCGCCGACCATCACGGCCGGGTTGGAAGTGTTCGTGCAGCTCGTGATCGCGGCGATCACCACGGCGCCGTCGCGCAGCTTGAACTCGCTGCCGTCGGGCAGCTTCACCGGCACTCCTCCGGGCTCGTCCGCCACCGCCGTGGCGGCGGGCTGCGGCGCGGCGTCGGTGTCCGGCTGGCCATCGCCGACCTCGCCGCCGTTGGATGCCGGCGGGTCGCTGGCCGGGAACGACTCGGCGGACGCCTCGTCCGCGTCGTGCAGGGCGTGGCCGTGGCCGTTCTCGCCAAGGTCCGAGCCGAGCGCCTCGCGGAAGGCCTCGCGGCGCCTCGCGCACCAGCACGCGGTCCTGCGGGCGCTTCGGGCCGGCGAGGCTGGGCTCGACCGTGCCCATGTCGAGCTCGAGCGTGTCGCTGTAGGTGGCCTCCTCCGTGTTCTCGTCGTGGAAGAGCCCCTGCTCCCTGGCGTAGGCCTCCACCAGCGCGACGCGCTCGGGTGGGCGGCCCGTGAACTCGAGGTAGCGCAGCGTCTCGGCGTCCACCGGGAAGATCCCGCAGGTGGCGCCGTACTCCGGCGACATGTTCCCGATCGTGGCGCGGTCGGCCAGCGGCATGTTGGCCAGGCCCTCGCCGTAGAACTCCACGAACTTGCCCACCACGCCCTTCGCGCGCAGCATCTGGGTGACCGTGAGCACGAGGTCGGTGGCCGTCGTGCCCTCGGGCAGCTCGCCGGTGAGCTTGAAGCCCACCACCTGCGGCAGCAGCATCGACACCGGCTGGCCCAGCATCGCGGCCTCCGCCTCGATGCCGCCGACGCCCCAGCCCAGCACGCCGAGGCCGTTGATCATCGTGGTGTGGGAGTCGGTGCCCACCAGCGTGTCGGGGAAGGCCACGCCGTCGCGGTCGAACACCACCCGCGCCAGGTACTCGAGGTTGACCTGGTGGCAGATGCCCGTGTTGGGCGGCACCACGGCGAAGTTGTCGAAGGCGGTCTGGCCCCAGCGCAGGAAGCCGTAGCGCTCGCGGTTGCGCTGGAACTCCAGCTCGGCGTTGCGGCTGAACGAGGTGCGCGACAGGAACTCGTCGACCTGGATCGAGTGGTCGATCACGAGCTCCGCCGGCTCCAGCGGGTTGATCTTGGCGGGATCCCCGCCCATCTCCGCCATCGCGTCGCGCATCGCGGCGAGGTCGACGATCGCCGGCACGCCCGTGAAGTCCTGCATCAGCACGCGGCTGGGCGTGAACGCGATCTCGTCGCTCGGCTCGCGCGGTGGCGTTCCAGCGCGCCACCTTCTCCACGTCGGCGGCGGTCACGGCCTCGCCGTCCTCGGTGCGCAGCAGGTTCTCGAGCAGGATCTTCAGCGAGTAGGGCAGCCGCGCAACGTCGTATTTCGCCTGCAGTGCATCGAGGCGGTAGATCTCGTAGTCGCGCTCGCCGACCGTCAGTTTGGCGCGCGAGTCGAAGCTGTTCGGATTGCTCATGGAGGTGACTTAACCCTACTAACCGCCTGCCCACGTCCTACTCTCGGCTGGTGCCCGCGCATCACGATCTCAGCTGCGTCGTGCACGTCCACTCGACCTACTCGGACGGGACCGGCACCGTGCCGAGATCGCGGCGGCGGCGCGACGCAACGCCGTGGACGTGGTGCTGCTCACCGACCACGACACGCTCGCCGCCCGCCGCCATGGCGAGGAGGGCTGGCACGACTCGGTGCTCGTGCTGGTGGGCGAGGAGGTCTCGCCCAAGCGCCGCGACCACTTCCTCGCCTTCGGCGTGGAGCGCGAGGTGGATCGTCGCCTGACGCGGAGCCGCCATCTGCGCGGCGGTGGCGGCGCAGGGCGGCTTCGGCTTCGCGGCGCACCCGTTCTCGAAGGGGTCCGAGCTGTTCAAGCGGCCCGCCGCCATGCCCTGGACCGACATCGACTGCGACGGGCTCGAGGGCATCGAGGTGTGGAGCTTCGTCACCGACAGCGCGGAGACCATCCGCTCGATCCCCGACATCGCGCGCTTCATCGCCCGCCCGGAGCGGTTCGTGGACCACCCGCCGGAGCACAACCTGCGCCGAGTGGGACCGGCTCGGCGCGCGCGCCGGCGTCTGGTGGGGATCGCGGGCATCGACGCCCATCAGATCGGGGTGCGAGTCGGCAACCACGTGCCGCTGCGGCTGATGTCCTACGCCCGCTCGTTCCGCCACCTGCGCACGCACGTGCTGTGCGAGGAGCTGCCCAGCGGCGAGCTGGATCACGACCGCGACCAGGTCTACTCGGCGCTGCGCGCCGGGCGCTGCTACATGGCGGTGGACTCGCTGGCGCCCGCCCGCGGCTTCGGCTTCTTCACGGAGGCCGGCGAGCCTTCCGATGGGCAGCGAGACCCCGGCGGCCCCGCTCACGCTGCGAGCCCGCACCCCCCGCCCCGCCGAAGCTGCGCCTGCTGCACGACGGCAAGGAAGCTGAAGAGCGCGCAAGGGCGCCGAGCTGGACCACACGGTCGAAGAGCCGGGCGTCTACCGAGTGGAGGCGCGCCTCGACGCCTACGGCAAAGAGCGCACGTGGATCCTCTCGAACCCGATCTACCTGAGGTAGTCCCGCGACCTGCGACCTGCGACCTACAGGTCGATCCCCACCGTTTCGAGCGCCTCGTCCCGGTTCCTAAACACCTTCCCCCACACCACCCGGCCCCGTTCGAGCCGCCAGACGAAGGTCGCCGGGTCGTCCGCCACCGAGCCTCGGCCGGCCGCGTAGATGCGGCCGAAGACGAGCACGTAGTCGCCCGCGTGGCGGTACTCCTGCGCGATCACGTCGAGGCGCTCCCAGGTTGCGGCCACGTCCTCGAGGTACTCGGCCATGCCGGCATGGCCGACGTAGGTCCGGTAGGGGCGTGCCGGCGTCGGGGCAGGCTCGAACAGGACGTCGGAGTCGAGCAGCTCGATCATCCCCTGCGCGTCGCGCCGCGAGAACGCGTCCAGCAGCCGGCTCACGACGCCGACGTTGTCGTGACTCACCTGCACACCTGACGCACGTGCGGGCGTGCTTCGTAGGCCGACCGGGGCGGCCGTGCGAGTCCCATCCGGAGGAGTTATAGAACTAAAGCCGAGCCGCCACGGCCGCGGCCGCGACGAGCACGAGCGCCATCGACAGCGCGCGCAGGGCGCCATCGAGCGGCGCCACCAGCCGATCCGCGCTCAGCTCGATCGTCTCCCCGTCGGCCAGCACCTGCTCTCCCGACACCGCCAGCGTCCGCCGCCGCAGCTCCCGCGCCGGGGTGCTGAGCCGCCGCTGGGCGAGCGGTCAGCGCGAAGCAGCCGGCGGCCATCGCCACCCCCTCGAAGCGAGACCTGGAGCGCGTTCGCCCAGTAGCTGGTGAAGGCCGGGAAGGCTCCCCAGGCGAGCGCGAACCAGAGAGCGCTGTGGAAGCGGCCGCCGAACAGCTCGAGGTTGTAGGCCACGAGGATGAACGCGCCTGCCGCGACGAACGGGATGAGCGACAGCGACACGACCGAGGCACCCACGATCCCGATCGCCACGGCGCCGGCGAGGCCCACCACGGCGAGCGCGACCAGCGTCCGGTCGGACAGGCGCGTGCGCAGCGGCCGGCCCTTCAGCTCGTCGAGCGCGTGTGCGCTGACACCCACGCCGAGGAAGAAGGCCGCGAGCGCGGCGAGCAGGCGGTTCACGTGAGCGTCGGCGCCACCGCCGCGCCGAGCGCGACGTAGCTCAGGTGCCAGGCGGTGTACGGCGGGTGGAGAAGCGTGGCGAGGTCCCGCCAGCCGCCCGGGGCGAGCGCGTAGAACGCGGGCCGCTCGAGGCCCTCACGGCCCTCCATCGCGACGCACCCCCCACATCACCACCCCTCCGCCGACGCTCATCACGCGCGCCTCCACGGAGTCGATGCCGGCGGCCCGCCAGAGCTCGATCACCTCGCCGAGCGGATGACGCCGCCAGAACGCCGAGATGTTCGGGCCGAGAAAGCGCCCCACGTCGTACCACTCGCGCGATACGAGCCGCCCGAGCACGGGGAGCCCCACACGTGTGTAGAGCAGCCAGAGCGGGTGCCAGGCGCCGCGCGGGACGTAGAACTCGAGCATCGCTATGCGCCCGCCGGGCCGGACCACGCGGGCCAGCTCGCGCATGGTCGCCGCCGGATCGTCGACGTAGCGCAGCAGGTAGGTGAAGGTCAGCGCGTCGAACTCGGCGTCGGCGAAGGGCAGGCTCTCGGCCTCGCCGCGCACGAGCTCGACCTGATCGCCCACAGCGCCCGTGCTCGCCCGAGCATCTCCTCGCTCTGGTCGAGCCCGACCACGGAGCAGCCGTAGCGGCGGATCAGGGCGCGCGCGACGAGGCCGGTACCGGTGGCCACGTCGAGCACCCGCTGGCCGGGCGACGCCTGTACCGCCGCCACCATCGCGCGGCGCCAGCGCGGGTCCTGGCCGAAGCTGAACAGCGCCGCCACACGGTCGTAGTGCCGCGGCAGGCCCGAGAACAGCTCGAGAGCGTGGCGCTTACGGGCGCTGGGCGCCGGGAGTGAGGGCGAACTGGCCGTTGGCCGATCGTACGGGAGCGATCAGCTGCGCGCGGCGCTCTCCACCGCGGCGTCCGGCTGTGCTCCGTCGGCCTTGGCCGAACCCGGGAGGTCGCGGAGGTACCACTCGGCGTCGAGCGCGGCCTGGCAGCCGGTGCCGGCGGCCGTGACGGCCTGCCGGTAGATGTGGTCCACGAGGTCGCCCGCGGCGAACACGCCCGGCACGTTCGTACGCGTGGACTTGCCCTCCGTGAGCACGAAGCCGTTCTCGTCCAGGTCCACCTGGCCCTTGACGATCCTCGAGTTCGGCTGATGGCCGATCGCGATGAAGGCGCCGTCGATGTCGAGCAGCTTCTCCTCGCCCGTCTCCAGGTTCTTGAGGTGCGCGGTGGACAGCGAGCCGGTGCCGTCGCCGGCGAACTCCTCGACGGCGAAGGGGGTCATGAACTCGATGTTCTCGGTCGCGCGTGCGCGGTCGATCATGATCTGCGACGCGCGGAACTCGTCGCGGCGGTGGATGATGTCCACCTTCTTGGCGAACTTCGCCAGGAAGATCGCGTCCTCCATCGCGGTGTCGCCGCCGCCGACGACGATCGTGGGACGGTCGCGGAAGAAGGCCGCGTCGCAGGTCGCGCAGTAGGAGACACCGCGCGCCGCATGCTCGTCCTCGCCGGCCACGCCCAGCTTCTTGGGCTCGGCGCCCATCGAGAGGATGACCGCGCGCGCCAGGTGCTCGTCGTCGCCGATGTAGACCTTGTGCGGCGAGCCGTCCGTGGAAAGCTCCACCCGCGTGGCCTCGTCGGTGATGAAGCGCGTGCCGAAGCGCTCGGCCTGGTCGCGCATCCGCTGCATCAGCTCCGGGCCCATCATGCCCTCGGGGAAGCCCGGGTAGTTCTCGACGTCGGTCGTCTGCTGGAGCAGGCCGCCCCAGAGGAAGCCCTCGATCACGAGCGGCCGCAGATCGGCTCGCGAGGCGTAAAGCGCGGCGGTGTAGCCGGCCGGTCCGCTCCCGATGATGATGACGTTCTCGATCTCGCTCACTTAGCCTCCGCAGTCACTTTACTTTCTAAAGTATAGGGCTTCCGAGCGTCTTCGTCCTGCCACCTGCCGGCCAGGCGGCGGAGCTGGAAGTAGGCGATCAGACCCGGCAGGATCGGCAGCCAGAAGCCCACGATCCGGAACGCAAGCACGGCCGGGAAGACCGTCTCGCTCGGCACACCGAAGAGTAGATAGGCGCCGATCATCCCCGCGTCGAGGGTGCCGACGCCGGCGGCCGGCGAGGGGGCCAGGTTCGCGGCCATGCCGACGAAGAAGCCCATCACGACGACGCCGAACGGCACCCCGCCGCCGAAGGCGTGGAAGCTGGCCCACATGATCCCGACCATCCCGACCCAGTAGCCCAGCGCGCCGCCGATGGCGCGGGCGCCCTCGCGCGGGTGGCGCAGGTTCGAGAGCGCGATGCGCACCCCGGTGGCGATCGTCGCGGGCACCGTGGCGAGCCGCTTCGCCATGCGTGCGCTGCGCCGGTGCTCCTCGAGCCGGGCCAGGCGGCGCTCCAGGTCGCCCGGGATCAGCGCCAGGCAGCCCACGATCACGAACAGGACCACCGCTATGCCGGCGGGAACGATCGTCCCGGCCACCGGCGCCTCGCCGTTCAGCACGCCGGTGCGGATCAGCACGCCGAAGACGATCAGCGCCGCGGCGTAGGCCGAGTACAGCAGCACGATGAACGCCACCATCCTGCTGGCCGCCTGGCGCCGCTCCATTCCCGCCTTGCGCAGCGCCCAGTAGGTGAGCGCCACACCGCCGGCGCCCGCCGCTGAGAACAGCGTGGTGGCCGCCAGGCCGGCCAGCGTGATCTTGAAGGACGCGCCGAAGTCGAGCCGCACGTTGGGCTTCTCCTCGCCGATGCGCCCGCCGAGCACGCCGCGGAACAGCGCGGCGTAGGCAAGAAACGAGACCGCGTTGAAGCCCACTGCGACGGCGATCCAGCCCCAGCTCGGGTCGCTGAGCCGGTTGAGGGCATCGTGCATCCCCACCACCTTCGGCAGCAGCACGTAGATGCCGAGGATCAGGAGGAGGAACGCCGCCAGCACCGTGAAGATGCGTCTGCGGTCGCCCAGGAGCCGCGTACCGGCCTGCTCGATCTCCACCGTCGGCTCGAGCTCTGGGGGCACGGCCTCGAGCTGCTCGCGCTTTGCCATCACGCGGCGCCCGGCTCGAGTCGCTGAATCGAGCGCGCGATCGCCGTGATGCCGGGCTGCGCCAGCGGGGCAAGCCTGCGAACGCCCTCCGCAAGCCCGAAGCCGGCGATCAGATCGACCACGTAGTGCTCTCCCAGGTACACGAGCGCGAAGCCGAGCGCCGTCGCGTAGCCCCACCCCAGCGCGCCGGGCACCCTGCCCACGTCGGAGAGCACGTGAGCCGCCATCACCGAGGTTCCGAAGTGAAGTGAGGGCATCGCAGCGAATGGGTTCCCGCCAAGGAAATCGTAAAGCGGACCCCAGGCGCGTCCCCAGAAATGCTCCCCCGTCTCCACCATGATCCTCCGTACATGGGGCATGCTCCCGTTCTGCCCTGCCCACCACGGCGGCGCGGTCGGCACCGCCCAGTAGGCCACGATCCCGAGATCGAAGACCGCCGCCATCATCCCCGCGGCGCGCGGGAAGTGCCAGCGGTGGCGCACCAGTATGTAGGCGCAGGTGCCGTGCGGCACGAAGAACCAGCTCCAGTGGATCCAGGCGAGCGCCAGGTCGTGCGGACGCACCTCGCCGGGGCGGCCCAGCGCGCGCTGCAGGCGCAGCGTGGGCGCCGTGCCCGCGCCCAGCAGCGGTGTCGGCGCGGATCGGGTAGTCGACCCGCAGCCGCGCGCGCAGCCGCTCGGGATCGTCGTTCGGCATCTCGTAGTGCGCGATGTAGGCCCACATCTGCAGCGCGTAGATGCCGGCATCCCGCAACGGGGAGCGGGGGCGGGCGATGGCGAGCGCGACGGGGGCCTGCCAGGCGAGCGCCGAGACCACGGCCGGCCTCAGCTTCAGGCGCCGGCGAACTATGGGCGCTGCCACTCCGACAGCCACAGCGCCCAGCGCGAGGGTGCGTAGGGCGCTCGATGACCGCAAGGCGGCCGCAGTATAAGCCGCCGGGCGGATCCCCCACCGGTCGCAGTGCCTTGAGCCCGACAACGATATGTTTCTCCACACCAATGCCCGGATATGTGGAAGAGCGCGACTCGGGGCAGGGGGAACCTCATGTCGACCGCTACTGAGCGCGAGTTCGAGCTGGCAGGCGGCCCCTATGCCGCCACGGCCGCGCGACTCGCTCTCGACAACCTCGATGCTGAGCTGGATCCGGTCCTAGCCCAGGACCTGCGATTGCTCGTGACCGAAGCGGTCAAGAACAGCGTCCAGCACGCGGGCGTTGGCCCCGAGGAGTCGATCGGGCTGAAGATCGCCGTGCACCCGGAGCTGATCCGGATCGAGGTCACCGACGACGGCCCGGGCTTCGAGCCCGATGCCAGCCGGCCCACCGAGGACGAGGTCACCGGCTGGGGCCTGTTCCTGATCGACCAGCTCTCGGAACGCTGGGGAGTCGTGCGGGAGAAGGCCACCACCGTGTGGTTCGAGGTCGGCCGCGGGGAGAACTCGAGCGGCAGGCCTGACGTGGCCGCCTAGCGAAGTGAACCGCCTGCTGCGCGTCGCCGATCTGGTGGACGGCGCGCCCGTCGCCATGCCGAGGATGCTGGCGCCGTTGGTTCCGGAGGCGTACTCCCTGCACTGGAGCATCCTCGATCTCGGCGAGGTCGTGGCGGGCGAGCGCTGGGACCTCAACCTGGCCTTCGTGGAGCAGCGCGTGGACAGCTCTCCGCGCGGGTTCGAGCTCTCGTTCGCCGACCTGGCGGCGTTCGCGGAGCGCGTGCAGCGAGTCGTCGACGGCCTGTTCGTGGGCTGCGGGGACTCGAGCCGGCTGCCGCTGCGCACCGAGGACGCGGCCACCGTCGTGGAGTCCGCCGACATGCTCGTCGCCGCGGCCGAGCACGGCCACTGGCTGGTCAGCGCGCCCGACAACCTGCTGGCGCGCTACGAGACGCGCTACGCGCTCGTCAGCGAGGAGAGCCCGTGGTCGGTCGAGCTCTCAGGCTGGAGCGGCTAGCGGCGCGACGGGCTCCTCGATGGGGCCCGGCATGATCTCCTCGGCCGGCGGGCAGTCCAGGCCGATCACGCCCATGCGGCGCTTCAGGCTGCGGTACGCATAGCCGTAGATCTCGCGCGAGTTGTAGCCGTAGGAGATGAACTCCCTGGCGCTGTCGGCATAGGGCGGCACGAACACGTGAGCGGCGCGCGGGACGAGGTCCGCGATCCGCTCCTCGATGCGCTGCTTGTAGCGGGGCTCCTGTTCCACGGCGTCCTTCAGGAAGCGCACGCCGAAGGCGATGTGGCGGTGCTCGTCGCGCTCCACCAGGGAGAAGCCCTGTCGGAAGCCCGGGAAGAGGTCGTGCTCCTCGAAGTACTTGCCGATCAGGTGCTGCCCGGTCATCGCCAGGACCCCCTCGATGACCATGTGGTAGGTCACGATGCCGTCCACGAACAGGTCGAGGTCGTCGGGCTTGGCCTTGATCCGCTCCGCGATCTCGCGCAGCGTGCCGTCGAACACCTCGTGCCACGGCGAGAGCATCGACTGCTCGAGCTCGCGCAGGCGGCTGCGGAGGTCGTCGCCCGTGAGCGCCATCACCTCGGAGCCGAAGCGGTCGAACATCGCCGTGTGGCGCGCCTCGTCCACAAGCTGGGTGGCGAGGAACAGCTCGATCTCGCCGCTCGGCGCCGCCAGCAGGAACGGGGCGAGGTCGGCGGTCACGCGCTCCTCGCCGATGTAGAAGGAGGCGAGGCTCCAGGCGGTGTCGATCTGCGACGCGCGCGGCGTGACGAGCCAGTGCTCGCGGTCCACGCTGAAGTCGATCTCGTGCGCCTTCCAGTTCTGGCGCTCCCAGAGCGCGTAGAGCTGCTCGTAGCTGAGCAGGCTGCCTCCCGAGCGGCGTGCGCCCTCGGAATCGTGCGCGGGGTCGCCCTGGCCGGCGACGCTGGCAGCCAGCGGGACGGCGCCGTTCGTGGTGGTCCCGCCCCAGCTGCCGAGCCGCCGCTGCTGGAGCTCGCGCTGCTGCGCCTCGCGCTCCAGCTCGGCGTCGTCGTTGCCCTGCGAGCGGTCGATCCAGCGGCCGAGCAGCGTGCCGTAGTAGGTCTTCCCCTCCATCTTCGTCAGCTGGAAGCGCGCCGCGTCGGTGGGCGTGAGCGTGCCCGTGACGAGGCCGTTGTAGGTCTCGGGGGAGAAGCTGAAGGTGCAATCTGCGCCGCCCTCGGGCGGCTCGGTGGTCACGACCACGCGCTCGCCGTCGTTGACATGCACGTACCAGCGCCCGCCCTCGTCGCCCTCCAGTACGTAACAGACCACGAACCGGTGGCCGCGCGTCCACTCGGGGTCGATCAGGTAGGTGAGCGAGCGATAGAGGAGGCCGGCGTCGATCTTGCCCCCCTGCGCCACCACGTCGGCCATCGTGGGCTGGGCGCCGGCGAGCGCGCGCAGGCGGAGCGCGCGGCGGCGCTTGCCCTGGATGTGCAGCCGGCCGGACAGCATCAGCCCGAGCGGGCCCGCCCCGGTGGCCAGGTCGGCCAGCGTGCGCGGGTCCATCTTGAGGCGAAAGTCGACCTTGCCGTTCCCGTCCCCGTCGGCGACGGGCGTGACCTGTGCCGAGCCGTCGGCGACCGCCACGCGCCAGTTGCCGAGCCCCTCGACGTCCATGTCGTAGACGAGCTTGCCCGGGATGTGGGCGGCGGCGCCGGGGAGCGTCTGGAGCACGAGCCTGGCGGCCAGCTCCGGGTCCTCCTGGGCCATGGCCTTCAGCGCTAGAGGCGTCCTGTTCTCGGGCATCAGCCCACCTTCTCCATGATCGTTACCTCGACGGGTGCCCGCTCGGCGAACGCTAGCGCGTCCTTGCGGGTGCCTATGTGCTCTCCCCAGTGCATCGGCACGGCGACCCGAGGAGCGATCCGCCGCGCCGCCTCCGCGGCCTCGTCGGCGGTCATCACGTAGGTGCCGCTCACCGGCAGCAGCGCCACGTCCACCCCGGCGACGGCGTCCATCTCGGGGATCACGTCGGTGTCGCCGGCGTGGTAGAGCCGCTCGCCGCGCACGTTCAGGTCGTAGCCGACGCAGCCCGCCTCGGGCGGGTGGAAGACCTTCCCCTCGGCGTCGCGCTTCGAGGTGTTGTAGGCGGCGATCGCGGCCACCGCCACGCCGCGCACCAGCTCCTCCTCGAGCATCTCGCCCGGAGCGATCGAGATCACGCGCCCGGTGACGCGCTCGGCCACCGCCGCCGGCGCCACCAGCCAGGTGCGCTCGTGAGACAGGCGCTCGATGTCCTGCGGCGAGAAGTGGTCGTAGTGGCCGTGGGTGACCAGGATCAGGTCGGCCTTCGGGGCGTCGGGCGCGACGCGGTAGGGGTCGATGTAGACGGTCTCGCGCCCCGTACGGAGCCGAAAGCCGGAGTGGCCAATCCAGTCGAGCGTCTCTAGCAGCATCGAATCGAGGATATTTGCGGAGTTCGAAGAGACGAGACAGGAGAGCGCATGAGCTACGAGACCGTGATCTGGGAGCAGGACGGAGGCGTCGGCCGGCTGACCCTCAACCGCCCCGACAGCCTGAACGCCTGGATCCCCCAGCTCGGGCACGAGCTCAAGCAGATCGTGGAGGTCGACGCCGCCGATCCGTCGGTCCGCGCCGTGCTGGTCACCGGGGCCGGTCGCGCCTTCTCCTCCGGGGCCGATCTCAAGGCGGGCTTCGACGCTGACCCCGACGACGGCGGTCCCGACGTGCGCAAGGAGCTGGACGAGGTCTACCACCCGGTCATCGCCGGCGTACGGCACCTCGAGAAGCCCGTGATCGCGGCCGTCAACGGGCCCGCGGCCGGCATCGGGGCCTCGCTCGCCTTCGCCTGCGACCTCGTGCTCATGTCCGACTCCGCCTTCTTCGGGCTCGCGTTCGTGAACATCGGGCTGATGCCCGACGGCGGCTCCACCCTGTTCGTGCCGGCTGCCGTGGGCAAGGCGCGCGCGTTCCAGATGGCGCTGCTCGGCGAGCGCGTGCCCGCCGCGCAGGCGCTCGAGTGGGGCCTGGCCAACTACGTCTACCCCGCCGACAGCCTGATGGACGAGGCGAACGCGCTCGTCGAGCGGATGGCGGCCGGGCCCACGCTGTCGTACGCCGGCACGAAGCGGGCGCTCAACCAGATGCTCTACCCGAACATGGACGGGCAGCTCGGGCTCGAGGCCGAGGTTCAGCACGAGCTCGCGCGCTCGGCCGACTTCGCCGAGGGCGTCTCCGCGTTCGTTGAGAAGCGGCCGGCGGCGTTCACCGGCAGCTAGATGAGCGAGGAGCTCCCCGCAGCGCTCGAGCCCTACATCCTGCGGGCGCTGACCGACCACGAGAGCGTCCCGCGGCGGGTTCGCATCGAGCAGGCCGGAGAGATGTGGCTGAAGCCGGGCGCTCGCCCGCGCCGCTTCACCGCGGTGCAGGAGTACGCGGTGGACCGGGTGGCGTTCGTCTGGAGGGCGCGCTTCACGATCGCCGGCTTCGTGCCGCTGCGCGTGATCGATCGCTACCGGCGCGGCGAGGGATCGCTCGAGTCGCGCCTGTTCGGCTCGATCCGGCTCACCCGCGAGCGCGGCCAGGACGTGGCGGAGGGACAGGCCTTCCGCTATCTGGGCGAGCTGCCCTGGGTGCCGCACGCGCTGCTCGGCAACCACGAGATCGAGCTGAGCGAGCTGGACCCGCGAACCGTGGAAGCTGCCACGCAGGTCGGGGAGACGCGGGTCGCCCTGAAGCTCGAGCTGAGCGACGACGGGGACGTGGTGGGCGTCTCGGCGGATGCGCGCCCGCGGCTGGAGGACAAGGGGAAGCCCACGCCCTGGGCGGGCAGCTTCAGCGACTACGCCGAACTGGGCGGCATCCGGCTGCCCACGAAAGCCGAGGTGCGCTGGGAACTTGAGGACGGCCCGTTCACCTATTGGCGAGGCGAAATAACCGCCGTCGAGCCCATCGCGTGACCCGGCGCGCGCACCCCACATCCGAAGAGCCATTTGCCACTAACGAAGCGGGCGACTTAGCGCGGCGGGTGCACCGTTAATATTCCGCCCGCCTTGCCCCTCGCCAAGCGTCGCAACGCATTCGTAGTCGCAGTTGCGGGAGCTCTCATGCTCCTGCTCGCTCTTGCGCCGATCGCGTCGGCGAGCTTCATCGGGCCCGAGGACGGTGGCTCGCCCAACGCGGACCGGATCCACACGCTCTACGTGATCGTGCTGATCGTGGGCGCGGTGATCTTCGTGCTGGTCGAGGGTCTGCTGATCGCCGCGATCATCAAGTTCCGCCGCAAGCGCGGCGGCCCCGAGCCGGCACTGGTGCACGGCAACACGCCGCTCGAGGTGGGCTGGACCATCGGCGCGGCCGTGATCGTGGCCTCCCTGGCAGCCGTCACGTTCGCGTTCCTGCCGTCGATCAAGAACCCGCCCGACTCGAACGCGAACGGCCTTCAGCAGTTCGCGGGCCTGGAGTTCGCCTCGCTCAACCAGCCCAAGCCGCCGAACGGCAAGGCGCTGCACATCAACGTGGTGGGCCAGCAGTACATCTGGCGCTTCGACTACATCCAGGCCAAGCGGCTCACCGAGAACCGGCCTGTGTACGCCTACTACTCGATGGTGGTGCCCACGAACACCACGGTGATCCTCCAGATCAACTCGGCGGACGTGATCCACTCCTGGTGGATCCCGCGGCTCGGCGGCAAGGCGGACGCGGTCCCCGGCCACAACAACTACACCTGGTTCAAGATCTCGAAGCCCGGCTTCTACCACGGGCAGTGCGCGGAGCTGTGCGGCAACAACCACGCCGACATGCGCGCGCAGGTTCACGCGGTCACGCCGGATCAGTTCCAGGCATGGCTGAGCCGGCAGCGGTTGGAGATACTCGCGGCGCAGAAGGAGCTTTCAGCGGCGCGCAAGGCGGGGCAAGGTCTCTAGGACGAGGGGAGCCAGAAGCACGTGTCGACACCTGAGTACACCCTCGCCCCGCCTCGTGTAGCCGCGCCGCGGCCCGAGATCGTGAGCCGCGGCCTGCGCGAGCGCCCGAAGGGCTGGCTGTCGTGGCTCTCGACGACCGATCACAAGAAGATCGGCCTGCTCTACCTCTACTCGACGTTCGTCTTCTTCATGCTGGGCGGCGTCGAGGCGCTGATGATGCGCCTGCAGCTGTCGGTGGCCGACAACACGCTGATCACGCCGCCGACCTACAACGCGCTGGTCACGATCCACGGCACCACGATGATCTTCCTGTTCATCGTGCCGGTGCTGGCGGGCTTCGGCAACTACCTGGTGCCGCTGATGATCGGCGCGCGCGACATGGCGTTCCCGCGCCTCAACGCGCTCTCGTTCTGGCTGCTGTTCTTCGGCGGGATCGTCTTCTACGTGTCGGTGTTCTTCCAGCCGCCGAACGCCGGCTGGACCTTCTACGCGCCGCTCGCGGACAACGCCTTCAACCCGGGCAACGGCATCGACGCCTGGATCTTCCTGATCCACCTCACGGGCTTATCGTCGCTGCTCGGCGCGATCAACTTCGTCGCCACGATCCACAACATGCGCGCGAAGGGCATGGGCTGGTCGCGCATGCCGCTGTTCGTGTGGACGATCCTCGTCTACAGCTACCTGCTGATCCTCGCCCTGCCCGCGATCGCCGCCGCCGTGACGATGCTGCTGGCCGATCGCCACTTCCACACCGGCTTCTTCGACGTGGCCCAGGGAGGGGACCCACTTCTGTGGCAGCACCTGTTCTGGTTCTTCGGCCACCCCGAGGTCTACGTGATGATCCTGCCCGCGTTCGGGATGATCTCGGAGATCATCCCGGTCTTCTCGCGCAAGCCGATCTTCGGCTACAAGGCCATCGCTGCCTCGACCGCGGCGATCGCGTTCCTCGGGATGCTCGTGTGGGCGCACCACATGTTCACCACGCCGACGCCGATCGTGGTGCTCTCGTTCTTCATGCTCTCCTCGTTCGCGATCGCGGTGCCCACGGGCATCAAGATCTTCAACTGGATCGCGACGATGTGGCGAGGGTCGCTCGTGTTCAAGGCCCCGATGTACTTCGCCGTGGGCTTCATCGGGCTGTTCGTGATCGGCGGCATCTCGGGCGTGATGCTGGCCGTCTTCCCGGTGGACTGGCAGCTGCAGGACACCTACTTCGTGGTGGCCCACATCCACTACGTGCTGTTCGGCGGGTCCGTGTTCGGGATCTTCGCCGGGCTCTACTACTGGTTCCCGAAGTTCTCCGGGAAGCTGCTCTCGGAGAAGCTCGCGAAGTGGTCGTTCTGGCTGATGTTCATCGGCTTCAACACCACCTTCCTGGTGCAGCACTCGCTCGGCCTGCTCGGCATGCCGAGGCGCATCTACACCTACCAGCCGCAGAACCACTGGGGCGTCTACAACCTGATCTCGACGATCGGCTCCTTCATCCTCGCGCTCGGCGTGCTGATCACGGTGTTCAACGTCGTGCGCAGCATCAAGGTCGGGAAGAAGGCGGGCAACGACCCCTGGAGCGCCAATACCCTGGAGTGGTTCGTGCCCTCGCCGCCGCCTGAGAACAACTTCGACGTGGTGCCACGCGTCCGCAGCGCGGAGCCGATGAAGGACATCCGCCGCGAGGTTGGCGCGCGCGCCGGCCATGTCGAGGGCAGCGTGGCGCAGCCCGTCGCCCCGGGTACATGACGGCGCCGTCACCCGCGTACCGCCTGCTCGCTCGCTGCACCGTCGCGGTCACCTTCCTTCTGATCGTCCTCGGCGGCATCGTGCGCGTGTCGGACTCCGGTCTCGGCTGCGGCAAGGCCCACAGCGGCATCCACGGCTGGCCGCTTTGCCAGGGCGACGTGGTGCCCGGGGTCAGCCTGCATGCGGTGATCGAGTACTGCCACCGCATCACCGCAGCCGTGGTGGTCGTCCTGATGGCCGCGCTGGCGATCCAGGCCTGGCGGCGCTACCGCGGCTACCGCGCGATCGTCGCGGCGGCCACCGCCGCCTCGCTGCTCGTGATCGCGCAGGCGCTGCTCGGCGCTGCCACGGTCGACCAGGACCTGAACGAGACGCTCGTGGCCTCCCACCTGGGCCTCGCGATGCTGCTGTTCGCGCTCGTCATCTACATCGCGCGCGCGGCCCAGCCGGGCGTGGCGGGCGCGGCCCCCGTCGATGGCGGCCCGGGCTTCCGCGTGACCGCGGTCATCTCGCAGACGATCCTGTTCGTCGCGATCGTCGCCGGCGGCTACATGGCGGGCACCGAGCACTTCGGCCGCACGGGCAACACCGGCCTGGGCGCGCACGAGGCCTGCGGCAAGGAGTTCCCGGGCTGCGCCCACGCGGGCGTGCTGCCGTTCGGTTCCACGCGATTGGTCAACATCCAGCTCGCTCACCGCTTGGCCGTGTACCTGACCGTGATCGCGGTGGCGGCTGTGATCTTCATGATCCTCGAGACGCAGGCCCACGCCGCTGATGCGAAAGCTGGCGTTCGCCCTGGGCGGGCTGCTGGTGGTCCAGTTCGCGCTGGGCGTGCTGAACGTGGTGCTCGGCGACTACGAGGCGCTGATCGCCGCCCACCTGACGGTGGCGAGCCTGCTCTGGGCCACGATGACCGCGGTCACGATCCAGGTCTTCCGCGTGCCGGCACCCGTGCCCGAGAAGGCGCGTTCGCGCCACCGAGAGCAGGTGGCCACCTGATGGAGGCCGGCACCCGTACCCGGGAGGAGCTGCGCGCCGCCCTGGTCGCGTCCCGCGCGGGCTCGTTCCGGCAGCTCGCGAGCGACTACCTGGAGCTGACCAAGCCCAAGGTGCAGTCGCTCCTGCTCTTCACCACGGTCACGACGATGTACGTGGCCGGCACGCCCTCGCTCGGCCTGGTGCTCCTCACCTGCCTCGGCGGTGCGCTCTCCGCGGGAGGCGCCGGTGCGATCAACCACGCCTACGACCGCGACATCGACGCCTCGATGAAGCGCACCGCGATGCGCCCGGTGCCGTCGGGCCGCGTGTCGCCCGCCGCCGCGGTGCGCTTCGGCGTGGCGCTCGGGATCGCCTCGTTCACACTGCTGGCGCTGACGGTGAACGTGCTCGCCGCGGCGCTGGCGCTGAGCGGCCTGCTGGGCTACGTGCTCGTCTACACGGTCTGGCTGAAGCGGCGCACGCCCCAGAACATCGTGATCGGCGGCGCCGCCGGCGCCGTGCCGCCGCTCGTGGCCTGGGCCGCCACCAGGGGCACGCTCGACGGCAGCGCGCTGTACCTGTTCGCGATCGTCTTCTACTGGACGCCGCCGCACTTCTGGGCGCTGTCGCTGCTCATGAAGGACGAGTACGCCTCGGCCGGAGTGCCGATGCTGCCGGTGGTGCGCGGCGAGGCCGAGACGCGCTGGCAGATCCTGCTCTACACGATCCTGCTCGTGACGGTCACCCTGCTGCCGTTCGCCTTCGGTCTGTTCGGCGGCATCTACCTGGTGGCCGCGCTGATCCTGGGCTCGGCGTTCACCTGGATGGCGCTGCGCCTGCGCGAGCGAGCGGACAAGCGCTCGGCCCTGCGGCTCTACCTCTTCTCGCTCGCCTACCTGGCGCTGCTGTTCGCCGCGATGGTGGCGGACGCCAGGCTGTAAGCCACAACTCCGTCCTACCCTCCAGGGGTGCGACTCGCCCTCCTGTTCCTGCTTGTGCCGCTCGCCCTCGCCGCCTGCGGCGGCGGGTCCGGCCCCGCTCGGGCGCCCGTGCGCCTGACGATCGGCTCGCCCTCCGACGGCGCGCGCCTGATCGCCGAGACGACGACCGTCAGCGGGACGGTCTCCCCGCGCGGCGCAACCGTGCTGGTGGGCGGCAAGGAGGTGGCGGTGTCCCGCGGCTCCTTCAGCGCCTCGGTGCCGCTCGAGCCGGGGACGAACGTGGTCGACGTGGTGGCCGCGTCGCCGCACTCCAAGGCCGCGATGACGGCGGTCCGGATCTACAGGCAGGTGGCGGTCGCGGTGCCGGACGTCGTGGGCATGAGCCCATCCGACGGGTCCGACGCGCTGACCGCGAAGGGCCTCAAGCCGAAGCTGCACGAGTCGGACGGCGGCCTCGACTTCCTGATCCCGCGCTCGGCGCAGGTCTGCTCCACGACCCCGAGCGCAGGCGAGCAGGTGCCGCCGGGCACCAGCGTCGACGTGGAGACCAGCAAGCTCTGCTGAGGCTCAGTGGGTGGCGATCAGGCCGATCAGCGGCTTGCCGTCCACCCGCCGCACGCCGAACACCACGGTGCCGCCGAACGACCGCCCGCCGCTGCGCGGCACGGTGTAGCTGGACGAGACACGGCCCACCCAGCCGGCCGTGACGGACAGCTTGCCGAGCTGGTAATCCTGGATCCCGCCGGCCGCGAACTGCCGCTTGTACTCGGCCAGCACCGCCGCGCGACCGCGCTCCACTCCGGTGGCGCTGACGCGCTGCACGTCGGGCGTGAGCAGCGCTGCCAGGGCTGTGGCGTCCTCGCGCCCGTACGCGCGCGCGAACGAGTGCGCCGCGGAGGCCACCTCGGACGAGCTGAGCGGGCCGCTCGGCTTGTTCCCCGACCTGGCCACCGCGATCCCGACCACCAGCGCCAGGACGGCCAGCGCCGCGACCGCCGGCAGCACGCGGCGGAGCGGAAAACGCCGCGAGCGCGTCACCGCCACCGCCACCGTCTTGTCCGGCTCGCGCAGCACGCTGGTGGGCGCGGGGGCGCGTTCCCCGAGCAGCCGCACGGTCTCCGGCTCCGAGGCGGCGGGGCCGCGCGCGACGCTGCCCAGCGACACCGTCGCCTGCTCGCCCGCCGCCGCGGCGCGCGCCGCCCGGCCGAGGTCCCCGGCCGACGGGTAACGGTCCGCGGGATCCTTCGCCAGCGCCCGCGCGATCACCGCGTCGAATGCTGTCGGCACGCCCGCGGTGTCGGAGGCGCGTGGCGGCGGGTCGTCCAGGTGGGCGAGGATCGTCGCGGCGCCGGTTGCGCGCTCGAACGGCGGCCGGCCGCTCAGGCAGCAGTAGAGGAGACAGCCGACCGCGTAGACGTCGCTGCGCGCCGTGGTCCTCTCCCCGCGCAGATGCTCCGGGGACATGAAGTCCACGGTGCCCACCCACTCGCCCGTGTCCGTGATGCGCGCGCCCGAGTCGGCGCGGGTGATGCCGAAGTCGCTCAGGTAGACGTGGTCGCCCGCGAGCAGCACGTTGGCGGGCTTGATGTCGCGGTGCACCAGCCCGGCCGAATGGGCGGCGTCGAGCGCCTCGGCCACTTGCTCGGCCACCCGCGCGGCGCGCTCCGGCGCCAGCCGGCCCTCCTTCTTCAGGAGCGCCTGGAGGTCCAGCCCGGCCACGTAGCGCATCACGAGGTAGAGGTGACCGTCCTCCTCCCCAGCCGCGTAGACGGGAATCACGTTCGGGTGGTCGATCGCCGCGGTGAGCCTGGCCTCACGCTCGAAGCGCTGGCGAAAGCCGCTGTCGGAGGCCCGCTCGTCCGCGATCAGCTTGATCGCGACCGGGCGCTCGAGCCGCAGGTCGGTGCCGCGATAGATCACGCCCATGCCTCCGCGACCCACGAGTTCCTCCACGCGGCAGCCCGCAAACTCCGTGCCCACCATCAGATCGGCCATGGTCAGCGCTCGATCACCCGCGAGGGGTGATGTGGAACCGTCCCCCCCGCATGGGATGCTCGCCGAGGTGGATCATCGATGAAATGTCATTTCGAACGCAGCGAAGGATCGCTGTGACGGCCTTTGACTATAGGAGCGTGACGGTGCCATGAAGGGTCTGCTGCTGTCCTGGGCCGCGAACGCGATCATGCTCGCGGTGGCGGCGATCATCCTCACCGACGTCACCGTCGACGACGGCTGGCACCTGATCCTGGCCGCCGCGGTGTTCGGGGTGCTGAACACCATCCTGAAGCCGATTCTCAAGATTCTGACCTTCCCGTTCGCGGTCATCACGCTGGGCATCGCCTGGTTCTTCGTCTCGATGCTCATGATCGAGATCACGCAGAGCATCGTGTCGGGGTTCGCCGTGGACGGGTTCTGGACCCTCGTCTGGGCCACCCTGATCGTGTGGGTCGTGAACCTGATCCTGGACACCGCGCCGGGGCCCTGGCGCGAGACGCGCTGAGGCGCCGCTTCGTCAGCGCAGGTGCTTCGCCGCGGCTGCGTCCAGCAGCACGGTGAGGGTGCCGTGGGCGGGGCGCACCAGCGAGGCCGGAGCCTCGGGCCCGGGCCGCAGGCCCCCGAACGCTCGCGCCACCGCCTCGGCCTTGTCCTCGCCCGTGACCAGGAAGATCACCTCGCGGGCGGCGTTGATCACGGGCAGCGTGAGGCTGATGCGCGCCACGAGCGGCGCCATGCCGGGCGTCTCCACGCCGACCACGTGCCGCTCGCGCTCGCCGAGCGCGGCGTCGCCGGGGAACAGCGACGCGGTGTGGGCGTCCGGGCCGAGCCCGAGCAACAGCAGGTCGAGCTCGGGGATGCCGTCGCCGAAGGCGTCGCGCAGGCGGGCCTCGTAGTCGCGGGCTCCCGCATCCGGACCGAGCTCGCCGCGCATCCGCTCCACGGCGGCCGGCTGGATCCTCGAGAGCAGGGCCTTCGCCGCCATGCCGTAGTTCGAGTGCTCGTGCTCGGGCGGCACGCAGCGCTCGTCGCCGAACCAGAACGTGGCGCGCGACCAGTCGGCCTCCATCTCGGCCGCGAGCTCGTAGGCCAGCTTCGGAGTGGACCCGCCGGTGAGCACGATGTGCCTGCCGGCCCCGGCGGCCTCGACGAGCAGCTTGGCCACGACGGCCGCGGGATCCTCCACGACCTGGATGTCGGGCTCGCTCACGAGAGGAACGCCTCGGCGCACATCACGGCGGGCGCGTACGTGGGGTCGCGCAGCAGCGCCTGGCGGATGCCCTCGCCGAGGATGCCCGCCTCGCCGCGCGAGGCGCCGAGCACCACCCAGCTCGTCTCCTTGCCGTCGGGGGTGCGGCGCTTGGCGGCGAGGCCGCCGCGCGCGCGATCGAGCGACAGGCTCAGGCCCTCGGCCGTCTCGAGGACGATCCCGGCCAGGCCGGGCGCGCCCAGCTCCGGCACCGGCTCGAGATCCACCTTCACCTCGAGCTTGCCGGCGGTCGCGCGGGCGTGGTGGCGGCCGTTCTCCTGGACCAGCGAGCCCGGCTCCCAGCCCAGCCGCGACGCGAACCAGCCGAGCAGCAGCACCCCGCTCACCGCCGAGTCCGGCCGGTGGCGGATCACCACGCGGGTGATCTTCCGCAGCGCTGGGCGCCACTGGTCGGGGTCGAGGGTGGCGGCGATCCGCTCGCGCCAGGGCGTGCTGCGCAGCCAGGCCAGGTCAACCACGTAGACGTGGTCGGCCAGCCCGCTGACGCGCTTCACCGCCGCGCGCATGTCCGGCTGGTCCATGGAGTCGAGCAGCACCACGTCCGCCAGGCCGCGCAGCGCGTCGATCGCCTCGTCGTGCCCGTGCGGCGCCCACACCACGGTCGTGAGGTCGGGCAGGATCAGCGAGTCGACGATCGAGTCGAGCCGGCGCAGGTGGCTCGGCCCGAGCCGGATCTCCACCCGCTCCTCCACCACCGAGATCCCGTTCTCGTCCACCGTGCCGTCCACGCTGAGCGTGGCGCGCGCGTCGAGGGTCGTACGCCCTTCCTCCACCGCGCAGACGATCGTGCGCGAGGGGTGGTAGCGGCCCACGCGCTCCAGGCGGTTGAGGATCTCGCCGCGCCAGGCGCGGTCCACCACCGTGACCATGTTCAGCACCCGCGCGGGGGCCACCGCCTGCTCCTTGGCATGCTGCTCCTCGAGCAGCGCCCGGAGCGCGGAATCGATGTCCGCCGGGGTGGTGTCGTCAGCCGCCCAGACCTCTGCGGTCACAGCGGCCGCCACTCCAGGTCCTCGTGCAGCGTGTCCGCCTCCTGCGGGCCCGACGAGCCGGCCGGGTACTGGGGCAGCGGGCTCTCGTCCTGCGACCACGCCTGGAGGATCGGATCGACGATCGACCACGCGGCCTCCACCTCGTCGTCGCGCGCGAACAGCGTGGCGTCGCCGCGCATGGTGTCGAGGATCAGCCGCTCGTAGGCCTCGGGCGACTGCGACATGAACGACGTGCCGTAGAGGAACTCCATGTTCACCGGCCGCACGCGCATCCGCGCGCCCGGGATCTTGGCCACGAGCGAGAGCGAGACGCCCTCGTTGGGCTGCACGCTGAGGATCAGCTGGTTGGGCTGCACGCCGAGCGAGCCGGACTGCTGGAAGGCCAGGTGGGGCACCGGCTTGAGCGTCACGGCTATCTCGGTCGTCTTGCGCGACAGCCGCTTGCCGGCGCGCAGGAAGATCGGCACACCGGCCCAGCGCCAGTTGTCGATGGTCAGCCGCGTGGCCACGTAGGTCTCGGTGGTCGAGCCGGGCGCGACGCCCTTCTCCTCGAGGTAGCCCGGCACCTCCTTGCCCTCCGCCACGCCCGGCCCGTACTGGGCGCGCACGACGCGCTCGGGCACCTCCTCGACCAGCGGCGGCTTGATCGCGTGCAGCACCTTCACCTTCTCGTTGCGCACCTCGTCGGCGGAGAACGACACCGGCGGCTCCATCGTGAGGATCGTGAGCAGCTGGAGCAGGTGGTTCTGCACGATGTCGCGCAGCGCCCCGGAGTGGTCGTAGTACTCGGCCCGCGTGCCGATGCCGATGTCCTCGGCCGCGGTGATCTGCACGTTGTCGATGTAGCTGCGGTTCCAGAGCGGCTCGAAGATGCCGTTGCCGAAGCGCAGCACCAGCATGTTCTGGACCGTCTCCTTGCCCAGGTAGTGGTCGATCCGGTAGATCTGGCGCTCCTCGAACACGGACAGGAGCGCGCGGTTGAGCTCCTTCGCCGACTCGAGGTCGTGCCCGAACGGCTTCTCCACCACCAGGCGCACCTCGGCCTCGCACTGGTCGAGCTTGTGGTCGCCGAGCAGCTCCGCGATCGTCTCGAAGAAGCCCGGCGCCGTGGCGAGGTAGAAGACGCGGTTGAACGGAACGCCCGCCTCCTGGTCCAGCTCGCCCGCGAGCTGGCTGATCTGGTCGTACGCGGCAGGGTCGTCGAAGTTGCCGCCCACGTAGTGGAAGCGGTCGAGCAGCGACGAGAGCACGGCCTCGTCGGGGTGCCGCGCGCGAGTACTTGTTGATCGCATCGCGCGCGAAGTCGCGGAAGTCGTCGTGCGGGATGTCCCGCCGGGCGCACCCGATCAGGTTGAAGCGCTCGGGCAGCGCCCCCTCGTGAGCGAGGTTGTAGACCGCCGGCAGCAGCTTGCGCTGCGACAGATCCCCGGTGCCGCCGAAGATGATCAGCGTCGTGGGATGGACGGGGGTGCGCTCGAGGCCTTCGACGAGTGGGTTTTCTTCGATTGTGGCCATCGGGTGTCGGGTCTCGGGTGTCGGGTGTCGGGCTTTGTCCAGGGTGGTCGTTCTGACGGGAGAGCGTCGCGTACGCACGGAAGCCTGACCGGCCTCGGTCCCCACACCCGACACCTGAGACCCGCACCTATTCATGCTTCACCGGATGCCCCCCAAACTGATTGCGCAGCGCCGCGATGACCTTGGCCGAATATGACTCGTCCTGGCGTGAGGTGAAGCGGGCCAGCAGGCTGAGGGTGATCACCGGCGCGGGCACGTTCTTGTCGATCGCGTCGAAGACCGTCCAGCGCCCCTCGCCGGAGTCGTCCACGTAGCCGCGGATCCCCTCGAGGTCGCCGCCGTCCGCGTCGTAGGCGCGCTCGGCCAGCTCGAGCAGCCAGGAGCGGATCACGGAGCCCTGGTTCCAGAGGTGGGAGATGCCGGGGAGGTCGAGCTCGTAGTCGGAGGCGTGCAGGATCTCGAAGCCCTCGGCGTACGCCTGGAGCAGCCCGTACTCGATCCCGTTGTGGACCATCTTCACGTAGTGGCCGGAGCCGTGGCCGCCCATGCGCTTCCAGCCGTCGGGCGGCGCCAGCACGTCGAGGATCGGCGCGAGCCGCGCGACCGCGGCCTCGCTGCCGCCGACCATCATGCAGTAGCCCACCTCGAGGCCCCACACGCCGCCGCTCGTGCCCACGTCGACGAACTCGATCCCGTGCGTGGCGGCCGTCTCGCCGTTCTGCTTCGAGTCCGTCCACCTCGAGTTGCCGCCGTCGATGATCATGTCGCCCTCGTCGAGCAGCTCGTAGAGCTTCTCGATCGTCTGCTGGGTGGGCGCGCCCGAGGGCACCATCAGCCACACCGCGCGCGGCTTGTCGAGCTTCGCCACCATGTCCTCGAGCGAGTCGCCGCCGGCGGCTCCCAGCCCCACCGCCGCCTGCACGGCCGCGCTCGCCCGGGTCCCAGGCCACGACCTTGTTATCCGAGTCGCGCAGGATCCGGTGGACCATGTTGCCGCCCATGCGGCCCAGCCCTACGAAGCCGATCTGCATCAGAGCATCTCCTTGACCTTCTGAGTTAGCGCCCGCAGCGCCGCCACCCTGTCGCCCTCGAGGCGCAGGCGCTCGGCCGGCAGGCCGTGGGATCGCAGGGTGTCCAGGTCGCCTATCGCCTGAGCGTTCTTGAGCGTGGTGAAGCTGTAGCCGGCATCCGGCACCTCGGCGTCCCGGTCGCCGTCGTGGATCAGCTGGAGGAACACCCCGGTGGGCGGGCCGCCCTTGTGGAGCTGCCCCGTGGAGTGCAGGAAGCGCGGGCCGTAGCCGAACGTGGTGGCCGCCTGCTTCGCGTCCCGGACGACCACGCGCAGCTCCTCCGCCGCGGCCTCGAACTCGTCCGCGGGCTCGACGTAGCCCATGATCGCGAGGTAGTGCCCGGGCTCGACCCGGTCGAGCAGCGCGCGCAGCGCGTCGTCCGAGGCGTCCGGCGCATCCGGCAGCCGTCCCTCCTTGGCGTAGCCGTCCAGCACGCGTGCGGTGTTGTCCTTCGCCTCCTGCACGTTCGGCTGGTCGAACGGGTTGATCTCGAGCACCCAGCCGGCCACGGCCGTGGCGAACTCGGCGAAGAAGAACAGGCTGCCGAGGTCGGCGGGCCCCTCCATACCGGCGGTGACCGTCGGGTGACCGGCGGCGGCCAGCGCCTCGATGGCGGCGTCGTGGTCGTCGTCGGGGCTCTGCTCGTTGCGCAGGTGCAGGAACACGCGGTCCTTCGAGTACGACTCGGGCGTGCCGAGCGGCTCGCCCGCCACGGGCAGGATGCCCCTGCCCTGCTTGCCGGTGGACTCCGCCACGAGCTGCTCGGCCCAGAGGCCGAAGCTGGCGATCGGCTCGTCCACCACGAAGGTGAGCTTGTCGCGCCCCTGGAGCGCCAGCTCGCCGATCATCAGGCCGAGCCAGAGGCCCGAGTTGCCCTCGCCCTGGTCGTAGTTCTGGCAGCGCTGCTCGGCCACCTGTGCGCGCTCGAGGATCGCCCGGATGTCCACGCCCGCGAGCGCCGCCGGCACCATCCCGAAGTGCGACAGCGCGGAGTAGCGGCCGCCGATGTCCGGGTCGGCGAGGAACACGCGGCGCCAGCCGTGGTCCTCCGCCAGCTTCACGAGCGAGCTGCCCGGATCGGTGATGCCGATGAAGTGGGCGCCCACGGCGCCCATGTCCACGCGCTCCGAGAGCCGCGACTCGAAGTAGCGCGCGAGCGAGAGCGTCTCGATCGTCCCGCCGGACTTGGTCGAGACGATGAACAGCGTGTGCTCCAGGTCGAGCTGCTGCTCGAGGTCGAGGATCGCGCCGGCGTCGGTCGAGTCGAGCACGTGCAGCTCGAGCGCGCCCTCGGTCTTGCCGAAGGTCCGCCGGAGCACCTCGGGCGCGAGGCTGGAGCCGCCCATCCCGAGCAGCACCGCGTCCGTCATGCCCTCCGCGGCCACGTCGCGCGCGAACGCCTCGAGCGCGTCGGCCTCCTCGAGCATCGACTCGGCCACCGTCAGCCAGCCCAGCCGGTTGCCGATCTCGGGCACGCCCGGCCCGCCCCAGAGGCTCTCGTCACGACGCCAGACGCGCCGGGCCACGTCCTCCTGCGAGGCGCGCTGCACGCGCTCGGCCAGCGCGTGCTCCAGCTCGTGCGGGATCGCCGCCCGGATCGGCTTCGGGCCGCCCGGTGACAACCGCGGCACGTCGCGCGTCGATCCCCTCGAGCAGCTTGCGCATCGCCACGTTGAACTGCTCGATGCCGTCCACCAGCAGCTTGGCCGTGACGTCCGCCATATCCACGCCGGCGTCGGCGAGCGCCTTCAGCTCGGCGTCGACCTGCGCCGGGTCAGCGTCCGCGGTCGCGCCCGTGACCAGGCCGCGCTCGGCGAACGCGAGCAGCGTGGCCATCGGGATCGTGTTCACGGTCTCGGGCGCCACCAGCTCGTCGATGTACTTCGTCTCCGAGTAGTGCGGGTTCTTCGTGCCGGTCGAGGCCCAGAGGGGGCGCTGCACGTGCGCGCCGGCGTCGAGCAGCGACGCGAAGCGCTCGCCGTGGAAGATCTCCTTGAAGTGGATGTAGGCCTTGCGCGCGTTGGCGACCGCGGCGGTGCCCTGCAGCTCCGTGTTGCCGAGCGCCTCGAGCCGCTTGTCGGCCTCGGTGTCCACGCGCGAGACGAAGAAGCTGGCCACCGAGTGCAGGTCGTCGATCGACTTGCCCTCGTCACGGCGGCGCTCGAGCCCGCGGATGTAGGCCTCTGCGGCCTTGGCGTACATGTCGACCGCGAACAGCAGCGTCACGTTGACGTTGATGCCCTCGTAGATCGCCTGCTCGATCGCGGGCACGCCCTCCTCGGTGCCCGGGATCTTGATCATCGCGTTGGGCCGGTCGATCAGGCCCCAGTACTGGCGCACCTGCTCCATCGTGCCCTCGGTGTCGTGCGCCAGGCGCGGCGCCACCTCGAGCGACACGTAGCCGTCCACGCCGCCCGTCGCGTCCCATACGGGGCGCAGCACGTCGGCCGCGAGCTGGACGTCCTCCACCGCCAGGCGGCGGTAGATGTCGCGCGCCTCGTAGTCCTGGCGCGCGAGCTCGGCCAGCTCCTCGTCGTAGTCCGGGCTGCCGAGGATCGCCTTCTCGAAGATCGACGGGTTGGCGGTGACCCCGCGCAGCGAGTCCTCGCGCACCATCCGCTCGAGCTCGCCCGACTCGATCAGGTTGCGCCGGATCTGGTCGAGCCAGACGCTGGTGCCGGCCTCGGTCAGGGCGGCCAGCCGCTCGTTCACTCCCTGGGCAACGCTCATATCTGGTGCTCCTCTCAGGCCTTGAAGCGCTTCCACAGCAGCCGAGCTTGCTCGGCCACGTTCTCGGGCGTGAACCCGAAGTGCGCAAAGACATCCTTAGCGGGTGCCGAGTCGCCAAACGTGGTCATCCCGATAACCGTCCCGCGGTCGCCCACAAACCGATCCCATCCGAGCGGACTGGCCGCCTCCACCGCCACGCGCGCCGCCACCTCCGGCGGCAGCACGGAGCGACGGTAGGCCTCGTCCTGCTCGAGGAAGCGCTCGAGGCAGGGCATGCTCACCACGCGCGTGGGGATGCCCTCGGCCTCCAGCAGGTCGCGCGCCGAGGCGCACAGGCCGACCTCCGAGCCGGTTCCCATGAGGATCGCCTCCGGTTCCTTGCCATCCGCCGCGTCGTAGAGCACGTAGGCACCGCGCTCCACCGCGTCGTCCGGCATCACGTCGGGGTCGATCACCGGCAGCCCCTGGCGCGACAGCGCGAAAGCCGTCGGATGCTCGGTCTGCGCGAGCGCGAACTCCCATGCCTGGGCGGTCTCGTTGGCGTCCGCCGGCCGGAGCACGTAGAGGCCGGGAATCGCCCGCAGCCCGGCCAGATGCTCCACCGGCTGGTGCGTGGGCCCGTCCTCGCCGAGGCCGATCGAGTCGTGCGTGTAGACGAAGATCGACGGCAGCTTCATCAGCGAGGCCAGCCGGATCGGGTTCTTCATGTAGTCGGAGAACTGCAGGAAGGTCGCGCCGAACGCGCGCCAGCCGTGCAGCGTGAGCCCGTTCACGATCGCCCCCATCGCGTGCTCGCGCACGCCGAAGTTGATGTTGCGGCCCTCGTAGGCGCCGGCGGTGATGTGGTCCGAGTCGGCGATCGTGGTCAGCGTGGAGGACGACAGGTCGGCCGCCCCGCCCACGAGCGTGGGCACCGTGGAGGCCGCCCACTGGATCACCGTCTCAGATGCCTTGCGGGTGGCCATCGAGGCCTCGTCGCCCGGGTCGAAGCGGGTGCGGCCCTGTCGCCAGCCGGGCGGCAGCGCAGCGTCGATCGCCAGCTTCAGCTCGTTCCAGAGGTCGGGATGCTTCGCCTCGTAGGCGGCGGCGCGCTCGGTCCCACTCCTGCTCGAACTCGGCGCCGCGCTCCACGGCCTGCCGGCAGTGGGCGAGCGCCTCCTCGGGCACCCAGAACGGCTCGAGCGTCGGCCAGCCATAGGCCTTCTTGGTCAGCTCCACCTCCTCCTCGCCCAGTGCGCTGCCGTGCGCCTTGGCCGTGTCCTGCTTGTTCGGGCTACCGAAGCCGATGTGAGTTCGCAGGATCACGAGCGAGGGACGGTCCTCCACCTCCATCGCGGCGCGGGTCGCCTCCTCGATCCGATCGAGCTCGATCTCCTCGCCCAGGTCCTGCACGTGCCAGCCGTAGGCCTCGAAGCGCGCGCCCACGTCCTCGGAGAAGGACATGTTCGTGGGGCCGTCGAGCGAGATGTGGTTGTTGTCGTAGAAGACCGTGAGGCGCCCAAGCCCGAGGTGGCCGGCGAGCGAGCAGGCCTCGCTGCCGATGCCCTCCATCATGTCCCCGTCGCTGGCGATGCAGAAGGTGTGGTGGTCCACGATCTTGTGGCCCTGGCGGTTGAAGCGAGCGGCCAGCATCCGCTCGGCCAGCGCGAAGCCGACCGCGTTGCCCACGCCCTGCCCGAGCGGGCCGGTGGTGGTCTCCACGCCGGGGGCCTCCTTGCGCTCCGGGTGGCCGGGCGTGCGGCTGCCGAGCTGGCGGAAGGCCTTCAGGTCATCCAGGTCGAGCCCGTAGCCGGACAGGTAGAGCGACGAGTAGAGCAGCATCGACGCGTGACCGGCGGAGAGCACGAAGCGGTCGCGGTCGAACCAGTCCGGGTTGCGCGGGCTGTGCTTCATGACGCGCGTGTAGAGCACGTACGCGAGCGGCGCGAGCGCCATCGGCGCCCCCGGATGGCCCGAGTTCGCGCGCTGGACTGCGTCCATTGACAGCGTGCGGATCGTGTTGACGCAGAGCTCGTCGAGGGCTCGGGTGTCGGTCGGCGTGGTGGCGGTCATAGGGCCCCTTCGATTGCTGTGTGCGTGTGAGTATCGGCCAGCGCGTGTTCTTGCGCGGCGAGCAGGGCCGCGCCGATCACGCCGGCGGCGGCACCGCCGTGCGCCACGTCGACGCGCATCTTCGAAAGCAGTGCCGGCAATGCCCGCGATCTTGCCTCGTCAATCGCGCGCGGCAGGAAGAGATCCGACGCCGCGCGACAGGCCGCCGCCGATCACGATCGCCTCTGGCTCGAACACGTTCATGGCGTTCGAGATTCCCACCCCGAGCCAGGTGCCGAGCTTCTGGAGCAGCTCGACGGCATCAGGGTCACCCTCGCGGGCGGCAGCCACGGTGGCGCGGCCGGTGACCTTGCCGTGCTCGGCGACGATCCGCCCGAGCGGCGACTCCGGCTTCGCGCGCCCGACGCTCGTCGCGTCGCGCTCGAGCGCCAGCCCGCTGCAGAGCGCCTCCATGCAGCCGCGGCTCGGGCAGTTGCCCGGGCACTCCGGGCCGTCCGCCTGGATCACGACGTGCCCGAGCTCGGCGCCGAGCCCGGTGGCCCCGCGAAATACGTGCCCGTCGATCACCACGCCGCCCCCCACGCCGGTGCCGATCGTGTACATCACGAGCAGCTTCGAGGGGCCGCCCTCGGTGTGGTGGGCCTCGGCCAGCGCGGCGCAGTTCGCGTCGTTGTCCACGTACACGGGCAGCCCGAGCCTGGTGCCCAGGTCCTCGCGCAGGTTGAAGCCGGCGAGCGGGATGTTCACGCTCGTGATCACCCGGCCGGTGGCGAAGTCGATCTGCGAGGGCACGCCGATCCCGACCGCGACCGGCTGCCCGGCGCGCGAGATCACCTCCCGCGCGGCGAGCTCGATCTCGTCGACCAGCGCCTCGCCGCTCGTGAGCATCGTGGGCCGCTCGTGCATCTCGAGCAGGGTGGTGCCGGCGACCGCGGCCGCCGCCACCTTGGTCCCTCCGACGTCGACGCCGACGCTCAGCTCGGTCAAGTCGTTCTTCTTCTCCACCCGGGGTCGCGAAACGCCACCGGACGATACAAGCCGGTAGGTCAACGCCTCGGCTCTGTAAAGTGCCCGGCCATGGATCGTCGTCTTGCGAGTCGCAACATCCGCACGGCGCTGATCGCCGGTGCGATCTCGCTCATCCTCTTCGCCCTCGCGTTCGTCGCCGCATACCTCTACTGATGACGCGCGAGCCGCTGCCCCTCAGACCGACGCGGAGCTCCCGCCGCCCAGCGAGGAGATCCATCTGCCGGAGCCGAGCTTCCTCCCGGTGTGGACCGCCTTCGGCCTCACCGTCGGCCTGGTCGGCATCCTGCTCTCGTGGGTGATCTTCGGCATCGGGATGGCCATCGCCCTCGTGGCGATCTTCAAGTGGATCAAGTCGGCTCGCGAAGAGCTGAATGATCTGCCGCTTGAGCACTAGTCAAGCGGGACTACGGAAGTACAGAAGTACGGAAGTACGGACTGGTGATCCACGCATCCCGCAGGTCCGTACTCCGTAAATCCGTACTCCGTACCTCCTAAGCGGCGTTCGCGCCCTCCGGCACATCACAGGTCGCCCCATCACGCGTCCAGCACCTCACGATGTCTCGCATCGAGAGGATGCCTGCCGTCTCGCCGCCCTCAACGACCACGAGGTGGCGGAAGCCGCCCCTGACCATCGCCTCCGCCGCGCGCTCCAGCGACCAGTCGGCTCTGGGCGAAGGTCAGGTTGGCCGACAGGTGATCGGCCACGAGCTCGCGGTCGGGGTCTGGCCGCGGCCGAGCGACTCGAGCAGGTCGCGCTCGGTGATGATCCCGGGACCCGGCTGATCGGGATCGATGACCACCGCCGCCCCGACCTTGCGCTCGGCCATCGCCCGCGCGGCATCGCGCAGCGTGTGGCTGAGACCGATCGTGAGGATCACCGAGCTCATCCCGTCGCTGACCTGCATGCCCCCTCCAATCCGGTCCTCAGACCCGCTAGTGGCGATTGACGCAATCTTAACCAAGCCGAGGCCCCTGCCTGCGGTGATTCATGTGAATACCCAAAGAACCCGGGAACTGATCATGCAAGTTGGCACGTTGAATCCAACGTTTCGGCCCTGCGCGCGTTGTCCTTACTGAAGATGAGCAACAGACCCGCAACCCTCGTCCGGCGCAGACCCTCTTCCGGGAGGCAGTGGCGATCATCGAGCGCGACTACCGCCAGCCCGCATCGACCTGAACACGGTGGCGGCCCAGATCGCGACCTCCCGCCGCCAGCTGCAGCGAGCGTTCCCGAGGTCGGCCACACGACCTTCCGCACGTACCTCGCCCGCGTGCGCATGCAGAAGGCGCTCGAGCTGCTGCGCGAGGGCTCCATGCCGGTTCGCCAGGTCGCCCACAGCGTGGGCTATCGCCAGCCCGCGCAGTTCGCCAAGACCTTCCGCCGCCACCATGGCGCGCCGCCGTCGAGCTTCCGCCCCGGCGGCGACGGCACGGCGACCTGAGCCGGCGTTCCGCCGGGCCGGCCGACCGCCCCACTGCCATACATCGCGGGCGGCGGGTAAACTCGCGCGCCGTGACGAGGGGTCGGGACAGAGCCCGTGCGTAAGCACCCAGTGGTTCAGATGCTCACGATCGGCGTCGTGGCGTCGATCATCGGCATCGCGATCGTCGCTGGACATCCACTGGTTCCCCACGTCGGCGGACACCGCGGCGCACAAGATCGACACGCTGTACGACGTCCTCCTGATCTGCTCGGTGCCGGTCTTCGTGCTCGTGATGACGGTCGCGATCTACAGCGTGGTGAAGTTCCGCGCGCAAGCCGGGCGACATGAGCGACGGCGCGCCGATCCACGGCAACACGCGGCTCGAGATCATCTGGGTCACGATCCCGTTCCTGATGGTCACCGGCCTGGCGGTCTACGGCTGGGTCGTCCTGAACGACGTCGAGGCGAAGAAGCCGAACGAGCGCACGATCAACGTGGTGGGGCAGCAGTTCACCTGGCACTTCCAGTACGCGAAGAACGGCGCCACCGCCGATCCCGGCGCCTGCGGCGGCACGGGGCCGGGCCAGGTCACCAGCCAACACGCTCGAGCTGGCCGACGACCAGCCGGTCTACTTCCGGATCTGCGCCAAGGACGTGATCCACTCGTTCTGGGTGCCCGAGTTCCGGCTCAAGGAGGACGCGGTGCCCGGGATCGACCACGCACATCCGGCTCACGCCCAACCGCGTCGGCACACTACACGGTGGTGTGCGCGGAGCTGTGCGGCCTCGGCCACTCGACGATGCGCGTGCCCGTGCACGTGGTGCCCCAGCCGCAGTTCAACGCCTGGCTCACGAGGCTGGCAGAAGGGCGCCCCGGCCGCGGCGGCCCCGCCGGGGCGGCGGGGCGAGCACCGCCAGCGCCGCGGGCAAGGCGCTGTTCACGGCGAACGGCTGCAACAGCTGCCACACGCTCGCCGATGCGAACGCCACCGGCACCGTCGGCCCGAACCTCAACAATCTGGTGGCCAACGCCAACAAGTACGGCAAGCAGCTCGGCGAGAGCCCGAGCAGTACGTCACCCAATCCGATCGAGGACCCCGGCGCTTTCACGGTACCCGGCTTCCCCAAGGGGGTCATGCCGGCGACCTTCGGCCAGTCGCTGACGGCTCAGCAGCTGGACACCCTGGTCAAGTACCTTTTGAGCGTCGGCGGCAAATGAGGAGAGTCCTGAGCGGATGACCTATGCGGCAAAGCTGAGGCCCCCGGCTGGTACCGCGCTGCTGATCTCGACCCCGATCGGGTTCGCGCTCGGGTTCGGCATCGTCGTCGCCGTCCGCGCGCTCTACGGCTGGCACCCGCTGATCGACGGCGAGGCGATCACCACCGTCGAGCCTGATCACGCTCGCCGCTCGTCGTTCCTGATCGGCATCGGCTGCTTCGACTACTGGTTCCGCTGGGCCTCGGGCGCGCCGACCATCCCCGAGGACCACTCCGGCCACGGCGCCACCACGTGGAAGGACTACTTCCGCGTCAACACCGACCACAAGGTCATCGGCCTCCAGTACATCTGCACCACCTTCTTCTTCTTCGTGGCCGGCGGCCTGATGGCGATGCTGATGCGCGCCGAGCTGGCCGCGCCGGGCATGCAGTTCGTCGGACCCGAACACCTTCAACGGCCTGTTCTCGGTGCACGCGTCGCTGATGATCTTCCTGTTCATCATCCCGGTCTTCGCGGGCATCGCGAACTACGTGCTGCCGCTGATGATCGGCGCGCCGGACATGGCGTTCCCGCGCCTGAACGCGCTCTCGTTCTGGATGCTGCCGATGGCCGGGATCATGATGCTGGCGAGCTTCTTCGCCCCCGGCGGCGTCGTTCGCCACCGGCTGGACCGCCTACGCGCCGCTCTCCACCGACACGCCGCTCGGCCAGACGTTCTTCTCGATCGGCGGTGCAGTTCGCGGGCGCCTCGTCGATCGCCACCGCGCTGAACTTCCTGGTCACGATCATCACGATGCGCGCGCCCGGCATGACGTTCTGGCGCATGCCGCTGCTGGTCTGGGCGAACTTCACCACCTCGCTGCTCGTGGTGATCGCCACGCCGTTCATCGCCGGCTCGCAGTTCTTCGTGCTGCTCGACCGCGGCGCTGCACACGAACTTCTTCGACTCCGTCAACGGCGGCGACGTGCTGATGTACCAGCACGTCTTCTGGTTCTACTCCCACCCGGCCGTCTACATCATGATGCTGCCCGGGTTCGGGATCATCAGCGAGGTCATATCGACGCACGCCCGAAAGCCGATCTTCGGCTATCGGATGATGGCGTTCTCGCTGATGGCGATCGTCGTGCTCGGCTTCACCGTCTGGGCGCACCACATGTTCGTCTCGGGCATGTTCCCGTGGCTGCGCGTGCCGATGATGATCACCACGATGCTGATCGCGGTGCCGACCGGCATCAAGATCTTCTCGTGGCTCGCGACGCTTATGGAGAGGGGTGATCCACCTGACGCACGCCCATGCTGTTCGCGCTCGGCTTCATCACCATGTTCACGCTCGGCGGGATCAGCGGCATCATGCTCGCCGTCATCCCGTTCGACATCCACGTGTCGGACACGTACTTCGTCGTCGCGCACATCCACTACGTGCTGTTCGGCGGCAGCGTGTTCACGATCTTCGCGGGCATCTACCACTGGTTCCCGAAGATGACCGGCCGGATGTACGACGAGACCCTCGGCAAGCTCCACTTCTGGCTGTCGTTCATCTTCTTCAACCTCACCTTCGGCCCGATGCACCTGGTCGGCATCGACGGCATGCCGCGGCGCGTGGCCGACTACGCGCACAAGTACGCGGCGATGAACGCGTTCATCTCGGTGTCGAGCTTCATCTTCGGGATGACGTTCTTCATCTTCGTCTACAACATCGTCACCAGCTGGCGGCACGGCCGCCAAGGCCGCGGCCAACCCGTGGCGCGCGCACACGCTCGAGTGGCAGGTGTCCTCGCCGCCTCCGATCTTCAACTTCGACGAGGTGCCGACCGTGGTCGGCGGCCCGTACGAGTACGGCGTCCCGGGCGCCGTGCACGGCGTGCTTCAAGGAACGCAAGGCGGTCGCGGCCGGCGGAGCGGCGCCTGCCGGCGGCGGCGGAGCGCACACCCACCGGTGGGCCCTGAATGAGCGACGGCGACGCGAAGACTGTCCTCGTGGTGGCGAACGAGACCGTCGGCGGCCGCGCGCTGGTCGACGCCGTGCAAGGCGCGCGCGGCGCAGGGTCCGGCCCGCTTCCACGTCATCTGCCCGCAGAACGAGCCCAGGCACGGCTACGTGATCTACGACGACCTCGCGCTTGCCGCCGCCGAGAACCGCCTCGAGACCACGCTCGCGGAGCTGCGCGAGGCGGGCATCGAGGCCGACGGCGAGGTGATGGACCCCGATCCCTACGCGGCCACGATGGACGGCATCGCTCAGTACCACGCCGACGAGATCATCATCTCCACCCATCCGGAGACGCGCTCGGGCTGGCTGCGCCGCGACCTGGTGGAGCGCATCCGGGGCGACAGCGGGCTCCCCGTCGACGCACGTGGTGGTGGACCTCGACGCCGACCGCGCGCACAAGCGTCAGCACCCTCGTGGTGGCCAACCAGACCGTCGGCGGGCAGCCGCTGATCGATCTGCTGCGCACCAAGGCGCAGGCCTCCCCGCACCGCTTCATCGTGATCTGCCCGCCGCGGCGAGGGCACGGCCGAGGAGGCGGCGCACGCGGCTCGCGCAGACGCTCGCGCGCCTGCGCGAGGCCGGGCTCGAGTGCACCGGCCAGGTGGGCGATCCGGATCCCTTCACGGCGATCCAGAACGCGCTCCAGTTCTACACGGTCGACGAGATCGTGATCTCGACCTTCCCGGGCGAGCGCTCGGGCTGGCTGCGCACCAACCTGATCGAGCGCACGAAGAGCGCCACCGGCAAGCCGGTCGAGCACATCGAGGTCACCCAGCAAGAGGCGGCTGAGGGGGCGGCGGCCTGATGGAATCGGCATCGATCGCCGCACGGCCACGAGCACGACGAGCACCACGGGCCGCCGACGGCGAACCGATCCTCGCGGGTCGACGCCCAGCTGCTCGGCATGCTGCTCTTCATCATCTCGGAGGTCATGCTCTTCGGAGCGTTCTTCACGGCCTACTTCTTCATGCGGGTCGTGAAGGGGGACCCGTGGCCCGCGCCCGGCACCGAGATTCCCGTGCTGGTCGCGGCCTGCAACACCGCCGTCCTGATCTCGTCGAGCTTCACCATGCACTGGGCGCTCGGTGGCCACGAAGAACGGCAACCGCTCCGGCATGCGGGCGGGCCTGTTCGCCACCTTCTTCCTCGGGCCTCACGTTCCTCACGGTGCAGATCAACGAGTACGTGCACCTCGGCTGGGCCCCGCGGACCACGCCCAGGGTTCGATCTTCTACGGCCTCACCGGCCTGCACGGAGCGCACGTCTACGGTCGGCCTGATCCTGCTCCTGTTCGCGAACATCCGCGCCAACCGCGGCCACTTCAGCCCGAGGAGCACCGCGGCGTCGAGGTGCCCGGCATCTACTGGCACTTCGTGGATGTCATGTGGATCGTGGTGTTCACGGCGCTGTACATCATTTGAGGTCGCGGGTCGCAGGTCGCGGGTCGCGGACCTGCTTCTTGCGGACCGTCTACTTCGAGCCGCGCGGTGGACGAGGAGTCCCTGGACGTCGCTGCCGCGACCTGCGACCTGCGATCTGCGACCTGAATGCAGAACCCCCTTCGCTCCGAAGGCGCGGCTTTCCGCTTCCTGCTCTACGCCATCGGGGTTGCCGCTGCTGTGATCGTGGTCGTGGTCGTCATTCGGGCGGTCTCCTGACCGATCTCGAGCTAGCCCAGCGTGCCGCGCGCATGGCCGGCGAGCTGCTGCTCGAGCGCTACGGAGGGCCCGCGAGAGACGTCGAGAGCAAGTCCAGCGCCACCGACCTCGTGTCAGAGGCGGACAGGGCCTCGGAGGCCGCCATCCGCGATCTGCTGGCACAGCGAGCGCCCGGACGACGGCCTGCTGGGCGAGGAGGGCTCCGAGCGCGCCGGAGACAGCGGCAGGCGCTGGGTGGTCGACCCGCTCGACGGCACGATCAACTACCTCTACGGCTTCCCCGCCTGGTGCGTGAGCGTCGCGCTCGAGGACGCCGACGGCGGCGCTCGTGGGCGTGATCCACGACCCGCTGCGCGAGGAGACCTTCTGCGCCGAGCGCGGCGCCGGCTGCACCCTGAACGGCCGCAGCGCCCGCGTGAGCGCCGAGGAGCGCCTCGACACCGCCCTGATAGGCACGGGCTTCTCCTACGAGGCCGCGGTGCGAGCGGCGCAGGCAGAGCTCCTGCGAGAGGTGCTGCCGCGCGTGCGCGACGTGCGCCGGGCGGGAGCCGCCGCGCTGGATCTCGCCTGGGTGGCCGTGGGGCGGCTCGACGGCTACTTCGAGCGCGGCCTCAAGCACTGGGACTCGGCGGCGGGAGCGCTGCTGGTCACGGAGGCGGGCGGCGCCGTGGCCGAGCTGGAGGGCGATCCTCCCGGCCTCGGCCGCGGCCAACGGACCGCTGCTGGCGAAGTTGCTCGAGCTGGTCGCGCGGCCCTAGGCGCAATACTGAAGGCCATGGCCTTCGTACCGCCCGCACGCCATCTCCTGCGCGCCAAGGACCTCGCCGACGCCCGCTACTTCGAGCCGCTCAAGGTGGACGACCTGGCCCGCGCCGCCGGCCTCTCGCGCGCGCACTTCAGCCGCGGCTTCCGGCGCGCGTTCGGCGAGTCGCCGCACACGTACCTGCTCACCCGGCGCCTGGAGCGCGCCGCGGCGCTGCTGCGCAACACCGACCGCTCGGTGGCGGACATCTGCTTCTCGGTCGGCCTGCAGAGCGTCGGCTCGTTCACCACGAGCTTCACGCGCACCTACGGCATGTCGCCCACCGCCTACCGCGCCACCTTCCCGCCGGCGTCCCAGCAGGCCCTGATCCCGGCCTGCGTCGTGCGCGCCCACTCGCGTCCGCTAAACAGCACGTTTCGAGAAGACAGACGGCTCGACGTCTACGTAGTGTGGCCGAGGTCACGATACGTCGACTTCGGAGGACAAGATGATCCAGATCAGCACCGCCCAGCTGTGGGTTCACGACCAGGACGAGGCGCTCGCGTTCTACACGCGAGAAGCTCGGCATGGAGGTCCGCGCTCGACGTGACCCTGCCCGAGATGGGCAACTTCCGCTGGCTCACCGTTGGTCCCGCCGGACAGGACGACATCGCGATCGTGCTGATGGCGATCCCGGGTCCGCCGGTGATGGACGACGAGACCGCCGACCAGGTGCGCACCCTGATGGCGAAGGGGTTCGCGGGCACGGTCTTCCTCACCACCGACGACTGCCAGGCCTCCTACGAGGAGCTCAAGGGACGTGGCGTGGAGTTCAACGAGCCGCCCGAGGAGCGCCCCTACGGCATCGACTCGGGCTTCCGCGACCCGTCGGGCAACAACCTGCGGCTGACCCAGGTCCGGGACCTGGCGTCGCTCTGAGCGTCTCAGCCAGCTGACTGGCCGAGGGCGGCGCCTGGCGCCGCCTTCGGTCGTTCCGGGCTACGAGGAGCCGGTGACGCGCACGACCTCTGGGATGGTCGTGAGGCCCTCTTTGATCTTCTCCAGGCCGTCGTCGCGCAGCCGCTGCATGCCCTGGGAGATCGCCAGCTCCGAGATCTCCGCCGCGGAGCCGCGCTCGAGCGCGAGCGAGCGGATCTCATCGGTCATCGGCATCGTCTCGTAGAGGCCGATCCGGCCCTTGTAGCCGGTGCCGCCGCAGCGCCGGCAGCCGGGCGCCTCGTAGGCGGAGATGCTCTCGCTGGCGACGAAGCCGTTCTCGATCAGCGTCTCCATCGAGATCTCGGTCTCGACCCGGCAGGCGGTGCAGAGCGTGCGCGCCAGCCGCTGGGCCACGATGCACTCGATCGACGACGCCACCAGGAAGGGCTCGATGCCCATCTCCACGAGGCGCGTGACGGTGGTCGGCGCGTCGTTGGTGTGCAGCGTCGAGAGCACGAGGTGGCCGGTGAGGGCGGACTCGACGGCGATCTGGGCCGTCTCGCGGTCGCGGATCTCGCCGACCATGATCACGTTCGGGTCGGAGCGCAGCATCGAGCGCAGGCCGGTGGCGAAGGTGAGGCCCACCTTCCCGTTCACCTGGATCTGCTTGATGCCCGCGAGCTTGTACTCGACGGGATCCTCGATCGTGATCAGCGTCTTGTCGGGCGTGTTGAGCGCGCCGAGCGCCGCGTAGAGGGTGGTGGTCTTGCCCGAGCCGGTCGGGCCGGTGACGAGCACGGCGCCGTGGCTCTGGCCGATCGCCTTCTGGAAGCGCATCTGGTCGTGCTCGCGCATGCCGAGCGCGTCAAGCGAGATCGTGACGTTGGTCTTGTCCAGGATGCGCATCACCACGGACTCGCCGTGGACGATGGGCAGCGTGACCACGCGGATGTCGATCTGCCGGCCCTCGACCATGAGGCCCAGGCGGCCGTCCTGCGGGCGGCGGCTCTCGGCGATGTCGAGGTCGGCCATGATCTTGATGCGCGACACGACGCCCGGGATCATCCGGCGCGGGACCGTCGTGGACTCCGACATCACGCCGTCGACCCGGAAGCGCACGCGCATCTCGCGCTCCTCGGAGTCGAAGTGGACGTCCGAGGCGCCGCGCTGCACGGCGTCGGAGAGGATCGAATGCACGAGCTTGATGACCGGCGCGTCGTCCGCGGACTCGCGCAGGTCGGTGACCTCGATCGCTTCCGGGACCTCCGCCGCGGCCTCCGAGATCGCGTCGTCGATCCGGTTCAGCTGGCTGATGAGCGCGTCGATGTCCTCGCGCGAGGTCACCGCGCGGCGCACGTCGAGGCCGGTCATCATCGCGATGTCGTCGATCGCGAGGATGTTCGCCGGGTCCGCCATGGCCACGAGCACCGTGCGCTCGTCGAGGTAGGCGACGGGCAGCGCCTCGTAGCGGCGCGCCGAGCCGGGGCTCACGAGGTTGGCGGCGCCCATGTCCACCTTGAAGATCGAGAGGTCCACGTAGTCGAGCCCGTAGCGCTCGGCCACGGCGTGGGCCAGCTGGTCGTGGGTGAGGACGCCGGTCTCCACGAGGACCTTGCCGGTGGGCTCGCCGCGTTCGCGGGCGGTCTCCACCGCGCGCTCGACGACGGCGCTGTCGGCAAAGCCAAGATCGACGATCACCTCGCCGATGCGGCGTACGGACCGCCCTCGGGCGGTCGGTTGGGTCAGTCCGGTAAGGCGCTCGGGCTGGGGCTCGCCGGTCTCGTGATCGGAGGGGCGCCGCTCGAGCGAACGGACCTTGGCGCTGTTCTCCACCTGGTTCATGTGAGGGTTTTTTGGCGCTTTGGCGCCTCTACCTTCCCCCTATCGGCAGAAACGGGGTATTTCGCAACCCCCTGAAGGGTGCTTACCCGCCAGATGCCTGCGCAAAGCTCAGGCGGACCAATTGCGCTGGCTACGCGACCGAAGCGCGTGCAGCCCCGCTGCGGCCCGCTCACTTGACGGTGAGGGTGCCCTTCATCCCGCCCGCCTCGTGGCCCGGCACGGAGCAATAGAACTCGTAGGTGCCCGGCTGGAGGTTGGCGGTGACCTTCGACGTGCCGCCCTGCGCCACCACCGGCCCGTTGTCGTTCACGCCGTTGCCCTTGATCGAGATGTCGTGGGAGATCGAGGACTTGTTCGGCATCACGAGCGTGACCGAGCCCGCGGTGGCGGTGGCCTTGCCGTAGGTGAAGGCGAGCGCGCCGCTTGGATCGGCCGGGATGTTGAGCTGGCCGTCCTGCTCCACGGCGGTCCTGTTGGTCGTCTTCGGCAACCCTGCGGCGGCAAGCGCGCCGCTGTCCTTGCCGGGTGCGCCGGCCACGAGGGCCACGTAGGCGGCCACGTCGCGGGCGTTGTCGCCGGTCACGAGGTTCTTGGGCATGATGCTGCCGCGGAGCACGTGGGAGATCTGGTCGTGGACGACTCCCTCGATGCCGCTCTTCTGGAAGCCCTGCTGGCGGGCGGCAACAAACGCCGCGTCGAGGTTCGGGCCCTGGATGCCCTTGGTGTTCGCGTGCGCGAGCGTGTGACAGGCGCCGCACTTCTGGACGAAGAGGGTCTTGCCGTTGACGAGGTCGGGGTGGTCGCCCCTGGTCGTCCCACAGCCCACGCCAACGAGGCCAGCCACCAATGCGGCCGGCAACGCAAGCGCCCGAATCCTGTCCCGCGACAGAGCCAAGGGCCGGAAGACTACCCGCTCGGCGGACGCCAAGCCGCCCCGCCGAACGTGGCCTCCGGAACGTCGTCGAGGCGTCCCTGGGCGGCCGCGATCACGCGCTCGGCCACGTGCTCCCAGCCGAATCGCTCGGCGGCGATGGCCGCCAGCGCCGCGCCCGCTCGATGGCGCTCGGCGGGGCTCAGCCGGAGCCAGCGAATGAGCTTGTCGGCTATCTCCTCGACGGCCCCCGGGCCCACCTCGAAGGCGAGCAGCGGCTGCAGCGCCGGGTCGAGCGCGGGCGCCAGCGCGGCGGTCACCTCGGCGAGCCCGGAGTGGGCCGCAGACAGCGGCAGCACCCCGCACGCCGCCGCCTCGGCCGCGACCATGCCGAAGGCCTCGGGGAACGTGCTGGGCACCACCTGGGCCTGGCAGGCCACGAGCAGATCGGGCAGGTCGGAGTGCTCGAGCCGCCCGGTGAAATGCACCCTCGCCGCCGCCTCCGGGGCCGCCGCGAGGTAGCGCTCGCGGCGCTGGCCCTCGAGCCCGTCGAGGAAGGCCGCCAGGTGGCGCAGCTCGCCGGGCGGCCCGCCCTCCAGCTCGCGGCCGCGGGCGGCTATCTCACGGGCGGCGGCAAGATCGCCGCGGCCGAGCGCCTCGATCAGGCTCTCCACGCCCTCGCGGTAGGTGCCGAAGCCCACCACGCACAGCCGCGCGTCCGGCACCTCCGCCACCACCAGCGGCCAGGCCGCCATCAGCAGGTCCACCCCCTTCGACACGATCAGCTTGCCCACGTAGCTGACGATCGAGTCGCGCGCCGGGTCGAGCGCGCGGATCGCGCCTGCGGCCCCGGCCTCGCCGCCCCAGCCGGCGGCGGCCGCGCCCTCGAGGCGGTCGGCCAGCGCCGTGAGGTGCGCCTGGCAGCTCGTCGGCCGGCGCGGGACGGAAATGGTGCACGTCGACCCCGGGTGGGCCGAGCCGGGTCCGCTCGCGCGTCTCCGGCAGCAGCGCCCACAGCCGCTCGGCCATGTGATGCGACCCGACGAGGATCCCGGCCGCGCCCTCGATCCCCTCGCGCGCGAAGGGCAGGAAGCGCTCCGGATCGGGGCGCACCGTGTACTCGAGCGCGCTCCCGTGGATCTTCACCGCGTAGGGAACGCTCCCGCGCAGTCCGCGGCGGAAGATCGCGGGTCCCATCAATGCGTGATTTGCCAGCCCGACGTCCGGGCGCACCAGCTCGGCCACCTCCGCGGCCGCGGCCGCGTTCGCGCTCAGGTAGTGATCGAGCTCGCCGTCGCTCAGGTCCAGGAACGGCTTCGCGTCGAAGCCCTCGTAGGCGTCCGCCACGTAGACGGGCAGCACGCGGCCGATGTCCGGCAGGTAGGCCGTGCAGCGCACCGGCTCGCGAATCCGCTCCACGACCAGCTTCCCGCCCTCCCAGCGGCCCACGGCGTCCACGAACGGGAGCTCGGCGGCGTGGCGGTCCTGGCAGAGCAGGTGCACCTCGTGCCCGAGCTGGGTGAAGGCGTCCGCCAGGCTGGCGTTGTAGATGTTGCTGCCGGTGCCTCGCAGCAGGTAGCCGTGGAAGACCAGGATCCGCATCGGGCCAATATTGGCCGGTTGAACGGCCGGATTCGGGCGGATCCGCTGGTATGTTTCCCCCTCATGGGTGACCGCCAGAGATACCGCCTGCGTGCCCGGTCCGACCGTGAGGTCATTCGCGAGGTCGAGCCGGGGACCGTCTACGTCGATCGCGACACCGGCGAGGAGTTCGAGATCGTCGGCAAGCTGCTGCCGCTCGCCCCGTCGGCCAGCGAGCTCCCCTGGGCGGTCGAGAACCTCCGCCTCTGCGGCTGCTCGCTGGAGCAGCTCGCGCCGAAGGACCTCAACGACTGCCCGCACTGCGGCCGCCGTCTGCCCGCCGTCGAGCGCTGACAACACCATGAGACGGTCCTTCGCGCTGATACTTGGGGTGGTCGCTTTGGCTCTGCCGGCATGCGGCGGCGGTGGCGGCGGCAACGAACAGGCGCAGACGCTTCCGCCCGCGCCCGCGCTGACCGTTCCGGGGGGCGAGGAGGCTCCGCCGATCGTCGATACCGGCACGACGGGCGACACCGGCGCGACCGGTCCTACGGACACCACGCCCTCGCACCCGGCCCCTCGGCCGGCAGCGGCGGCACACCGGCCGCCCAGCAGCCCGCCACCACCGTTGGCGGCGGCGGCGGCGGAGGCGGCGCCCAGGCGCCCAGCTCGACGCCCAAGACCACCACCACGCAGCCGAACGGCGCGGCCCAGGCGCCCAGCTCCGAGTTCTGCAAGCAGAACCCGGGCGCCTGCTAGTCCACAGTCCACGGTCCACAGTCCACAGAACGACTGGGCCCGGGCTCTGTGGTCTGTGGTCTGTGGACTGTCGACTAACTCGTACGGCGGTGGACCGGCGACGGAGTCGGCGGTCTCCTGATCCGGGAGGGCGAGGGAGCCGGTAGCGGCTCGGAGCCGCGCCTCGGGACGCTGCGGCGCGGGACGCACGTGATCGCGCATGCGGCGGGCGCCTGAGCGGAACTGACCGAGTGGGAGGACCAGGCCGCCACCGCCCGGATCGCCAGTGGGCTCGGGCTCGGGACCCTCGCCGCCGGGCCCGCCGCCGCCGTCCGAGTCGTCGTCGTCGCGCAGGCGGAAGAACCAGACGAGCCAGACGACCAACAGTCCCACGTCGAGGACGCGGAAGCCGATCATGAAGATCCAGCCCTCGGTGCTCATCCCTCCCCTTGGATGGCGGAAGGTCCCATCAACCGCGATAGTACCGCTCGCGGCAAGCGCGGCCGTTCCGGCCTGCGGCGGCTAGGGCGTCAGCCCGTGGTGCCGGTCTTCTTCTTCGTCGCCGGAGGGTTCGTGACGCGGGGATCCGGGACGAAGGTGACCGTGTACATCAACCGCGCCGTGCGGTAGAGGCAGCTGTAGGTGGCCGTCTTGCCGCGCGTGGTCTGCGCGGCCTTCTGCTGGACGTCGTCGCAGTGTGCGGGGTCGCGCGACGAGCGCCAGACCTCGTCGTTGCCGAGGCCGACGGCGAACGCCGGCGCCCAGGTGGGCACCGTCAGGGCGACCACGTAGCCCGGCTTCACGGTGAGCGGCCGGGAGAGGGCGAAGGTGGGGGTCGAGCCGAAGTACGGCGCGAGCTGGAACACGTCGCTCAGGCCGCTGACCGTGTACTGCTGCTTCTTCTTCGGCACCGGCTTCAGCACGGCGATCTGCGCGGCCGGGTCGCCGCCGAACAGCTTCGTGAAGAAGCTGATGTCGCTGTCCTTCGGCTTGCCGAGGGTGATGCTGAACGCGACGACCTTGCCGCGGCGCGTGGGCTGGAAGGGGTGCTTGGTCGTGCCCTGCTGGGCCTCGAAGCCCGTCACCTGGCCGATGGCCTGGCAGTTCGTGGGGCAGCTGACCGCGGGCCGGTTCGTCGTGGAACCGAGCTCGATCGGGTGGTCGGCCAGCGCCACCGCCGCCCCGATGAGCACGCCCAACGCTGTAACAATCGCCACAAGCCGCTTCATGATCACGGAATTCAACACGACTTCTGGCTCAATGGTTCGCTCCCTAGCGCCCTCGCCTCCTGCGACGGAGGTAGTTACAAGAGCCCTAAGAACGGCATCCGATGCAAGTAGGACGAGCGAAAACCAAGCATGGCAAGGACGCAGGGCCGAAGCTTTACGCCAGTAAAGCGAGCGCCCGAGGACGCAGCCAGGCGAAGGTTTGCAGCCGTCCTACTTGTAGCGGTAGGTGATGCGGCCGCGATCGAGATCGTACGGAGACAGCTCGATCTTGATGCGGTCGCCAGGCAGGATGCGGATGTAGTGGCGGCGCATCTTGCCCGAGATGTGGCCGAGCACCTCGTGGTCGTTGTCGAGCTTCACCTTGAACATGGTGTTGGGGAGGGCCTCGACCACCTCGCCCTCCATCTCGATCTTTTCTTCCTTCGACAAACCGCTACTGATGTTAGCCCGTGGCCGCAGGACGCGGCGCGGGCCGGCTAGATCTTCCTGACGTTTACCGCCTTCGGGCCCTTGTCGCCCTGCTCCTCGTCGTAGGAGACCTTCATGTTCTCCTCGAGCGACTTGAAGCCGCCGCCATCGATACCCGAGTAATGCACGAAGAGGTCACGATCGCCTTCGTCCGGGGTGATGAACCCGAAGCCCTTCTCGTCGTTGAACCACTTCACGGTACCGGTCGCCATGTAGCACCTTCCTATGTTCTGCCATGCACTGCTCGGTGCTCTGCGGCAACCCGAACCTGCTGCATGTGCTCCGTATTCAGCCGGTGCCAGTACCGGCTCCCGGCGAAAACGTACCATCAGTCGACCCAGGAAAGCCAGTCTTTTTCAACGCCGTCTCGAGGCGGCGAAAACGGCTCAGCCGCGGATCTCGGCGGCGACCTCGGCGAGCTCCTCCGGCTTCGCGTGCTGGGGCCGCGTCGGCAGCTCCAGCGGGTCGTTCTCGTAGCGCGGGATCACGTGCACGTGAAAGTGGAAGATCGTCTGCCAGGCGGCGGGCTCGCACGAGTTGAGCAGGTTCACCCCGGCGCAGCCGAGCCTGTCCCTCATCCGCTCCGCCAGCCGCTTGGCGGCGGTCACGGTGTTGGCCAGATCCTCGTCCGGGATCTCGTAGAGGTTCTTCGAGTGCGTGCGCGGAACCACCACGGCGTGTCCACGCGTCCACGGGAAGATGTCCATGAAGGCGACGCTGTGCTCGTCCTCGTAGACGATCTCGCCGGGCATGTTGCCGGCCAGGATCTGGCAGAAGACGCAGTCCTCGTTCACTCGCTCAAGCGTAACCGCCGGGCCAGCTCCAGCGCCTCCTCTGCGGTGGTCGCGTCGCCGGCGAAGCGCGCCTCGCGCAGCTGACCCAGCAGCGCCCCGAGCTCCGGGCCCGGCGAGATGCCGAGCTCCCTGGCGAGCTCGTCGCCGCGCAGCGGCGACTCGCGGCGCCCCGTCCCTGCGCCAGGCCAGGGCCTCGGCCATCAGCTCGCGCGCCAGCTCGAGGTGCGCCGCGATCGCGGCGTCGGCGTTCTTCCCGCGCGTGGCCAGGCGGTCGGCGCAGGAGAGCAGCGTGACCTCGACCTCCACGGGCTCGCAGCGCTCCAGGTAGCGGTAGACCGTACGGCGGTCGAGCGGCCGCTCGTGCACGAGGAAGCCGAGCACGAGGTGGTTCCGCGTCAGGCCGGCCAGGAACTGGCGGAGGCGATCGCTGGTGCGCAGCCGCGCGCAGATCTCCCCCACCATGCTCGGCTCCCGCGCTGTCGTGCCCGATGAAGGTCACGCGGCCGTCCGGGCGCACGCTGCGCGTGGCCGGCTTGGCGACGTCGTGCAGGAGCGCGCCGAGGCGGAGCGCCTGCCAGCGGTCGAGCTCGTCGGCGAACGGCTCTCGCATGAGGGCGTCGAGCGGCGCGGCGAGCTCGCCGAAGACCCGCTCGGGATCGCGCTCGAGCTCGAGCGCCTGGCGCAGCACCTCCAGCGTGTGGTCGTACACGTCGAGGTGGTGGAAGTGGCTCTGCTCGACCCCGTGCAGCGCGTTCAGCTCGGGCAGCACCACCGCGGTGAGGCCCAGCCGGTCGGACAGCTCCAGGCCCTCGATCACACGCTCCGCCACCACCAGGCGGCGCAGCTCGGCCCAGACGCGCTCCGCCGCGGCGCTCGCGACCAGCGGGGCCGCCTCGCGCGTGAGGCGCTCGGTGTCGGGATCGGGGGCCAGATCGAGCTCGGTGGCCAGGCGCGCGAGCCGCAGGGGGCGCAGCGGGTCGTCCGCGTAGGCCGAGCGCTCGACGGTCGGGCCGCCCAGCACGCGGATGACCCCCGCCTCCAGGTCGGCGGCCCCCGCCTGGGGATCGCGCAGCTCGCCGCCCTCCACGGGCATGGCCATCGCGTTGACCGTGAAGTCGCGACGGGCGAGGTCCGCCTCGATGCCCTCGCCGTGAAGCGCCGTGACATCGCAGATCCAATCCCGGCTCGGGTGCAGCGCGCGCCAGCCGCCGAACGCCTCCGAGAGCTGGAAGACGGGCCCGCCGACGGCCTTCGCCACGGCGCGAGCGGCGCGCTCGGGCTCACCGCGCACCGCCAGGTCCACGTCGCGGATCGGACGCCCGAGCAGAGCGTCGCGCACGCTGCCGCCGACGATCCAGGCCTCCTCCACCACCCCGCCCGCGAGCGCCTCGCGCACCGCGCGGACGGCCGGCTCCGCGCCCAGCCGCTCGTCGAGCGAGCTCAGCTCGACCCCAGCCACTGCCTGCGCACGCGCGGGGTCAGTCCGCAGGTGATCTCGTAGTTGATGGTGCCGAGCCGCTCCGCCAGCTCCTCGCAGCCGATCCGCTCACCGCCCTGCGCGCCGATCAGCACAGCGGGCTCGCCCGGCCTCCACCTTGGTGTCCGCGCCCAGGTCGACGGTGATGTTGTCCATGCTGACCGTGCCCACCACGGGGTAGCGGCGCCCGCCGATCAGCACGTCGCAGTTGTTCGAAAGCGCTCGCCGCCAGCCGTCCCCGTAGCCGATGGGCAGCGTGGCCACCCAGGTGGGCTCCGTCGCCCGCCAGCGGCGGCCGTAGCCCGCGCTGTCGCCGGGCTCGAAGCGCTTCACCGCCGCGACGTAGGACTCGAGCGACAGCGCCGGCTCGAGCCCGCGCGCGGCCGAGTCGGCGCCGAACGGGTCGAGGCCGTAGACCGCTATGCCGCAGCGCACCAGGTCGAAGTGGGCGGCCTGGTCTCGATACGTGGCGGCGCTGTTCGACGCGTGCACGATCAGGCCGGGGTGCGCCTGCTTCAGCTCGCTCGCGAACGGCTGCGAAGGTGGCGAGCTGGGCGCGCGAAGTGGTCGTCGTCCAGCTCGTCGGCGGTGGCGAAGTGGGTCATCAGGCCGGCGAGCTCGAGCCGCTCGTCCGTGGCCGCGAGCTCGGCCAGCGCGCGCGCCGTGTCGAGGTCCTTCGTGCCGAGCCGTCCCATGCCGCTGTCCAGCTTCACGTGCACGGGCAGCCGGCGCGGCGCCGCGCGGGTGGAGCTCGGCGAGGGCGCGAGCGAAGTCCAGGTCCCAGATGACCACGTCCACCGCCGCCTCGATCGCCAGCCGCGCCTCCTCGTGGGTCAGCGCGCCCATCGTGAGGATGCGCGAGGCGATGCCGTGGCGGCGCAGCTCGGCCGCCTCGCCGGCCGTGGCCACGGCCAGCCAGCCAGCCCCGCCCGCCAGCGCCGCCTTCGCGCACCAGACGTCGCCGTGCCCGTAGGCGTTCGCCTTCACCACCGCGCACAGCTCCGCCCGGCCGCCGAGCAGCGAGCGCAGGTGGGCGCAGTTGCGCTCCACCGCGCCGAGGTCGATGCGCGCCACGGCGCGTTCGGGGGCGTGTGTCATCGCGCCGACCTCAGCGCCTCGGGCAGGGCCTCGATCACGTCGCCGGCCACGGTGTGGTCGGCCCCGTGGCGCGCCGCCGCCACCTGGCCGGCGCGGCGCGTGGGCGAGCACGCCGGCCGCCGCGGCCTCGAAGGCGCCCAGGCCCTTGGCCAGGAAGGTGGCGACGATCCCCGACAGCACGTCGCCGGTGCCGGCCGTCGCGAGCGCCGGGGTGGCGCCCGGGCTGATCGCGAGCGGCCCGCCGGGTGCCGCCACGATCGAGTCGTCGCCCTTCAGCACCACCACGCAGCCGCTCTGCTCCGCGGCCGTCCGGGCGCGGGCCAGGCGATGCGCGGCGATGTCGGAGGAGTCCGTTCCGAGCAGGCGCGCGAGCTCGCCCGGCGTGCGGGGTCAGCACGGTCGGGCCGGGACGCCCCGCGAGCAGGTCGAGGCGGCCGGCGTGGGCGTTCAGCCCGTCTGCGTCGATCAGCAGCGGCTTCTCCACCCGCCGCGCCACCTCGCGCGCGAACTCCTGCGCGCCGTCGCTGCGGCCGAGGCCGGGACCGAGCACGATCGCCCCCGCCCGCTCCGCGAGCTGCTCGACCCGCTCGGCGCCCGCGGGCACGTGAGCCTCGTCCTCGTCGGGCAGCGCGTGGGTCATCGCCTCCAGCAGCTTCAGCTCCAGGACCAGCGCCACCGAGCGTGGCACCGCCACCTGCACGTAGCCCGCCCCCGTGCGCTGCGCCGCGAGCGCGGCCATCGTGGGCGCGCCCGGTGAGGCCGCCGGCCCCGCCCGCCACGACGACGGTGCCGGAGCTGAACTTGCTCCCGTCGCGCGGCCGGCTCGGCACGAGCGCGAGCACGCGCTCTGAGATCAGGCCGGCGGCCGCCGGTGCGGGCGCCCCGCGCGGCACACCGATCTCGACCACCAGCACCTCCCCCGCGTGGGTCTTGCCGGGCTCGACGTGGAGGCCGATCTTCGAGCCGTGGAAGGTGGCGGTCAGCCGGGCGCGGACGGCGTCGCCCAGCACCTCGCCGCTGGACGCGTCAACGCCCGAGGGCACGTCGCAGGCCACGACTGGGCGCGTCCTGCCGCGTTGATCGCCCTGATCGCCCCCGCCACAGGCTCCCGCGGCTCGCCCGAGAAGCCGGTGCCCAGCATCGCGTCCACGATCGCGCCCGAGCCCGCCAGCGCGGCCGGCTCGAACGGCCGCGGCGCCTCGCCCGGCAGCCGCTCGAGGTTGGCCCGCGCGTCGCCCTGGAGCTGGTCGAGCGGCGCGACGCTGAGCACGTCCAGCTCATGGCCGTCCTCGCGCAGCAGCCGGGCGGCCACCAGGCCGTCGCCGCCGTTGTTGCCCTTGCCGATCACGATGCGGATCGGCCCGGTCCCGGCCACTCCGGCGGTCGCGCGGGCGAGGCCGAGGCCGGCGCGCTCCATCAGATCGAGCGAAGGCACGCCCTGCCCGTTCGATCGCCCAGGCATCGACGGCGCGCATCTCCGCCGCCTCGTAGAGCGGGTCCAGCCAGTCGGGCAAGCTCATCGCAGGAGCGCTACGGCCCCGGCCGTGGTGTCGGTGTGCGTCAGCGAGATCACCGGCTCGGCGCCGAGCTCGCGGGCGCGCTCGGCCACCGCGCCGCTCAGCCGCAGCTCGGGGGCGCCGCCCGTGGCCACCACCTCCACCTCGCGGAAGCTCCAGCCCTCCATGCCGAGCGCCTTCGCCACCGCCTCCTTCGCGCAGAAGCGAGCGGCCAGGTGCCGCCCCGGGCGGCCGTGCCGCGCCGCGTAGGCCAGCTCGTCGTCGCTGAACAGCCGCTGCGCCAGCCGCGGCCGGCGCGCCAGCGCGCGTTCGAGCCGCTCGATCTCGAGTAGGTCCAACCCGATTCCGCTCATGGAGCGGAGGGTACGAGACGCGCCGGTTGCCGGGCTACTCGACGGTGACGGTCTTCGCGAGGTTGCGCGGCTGGTCCACGTTGAGACCGCGGGCGCGGGCGATGTGGTACGCGAGAAGTTGCAGCGGGATGATCGCCAGTATGGGCTGCAGCAGCCAGTCCGTGGCGGGCACCGTCACGACCTGCTCCGCGTGCTTGGTCACATCGTCGTCGCCCTCGGTGGCCACGGCGATCACGTGCGCCCCGCGTGCGCGGACCTCGGCGATGTTGGAGAGCACCTTGTCGAGCACCGGCGAGCGGGTGGCCACGCAGACCACGGGCGTGCGCTCGTCGAGCAGCGCGATCGGGCCGTGCTTCATCTCACCGGCCGCGTAGGCGTCCGTGGGGATGTAGGAGATCTCCTTCAGCTTGAGCGCGCCCTCGAGGCAGACCGGCAGGCCCACGTGGCGGCCCAGGTAGAGGAAGAAGCCGGCGTCCGCCCAGTGCTCGGCGATCTCTCTGATCGGCTCGTCGATGCGCCCGAGCAGCTCGCTGATCTGATGCGGCAGCTGCTTGACCTCGGCCACGAGCTCGTGCGATGCGCTCGGGCGGCAGGGTGCCGCGCACCTGGGCGAGCTTGAGCCCGAGCAGGTACATGACCGACACCTGCGAGACGAACGTCTTCGTGGCGGCGACCGACGACCTCGAGGCCCGCGCGGGTGAACAGGACGCCGTGAGCGTCGCGCGTGGCCTGGCTGCCCATCACGTTGGTGATCGCGACCACCGAGGCGCCGCGATCGCGCGCGAGCCGCATCGCGGCGAGCGTGTCGGCGGTCTCGCCGGACTGGGTGATGCCGATCACGAGGTCGCGCTCGTCGATCACCGGGTTGCGGTAGCGGTACTCCGAGGCGATGTCCATCTCCACCGGGACGCGCGCCCACTCCTCGATCGCGTAACGGCCGACCAGCCCCGCGTGGTACGAGGTGCCACAGGCCACGACGACGATCTTGCGCACGTGGCGCATGTCTTCGTCGCTCAGGCCGATGTCGTCCAGCTCCACCTCGTCGCCGCGGCACGCGGTCGAAGATGGTCTCGGCCACGGCGTCTGCCTGCTCGTGGATCTCCTTGAGCATGAAGGTCTCGAAGCCGCCCTTCTCGGCGGCGGTCTCGTCCCAGTCGATGTGGGTGGTCTCGCGCTCGATCGCGCGTGCCGGCGGCGTCGAGGAAGCGCGGTTCCGCTCGGGCTCGCAGCACCACCAGCTCGTCGTCGTTCAGGTACTGGGCGGTGCGGGTCTCGGCCAGGAAGGCGGGGATGGCGGAGGCGATGAAGGACTCGTCCTCGCCCACGCCCACCACCAGCGGGCACTCCTTGCGCGCGCCGACGAGCACCTCGGGCTCATCCGCGCTCATCGCGACGAAGGCGTAGTGGCCGCGCAGCTCGCCGTAGGCGAGGCGGACGGCCTCGACCAGGTCGCCCTGGTAGTGGCTAGAGATCAGATGGGCCACGACCTCGGCGTCGGTCTCCGAGGTGAACTCGGCGCCCTCGGAGACCAGCCGCTCGCGCAGCGCCACGTGGTTCTCCACGATGCCGTTCAGGACGATGTGGATGCGGTCCTCGGTGTCGAAGTGCGGATGGGCGTTCGCCTCGCACACTCGCCCGTGGGTGGCCCAGCGCGTGTGGCCGATGCCGGTGGTGGGCTCGCTGGCCATCGTGGCCACCGCCCCGCCCTCGCTGGCGCGCAGCCTGGCGTCCACCGCCTCGCGCAGGAACGAGAGGTTGCCGACCGCGCGTACGGAGTCCACATGGCCGTCCACGAGCAGCGAGAGCCCGGCGGAGTCATAGCCGCGGTACTCGAGCTTCTCGAGACCCGTCATCAGGATCTCGCGACAGGGCCTCCGGCCTACGTAACCAACGATCCCGCACACGCCCGCTGCTTACCTCCTCGAGACCTCGCTAGGCGGGTCGTCCGCCGTACTCCAGAACGGTGGAAGCCGCTTCGAGGCGGCTTCCAGGAACCCTCTATTTGAAGGCCTGTTTCGATGGTACCAGCGACCTTCCGAGCCAGCCACCCCTTCTATTTCGCCTCCATCTCGGGGCTCCAGGCGCTGACCCAGAGCGACCACAAACAAAGCCCAATTAGCGTGATAACCAGCAGGTTGCGCTCGGTGACGAGCAGCACGCTGCCCACCTGCCGGCCGGCGACGTCGCTGAAGTGCTTCGGGAACTCGATCTTGGTCAACACGATCGCCACGGCCCCGAGGCCGGCCACCCACCATTCCCGCCAGGAGAAGGCGAGCGCGATGAGCGGGACGAGCCAGATCACGTACTGAGGGAGAAGACCTTGCCGAAGGCGGCGAACGCCGCCACCGCGGCGAGGCCGCCGAGCAGGAGCGCGCGTGGCGCGCGCACGCGCGCGGCGCGGTACGTGAGCAGCGCGAGCGTTCCCAGGAACAGCAGCCCGAAGAGCACGGTGACGAACCCGGAGCCGCGGTGGGCGAGGTTGATCGAGCCGTAGCTGCCCAGCGTGTGGCCGGACTGCCCGGCGATCCAGTCCCAGACGTAGAGCAGCGTGGCGGGCGAGCTCTCGATCTCCAGCGGTCGCGCGGTCTGGTAGTGGATGGCGTACCAGGCGCCCTTCGGGGACAGCGCCACGACCACCGCGGCGAGCACGAGGATGACCGCCGCCATCGTCGCCGCCCCCTCCAGCGCGCGCCGCCGCTCGCCACGCCCGAGCAGCCAGGCGATCGCCACCGGGGCGACCACCAGCGGGAAGCCCTTCGTCATCACCGCCAGCCCGAGCAGGGCGAAGCCGAGCTTGGTGCGAGCCAGGATGATCGCCACCAGGGCGGCGACCGTCAGCGCGATCGGCGCGACGTCGAAGTAGCCGCGCATGAGCGTGCCGGCCAGCAGCGGGGTGAGAGCCACGGCGAAGGCGGCACGGCGCGCATCGCCCCCGCTCAGCCGGGCCGCCGCGGCGCAGAGCACCAGCAGCGCCAGGCCGAACGCGAGCTGGATCAGCCCGAAGCCGACCCGGTAGGAGCCCACCCGCACCAGCTGCGGCAGCCCGATCAGCGGCACGGCGCCCGGCGGGTATTCGAAGTGGACGTCGCGGTAGGGCAGCTTGCCGTCGATCCACTCCTGGGCCCGCGGCGGGAAATGGGTCACGTCCGTGTTGCTCTGGTCGGACCAGGGCGACACGAAGAAGGTCACCAGCCAGCCGAGTACGAGCAGCAGGGCCGCAGCGCACAGCCATCCCCGAACGCTCCGCATCCGCGCCAGTGTCGCCTGACCGCGGCGGCCTGTCGAGCTAGAGCCCGAAGGTGCGCGCCAGCAGGAAGACGTTCAGGCCGATGATGAGCGCGGCCACGAGGGACGCCAGGACCGTGGTGCCGCGCTTGTTCACCAGTGCGCCCATAAGGTCGCGGCGGCTCGTGAAGATCACGAGGGGAACCAGCGCGAACGGGATTCCGAACGAAAGCGCGACCTGGCTGAGCACCAGCGCGCGCGTGGGATCGGCGCCCACCGCCAGGACCACGAGCGCCGGAGTCATCGTGATGAGGCGTCGCAGCGCCAGCGGGATCTGCCTGGCGATGAAGCCCTGCATCACCACCTGCCCCGCGTAGGTGCCCACGCTCGAGCTCGCGAAGCCCGACGCCAGCAGGGCGAGCCCGAACGCGACGGCCGTTCCGCCACCGATCGCGATCTGGAAGCCGTGGTAGGCGCCCTCGATCGTGTCGATGTTGCCGAGAGCCGTGTTGTGGAACAGGGCCGCCGCGACCAGGAGCATCGTGATGTTCACCACGCCGGCCACGCCCATCGCGATGCCCACGTCGAGCTTCTGGAAGCGCATCAGCCGCTTGCGCTCGCCGTCGTTGTGAACCTTGATCCGCCCCTGCGTCAGCGCCGAATGCAGGTAGATCACGTGCGGCATCACCGTCGCGCCGATGATGCCGGTGGCGAGCAGGATGCTGTCGGTGCCCGCGAAGTGCGGGATGAAGCCCTTGGCCGCGCCGCTCGCGTCCGGCCCGACCTTGAAGACCTGGTAGAGGAACGCCACCAGCACGAGGCCGAACATCGCCCCGATCACCAGCTCGAAGCGCCGGTAGCCGCGATTCTGGAGCGCGAGGATGGCGAAGGCGGCGACGCCGGTCATCAGGCCCGCCACGAACAGCGGCACGCCGAACAAGCAGGTTGAGCGCCAGCGCAGCGCCCACGAACTCCGCGAGATCCGTGGCCATCGCGACCAGCTCGGCCTGGATCCAGAGCCCGAACGAGACCGGCCTTGCGAACTGGTCGCGGCATAGCTCGGGCAGGTTCTTGCCCGTGGCGATGCCGACCTTCGCCGACAGCGTCTGGATCAGCATCGCCATCAGGTTCGCCGCGAGCACGACCCACAGCAGCAGATAGCCGTACTTCGCGCCGCCGGCGATGTTCGTGGCGAAGTTGCCGGGGTCGATGTAGGCGACCGCCGCGACGAACGCCGGGCCGAGCAGCGGCAGCGTGCCCCGCAACCGGCCGCGCGAGCGCAGCTCCTGCAGGGGGGTCATGGTCGGCAGCGCGACGAGCGTCGGGCGACAGCGGCTTGTTCACGCGTCCACCTCCGCCCGCATCGCGCGGGCGAGCGCCCCGCCGAGCACCTGCACCTGAGCGCCGAAGCGGGCCGACACCGGCCCGCCGAACGGCTGCTTCTCGACGATCTCGAAGGTGTCGCCGGGCGCGATGCCCTGGTCGGCGAGGTAGCGCAGCATCTCGGGGTCGGAATCGGAGATGCGCACGAACGTGCCGGAGGCCCCGGGCTCGAGCGACTGCATGCTCTTGGTGTCGCCCTCGTCGAGCGTCAGGTCGCGCGTCGGGATCGGGTCGCCGTGCGGATCGTGCGTGGGGTTGCCGAGCTTGCTGGCGATCAGCTCCTCGAGCTCCTCGGAGAGCACGTGCTCGAGCACCTCCGCCTCGTCGTGCACGCGGTCCCAGGGCACGCCCAGGGTCTCGGCCAGGTAGAGCTCGAGCAGGCGGTGGTGGCGCAGGACCTCCAGCGCCACCTTCAGGCCCGGCTGCGTGAGCCGCACGCCCTTGTAGGGCACGTGCTCGACGAGGCCCAGCTGGTCGAGCTTCTTGGCCATGTTCGACGCGGAGGCAGGGGTCACGCCGAGGCGCGCCGCAAGCGCGTTTGTGCTCACCGGGCCGCCCGCGTGACTCTCGAGGGCGTAGATCGCCTTCGCGTAGTCCTCGACGGCCGCGGTGACGCTCGAGGTGTGTTCTTTAGTCGCCAACGCAATCAGATTATGGCAAGGCTAAATCTGATATTAGCTGTATCGGCAGACTGGCGCTCGAACGTGAACGCTGCTGCGTGCCGAAGCCAGTGCGCGGAGATCGCGGGCGTCAGCCCAGTTCGCGCTCGACCAACTCCGCGAGGCGGCGAGCGACCCGCTCGCACTCGGCCTCGTCGGGTGCCTCGACCATCACGCGCACCAGCGGCTCCGTGCCGGAGGGGCGGACGAGGACGCGACCGCGGCCCGCCAGCGCGGCCTCCTCGCGCTCCACGGCCTCGAGGACCTGCGTGGCGGAGTCGAGGCTGGCGCGGTCGGCCACCCTCACGTTGAGGAGCAGTTGGGGAAGCTTGGTCATCGCATCGCGGTCGGCCAGGTCGCGACCCGCAAGCGCCTCGAGGGCCAGCAGCGCGGAGCCGATCCGTCGCCGGAGGGGATGAAGCCGGTGTCGATGATGTGGCCGGACTGCTCGCCGCCCAGGGCCCAGTTGCGGCGCACCAGCTCGGCGATCACGTGGCGGTCTCCCACCGGTGTGGTGGCCACCTCGATGCCGGCGGCGGCCATGGCCTGGTGGAAGCCGTAGTTGGTCATCACGGTCACGGCCACCCCGTTGCCCGGCAGCCGGCCGGTGTCGCGCAGGTGCAGGGCGCTGAGGGCGATCAGCTCGTCGCCGTCCACCACCACGCCGTTGCGGTCGGCGGCCAGCACGCGGTCGCCGTCGCCGTCGAAGGCGAAGCCGATGTCGTGGCCGCCGGAGCGCACCGCGTCCGCGAGCGCGGCGACGTGGGTGGACCCGCAGCCGTCGTTGATGTTGCGCCCGTCGGGCGAGACGGCGATCGCCTCCACGCTCGCGCCCAATCGGCGGAAGATCTCGGGGGCCACGAGATAGGTGGCGCCGTTCGCGCAGTCGAGCAGCACTCGCACGCCCGCGAGGTCCAGGTCCTTGAAGCGCGACTCGAGCTCACGCAGGTAGTCGTCCGCCGCGCCGTGCAGCTCCCGCACGCGCCCCGGGGTCCCCGACGGCGGCTCCGAGGCCAGCGCGGCCTCGATCTCGTTCTCGGCGGCGTCCGGGAGCTTCATCCCGTCGCCGCCGAAGAACTTGATGCCGTTGTCCTGGAAGGGATTGTGCGAAGCCGAGACCACGAAGGCCAGGTGGAAGCCGTAGCGCCGCGCGAGCAGTGGCGCCCCTGGGGTGGGCAGCACGCCTCCCATCAGCGCGTGGCCGCCGGCGGCCGCCACGCCCGCCGCCAGGGCCGCCTGGAGCATCTCCCCGGACTCGCGGGTGTCGCGCACTATCAGGACCTGCGGCACCTCGACCGGCGACCAGGCGGTGGCCGCGCGACCCAGCGCGAGGGCGAGCTCCGCGGTGAGGAACTCTCCGGCCACACCGCGAACGCCGTCGGTGCCGAAGAGCCGGCGAGCCGAGGAGGTGGCGCCCATTTGCGGTCTAGCGCTTGGAGAACTGCGGGCGCTTGCGCGCCTTCTTGAGCCCGGCCTTCTTGCGCTCCTTGGCGCGGGCGTCGCGCGTGAGGAAGCCGCGCCGCTTGAGCTCGCCGCGCAGGTTCGGGTCGGCCTCGACCAGCGCGCGGGCAACCCCGTGCCGGAGCGCGCCCGCCTGGGCGGACACGCCGCCGCCGTGGATCCTGGCGACCACGTCCATCCGCTCCTCGTAGCCGGCGGTCTCGAGCGGCTGGCGCACTGCCTTCTGGAGGGTGGCGCGCGGGAAGAAGTTCTCGAGCTCGCGGCCGTTGATCAGGTAGGTCCCCGTCCCCGGCTTCAGGATCACCCTCGCCACGGCGGTCTTGCGCTTGCCGGTGGCCTGGTAGCGGGCGTCGGCGGCAAGCTCCTTGGGCGTGAGCGGCACCGGACCGGGCGCCTCCTCCTGCGCTGCCTCGGCGGGTGTGGCCTCGCCGGGCTCGGCTCCCTCCTCGCCGTCCTCGTCCGCGTAGGCGCTGGCGGCGTAGTCGAACTCGCCCGAGGGCGGCGCGGGCTGCTCCTGCGGGAGGAGCGGCTCGAGATGCTCGCCGGGGATTACGTCGGCTTCTTCTCCTCCTTGGGTGCCTTGGCGCGCGGGCGGCGCTCCTCCTCGGCCTCAGCCTCGGCGGCGGCCGGCTCGGCGGCCTCCGCGGACTCAGCGGGAGCTTCCTCCGCGGCCGGCGCTGCCTCGGCGGGCTCGGCCTCCTCGGCCGGCTCCTCCTCGGCGACGGGCTGCTCCTCGGCGGGCGCCTCCTCCGCGGCGGACGGCTCCTCAGCAGCGGGAGCCTCCTCTGCGGCCGGCGTCTCCTCTGCCGCGGGAGCTTCCTCCTCGGGCGCCTCGGCCTCGGCCGTGGGCTCCTCGGCGCTGGGCTCCTCGTCCGGAGTCAGCTCGTCCTTGCGGTCGTCGTCAGCCATCAAGCTTCTACCTCCATCGGCTGCGGCTGCTGAGCCGCGTGCGGGTGGTCGGGACCCGCGTAGACCTTCAGCTTGCGCAGCTGCGCGCGCCCAAGCCGGGTGCGCGGCAGCATGCCCTTAACGGCGAGGCGGATGATCTCCTCGGGCCGGCGCGCGAGCATCTCCTCGAACGTCCGCGAGCGAAGGCCGCCGGGATATCCGGAATGGCGGTAGTAGCGCTTCTGCTCGCGCTTGCGGCCCGTGACGCTGATCTTCTCCGCGTTGACGACGATCACGAAGTCGCCGACGTCGCAGTGGGGCGTGTACTCGGGCTTGCGCTTGCCGCGCAGCGCGTTGGCGATCTGCGTGGAGAGGCGGCCGAGCGTTTTGCCGGTCGCGTCGACCACGAGCCAATTGCGCTCGCGCGTGGCGGGTGTAGCTACGTAAGTCTTCATCGAAAAAAGAGAGCCCGCTGCTCGGGCTGGGTACGTCGGTGCCGCCTGGCGGCCGGCCGCACATCTTGACACACGGGCCTGGGCCGCCGCGGACTGGGCCGGGGCTTGCAGAAGAGGGTAGCGCCCCCTTGCGCTCGCGCTCAGCCCCTTCCCTTGGCATAGTCCCCTACGTGGCGATTGCCGCTCCTTCATCCGGCACGGCCGCCGCCATGCCGATCGCCCTTCCGGGGACCGCGCCCGGCCCCTGGCTGCGGCTGGCGGCGCTCAGCGGCGCCCTGGCGAGCGCCCTCGCGGTGGCGAGCGGCGCCATGCACCTCGGAATCGCCCACCGCATTCTCGTGGTGGTCGGCCTGCCGCCGCTGGTGGCCTTGGTTGTGGCCGCCCGGCTGGCCTATCCACGGCTGCTGAAGCCGGCCGTGGCGGCGCTCGCCCTGCTGATCGCCGAGAGCGCGATCGGCGGCGTGGTGGCCCTCGGCGGGCATCACGATTGGGCGGTTGGGGTCCACCTCGCGGCGGCGGGAGTCGCTCTCGCTGCGGCGCTCCTGGCGGCGGCCGCGTGCTATCAGCGGCGACCCGCTGCCGGCGGGTCCATGGCGGGACTACGTGACGCTCACGAAGCCGCGCATCATGAGCCTGCTGCTGCTGACGGCCGTCGCGGGCATGTTCGCCGGCGCGCAGGGCGTGCCGGACCTGGGCAAGCTGGCCGCGCTGATCGTCGGCGGGGCGCTGGCCTCCGGCGGCGCCAGCGCGCTCAACCACCTGCTGGATCGCGACATCGACGCCCGCATGGGCGGCCGCACCGCCGATCGCCCTGTGGTCTCGGGCCGTGTGGCGGCACCGCGCGCGCTCGAGTTCGGGCTCGTGCTGTCGGCCTTCTCGTTCGTGCTGCTCGGCAGCGCGATCAACGTGCTCACGGCGCTGCTGGCGCTGGCCGGCACGCTCGGCTACGTGCTCGTCTACACGCGCTGGCTCAAGCGCACCACGCCGCAGAACATCGTGATCGGCGGCGCCGCGGGGGCCATGCCACCGCTCGTGGGCTGGGCGGCGGCCACGGGCAACCTGACGCTCCCCGCGATGTTCCTGTTCCTGATCGTCTTCTTCTGGACCCCGCCCCACTTCTGGGCGCTCGCGCTGCTGATCAAGCGCGACTACGCCGCCGCCGGGATCCCGATGCTGCCGGTTGTCCGGGGCGAGCGCGAGACCGCGCGCCAGATCGTTCTCTACACGCTGGTCGTCGCCGGCATCAGCGCGCTGCCGTTCATCTGGCACAGCGCCGGCGTGCCCTACTTCGCGGCGGCGGTGGTGCTCGACCTGCTCCTGATCGGCCTCGCGCTGCGGCTCCAGCGGCAGGTCACGCCACGGCGCGCTCGCGTGCTGTTCCACTTCTCGCTGCTGTACCTGGCGCTGCTGTTCGTGGCGCTTGCCATAGATCCGCTCGTTTAGCGCGGTCCGGCTCGCAACTGCGCTGGATCCGACTCAGAGGCGACACGCTGGCGCAAGCCGTCTTGCCGTGGCTTGCGCGATGTCCCCAACCGGGGTTACAACGGATGTATGAGCAAGAGAGCCGAACTGTTCGTTTGCGGGGCTTCTTTCGTCAGCGGTCTGGCTCTTACCGCGCTCAGCCACCCGCGGCTGAGCGAGGGCGTGGGCGCCAGCCTGCGCACCCTGCGCGACCGGCGCCACGAGGCGCAGCGGCGCTCGCGGGGCACTACGCCGGCCTAGAGCGGCGCGGCGGGCTCTCGGCGCTCTTCCCGCCGGCGCGCGATCGGCTCCCAGATCGCGAGCAGGAGGAACGAGGTGGCGACCGCGATCAGGAAGCTGCCGAAGTCGAAGTCGTTGTTGTCGGCGATGTGCAGCACCTGGGTGGCAAAGAAGCCGCCCACGAGCGAGCCGACCACTCCGAGCACGAGCGTCCAGAACAGCCCGATCGGCTGCCGTCCCTTCCTGAGGAACCGTGCGATCGCGCCCACCAACAGCCCCCAGATGACCCAGCTGATGATTCCCATGTACGAAGCGTAGTCCGCGTGAGAGCTACGGTCGGTCGAACTCGGCCCGCCACCAGCGCTGTCCGAGGTCACCCACGCCCGGCAGGTCCTCGATCTTCACGGCGCGCAGGCCGCCGCTCGCGAAGGCGTCGATCTCCGCTCGGGTGAGCGGCCAGGGCGGCCCGTCGGGCTCGTCCCCCGGCTCGCGCGCTCCGGACGCGACCAGCAGGGTGCCGCCCGGCGCGACCATCTCCGCAACCTTGGCGATGGCCTGCGCTCGGGGAGGATCGGGAAGCGCCTGCACCGTGATGCTCTCCACCACCAGGTCGAACGCCTGGCGCCACTCGGCCGGCGGATCGAGCAGGTCGGCGGCCACGTACTCGACGGCCGAGTCCGGGAAGCGCCGCTGCGCCGCCCGGATCGCGGTAGGAGAGATGTCGAAGGCGACGGTCTGGAAGCCGAGGCCCGCGAAGTACTCCGCGTCGTCGCCGAGGCCCGAGCCGACCACCAGCGCCCGCTTCCCGTCGCCGCGCAGGCCACGCGCCTGAGCCCACTCGACGAGCAGCGGCCGGGGCTCCTGCCGCGCCCAGGGAACGACCGCGTCGCCCTGCTCGGCCGCGGCGTACAGGCGCTCGAACCAGCCGTGGGATCCCCAGCGGCGAGCGACTCGCCGGAGAGCCGCGTGGCGTCCTGGTCTACCGGGTCGTCAGCCACGCCCGAACCCTAGTGACACGGCCGCATCAGGCGGAGAGCGAGCGACCCAGGACGCAGGGTCTTGATGCCGTACTATGGCACGGCGAGACCCGAGGACGCCGCTGAGCGACCGTCACGCCGCAGCGTCGTTCATTCCCATTCGATGGTGCCAGGGGGTTTCGACGTGATGTCCAGCACCACGCGGTTCACCTGCTGGATCTCGTTGATCATCCGGGAGGCCACGCGCTCCAGGAGGTCGTAGGGCAGGCGGGCCCAGTCGGCGGTCATCGCGTCGTCACTCGTCACCGCCCGGATGACGACCACGTAGCCGTAGGTGCGCTCGTCGCCCTGCACGCCGACGCTGCGCAGGTCGGCCGGGAGCACGCAGAAGGACTGCCAGAGCTCGCGGTAGAGACCGGCCGAGCGGATCTCGTCCTGGAGCACGTAATCGGCGTCGCGCAGGATGTCGAGGCGCTCCTTGGTGACCGCGCCCGCCGACGATCCGGATGCCCAGCCCCGGGCCGGGGAACGGCTGGCGCCAGACGAGCCGCTCGGGCAGGCCCAGCTCGATGCCCACCGCGCGCACCTCGTCCTTGAACAGCATCCGCAGCGGCTCGACCAGCTCGAACTCGAGGTCGTCCGGAAGGCCGCCGACGTTGTGGTGCGACTTGATCGTGGCCGTGCCGGTGCCGCCGCCGGACTCGATCACGTCGGAGTAGAGCGTGCCCTGCACGAGGTAGTGGGGGTTGCCGAGCTTGGCCGCCTCCTCCTCGAACACGCGGATGAACTCCTCGCCGATGATCTTGCGCTTGCGCTCCGGGTCGGTGACGTCGCCGAGGCGCTCGAGGAAGCGCTCCTGCGGCGTCCACCGCGACGAGCGGCACCTTGAAGTTGTCCCTGAAGGCGGCCACCACCTGCTCGCCCTCCTGGCGGCGCATCAGGCCGTGGTCCACGAACACGCAGGTGAGCTGGTCGCCCACCGCGCGGTGCACGAGCAGCGCGGCGACGGACGAGTCCACGCCGCCGGACAGCCCGCAGATCACGCGCCCGTCGCCCACCTGGGCGCGGATGCGGGCGATCTGGTCCTCGACGACCGAGGCCGCGGTCCAGTTCATGTCGCAGCCGCAGATGTCCTCCAGGAAGCGCCGCGAGCACCTCGCTGCCGTACGGCGTGTGCACCACCTCCGGGTGGAACTGGATGCCGTACAGGCCGCGCGCCACATCCTCGAACGCCGCCACGGGCGACTCCGTGGACGACGCCAGGGCGACCGACGCCCGGCGGCGGCTCGAAGACGGTGTCGCGGTGGCTCATCCAGCAGCTCTGGGCCGCCGGCAGCCCCGCGAACAGCCGGCCCGGCTGGTTCACGGTGAGCTCGGAGCGGCCGAACTCGCCCACGCTCGCCCCCTCCACGCGGCCGCCCAGCTCGAGGGCCATCGCCTGCATGCCGTAACAGATGCCGAGGACCGGGACGCCGAGCTCGAGCAGCTCAGGGCGCAGCTTGGGCGCGCCCGTCGCTGTAGACCGACGCCGGGCCGCCGGAGAGGATCAGCCCGCGCGGCGCGCGGCGCTTGACCTCCTCGAGCGAGACGTGGTGGGGCAGCAGCTCGGAGAAGACGCCGCACTCGCGCACCCTGCGCGCGATCAGCTGCGAGTACTGGCCGCCGAAGTCGAGCACGAGCACCTCCTCGGGCGCCCGGCTCCTGCCCGCTGACCCTCACCTCGCCGCCCGCGGCCTCCACGGCCTCGGCGGTCCCGGTGGTGAGGGCGTCCGTCACTCGCCTACTAGAGCCGGATCCGCCGGCACGGCGCCGTTGCTGACCTCGGGGGCGGCCGCTGCCGCCGCCGTGGCCCCCATGCCGACCGCCTGGTCCCGCTGGAGCTGCTTGCCCTCGGTCAGGAGGGCCGGAGCGACCATCACCTCCGCGCGGTGGAACGAGGGGATGTCCTCATATCCGCAGGTGGCCATCGAGGTGCGCAGGCTGCCCATCAGGTTGAAGGTGCCGTCGTTCTCGTGGGCGGGGCCGAGCAGGATCTGCTCGATCGTGCCGTTCTGCGTGGTCTTCACGCGCGCGCCGCGCGGCAGCGTGGGATGGAACGTGGCCATGCCCCAGTGGTAGCCGTGCCCGGGCGCCTCGTAGGCGCGGGCGAGCGGCGAGCCGATCATCACGGCGTCGGCGCCGCAGGCGAACGCCTTCGAGATGTCGCCGCCGTTGCGCATGCCGCCGTCGGCGATGACCTTCACGTAGTCGCCCGTCTCGAGCATGTGCTGCGAGCGGGCGGCCTGGACGTCCGCGATCGCGGTGGCCTGGGGAACGCCGATGCCGAGCACGCCGCGCGTGGTGCAGGCAGCGCCCGGACCGACTCCGACGAGCACCGCGACGGCGCCCGTGCGCATCAGGTGGAGGCCCGTGGAGTAGGAGGCGCAACCGCCGACGACGACCGGCAGCGGGACCTCCTTGATGAACTGCTTGAGGTTGAGCGGCTCGCTGGTGGTGGAGACGTGCTCCGCCGAGATGACCGTGCCCTGGATGACGAGGATGTCGAGCCCCGCCTCCATCGCGATCTCGTAGTAGTCGCGCACGCGCTGCGGCGTGAGGGAGGCGGCGCAGACCACGCCCTGCTCCTTGATCTCGCGGATGCGCTGGGCGATCAGCTCCGGCTTGACCGGCTCCTGGTAGATGCGCTGCATCTCCTGGGTGGCGTGCTCGCGCGGCAGGCCGGCGATGCGCTCGAGCTCCTCGTCCGCGTCCTCGTAGCGGGTGAAGATGCCCTCGAGGTTGAGGACGGCGAGGCCGCCCAGCTTGCCGATGATGCCCGCCGTCTCCGGCGAGACGACGCCGTCCATGGCCGAAGCCAGGAGCGGCAGCTCGAACCGGTAGGGACCGAGCGTCCAGGTGATGTCGATGTCGTCGGGGTCCCGCGTTCGGCGTGACGGGACGACTGCGATGTCATCGAAGCCGTAGGCGCGGCGGCCTTTCTTGCCTCGACCGATCTCTACTTCCATGGCGGCATCCTATGTTCGGCGGCGGACCGAAAAGGACGATACCAACGCCTGCTCGCGGCGCCCGGAGGGCGATTCCCGCAGGTTGCGGGGTATTACTGCTTCGCCTCGATCACGGGCTCGGCCGACGGTCTCCACTCGCACCTCGGGCACGAGCCGCTCGACCTCGCGCGGGTCGAGCACGCCGGCGCCGAAGTGCTGGGTCGACTCCGCGCCGCAGGCCACCGCGAAGCGCAGGCACTCGTCCGCCGGGCGCCCGCCGTAACGGGCCGCCACATAGCCGGCGAGGAAGGCATCGCCCGAGCCGACGGCGGACACGGGCTCGAGCGGGTCGAGCGTGGCGCGGTAGAGCTGGCGGCTCGGGATCCGCCGATCAGGCCGATGCAGCCCGAGGGCAGGGTCATGACCGCCTCGCGCGGGCCGAGCTCGGTGACCTCGCGCAGCCCGGTGAGCCGATCCTGGTCGTCCGAGAACTCGTGTCCCACGAGCTCCTCTGCCTCGATCTCGTTCGGCGAGACCACGGTGGGCTCGGCACGCGTGCCGAGCAGCATCGCGTCGCCCTCCGAGTCGAGCACGGTCGTGACGCCGAGCTTGTGGAGCTCCTGGATCAGGCGGGCGTAGACATCGGGCTCGACGCCGCGCGGGAGGCTGCCGGAGAAGACGCAGAGCGCCGCGCCCTTGGCGAGGTAGAGGAGCTTGTCCACGAACAGCTCGAGCTCCGCCTCGGTGACGGCGGGGCCGCGCTCGTTGATCTCGGTCTGCTCGCCCGAGGTGGGGTCGACGACCGCGGTCGACATTCGCGACTCCTCGCGGATGCGCACGAAGTCGCTGAGGATCGCCTCCTCGGTGAGCTGCTCGATGATGCGGGTGCCGTTGGGGCCGCCGGCCACGCCCGTGGCGATCACCGGCTGGCCCAGCGCCTTGAGCGATCGGGCGACGTTGACGCCCTTGCCACCGGCCATCGACGTCTGCTCGACGGCTCGGTGGCGGCGCCCGAGACGGAAGTTCGGGACCGCAAGCGTCTTGTCGATCGCGGCGTTGAGTGTGACCGTGATGATCATCTCGCTGACCTCGCTCGCTGGAGGCGCGCGGCGCGCGCCCGCAGTGCCACGAGGCTACCGGCCATCAGGAGCACAAGCAGCGCGACCGTGATCAGCGCCGGTCCCGACCGTGTCCGAGAAGCGGCGCATGAAGCCGGCACCCGGCACCTCGGCCGCGGTGAGGAGGGGCACGGTTTGCACCACCTTTCCGCCCACCAGCACGCGCACGTTGCCGACCTGGTGGTGCGCCGGGCAGCGGCCCCTCGAGGCGCTCCGGGGCGTTGATCTTCACGTCGAGCGGGGTGCCGCGCCGGAGCGTGAACTCGACGCTGCGGCTGGGCGTGAGGCTCGCCCGCGCCGCCGCGCCAGTGCACCTTCACGCGCGCCACCGTCTTGCCGGCCACCACGGGCCGCACGCGCTTGTACTGCGCGAGCCCGTAGCGGAGCAGCGCGAGCGAGTCCGCGTCGCGCGTGGCCACGCTCGGGTCGCCGAGCACCACGCTGATCACCGACGCGCCGTGCGCGTGCGCGGCTCCCACCAGCACGTAGCCGGCGTCGAGCGTGTGGCCGGTCTTCACGCCGTCGACGAAGGGGTAGCGCAGCACCAGGTCGTTGCGGTTCTGCACGAGGCGCGGATGGGCCCCGGTGAGCAGCTCGGCACGCGGGAGGCCGACGATGTTGGAGAAGCTCTTGTCGCGCATGTCGAGCATCGCGAGCCGCGCCAGGTCGCGGGCGCTCGAGTAGTTGTGGGGATCGTCGAGGCCGATCGGCGTGGAGTAGTGGGTCTGGCTGAGGCCGAGGCGCCGGGCCTCGGCGTTCATCTGGCGCACGAAGCGCGCCTCGGTGTGCCCCACGCGGACGGCCAGCGCGTGCGCGGCGTCGTTGGCGCTCGGCAGCATCATCGCGCGCAGCAGGTCGTGCACGTTCATCCGCTCGCCCTTGCGCAGGCCGATCACCGACTCGCCCGGGGACGGGTGGTAGGCCGGCGCCGTGAAGACCGTGCGCTGGTTGGTGTGCTCGAGCACCAGCAGGGCCGTCATCAGCTTCGTGGTGCTGGCGATCGCCCGGCGCTGGTCGGCGCGCTGATGGAACAGCACGGCGCCCGTTCGCGCGTCGATCACGATCGCGGCCTTGGCGCTGAGGCGCGGAGGCGCGCCCGCGGCCGCCGCGCTTCCGCACAGCAGCAGCGCTGCGACCGACAGCGCGCCGGCCAGGCTCGCCGCGATCCCTGCTGGGCGGAAGCTCACTGGCGCAGTTTTATCTTCTGACCGGTGACCAGCGCCTGGGGATCGAGGCCCGGGTTCAGATCCTCGAGCACGACGATCGTGACGCCCGTCTTCTCCGCGATGCCGCCCAGCGTGTCGCCGGTTCTCACCGTGTAGGTGCGCCGGTGCGCGAACTTGTTCACGACCGGCGCCGTGGTCCCGGTTGCGGCCGTGGACGTCTGGGCCCGCGCCTGATGCTTGTCGACGCCGGAGTTCGACAGCACGAATGCGAACGCGACGCCGAAGGCGATCAGTGAGAGAGGCGCGAGCACGCGCAGCGGACTCCTCCGCGAGGCCCGGGATTTCATCGCCGTATCGATGGTACCGGCGGAGGTATGGGGTGAGAGCCGTCTTGCAGCCATGGGAGAAAGCGGAAAGCAGAAAGCAGAGAGCAGAATGTGGGTTCATGGGACTGTTCGGCATCTTCAAGCGCGGGACCTCTAAAGAGCCGGCTGTCGCAATCGGCGATCCGCGGCTCGAGGGCTGGGAGACGGTGACCAGCTTCGAAGATCAAAGCACCGCGGTGGCGTGGCGGGATCAGTTGCGTGCGCTGGGAGTCGACGCGTCATGCGTGGCGGACCATCCGCTGGATCGCTTCGGTCGCGGCGACATCTACCTGGTCGTGCCGCCCGAGCAGTGGTCGCGAGCGAGCGAGATCGTCGACAACCTGGACTGAGCGGGGCCGGGCTATGGTGTGGCCCGTGCCGGACTCCCCGCTGTCGCTGATCGAGTTCCCTGCGGACGATCCCGACCGCGCTCGGCGCTTCTGGGCAGGGCTGCTGGACATCGAGCTGGAGGCCCGCGGCGATGGCGAGGGCCGAGGCTGGCAGACGCATGCGGGCGCCCCCGCCGTCGGGGTCCACGAGCGCGGGCGCGGCCCGGGCGACTCGTTCTCCCTGCCCTACTTCACCGTGAGCGACGTGGACGAGGCGCTGGAGCGGGTCCAGGCGCTCGGCGGCACCGTGGTCCACCCCGGGCGAGGAGTGGGCCATCTGCAAGGACTCCGAGGGCAGCCCGTTCGGCCTGGCGCGGAGGTAGGTCTGAGATGAGCCCCGCCCCGCTTCTGGTCGTCGACGCGCCCTCGCTGCTCTACCGCGGCTTCTTCGCCCTGCCCAAATCGATCACCGGCACCGGGTGGACGGCCGGTGAACGCCCTGCTCGGCACGGCCAACCTGATCCTGCGCGAGGTGGAGGAGCACGGGCCGCGCGCGGTGGTGCTCTGCTTCGGGCCGGACGCGGCGCGTCTATCGCGTGGAGCTCTACGAGCCGTACCACGCCGCGCGGCCGCCGGTGCCCGACGAGCTGGCGCCGCAGTTCGCCGACGCCCCTGACTTCTTCGCCGCCTTCGGCTGGAGCTCGGTGATCGACGACGAGCTGGAGGCCGACGACGTGATGGGCTCGCTCGCGCTGACGGAGGAGGAGGCGGGCGGCGAGGCCCTGGTGATGACGGGCGACCGCGACCTCTACCAGTGCGTGACGAAGCGGGTGAAGGTGCTGTACGTGAAGACCGGCTCGAGGGGAGCGGAGGTGGTGGACGCGGCGGAGGTGAAGCGGCGCTACGGCGTGCCGCCCGAGCTCGTGCCGGACTTCATCGCCCTGCGCGGCGACCCCTCCGACGGGCTCCCGGGCGCGAAGGGCGTGGGCGAGAAGACGGCGGCCGACCTGCTGCAGCGCCGGGGGTCGCTCGAGGCCGCGATCGAGGGTGCCGTGCGCGAGCGGCCGGCGCGCCTCTCGGGCGTGCTGCGAGACAGCGCGGATGAGCTGCGCACCTTCAAGGAGATCGCCACGCTGCGGCGCATTCCGGTGGAGCGCCCGGCCGACCGCGAGACCGATTACGCGGGCGCAGCGGCGGCCGCGCGGGAGCGCGGGATGAACCGGCTCGCCGAGCGCCTCGAGAAACTCGCCGGCGCTTGACCGCGACGGACAACTTGCGCGGCATGAGATGGTTCGCGGGATGACGCACACGGACGTGGTGTCTCACCGGCCCCGGCTCGCACTGTCGCTACTCCTGGCGTGCGCGCTGCTCGCGCTCACGGCCACCGCCGCGCATGCGGCGGTCACGGCCCGCGGCAGCGTGGAGCAGGTGCAGGTCACCGGCGCGAAGCACGGCGGCAAGCTGAGCCTGATCAACCGCAACGGCAAGGCGCTGCAGACGGCGAAGGCGGACTCGCTCGGCGGCCTCGTGTTCCGCGACGTGAAGCCGGGCGCGGGCTACCGCGTGCTTCAGGGCAGCGCCGCCACGCGCGCCTTGACGGTGCTCTCCGACAAGTCGGCGCCGCCCAACACGGCGATCTACAACCAGGCGATCCCCACCTCGGGCTACGGCTACCTGACCACGCGCGACGGCACCCAGCTCGCGATCAACGTGCAGCTGCCTGGCGGCGCGGGCCCCTACCCCACGCTCGTGGAGTACTCGGGCTACGGCTACGCGAACCCCGCCGGCGGCGAGAGCTCGATCGCCCAGATCGCCACGCTGCTCGGCTTCGCGGTGGTGGACGTGAACATGCGCGGCACCGGCTGCTCCGGCGGCGCCTTCGACTACTTCGAGCCGCTCCAGGGCCTGGACGGCTACGACATCGTCGAGACCGTGGCGCGCCAGCCCTGGGTCCTCCACCACAAGGTGGGGATGATGGGCGTGTCCTACGGCGGCATCAGCCAGCTCTTCGTCGCCGAGACCAATCCGCCCAGCCTGGCGGGCATCACGCCGCTGTCGGTGATCGACAACACCGCCACCACGCTCTACCCCGGCGGCATCCTCAACACCGGCTTCGCCCTCTCGTGGGCGAAGGACCGGGTGCACGACGCGAAGCCGGCCTCGCCGACGGGCGGCCAGAAGTGGGCGCTGACTCGGATCCGTCAGGGCGACAAGACCTGCCAGGCCAACCAGGCGCTTCACGGCGACGCGGTGGACCTGCTCTCGAAGATCCACGACAACCGCTACTACGTGCCCAAGGTGGCCGACCCGCTGGCGCCGATCACGTTCGTGCACAAGATCAAGGTGCCCGTCTACATGGCCTGCCAGTGGACCGACGAGCAGACCGGCGGCCACTGCGCCGACCTCGCCTCGAACTTCACCGGCACCCAGCGCAAGTGGTTCACCTTCACGAACGGCACCCACATCGACTCGCTCGATCCGGCGACCTTCAACCGCTGGTACGACTTCCTCGAGCTCTACGTCGCGCAGCAGAAACCGGAGCTCTCGCCGGGGCTCAAGGCGCTCGCGCCGACGGTCTTCAGCACCGCCATGGGCGTGCCGAACGTGAACCTGCCGGACGACCCGATCCAGTCGCAGCCGGACTACGCCTCGGCGCTCGCCGCGTTCCAGGCGCTGCCGCAGGTGCGGATCCTGTTCGACAACGGTGCGGGCAGCTCCCCGGGATCGCCGGTCGCCGGGCTTCGAGCAGTCCTTCGCGAGCTTCCCGCTGCCCGGCACGCGGGCTCGCTCCTGGTACCTGACGGGCGGCGGCGCCCTGGCCGACAAGGCGCCCGCCAAGGGCGGCAGCGACATCTTCAGCTGGAACAAGTCGGCGCGGCCGGCGACCAGCTTCAGCGGCAACACCGGCTCGGGCACCAACGGGCTCTGGACCGCCACCCCGCCCTACCACTGGCAGCAGGGCCGGGCGGGCACCCAGCTCGCCTACCTCAGCGCGCCGCTGACCGCCAACACCGCGATCGTCGGCCCCGGCGCCCTCGATGCCTGGATCAAGTCCTCGGCGCCCGACGTGGACCTGCAGGTCACGATCTCCGAGGTCCGGCCCGACGGCAAGGAGACGTTCGTGCAGGACGGCTGGCTGCGCGCCAGCCGCCGCAAGCTCGACCGCAAGAAGAGCACGCTGCTCGCGCCTGTGCCGAGCCTCACCAAGGCGGACGCCGCTCCGCTTCCCAAGGGTCGCTTCACCGAGGTGACGGTGCCGCTCTACTACGAGGGCCACGCCTACCGGGCCGGGTCGCGGATCCGGGTGACGATCGCGGCGCCGGGCGGCGACCAGCCGGTGTGGTCGTTCGCCAGCACCACGCCGAAGGGCCACGCCACCGTGACGCTGGCCTACTCGCGCAAGATGCCCTCGCGGCTGATCCTGCCGCTGGTGCCCGGCGTGGCCGTGCCCACCCCGCTGCCGCCCTGCCCGGGGCTGCGCGGCGAGCCCTGCCGCACGTACCAGCCGCTGGCCAACCGCGGCACGTGAGCCGGATCGCGCGCTACGGCAAGGCCGTCGCCCGCGAGGGCCACGGCCAGGAGCTGGCCGACCTGCTGCTCGCCGCCGCGGCGGAGCTGACGGGGGATCCCGGCTGCGAGCTCTACCTGGTCAACCGCCAGACCGGGCAGCCGGACACGATCTGGGTCACGGAGCTGTGGCGCGACCAGCAGGCGCTCGACGCCTCGCTCGAGAAGATCCGCGGCAGCGACTCCGTGTCGGCCGCGATGGCGCTCGTGGAGAGCTGGGAGATGATCGAGCTGGATCTGCTCGGCGGCAAAGGCCCGCGCTAGAGCGGCTCGCCGTAGCGATCTGAATCCCGGCGCTTACAACAGCAATAAGGGCCACATGGGAGGTGGGTTACGGTCCCAATTTCGGCACCGTCCTGTCCTGAGCACCGTATGGGTGTTCAAAGCAGGACGGTAGGAAGAAACGCACTTCGGGCCGCCCTTATTGCGGCGGTAGACGTCGGACGGACACCACCAGCGGGCGGACCTAGAGCGGCTCGCCGTCGACCAATGCCTTGAAGAAGACGTCTTGTCTTGACCCGTTGCGGTCGAAGCGGAACTTCGGGTAGGTCGAGCTGAAGGCCACGAAGTTCGCGCGGGCGCTGGTGGCGACGTCGAAGATCGTGCCGCCCCACGCGTGCGCGAGGTCGTCGATGTTGCCGGTGTGGTTGTTGCGGTAGTAGAGGGTGTCGCCCGCGCCGGAGGCGGTCGCGAAGGTGATGATGCCGTTCGCCGCCCCATAGGAGCTGATGCCGCCCGCGGCGCTCGAGCCGCCCAGGCTGTCGCCCCCGCGGCGGGTGGCCGAGATCAGGTCGGTGCCCGCCACGCCGCCGCTGCGCCCGACGCGGCGCATGTAGACGTCGGTGCCCGGGTTGGTGTCGTTGCTCTTCAGGCGCGAGGAGGTCTGGAACACCACGCCCCAGTAGCCCGAGGTGATGTCGGAGACCGAGGGGTGGCTCGCGTTGTCGGCAACGTGGACGGTGCGGCCCGCGGCTCGCAGCATCACCGCGGAGTTGTCGGTCCACACGAGCGCGCTGCCGTCGCGCGGAGAAGGAGGGGCTCGAGCCGCTGCCCACCACGTGCGGCGCGCGGCCGCCGCGGATGCGTGCCATCCAGACCTCGCCGCCCGCCTGGAAGGCCACCACGTGGCAGCCGCCGTCGATTGTCGGCCGCGTGGCGGGGTCGACGATGCCGCGCGACACGAGCCGCGTCTTGTGACTGCGCAGGTCGCGCACGAAGATGTCGGAGACCTCGTCGCGGTCGCCCGACGACAGGTTGGAGGCGGTGGACTGGAACGCCACGCAGTGCGGGGAGGACTGCATCGAGCCGTCGAGCGCGGGGTTCGCGGACGGGCCGTTGCCCTGGACGCCGCTGGACGACACGCTCGCGCGCACCAGCGAGCCCGCGGGCCGCGCAGGCTCGGACAGCCTCAGCCCGGCGGCGCCGGGGGGCCGGCTCCAGACGAAGACGTCCTCCGAGTCGTTGCTGTCGCCGCGCACGAGATTTGAGGCGAAGGAGTCGAACGCGACGTAGCGAGCCTTGCGGTTGTCACCCGAGATGGTGGCGTGGCCGGACGGAGCGTTGGCGCCCTCCCCGTGGGGACCGACGGAGATGTCGATGGGCTGGGTGCCGAAGATTCCCGCTGACGCGGCGCCTGGGAGGAGCAGGGAGCCGGCGCTTGTCAACAGGACGGCGAGGAGGGTCGCACGTCGTGCCACATGGAGTACGTCGCTCCCGCGGGCCGGCGCCTAGACAAGTGTTCGGCCCTGGTGGACGGATATTGGACGTGCGCGGCTGGACGGATGTTGGAACTAGGAGCCGCCTGAGAGCTGCCAGGCCATCTGCCGCAGCTCCTCCGCCGCGGCCCTCGCGGCAACCGCGGGGTCGCCCCCCGCCTGCTGGTGCGCGTTGACGATCGAGCGCGACGCCGTGACAAGCGCGGCCGCGGGGTGCGGAGAGAAGGCCGCGCCGAGCGCCGCCACGTCCCCGCCCTGGGCGCCGACTCCGGGCAGGAGGAGGATCGCGTGCGGCATCAGCTCGCGCAGCCGGCCGAGCATCTCGGGGCGGGTGGCGCCGGTGACTGCGCCCACGTCCGAGAGCCCGGTCTCCCCCACGCCGGGAGCGCCCAGCTCGGTGACGATCGCCGCCAGCCGCTCGTGCAGCGGCTCCCTGGGCGCCGGCAGATCCTGGACGTCGGCGGCGCCCGGGTTCGACGTGCGCACGAGGCAGAAGCAGCAGGCGCCCGCCGTGCGCGCGGCGTCCACGAGTGGCTCGAGCGCGTCGCGGCCCAGCAGCGGGTTGGCGGTGAAGGCGTCAGCGCCGAGGCCGGGCACCTCCCCGAACGGTCCCGGCGTGGAGCCGACCAGCGCCTGGGCGTAGGCCTTGGCGGTGACGGGCACGTCGCCGCGCTTGCCGTCGGCGAGCACCAGGAGGCCGGCGTCGTGCGCGGCCGAGACGACCGACTGGAGCGCCGCCCACACCGGGCGCCCCGAGGCGCTCGAAGCACGCCAGCTGGGGCTTGATCGCCACGCACGTGCCGGCGACCGCCTCGATCGCCGCGCGGCAGTGGAGCTCCACCGCCGCGGCGCTCAGCTCCGCCGGAGTGCCGGATCGACCGCGCACGGCCTCGACCGCGACCGGCCACAGCGTGGCGGGGTCGGGGTCGAGACCGAGAACGATCTGGCTGCGCCGCGCCTCGACGAGGCGAGCGAGCCTGTCAGCGAAGGAGATGACGCCTTCGGCGGTCGTGCCGAAGGCGCCTGAGCCCTCCCCGGGCTGTCCCTCCGCAGAGAAGGGACTAGCCCTTGACGGCCTTCTTCAGAGCCGACCCGGCGCTGAAGCGAGGCACACGGCTGGCCGCGATCTGGATCCGCTCTCCGGTCTGCGGGTTCACGCCCTGGCGCGCGCCGCGGTCCGCGACAGAGAACTTGCCGAAGCCGGTGAAGTTGATCTCCCCACCGCGCGCAAGCGTCTCCTCGATGACCTCGATGACGGTGTCAACCGCCTTCGTGGCATCGCCCTTGCCAAGGCCTGAGCGTGCTGCCACTTGATCCACGAATTCCGACTTCGTCACTGCTCCTCCTTACGGGGGGGTCTTGGACTGTCCGAACCTAACAACGCTTCCGGACGATTAGGCTCTGGAAACGGGTTTTTGTCCCGATCAGACCGCAATTTGCGGCTTTCCCACGGGTCGGAATTCCGCTCTGGAAGGGCTCAGGAGCCCGAAACGGCCATCTCGCGCAGCAGCAGCGGAGCGGCCTTCACACTGCCCCCGAAGGGCACCCAGCGGGTCACAGAGCCCACCGCCTCCACCGCCTTCAGCATCGAGACGAGGTCGCTCGCGATCGTCATCTCCCGCACCGGGCGGCCCAGTTCGCCGCCCTCGATCAGGCGGCCGGTGGCCCCCACGGAGAAGGTTCCGGAGATCGGGTTGACGCCCGAATGGAGCCCCGCGACGTCGGTCACGTAGAGGCCGTCGCCCGCCCGCCGGACCAGCTCCTCGAGGTCGGCGTCGCCCGGCTCGAGCAGGAGGTTGGAGGTGCCGACGCCCGGCGGAGTGCGGTACGAGCCGCGCGTGGCGCTCCCCGTGGTGGTGCGTCCGCCCTTGCGCGCGGTGCGCGCGTCGAAGAGGAACGTGAGCAGCTTCCCGTCCTCGATCAGGCTGTTGCGCCTGCGCGCGGAGCCCTCGCCGTCGAACGGCGAGCTGTCCGGGCCGTCGGGGTCCGTGCCGTCGTCGACCACCCGCAGCGCGCCCGAGGCGATCTCCTCGCCCTCCTTGTCGGCGAACAGGGAGCGGCCGCGCTGCACGGCGTCGGCGGACAGCATCCCGCCGATGAAGCCGATGAAGCTCGCCGCCACGAACGCGTCGAACACCACCGGGCAGCGGCGGCTGTCCGGCTGCCGCGCGCCGACGAGCGCAAGCGCGCGCTGCGCGGCCTCGTCGCCGATCGCCCGCGGGTCGAGCTCGCCCGGCTCGCGGCCGAGGCCGAGGCCGAGGCCGGTCATGAGGTCGGCGCCCTCGCCCGCGAAGGCGGAGACGTAGGCATAGGCGCTGGTGGCCTCGTAGGAGGACGAGAAGCCGCGTGAGTTGGCGAGCGCCACGCTGCCCTCGGCGTCTGCGTAGACCGTGTCCTCGACCTGCGAGACGCCCTTGTGCGAGCGCGCGGCGCGCTCGGTCTCCACCGCCAGCTCGATCTTGCGCTCGGTGGTCCAGTCGCCGAGCGCGGCAGAGCGCAGGCCGTCCACCGGGGTGGCGCCGAACTCCTCTGGCAGGCCGGCGAACTCGTCGGGGTCGGCCACGCCGGCGACCTCGGTTGCCGCCGCTGCAAGCTCCTTCACGCCCTTCTCGCCCAGGTCGGTGCCGTACGCATAGCCCGAGCGGCCGTCGATGAACACGCGCAGGCCGATCCCGCGGCTGCCGGCGTCGGTCAGGCTCTCGACGGCTCCCTCGTAGACGCGGATCTGCCGCGTCACGCTCTCCTCGACCCAGGCCTCGGCATCGCCCGCGCCGGCCGCCAGCGCAGCGTCTACGGCCGACTTGGCGGCGGCCTCGAGGTCCGGCGAGCTCACTCGGCCGTCCCGCCCACCGTGAGCGCCCGGATGTGCACGTGCGGCTGGCCCACGCCCGCGGGCACCTGCTGGCCGCCCTTGCCGCAGAAGCCGGTGGCGATCGAGAGGTCGGAGGCCATGCCGTCGATCGCCTTCAGCGCCTCCAGCCCGTTGCCGATCAGGGTGGCCCCGCGCACCGGGCTCGTGACCTTGCCGTTCTCGATCAGGTAGCCCTCGGACACGCCGAACACGAAGTCGCCGGTCGCGGGCTCCACCTGGCCGCCGCCGAAGGAGACCGCGTAGAGGCCCTTCTCGGTGCCCGCGATCAGGTCCTCGGGCGTGGAGTTGCCCTCGCCGAAGTAGGTGTTGGTCATGCGCGGGATCGGCAGGTGGCGGAACGACTCGCGCCGGCCGTTGCCGGTGGACGCCACGCCGTCCTTGCGCGCGCGCAGGAGGTCATAGAGGTAGGAGGTGAGGCGGCCATCCTCGATCACGGTGGTCTGCTGGGTCGGCGTGCCCTCGTCGTCGATCCCGTCGGAGCCCCACTCGCCAGGCTTGCGCCCGTCGTCGTAGGCCACCAGCCACGACTCCGCGAGCTGCTCGCCGAGCTTGCCCGCGTAGACGCTCGCGCGCTTCTGCACGGCGTCGGACTCGAGCCCGTGGCCCACGGCCTCGTGGAGCAGGACGCCGCCGAAGCCGTTGCCCACCACCACCTGCATGCGGCCGGTCGGGGCATCCACCGCGTCGAGCATCGTGAGCGCCTTGCGGGCCGCCGACTCCGCCACCTGCTCGGGGCGCTCCGCCAGCAGCTCGAAGCCGGCGTGACCGCCGCGCGTCTCGCTGCCGGTCTCCACCGTGCCGTTGCGCCTGGCCACCACCTGCACGCCCAGGCGCACCCGCGTGCGGTCGTCGCCGGCGCTCACGCCATCCGAGTTGAAGATCTGGACGCGCCGGCGTGTCTCCACGTAGCCCGCGGTGACCTGCACCACCTCCGCGCCCGCGCCGCGCGCGGTCTCGTTGCAGGCGCGCAGCAGCTCCACCTTGCGCGCGGCGTCGACGTCCTCGGGCCGCTGCCCGATGCTGTACGCCTCGCCGGGCTCGACGCTCGCGGCCAGCGCCTGGGGCTCCCGCCGCTCGCCGGACACCGCCTGGGAGACCGAGTCCGCGACGCGCTGGAGGTCCTGCTCCGCAAGGCCGTCCACGTGGCCGAAGTAGGTCGAGTCGCCCACCACCACGCGGATCGAGGCGCCGAGCTCGCGGCCGCCCTGGGGGCGCTCCACGCGCCCGTCGTCGAGCGTCAGCCCCAGGCCGGTGCGCTCCTCCACGTACAGCTCGGCGAGATCGCCGCCGCGGCGCAGGGCGCGGGCAAGCAGGTCGGCCGCCAGCTCCTGGGCGATCACTCCCCATCGCCTCCCACGAGCGCGACCATGTCCTCGGCGATGTCCAGCAGGCCGTCCCGGTCGTGGCCGTCGGGGACCACCCGGGGCTGTCCCGCGGCGTCGTAGACGACCACGCGGGGCTCGCGATCCTCCTGGCGGCGGCGCATGGTCGCCACGAGATCCTCGGCGAGACCGGCGACCGCGCCGAGCGGCCCCTTGCGCTCCTTCCTCATGCGGCCTTCGCCCCCAGGTCGGACAGCACGCTGCGCAGGTCGTAGAACATCAGCGACGGCAGCGCGAAGCGGCCGGTGACCACCGCGACGGTCCAGCCCTCGGCGCGCACCGCGAACACTGAGCCGGCCGCCGTGCCGGCCTCGACCTGGGCCACGGGCCCCTCGAAGGGCGCTGCGACGTCCGCCCGCTCGAGCAGCTTGAGCGTGAGCTCGCGCAGCTCGTCGCCGGGCGCGTCCCCGTTCGCGGCCGCCAGGGCGCCGCCCCGATCCAGCAGCACGGCGGCTCTGATGTCGGTCGACAGCTCGTCGAGATAGCGCAGCGCCAGCTCGGGCGTGAGCGTGGGATCTGCCATCGCAGTCACAATACCCGTGTGACCCTGCCGCGACTTTCATGGCTGATCACGGTGATCATCTGCGTGCTCCTGGCGATCCTCCTGCTCGTCAAGGGCTACACCGGGTACTTCGGCGTGCTGCTCGCCGTGGCCGCCTCGGCGGCCATCAACCTGCGCTGAGTCGTCGCTTCCTGAGTGCTCGTCCGGCTCCAGGTGGATGAGCACGTCGGCGTCCCGCAGGCGCCCCTGGATCGCCTCCTGCAGCTCGTGGCTGACCTCGTGCGCGCGCTCGAGCGTGGTCCCCTCGCGGAACTGCACGTGCAGGTCCACGTGCCGCCGGCTGCCGGCGCGCCGTGCCCGCAGCTTGTGGAAGCCGGAAACCTCGTCGGCGCGGTAGGAATCGATCGCCTCGCGCACCGCCTCGAGCTCGTCCGTCGGCAGCGCCTCGTCCACCAGCACCCGCGAGGAGCGGGTGATGATGCTCACGCCGGAGACCACGATCGCCACCGCCACGATCAGCGCGGTGATCGAGTCGAACTGCTGGATGCCGGTGATCTTCACGAGCGCGAGCCCCACGAGCACGCCCAGCGACGTGTACGCGTCGGTGCGCAGGTGAGCGGCGTCGCCCTCCAGCGCCGGCGAGTCGGTGAGCCGCGCCTGCCTGTAGAGATAGCTCGACACGCCGAGGTTCGCGAGCGCCGAGAACGCGCTGACGGCGATGCCGATGCCGATCCTGTCCACCTGCGTGACATGCGCCAGGCGGTGCACCGACTCGTAGATGATGATCGCGGCGCCCACCATCACCAGCACGCCCTCGAGCGCCGCGGTGAGGTTCTCCACCTTCTCGTGGCCGTAGGGGTGCGACGGATCCGGTGGCTCGTCGGCCTTGCGCACCGCGAAGAAGGCGACGACCGAGGCCAAGCAGGTCGATGCTCGAGTGCACCGCCTCGGTGATGATCGCGATCGATCCCGTGAGCGCGCCCGCGATGAGCTTGAGCACGATCAGCGTGATGTTCGAGACGATCGACAGACCGGCGGCCCTGGTCTTGCTGGGCGTGGGGGTTGCGATCACGCTCACCGGGAGCCTCGTTCCCGCTCGAGCCAGTCGAGGAACGCGCGCGCGGCTCGGCCGCGGTGGCTGATCGCGTCCTTCTCCTCGGGCGGCAGCTCGGCCATCGTGCGGTCGTCGCCCGTGTCGTCGGGCACGAACGCGGGGTCGTAGCCGAAGCCGCCGCTGCCGCGCGGCTCGATGGCGAGCGTGCCCTCGCAGCGTCCCTCGAACATCTCCTCCGCCCCGCCGGGCTCCACGTAGGCGAGCGCGCAGACGTAGGCCACGCGGCGGTCGCCGTCGCCTGGCACGTCGCGGAGCAGCTTGGCGAGGTTGTCCTCGTCGCTCGCGTGCTCGCCGGCGAAGCGCGCCGAGCGCACGCCCGGCGCGCCGCCGAGGGCCGCGGCCGCGATGCCGGAGTCGTCGGCGATCGAGGGCGCGCCGGTGGCCCGCGCCGCCGCGCGCGCCTTGCCCAGCGCGTTGTCGGCGAAGGTCTCGCCGGTCTCGGGCGGCAGCTCCACGCCGTCCGGCAGCGGCACGACCTCGTGCGGCTCGAGCAGCACGGCCAGCTCCCGGACCTTGTGCGGGTTGCGGGTGGCGAGCACCAGTCGCATCCCGGGCTCGCTCAGCCGGACGCCGGCGCGGCCGCGGGAAGCCCGCCGGCGGCCGCGACCTGGGCCTCGCGAAGGCGTCCGATGCCCACGCCGGCCAGCGCAAGCAGCTCGTCGAGCGAAGCGCGCGAGAGCGGCGTCCGCTCCGCCGTGGCCTGCACCTCCACCAGCCCGTCGTCGCCGGTCATCACCACGTTCATGTCGACCTCCGCGGAGGAGTCCTCCACGTAGTCGAGGTCGAGCAGCGCGGCGCCGTCCACGATGCCGCAGGAGACGGCCGCGACGGACTGGGTGAGCGGCAGCGAGCTCGAGCTTGCCCTCGGCCACCAGCTTGTCGAGCGCCAGCTTGAGGGCCACGAAGCCGCCCGTGATGGCCGCGCAGCGCGTGCCGCCGTCGGCCTCCAGCACGTCGCAGTCCACGTAGATCGTGCGCTCGCCGAGGGCCTCGAAGTCGACCACGCCGCGCAGCGAGCGGCCGATCAGGCGCTGGATCTCCACGGTGCGGCCGTCCGCGCGCCCCTTCGTCACGTCGCGCTGCTTGCGCTCGCCGGTGGACGCGGGCAGCATCCCGTACTCGGCCGTGACCCAGCCGCGGCCCTTGCCGGCCATCCAGCGCGGCACGTCCTCCTGGGCCGAGGCGGTGCAGATCACGCGCGTGCCGCCCGCCTCGATCAGCGCCGAGCCGGTGGCGGTGCTCATGAAGCCGGGGTGGATCGCGATCGGGCGCAGGTCGCCCGGGTTGCGGCCGTCGTGCCTCATGCCACCGCCCTCTCCTCGCCGAGCTCCACGTGCCGCACGTCGCCGAGCGGCATCTGGAGGAAGCGCGTGCCCACGCGGCGGAACTCCTCGGTATCGCCGCGTGCAGAGGAAGCGGTAGCTCGCCGCGGCGGTCGTGGTCGTTCTCCCTGCCGTCGAGCGCCGAGTGCACCGCGTCCGCGATGGCCTGGCCCGAGCTGACGATGCGTCACGCCGCGGCCGAGCGCGCGCTGGATGATCGGCCGCACCAGCGGGTAGTGGGTGCAGCCGAGGATCACGGTGTCGACCCCCGCCGCCCTGAGCGGCTCGCAGTAGCCCTCCACGCAGTCCACCAGGCGCTCGTCGAACTCCTCGCCGGCCTGGATCAGCGGCGCAAGCTCCGGGCAGGCGACCGCGAACAGGGCGGCGCCCGGCGCGGCCGCCGCGAGCGGCGCGCTCGTAGGAGCCGCTGGCCACGGTGGCCGGCGTGGCCAGCAGGCCCACGTGGCCGTTGCGCGTGGCGGCGGCCGCCAGCCGCGACTCGGGCTGCGACCACGCCCACCGACGTCGCCCGAAGCGCTTCGCGCAGCGCCGGCAGCGCGGCGGACGTGGCCGCGTTGCAGGCCACCACCAGCAGCTTGGCGCCCTCGTCCAGCAGCAGCTCCGCCAGCTCCACGGCGAACTCGCGCAGCTCGCCGGCCTCGCGCACGCCGTAGGGGAAGCGGGCGGTGTCGCCGAGGTAGACGAAGTCCTCGTGGGGCAGCGACACGAGGCACTCGTGGAGCACGGTCAGGCCCCCGACACCGGAGTCGAACATGGCGATGTGGCGGCGGTCGGGCACGGCGGGGAATGTTGGCAGGCCTAGAGGCTGACTTCGGCCGGGGCGCCCTCGGCCACGAAGCCGCGATGCCAGAGGCCGAGGCTCAGCAGGAGGAACAGCGGCTTCGTGAGGTCGAGCTCGCCGCGCTCGTGGGTGGTCAGGAGGCGGCGCAGCTCGCTCTCCTCGAACAGGTCGCGGCAGAGCTCGCCCTCGCCCAGCAGCACCTCCTCGAGCAGCGGCCGCAGCTCGGCCCGCAGCCAGCGGTCGAGCGGCGTGTCCCAGCCCAGCTTGCGGCGGTGCACGATCTGCTCGGGCAGCAGGCGCTCCATCGCCTTCTTGTGGATCCACTTGCCGGTGCGCCCGTGCACCTTCTGAGACGGCTCCATCGACTCGACGAGCGCCACCAGGTCCTCGTCCAGGAACGGCACCCGCAGCTCCACGGACTCGGCCATCGACATCTTGTCGGCGATCAGCAGCAGCTCGTCGGGCAGCGTCAGGCGCGTGTCCACGTAGAGCATCTGGGCGAGCGGCGGCAGCTTCGCCACCCGGCGGCGATGGCGCTCCACCACCTCGGCCAGCTCCGGATCGCCGATCAGGCCGCGCATGCGCGGGCCGTAGAGCGCGCTGCTTGTCGGCCTCCTGGAAGATGCTGTAGGCGGACGAGCAGCAGCTCGGCGTCGCCCTTCGCGTCGAGCGTGGCCAGGCCGCGGCGCAGCTGCGGGTTTGTGGTGCGGTCGGCCAGGCGGGCCAGCGGGCGCGTGAGCGGCGCCACCTTGCGCAGCTCCGTGGCCAGCTTCACGCCGAGGTGGCGGCCGTAGCCGCCGAGCGGCTCGTCCGCTCCCTGGCCCGTGAGCGCCACCGGCACGGTCGGCTTCATCAGCTGGGCCACGAAGCGCACGGCCAGGGCGCTGGTGGAGCCCACCGGCTCCTCGAGCGTGAGCAGCGAGTCGGGCAGCCGCTCCAGGTACTCGTTTGCGCCCACCACCACGGACTCGTGCTCGGCGCCGAGCAGGCGGGCGGTCTCGCGCGCCTGCGGGATCTCGTTGGTCCCGGCGCCGCCGCCCTCGAAGCCCACCGTGAACGTGCGCATGTGCGGCGAGTGCTTCGCCACCACGGCCGCGATCGCCGCCGAGTCGACCCCGCCGCTCAGCATCACGCCGATCGGCCGGTCGCTCATCATCTGGCGCACCACGGCGCGCTCGAAGGCGACCGAGTACTCGTCCACCAGCTGGTCGGTGTCGCTGCGCGTGGGCCGCGGATCGCCCGTCCAGTAGCGGTTCTCGCGCACGCCGTTCGCGTCCACCGTGAGCGTGCTCGCCGGCGGCAGCTTCTTCACGCCCGCGAACAGGGTGCGCGGCGCCGGGCACGAAGCGGAACGTGAGGAACTGGTCGATCGCCTCGAGGTCGAGCTCGCGCGAGATCGCCGGATCCACCAGCAGCGCCTTCAGCTCGGAGGCGAACGCCAGCCGGCCGGTCGTCTCCGCCCAATACAGCGGCTTGACGCCGAACTTGTCGCGCGCGAGGAGAAGCGTCTGCTTGCGGACGTCCCAGAGCGCGATCGCGAAGATGCCGTTCAGCTTCTCCACGAACGCCTCGCCGTGCTCCTCGTAGAGGTGGGGCAGCACCTCGCCGTCGCTGCCCGAGTGCATCCGGTGGCCGCGCTGCTCGAGCCCCTCGCGCAGCTCGTGGTGGTTGTAGATCTCCCCGTTGAAGATCGCCACCACGTCGCCCGACTCGTTGAAGAGGGGCTGCTGGCCGTGCTCGGGGTCGATGATCGCGAGGCGCCGCATTCCGAGCCCCACGTGGGCGTCGAAGTGCTGGCCCTCGCCGTCCGGCCCGCGGTGCGCCATCCGCGCCACCATCGCGCGCACCAGGTCGCGGTCGACCTCGCCGGCGGCGCGAATGGAGCCCCGCTATGCCGCACATGCGAGACCCCGCCAGCCGCCGACGGCTGTAGCTTGCAGGGAGATTGGAGCCACCACCGCACGATAACCCTCCCGTGCAGGGCACCGATCCCCACGCCGATCACCGCCGCCACCTGATCGTCAACACGGCTTTCTACTCCGCGGCGACAGGGCTGTCGCGGATCGCCGGGCTGGTGCGGGAGATCGTGGCCGCGAGCCATTTCGGCGTGACCGGCCCGATGTCGGCGTTCACGATCGCCTACCAGGTGCCGAACGTGCTGCGCGCGCTGTTCGCCGAGGGGCCGCTGCAAGCGGGCTTCGTGCCGGTCTTCACGGAACTGCTCGAGCGCGGGGACCGCAAGGAGGCCTTCCGCGTGGCGTCGACCGTGTTCTGGCTCATCTGCATCGTGATGGGCGGGCTCACCGCGCTGTTCGTGCTGGTCGCCCCGGTCGTCATGCCACTGATCGCGCCGGGCTTCAGCGACAACCCCTCCCTTCAGCACCTCACGACCCACCTGGCGCAGATCCTCTTCCTCACGGTGCCGCTGCTCGGGCTGTCGGGCCTGATCGTGGGGATGCTCTACTCGTTCGACCACTTCGCGGCGCCGGCGCTCGCCCCGGTCGCCTGGAACTTCGTGGTGATCGGCTGCCTGATCGCCCTGCCGCCGCTGTTCTCGCCCGACCATCGGATCTACGCGTACGCGATCGGCGTGCTCGCCGGCACGGTGGTGCAGCTGCTGCTACCGATTCCCTGGCTGCGGGGTCGGGGCGGCCACTTCACGTTCACGCTCGCCTGGCGCAACGTGCACGTCCGGCGCATGCTGAAGCTGATGCTCCCGGTCACGATCGCGCTCGGGATCGTCTCGTTGAACCTGCTCGTCGACTCGTTCTTCGCCACCTTCGTGAGCAGCGAGGCGCCGGCCGCGATCGACCGTGGCTTCCGCCTCGCCCAGGTGCCGCAGGGCCTCTTCTCGGTGGCGATCGCGACGATCCTCTTCCCCACGCTGGCGCGCCACGCCGTGCGCGGGGAGCGCGACCAGCTGCGTGCGCGGATGGCGGGCGGCGTGCGTCAGATCTGCCTACTGCTGATCCCGGCGGCGGCGCTGATGATGGTCCTGGCCGTGCCGGCCACGCGGCTCGTCTACCAGCGCGGGGAGTTCACGGCGAGCGCCACGCACCTGGTGTCGAACGCGATCGTGTTCTGGGCGCTGACGCTCCCCTTCGAGGGCATGAGCCTCCTTTACTCGCGTACCTTCTTCAGCCTCCAGCGCACCTGGATCACCACGCCGCTGGCGCTGGTCAACCTCGGCCTGAACGCGCTCGTGGCGTTCCTGCTCTACAAGCCGCTCGGCATCTCCGGCGTGGTGCTCGGCACGGTGGTGGGCACGGCGGCGATGACGCTGCTGCAGATGTGGATCCTGCGTCGCGACCTCGGCGGCATCCAGGGCCGCGCCACCCTCATGGCGATCGCCCGCATGCTGGTGTCCGCCGTCGCGCTCGCGGGCGTGAGCTATGGGGTCTGGTACGGGCTCGACGCGGAGCTCGGCCGCTCGCTGCCGGCCCAGATCATCTCCCTGCTCGGGGGCGCCGCGGCCGGGCTGGCCGTCTATGCCGCCGGCGTGCTCGTGCTCAGGGTGCCGGAGGCCGGCCAGATCCGGCGGCTGGTGGCGGGGCGGCTGCGGCGGGGGTAGGTCGACCGGCGTCTACGGCAACAATGAGGGTCGGCCCGAGGGGTGGCTGACTTTCCCCGTCATATAGATGTAAAAAGTCAGCCAGGTCCGCTTCGGGCGCCGTTATTGCGGTCGTAACGCGCCGGGCAACCACTGCGCGACACTTCGAGCCGTGATCGTCACTCCAAGCGCCTCGGACTACGCGACCACCGTCGCCCGTCTCACCGAGGCCCTCGACAAGCGCGGCATCACGGTGTTCGCCCGCATCGACCACGCCGCCGCCGCTCGCGACGCAGGGCTGGAGCTGGCCGACGAGCTGGTGGTGGTGTTCGGCAACCCGCGAGCCGGCACGCCGCTGATGCAGAGCGACCCGACCGTGGGGATCGAGCTGCCGCTGCGCATGCTGATCTGGTCGGGCGCCGATGGCGTGCAGCTCGGCTACGAGGACCCGCGCGGGCTCGCGGGCGGCTACGAGCTGAGCCAGAACACGGCCACGCTCGAGGCGATGGCGGGGCTGCTGGCCGAGCTGGCGGCCGAGGCCGCCGGCTAGCGGTAGTCCGGATTCGCGAAGTCGAAACGGCAACCCGCATCCCACTCGGAGCGCTGGTTGCCATGAGCCGGGATGCCCCCGGCGTCCTTCAGCATCCGCGCCATGTGCAGCAGGTTCCAGGTGAGGAAGGTGGTGTTGCGGTTGGTGAAGTCGTTGCCCGGGCCGCCCGACCCCTCGTCGAGGTAGCTCGGCCCCGGTCCGGCCTCGCCGAGCCACGCCGAGTCGGCCTGCGGCGGGATCGTGTAGCCCAGGTGCTGAAGCGAGTAGAGGATGTTCATCGCGCAGTGCTTGGCGCCGTCCTCGTTGCCGGTGATGATGCAGCCGCCCACGCGGCCGTAGTAGGCGTACTGGCCCGCGTCGTTGAGGATGTGGCTGTTGCCGTAGAGGCGCTCGATCACGCGCGTGCAGACCGATGACTTCTCGCCCAGCCAGATCGGCGAGGTGAGCACGAGGATGTCGGCGGCCATCACCTTGTCGGCGATCACCGGCCAGTCGTCGCGATCCCAGCCGTGCTCGGTCATGTCCGGGTACACGCCCGTGGCGATCTCGTGGTCCACCGCGCGGATCGTCTCCACGGCCACGCCGTTGCGTTCCATGATCGCTATCGAGAGATCCGCCAGCGCCTGGGTGTGGGACACCTCCGGAGAGCGCTTCAGCGTGCAGTTGACGAACAGCGCGCGCAGGTCCGAGAAGTCCCAGCGCGACTCCTGGGCCATGCGCTCCTGCAGTTCGCTCAGCTCGGGCACGTGCTCATGTCTCCTTCGCGGTCGTTTTCGTTACCGGTAGCCGTTCGCATCATCGCCCAGGTAACGGCGCGCCATCAGGGCGAGGTGCAGGCCCAGGCGGGTGTCCGGGTCGGCCAGGTCTGCGCCGATGATCTCCTCGATCCTGGCCAGCCGCTTGTAGAGCGATTGGCGCCCGAGGTGGAGCGCGCGCGCCGCCTCGGCCACGCGGCCACCGTGCTCGCAGTAGGCGTCGATGGTCACGAGGAACTGGGAGCGATGGTCGCGGTCGTGCTCGATCACCGCGTGGAGCGACTGCTGGACGAAGGTCCGCAGGGCCGGCTGGTCGCGCAGTGCCCAGAAGAGACGGTTGATGTCCGGCGCGGTGGCGTCGTGCCACGCGCGGGGCGGTCCGTGAGAGGTCGCGTGGCTGACCTCGAGCGCGTCCTGCAGCGCGCCGCCCAGCGCGGCCCACGAGCGCGCCACCGGACCCACGCAGACCGTGAGCGGGACCTGCCCGAGCTTTCGCTGCGCCGCCTCGCGGACGACCTGGCTGACCCGGTCGGCCGTCTCCGAGCGGGCCTCCGCCGAGCGCAGCCCCACCACCAGTCCGAGCCCCTGCCCCCCGGGAAGCAGGCCGCTGACGGCGGGGATGTGCCTGGCCGCCAGCTCGCTGACCAGCTCGCGCCACACCGAGCCCCAAGGCGCGGAGCCGGGACCGTTCGGACCCGCCAAGCCGCCGCCGGTGCGCACCACCACGAGCGGCAGGCGCAGCACGTGCTGGCGGTCGAAGCCCAGGTCGGCGGCCAGCCCGGCGGCGTCGCGCTCCTCGAGCACGGACTCGGGATCCATCAGCCTGGCGATGAAGTGGCCGCGCTCGCGCACCGCGAGCTCCTGCTCCTGGTGGCGGCGCAGCAGCACCAGGGCGATCACGTCCGCGCCGCGCTCGATCACCACGCGGTCGAGGCTCTGGAGCGGCCCCCGCATCGCCAGCGCGTGCAGCGTCCCCCAGCGGCGGCGGCGGCCGGTGTACACCTGGGCCGAGATCCGCGCCGGCGCCTCGTCAAGACCGCGGGCCGCGGCATCCCAGGCGGCGTGAAGCGCGGCCTCGGGCACGTGATGGGCCTCGTGGTAGACCACGCCCTCCTCCGCCTTCTCCAGCACCACGGGGTTGCCGATCAGGTCCGCCAGCGCCTCGAGCACCTCCGCCACGCCGGCGCCCTCGAGCACCAGGTCGGTGAAGCGACGGTGGGCCTCCTCGCCGCGCTCCAGCGCGAGCGCCTGGTGGTTCACGATCTCGCGGTGGAGCACCTCGGTGACCTCCACGAACGGCACCTCGCGGTGGAGGGCGATCAGCGGGAGGCTGCGCGCCTCTGCCTCGGAGAGCAGGGCGGGCGGGATCTTCGTGAGCACGGTGCCCAGCTCGATCACCACGCCCGCCACGTCGCGCTCGGCGAGCGAGACGATGAAGCGCCGCTGCGCGGGCTCGTCCTCCGCGATGCCCATGCCGGTCATCAGCAGCAGCTCGCCGCCGCGCAGCAGCGAGGCGATTCGCGGCGCCTCCACCGAGTGGACCCAGCGCACCGGCTTGTTCAGCCCGGCCGCCCCGGCCAGGATCTCGGGAACGCCGTCCGCGAGCGGCCGGGAGCGCAGCGCCGCGGCCACGGTGATCCCCCGCGAGTCAGACTGTCCACTCCGTCCCTGGGTGATCACCGAGCAAGTTTCCCATGGATTCACCGCTTTCCAAAGCGGTGACGGCCAGCGGGCGGCGACAGTCTGTGCGGCGATCCGCTCAGGCAGGGGACACAGTGTCCCTTGGCAGGGCGCTCGCATCGAAGGACCATGTCCCTGCCCGCCTCGCGACCAAGGAGTCTGTGCGCATGTCCACCACCCCTTTCCAGCCCGTAGCCTGGGACCTCGAAGCCGGCCGCACCGCGCTGGTGATCATCGATCCCCAGAACGACTTCCTGCACAACGACGGCCACTACGCCCAGAAGGGCGTCGACATCACCCACATGCAGCGCACGATCGAGCCCACCAAGGCACTCGTGGCCGAGGCTCGCGCGCAGGACATCCCGGTGATCTGGACCCGCCACGGCTTCCGCGACCCGGTCGACGGCGGCTGGATCGTCTCGCTGCGCCCCTTCCTCCAGGACGGCGGCCTGCGCGAGAACACCTGGGGCTGGGAGGTGCTGTCCGAGTTCGACACGCGCGAAGAGGACCGCTACGTGAACAAGAACCGCCTCAGCGCGTTCTTCCAGAGCAACCTCGAGCTGCTGCTGCACGCCTCGAACGCGCTCACGGTGATCTTCGCCGGCGTGCTGACCAACCAGTGCGTGGCCTCCACCACCAAGGACGCGATGTTCCGCGACTTCAAGCCGATCGTCGTGGAAGAGGCGACCGGCACGACGCTCCCCCACCTGCACGCGCCGGCGCTCGAGATGATGCAGGTCGGTTGGGCCGAGGTGCGCAACCTCGAGGACACGCTCGCCGGAATGCGTGCCCTGGCACCTGCCGCCGTCGCCTGACCACCCTTCCCCACTTCCCTCTCAAAGGAGGAACGCGATGAAGCGCATCGGCGTCGACGTCGGTGGCACTTTCACCGACCTGATCCTGGTCGACGAAGAGACCGGCCGCATCACCGTCGACAAGGTTCAGTCGACGCCGGACGACCCCGCGCGCGGGGTCGTCGAGGGCATCCACGGTCTCTGCGAGACCGCCGGCGTCAGCCTGTCCGAGGTCACCAACCTGCTGCACGGCACCACGGTGGCCACGAACATCGTGCTGACCCACACCGGCGCCGAGGTGGGAATGATCACCACCGAGGGCTTCCGCGACGTCGTGCACATCGCCCGGCACAAGAAGCCCTTCAACTTCTCGCTCCAGCAGGAGCTGCCGTGGCAGTCGCGGCCGCTCGTGAAGCGCCGTCACCGGCTCACCGTGGCCGAGCGGGTCACCGCACCGCTGGGTGAGGTGCTGACGGAGCTCGACGAGGAGGAGACGCGCGAGCGCGTGCGCGCGCTGCGTGACGCGGGCGTGGAGGCGATCTCGGTCTGCCTGCTGCACTCGTACCTCAACCCGGATCACGAGCGCCGCATCAAGGAGATCGTGCTCGAGGAGTACCCGGAGGCCTACCTGTCGGTATCGCACGAGGTGCTGCCGCTCTACCGCGAGTTCGAGCGCTTCTCCACGGTGAACCTGAACGCCTACATCGGGCCCAAGGTGTCGCGCTACATCGCCCGCTTCGCCGGCGCGATGGACGAGGCCGGCTTCGAGCACGGCGTGCAGCTGATGCAGTCCTCCGGCGGAATGGCGACGATCGACGCGGCCGCCCAGCGCCCGGTGAACCTGCTCATGTCCGGCCCGGTGGCCGGCCTGCTCGGCGGGATCTGGGCGGGCAAGCTGTCCGGCTACGAGGACGTCGTCACGCTCGACATCGGCGGCACCTCGGCGGACATCGGCGTGGCCGCGAAGGGGCAGCTGCGCATGCGCCACCTGCTCGACACGAAGATCGGCGACTACCAGGCGATGGTGCCGATGGTCGACATCGACACGATCGGCGCCGGCGGCGGCTCGATCGCCTACGTGGACGAGGGCGGCGTGTTCCGCTGCGGCCCGCAGTCGGCGGGCGCCGATCCGGGCCCGGCCTGCTACGGGCGCGGCGGCACGGAGGCCACCTCCACCGACGCGCAACTCGTGCTCGGGCGCCTGCGCCCCGATCGCGGACTGCTCGGCGGCGACATGACCCTGGACGTGGACCTCGCGCGCGAGGCCATCCAGGGCGTGGCCGATCAACTCGGGATGACCGTCGAGGAGGCGGCGCTGGGCGCACTCCAGCTCCAGAAGTTCGGCATGACGCAGTCGATCGAGCTGAACTCGGTGCGCCGCGGCTACGACCCGCGCGACTTCACGCTGGTCGCCGCCGGCGGCGCCGGCCCGCTGTTCGCCTGCGACATCGCGCTGGAGCTCGACATCCCGCGCGTGCTGGTGCCGCCGAACCCGGGCATCATCGCGGCCACCGGACTGCTCGTCACCGACATCCAGCACGAGTTCGTGGCCACCGAGCGCCATCAGCTCGAGAGCCTCGACAAGGAGCGCCTGCAGACCCGCTTCGACGAGCTCTGCGCGGAGGCCGTCGCCCAGCTCGAGCGCGACTCGGTGCCGGAGGACAGGCGGCTGGTGCGCCGCCTGGCCGACTGCCGCTATGCGGGCCAGGGCTACGAGGTGCGCTTCGACGTGCCGGCCGGCGACCTGGACGACAACTGGATCGAAGAGCTGAAGGAGGGCTTCCACCGCGCCCACGAGGCCGAGTACGGGCACCGTTTCGACGCGAAGATCGAGGTCGTGAACATCCGCGTGGTCGGCGTCGGCCGCGTTGAGCCGCTCCAGTGGACCGAGCTCGAGGAGGGCAGCGGCGATCCGTCAGCTGCCCTGACGCTGCACAGCGACGTGGTGTTCGAGGTGGACGGCAAGCCCACCACCCAGTCCACCCCGTTCTACGAGCGCTCGAAGCTGCGCGCCGGCGATCGCATCGCCGGGCCGGCTGTCATCGAGCAGTACGACACCACAACCGTGGTGCTGCCCGGGCTCGAGGCCCTGGTGGACAACTACGGCAACCTCGTGGTGGACTGCACCACGCGTCCGAAGCCCGAGCTCGGCCAGACCGGCGGCCTGGCCACGCCGATCCTCATGCGCGTGATCGGAGGGGCGTTCTCCTCCATCGCCAAGGAGATGGCAGGCGTGCTCTACCGCATGTCCTACTCGTCGATCATCCGCGAGTCGGAGGACCTCGGCGCGGGCATCTTCGACGCCGACGGCAACGTGCTGGCGGAGTCGGACTCCACCCCGATGTTCATGGGCGCGATGCCCAAGATCGTGAAGGGGGTGATCAGCCTGCTCGGGGACAACATCCACGAGGGGGACATCATCCTTCACAACGATCCCTACCTCGGGGCGACCCACTCCCCCGACGTGGCGATCGTGACGCCGGTGTTCTTCGAGGGCGAGCTGATTGGGTTCTCAGGGGCCTCAGCGCACCTCCTGGACATCGGCGGGGCGTTCCCCGGCATCGCCGTCGACTTCGTCGACAACTGGTCGGAGGGCAGCATCTACAGGGCGGTGAAGCTCGCCGACAAGGGCGTGTGGCAGACGGGCCTCTGGGAGCACATCCTCGGGAACACGCGCACGCCGACCCACAACCGCGGTGACATCCAGGCGATGATCGCAGCCTGCGAGCTGGCCAACCGCCGCTACGGGGAGTTGCTCGGGCGCTACGGCAAGGAGGTCGTGCTCGGCGCCGCGCAGGCGTGGCTCTCCTACTCCGAGCGGATGCTGCGCCAGGAGATCGCCAAGGTGCCGGACGGACGCTACGAGACCGACATCGGCTGGCTCGACGACGACGGCAAGAACCGCGGCGTGAAGCTGCCGGTGCAGGTCGCGGTCGTGATCGAGGGCGACGAGATAACGATCGACCTCACGGGATCGAGCGACGAGGTGCCGACCGGCTACAACTGCCCGTTCGAGGGCACCACCGTCTCGGCGATGACGTTCATCACCCGGATGATCTTCCTCGACGAGGTGGCCTATCCGGTGTTCGTGCCCCAGAACGAGGGCATGCTCAAGCCGGTCAACGTGATCGCGCCCAAGGGCTCGATCTTCAACCCCAACTACCCGCGCGCGTGCTTCGCCCGCTTCTGCCAGCCGCAGCGGGCCGTGGACCTCGTGCTGAAGGCGCTGGCCGGGGTGATCCCGGACAAGATCACCGCCGGCAACTCGGCCCACCTCGCCTTCATCGGCTACTCCGGCTTCAACAAGGAGGAGGGCGAGTACTGGGTCTACCTCGAGGTGGACGAGGGCTCCTACGGCGGGCGTCCGGGCGCCGACGGCCTCGACTCCGTCGACTGCCTGATCGCCAACACGCGCAACAACCCGATCGAGGAGCTCGAATGGCGCTACCCGATGCGCACGGAGCGCTACGAGCTGCGCGACGAACCGTGTGCGGCCGGCGAGTACCGCGGCGGCATCGGCATGGTGCGGACCAACCGCTTCCTCGTGGACACCCTCGTGTCCTGCGAGGGCGACCGGATCGAGTCGGATCCGCCGTGGGGCATCTTCGGCGGCCACGACGGGACCCTCGCGTCGCTGACCCGCAACCCGGGCCAGCCGGACGAGGAGTCCTGGCCGGCGAAGATCACCGGCTACTCGCTCAAGCCCGGCGACTCGCTCGAGATCACGGTGCCGAACTCGGGCGGCTACGGCGATCCGCTGCTGCGCGAGCCCGAGCAGGTGCTCTCCGACGTGCTGGACGAGTTCACCACGCTCGAGCGCGCCGAACGCGACTACGGCGTCGTGATCGACGCCGAGTCGATGACCGTTGACGTCGAGGCCACTCGCAAGCGCCGCGAGGAGCTGAGCGAGAAGGCCGCCACGACATGAGCGGATCGTCCCGTGACCTGCCGCCACGCACCCGCGTGGCGGTGATCGGGGGCGGTATCGCCGGGGTCAGCCTGGTCTACCACCTCACCCGCCTGGGCTGGACCGACGTGACCCTGCTGGAGTCGGATGAGCTCACGTCCGGCTCCACCTGGCACGCGGCCGGCCTCTGCACCCAGTTCATCGGCAACCCGCACATCATGCGGCTGCTGAAGCGCAGCCTCGACCTGTACGACACGCTCGAGGAGGAGACCGGCCAGCCGGTGAGCCTCCACCGCTGCGGCTCGGTGCGCCTGGCCGAGTCGCAGGACCGCGTGGACCAGTTCTTCCACGTGCGCGGCGTGGCTGAGCAGGTCGGGGTGCCGTTCGAGATCGTCACGCCCGGAGCGGGCGCTCGAGCTGTTCCCGCTGATGCAGATCGACGGCGTGCTCGCGGGCGCTCATCTGCCCACGGACGGGCACGTGGACCCGTCGGGCGTCACGAACGCGATGGCTCAGGGCAGCGCTGGCGCGCGGCGCGCGGATCATGCGCCACACGCCGGTCAGCGGGCTTGCCCGCGACGGCGACGGCTGGCTCGTGGAGACCTTGCGCGGGGAGATGCGGGCCGACATCGTGGTGAACGCGGCGGGCCAGTGGGCCCGGCAGGTGGCGCGGCTGGCGGGCGCCGACCTCCCGATCGTGCCGCTCGAGCACCACTACATCGTCACCGAGGAGATCGAGGAGGTGCGCGCCCGCGACACCGAGCTGCCCGTGCTGCGCGACCCCGAGGCCTCCTTCTACGCGCGCCAGGAGGGCGACGCGCTCTTGGTCGGGCCGTTCGAGGTGAACGCGCGCCCGTGGGCGGTGGACGGAGTGCCCGACGACTTCCACGGTCGCCTCCTCCCCGGGCGCCTCGACGAGATCGAGGACGTGCTCGTGGCCGCCAGCAAGCGCATCCCGTCGTTCGAGACCACCGGCCTCAAGACGATCATCAACGGGCCCGACGGCTACACGCCCGACGGCCGCTGCCTGATGGGCTGGGTGCCGGAGCTGCCGAACTTCTTCGTGCTCGCCGGCTTCAGCATCTTCGGCATCGTGTTCGGCGGCGGCGCGGGCGGCTACGCGGCGGAGTGGATGGTGGAGGGCGAGCCGTCCGAGGACATGTGGGACCTCGACGTGCGCCGCTTCGGTCCCTACGCCACGCGCCAACGGCTTCCTCATCCCCAAGGCGCGCGACGCCTACCTGCGCGAGTACGCGATCGAGTTCCCCTTCGAGGAGCGCGACGTGGCCCGCCCGCTCAAGACCGGGCCGCTCTACGACCGCCATACCGAGCGCGGCGCCGTCTGGGGCATGCGCTTCGGCTGGGAGCGCCCGCAGTGGTTCGAGCGCGGCAACGGCGCGCGCGAGGAGTACAGCTACCGCCGCGCCAGCTGGCATTCGGCGGTCGGCGAGGAGTGCCGCGCCGTGCGCGAGGCCGTCGGCGTGATCGACCAGACGAGCTTCGCCAAGTTCGAGCTGAGCGGCCCGGGCGCCGAGGCGTACCTCGACCGCATGTGCGCGAACGCGCTGCCGGGGAAGGTCGGCCGCACCGCGCTCACCCAGATGTGCACCCCGCTGGGCGGGATCGAGTGCGACGTGACCGTGACCAGGCTGGCCGACGAGCGCTGGTACGTGGTCTCGGCCGCCGCCACCGAGCACCACGACGAGGCCTGGCTCGAGGCGCACCTCCCCGCTGACGGCTCGGTGCGCCTCGACAACGTCAGCGCCCGCTACGGGGTGCTCACGCTCGCCGGACCCAACTCGCGAGAGCTGATGACCGCCGTGACCGGCGCGGACTGCTCGCGCGAGGCGTTCCCGTTCTTCAGCAGCCGCGACCTGCAGGTGGGCTCCGCGCCGGTGCGCGCGATGCGCCTCTCCTACGTCGGCGAGCTGGGCTACGAGCTGCACCACCCGATCGAGTACCAGCGGCACATCTACGACCGCCTGCTCGAGGCCGGCGAGCCGCTCGGGCTCGTGGACTTCGGCTTCCGGGCGCTCGAGTCGATGCGGCTGGAGAAGGCGTTCCGGCTCTGGGGCCCGGACATGTCGATCGAGTTCAGCCCGCTCGAGGCGGGCATGGAGCGCTGGGTGCGCTTCGACAAGGGCGACTTCATCGGTCGCGACTCGCTGGCGCACGTGAGCGAGAACGGCGGGCCGAAGCGCCGTCTTGTCTGCCTCACGGTCGACGCCGGCGAGGCCGACGCCCACGGGCACGAGCCGATCCTGGAGGGCGACGAGCTGATCGGCTTCGTCACCTCGGGCGGCTACGGCCACCGCGTGGAGCAGTCGATCGCACTCGGCTACGTGCCGAGCGACGCTGCTGCGAACCGGGCGCCGAGCTGGCGATCGAGATCCTGGGCGAGCGTCGCCCCGCCACCGTCATGCCGGGCCCGGTCTACGACCCCGAGAACGAACGGCTGTTGAGCTGAGGAGGAGCAAATGAAGCTTGGTGCGCAGTTCCTGGCGCAGGACTTCGACGAGTACCTCGTGTCGGTCCAGAAGGCGGAGGAGGCCGGTTACGAGTTCGCCTGGATCATCGACTCGCAGCTGTTGTGGCAGGACTTCTACGTCTACGCGACCCGCGGGCTGGCGGCCACCGAGCGGATCGTGTTCGGCTCGGCCGTGACCAACCCCTTCACGCGCCACCTCACCGTCACCGCCAGCGGCTTCGGCACGCTCGCCCAGATGCATCCCGGCCGCATCATCCTCGGCATCGGGCGCGGCGACAGCGCGGTGCGCCCGATGGGCCTGCCGCCGGTGCGCACGAAGGTGCTCGGCGAGGCGATCCCCGTGCTGCGCGAGCTGCTGGGCGGCCGCTCGGTGCAGATGAACGACACCGACGTGCACCTGCGCTGGGCCAACGAGGACCTCCGCGTGCCGATCATGCTCTCGGCCACGGGGCCGAAGAACCTGCGCCAGGCCGGCGCGGTGGCCGATCGCGTGATGCTCTACGTGGGCGTCTCGGCCGAGGCGATCAGCTGGGCGATGGGGCATGTGCGCGCGGGCGCGGCCGATGCCGGACGCGACCCCGAGGACGTGAAGATCTCGATCCTCTGCGCGATGCGCGTGTCGGAGGACCAGGAGGCCGCCTGGGAGGCCTGCCGCTGGTCGCCCGCCGCCTGCGCCAACCACATCGCCGACATGGCGCGCAACAACCCGGACAACGACATGCCCGAGGTGATGCAGCGTCTGATCCAGTCGCGCGACCAGTACGACTACTACGAGGGTCACCTCGACTCCGGCGCCCAGCACACCGCCTACCTCACCGGCGAGCTCGTGGACGACTTCGCGATCTCCGGGCCGCCCGAGAAGTGCCTCGAGCAGCTCCGCGTGGTCGCGGACCTGGGCGTGGACGAGGTGTCGGTCGCGTACATGAACGGCGAGTTCGACCAGATGGATCGCGTCGGCCGCGAGATCATTCCGGAGCTCGCGGGCCTGCGCGCGGCGAGCTGAGAGGAGGCAGGCGATGACCACGACCAACGGCGAGGCCCTGCAGGAGTCCGCCTACCAGCACCTGCTCATGCACTACACGCGTCACGGGGCGTTCGGTCCCGGGCGCGGGGAGCTGCTCGTGCTCGAGCACGGCGACGGGCCGTACGTGTTCGACACCCACGGTCGTCGCTACCTCGACGCCCTCTCCACGCTGTTCTGCTCCCAGCTCGGCTGGTCGTACGGGGCCGAGTTCGGGGCGGTGGCGGCGGAGCAGCTCGAGCGCCTCGCCTTCGCGAGTAACTGGGCGATGGCCCACCCCAGCTCGGTGGAGCTCGCCGAGCGGGTGGCCGACCTCGCCCCGCCCGGCCTCGACCGCGTGTTCTTCACGAGCGGCGGCTCGGAGTCGGTGGAGGCGGCGTGGAAGATCGTGCGCCACCACCACCTCGACAGCGGGCAGCCGCAGCGCACCAAGGCGATCGCCCGCGACGTGGCCTATCACGGCACCTCGCTCGGCGCGCTCGCCCTCACCGGGGTCACCGCCTACAAGAAGGACTTCGAGCCGGCGGCGATCGACACCCGTCACGTGTCGAACACGAATCGCTTCCGCTCGCCCGAGGGCGACGACGAGGCGGCCTTCTGCAAGCGGCTCCTCGCCGAGATCGAGGAGGCGGTGATCGAGGAGGGTCCCGACCAGATCGCGATGTTCATCGCGGAGCCGGTGCAGAACGCGGGCGGCTGCCTGATGCCGCCGGCGGGCTACTGGGAGGGCGTGCGCGAGCTCGCCGACCGTTACGGCTTCCTCGTGGTGGCCGACGAGGTGATCAGCGCCTTCGGGCGAGTCGGCGAGTGGTTCGGCTCGACGCGCGTCAACGCCGCGCCGGATCTGATGACGGTGGCCAAGGGGCTCACGTCCGCCCACGCCCCGATGGGCGCGGTGATCGTCTCCGACAAGGTGGCGGCGCCGCTCTACTACGAGGGCGTGGCCCTGCGTCATGGCAACACCTACGGCGGTCACCCGCTGTGCGCGGCGATCGGGCTCAAGAACCTCGAGATCTTCGAGCGCGACGGGATCCTCCAGAACGTGCGCGACCTGGAGGGTCATCTCGAGGAGCGGATGCGGTCGCTGATGGACCTGCCGATCGTGGGCGACGTCCGCGGCGCGGGCTTCTTCTGGGCCGCGGAGCTCGTCAAGGACGACGAGAACACGCGCTGGGACGCGGCGGAGCGCGAGCGGCTGCTGCGCGGCTACCTGCCCGGGCGCCTGCTCCAGGCGGGGATCATCGCCCGGCCGGACGATCGTGGCGACGCCGTCGTGCAGGTCGCCCCGCCGCTGATCTGCGACCGTGCACAACTGGACGAGATGGTGGACGGGCTGGCCGATGCGCTGGCCGACGCCGGCGAGCACATGGGCCTGGCCGCTTCGGGGCGCGTGAGCGCGACCAGCGGCTGACAGGAACGAGCAGAGGAGACGAGCATGAGCCAGACCGTGGAGGCGCCCGAGACCGTCACCCCCATCAACCACTGGATCGGGGGCAAGCCGTGGTCGGGTGGCTCGGGCCGCAGCGGCCCGGTCTACAACCCCGCCACCGGTCGCCAGACCGGGGAGGTGGCGTTCGCCTCGGTCGAGGACGTGGACCGGGCGGTGGCGGCCGCGCGCGAGGCGGCCGGCGGTTGGCGCGAGGTCTCGCTCTCGCAGCGGGCGGACATCTTCTTCCGCATCCGCAGCCTGTTCGACGAGCACCGGCGCGACATCGCGGCGCTCCTCACGGCCGAGCACGGCAAGGTCACCTCCGACGCGCTCGGCGAGGTGGCCCGTGGCCTCGAGGTCATCGAGTACTGCTGCGGGCTGCCCGAGCTCTTGAAGGGCGGCTTCAGCGAGCAGGTGTCGGGCGGCATCGACGTGCATTCGATCCGCCAGCCGCTCGGCGTGGTGGCCGGCATCACGCCGTTCAACTTCCCGGCGATGGTCCCGATGTGGATGTGGGCTCCGGCGCTCGCATGCGGCAACGCGTTCGTGCTGAAGCCGTCGGAGAAGGACCCGTCGGCGTCGATCCTCACCGCCGAGCTGCTCAAGCAGGCCGGCGTGCCCGACGGCGTCTTCAACGTGATCCACGGCGATCGCGTGGCGGTCGACGCGCTGCTCGAGCACCCCGACGTGAGCGCGATCAGCTTCGTCGGCTCCACCCCGATCGCGCGCTACGTGTATGAGACCGGCACGCGCAGCGGCAAGCGGGTCCAGGCGCTCGGCGGCGCCAAGAACCACATGATCGTGCTGCCCGACGCCGATGTGGACATGGCCGCCGACGCCGCCGTGAGCGCCGCCTACGGCTCCGCCGGCGAGCGCTGCATGGCGATCTCGCAGGTCGTCGCCGTCGGCGGGGTGGGCGACCGGCTCGTCGCCGCGATCCGCGAGCGCCTGCCCTCGATCACGGTCGGGGACGGCACGAGCGAGGACTCGCAGATGGGTCCGCTGATCACGCGCGAGCACCGCGACAAGGTCGCCTCCTACATCGACATGGGGCGCGACCAGGGCGCCGACGTCGTCGTCGATGGGCGCGAGAGCTGCCCCGAGCAGCGACGGCTTCTTCCTCGGCGTGACGCTGATCGACCACGTGACCACCGAGATGGACGTCTACCGCGACGAGATCTTCGGGCCCGTGCTCGGGATCACGCGCGTGGACACCTACGAGGAGGCCATCCGCCTCGTCAACGAGAACCCCTACGGCAACGGCTCGGCGATCTTCACGCGCGACGGCGGGGCCGCGAGGCGTTCACGTTCGAGGCGGAGGCGGGCATGATCGGCGTGAACGTGCCGATCCCCGTCCCGGTCGCCTTCTACTCGTTCGGCGGCTGGAACGCGTCCCTGTTCGGCGACAGCCACATCTACGGGCCCGAGGGGATCAAGTTCTACACGCGCGGGAAGGTCGTCACCTCGCGCTGGCCGGATCCGTCGACCTCCGAGGTCGACCTGGGGTTCCCGAAGACGCGGTAGGACGGCGGCGCCTGCGCATGAGGGTCGTTTTCGTGCATGGAGCGTGTGTCAAGGACGGATCGTGGTGGTGGCACCGAACCGGTGAGCTGCTGGCCGAGCGGGGCGTCGCCAGCGAGGCGCCCGTCCTGCCCAGCTGTGGCGAGACGGGTGAGCCGACGAGTGCGCAAGGACCCGGGTTGGCAGAGGATGTCGCGTCGGTCCGGCAAGTCTTGACCGCGAGCGATGAGCCGACCGTCGTGGTCGCCCACAGCTACGGCGGCATCGTCAGCGCGGAGGCAGCTGCGGGCGTCGACGCCGTGCGCCACCTGCTCCTCGTGTCGAGCTACCTGCCCGAGGTCGGGCAGAGCCTCTCCTCCTTCGGCGGAGAGGAGCCCGCCCCATTCCTCGACATCGATCCCGAGGGTGGCACGTTCACAGTCCGGCCGGAGGCCCTGGCCGAGACATTCCTGCAGGACTGCGATGCGGAGATCCAGCGACAGGCCATGGACAAGACGGCCCGGCAGAGCCTGGCGGTGCTCGAGCAGCCGGTGCGGTCAGCGGCCTGGCAGCACGTGCCCTCGACGTACCTCGTCTGCGCGCAGGACCGGGGCACCCCGGCCGACCTGCAACGCGAGTTCGCCGGTCGAGCAGCCGGCGTCGTGGAGCTCGACGCCGGCCACCACCCATTCCTCTCACAGCCCGCCGAGGTCCGCGACCTGATCGTCGCGCTATGAGGCGACCACCGCGCCCCTCCCCCTTGTCGCACTCACGTCGCTGAATCGTCACGTCCGCGCGTAGAGCCGTCGCGCTCGCTTCGCGACGATCGCCTCCACGTCAATCCAGCGGCAAGGAGGCAGGACGATGGATCGCATTCGCACCGGCGCTCGGCGCGCCGTTCACAAGCTGAACGCGCTCGGCCGGGAGGTCGGCCAGGGGACCGTCGAGTATGTGGCGCTGATACTGCTCGTGGCACTCGTGATGGCCGGAGCCGTCGCGGCGATGAACGGCTACAAGACCGACCAGGGCAAGGGCATCGGCGACGCGGTGATCGGCAAGATCAAGGACGCGGTGGACAAGGTGCAGTTCTGAGGCGCCTCTGCTTCTGGCGAGGAACAGGACTCTGGAAGTCGTGATGACGGGCCCCTACCTTCATTTGGCTCGCGGGCATCCGAAATAGTGGCGTCTCCTTACCACCCGCAACGATGTCCTCACCTTCGCGATCATTCCCGCTTCCAGAATCGCGAAGCAGCGGCGGCGTGATCCTTCGATCCAGAATTTCGCGGCCGTTCCAGAGCGACACAGCTTGCGTGCCACCAGGCGCCCTAGTCCCACCAGGACTGGGACCATGGTCAGGGGCACCGCCCACTACCTGCGACTCGCAGCGTGGACCTAACTCCGCGCAAATTGCGCGTTCCGCGGAACGCGCCGCGGGGCGGCCCTTCGGCCGCCCCGCCTCGCTACTGCTTCGTGCCGACGCGCCTCAGCGCGCCTGGGCCGTGACGATGACCGTGCCGAGCGGGGCGCCCGTCGTCGATGGCGTCCCGAACGTTGCCGTTAGGGCGTTCGAGGCGGCCTCGTTGAGGTTTGCCTTGACGGCGCTGACGACCAGGCCGGTCGGTCCGGATGCCTTGATCTGTGCGCCGCTGAGGTCTAGGTTGACGATCTCGACCTTCGGGCTGGCGCCGTTGACGGACGCCGCGAGCGTGTTCGCCGCGGCGAGCTTGATGTCGAAGTCGGTCAACGCCAGCTTGGTCGCGCCCTTGGTAAGCGAGATCCCGCCGGTGTGATCGATCGTGCCCGAGCCGAGGGCGGTGGAGATCACCGACCTCGTGATCGGGAAGTCGAGCACTCCCGCTGTGGACGAACTGCCCGGCGCGATGACGCCCGGGGTGATGCCTGCGCCGGTGAGCAGGTTCGCAGTGGCGGCGTCGAGTGTCAGCGCCGTCGTGCCCGCCTCGATGATGAGTTGCTTCGGGTGGGCGTCCACGACCGCCGTGCCGAGCTTCAGGCCCGCCTTGAAGGCCGTCGTGTGGAACGCTTGGTTCAGCGCCTGAGCGCCGGTTTTGTTGAGTTTCATGCCGACCTTCGAGACCTTCGTGCCGATCTGTGCCGGTCCGCCGGAGCGCGGGCGTGAGATCTTCGCCTTGGACAGGTCGAGCTGGATGATCGTCGCACGGGCCTTGCCGCCGCCGATCGCCGCAGAGAGCGTCGCGTTCTTGTTGACGCGGATGATGAAGTTGCGCAAGTCGACCTTCGTCTTGCCGCGCGACAGTCGAAGACCGCCGGAGTGATTGATCAGAGCGGGACTGACCGACTTCGGATCCAGTGAGCCGCCGGTGATCGGGAACCGCACGATGCGGCCCTTGGCCGTCGCGGGATTGAGTGGCTTGACCGCGATGCCGAGCCTCGTGAGCGCCTGCGCCGTGCCTTTGTCGAGTGTGAGCGAGGTGTTGCCGGCCTTCTTCAGAGAAACGGTGTTGCTGTTTGCGGGCGCCTGCGCGAGAGCCGAGGGCGCGGCCATGGCGCCGACGGCGCTGACTGTGGCGACCGCAAGCGCCGTCCGGCGGCGCGAGATGAGCTGCAAGGACATGACGACGGTGCTCCTTGAGACGGGGAACGGACAAACCCTGGACAGGGCTTGGACAGCATAGCCACCCTGACCTCACTGTGTCAAGTGTTTGTCTAAAAACTGTCTAAGGTTCTAACCCCGCCGTGAACGCTGGCAGTCAGCTCAAACCCGGACACCAACACGGCCGTCCGCGCGACAGCTTCACGTTCCGACAGGGAGCAGTGCGATCGACGGGTTCCCACGCGGCCGCTGTCGTGCGGAGTTGTTGTCTCGGCGGGGCTGCGTCGCGCTGGACACGCCCACACCGGCTTCCTCGACGAGCTCGATGGCGCGCGTCTCACCGGTCGCGAGCCAGCTGCGGCGGCTGGCGGAGCTGCCCTTGCTAGGCGCCGTCGCCGCGCGTGCGGTTCGAAATGTCGACCGCGCCGAGATCGACGGGATGCGAGAACTCGGGGGGCGGGAGGCTCTGGGAGACGCTCGCGGTCCTGGCGCCGACTGCGCTCCTCGCGACCGCGGCCGAGCGGCGATCGCGAATCCCAGGGGGCCGACGCCTCTCCTACGGGACCGGCGCGTCCCGTGTGACCGGCCCGCGGGCGACTTCGTTCGCCGCGTCGACGAGGTCGCCGTCGAGTCGGCGCGCTCCGGCTCGTCTGCATAGCTCGTCTGAGACCCCGGGTCCGGAGAGGGCCAGCGGAGCTATCTGGGCGAGCCGGCCGAGGGCGGCCTGGGCGGCTTCGAGCAGCCCCGGGTCGAAGCTCGCGACGACCGCGAGGGCGGGGCTGGTGCGCTCGGCAGTCTGGGTCAGAGTTGCGAGGGGCGTGTCGGCGCCCAGGAAGAGGATGCGCCAGCCGTGCGAGCGCAGCACGAGGCCGAAGGCGATCAGGCTGATGTCGTGTGCCTCTCCGGGCGCGCAGGCGAGCACGGCGAGGGGCCCCCCGCCACGGCCCCATAGGCGCGCAAGCGCCAAAAGCCGTCCGCGGATGAGGTTGCTGGCGAAGTGCTCGTGACCGATCTCGAGCGTGCCCTGCTCCCAAGCAAGGCCGACTCTTCTGAGTGTGGGGAGGATCACGTCGCGCAGAACGGCTTCCAGCCCGAACGCCGCCAGGCTCTCGTCGAGCACGGCGTGCAAGCCAGGCTCGTCGTAGCTCTCGATAGCCGCGTATAGGCGCTCTCCCGCGTCCTCGACGAGTCGCTCCGGACGGTCGCTCGCGAGCGCCACGCGCGCGGCCTCGGCCGCCGAGAGGCCCTCGGCGAGCGCGCGCCGCATGCGCATGACGCGGTCCGCGTCCGCCTCCGTGTAAAGCCGGAAGCCTCCGTCGGAGCGCAGCGGTTGAAGCAGTTCGTATCGCCGCTCCCACGCCCGGAGCAGCTCGGGATTGACGCCGACCCGGCGAGCGAATTCCCCGATTCGAAGCGCTCCTTGGGCGGTTGACACGTGAGCAACTGTACACGGACTCTGGACAAACAGTCGACAGCTCTCAGCCAGTGATACTCTGTCCAGAGTTCGTATAGGACTTGTTAAAGGAAGACCGGGCCGCAGGTCGGGCCGAATCTGGCACCACCGCCGACCGCGTCGCACGCATTGGCTGCGATCCACACGGGAGATGCGGCAGGAAGGCGAGCGACGACTCGCCGAGTTGCGCACGGCTGAGCGGTTGGCACGACGCGTCCGTTCCGCCGGGTCGACTTCAATTTCAGAAGGAGAATCTTGATGGCCCACTACCGAGCATCAGTCGACATCCGGCAACCCCGCGAGGACGTATTTGCCTACCTCAGCGATTTCTCGACAACCAGGGAATGGGATCCGAGCGTGGTCGAGGCGCAGCGTCTGAACGGGCAAGCGGTGGGCGAGGGCAGCGAGTTCCGGCTGGTCGCCGAGTTCCTCGGGCGCAACAACGAGCTCACCTATCGGATCGTCGAGTACGACCCGCCGCAGGCGGTTACATTTTTCGGCGAGAACGCCACTGTGGTCTCGCGGGACAGGATCATGTTCGAGTCGACCGCGGAGGGCACACGAGTCACCTACGACGCCGACCTTGCGCTGAAAGGCCTGCTCAGGCTCGCCGATCCGGTCCTGGCGCTCGCGTTCAACCGTGTCGGCGATCGCGCTCTTGGCGGTCTCAGGAGCACGCTCGCCCCCTCGCGGTCACAAAGACTCACCCCGCTGTCCGGACGGGCTCTTGACGGCAAGGAGTACGAGCTGCCCGGCGATCTCGCCAAGCAGCACAACTTCCTCGTCGTCGCCTTCCGCCGCGAGCAGCAGCGCGTCGTCGATCGATGGCTGCCGTGGCTGATCGAGCTGGAGCAGCACCGCTCCGACGTCGCCGTGTACGAATTGCCGGTGCTCTCCTCGGTCTACGGGCCGGCGCGGTGGTTCATTGATGGTGGCATGACACGCGGGATCCCGGACGCCTCCGCCCGCGCTCGCACGATCACCGTCTACACCGACGTCCGGAAGGTAGTTGACAACCTCGGTCTTGCCGGCACCAACACGATCGCTGTGCTGATCGTCGAGCGTTCCGGCCGGATACTTGCCAGCGAAGTCGGCGGCTTCGAGGAGCAGAAGGCAGAGCGGCTGGCCGCCTCGCTCGCGCCGAGACCATCGCCCAGCGCACCTGTGACATGACGAAAAGCGTGCTCGTCACCGGCGCGACGGGATTCATCGGAGGTCGCCTCGCGGCCAGGCTGGCAGGCTCGGCACGGGAGGTGCGATGCCTGGTGCGCGACCGCGGCGGGACTCGCGCCCGCGAGCTCGAACGCGAGGGTTTTGACCTGCACGAGGGAGACGTGCTGCGTCCAGAAACGCTGCGCGGCGCAGGCCACGGGGTGGACGTGGCGTATTACCTGATCCACTCGATGGGTCGAGGCGGACCCAAGGACTTCGCCGCCAGTGAGCGCGCCGCCGCCACTGCGTTCGCCCGGATGGCGCGCACGGAGGGGATCGAGCGGATCATCTATCTCGGCGGCCTCGGTGACCGCCCGCAGTCCCAGCACCTGCGCAGCCGGCACGAGACCGCGCTCGCGCTCCGCGAGGAAGGCCCGCCGCTGACCTACTTCCGCGCCGGAATGGTCGTCGGCCCGCAGAGCGAGTCCTATCGCACGCTGCGCTACCTCGTGCAGCGGCTTCCGGCGATGATCGCTCCGGCGTGGCTGAAGAACGCGACTCAGCCGATCGCGATCGACGACACCTTGAGCTATCTGAACGAGGCACTGACGGTCGAAGCGTCGGCGGGGAGGGAGATTCAGATCGGCGGCCCCGACGTGCTCAGCTACGGCGAGATGCTCGACCGGATGGCCGAGGTCCTCAACATCCGCCGCCGGCCGCGGATCCCGGTGCCGCTGATCACCCCGTGGCTCTCCTCGCTCTGGATCGGGCTCGTCACACCCGTCGACGCAGGGGTGGCAAGACCATTGATCGAAGGACTCGCCGCGCCAACGGTCGTCACCGACCCCTCCGGAATGACTCTGTTCGACATCGAGCCAATCAGCTTCGACCAAGCACTCGGACGCGCCGTCGCGGAAGACCCCGAGCTTGCGCCCCCATGAGAGCGCTCGAACGTCTTTTCATCTCGCGCCCCGCCCGCATCGGGGATCATCCTCTTGTGGCTCGTTCTCGGTGGACTCGGCGGTTCGTTCGCGCAGCCGTTCCAGTATGCACATAAGAACGAAGAGTCCTCGTTCCTCTTTGCCCAAACGGACCAGGGCAAGAGCCTGGGCGACGCGGTACTCGGCAAGATCAAGGACGCGTGGACAAGGGCAGTTCTGAGGCCTACGTCCTAGCGGTCGGACGCGGCGGCTGCGCTTTTCGTGTAAGCAGCAGCGGGACGACGACGCCGCAGGTTGCGCTTCGTATGCGGGCTCGAGTCACCCCAGATGCCGCAGGTCGTGCCAGATCTGCGACCAGGGGCCAAGCGTGCCGGCGCATTGGTCAATCGGCTCGCCATGCTCATCGTTGTCCACCCCGGCGGAGTTGTGAATGCGACCTGCGAGCCGGCAGCCTCGGAAGTGGCGCAGCTGCGAAGCGTCGAGACCCACCGTGACCACGGGACCGAGACGATCCGGTGGCGGGCCCCAGTAGCCGAACGCGTTGTGCCCGCTGTACGCCGCGGGCAGGCCAAGCGCCGGCCCGTAACGGTCGATCGCGCCCGCTTCGCCGTAGTTCGACGTGAAGATGACCGTGCCGGAGCCCGCTCGGCGATAGACGCTCGCGACGGTCCGCGTGAGGTCGGGCCAGCCGATCGTCTCGCCGACATCGCCGTTCACGGCGATCACCGGGCCACTGTGCCTGACGGGTAGGAGCGGCAGCGCGATGACCGCCGACACGAGGCCGCTGAGGACGATCATGCTCCAGAGCAAGGTGCCGCGCCGCCGGGTTGAGGCGCGTGTGAGCCAGGCGTCTGTCTCGATCGCGCCTGCGGCCAGCAGGACCGGGAACAGGCCCGCGAGGTAATAGGGCTTGCCGCCGGTAGCGAGAAACGCAACGACCAGGAACAGCCAGGCCGCTGGGAAGAGACGGAACGGCCGCAGCCGCTGGCGGCGCAGAAGGGCCACTAGGCCGGCGATCCAAACCGGAGCGAGCACGGGGCTGACGAGCAGGAACTGGAACGGCAGCAGTGCCCACCGTGGTTGCGAGCTCGCGGATCCTCCCTTCGCGATCGACGACGACACGTCAAGCTGAGGCCAGCCGTGGCTCGCCTGCCAGATCAGCCACGGCGACCACAGCAGTGCAGCGATGCCGAGCCCCGCCCAGAGCCAGCCGCTGCGGAGCAGGCGACGCGGCCCGGCGGTGACCAGGCCGACTCCGAGCCCGGCCAACAGGAACGCGATCAGCGGTTTGTTGAGCAACGCGATCCCCGCCACAACCCCGGCGACCAACCACAAGCGCTCGTCCCGCGTCCGTATCACGCGCGCGACGAGCCAGGTCACGACCGACCACGCGAACAGATCGAACGTCGAAGTGCTGAGCAAATGCCCGACCACCAAGAGCACAGAAGCGACGGCTGCACAGCTCGCAGCGATCGTCTGCGCGCGCCGACGGGCACCGAGCTCGAAGGCGATGAGCCCGGTCACGAACACGGTCGCACCCGCCATGAGGGCTGAGGGCAAGCGCAGCACGGTCAACGAGCCCGGAGCCACCGCATCCATCACGTGCGCCAGCAGCGGGGTCAGCGGGCCTTGATCTGCATAACCCCACGCCAGGTGGTGGCCTGCCGCGAGGAAGTACAGCTCGTCACGGTGATAGCCGTAACCGCCCGCGAAGATGACCAGCACCACGGCGACGCCGCTCGCCACCCCCACCAGCGCGGCGAAGGCCGGCGCAGACGGGGCACCCCGCCGAGCACCAGCGAGCCCTGAGGCGCCGGAATCGCGCTCTGCGTGGGGATCACCGGGAATCATTTCGAGATCATCATCAGCGATACCCGGCGCACCGAGAGCCCACCCTGTGAACGCGCCCACCCGGTGTCAGCCACGGAGCAGCCTCGAGGGAAGACGAGGTATTCGCGGGCCACAAGCCGCGCCGCTCCCGCAGGTCAAGGCGTCCTGGGCCTCAACACCATCCAAGTGACACCACCAGACGCCACAGCGACACTCGCCTGCCCGATTTGACATTACTCGTCGCCCTGGTGATGGCCGGAGCCGTCGCGGCGATGAACGGCTACAAGACCGACCAGGGCAAGGGCATCGGCGACGCCGTGATCGGCAAGATCAAGGACGCGGTGGACAAGGTGCAGTTCTGAGGGCTCATGCGCGATCGCCGAGGGTGGCCATGGCACAAGCTGGCGCGGATCAGTCCTGCCCGGGCCAGCTGGTGACCACGTCGTACATTGGCTTGTCGTCCGGCCGGGTGACCTCGACCTCCAGCGAACGGGCACAGGCAGGACAGAAGAAGTCGCGCAACACGAATTCGTCGCTTTCGCGTAGCGGGGGGCCGATGACTCGTACCGGACGCTCACGGGTGACCGCGTGGTCCTTCCAGTGGTGTGCGCTGTCGCACAGCTGGTGACCACAGGCCACGCATTCGACGTGCCCCCGGTCGCTTGTCAGCTGTAGGTACTCGTTGATCCGGAACGGCGTCCGGGCGACTTCATCCCTCGCGTCGGCGGTGGGCTTACGTCCCAGCCGCTCCTCCCTGAGCGCCAGCCTTTGATTGCGCGTCGCCGACTCGTCAACGGAGTCAGCCGTCGGGTCGAGGACGACGCCATATTCGCTCTTGGCTGCAGCGATCGAGACGGTTCCGGACGCGACGTCCGCATGGACGAGCAATGGGTCCCTGTCCAAAGGATCCCCGTACCCCCCGCCGCCGTCACCTCGCAGGTAGACGATGTCCTTCGAAGACACCCCGACCGAGCTGGCGCCTACGTACTCAACAGCGCTCGCATCGGGCTCGGGGGCATCGACCAAGGTGTCGAAGCGCACCTCGCGGAAGACGCGATGCGCGGTCGTCCCCCCAGGATCACCGCCGGCTATTCCGCTGGTCCCGGGAAGTTCTCACCGATACCGGGCGAGACAACCGCCATCATCTCGTCCCCCAGGATGCGGTGCGGCGTGATCGCATACTCATGAGCCGCCCCGCCGCGGAACTTGCCGGCCCTTCCCGAGTCGGCAAGGATTCGCCTGGTAGTGGAACAGCTTGGGGAAGGCCTGTTCCTCCGACTCCACGTTGGCCATCTTCTGAGCCACGTTGGTGATGTGACCTCCCGAGCTTGCGCCATCCATGAAGGGCCGGGCGCCTTCCGGCATGCCGAAGCAGTCGGCGCCGAGTCTGGGCAACGTAGTCTCCGTCCATGTTGACGCCACCGGTGACTCCGACGACGAACGAGGAGCCCCAGCAGCCGACAGCACGATCCGAGTACTTCGGCGACGCAGCGAGCATCTTTGAGAGCACCGCGTTCGAGAGGATGTTGATCGGCGCGACCGTCGCGGTCGTGTTGAGCGAGATCGGCGCGGGCTTGGTCGCGTTGAGAAGGCTGCCCTCGGGAGCGATGACCTCGATGCACCGCACGATCCCTTCATTCCACGTCATATCCCAAGCCAGTAGTGGGAATACCGCCGAAAGTGCTGCACCGACCGTCGCCCAGTACTGACAGTTGATCGGCGCGGCGCTTAGCGGGGAGCTACCCGAAAAGTCGTAGACGAGGCTCTCGCCCTCCTTAGCGCATGACGAGATCGAGCAGGTACCGCTCATCTCGTATGTCGAGATAGCGCCGAGCGTGCCACACGCCGTCGGGCAGCTCACCCAACCGAGTCCGGAGGCGCGACTCGGACTCGTCAATCAGCTGGCGAGCCACGGCGTCCACCGTCGGCACCCCGTAGCCCTCGTACATCGCCTGCATCCGGTCGCGCACCACGTTGTTCGCCGAGACCTGAGATTTCAGGTCGAGCCCGGTCATCCCAGGGTCTCGGATCATGTTGAGGAACGTGTCGTATATGTCGCGCCTGATCTTGCCCTTCTCGACCAGCTTGAGGCCAGGGGTGCTGAATCCCTCGTGGTAGCACTCGGTCGCGTTCGGGCAGAACCCACCGACATCGACACCTCCGATGTCAGTTACATGGACGTAGTTCACGACCCAACTCGCGATCTCGCCGTTCCAGTGGATTGGAGCGATCATGACACGTCGGGGCAGTGCATCGCGACCGTGAACGGATCGTTCGCGAGAACACGTCTCCTTCGTCAATGCCCGGGTCGTCCCCGAAGCGCCTCACCATCTCCTTCACCGCTCGAGCGGCGGGCATGATGTGGTGAAGGAATCCAAGCCCGGCTTGGATGATCGTGCCATCGGGACGATAGAGCGCAACCAGAACGTCGTGGCCCTCCGCGGTTACCGTCGTGCCCGATACGCGGCCGAGCGTGATCAGGCCCTCTTCCATGACACGGAACAGCTTGTGGCGGATGATCTCCGACGTGAACGGATCAACCGTCGTGACCGGCTCAGTGGGAGTCGCTGCGTCGATGTCGATTGTCACGGGTCAATCACCCTTTCACCACGAAATCACCAGGTTCTTGTACTCGTCGCACAGCGCAACCTGATCAGGATTAATCACTACGGTCGTAATCGGAGTCCAGACGATTGCGGGGCCAACGATTTGATTACCCGGTGACATCTTCTGGAAGTCGTAGCAATTGGCGTCCAGGAACTCGCGCACCGTCGCGAAGTAAGCGTTGCGACTCTCCACAAAAGCCGCCGCCGGATCCGCCTGGCCCTTCTCGTGGCCGGTCAGCTGAGCCTTCCGCAATAGCCCCGCGCCACGCACGCGGAAGTTCACCGAGCTCGATCCGGCCTCCCGGTAGCCGGAGCCGGCGCCGAAGCGCTGCTCGTAAAGCCGTTCGAATTCATCCACCGCGCGCTCCAGATCAGCGGCTGCAAGCTCGTCCGAGCCGTTGAGCGGGGCTGCGACGACGTGGACCTGCCGCCGATAGCGCATCTCGATAGAACGGGTAAGGACGATGTCGGACTCAGAGAACCCGTCGGCGCGCAGCTTGTCGCGGACGCTGCGGGACAGCTCAGCGAACAGGCCGCTCACCGCCACGGCGTCCGCTGGCGCGCGCTGGGGCTGGGTAACCTGCTCCTCGTAAGCCACGTCCGACGTCACCAGCCCAAGGGCCGCGTGTACCGAGGCAGAGCGGGGCACCACCAGCCGCTGACACCCAACTGGGGCGCGAAGCTCGAGGCATGCATGCCCGCGGTACCCCCGGTCGAGAACATGACGTAGGACCGGGGGTCGAGCACCTGCTCCACCGTGAGCTTGTGGAGCATGTCGTTGATCATGCTGTTGGCGAGCCGATGGACCTCACCCGCGCTTTCCCCACGCCCATCCCAAGGGGCTCGGCGACCGCGGCGTTGAACCGATCTCGCGCCTTGGCTGCATTTAGGGTCTCGCGGCCCCCAAGGAAGTAACGCTCGTCCAGGTAACCAAGCAGCAGGTCGACATCGGTGATGGTCGGTTCCTCACCTCCGCGGTCGTAGCACACGGGCCCCGGGCGGAGCGCCGGCGCTCCGGGCCCCACGCGAGGATTTCCGGTGCTCGGGTCGACCGAGATGATGCTTCCACCCGCGAGACCGATTGACTCGATGTTCATCTTCGGCGACGCGTAGTGGTAGCGCTCGACCATGGGCTCGCGCGCATAGTCGATCGTCCGGCGGTGATCACGCCGGCCTTGAAGGTGGTCCCCCCCATGTCGACGCCGATCACGTCGCGGTAACCCAAGACCTCGCCGAGCCCTCTGCTGCCGACCAGTCCAGCCACCGGACCGACTCGATCATCCCCACGGGCTTGCCGGTAGCCGCGTCGGCATTGAGCAGCCCCCCGTAGGCCTGCATGACAAGCAGTGGGCCCGTGTAGGAGTTCTCCTTCAGGCGATCGCCGAGTTGCCGGATGTAGTCATAGACCGCCGAACCGAGGCGAACCGTGAGCGCCACGGTTTGGCCGCGCTCGAACTCGCCGATCACAGGGGCAACGTCATGGGAGGTGGCGACGAAGACATCGGATACGCGCGTCGAACCACCTCTGCCGCGAGCTGCTCGTTCGCGGGGTTGCGGGGACCCCAGAGGAAGCAGATGCCGATGGCCTCCGCCCCCTGGTCCAGCAGCCGGGCCGCCGCTGCCTGAATCTCATCGGCATCCGCCGGGACCAAGATCGTCCCAGCGACATCCACCCGCTCGTGAATGCCCTCGATCAGGGCGTTGGGGACGAGGTCGGCGGTCTGGAGACGTAGGGAACGTTCTTGATCTCCTCCTCCGGCCGGCCCGCCCATTCGGCATAGCCTCCACGCATGAGCGCGAGTGTGTCCTCGAAGCCGCGGGTGAAGAGCATGCCCCCGGGTGCCAGGTTTCCGGTGAGGATCGCGTTCTCAGCAATGGTCGTCGCATGAAGGAGCAGCCTGGTTTGGCCAAACAGAGTGCGGACATCCGTGTTCAGCGCCTCGGCGCCCAGGCCGATCGCGTTCAGTTCTCCCTCGGAGAAGTTTCCCGGGGTGGAGAACGCCTTGGAAACCGTGATCTCGCCCTGATCGTCGAGAATCACGCAGTCGGTGCACGTGCCACCGACATCGACTCCGATGACGTATTCAGATGCCATGGTGAGCGCCTCCCGGCCTAGCTGGCTGATGCTGCGTTGCGGAGGAGATCGGCGACCCCCACCCAGCCCCAGTAGATCTTGTGGTGGCGGATGAGGCCGTCCTCGAGCTCCATCACCTCGACGATGTTCGATTGATCGCCGTGGGGAGTCTCCCGGGGGTACTCCCAGATCAACGTACGTCCGTTGCAGAAGTACTCGCCGGTTCGGTAGAAGCGGACGCTCTCGACGGGCCCGCTTCGGTCCGCAGGACCCGCAGCGTCCCTTCGAAGAACTCCCGAATCTGCTGCTTGCCCTCGCACACCCCTGAGTCCACGCCCATCACAGCCACCACCAGCGGGCTCTCGACGATCGCGTCGTCGGTGTACAGCTCGAGCATCCCCTCGAGGTCGCCGGCTTTCGTTGCTTCGTGCCAGCCGTTGAAGATCCGCTCGCCAGCTTCGTCGTGCGCCATCAAGATCCCCCGGGTAGGTCGACTCCGGTTTCCGCGCGATACTGTACAGACATGCCGACCACGGTGTCAAGTACCAGCGGGACCATACCGCGCCTGCACTCCGTGCGAGCACTTGAAGTCGGCCGTTGTGGGCCTGATATTGCAATACAGACCGGTCGACTCATGCGTCTAGCTTTGGCGTCGTTGGGCGCCTCGGCCGTCGCCGATGGTGAACATGGCGTCGAGGTCGTGTTGCGAGAAGACCTCGAAGGCCACCATCGTGTAGGTGTCGAGGATCCCAGGCAGGAGCGCGAGCTTGTTCGTGACGACGTCCGCTAGCTGCTCCTGCTCCACGACTCGGATCACCGCGACAAAGTCCCACTTGCCGGTGACCGAGTAGGCCTCGGCCACGCCGTCGACCTCGGCCAGGCGGCTGCCCAGCACCGAGAGCGCCTCCCGTTCCGCCCTGATCAGGATGACCGCGTGCGTCACCCCGCGAATGCTACGGGTCGGCCGTGTGCCGCGGTCGAACGGCATGTTCCCTACAAAGATCACATATCGCTATGTTGAGATGTGAAGTGTTCGGCGTGCCGCGGTGGCGATGGCAGCTCAAGCGCGCATTTCGGACCGATTGTGTCCTTAGGATCCCCTCATCAGGGCGACCGCGTCGTACATCTAACGATGAACCGGACCACAACGACGTTCGCCGAGCCGGCCGCGGCCTCCAGAGGGCTCCTTCTGACCCTGCTGGCAACCTACGTCCACCGGCGACAAGGAAGTGTGTGGTCGGGCGGCCTGGTGGCGCTACTCGGTGAGTCCGGGATGGCACCGGGCGCAGCCCGCGTTGCGCTCGGACGGCTCGTGCAGCGTGACCTGTTGTCGCCGACCAAACGCGGCCGCCTGGTCCACTACACGCTGACCCCGCGAGCGGTCGCGCTTCTCGAGGAAGGGGATCGTCGGATCTTCTCGTTTGGCACGGTGATCAAGCCCCTGTCTGAATGGACGATTGTCTGGCACGCGCTTTCGGACGAGTTCCGTGTCGAGCGGGCGCGACTCGGTCGCCGTCTGCGTTTCCTTGGCTTCGGCTCGGTTCAAGACGGTGTCTGGCTCGCTCCCCACGACCGCGAAAACGATGTCCGGGGACTTGCGCGTGAATTGGAGGCCGAAGACCACGTCACGATGCTGTCTCGCGCGATCCGTGCCGTCGGTGAGCCTGAAGCCTCTCATCACGCGGACATGGGATCTCGAGACGATCGCCTCGCGGCTCGAGACCTTAGTCGATACGCATTCCGTGAACGCTGAGAAGAGCGCGCGGCTAAACAACAGGGGGGCGTTCAAGGTAAGGACGCAGGCGGCCCACACGTTCCGACAGTTGCCGCAGTTTGACCCCGAGCTCCCCGACGACCTGCTCCCCGTCGGCCCCATTCGGCGTGAAGCGGTGGGGCCTTTCCACCGCCTACCCCACGAGAGCCTGAGGGAACCGTCCGAGCGCTATTTCGACGCGGTGACCGACCCGGAAGGCGCGAAGTGACTCGCCGGCACCAGGCGCGCCGTCAATAGTTGTCGTAGCAGCGGACTAGACTGTATACTGTTTTGCGGACGTCTAGACCGCGGAGCAGCATGGCAATCCCCAGCAAGAAGATCGCGATCGTCGGTGGTGGGCCTGGCAGCTTTGTATCCGCGGTTCTCCTGACGCAACTGACGGCCGATTACGAGGTGACCGTGTGGGAACGCAACCAGGCGGACGACACCTTCGGCTTCGGCGTTGTGTTCTCGGACGAAACGCTGACGGCGTTTGAAGCCGCCGATCCCCAGACCTACGCCCGCATCTCAGAGAGCTTTGCGAAGTGGTCCGAGATCGACGTGTACTCTCAAGCGCACCGTCCAATGCTCTGGCGGGCATGGTTTTCGCCGCACTGGGACGGGTGCATCTGCTCCAGATCTTGCAGGAGCGCGCCCGGGCGCTCGGCGTAGACGCTTCGATTCAGCTCGGAGGCCCCAGCAGTAGCCGAGCTGCGCGAGTACTACGACCTCGTCATCGCCGCGGATGGGGCGAACAGCCGAGTCCGGAGCGAGCTCTCAGAAACGCTGAAACCGCGTATCGACTTCCGGACCAACAGATACATGTGGCTGGGCACTGACCTCGTCTTCGAGGCGTTCACGTTCTACATCGTCCAGACCGAGTACGGCATCTTCCAAATTCACGCTTACCCGTACGACGAAACGACGAGCACGTTCGTCGTCGAGACCGACGAGGCGACGTGGCGGAGGGCCAATCTCCACGTGAACGAAGACGCCCCGATCGGCCCCGGCGAGAACGACGAGTACGGGCTCGAGTTTGCGCGCGCGACGTTCGCCGAGATCTTGCGAGGCCACGAGCTCCTTGCCAACAACTCGAAGTGGCTGAGTTTCCAAACCGTGACGAATGAACACTGGCATGACGGCCGGGTCGTCTTGATCGGCGACGCCGCACACACCGCTCACTGGTCGATCGGGTCCGGCACAAAGCTCGCCATGGAAGATGCCATCGCACTCGCTGGTCCCTTGAGGAATCCGGGGGGGGTGACGTGTCGGTGGCACTCGACACCTACGAGCTCGAGCGCAAGCCCGTCGTGACGAGTACGCAGCGCGCCGCGCAGGCGAGTCTCGAATGGTTCGAGCACATCTCGCGCTACGTCGATCAAGAGCCGGAGCAGTTTGCCTTCAACCTCTTGACGCGGAAGCCGTCGCATCACCTACAACAACCTCCGTCTTCGCGACGGTGCCTTCGTCGATCGCGTTGATGAGACGTTCGCCCCCGCATAAAGGAGCTGACGACGCCGCCCGTGGCCTCCCACCGCGCCCGCCGATGTTCCTCCCGTTGCGCTTGCGCGACCTCGAGCTTCCCAACCGCGTTGTCGTCTCCCCCATGGACATGTATGTCGCGGACGACGGAGCTGTTAGAGGCTCACCTTGTCCACCTCGGCAGCCGCGCCATCGGGGGCGCCGGGCTCGTGATGACAGAGATGATCTGCACATCTCCCGAGGGTCGGATCACACCGGGGTGCGGTGGCCTCTACCGGGAGGACCACGTCGACGGATGGAGACGAATCGTCGATTTCGTTCATGCCGGCGCCGACACGAAGATCGGGGCGCAAATCGGACACAGTGGC
>CAVSNA010000020.1:0-525353 GCA_963729205.1 uncultured Thermoleophilaceae bacterium
ATCGTCCGTGTTCGCTCGTACATGGACCGAATGCAAGCCCTCGAAGTCGCCGGCCTGACCGAGTAGCCTGAGAGCTCCGTTGGACGCAGCGCCGCGAGACTGCTCAATTTCCCGAAGGGCGGGGTCGTGGTGGTCAGCCATGACAGCGTCGCCCGGCGGGCGATGACGGCACGGATGAGGCTGTGCTTGTCGGCGAAATAGTGCGACATCTGCGAGCCACTGGCTTTCGCCATCTTGCGGACGACTCGCTAGCAGGTCGACGGAACGTCGCGACCCTCGACGCGGGACCAGTCGGCAGACGATCATCCGCGTTCGTCCGTGAGCCACCAAAGACACACATGAGCGAGGAGGCGATTCCCATGAAAGCAATCGTGGTAACAGACGAGGCTGCGGGAACGGCCGGGATGACGCTGGTGGAGCGGCCCGAGCCGCCGGCAGCGATAAACGACGTCATCGTTCAGATCCATGCGTTGGGATTCGTCCCCACTGAGATGGCGTGGCCCTCGACCTGGACCGATCGCCGCGACCGTGACCGAACACCGTCGATCCCTGGGCACGAGCTGGCCGGAGTGGTCTCGCCTCGGCTGACGGCACGACGGGGGTGTCGGTGGGACAGCGGGGTTCGGCCTCGCGGATTGGCATCGCGACGGCACCCTGGCGGAATATGTCGCGATCGAGGGACGCAACCTCGCGCCGCTGCCGGGCGACGTCGACTTCACCGTGGGCGCGAGCCTGCCCATCTCGGGCCTGACGGCGTGGCAGGGGCCGTTCGACCACGGCCACCTTCACGCTGGGCAGAGCGTCCTCGCCCACGGCGTGGCCGGGGCAGTCGGGACGATGGTGACGCAACTCGCAGGTGAGGCCGGCGCCTACGTCATCGGCACCGGGCGCGCCGCCGACCGCCAGAAGGCGCTCGACTTCGGCGCGCAGGAGTTCGTCGACCTCGACAACGACGCCCTTGAAGACGTCGGCGGCGTCGACTTGGTCTTCGACGTCATCGGCGGAGACATCCAGAAGCGGTCCGCAAGCCTGATCCGGGCCGGAGGAACCCTGGTGACCGTCGTAGGGCCGCCCGAGGCGCGGCCCGCCGACGGCCTGGCGGTCGACTTCGTCGTCGAGTCCGATCGTGCCCAACTGAGTGAGATCGTCCAGCGAGTGCGGGATGGGCGCCTGCGGACCAACATCGGGAACGTCGCGACCCTCGACGATGCCGTCGCCGCCCTCAACCCGACCGAGCGACTCAACGGGAAGACGATCATCCGCATTCGTCCGTAAGGAGTCGGAGACGGCAGAGGGGCGTTGCTACTCTCGCCGCCAATGACCGTCCGGCTCTTCTCGATGCCCGGCTCGCACGCCGCCACGACGGGTCAGCTGCTGTTCGATTACAAGGGGATCGCCTACAAGCGCACCGACCTTCTGCCGGTCGTCTCGTGGATGGTGCTGAAGGCTCTCCGATTTCCGGAGGTGACCGTGCCCGCAGCCATGATCGATGGCGAGCGGGTGCAGGGAACGCGGGCGATCGCCCGCGCGCTCGAGCGCCGCACGCCGGAGCCTCCGCTGTTTCCTCACGACGCGGAGCAGAGACGGGCCGTGGAGGAGGCCGAGCGCTTCGGCGACGAGGAGCTCCAGCAGAGGATCCGGGAGATCTTCCTGTGGTCGGCACGCAGGGACCGCAGCGGACTCGCCGGCTACCTCCAGGGCTCGAAGATCGGGATGCCGCATCAGGTCGCGGCGAGGATCGCAGGCCCCTTCATCGCGCTCGATGCCCGCTCGCGCGGAGCCACCGACGAGAACGTCCGTAGCGCGCTCGCCGGCCTGCCCGGAATGCTGCAACGAATCGACGACTGGATAGCGGAAGGCGTCCTCGGGGGCGAGACTCCGAACGCGGCCGACCTGCAGATCGCCCCGAGCCTGCGGTTGGCGATGAGCCTCGACGATCTCCGGCCCGCAATCGAGGGCCGGCCGGCAGCTCAGCTGGCCAGCCGTATCGTCAGGCACTTTCCAGGACGTACCCCACCGGTGCTGCCGCCGCAGTGGCTCGAGGCCCTCACCGCTCCGGCGCGCTGAACCAGCAACTCTTGGCTTCGGATAACGCACCTCGCGCAGCCGATCCGGAGCGCGTCAGGCCCTAGGCCTGATGTACGATCGGCCCCCGGCCGGACCCGCGCCATGACGTCCATCCGACGCGACGTGGACTCCGTTGCATCCACCGCTTTTCAAGAGCAAGGGAGCCATGATGAGCTCGCCGAAATATCCCCACCTGTTCAGCCCGCTGAAGATCGGCAACGCGACGGTGGCGAACCGGATCCTGCAGACCGCGCACGTGAAGCTGTTCACGGAGAACGGGATCGACTCGCAGCGCAACATCGATTACCAGGTCGCTCGGGCGCGAGGCGGGGCCGGCCTGCTGATCACGGGAAACCGGCTCGTGCATCCAACATCGACGACGGGTATGCCGCGGTTCGCCTTCGCGTTCCTCAAAGGCGCGGTCGAGCTCAACCAGCGCCTCACCGCCGCGGTCCATGAGCACGGCGCCCTCATTTTCGAACAGCTCAATCATTTTGGCGGCAATGCATCGAGCGACTCCGCCGACGATCTGCGCGTCCTCTGGGGTCCCTCGAACGTCAAGAGCCCGGCCTATGGCGAGATGCCGAAGGCGATGGAGCAGCGGGATATCGACGAGGTGATCGACTGGTGGGCGCACTGCGCAGAGCTCTCACGTGAGGGCGGGTTCGACGGCACCGAGGTGCATATCGGGCACAGCTATCTGCTGCATCAGTTCCTCTCGCCCCTCTACAACAAGCGCGACGACGGGTATGGCGGCTCGCTCGCGAATCGGCTGCGCTTCGCGCTCGAGGTGATCGCGGCCGTGCGGGAGCGCGTCGGCACGGACTGGGTCGTCGGCGTGCGCGTCACCCTCTCCGACTTCTTTCCGGGCGGCCTCGATATCGACGACGCGCGCGAGACGTTGAGGCTGCTGGAGGAGCCGGGCCAGCTCGACTACGTCAACGTGACCGCCGCGGGCTATCACAACATTCACGAGGCGATTCAGCCGTCCGACGCTCCGGACGGCTACCTCGTCGACCTCGCCGCAGAGCTCAAGTCCTCCACGACCCTGCCCGTGTTCACGATCGGCGGCATCAAGGACGCGGCGTTCGCCGATGCGCTGATCGCCGAGGGCAAGGCGGACATGGTCGCGATGACCCGAGCGCAGATCGCCGACCCGGAGTTCGCGAACAAGGCTCGCGAGGGCCGGGACGACGAGATCATCCACTGCATCCGCGGCAATCAGGGCTGCATCGGGCGCGTGTTCAAGGGTCTGCCGATTAATTGCACGGTCAACCCGGTCGCAGGCCGCGAACGGCGGTTCGGAGAGCTGCCTCCGGCGCAGGATCCTGGCCGTTGGATCGTCGTCGGCGGCGGGCCCGCCGGCATGAAGGCGGCAGAGACGCTCGCCCGCCGCGGCCACGACACGACGCTGCTCGAGCAGTCCGAGCGTCTCGGCGGACAGGTGAACCTCATCCTCCAGACGCCCGGTCGCGACGAGTTCGGCTGGATCACGCGGGACCTCGAGACCCAACTGCGGAAGCTCGGCGTCGACGTGCGTCTCGGCGCGGCGGCGACCGCGGACTCGCTGCGCGCCCTCGACGCCGACGGCATCGTCCTCGCCACGGGCGCACTCGCCTCGCGCGCCGGATTCTCGAGCGTGAACCCGCTCGTCGACGAGCTGCCCGGAGCCTCGCAGGACAACGTCCTCACCTCGTGGGAGGCGATCGAGGGCTCGCGCCCGATCGGCGCGCGCGTCGTCCTGCTCGACGACGATGGCACTCGCGCAGCCGCCGGGGTCGCGATGGCGCTGCTCGACCGCGGTCACGAGGTCACAGTCGTAACCCGTTGGTCGGCGCTGTTCCCGTTCACCCTCTACGGCCTCGACATGGCGCACGTTTACGCGGACGTCTTCGGCCACGGACTCACGTACCGCGCGAACGTCTGGGCGAGCGCGATCGACGGGACCACGGTTCGGCTCTTCAACCTGTACACCGGCGAGGAGGAGCCAGCGATCGAGGCCGACACGATCGTGCTGACTGGGGTGAAGCCGAATGACGAGCTCTACCTGGCGCTCAGCGACACAGGGCTGAACCTTCATCGCGTCGGCGACTGCGTCGCGCCACGCAAGCTCGACCACGCGATCTACGAGGGCTACCTCGCCGGCCGCGAGCTGTTCGACCCCCACGAGCGCTACATCTACGAGGGCGAGCTCGAGCGCGACGTCGCGCTCGAGGCAAGCGGCTGAGGGTGCCATCCATCCCCGGAGAGGGGGTCAGCGCAGGCATGAGTCTGGATCAGAAGAGAGCGCGTGTCTTTGGCGTGCTCTTCCTCATCACGTTCGTCACGTCGATCCTGGCGCTGGCGCTCTACCAGCCCGTGCTCGACCATCCCGTCGCCTACATCGCGGGCGCCGGGCATGACAAGCAGATCCTCCTGGGAGCCCTGCTGGAGCTGTTGCTCATAATCGCGAACATCGGCACCGCCGTCGTGATCTTCCCGATCGTCAGGCGACAGAACGAGGAGCTGTCGCTCGGCTACGTGACCGCGCGGCTGGTCGAGTGCACGTTCATCCTCGTCGGCATCCTCTCGGTGCTCGGCATCATCACCTTGCGCAATCAGGTTGCAGGTACGGCTGAGGGCACGGTCGCGTACACGCTCGCGGCGATCAAGGACTGGACGTTCCTCCTCGGCCCTGGCTGGGTCGTCGGATGGGGGAACGGGCTGATCCTCGGCTACCTGATGTACAGGTCCGAACTCGTGCCGCGACGGGCCGCGTGGCTCGGCCTCATCGGCGGCCCGCTGATCATCGTGACGGGGACGGCGGTGATGTTCGGTGGCGACCATCCGAGCAACACGCTGCATTCGCTGCAGGCGATCGCGACCATCCCGGAGTTCCTGTGGGAACTCTTCCTCGGCGTCTACTGCACCTTCAAGGGCTTCAGGCCGTCGTCGCCGATCCTCCGGTCAGACGCTCGCGAGGACCGCCCAGGGGCAGCGCCCGCCGTCACCCCGGCCTAGTAGACGGCCGCTTCCCGTCACTGGTCCTGGGGTGCGTAGCGGTGGTGAAGCATGAGCGCGTTGCCGTCGGGGTCGTGGAAGATCGCCATGTGACAGACGCCGGAGTCGATGGTGTCGCCGCTGAACGACACGCCCTGTGCCTCGAGCGCTTGGCGGGCGGCGTGGGTGTCGCCGACCTGCAAGGCGATCGGCTGCCGGTTGACCGAGTGCTCCTGGCCGAACGCGCTGATGTCGGCGACGGCGAGCGTGAGGCTGCCGGTCTCGAACTCGAACGCGGGCATCTCGCCCCACTGCTTTGACGCTTCGAGACCGAGCACCTCGCCGTAGAAGTGGCGGGCGCGGTCGATGTCAGACGTCGAGATCATCACGAAATCGACGCCGGTGACCATGCGGGTGGACGTGCTCATGCGTGCTCCTTTGCGGGGTTGTGGTGTAGGTGATCGGCGAGCCGGTCGAACGCGGTGCCCATCCTGCCGGGTCGCCGTGGACAAGGTGCAGTTCTGAGGAGCTTTACCGATCTGCCGCGGTGGCCAGAGCTTGTCCACGAGCTTGCGGCCGTCAATCGTGTCGGGGAGACTGCTGGCGGCGGCCCAACGACACACGGCGCATGAGAGGAGCAGACATGGCCAGCCCACCCGACGAAAACAAACCGACGATCGTCCTTGTCCACGGCGCATGGGCCGATGCGACGGGCTTCGACGCCGAGATCCGCGCTCTCCAGCGCGAAGGATTCCGCGTCATCGCGTTCGCCAACCCGCTTCGCGACCTCGCCGGCGACTCGACCTACCTCGCCGAGTTCCTGCGGACGCTGACCGGCCCGATCGTGCTCGTCGGCCACTCGTACGGCGGCAACGTCATCTCGACCGCCGCGACCGGCAACGACCAGGTCAAGGCACTCGTCTATCTCAACGGATGGATGTGCGACGAGGGCGAGAGCCAGGCGGAGCTCCTCGAGAGGTTCGAAGGCAGCCTCGTGGGGCCCTCGATCAGGCCCGTGCCCTTCACCAGCGCGGACGGGAGCGAGGGCGCGGACCTCTACCTCGACCCCGAGGCGTTCCGGGAGGCCTTCGCCGCCGACGTCGACCAGGCCACAGCGGACGTCATGGCCGCTGCGCAGCGGCCATACGCCGCCGCCGCTTTCGCCGGCGCGCCGTCGAGCCCGCCGGCGTGGAAGACACTGCCGTGCTGGTACCTGCTCGGCACGGAAGACAAGGCGATCCCGCCGGCGCTCCAGCGGTTCATGGCCGAGCGTGCGAACGCGACGATCGTGGAGGTGCCGGCCTCTCACGTTTCGTTCGTGTCACAGCCCGACGCCGCGACCCAGCTCATCCTTCAGGCCGTCGAGGCGACCATGCCCGCGGCGAGTCGCACTTAGAGCGCACATACACGGTGACATCCCGGCTTGCTCGGGCCTGTGGGAGCCTGTTGGCTTGCCGACTGCGTCACAGATAGCGCACGCCGGGCTGCCATTTGCCAACCCGATGTCCGAAGCGGCCGTCGATGCCGCGATCGCGCGCTTGCCACTGCCGGTCGATGCGTCGCTTGTGGATACTGGCTGCGGGAGCGGCGAGATGCTCGTGCGCGTATTGACGGCATACCCGGCGGCGCGCGGCCTCGGCGTCGATCTCGACCCTGACGCGATTGCCGAGGCACGCCGTCGCGCCGGAGATCTGCCCGCACGGTTTGAGACCCGCGACGCGTGGGGGCTGGACGGCACGTTCGATGCGGTCATCAATGTCGGCTCGTCGCACATCTATGGAGGTTTCCCCGCCGCGTTGACGGCCTTGCACCGCTTGGCCCCGGTCGCGCTCTACGGCGAAGGCTTCTGGCGGCGTGCCCCAACAAGCGACTTCCTCGCTACGCTCGGCGGCGCGGCTGAGGACGAGTTGGCCGATCTCGATGGGCTGCGCTCGGCGATCGTCGAGGCAGGGTTCGAGATCCTTCACGAGTCGCTCGCCGGCAAGAGCGACTGGGCGTACTACGAAGAATCCCTCGCCGACGCCGCCGAAGGTCACGGGGGACCGGACTCGCTGGCGTACGCGAGCCGGATTCGCGAGCGACGCGCGCTGCCCGGCGGCACCGACACTTTGGGATTCGGGCTGTTCGTGCTGCGCCGCTAGCTCGTCCTAAGCGCCACGCCCCAGCCCGGCGGCTTCCAGGGCGGCAGCTCGATTCGAATGCACTTCCAGCCGCACCGCCTTTCCGTCGCGCATCCGCCAGACGTGACCGCCGTCGAGCTCCGTGTGGACGCCACTCGCCCGACCACTGCCGGTCTGGTGGTACATGGCGACGATGGCGTCAGCTGGCGGGGATCAGCTCGTTGAGCTCGAAGCGGAGATCCCGCCAGCTCTCCAGCCAGCCGCGGAAGCCCCTTTCCATACCCTCGAGCCCCTCGTATATCCCCGGTTCGGGAAGGCTGTCTCCGAGGACGAACACGATCTCGGGGTCGTAGATGTCAGCGCTCCAGAATTCGCCCCGCGCCCATTCGTCATAGACCCTCCGCAGCCTCTCCATATCGTCTTGCTGCGACATCGCCGGCGCAGTATCTCGCGGACCAAGAGCATGCGCTTTCCATGAGGCGCTTACGAAAGGAGTCGAATGTCCGCCCCCTTTATCTTCATCGCCACGAACCGGCTCAAGCCGGGCGCCTACGAGGCGGAGCGCCGCCGCGTGCCGGGACTCGTTGACTTCATCGAGGCCGGCGAGCCCCGTGTGCTCGCCTTCAACGAGTACATCAATGCGGACCGTACGGAAGTGACGGTCGTGCAGGTCCACCCAGATGCGGCCTCGATGGAGTTCCACATCGGCGTGGTCGGTGAGCGAGCCGCGAGTGCCTACGCCGAGACGCTCGACGCGACGACGCAGATTCAGGTGTTCGGGACGCCGAGCGACGCCCTGGTGGAGACGCTACGCATGCAGGCCGGTGCCGGCGTGCCGCTCAGCGTCCACGCCGAGCACCTCGGAGGATTCACCCGGATCGGTAACTGATGCTGGTTGTCAGGACCCTGCATCGCCTTCAGGTGGTGTCGTTCGCCGCGGCGCGTAAGGCTGTTAGAGCCCCGTCCAGCGCCGCTTCCAGTGGCTCGATCGATTCCATCATCTGCGTGAGGAGCAGACCGCCGTGCAGGGCCGCGAACGTGGACAGCGCGAGCGTGCGTGGGTTCGCGTGAGGATGCAGCTGGCCTGAGTCGCGCATTCGCTGCAGGCCCGCTTCCAGGTATCCGCGCCAGCGATCCATGTGCTCGGCTAGCTCGGTCGCGCGGTCCGGTTCGTTTCTGATCAACTCAGCGGTCAGCGCACCGATCGGGCATCCCCAGTGCGGTTGTGAGCGGTAGTGGGCGAGGACGGCATCACGCCAACGCTCCCAGTCGTCCCATGTGTCGAGCGTGTCGAGGAAGGGTCGCTGGGCGTCGAGCACTCGCTCGGCCTGAAGCGACGCGATCGCGCTGACCAGATCGCTCTTGCCGCCAGGGAAGTAGTGGAACACCTGGCCCTTGCTCGTAGCGGTTCCTGCGCAGATGTCGTCGAGGTTCGTTCCGCCGACGCCCCGCGCGAGGATCAGGTCAGCGGCTGCCTCGACGATCCGGCCGCGTGTGGCAGCGCCCTTCAAGGTGAGCTTGGCCGTCGGGGGCATCCGTTCAGGATAGAGCTTTCTGGACCGGCGGGTCTAGTTCTGTAGGATTTGTGGACCATGCGGTCTATTTTCGACTCGGCGCCACAACCACGAAGGGATCCCCTCATGAGCACACGACTCGAGCACAAGACCGCGCTCGTCACCGGAGCTACCAGCAACATCGGCCGCGCGATCGCGACCGCGTTCGCCGCCGAAGGGGCACATGTCATCGTCGGCGGACGCAGCCCCGAGCGGGGCGCCGAGGTCGTCGAGCAGATCCACGCGGCTGGCGGACACGCCGAATTCATCGCCGCGGACCTCGACGGCTCCGCGCAGGCGTCTCTGGGCCTCGCTGCCGATGCCACCCGGGCGCTCGGCGGACGGATCGACGTGCTCGTCAACAGCGCGGGGATCTTTCCGGGCTCAACCACGCCGACCGTCGACGAAGCGATGTTCGACGAGGTCTACGCGGTCAACGTCAAGGCGCCGTTCTTCCTCACCGCTGCGATCGCGCCCGAAATGAGCGCCCGCGGATCGGGATCGATCATCAACCTCGGCTCCTGGGTGGCCCGGTTGGGAATCCCCGTAGGCGCGCTGTACGCATCAACGAAAGGGGCGATCGAGACCCTGACCCGGGCCTGGGCCGCGGAGTTCGGGTCGCCGGGCGTGCGCGTCAACGCGATCTCCCCCGGTGTCGTGCGGACCCCGATCGAGAACGATCCCGCCGCCGCAATGATGAACGGCACCCCGTACGGGGCGTCCGGCACGCCGGACGCGATCGCACACGCAGCGGTGTACCTCGCCTCCGACGAATCGCAGTTCGTCAACGGTACGGTCATCGACGTCGACGGCGGCCGCGTGGGCGTCGCCGTCATCGCCGCCGGATAACCCGCGGATCGCTCCCCCCTCTCCTACCTGAGTAGGAGGCGGATCGTCCGCTGGTCGGAGCTCGAATGCGACCTTGCGACGACGCGGTTGCGCCTCCTGGACCGTACGGTCGCTGCATGCGATCGACCTACACAGGAGGACCGAGATGAGCGTCTCGCTTCGCCGGCCCCAACGCAGTCTGGGACGAAGTGTTCCCTCCAACGGAGCAGCTCCTGCAGTCGCCCTGCGCGACGTCCAAAAGGTCTACGGGCGCGGCGACGCGGCGGTCGTCGCACTCGACGGGATCAGCATCGATTTCGCGGCCGGATCGTTCACGGCGATCATGGGGCCGTCGGGTTCCGGCAAGAGCACGTTCCTGCACATGGCGGCCGGCTTGGACAGGCCGACCGCCGGCACGGTCCTGCTCGGTGACACCGAGCTGACGCGGCTGAGCGAGCGCGGCCTGACGATCCTGCGCCGCGAGCGGATCGGCTTCATCTTCCAGGCCTTCAACCTGATGCCGTCGCTGACGGTGGCGCAGAACATCGGCTTGCCATTGCGACTGGACGGCCGCCGCGCACGACGCTCAGAGGTGGGCGAGGTGGCGGCGCGGGTCGGTCTGGACAAGCGTCTGCGACACCGTCCCTCCGAGCTGTCCGGCGGACAGCAGCAACGCGTCGCGATCGCCCGAGCGCTGGTCACGCGGCCCGAGGTCGTGTTCGCCGACGAGCCCACTGGCGCGCTCGACACCGGCACCGGGCGCGCCGTCCTCGGCCTCCTGCGGGAGCTCGTCGACGTGGAGGGTCACACGGTCGTCATGGTGACGCACGACCCCGCGGCCGCGGCCTACGCGGATCGGGTGATCCTGCTCGCCGACGGGCGCATCGCCGGGGCGCTCGACGGTGCCACTGCCGACGAAGTCGCCGAGCGCCTGGCGCACCTGGGGGACTGAGCCGTGCTTCGCATGGCAATCCTGACGGCGCGCGGCCGGCTCGGGACGTTCATCGGCTCGCTGCTGGCGTTCATCGCGGCCGGCGTGCTCGCGATGGCGGGAGGCATGCTGCTCGAAGCCGCACTGCACACGCATCCTCCGGTGGAGCGCTACGCGCGCGACGGCCGCCGCCGTAACGGGGCAGCAGATCGTGGGCGGCCCGGACAACCCCGTCGACCTCGGCGAGCGCGCACGCGTGAGCTCATCGCTTGCGGCACAGCTCGCGGCGGTCCCCGGCGTCCGGGCTGCGATCGCCGACGTGTCGGTGCCGGCGCGCCTGGGCGACCGATCCGGCGAGCTCCACGGCTGGAGCAGCGCACGGCTCACGCCCTACGTGCTGACCGCCGGCCGCGCACCCACACGGCCCGGGGAGGTCGTCACCGGATACCGCTCGAGGCTCGGCGCTCGGCTGGCGCTCGCGTCGACCGAGAGCACCCGCACCGTCACGGTGGTCGGCAACGCCCACCCGCGCCATCCCGTGCGCCGCGAGGCCGCGATCTTCTCGACGGACGCCGAAGCGGCGCGGCTGGCCGGCCATCCGGGCCGCGTCGACGCCATCGGCATCCTCGCCGACCGGGGCTTCGCGATCGACCGGCTTCGCGCCGCGGCGGGTGGTGCGTTGGTACTGACCGGAGCCGCGCGCGGACGCGCGGAATACCCGCAGGATCAGGCGGGGCGGACCCGGCTCATCGCCGTGTCCGCGTCCTTCGCCGGAATCGGGCTCTTCGTCGCCCTGTTCGTGGTGACCGGAACGATGGCCCTTTCGATCCAGCTGCGCGAGCAGGAGCTCGCGCTCCTGCGCGCGGTCGCGGCGACGCCCGGCCAGATCCGCAGGATGATCGCGTGGGAGGCGACGATCGTGGCGTTGATCGGCTCGGCCGCCGGAATCTGGCCGGGCGCGAAGCTCGCCCATGTGCTCGCCGATGGACTCGTGCGCCACGGGATCGCGCCGCCCAACTTCGCCCTCGGCTCTGGCCGGCTGCCGGCGGCGGGAGTGATCATCGGCGGAGTGGCTGTGGCGCTGCTGTCGGTCCTCGCCGCCGGACGTCGCGCTTCGCGCGTATCGCCGACGCGCGCGCTCGCAAACGCAGCCGTCGAGCCCCGCGGCGTCGGGTGGGGGCGCACGATCGGCGGACTCATCGCGATCGCGGCAGCGGTTCCACTCTTCTCCGTGGCATCCACCACGAGCTCGCCGACGACCGCGGCGGCGACGTCGGAGATGACGGCGATCTTCTTGGTGATCGCCGTCGGCTTCCTCGGACCGATCGTGGCGCGCGCCTGCGGGCGCCTGCTCGCTCCCGTCCTTTCCCGGATATCGCCGGTGGGAGGCTTCCTCGCGTCCGCGAACCTCGCCACTGCGGCGCGGCTCTTCTCCTCCGCCTGCACGCCGCTGATCCTGACCGTCGCGATGAGCGCCACGCTGCTGTTCAGCACAACCACGTTCGACCACGCCATCGCGACCCAGCGGCACGCCGGCATGAACCAGGACCTCGTCGTGACGAGCGCCGGTCCGGGCTTGCCGCCCGCGACCCTGACCGAGGTCCGCGCAACCCCCGGTGTTCGATCGGCCGTCGCGCTGACGTCCACCAGCCTCGGCCCGAGCCTGGGCGTCTCGGGTGACGTGATCCCCGCCCAGATCCTCTCCGGAGGACAGGGTGGAGGACTCGACGTCGGCGTTACTGCCGGATCCCTGACCGCTTTGCGCGGGAGCGCGATCGCACTCAGCCGGCAGCGCGCCGACGCCGCCCATGCCCGGGTCGGCGATCGCGTGTCGGTCATGCTGGGAGACGGGACCCGAGCCCAGCCCCGGGTCGTCGCCATCTACCAGCGCGCGCTGGGCTTCGGCGACGCTCTGCTCGCCCCCGAGCTCGCCGACGGGCACCAGACGACTCCGCTCCTCGGCACGATCCTCGTGCGCGCCGGCAACCCCACGGCCGTCGCCAACCGCCTGCGCGCGCTTGCGCCGCGATACCCCGGGCTACAGGTGCGCGACCGCGCATCCCTGGCGAGCGCGCAGGACGCCGACCGCGAAACGAACCGCTGGCTGGGACCGCTGTTCGTCGCGATCACCTTCATCTTCACGTCGATCGCCGTCGTCAACACCCTCGTGATGATCGCGCTCCGCCGCGGGCGCGAGCTCGCGCTGCTCCGGCTGACCGGCGCAACGAAACGCCAGGTGCGCAGCATGGCCCGTTGGGAGGCGGCCATCATCGTCACGATCGGGCTCGGCGTTGGCCTGCTCATCGCGGCGGCCGCCCTGCTTCCTCTCAGCCACGCGCTGACCGGCACGCTCCGGCCGCACGTGCCGCCCGCACAGCTCGGCGCCATCCTCGCGGTTTCGACCCTGCTCGCGCTACTGGCCTTGACCCTGCCGACACGACGGGTACTGCGCACGCCGCCAATCACGGCCGTCGGCCAGGCGGACTAGACCCTTCGCCTGCCTCGGCGACGGCTCCGTCGCCGCCATGCGGCTACTCGTAGTGCAGCGCCCGGAGCACGTTCAGCTTCGCGGCCCGTCGCGCAGGTGCGATCGCGGCGAGCACGCCGGCGAGGATTGCAACGATGGTGAAGATCACCAACTCTTGGACAGGCGGAACGAAGGGGCTGTGGAGCGCTGCCCCCATTGCCGCCGCGACCAGAAGGCCAACCGGCAGCCCCAGTCCGGCCCCGATGAGCGCGGTGATCACGCTCTCGTGCCGCACCATGCGCCGGACCTGGCGACGAGTCATGCCGACGGCGCGCATCATGCCGATCTCGCGGGTGCGCTCAAACACAGTGAGCACGAGCGCGTTGACCATCCCGAACAGGCTGACGACAACCGACAGTGCGAGCAGCACGTAGAGGAGCATCAGGAACTGCCTCAGGTCCTTGCCGCGGAAGTCGATCCAGCCTGCACGCGTGCGGGCATCGACCTCGGTGAACTGCCCCACGGCGCGGTCGATACCTGCCGTGGTCGCCGCGTTCGTGCCGTCGGCTGTGCGCACGAAAACGTAGAGGTCGCTGGGCCGCGGGAAGCTGGCGTCGAACGACGCCTGGGAGATGAGCACCTCGCCGGTGAGGTTGCCCCTGGGGTTGGTGATTGCGGCCACCTTGAGCTTGAGCGATCGACCAGCCGAGGTGGTGACCGTCAGCCCGCTGCCCACCCGGAGGCCATGGTCGTCCGCGAAGTCCTTCGTGACGATGGCGCCCGAGTTGCCCAGGCGGGGAATCACCGCATCGGAGCCTCTGCTGTAGCGCAGCTTGACCGTATCGGCGAAGGCTGGGGCGATGCCGTCGACCTTGATGCCAGTGCCGAAGGCCTTCGCCTCATCGTGTCGTACGGCTGAGACTCCCGTCACTCCGGGGGCGCGCGCTACGGCCGCGCCGACGTCGGCCGGGATGGTGTCGAACCCGCTCTTGGAGGTCACGACGTAGTCGGCCTTGACGGTGGCCTCGTCAGCGCTTCGGCCCGAAGCGTTGAAGCCGCTGGTCAACGTCGCAACGAGCGTGACGAGCGCGAGTCCGATCATCAGGGCGGCGGCGGTGGTAGCGGTCCGGGTGGTGTTGCGGGTGGAGTTGCTGCTGGCGAGCCGGCCGGCGGGACCACCGAATCGGCGCGCCGGGCCGCCGACGACCGCGGCGAGCGGCCGCACGAGGCGACTGGCGATCATGATCACGCCGAGGAATAGCGCTAAGGAGCCCACGCCGACGAGGATCATCGACTGGCCCAGGGTGCCCGTTCCGAAAGCGCCGGCCAGGCACAGGACGACCGCAATGGCCAGGATCGTTATGGGGATGGCCGGCTTGCGCGAGCCGAGCCGCGGCGGCAACGTTGCGCCTTCGCGAAGTGCGGCGACCGGCGCTATCCGGGTTGCACGCCGCGCGGGCGAGAGACTGGCGATCAGGGTGACCGCGATGCCGAGCGCGAGCGCGACGATGACGGTCCGCGTCTCGATCACTGTGCTGGCGTGCGGCAGGTCAATGCCGAAGGCCTTGAACAGCGCATTCAGACCCTTCGCGAGCGCCAGGCCGAGCAACAGGCCGACGACTGAGGCGAAGACCCCCATCGCCAGACCCTCGGTGAGCACCGAACGCTTGATCTGCCGCCGCGAGGCGCCGAGGGTGCGCAGCGTGGCGAGCTCGCGGATGCGCTGGGCGAGCGTGATCGACAGGGTGTTGAAGATCACGAACGCGCCCACACCCACTGCTATGAACCCGAATCCGAGCAGGAACATCTGGACGAACTTGGTGCCGTCCTTGGTGGCCTTGGAATCGGCGTTGGCCTGCTGCTGACCGGTCTTGATCTGCGCGCTGGCCGGCACCACGGGTCGCAGGTCACGCACGACATCCTCAGACGAGACGCCCTTGCGAGCGGCGACGAAGATCGTGTCGAACTGGCCGCGCTTGCCCAGCAGTGCCTGCGCGGTGGGTACGTTGAAGACGGCGATCGTCGAGCCGCCGATCGAGTTGACCGTGCCGTAGCGCGCGATGCCGGTAATCGTGTACTGCCGCACCGGGCCGCGGGCGGCCACTCCGATCCGGTCTCCCACGCCGTAGCCGTTCTTGTTGGCTGTGGCCTTGTCGATCACGACCTGACCGGGGCCCGCGGCCCAACGCCCAGCCGTCAGCGAGAGCGGATTGAAGCGCTCGGCATTCGGATCGAAACCGAAGCCGAACTGGCCGTTCTGGCTCGAGCCCAGACGCTTGCCGTCCTTGCCGATCAGCTTCGTCGGATCCGAGGTGCCGCTGAGATTGAAGATGGCGCCGGTGGCCTCCGCCACTTTGCCGTCCGCGCGCACGCGGGCCAGCAGCGAGGCGGGCACCGTGGCGTTGCCGCTCGCGGCGTCCTTGACGAGCTCGCGACCGGAGATCACCGCGCTGGTGTCCGAATAGGAGTCCTGGAAGATCGTGTCGAACGCCTTGTTGATGCTGTCGGTGAGGATGAAGGTGCCGCTGACCATCGCGACGCCGAGCACGACGGCGAACGCGGTCAGAACGGCCCGACCGCGGCGCCACCACAACCCCTTCAGTGCCACGCGCCTCATGACGCCCTCAGCTCCTCCATCGTGGAGATGACCGTGTGCGAGTCGCAGGCGTTGAGGTCGCGCACGATCTCGCCGTCGTCGAGGAAAAGGACGCGATCGGCGATCGCCGCGGCGTGCGGGTCGTGCGTGACCATGACAGTGGTCTGGCCAAACCCGTCGACCAGCTCGCGCATGAGCTCGAGGATCTCGCCACTCGTGGTGGAGTCGAGGTTGCCGGTCGGCTCGTCCGCGAACATCACCGTCGGCCTAGACGCCAGGGCGCGCGCCACCGCGACGCGCTGCTGCTGACCACCGGACATCTCGCTGGGGCGGTGGGTAAGCCGGTCCTTCAGACCGACCTTGGCGATGAGCTCGCTGTACCAGTCCCGGTCGGGCTTGCGGCCGGCGATCTCCAGCGGCAGGAGGATGTTCTCCTCCGCGGTGAGCATCGGCAGCAGGTTGAAGAACTGGAAGATGAAGCCGATGTGGTCGCGGCGCAGCGCGGTCAGCCCGGCATCGTCGAGGGCGGTGACCTCGATGTCGCTGATCCACACCTGTCCATGGTCGGGCTCGTCGAGACCGGCGAGGATGTGCATGAGCGTTGACTTGCCGGAGCCCGACGGACCCATGATCGCGGTCAGCTGCTCAGTCCGCACGTCGAGATCGACACCCCGGAGGGCGTGGACCGCCGTGTCTCCCTCGCCGTAGTGGCGGGCGAGCTCCAGCGCCCGCACCGTCACGTTGGCTTGGGTGGTGCCGGGGTCGAGCGGGGCCGACAAGGTGACAGCTGCCATGGGGAGCCTCCATTCATGGGCGGGCGTGGTGACCGTCGTACCCGCCAGCCTCCCCGCCGTGGCGCCTCCGGACATCGGGTGAAACCCCTGATCCGGCACCCTTGAGTGCTCCCCGTCAGGGTGTCTCGATGTCACCGACACGGATCGCGGTCGTGCGCCGGGCGACGTAGTGCGGCAACTGCGCCAGCGCTTCGTCGCCCGTCACGGCATCGACTTGCCACCAGATCCGATGCGTCCCGAAGTGGCATGACCCGACCGCCACTGCGTGCCGCAGCGGACTCTCGAAGGCTTTGAAGGAGGCGAAAACGGCGCCGCATTCCAGCGCCGTGTGCGTGTGCTCGAGCATGAATCGTGGCACCGGGTCAGCATCCCCGACCCGACTGCGGCCGACATCGGGGCAACACCCTGACTGACAAATCCTTCTCCGCGGACCTCTGGAGCGGTAGGCTCGTCTCCGGGATCTGACTTCACCGTGACCGAACTGGCCCAGCCCCTCGTCGGCCGAGACCGCCAGTTGAAGTTGCTCGGGCAGCTTCTCGAAGAGACATGCGCCGGTAATCCACGCTTTGCGTTCGTCTCGGGCGAGCCGGGGATTGGCAAGACCTCCCTGCTGCTCGAGCTCTTCCGGCAGGCGGAGCGGCGCGGCTGCCTTGCGCTCCGGGGCAGCGCCGCGGAGTTCGAGCCAGAGCTTCCGTTCGGTCTGGTCGTCGACGCCCTCGACGAGTACCTCGAATCACTGGATCCGGGGGACTTCAACCGCCTGTCCTCAGAGGACCTGGGCGAGCTGGCTGGGGTGTTCCCCGCACTGAGCTCGGTCAACCCGGGAATCGATCAGCCGACGACGGCGGCCGAGCGCTTCCGCGCCCATCGCGCGGTGCGGGAGCTGATCGAGCGCCTGGCATCCGCGCAACCACTGGTTCTCCTTCTCGATGACCTCCACTGGGCGGACGGAGCATCGCTCGAGCTGACTTCGTACCTACTCAGGCACCCTCCGCGCGCACCGGTGATGGTCGCCGCCACGTTCCGCACCGGCCAGGCCGATCACGCGCTGATGGCCGCCATCGAGAGGGGAGCCGAGGCCGCGCACCCGATCACCCTGGGCCCACTCACGCCCGAGGAGGCTGAGACGCTGATCGACGGGGTCGGCGTCCCCCAGCGCGAGCGGCTCTACGAAGCGAGCGGCGGTAATCCGTTCTACCTGCTTCAGCTCGCCCAGATGACCGACAGCGATGACGGCGCCGGCGCCGCCTACACAGGCGACGGCGTGCCCGGGGCTATCTCGGCGGCGATCGTCGCCGAGCTCGACGCACTCGCACCCCCGCCGCGTCGTCTCGCCGAGGCGGCGGCCGTCGCGGGCGACCCGTTCGAGCTCGACGTCGCAATAGCCGCCGCCGGGATGGGAGACGCGGAAGCGCTCGAGGCGTTGGACGCGCTGATCGGCCAGGACCTCGTCCGATCCGCCGAGGTCCCGCGCAGGTTCCGCTTCCGACATCCGCTCGTGCGACGCGCCGTCTACGAATCATGCCCGCCCGGGGCGCGACTTGCCGCACACGAGCGCAGCGCCGACGCGCTCGCGGCACGCGGCGCCCCGGCCACGGCACGCGCACACCACGTCGAGCACGCCGCACGCCATGGCGACCTGGCGGCAGTGGCCGTGCTGCGTGAGGCCGGCGAGGCGGCTGCACACCGGGCGCCGGTGAGCGCGGCGCGCTGGTTCGGGATCGCACACGGCCTGCTGCCCGAGAGTGCCTCGGACGCAGAGCGCGTGGAGATCCTGATCGCGATGGCGCGAGCACAAGCCGCGACGGGACGGTTCGAGGACAGCCGAGCTGCGCTGCTCAAGAGCATCGAGCTGGCCCCCGAAGGGGATGAGCCACTGCGCGTGACTCTCGTCGGCGCCTGCGCTGGGATCGAGCAACTTCTTGGCCATCACGAGGCGGCGCGCGGACGGCTGGGCGCAGCGCTGGACGGGCTATCGAGCGCTTCCTCCCCAGGAGCGGTGGCGCTCATGATTCAACTCGCGGTCGGTGACTTCTATCGGATGGAGTACGTGGCGATGCGCGATTGGGGAGAGCGCGCGCTCGCGACTTCGCACGAGCTCTCCGATCCGCCGCTGACCGCCGCCAGCACCGCCGTGCTCGCGGTCGCTGCCGCGTTCATGGGCGCGATTCCGGAGGCGAAACGTCGCAGCTCCGAGACAGCATCGCTCGTGAACGCGCTCACAGATGACGAACTCGCACTCCGTCTCGATGCGCTGGCCAATCTGTCGACCGCGGAGCTTTACTTACACCGATACGAGCACGCCGGCACCCACGCCCAGCGAGGCTTGGCGATCGCACGCGCCACCGGACAAGGCGAAATGTCCCCGATCCTGGTCCCGGTGCTCAGCAACGTCCTCCACACGACCGGGCGCATAGCGGAGTCGGTGGCGCTGCTGGACGGGGCGGTCGAAGCGGCGCGCCTTTCGGGCAACGCCCAGGCGCTGGGATGGAACCTGCTGAGCCGCGCCTTTACCGCGGTTGCAGCAGGCGATCTGGAGACGGCACTGGCCGCAGGCGACGAGAGCGTAGAAGTCACCCGGCACCTCGACGACACCCTGGTCTCCACTTACGCAAGCGTCGCGCTCTCCAGCGCGCTCTATGAGAGCGGAGAGGTCGGGCGCGCCATCGAGGTCCTGCTGAGCGCCGCGGGCGGCGAGGAGCTGCCGCTCATCGCCAGCGGGTGGAGGGCCAACTACTTCGAGCTGCTGACCCGGTGCTGGCTCACGCTCGGCCAGCCCGCAGCGGCCGAGGCGGCCGCCGACCGAGCGGCCGCGGTGGCTGCGGAGCTGGGGCTCCCGCTCGCCGTGGCGATGGCGCACCGCGCGGCCGCAGCCGTTGCGCTGGAGCGCGGAGATCCCGCGAGCGCCGCCCGCCGAGCCCTGGCCGCCGTCGCTGCGGCCGACGAGGTCGGCGCTCGCGTCGAGGCGGCCCGGTCACGCACCCTTGCCGGCCGGGCGTTCGCCTGCGGGGACAAGCGCGAGCGGGCGGTCGCGGAGCTCGAGCGCGCGGTCCAGCAGCTCGATCTGTGCGGCGCCAAGCGCTACCGGCAGGAGGCCGAGCGCGAGCTGCGCAAGCTCGGACGGCACATCCACCGCCGCACCCGGCCGGGCAACGTGAGCGGAGCGGGCGTCGAGACCCTCACGCAACGCGAGGCCCAGGTCGCCGACCTCGTCGTGGACCGCCGCACCAACCCCGAGATCGCCAGCGAGCTGTTCCTCAGCGTCAAGACGATCGAGACCCACCTGCGAAGCATCTTCCGCAAGCTCGACGTGTCGTCACGGTACGACGTCGCCCGTGTGATGGAGCGCACCTACGAGACCGACAAACGCACCGGCGCGCCACCGACGACCTAGGCGGGTTTGCCGGCGTCGATCCAGCGGCGGAAGACGGCGACACGTTCCGCGGGCCACGCTCCGTCGCATGGCATCGTGCCGGCCTCGACCCGCTCGAGGATGTCGTCGGCATGGGTCGAGACGTCGTCGAGGGACCAGAGGTCGAAGGCGAAACGCATCGAGTCGCGGTCTCGCTCACGGAACAGTGGCTTGATGTTCGCTTCGAAGTCCAGTGGCTCGTCCGGGCCCGGCGCCTGAGCCGAGTCGGTCGCGATTGTGGTCGTCTCACCGCCATCCGTCAAGAAGCGACTCGCCGCGCCCCAATCGGCGAAATGGTGAGCGAGCGAGTCCGCCACGGCCGTCAGCCTGCCCTCAACCACTCCGAGCGCGCTCGCGACGTCCTCCGGCGCGCTCGTGGTGACATGAGCGCAGAAGGTCGAGGCATCACGCACCCGCTCCTCGAGCAGCGCCCAGGCGGACTCCCGATGAGGCAGGAGGTCGTCGTCCTCGTAGAAGAGCTCGAAGCTCGGCCCGGCGTTGACCCCCGGGTGCTCCGGCCCGACCGGCAGCGTCGTGATCAGCTCCCCAAGCGGCCTGAGGACGCCGCTCATCAGCGTGACCGTCGCGTGCGCCAGCGTCCCAAGCTGCCCGTCGGTCTCCTCCGTGTGAGCGAAGTACCGCTCCAGGATCTGCACGAGGATCTCGTAGCTGACGTTGAAGAGATCCGTGCACTGTGCCGTCACGCGATCGCCGATGAGCGGTAACGAGTCGTCGTGCTCGCCACGACGCACCTTCGCGAACATCACCGGCCGGACCGGGTCGAACGCCGGGTTCGCCGCGATCATCCCGCGGTATTCGTCGAGGATCTCGACGAATTGGCCGAAGTGGGCGGCCTCCCAGTGGCCCCGCGCCCCCTCGCCCTGCTCGAGGATCGTGTCGAGCGCTCGCTGGGCCGACGCTGGGTCGGTCACGGCCACGAGCTCGGGCCACCGGAAATGGGTGCTCGTCGCCTGTGCGCGCGGCGGCCCGACGAACAGGTTGCGCTCGCCGAACTTGTCGGCGAGGTGCACCAGACCCTGCTCGATCGAGCGGTACAGGTGGCCGATGGTGGCGAAGTCCTGTAGCTGGGGCACGATGTCGCCTTCGGCCATCAAGGGCACCGCGTCGTGCACTGGCGCGTCGATGCCTTTCGCACCTTCGAGCGCCATGCCCTCCGGGCGCTCGAGAAACATGAAGTGCTGTAGGGCCCGCTCGCCGAAGGGCACCAGTGTCAGGCTCACGCCCGCGGGATAGTGGTGCGCGGGTGCGGGCAGATTTGGCCGGGTCAGATGAGGCGCCGCACCAATCGCGGAGAGGACGTTCTGCACGAGCGCGAGGTGCAGCATCTCCTCGGTGGCGACGTGGGCGATCGTGCCGCGCCAGCGGGTGACGGCTTCGAGTTCCTCCGGCGTGAGCCCTTCGTCCGTGCGCTGCTTGAGCGAGAACGCCGCGAACAGGTACTGGCACATGATCCCGTGCTCGAGCTCGGCGGCCTGGCACAGCATGTAGATCAGCGCCTCGCGATGCTCGATGACGAAGGGCGCCTCGGGCTCCGCCCGTCCGCCACGCGTCGCCAGCACCTCGGCGAGGCGACCCCGCCCGGCGCTGCCGGTCGGATCTGTCATTCAGGACACCTGTTGCGCTCTGGCCTCGTCGTTCGCACTGCTCAGGCGCCTCGTTATAGCGACTAAGCCCCAGCTGCGATGTGCTGGCCATCCGGGATGAGCCAAGGAACGCCTTCGGCGAGTGACCGTGTGTACAGGCGAAGCCGCGCCGCCGGACCGCGTGGGACGCCCGCACCTCGTGCCGTGCCTTCAGGTGGCGCACCAGCAAGGTAGCCAGCCCCCGCTGGCCAGTCGCAGGCCGACACGCGGCGGGGGAACGACTACGGGGTGGTGCTGAGCTGGCCCACCGCGACGCGGTTGAGCTGGTTCGCGAGGTGATGTCGAGCTTCAGGAAGACCTTGCGCAGGTGGTACTGCACCGTGCGGGGGCTGATGAAGAGCTGCGCGCCGATCTCGGGATTGGAGAGACCGTCTCTGGCCAGCCGGGCGATGTGTGCCTCCTGGGGGGTGAGCACGCTGCGTGTTTCGTCGGTGCGCCTGCGCGCGGTCTCACCCGTGGCCAGTAGCTCATGACGAGCGCGCTCGGCAAACCCATCGCCGCCGATACGGCTGAACATCTCGTGGGCGGCTCGGAGTTGCTCACGCGCGTCGACGCGGCGGTTCTCGCGTCGCAGCCATTCGCCGTATAGAAGCCGGGCGCGGGCGAGGTGGACCACGCCACGGCTGCGGCCGAGTCGCTCCACCGCCTCGCGGTAGAGCTCGTCCGCGTCTTCCCCCTCGCTCAGCAGGGCGCGTGAGCCGGCCTCGATGCCGAGCGCCCATTCCGTGCCGCTCGCGCGCGTACGTTCGCTCAAGCGGTCAAGCGCGGCTGCCGCCTCGTCTATCCGCCCGACGTGGACGCCCGCCTCGACCAGCTCGACGAGGGCCCAACCGTACGCGATCACGTCCTCGTGCTCGCATGCCCGTTGGGCAGCGGAGAACGCATCGCCATAACGACCGTGGCCGTTGTTCACCAGGGCGGTCATCCATCCCCAAATGCCAAGCGTGTACCCCTCGCCCCGTGCCGTCGCACTGGGCAGCACCTTGTCGGCGATCGCGTGCATCCGCGCCTGGTCGCCGCGCCACGCCGCCAACATCAACCCGGCGTAGTTGAGCGGCGGGATCCTGGTCGCCTGCGTAATCGCGGAAACCTCGTCGATCAGCTCAGCGGCGCTCTCGACGGCTCCGGAATGAACATTGAAGGCGGCAAGGAAGTTGGCCATGCCCGGGAGCAGGGTGAGCGCGCCGCTGTCGCGCGCGACGCGGACACCGCGGCTCGCCAGCTCGTGCCAGAGCTCGTCGTCCCACAGATCCTGGGCCAGGCGACAGGCCAGCCACAGCCAGCGCACGTCGCGTGCGGTTAATTCCTCCACGTCACCGAACGCGCCGAGCGCCTTCCGGAGCTGCGGCGCAGCCGGTTGCGTAGCCCTCCGTGAACCTCGTCGCCAGTCCGTCGAGGAGCAGGTCGATAGCGCGTTCAGGCTGTCCTGCGGGCGGTGCAGCCTGCGCGGCCTCGGCAAGCTCGTGGATGTCTGGCTTGCCGGCGAGGCGACCGGCGAACATCGCTGCCGCTATCGCTTCGAGATGGGTCTCGCGAGCCATCCCGGCATCGAGCGGCTCAAGGCGCCGGGCCGCATCGAGCAACAGAGCCGGAGCGTCGCTGCCGCGTGTGCGCTCGAACGCGACCTGTGCGCGCAACCGCTCCAGCGCGGCACGCTGAAACTCGTCGAGCGGGGAAAGCTCGGCGGTCGCCAGCAACTCCAGCGCCGCCTGCGACGCCCCGGCATCGAACTTCGCCTGCGCGGCGGCCAAGGCCCGCCGGCTTCTCTGCGCTGGATCCGGCGTCAGCTCAGCCGCGTGCGCCAGGAACGCCGCGGCCGCGGCCGCGCCTCCACGGGCCTGCGCCCGGTCGGCCGCGCGCTCCAACTCGGCGGCCACCTCCTCGTCGACACCCACCGCCGCGCGGGCACGATGCCACGCACGACGATCGGGATCGACATCGGAATCGGTTGCCTCCGCCAGGGCCCGATGCGCAGCTCGCCGCTCGGAAAGGACCGCCGCCCGGTATACCGCGGATCGCACGAGTGGATGGCGGAACCTCACGCGCGCTCCGACCTCGACGAGTTGCGCATCCTCCGCGGGGGCGAGCGAGCTCTGTTCGATGCCGAGGCCGTGAGCAGCGCGCCAGATGAGCGTCGCGTCGCCGATCGGCTCAGCAGCCACTAAGAGCAGCAGTCGCTGGGTCGCCTCGGGTAGTTCCCCGGCGCGCCGGAGGTAGTGATCTTCGAGGTGGCGGGGGAGGTCTGTGACAGCGGGAACGTCGAAGCCGCCCGCCAGCTCCGCAGCACTCATGCTCCCCGGCAGGTCAAGCAGTGCCAGCGGGTTGCCGCGGGTCTCCGCGACGATGCGATCGCGGACGCGATCGTTCAGCCCACCCGGGACGGCTCTGCCCAACAGGGTGCGCGCATCCGCCTCGGCCAACCCGCCAAGCGCCAGCTCGGGCAAGCCGCCGAAGTCGCGCCTCGTGTTCGGCTCCCGGACGGCCACCACGAGCGCCACCGATTCCGCCAGCAGCCGTCGTGCGATAAAGCCGAGGACCAGCCCGGAGGCTTCGTCCAGCCACTGGGAGTCCTCGACCAGACACAGCACCGGCCGCTCCTCGGCTGTGGCGGACAGCAGGCCCAGCACGGCCAGTCCGACCACGAAGCGGTCGGGGACGTCACCGGATGCGACGCCCAACGCCACGTTCAGCGCGTCCTGCTGCGGCTGAGGCAGGGCATCGAGCCGGTCGAGCAGCGGTGCGCAGAGCTGATGGATCCCGGCGAACGGCAGCTCCATCTCGGCTTCCACGCCTGTCACCTGGGCCACACGGAATCCCGTCGCATGACGCGCCACGTACCTGAGCAGCGCCGTCTTGCCGATGCCGGCCTCGCCCCGGATGACCAGAACCGCGCTGTCACCCTCTCGCGCCTGCGCGAGCAGTCGCTCGAGTAGTTCACGCTCACTTGTCCGGTCGAGGAACTCGGACGGAGAGGAGAGGGCCATCGCGATGGAAGCTAAGCAACCCGTCTCTCGGGAGCGTTATTCCGAGCCTGCGGGGTCGCTCGGAGCCAGCAGGTCGAGGAGACCCTGGCGCGGCGGGCAGAAGACGTCCACCTGGGACGCAGGGCCGTTTCGCGCGATCACGCGGTGAGGTACCCACGAGGGAATCACCGCGGCTTCGCCGGGGCCGATCACGCGCGTCTCATCGCCAATCTGCACCTCGAAGTCACCTTCGATCGCAATGAAGATCTGTTCTTCGACATGAGCGTGCAGCGGAGCCTCGGCGTCCTGCTCGTACTGCGCGAAGCTCACCATCTGACCCTTGCCGACCAACGGCCGCAGCGTGAGTCCCTCGGCAAGCACGAATGATGGGAGATCCGAGACCCGCACGAATCGACCGGGTTCGGTCGGCTGCTCCGTGGGAGCGCCAAAGTAGGCGTCTGAATCGGACATGGGCTCCCCTATGTCTGAGCTTTCTTGCCGGCCATTAGGCGGGACATCGACCCGACAGATTATGTCTGGCAGATGGCTGGCCCGGGGCGAGGGGCGGGATGACATCGAGCATGCCCGCGACGCTAGCCTCGGCCGCGTGTTCGACCACGTCGGCATCGCAGTCTCGGATCTCGCGGCCTCCGAGCGCTTCTACCGCACCGTCCTGGGCGCCCTGGGCGTCGAGCCCAGCCATGCGGACGCCGAGCTGGTCGAGTGGGACGACTGGGACATCGGGCCGACGGACCGCGACCACCCGGTGACGCGCGGGCTTCACGTCGGCTTCCGCGCGCGCGACCGCGAGCAGGTCGACGCGTTCTGGCACGCGGGCGTCGACGCGGGGTACCGCGACGCCGGCGCGCCGGGGCCACGCACCCAGTACGGCCCGACGTACTACGGCGGGTTTCTGCTCGACCCCGACGGCAACAGCGTCGAGGCGGTCTACAACGACCGTGAGGACGCCGTGCCCGTCGGCCAGGTCGACCACCTGTGGATCCGCGTCCGCGACCCGCAGGCCTCCCGTCGCTTCTACACGACGATCGCCCCGCACGCCGGGCTGCGCCTGACGCGCGACGAGCCCGGCCGCGTGCAGCTCTCCGGCCCGGACTACAGCTTCTCGCTTGTCCGGGACGAGCGGCCGCTCACGGAGCACGTCCACCTCGCATTCCCCGCGCGCGAGGACGAAACGGTGCGCGCGTTCCACGCCGCCGCGCTCGCGGCGGGCTACGAGGACCACGGCGCGCCGGGCGAGCGCGCGGTCTACCACCCGGGCTACTACGGAGCGTTCGTGCTCGACCCGGACGGGCACAACGTCGAGGTCGTCAACCACAACCGGGGCTGAACGACGACGTAGGACGTTCGCCGGGTGGGGACTACGGTCGTGCGGCGACGCGCCATCTGCCGCGGCCCGGGGTGATTCGCAGTTTCGACCCGCGGCTTCTGGGCAGACGGGTCTGATGACCAGCGAGGCACGGAGCCCGAGTAGCGCGCCGACCCGCGGCAGCCGAGCACCCACCGGGCCGACGGATCTTCGAGGACGCTCGTTGTCGGGCGCGCTCAGAAGGACCGTGCGCGAGTTCCGGGCGGACAACATCACCGACTGGGCAGCGGTGCTCACCTACTACGGGATCCTCTCGATCTTCCCGACGCTGCTCGCGCTCGTCTCGGTCCTCGGGTTGATCGGACCGTCGGCAACTCAGCCCCTGATCGACAACCTTGGGACGGTGGCCCCGGGGCCTGCGAAGCAGATCTTCACCAGCGCGATCCAGAACCTCCAGCAGGGTCAGGGCGCCGCGGGCATTCTGTTCGTGGTCAGCCTGGCCGCCGCACTCTGGGCGGCGTCCGGCTATGTGGCGGCCTTCATGCGTGCCTCGAACGCGATCTACGAGGTTGGCGAGGGACGACCGATCTGGAAGACGCTCCCCCTGCGAGTCGGGGTGACCATCATCACCGTTCTTCTGCTCACGGTCAGCGCGCTGGCGGTGGTCGTGACCGGTCCGCTCGCGCACCGCGTCGGGAACATCGTCGGCCTCGGCGGAGCAGCGGTCGGTGCGTGGGACATTGCCAAGTGGCCGCGTGCTCGTCTTGATCGTGAGCTTCATGTTCGCGTTGCTCTACTGGGCGTCACCGAACGTCAAGCACCCGAAGTTTCGCTGGGTCACGCCGGGCGGCGTGCTGGCCGTACTCCTATGGCTAGTCGCATCGGCCGGCTTTGCCCTCTACGTCGCGAGCTTCGGCCACTACAACAAGACCTACGGCTCGCTCGGCGGAGTGATCGTCTTCCTGATCTGGCTCTGGATCTCGAACGTCGTGATCCTGCTCGGCGCCGAGTTCAATGCGGAACTCGAGCGCTCACGGGAGATCGAGGCCGGACAGCCAGAGGGGAAGGAGCCGTTCCTCGAGCCGCGCGACACGCGCAAGCTGAACGACGAGGAGCGGCCATGAGGACCTCAGCCTGTCAGCGTGCGCTCGAACGCGGTCTCGAGGCGGGGCTCCTGCCATTCTCCGTCGACGACCGATTCGACCCGGACGTGCGACGTCGGTCCGGTAAGCGTCAGCGTTCCGACCTGGTTGGCGTAGTCGGGACGCTCGACGATGCGCCAGCCGAACGGCAGCTTCGGAACGCCGGCGGCCCGGGCCAGGCGCCGCGCGAGCCGCTCGGCGAGCCGCGTGTGGCCGAGCTGCGAGCGTCACCTTCTCGTGCGGAGCGAGCTCCTTGCGAAACGCCGAGCAGACGGCTTGCCACACAGCGCTGCGCGTGTCGGAGCCGACCGGAAAGCCGACCTGCGCGAGATAGCAGTGGTGGACGTCGCCGGACAGCATCACGATCGATGCCGGGCGCCTCGCCCTCGCGGCCGTGGGCGATGTCGTCAACCAACTCGCAGGTCCGTCTCATCGAGCGCTGGAACGACGCCCAGTGGTCCATCACGGCAAGACGACGCAGGCGCTCGCCGATCCGCATCATCGGCCGGCCCCAGGCTCCGTCGGTCACCGCCTCGTCCCACGCCTCGACGTAATGCAGGCCCGGCGCGAGCAGGAACGGGACCGAGCTGGCCAGCAAGCAGGTGGCGGGCCGGTTGCCGGGCCTGCGCGGCGATCCAGTCCCACTCCTCGTCCTGAACGAGCTCCCGTCGCCCCGGCGTGACGTCCGCCCCGCGCGCGAGTCGATCACGACGAGCCGCGCGTCTCCGATCTGACGGGCGAAGCTCCAGCGGCTGTGGCCGATCTGGCGGCCGGCGTTGTCCATCTGCCGCGGCGAGCGCCGCTGCGCCGTCGTCGGCTGCGCGCACTGCGTCGGTAGAGCTCGACCCTTCGAGATCCGCGGGCGCGAGGTTGCCGAGGTGCTGGAAGACCCAGTAGGCCATCAGCCCGGCACGGATGTGGCGGTCGAACCAGGGCTTCGCGTTCATCTCGTCCATCCAGCCCTGCGAGATCCGCCACTCGGCGTGGATCTCGTGGTCGTCGAAGACCATCGTCGTCGGCACCGTCGAGAGCAGCCAGCGGATCGCGGGCTCGCTCCACGCCTCGTGGTAGGCCAGCGCGTACTCGGCGAAATCCGCGAGCTCGTCGTCCGGCGTGTCGGCGGGCCGACGGCGAGCCGTGATCGCCTCCTGCAGTGCGGGCGACGGCTCGTCGGCGTAGATCTGGTCGCCGAGCATCAGCAGCATGTCGGGCAGGCGCGCGCCGCCCCCTGCGCCTGCCGCGCGCAGCGCGTAGGCGCGCAGCGCGTCGATGCCCTGCCCGTCGGGATGCTCGTGCGCGCGCAGCGACGTAGGGCGGCTCGTGCGGGCAGCGTGATCGCGGCAGGAGCCGAAGACGACCTCTGAGGTCGGCGTCCGCGCTCGGCAGGCGGATCGTGCTCGGGCGGGAACGGCGAACCCTGCTCCGGCCACACCCGCTCGCCGTCGAGCCGCACCTCGTAGGCGTGGTCGGCGCCGGGCGCGAGCCCGTCGATCGTCGACCAGCGCGAAATGCAGCCCGTCGACGCACCAGCGTGCGCTCGCGCGCCCCGAGGATCTCGACCTCGCACGCGGCGTCGGTCTGCACCCAGATCGTCGCGACCTCGCGCGTCCACGTACCGGAGGATCGGTCCGAGCACAAGAGCCGGCACCGGGCGAGCCTACACGGCCCGCACGCGACTGGCGTTCAGATCCTGCGGTAGCGCGCGTCGCGCGAGCGAGTACAGCGGCGAAGGCGACCAGTCCGGCGGCGACGATCCCCGAGCAGCACGGGTCCGTACGAGTGTGTGCGGCAAGCCGCGCGCAGCGCCCCGTCAAGCCCGACCGCCTGACTCGGGTCGTAGTCGATCGCCGCCTTGCACCAGGAAATAGCCGACGAGCCCGAACACGACCATCCGCGCGAGGTGGCCGACGACGCCGACAGCGTCGTGAACGCTCGCCGCCCGCCGGGACTCATCTGCTCTGTCTTGGAGTCCTCGAGGAACTTCTGCGCTGATGCCCTTGTAGCCCTGGTAGAGCGCCACGCCGAGCGAGAACGACGCCGGCGGCGCCGACGAGCCACGGGCCGGCCGGCCAGCCGAGGACGCCGCGCGGTCGGCCTTGTGCGGCGTTGCCCGATTGCTGCTCGCCAGAGCCCGTGAGGATCTTGACGGCGGTGACGCAGAGGATCGCGTACGCGATCCCGCTGGCGACGCGCGGCGATGCGGTCGAAGCCACTGTCGCTCGCCTCGCGGCCCGTGGCCGATCGCCGCGCGAGCGAAGCGCCACAGCGCGTAGCCGGCAAGGCCGATCGCGACAGCGATCAGGAGCAGCGTGGCCGAACGGCTGGTGGGCGATCGTCTCGCAGCGCGCCCTGCTGGTTGGTCGCCTTCCCGCCGTCGCCGAGCGCGAGCTTTAGCGCGAGCACGCCGATGATCCCGTAGATCACCGCCGCGGGCGACGAAGCCCGAGCGAGCGAAGACCAGTCGAAGCCACGGCGTGCGCGACCATGTCGTCGCCCTGGGCTCGGGCGCTTCGCGCGGAGCGGACGCTCGGTGTCGAGCCGCTCAGTGTACAGCCATCTCATCTCCTCACGCGGTCGCGCGGGACGCAGACGCTGATCGCGGCCGGCTCGACCGCGCACCTTGAACGCCTTGACCTTGCTGCGGTCGCCGCCGTCGAGCTCGTACAGGACCTTGCGATCGAGCTTCGACCTTCACCGAGCGCGCCTTGGTCGACGCGCACGAACGGCGACTTCGCGGGCGTCGCCGACGGCGGTCCGCGCGATCGTGCGCGCCCAGCTCGACGACGCCCTCGGCCGTGACGACGCCGAGATCGAGCAGCGCCGTCGTCGGGCTCGCGCGTCGGCGAACGCCTCGACGCCGCCGAACAGCTCGCCGACGTTGCCGACGAGGATGCAGCTCGCGCTTGCCCTTGTACCACCGGGCGCCGTCGACGCTTGATCTTGGCCTTGAAGCGGCTTGCATCGCGCAGGTTCTTCGAGCCGCTCCAGACGTAGGCGGCGCGGCCGATCCGGTCCTTGAGGCCGCCGGCGTCGCGGATCATCGCCGCGTCGAAGCCGGCGCCCGGCCATCACGGCGAAGCGCTCGCCGTTGAAGCGGCCGACGTCGAGTCGCGCGACGCTTGCCGTGGAGCCCGACGGCCACGGCGCCGCTCGATGTCCGTCGGGATGCCGAGGTTCGTGGCGAACAGGTTCGCGGTGCCCGCGGGGACGATCGCCAGACGTGCGCTCGATGCCGGCGAGCACGTCGACGCAGCGCTGGACCATCCCGTCGCCGCCCCAGACGAAGATGAGCTCGGCGCCCTCCTCCAGCGCGCGCCGGACCTGGGCCGGCGCCTTGCGGCTCTTGGGGACCTCGTGCCAGAGCGGGCTCGCCGACGCCCGCGCGCGTCGAGCGACGCGCCGCAGCTCGGGCAGCCCGCCGCCGAGGGTCTTGCCGGCATGGGCGATGACCGCGACCTTCATCGCGATGCCCGGACCGTCGTCGCGCCCTCGCGCGCGCGTATCGGCGACCGCGCCGGCGACGCGGCAGGCGAAGACGACGATCACGAGCGCGCCGATGCCGAGCAGCGCGCCGGCCAGCGACGTCGATCGGGTGGTGCATGCCGCGGTACATGCGCGAGACGGCGACGAACGAGCGTCATCAGCGACCGCGATCATCCAGGCGAGCGTCGCGCACGCCGCCGATCGCGGATCCGCGAAGTCAGCAGCAGCGCGAGGCCGGCGTAGACCGCGATCGACGCGGCCGTGTGGCCGGACGGGTAGCTGGCGTTGACCGGCAGGTGCTCGAGGCGAGGGACGGTCGGGCGGTGGCGATGGACGACGAGCGTCGTGACGCGGTAGGTCGCCGACTCGACGACCAGCGCGAAGACCACGAACGCCGCGAGTCGCCACCAACGTCGCACCGCGCACACAACGGCGATCACCGCCGACGAGGATCGGGCAGGACCAGGCGCGCCCGCCGACCGTCGAGCCGACAAGCGAGGCGTCGGTGCCCGTCGGTGATGCGGTGGTGCACCAGCCAGACGACGACACTCTCGTCGGCCGAACTCACGCCCGAGAGCGGGAGCAGCACGTGCATGACGACCAAGCCGACAGCGATCGAGAGCGCGGCGAGCCCGACGAAGCCAACCACCAGCACGGCGATGAACGCGAGAGCGGGCGATTTGCCCGCGAGCCTCGCCGCCAAGCGCTCGGCCGGACCGCCCGGTCGAGCCTCCAGGACCGCCGGCACCGGCACGCGCGCCGGGTGCAACCGCGCGGCGATGTCCGCCGCCGCGGCCGGGCGGGAAGCAGCGGCGTTTTCGGCCCGACCAACCGGGTATCTGAAGACACGTTCCGCGTTATTCCCGAATCGGCGGAAACGAACCCAGGCGGACTTGCCTCTTCTCGTTCTCATCCTCGTGTCCCTCGCAGCCGGGAGCGCGACCGGCCTGTTGAGCCTGCGTTGGTCCCAGCGGTTCGGGACATCGCGCCGGCCGTCCGTCGCAGCGGCCCGAGTCGGCCGGCAGGTCGTCGGCGAGCACCCGCGCCTGCGAGCGGCGGTCGGCGGCACGGCTCGATCCTGAAACGGCGACCGGCCTCGCCCTCACCGCCGCGCTCATTCTGGTGATCGGCGGCGGCCTGGTCCTCGGGCTTCTGGCCTACCTCGTGCGCGCCGATCCGCATCTCCTGGGCATCGACGGGAGCGTGGCCCGCTGGGGCAACCGGCACGCCACGCCATTCTCCACCCACGGGCTCAACGCGATCACGCCAGTTGGGGACCACGACGCGGTCGCGGTGCTCGGGACCCTCGTCCTCGCGGTCGACCGTCCTGAGGAAGCGCAACGTCTGGAGCCTCCCGTTCCTTCTTGTCGTGGTCATCGGCGAGAAGATCCTGACCACGACGATCAAGGACCTCGTCGACCGCGTGCGGCCCGACGCTGAACCCGATTGCCGCGACGCTCGGCCCATCGTTCCCCAGCGGCCACACGGCCACAGCGGCCGCCGTTCTTTGCCGCGGCCGCGCTGCTGCTCGGACGCCATCAGCAGGCCGCGCATGCGCGCGTCGCTCGCCGGACTCGCGGTCGGGATCGCCGTCGCCGTCGCCTCGAGCCGGGTGCTGCTGGACGTGCACTGGCTGACCGACGTCATCGGCGGCCTCGCGCTCGGCTGGGCCTGGTTCGCGGTCTGCGCGATCGCCTTCGGCGGGCGGCTGCTGCGCTTCGGCGCCGGCGCGGAGATCGCCGCCGATGCGACAGAAGCCGAGCAGCAGCGCAACCCGCCGCGGCCCACACGCCGGACCACCCCAGCTTCGATGAAGTGAGCTCGCGAGAACGGCGAGCTGGGTCGAGGCAGCGCTGACAGCGCGACAGCTCGGTGGCGGATCTTTGGAGAGCCAACCTGATCGCTCACACCGTCCGCAATGCCACGGTAGGCGGCATTCGAGACGCTCGGACTGCCGGCGTCAGGCCGGCGAACGCGCCGATCAGGATGGCCGAGGCGATGCCGCCCAACCAGGCCTCGGCGGGGATCACGACGGCCCAGTTCTTCGAGCTGGCGTACACCACGGTCGCCGCGGCCCCGGCAAGCACGCCGACGATGCCGCCGATGACGGCGAGCAGGATCGACTCGCTGAGGAACTGGGTCCGGATCTGGCTCTTGGTCGCGCCGAGGGCGCGGCGGAGGCCGATCTCCGAGCGGCGTTCCAGCACGGAGATGATCATGATGTTGGCGACGCCGACGGCGCCCACGATCAGGGCCACCACTCCGAGCCCGAGGAAGAGGCTGTCGAACGCCCCGGCCGCGGCAGCGCGGGCGGTGAGCGCGTCTGAGGGCTGGCTGACGTTCACCTCGTTCGGTGCCTCGGGGTTGGCGGTCGGCGCCAGCAGCGACTGCACCGCCGCCTCGTGGCCGGTGGCGGCGCGCACGTAGATCGAGGTCGGCGGACCGGCCTGCCGCGCGCCGCGGACGAGGCTGACGTAGCCGAGGTACCGCTCGGCGGCCGGATAGCCGACGAGGGCGCTGGTGTCGATGTCGGTCGCCAGTGGGGAGGGCTTCAGGATGCCCGCGACGTTGAACCACTGGTCACCCAGCCAGATCCGCTGATCGGGGTAGACCCGGTCGATGCCCAGCTGCTGCGCGGCGGCCGAGCCGAGCACCGCGACCGGCTCGCGGGCGGTGCCCGCGTTCAGCCAGGAGCCGCGTGCGAGGCCGGTGCCGAGCACGGGCAGCAGGTTCAGGCTGGTGGCCTGCACCTCGAGGCCGCCGGTGTTGGCGACCGGGATCATCGAGCTGCGGTAGACGTACTTGTCCTTGATCAGAGCGGTGTGTGCCAGCCGCCCGACGTGGTCCAGGAGCGTGATCCGCGCCGGCGCTTCGGGCGGCAGCTTTGCGTCCTGTCCGGTGAGGCTCTGTCCGGCCTCGACGGTGAACATGTTGGTGCCGAGCCGGTCGATCTCCGCGAGCAGACCGGCCTGCGAAGAGGCGGACAACCCGAGGACCGCGACGATCGCTGCGGTTCCGATCGCGATGCCGAGCGCGGACAGGGCGGCGCGCAGCGGCCGGGCGCGGAGTCCGACGCTCGCCACGCGCAGCCCGTCCCTCAGCGACAACCGTCCGGCCGTGGCCCTCATCCCGCGGCTCCGACGTCGGAGACCACCTGGCCGTCGAGCACGCGGATCTGGCGAGGCAGTTGATCTGCGAGGCCGGTGTCGTGGGTGATCATGAGGATCGTCGCGCCGCCGGCGCCCAGCTCGTGGATGAGCTGCATGATCGATGCGCCGGTGCTGCTGTCGAGGTTGCCGGTCGGCTCGTCGGCGAGCACGATCGCCGGGCGCCCGACGACGGCGCGGGCGATCGCCACCCGCTGGCGCTCCCCTCCGGAGAGCTTGGTGGGCTTGAACGTCGCGCGGTGGGCCAGGCCGACGCGTTCGAGCGCCTCGTCCGCTCGGCGCTGTCCGCTCGGCGGCGGGGACGCCGGCGTAGAGCAACCCGTCGGCGACGTTCTCGCGCACCGTGGCGTGTTCGGCCAGGAAGAACTGCTGGAAGACGAACCCGATCTCCTCGGCGCGCAGCCGCGACAGCTCCCGGTCGCTCAGCTGCGCGGCGTCGACCCCGCCGATCCGGACCACGCCGCTGCTGGGCCGCTCCAGCGTCCCGATGACGTGCAGGAGCGTGGACTTGCCCGACCCCGAGGGCCCGACGATCGCCACGAGCTCGCCCCGCTGGACGGAGAGGGACACCCCCCGCAGGGCGGCCACGGGAGGCTGCTCGCCGTAGACCTTGGTCACCCCATCGAGCTCCAGAACCAACTCGTCGCTCACGGCGACGGCACCACCACTGAATCGCCTGCGCGGAGATCGCCCTCGACCTGGACCCGTCCGCCTCCGGTGTCGAACAGGCCCAGCGTCACGGCGACCAGCTCGCGTCGCCCGCCGGCGCGTACGACCTCCACCGCGAACCCGCCGCCGGACTTCCCGACGAGCGCGGTGACCGGGACGCTGAGGGCGTTGTCCACGCCCTTGGTGGTGATGTCCACCTGGACCGGGGCCTGGTCGAGCCCGCGTGCCTTTGCTGGGTCGTCGAGGCTGATGGATGTCGGGATGGTCGCGTCGACGGGCTTGCCGTCCGGTCCAGCTGGGGCCTGCGCGACTCTGCCGAACGCCTCGACTCTTCCGGACACCGGCCTGTTGCCCGGCAGCGTGATCTGGGCGCGGTCGCCCTTCTTGACCTCACCCTGCTGGGACGGATCGAGATTCACCTGCACGTGCAGCTCGTCGGATGTGGCCTTCAGGACCGGTGCACCCGGCTGGGCGGCTCCGCCGAGCTCGGCCGGTGACCTGGGCGATCCGCACCGACTCGGGCAGGAACACCGCGTCACCGAGGGCAAGCGCGCCGGTCACCTGAACGCCCTCTGCGGCGCTGGAGCGCCTCGAGCGCCTTCTCGGTCGTGGTGGTGAAGGCGTCGCCGCGCAGGTGCAGGTTGCGGTTGAGCTGACGGACGTCCTGGCCCGCATCGCCCGCGTGCAGCGCGCGGTATGCCGGGACCGTGCCGCAGAGCAGCACCACCGGCTTGTCGTCCACCCGATAGAGCACGCCGCCGCAGTCGACCTTGTCCCCGACCTCGGGCAGCTCGGTGTAGATGCCGCGGGCCTGGTTGATCACGGAGTACGGCGAGCCGTCCGGTCGCGCCCGGTAGGTCAGGGTCCCGTCCTGGGAGACCATGGCCGAGAGCTTGCCCTTCTCCACCTTCGCGGTGTTCGCCGGCGCGCTCCTGCGCGGCCGCGGTCGCTTGCTCGGCGCCGGACAGGACGACCACGCCCGCCGGTGGCGACCGCGACAACCAGGACGGCCGCCGCGGCCAGCGCCCAGGTCCTGCGCCTCACTACCGACTCACCCCCGCCTTGGCCGCGAGCGCGCGGCACGTCTGCATCGCGGCGTTGAGAATGGTCATCCCGCCGTCCGTTGCGGAGGATGGGATGCGATTCGTGTCGACGAGGGGCTCACCCTTGACGGGGTCCGGAAAGTCCCTCACGCCGTTCTCGCGCACGCACTGGGCGAACTTGAGGGCGCAGTCCTGCTCCTGGGCGCTCCTCTTGCGGCCCGTGAACCCCGGTGGCTCCAGGTTCTTGCACGCGCTGATGGCCTTCTTGAACGTCGCGCTGTTCGGGTCCAGCGACGAGCCGTTCGCCACCCCATCGATGGTCAACTCGCCCGACGCGTCCGGGTCCGGGAACGCGCTGACACCGTTGGCGCGCACGCACTCCGAGAACTTCACCGCCTTCTCATGAGCGGTGGCGTTCGTGCTGGTGCCGCCGGCGCCGCCACTCGAACAGCCCGCGGCGATCAGGGCGACCAGTGCGAGGGCGGCCAGCGGCCGCAGCTTTCCACTCATGGCAGCTCCATCGGTGGGGGTTGTTGCGGCATTGCCCGTACGTGGCGCCGTGAACGACCGGCGATGCGGTCGACCATGGCGTCGGCGGCCGCGAGACCCGCCGCGATCTGGTCGTGGCCGGGCTGGCCCAACACGACCCCGGTGATCGTCGTCCGCTTGCCGTCGATCCAGCGGATTGCCCGGAAGGCGAAGCAGCCGCCGGCCGCACTGTCCGAGCCGGTCTTGACGCCGACAAACCCGTCGTGCCCGAGCAACGTGTTGGTGTTGTGCACGGTGCCGGCGACCGGCAGCGTCGCGCTCGGTGTGGCGACGATGCTCGCGAACACCGGCAGGCGCATCGCCCGATCGACAACACGCACCTGGTCGGCGGCAGTCGACACGGTTGCGTCGTCGTAGCCGCTCGGATCGGTGTAGCGGGTGTCGGCTCATGCCCAGCGACCGTGCGGCGGCATTCATCCGGGCAACAAACCGCTCCGCCGAGCCGGCGTCCCACCGCGCCAGAACCGCGGCGATGTTGTTCGCCGACGGCAGCAGCAGTGCCTGCAGCGCCTGCCGTTCGGTCAATTGCTCTCCGGCGGCGATGGACACGACCGACTCCTTCTGTCCGCGCCGGCGGTCGGTATCGGCGACATCGGCGTCGGTGAGCGTGATCGTCGGGCCGTCCTGGCCGGGCGCCAGCGGATGGTCACGGAGCACGAGATAGGCCGTCATCACCTTCGCGAGGCTGGCGATTGGGGCCGGCGTGCTGGTTCGGGCCGGCTTGGATCTGCGACCGTCCTGTCCGGATGAAGCGGCTTGGCCGTGTGCGGGCCACACCGTGCTGGGCAGCGCCTCGAAGGGCGATGCGGCCAGTCGAAGACGACCACGAGAACGCCTGGTAGCCGAGGGCCGCACCGATCGCCGCGATGACGACCAGCAGGCCGCGCGACCAAGAATCTTCGGGTCGTCCGTGCTGATTCTGTAGTCATGCCTCCAGTCAAGGCAGCGTGGTGTTGCCAGCACGTATGTGGTTTTCGATATGCCGACGACATGCCCCGGCTCGTAGCATCGGAGCATGCGTGTGTTGATCGTCGAGGACGAGCCGTATATGGCGGAGGCCATCCGCGATGGCCTACGCCTGGAGGCGATCGCGGCAGACATCGCAGGTGACGGCGACGCCGCTCTGGAGCTGCTCAGCGTCAACGCCTACGACATCGCCGTCCTCGACCGAGACATTCCCGGACCTACCGGTGACGAGATCGCCAACCGCATCGTCGCCTCCGGGAGCGGCTTGCCGATCCTCATGCTCACCGCTGCCGACCGTCTCGACGACAAGGCCACCGGGTTCGGGCTCGGCGCAGACGACTACCTCACGAAGCCGTTCGAACTCCAGGAGCTCGTGCTCCGTCTCAGAGCGCTCGACCGCCGGCGCGCACACCACAGGCCGCCGGTGCGAGAGATCGCAGGTCTGCGGCTGGATCCGTTCCGCCGCGAGGTCCACCGCGACGGCCGCTACGTCGCGCTGACCAGGAAGCAGTTCGCAGTTCTCGAAGTTCTCGTCGCTGCCGAAGGCGGTGTCGTAAGCGCCGAAGAGCTACTGGAACGGGCGTGGGATGAGAACGCGGACCCGTTCACCAACGCCGTGCGCATCACGGTCTCGGGATTGCGCAAACGGCTCGGCGAGCCCTGGATCATCGCCACCGTTGCCGGCGCCGGGTACCGCATCGACACGCAACCCGACATCGCCCCTGAGGGAGAAGAGCGTGGATAGAGCCCCTGGTTTGAGCGTTCGCCTCAAGCTCACCCTCAGCTACGCCGGCTTCCTCATGCTCGCGGGTGCGTTGCTGCTCGGCGCCGTGTGGCTGTTCCTCCTGCGTTACGTCCCCGATCGCGCGTTCCTCATCAACGCCGACATCCGCCCTCATAGCGTTTTTCCCGTCCGCTCCAGCCTCTTGCACGTCTTCGCTCCGAGGGCAGCCGCGGTGTTGGCGTTCCTGCTGGTGTTCGGGCTCGTGGGCGGATGGATCCTCGCCGGCCGCATGCTCGCCCCCCTGGCCCGCATCACCGACGCCACACGCATGGCCGCGAGCGGGATCGCTCGCCCACCGGATCCGGCTACCGGGCCGCAAAGACGAGTTCCGCGAGCTCGCCGACGCCTTCGACGCCATGCTCGCGCGCCTCGAAGCACACGTCGCCGAACAGCAGAGGTTCGCAGCCAACGCCTCCCACGAGCTGCGCACCCCGCTGGCGGTCACGCAGACACTTCTCGACGTGGCCCGCAAGGATCCGGACCGCGACAACGGCGAACTCGTCGACCGCCTCCACGCCGTCAACACCCGAGCGATCGACCTCACCGAAGCACTGCTCATGCTCAGCCGCGCCGACCAGCGGTCCTTCGTCCCGAGAACACGTCGACCTGTCCCTCATAGCCGAAGAAGCCACTGAAACGCTCGTCCCCCTCGCAGAACGACGCGGCGTCACCATCGAGACCTCCGGCGACACGACCCCCACCATCGGCTCAGACGCGCTTCTGCTGCAGTTGACCACGAACCTCGTGCACAACGCGATCGTCCACAATTTGCCCGACCAGGGCACCGTGTGGGTCACGACCAGCGTTCAGCCCAAGAGCGTGGTGCTCACCGTCGAGAACACCGGCGAGAAGCTCACGCCGCAGTTGGTCGCCACGCTTGGCGAGCCGTTCCTTCGCGGCAACGAGCGCATACGCACCGACCACGGGGGTGTCGGCCTCGGCCTGGCGATCGTCAAGAGCATCACCCAGGCACACGACGGAACCCTCACCCTCACCCCCCGGGCCGCTGGCGGGCTCCGCGCCACGGTGCAACTCCCCGCCGCGCCACATGAGGCCTGAGTAACCTAGCCGCTCGGATGACGCCCGAGAGGCTTGCGAGCTGCGGCGACGCCCCGGTTCTGGGCTTCGACGTCGTCGTCGCCGGGGCGGGTGGCGCCGGCCTGGCCGCGGCGCTGGCCGCCGCCGACCGCGGCCTCTCCGTCCTCCTCGTCGAGGCGAGGCAGACCTTTCGCGAGGGCTCGAACACGGCGATGAGCACGGCGATGGTGCCCGCGGGCGGCAGCGCGTGGCAGGCCGAGGCCGGGATCGATGACTCGCCCGAGCGCTTCTACGACGACGTGATGCGCAAGACGGCCGGCGGGGCCGATGCCACCGTCGCGCGCTCATTGACCCGTGTCGCGCCCGCGCTCGTGGACTGGCTCGCTGGCCCCTGCGGCGTGCCACTCGAGCTCGTCACGGACTTCCGCTACCCCGGCCACTCGCGCCTACGCTGCCACGCCGTCAGCGACCGCGCCGGTGCCACCCTGCATCGCCGGCTGCTCGAGGCGGCCGCCGAGCGGCCGGGGATCGAGCTCGTCGTGCCGATGCGGCTCGCGGGCGTCGAGCTCGACGCGGAAGGTGCCGTCGCGCGGGCGCACGTCACGAGGCCGGACGGCGCTGCCGAGCCGGTCGAGGCGCGCGCGGTCGTGCTCGCGACGAGCGGCTTCGGCGCCTCTCCCGAGCTCGTGCAAGCGCACCTTCCCGAAATCGCGGGCGGCCTCTACTTCGGCGGCGACGGCAGCACCGGCGACGCGCTCGCGATCGGCGCCCGGCTCGGCGCAGACGTCGGCTTTCTCGACGCCTATCAGGGGCACGGCAGCGTCGCGCACCCGCACGGCGTGCTCCTGACGTGGGCGACGGTGGTGCATGGTGCGGTGCTCGTCAACGAGCACGGCGACCGGTTCGGCGACGAGCTTGTCGGCTACTCGGAGTTCGCGCGCGCGGTCCTCGACCAGCCCGGCGGTGTCGCCTTCGCGATCTTCGACGAGCGCATCGACGGCCTGTGCAGGCCGTTCGCCGACTACTCCCGGTGCCTCGATGCCGGTGCCGTGCGCCGAGCCGCGAGCGTCGAGGAACTTGCAGCCGTCGTCGGCTGCGAGCCCGCGGCGCTCGCCGCGTCGCTCGACGCGGCGGGCGCTGCCGCTCGCGGCGAGGCGGCGGATCCGTTCGGCCGCGCCGACTGGGAGGCGCTGCTCGAGCCGCCCTACGCAGCCGTCCGCGTCACCGGCGCGCTCTTCCACACGCAGGGCGGCCTGCGCACGGACGGTAACGCCGGCGTGTTGCGGGGCGGCCGGACGATCCCCGGGCTGTACGCGGCGGGCGGCGCCGCCGCCGGGATGTCGGGTCATGGCGCGTCCGGCTACCTCGCCGGCAACGGTCTACTCGCCGCCCTCGGGCAAGGCTTTCTCGCCGGCAACTCAGTCCCCCTAGGAAAGGAGCATCGACATGTCGAAGAGCTATGAGACCTGCAAGTTCACCGTCGACGGGGAGGTCGCGACGATCGCGATCATCCCGCCGAAGAGCCTCAGTGGCGGCACGGCCGACCTGCACTGGGACCTCGGTGAGATCTTCAGTGACCTGCGAGGCGACACGACCGTGCGCGTCGTCGTTCTCACCGGCACCGACGACGAGTTCTACGTGCTCGCGGGTGCGGAGTTCTTCGACGTCGCCGCCAACCGCGAGTACGTCACCGACCCTGCCGGGGCATGGAAGACCTTCATGGGCATCGTGCGCCTGCACCAGGCGATGGCCGAGCTCGAGAAGCCGATCGTCGCCAAGGTGAACGGCGATGCGCTCGGCTTCGGCTCCAGCCTCGTGTTCGGGTGCGACCTGATCTATGCGGCCGAGGACGCGCAGGTGGTGGACATTCACATGGGCATGGGAGAGCACCGCGGCGGTCCCGGCTTCGGCATCGTCACGGGCGACGGCGGCAGCGCGCTGATCCCGCTCGTGATGAGCCCCGCCAAGGCGAAGGAGTTCCTGATGCTTGCCAGGCCGTACACGGGCGCGGAACTCGCGGCGGCCGGCTACATCAACGACGCCGTCCCGCGCGAGCGGCTCGACGCGGTCGTCGACGACATAGTCGCCCGGCTCCTGCTGCGCAGCTCGTACGCCCTCGCGTGGACGAAGCGCACGATCAACCGGCGCCTTGCCGACCAGCTGAACATGACGCTCGACGCGAGCGCCGCCTACGAGATGGTCAACTTCCTCCAAATCGACCGGCTGAACGGGGAGGACCCAAAGACGCTCTAGCGAGCTGCCCTTTAGTTCGAGGAAGTCTTCACCGCATGCCAGGACGCGTCGGAGCGCGCGGCGTTCATCGACTCGCTCGTCGCCTACGCCCGCGACCCCGTCCGCCCGGCCGTGGTGCTGCTGGCGGTGCGCGCCGACTTCTACGGGCGCTGCGCAGCCTACCCTGAGCTCGTCGCGCTACCTGGGAGCGAACCACGTGCTTGTGGGCCCAATGACGCGTGACGAGCTGCGCCGTGCGATCGAGCTTCCCGCAGCCCGCGCCGGGCTCCACGTGGATCAGGGGTTGGTGGACGCGCTGCGCGACGACATCGAAGGCGAGCCCGGCGGGCTGCCCCTCCTGTCCACAGCTCTGCTCGAGCTCTGGCTGCGCCGCGACGGCTCGCGCCTTCGTCTGAACGCGTACGAGAGCGCGGGGGGCGTGCGTGGCGCCGTGCGCGCCTTGCGGAGAGCTCTTACGGGCGACTCGATCGCGACGCGCAGACATCGCGCGACGGATCCTCCTCCGGCTCGCCGGCGAGGGGGAGCGCGAGGCGATCGTGCGCCGCCGCGTCCCACTCAGCGAGCTCGAGGCCGACCGCGACGAGCAGGTCGAGGAGAGTGCTCTCGGTCCTGGCCGGCGACCGACTCGTGACGATCGGCGACGGCGAGGTCGAGGTCGCCCACGAGGCGCTCCTGCGTGAATGGCCACGGCTCCAGCAATGGCTCGAAGACGATGCCGAAGGGCGCAGGCTCCACCGGCACCTGATCGGCGCCGCCGGTGACTGGGACGCGACGGGCCGCGACGGGAGTGAGCTCTACCGAGGCGCCCGGCTCGCATCTGCGCTCGACTGGGCCGACACGCACGAGCCGGAGCTCAACTCACTGGAGCGCGAGTTCATCGCCGCGAGCCGCGCCGCGGCAGAGGGCCAGGCCGAGCGCCAGCGGCGAGCGAACCGCCGCCTGCGTGTCCAGCTGGCGGGCCTTGCCGCGCTGCTCGCACTCGCCGTGGTCGCCGGCCTCGTGGCTCTCAAGCAACGGAGCCGACGCCCGCGACGCCGCGCAGGCGGCAGACGCTCAGCGGTTGGGAGCCGAAGCGCTCAACGTCGATCAGCTCGACCGAGCGTTGCTGCTGGCTCGGACCGGCGTGAAGCTGGACGACACCCCCGCCACGCGCAGCCGGCTGCTGTCGGTGCTGATGCGAACCCCGGGCGCGCTGGGAGTGGTGGACTACGGCTGGCCCCTGTACGCGCTGGCGCTGAGCCGCGACTCCAGGACGATCGCACTCGGCGACGAGCGCGGGGTCGTGGCCTTCTACGACGCAGCCACTCGGCGGCAGGTTGGTCAGCCGTACTGGATCCGCAACGGGCTGATCGAAAAGCTCCAGTTCTCGCCCGATGGCAGCACGCTGGCGGTCAGCTCGAGCAATCCGGCCGACGGCGCGCGCGGGTTGGTCGACCTGATCGACCCCCGGACCGGCGTGAGGAAGCTGCGCGTGGAGCTTCCCGCCTTCGCCGACCGTCCGCCCCTCGTGATCTCCATGGTGAGCTTCCTGCCGGCGGCCGCGATCTCGTGATTCACGCGGTCCACCCCACGTCGGGTGGCCCGCCGTCCGTGCTGTATCGGGTCAACGGCGCGACCGGCGCGATCGAGCGCCGGCTGCCGCTCAGCCGGGATCCGTCCTCCTTCCTCGACTCCACGACCGCCAACGGCAGGCGGCTTCCGTGACGATGGGTCGACCACCGAACCTGGGAGCTCGACCCTGAGCGGCTGGCCCTGCTGCGCTCCTACCCGGTGGGCGACTCGACCGGCGTGGTCAGCCCCGACGGCCAGGTCTTCGCGCTCGGTTCCCAGACGGGTTACGTCCGCCTGCTCGACCTGCGCTCCGGGAAAGTCCGGCTCTTTCACGGCGGACACCACGGCTCGATCTCGCCGATGCGCTTCACACCCGACGGGCGCACGCTCGTGACCGCCGGTGTGGACGGACAGGTGCTGGCGTGGAATGTCGCGACCGGAACGGTCGCGCAGCGCTTCACGGGCACCGCGGCGAGGTCCCGGCCCGACATCTCCGGCGACGGCCACACGGTGATCAGCGGAGGAAGCGACACCCGCGCGATCGTCTGGGATCTGGGTGGGAAGCGACGGCTCGACCAGCGCTTCGCGGTCGGGCCACATTCGCGTCATTCAGACTCCCAGGGGGATCGCTGTCAGCCCCGACGGGCGCACGGTGGCGCTGACGCAGAGCGACGGCCGTGTCGACCTCATCGACACGCGCACGCTCCGGCGACGAGCCAGCTTCCGAGCGCTCGACGGATAGGCCGCCGCGGTCGCCTTCAGCCCCGACGGGCGGCTACTCGCGGTCACGGGGGAGGGAGGCCGGGTGACGCTCTGGAACGCGGGGACCCTGGCGCCGGCGGGCGAACTCAGGGGAATGCACAGCGCCTCCCAGGCGCTGGCGTTCTCGCCCGATGGCACGCTGCCCGCCGCGGCCGAAGGCAACTTTGAGCAGCCTGCGCCCATGCGCGTATGGGACGTCGAGCGGAAATCGCCGACAGCCTTCCGCGCCCGAGCCGGCGCCGCCGCGCTTGGGTTCAGTCCCGACGGCAGGCTCATCGCGGTCGCTGCGATCGACCACGGCACCGATGTGTTCGACGCCCGCACGGGCAGGCTCGCGAAACATCTGCGGATCGGCGAGTTCTCGGGCGCGGGCGACTCTCGCGCTCCGTGGCGTTTACGCCCGACGGCCAGGTTCTCTTCGTGGGCCAATACGACGGCAGGGGGCTCCCATCGACGAAGACCTGGAGCTGCGGTGGAGGTGAGCGGGGCCTGGCGTCGCCGAGTGGGATTCCTCAGAATGTGAGGCGATGACCGTCGACTACCAGCGCCCGGGTTGGTTCACGAAGCATGTTTTCAACCCGATCGTCGCGGGGCTGACTCGCCTCGGCGTGAGCCTGGTGGGCTCGCGCGTGCTCGAGGTTCGGGGCCGCAAGAGCGGCGAGTGGAGGTCGACCCCCGTTAACCCGCTCGAGTTCGAGGGCGACTGGTACATCGTCGCGCCGCGCGGCGACACTCAGTGGGTGCGGAACCTGCGGGCGAGCGGCGAGGGCCGTCTGCGAAAGGGGCGTAAGGCGCGACCGTTCACAGCCACCGAGCTCTCCGACGAAGAGAAGCCGCCGCTCCTGCGCGCCTACCTGAAGAAGTGGGCCTGGGAAGTCGGGGCCTTCTTCCAGGGCGTGGGCGCGGACGCGCCCGAGGAAGACTTGAGACGCATCGCGCCGAGCCATCCGATCTTTCGGATCTCTCAGCGGCCCTAGCGTGCGTCAGCTCTCCGGGTATTCGTCCTTCCGGTAGTTGAGCGGGTCGTCGGGCTGTTCCTTCGGCGTCCGCTCGAGCAGGAGGCTGAAGTACGGCGCGACGAACGGGTCAGGCGCCGACACCGTGTAGGTGTGGTAAACGGTCCCGTTGTCTTTCGCGAAGGCGATGTAGCTCGGGTTCTCGCGGATGCCGTCCTTCAGTTCGGCGCCGATTTGCGAGCCCCAGTAGCTGAGCCATTGGGGCGGGTTGTCGACCATCTGCTTTACCTCGGGGATGTCCTCGGCCTGGTCTTCGGTAAGCGCCAGCCCGAAGTCCCACGGGAAGTCGGTGTCGTAGGTCGACACGTAGGGGAACTCCCAGCCCATGCGTTCCCTATAGGCCGTGAGCCGGTCGATCGGGGCGCGCGAGAAGCAGATCATGGTCACGTCGCGCTTGTTGAGATGCAACAGCGTCGTGGCGTCGAAGCCGTCGGCGAGGTTCGTGCATCCGGGACAGGCGCCGAGGGTGTAGTCGGGCCCGTACATGATGTTGTAGGCCAGCAGCTGCGAGCGGCCGTCGAACAGCTCGGCGAGGGTCTTCTCGCCGTCCTGGGTGGCGAATACGTACTCCTTCTCCACCGGGACCCAGGGCAGTTCGCGTCGCTTCTGCTTGATCGCGAGGTTGCGCTCGGCCTGCTCGGCCTCGAGCCTTGTCAGCTCGTTGTGCGCGGCGGTCCATTCCTCTCGGGTTCCGATCTTGTGGTCAGCCATGGGATTTACCTCCTCGTGGGCGCCGACACACCTAAGCAGACCGGATGCCCGGGCCCGAGGCGAAGAAGTCGGCTTCGGCTTGCCCCAGTGGTGTCGCGGGTTGCTCCCCGTGCAAATACTCCGCGGCAATAGCGCCCCAGTCCGCGCCTGCCCGTAGCCGCTCCAGAACGACGGCGACGATGCCGTGCATCCGCCGGATCAGGATCGATTCGGGCGGCAGAGTGAACTGGTTGACCTGCATCCTCATCGCGGCGCGCTGCTCACCGTCGGGACGTTCACGGTCTCGGCGGCGACGGGGGTCGTCGGGCGAGAAGCGACGCTCTCCCGGAACGGCGTACCACTTGATCGCCATTTGCATCAGGCCCAGCGCGAAGTCGGCGTCGACCTCGTCGCCCCGACTGGCAGGCAGATATCCGCCCGCCAGCAGGGCCGCCTTGACGGCGGCCGCGTCCTCGTCGCGGACGGCGAGGGCGATCGCCCGCTCGGCGGCCACACGGTCGGCGTCGACGTCGCGTAGCAGGCCGAAGTCCAGGAAGCAGACCCGGCCATCGGGGCATAGGAGGTAGTTACCAGGATGAGGGTCTCCGAGGGCTATCCGATCGCGGTAGAGCAGGCCGAAGTAGAGCCGGAAGACGATCTCTCCGTAGCGGTCGCGCTGCGCCTCTTCGGCCCGGCGCACGACCTCGAAGCGGTCCCCTTCGACGTACTCGGACACCAGCACGCGCCGGGTCGAGAGGTCCGTGCGGATCCGGGGCACGCGCACGAACGGATGTCCCCGCATCCGCCGCTCGATACGCCGCTGGTTCTGGGCCTCGAGCTCGTAGTCGAGCTCGTCCCCGATCCGCTCGCGCATCTCCGCGGCGAGCGCCTTCGCGTCGAGCCCTGGGGCGAGCCGCTTGACGAGCGGCAGCAGCAGCGTCGCGTTACGCAGGTCCGTCTCGACCGCCTCCGCGACGCCGGGGTATTGGATCTTCACGGCCACGTCGTCGCCGTCGACGGTCGTGGCGCGATGGACCTGGCCGATGGATGCCGCGGCAAACGCACGCTCGTCGAAGTCGCGGAACACGCGTTGGAGGGGCCCGCCGAACTCCTGGCGCATGAGCTTCTCGAGGTCGGCGAACGGCACCGGCGGGACGTTCTCTCGGAGCGCGGCGAGGCTGCGTTGCAACTCGTCCTGCTGGTCGGCGGGAAGGCCGTCGAACTCGACCATCGAGATCATCTGGCCGACCTTCATCGCTGCGCCGCGCATCTGCCCGAGCTGGTCGACAAGCTGCTGAACGGCCGCCGCGGTCCGCTCGCTTCGGGCGGCCGCGGCCCGCTCGGGCGTCCGGACCCGGTTGGCCGTTCGCATACCGGCCCACCGGAGGCCCTGCCCCGTCACCAGGCCGCCGACCCGCGCCGTCCGCGCTACCCGGCCAGTGGGCAGCTTTCCAGCCTCGGGCGGCGGATCGTCGGCCTGCGCGCTCATCGATCGAGCCTAGCGAGGCGGCCTAAGCGTCGGGTGCGACGGGCCAGCCAGGGCCGGCCCATCGGGATCCTCAGTGGTTCGCTCGGTCGACGAAGGCTTCGAGCTCGCGGTTGAACCGCTCCGTGTCCTCGAGAAACGGCATGTGCCCAACGCCCTCGTACCAGGACGGAACGGCGGTCTTGCTGCGTTCCAGCACCAGCTCGGACATCGAGGGCAGGACGATCGTGTCCTCACGCCCGTGAGTCACCAGCATCGGCACCGAAATGCGCGCGAGGGCATCTTCACCGTCGATCTCGCGGGCGATCAACGCGCCTCGGACCTGGGGTGGCACGACCATGTTCCAGCACAGTGCCCGGCTCCAGAGCTCGTCGTCGAGAGGGCCAGCGGTGCATGAGCGGAGGAAGCGGCGGGTGGCGGCGATGTTCGCGAGGAGATCCGGGCCGCACATGTCCTGCGCGTTATCGAGCAGGCCGGGCCCGATGTGGTCGAATGTCGGCCGCCGGACCACGGCGGCATCGACGAGATCGATGCCGGCGATGGCGGTATCGCCGTGAGCGCGGACGTAGTCGGTCACGATGAAGCCACCGTAGGACCAGGCGACGAGCACGGGGCGCTCGAGCCGAGTCTGGTCGATGACCGCCGCGAGGTCGTCTGCCCACAGCCGCTCGTCCGCATAGCTGCCGGGATCGAGCGGCTTCTCGGACATGCCGTGCCCACGGTTGTCGAACGTGACCATTCGGAAGCTGGCGGCGAGCTCGCCGCCGACCTGGGCGGTCCAGCACAGGTCGCACTGTGACCAGCCGTGAACGAACAGGATCGGGGGGCCGTCGGGATTCCCCCATTCACGGGCATGGAGCGTGACCCCTCCGGCGCCGCGAATGTCGTATTCCCGAACCGGCTCGACCGCTGTCGTGTGTGCCTGGTCCAGCATGAGATCCCGTGCCATGTCGCACCCCTTCGCCTGTTGGAAAGACGCTCGATCGAACGCCTTGGCGATCGTAAGCACGGCCCGCAGCGGCGTCATCGGCGACAGCACCCAACCTCGCGGCCGCTCTCTGCGGCATACACCTAGAGCGGTTCAGCGCGGGTGAACGACACTGCAGCGGCAGCGCGGGCAGCCTTGCCCGACACGCCCAGCTTGGCGTAGATATTCGAAAGATGGTGCTCGACCGTCCGCACGCTGAGGAACAGACGCTGTGAGATCGCCTCGTTGGTCAACCCCGCGGCCACCAGTTCGAGCACCTCCAGCTCACGCGGGCTGAGGTCGCCGAGTGCCGGCACGGGAAACGCGGGAGCCGCGGACGTGCCGAGGAACTCGTTCATCACGCGGACGAACTGCTCCCACGCCGGCTCATCCGCGAGGAGGATGTGGTTCGCGGAGTCGAGCACGACCAAACGCGCATCCGGGATGAGCGAGGCGAGCAGCCGGCCCTCCTCGACGGGCACCACACGATCGCCTCGCGAATGGATCACCAGCGTCCTGGCCTCCACGCTGGGCGCCGTCGCGACCACGTCGACGCCACCGCGTGCCTTGAACAGGCGGATCGCCGCATCGGGTGAGACGGTCGTGCGGAGCAGGTCGTCATACCAATCCATCTGCGCGGAACTGCCGTGGGGAAGGAACAGCATGCTGAACACGTGGCGGAACGCCGGGTCCTCGGAGGTCCAGCCGGCGCGGATCGCCGCGACCAGCGCGTCCTCCGTCTCGTGCTGCCCACGCACCCGCCGGCCGCGCGCGTAGCCGCCGTAAAGGACGAGATCGGAGATCTTCGTCGGGTGCCGCGCGGCATACGCCACGGCGATCGCCGCCCCCTGCGAGACGCCCAGCAGCGCAAAGCGCTCCAGGCCGGCGGCGTCGACGACCGCCTCCAGATCGCCGACCCAGGTCTCGACGGACAGCTCGCCGACCGCCGCATCCGAGAGGCCACAACCACGCTCGTCGTAGCGCAGAACCGTGTGACGCTCGGCGAGCCGATCAAGCCAATGACGCCAGACCGGGCTCCCCCAGTCCAACTCGAGATGAGTCAGCCAGGTCGCGACCCTCACCAGCGGAGGACCGCGACCATGCATCGCGTAGGCGAGACGGGCGCCGTCCGGCGCGGAGCAGAAGCGGATCTCAGCCACGACACCCGCACCGCTGCGCAAGCGAGAGCATCGGCTGCATCGCCTCCAACCTCACCCGGCCGCGCCCTCGAGCCGCTCGGCGAGTTCGACGATCAGGCCCTCGGGTCCGCGGACGTAGCAGAGCAGGAACATGTTCTGGTAGTCGACGATCTCCCCGACCGTGTCCCAGCCGGCCTCTCGGATGCGTTCGACGACGCTGCGCACGTCGTCGACTTTGAAGGCGACGTGCCGGAGCCCGGGACGGTTCACTGCCGGGGCCGGCTCGTGATCACCGGCGGAAGGTGAGCGGAAGCGAACCACCTCGAACACGTCGCTGCCGTCGGCGGCGCGAGCCATCACGGTCTCGACCGTCACGTTGTCGAGACCGATGATCCGATCGATCCACTCACCGCCGTGCACCCCGGGCTCGCCGCAGTCGAAGCCGAGCAGCGCAAGAAACCGGACTGTCTCGTCGAGGTCCTCGACGACAAGGCCGATGTGGACGAAATCCGTGACGCCGGGCCGATGGCTGTCCGTCGAGGTCAAGGCGACGCCTTGGATAGGCCAGCCGCTTCCCGAGCGGCGTCACGGTCCATGTACCCCTGGACGCGAACGATGAGCCCATCCCGGAGATCGAGGAGGACCGCCGCGTCGACAACCAGCTCCAGCCCGCTGCTCCTGCCGCGCTGGTACTCGCGCTGGAACACAACCACCTGGTCCCCGGCGTCAATCAGCTTCTGGATCTCGACGCGATGCTCGTCCCAGGTCTCCTCGGCGCTCTCGTAGCTGGCCCTGATCTCGCTGACGCCACGAGAGACCCGGCCTTCTTCGAGTCCGCCGACGGTTCCGTGCTGCTCGATGCTTGGATCGGCCAGCTCTGCCATCCCGTCCCAGTCTTGTTGCTCCCAGCAGGCGCCGAACCGGCGCGCGATCTCCAAGTTTTCCTGCGACATAGCCGCCGCTCAGTATTCCAAGGAGCTCGTCACGACCGGCGCCGCGCTCGGATCACCGCATCCACGCCGCTGCCGGCCGTCGCCCGCGGACGCTCCTCGGCGACGATCGGCTCCCACTCGCCCGGATCGAGGGCGGCGAGCGCTGCCTGGACTGAGACCTGCACCTGCCCGGCAGCGGCCGTCGCCGCTCCGGTGGCCGGGTCGATCGGACGATGGCCAACGAGGAACAGGGTCCCGCCTCGAGCGACCCCTGTCCCCATCCGCTGCACCAGCTCCTCAACCGATCCCGCCACGTGGACGTACAGGCAGACCACCAGGTCGTACAGGTCCTCCTGAGGCGCCCAGGTCGCAAGATCGGCCTCGACCCAGTCGATGCGCCCCGCGACGTCCGGACCCGCCTCGGCCGTCGACCGGGCATAGGCCAAGGCCGTCGCGGCGAAGTCAACCGCGGTCACGTGCCATCCGCGCTCGGCGAGCCAGAGCGCGTCGGACCCGTGGCCGCAGCCCGCGTCGAGAGCTCGCCCGGGACGTAGGTCGCCGACCTCGGCGGTCAGATGCGCGTTCGGGGGCCGCTGCGCGACGCGATCCCCGTGCGTGCGCAGGGCCTGCGACCAGCGCTGTTCCCAGGCGTCTCGGTCGTACTCGCTCAGTTGCCGGCAGCTGCCTCGCTGCCGGCGGCAACGGGTTGAGACCCCGACAGCTCACGGCTGAGAGCGTCCGCCGACATGACCTCCGAGAACATCGGGTAGTCGAAGCGGATCGCGTTCTCGTGCTCCTCCGGTGAGGTGGCGGCCACGCAGTCGGACAACGTGATCACCTGATAGCCCTTCTCGTAGCCGGTGCGCATCGTCGATTCGACACAGCAGTTCGTCAGGAATCCCCCGAGCGCGATCGTCGTGATGCCGCGGGCGCGCAGGATGAAGTCGAGGTTGGTCGTCGCGAAGGTGTCGAGGCCGCGCTTGCCCTCCACGACCACGTCGCCCGGCTGCGGCGCGAGCGAGTCGACGATCTCGGCGCCCCATTCGCCTTTTACGAACGCCGTCGAGTCGACGACGCCCTTGAGGATTCCGTAGGGATGTTCGGACAGCTCGCCGTAGCCGGGAGCGAACGTGATCGGAGCGTGGACGATGGTGGCGCCGGCCGCCCGAGCCGCCTCGACGAGCGCTTGGGTGTTCTCGAGCATGCCCGTCTGCTCCATCACGCCGGTCACGGCACCGTGGAGCGCGCCGCCCTCCGAGGTGAAGTCGTTCTGGTACTCGATCAGCACGACCGCGGTGCTCTTGGGGTCGATGGCCACGGGGACTCCTTCCGTGCGGGGTATCGGACTACAGCGACTCGACTGTACCGCCGCTCGTTAGCATCGGTCGTGCCAGCCATGAACAGCGCAAGTGATCGCGACGCCGATATCCGGGCCCGGGTCCAGCAGCACTGGGAGGCCTCCGAGCGGGGGGACATCGAGCTGGAGCACGCGATCTACGCTGCGGACGCGATCCTGGACTACCCACAGTCCGGCGAGCGCTTCCGAGGCCGGGCAAAGATCCAAGCGCAACGCGGCGGGCACCCGGCCGACCGCCACTTCACCGTGCGCCGGATCCTGGGCGGCGGCGACCTGTGGGTGAGCGAGTGCGTGATCACCTATGACGGCGTGCCCACCCACTCGATCAGCGTCATGGAGATCAGCGACGGTCTCGTGACGCACGAGACCCAGTACTTCGCCGACCCCTTCCCCGCGTCCGCCGCGCGGGCTGCGCTGGCCGAGCCGATTCCGGCTGCCGACCGATAACACGCCGCTGAGCGCCCGTTTCTGTCGACATCGGCGCGGGTAGCTACGACCAGTGCCGATCGGCTATCTGCTCACCGTGGCGCTGATCGCATTGGGCACGATCTTCGCCCTCACGCCGCCGGGTCGCCCCCGGGCCCTTGCCGCGCTCGGCTTTCGCCTTGGCCTCGTGGTCAACGAGCTGCCGTTCGTGGCGTTCATCGTCTTGGCGGCCTCAACCGCACTGGCACTCGGGGACGGCGAGGTCGACTCGCCGGGTGCTTGGGTCGTGGTGGGCGTCGCCGGATTGACGATCGCCGGGCTATCGCTCATCGCCTGGCGCGCGGGGCGTACCGGCCCGGTGATCGAGCGAGCCCTGAGCGAGGCCCTCGGGCCGAACTGGCGCTCCGAGGTCGATGCCGAGCTGGCCGCACGCCTACGTCGCCGCGTGCCGCTCGCGCGGATCCTGTTCTGGCCATTCCCGTGGCCGAGGCCTGGCGCGGTCGAGCGGATCAAGAACGTCAGCTACGGCGACGCAGGCCGCAGCAACCTGCTCGACGTCTACCGCCACCGCTCCCGCCCCGCCGCTGCGCCCGCGCTGGTCTATGTGCACGGCGGCGGGTACCACAGCGGTCGCAAGAGTCGTGAGGCTCTGCCCCTCATCCACCGGCTCGCCAGTCAGGGCTGGGTATGCGTCAGCGCCAACTATCGCCTGACGCCCGGGGCGGCCTTTCCCGACCAGGTGGTCGATCTCAAGAAGGTGATCGCCTGGGTGCGCGGGCGCGCCGACGAGTACGGCGTGGATCCCGCATCCGTATTCGTGGCGGGTAGCTCTGCGGGTGGCCACATGGCCTCCATCGCCGCCCTGACGCCGAACGACCCCGCCTTCCAGCCGGGTTTCGAGGGTGCGGACACCTCGGTAGCCGCCGCGATCTCCCTCTACGGCTACCTCGGCACCTCGGACGGTCGGGATCCCAGGTCCTCGGCCCAGGCGCACGTCCGAACGGATGCACCTCCGTTCTTCCTCGCCCAGGGCGACCGGGACACGTACTCGCGCGGGTTCGTGTCCATCTCCCGCGACTTCGCCTCGAAGCTACGCGACAGCTCGGCCAACCCGGTCGTCTGTGCCGAGCTGCCCGACGCGCAGCACTCGTTCGACATCTTCCATTCGATCCGCTTTGAGACGGTCGTCTACGGGGTCGAGGCGTTCACGGCCTGGGTCAGGTCGAAGTAGCTGCTGATCCAGCCGTGGCGGCACCCTCCACGAGCACGGACATCAGGGCGACGGCGTCGCCGTCGCCCAGCTCGCTGCTCGCGGGTCAGCGAGCGCCAGGTCGGGAACGCGAGCGCGTGGCCGAGCGCCGCACGCGTCCGGCGGGCCGCGCGCCCGCGCAGGCCGCGGCCGGCCATCAGGCTGTCCTCGATCATGCGGAGGTAGCCGTAGAAGTCGCCGAGCCGGCGCTGGATGATCGGCACGAGCGGCTCGTCGCGCAGGAGGCTCGTGTACATCGCCTCGGTCCGCCCGTAGAACGCGTAGAGCTCGCGCAGTGCGGTTGCGGTGCGCTCCACCGGGTCCTCGATCCCCGCCCACTCGCCCAGGTCCGGCGGCGGGTTCGCCGCCCGATAGTGCGACGAGCAGGCCGCGAACAGCGCCTCGTCGTCGGGGAAGTGGCGGTACACGGTCGAGCGCCGCACGCCCGCGCGCTCGGCCACGGCGCTGATCGAGGTCCGGGCCGGGCCCGAGCTCCTCGTGCAGCGCGACGGTGCTCTCGGTGATGCGCAGGCGCGTCTGCCCCTCGAGGTCGGCGCGCCGAGTCTTCCGGTAGGTGCGCTTTTGATCGGACATATGTGTCGCATGAAGATATTGACAGACGCGCGCGGACGTCGCGTTACGCTTTCGCGCGACACTACTGTCCAATGAAAGGAAGGCAGACATGGAGACGACAGCCCCCAGGATCATCGGCCCGAACGACGCCCAGGAGGGCTTCCTCGGCAGCATCGGCGTCCGCTTCATGATCGACGGGGCCGAGGCGGGCCAGCGCTTCTCGCTGGTCGAGCACCCGATGTCCCCGCGCGCGCTCGCCGCGCCGCTGCACCGGCACACCCGCGAGGACGAGTACAGCTACGTGCTCCAGGGGCGCATGGGCGCGCTGCTGGGCGACGACGTCGTCGAGGCCGGCCCCGGCGACCTGGTCTTCAAGCCGCGCAACCAGTGGCACACGTTCTGGAACGCGGGCGACGAGCCCTGCCGGATCCTCGAGATCATCTCGCCGGCCGGATTCGAGCAGTTCTTCCAGGAGCTCGACGCCATCGGCGGCGCGCTCGAGGCCGACCCCGAGGCCCTGGCGCGAGCTCAACGAGCGCTACGGCCTGGAGATGCAGCCCGACTCGGTGCCCGGGCTGCTCGAGCGCTTCGGGCTGCAGATCGGCGAGCAGCTCCCGGGCGGCTGGACGCCGCCGGCGCGCTAGCTCGCCGCCACCCCTGGAGTTCTTGCGAAAGGAAGGTGGCACCGCCGAGAACCCGGCGCAGCCGTCGGATAGCTTCTCCGGTGATCCTGGGCTGCGCGGCCCGCGTTGCCCAGAGCGGCCGAGAGGAGTGGTTCCGTGAGCACCAGCAAGCCCGTCGTCGTCTATGGCGCCAGCGGCTACACCGGGAGGCTCGTCTGCGAGTACCTCCGCGAGTACGGCCTCCCCTTCATCGCGGCCGGGCGCAGCAGCGATCGAATCCAGAGCGCGATGGACCACAACGTGCCGGGAATCGAGACGGCCAGCTACGAGGTCGTCGCGGTCGAGCACTCGGTCGACGCCCTCACCGAGCTATTCAGCGGCGCAAAGGTCGTCTGCAACACCGTCGGGCCGTTCGCCAAGTACGGCCCCGAGGTGGTCGAGGCCTGCATCAACGCGGGCTGCCATTACGTCGACACCACCGGCGAGCAGGACTGGACGATCGACTGCGATGAGAACTACGGCGAGCGGATGGCCGAGAGGGGGCTCCTGCTCGCCCCGGGGGTCGCGCAGATGTACACCGAGCGGTGAGATCGCCGCCAACATCTGCCTGGAGACGCCGGGGCTCGACACGCTCGACATCCTCGTGCTCTGGAAGGGCTCGCCGACAATCGCCTCGACGCAGACGATCTTCGTCAACGCGGCGCTGTCGAAGGCGTACTACCTCGAGCAGAACGAGTACGTCGAGTGGCCCGCCGACGACGGCCTCTACGACGTCACCGTCCCGGGCCAGCACCAGACCGGGCTCGCGCTGCCCTGGGGCGGCACGTCGCACCCCGTCTGGTTCAAGCGCGACCCGCGCGTGGCCAACGTCAGGGCCGTCGGCGGCCTCTTCGATCGCGCTTTGATGCAGGGGGTGCCCCAGATCGTTGGCGCGGTGCTGAAGCAGATCAAGGACCTTCCCGACGACGAGAAGTACACGGTGCTCTCCGAGCAGGCTTCAGCCGTCATGAACGAGATGCCGCCGCGCGAGAACCAGCGCGTCAACATCTCGCTGGATTCCGTGCACGCCACTGGGCCGCTCGGACACGTGCACTGCGTGCTGAGGGGGACGTGCAACTACAAGCAGACCGGCGTGCTCCAGGCCCACGCGGCCCACCACCTCGTCCGCGGCGCGCCGCGCCGGGTGGGGTTCGCGTCGGCGTGCCAGGCGTTCGGCCACCGCGAGCTGCTCGCCGCGCTGCAGTCGTTCGGCCTCGTGGCCGGGCTGGAGATCACCGGAGCGCGAGCCCGGCGGCCATCGATTGATCGTGTCGTGGTCAGTCGTGGAGCGAGGGCGCGAACGAGATCCCGATGATCGAGCCTTCCTGCGATTGGAGCCGAGCGACCGTCTGGCCCCACGGCTCCTGGCGCACCTCGTGCAGCAGGGTGAATCCGAGCTGGCGTAGTTCCTCGGCGGCGGACTGGACGGCGTCGGCGTCGCGCACCTCGAACTCCAGGCTCATCTGCGGGATGGTTCGATCCTCTGGCCACTCGGGACTGCCGAAGCACGCTTGAGCGGCCTCCGCGAGCGGCCAAATCGCGAAATGCTTGCTGCCCTCGATCCGCTCACTGTGGAAGTACTCGCTGCCGGGGCTCGCCTGCAAAGGGAGGCCCAGCGCATCGATGAACAGCTCGCGGCTCTTCCCGGGATCCGGCGTGATCACCGCGAGACTGGCAATGAACTGAATATCCATGCCCGCAGCGTATGACCGCGCCCCTCCCCCGTCTTGTACGAAACGGTCGCCCGCGCTCAGAGGCCTTCCTGGGCCTCGAGCCGGCCGGATTTCGACCGCGTCGGTGAGTGCCTTGTAGTCGCGTTCGTTCTGGTCGGCGTACGCCTCTGAGAACTCGAGGATCGCGCGGTCGAAGCTGTCTCCGTTGCCGAGATAGGCGGCGATCGCGACGCGGTCGCCGCTGCGGGCGTGCGCGCGCGCCAGCGTCCAGCCGCAGAGCCTGCCGTACGTGGCCATCCCCTTCGGGACCATCTGCTCGATCTCCGCGGATCCCTTCCAGTCCTTGAGCTGCCGGCCATAGAAGTCACGCGACTTCTCGTCGAGCCCGGAGTCGACGTGCAGCCAGCCGAGGAAGATGTCGCTGGTCGCTTGCATCAGCCGCTGGCCGTGGACCACTCGCTCGCCGTGGTTCGAGAACTCGCTCGGGACCGAGGAACTCCTCGAGCACCGACGCCTCGGCCTCCTTCATCTGCAGGAACAGCGGGTCCTGGCCGTCGCGGCCGAGCAGCAGCGCGATCCACGCGCGCGTACCGACGCTGCCCACACCCGACCACCTTGCGCGCGAAGTCGGTCAGGTCGAACTGCTCGAGCAGCACGCGCCGGTCCACGCCGAGCGTCTCACGGTAGAGACGCATCAGCTCGTGGAGCTGTTCGAACATCTCGTCGCGCCCCACGCCCTCGGCCAGCTTGTCGATCGGGACGATCAGCGGCGACTGATCGACGATCCGTGCCTGCCCGTCGGCGACGTTGATCAGCTTCGAGAACGCCGCCATGCTGTCCTTCGTCCGAGCCTTCGCGAGCTTCTTGTCCGCTCGCTTGACCATCTTCGCCTTGAACTGCGGAGCGTATTCCTTGAGCACCTGCTCGATATCCAGGTGCGAGTACCACACGTCGAGGTTCTTCATCCCCGCGAAGTTCGCCATCGCGGTGCGGTACTGGTTGACCGTGTCGAGCACGATCCGCTCCTGATCCTTGACGCGATAGCCGTTCGCGCGCGCCGCGATCAGCATGCTCACGGCCAGGCGCTTGACGTCCCACTCCCACGGACCCGGGAGCGTCTCGTCGAAATCGTTGACGTCGAACACCAACCCCGCTCCGGCGAGCCGAACACCCCGAAGTTCGACAGATGTGCGTCCCCGCAGCACTGGACCGTTGAGCCCCGACCGCGGAGTCGCAGCCAGATCATGGGCCATGATCAACGCCGCCCCGCGATAGAACGTGAACGACGACACCAGCATCCGCCCGTAACGAATCGGCACGAGCTCCGGCACGCGCGTCTTCGCCTGCCGCTCGAGCAGGTCGATCGGATCGGGCCGAGTCGGCCACCGGCTCGAACTTCGCGTGGCTGGAGCGCGGCACCTCGGCCCGCGCCGCCTTACCACGCGCAACCCGTTCGGCAATCGACAGATGTGGCATCACGGGCTTGGTTTTCGGCTTTCTCGCAGCGGGTTTGTCGCGTCCCGCCGGCTCAGTGCTCGTCGTCATGCTCTTCGCCTTTCCCTCGATCCACAGGTCCCCGGTGCCACCCTAGGCCAGGGTTCGCGTGCACAGCGTCATCCAATGTGGATGATCCTTAGGGGGATACTGACCGCAAATGTCGCGCGAGAACGTGGATCGGGTCCTGCTCATGTACGAGACCTTCAACCGCCGTGACCTCGATGGGATGCTTGCGCTGATGCAGGAAGACGTCGAGATCGTGCCGCGTTTCGGGGTGCTCGAGGGCGAGTACGTCGGGCACACGGGAGTGCGGCGGTGGTGGAGCGATCTCCTCGATGTCCTCCCCGACTACACGGGCAGACATCGAGGAGGTGCAGGCTTTCGGGCCCATGACGCTTGCACAGATCCGGGGTCGGGCACACGGCGCCGCCAGCGCCACGCCCGTCGTAGAGACCTGGTGGCAGTCCATCCGGTGGCGCGACGGCAGGTGCGTCTGGTGGCGGAACTTTGCGACGAAGACCGATGCCCTCGAAACGATCGAACTGGAGGCAGGATGACCTCAGGATCATCGGAGCTGATTCAGGTGGGCGCGCTCGGCGTGCGCTTCCTGGTTGAGGCGGCCGACTCGGATGGAAGCGCGAGCGTCTTCGAGTGCTTCGTTCCGGCCGACAGCAGGATGCCGGCGCCGCACAGCCATGACGCGTTCGAGGAGACGATCTACGGGCTCGAGGGCACGACCACCTGGACGGTCGACGGGAAGACGCTCGATATCCCCCCTGGAGAGGCGGTCTGCATAGCTCGCGGCGCAATCCACGGGTTCGACAACAACGGCACCGAAGCCGCCAAGTTCCTCGCGATATCGACTCCCGGCGTGATGACGCCGGCCTACTTCCGTGAGATCCACGACGTGCTGGTGGCCGCCGCCGGCGGCCCGCCGGACCACGCGAAGATCGCCGAGGTCATGCGCCGGCACGGGCTGACGCCGGCGCCACCCGCCCCGTCGTCCTAGCCGGGCAGGTCCTCCGGCCGCTTCTTCGCGAGCTTTCCTTCGAGCAGTCCGGTGGACTGGCCGACTTCGATCAGGTAGCCATCGGGGTCCCGCATGTAGCAGCGGATCTCGGCGCCGCGATCCATCGGCGGCGTGACGAACTCGGCCCCCTTTGAGCTCCACTCGTCGTAGCACGCCTGGATGTCCGCGACGCGCAGGTTCATGAAGGTCGAGACCGTGTTCCCGGGCTCGTAATCGACGACCGAGATGTCGGGCTTGTCAGGAGTCGGGCCGCCGCCCGGGTTCATGATCACCCACGAGTTGGCGAGCTTGACCATGCACGGGTTCTCCTCCAGCACGACCTGCCCGCCGAGGACCTCGGAGTAGAACGCGCGGGAGCGAGCAACGCTTCGCACGATGATGAAGTGGGTGACGAGGAACCCCTCGGTCGGGTTCGGCAGGTTCTCGAAGTCGATCGCCGGCGTGTGCTCGGTCATGGTCTTTGCCGCTCCGATCTCGGTCGCCCTGAACGGCTGGCGGACCCAGCCCTGGTCCAGGTTGGACATGTGCTTGAAGCTCGCGCTCACTTCGCTGAACTTCCAGGTTCCGTCGGTCTGGATCGCAGTGCCGCGGTAGGCGCCCATGAGCACGACGGCGTCATCGAGATCTGGGTCGTCCGAGGCCATCGTTGCGACTTCCCAGATCAGCCAGTTTGCGGTACCGCTCTCGCCGTCGTCCGCGACGTCGATGATCTCGTTGGACATGTAGTGATGGGCCCAATGAATCTCGTTGGGGAGACTCCTCATGTAGGCACGAAGCTCTTCCGTTCCGCGGCAGAACCCCAGCTCGCCGACGTCGAAGATGCCGTCCGGCGTGAAGAGCTGGCTCCATGAATCGTCGTCGTAACCGTTGTCGCAGTAGAACGCGTACAGGTGGATGAGCTTTCGAATTGCCTCCGCTGCCTCGAGGCGCTTGAGCCGCGCCTCAAGCGCGCTGCACGGTCTGGGCAAGGTCCTCTGACATGGCCACTCCTTTTCGCGAGCTGGGCGTCCGATCCGTAAGAAGCAGGATTGTCCCAGCGCCGTCAGGAGTAGCTCAGTTGCTCATCCCAGTCGGACGGGCGTCCCTCTGGTGTGAGGTCGAACAGGTTCCAGAGCGGCTCGAGGGTGCCGACGTGGCGTGGCTCCTGGCCGGGGTCCGGTCGGCGCGTAGAAGAGCTCCGAGCCCCAGAAGTGGCGGATCGTCTCGCCGTCGCGGTGGAACACGTTGAGCATCGGCCTCTGTGCCCCGTCCGCGGTCTCGGCGAGGTAGTCGCGGTTGTAGGTGTTGGCGGCCGAGGACAGCAGCCGCAGCTGCCGCCAGCCACGCTCCTCGCCGAAGGCGAGCAGGCGCGGGCAGCGGCGCCTTCGCGACGACCGCGAGGTTGAGGTGCTGGCTCGCATGCTCGGCGGCGCCGTCGAGCTGGTCGAGCAGCGCGACGCACGACGGGCAGGGGCCCTCCTCGAGCGGCAAGCGCGCCGACTGCCCGCTCAGCGGGCCCGGGCGTCGGTCGCCGGGGTCGCGCGGGTACATGAAGCTGTAGATCGCCAGCGAGTTCTTGCCCGGCGCGAACAGCTCCGAAAGCCTCACATCGGTCGGCGCGCCCTGGCTGTCCGCCGCCCTGGAAGACGTAGTCCTCGGGCACGGCGCCACCCGGCGGGAGCTCGCGCCTGGCCGCGGCCACCGCCTCCATCGCCCGGCGCAGCTCGATCTCCTGCTCCAGCAGCCGATCGCGGGCGGCCCGGTACTCCCTCGACTCTCCTGGAAACGCGATGCCCATTGGTCTCCTCTCGTCGACGCCAGTGGGTCATGCGCGCCGATGTTACGTCTGGGCCACGCCCTGGTGGAAGCCACGCTCGACCGAGTCGGCGAAGCGCTTCGGTGAGCTGCGATAGAGCCTCGACCCGAGCTTCAGCGCCTCGCGCTGAAGCTCCTTCCTGCGCCGGTCGATCACGGCCACGAGTGCGACCTGTGTCACGCGGTCGTCGAAGCATTCGGGATGCGTGCTCGCGTAGCTGCGCAGCTCGGCGAGATCGTGGTCGTCGCCGAGCAGATCGGACAGCTCATGTGTTCGCTTGGCCCGCTTCTTCATCTTCTTCGGGGACGCTCCTCGAAGGATCTGCTCGGCGTGCCAGAGGTCCTTCACGCGCTTGCGCCACTCGTGGAGGTTGTCGGTGCTCGGCTCCTCCGCCGCGGCGCTCATCGCCTTTCGCCCGCGCCCGTAGATGCGCCTGCAGGCCCGGCTCGAGCGCGGCGAACCCGTCGGCTTCGAAGGTCCACGTGGCTGTCCGCGTGCGCGCCTGATCGAGGTCGTCGCAAACGCCGTCGATCGCGGCGTCGTCGTCCTTCAGCGACTGCAGCGCCTGCTTGCGTTCGGCCTCCAGCCGCTCGCGCAGTCCAGCGGTGGCATCGCTCGGCAGCTCTCCAGGGGTGGCCTGCTCGAGCGCATCGAGCGTCTCGATCAGCACGGAGGCGTCGCGCACCCCGGCGAGCCGCCGGCCGGTGTCGCGGAACGCCTGGTTCTCACGCTTGTAGGTCTCCTCCCCCAGCGCGTCGCGCCCGAGCCGGACGGTCGCGCGCAGCCGTTTGAGCGACTTGCGCGTGTCGTGCACCGCGGCGGCGAGCTTGCGCTTCGGGGCGTTCTTCAGCTCGGCCTCCGCCTGGTCGAGCTGGCCGCGCGCGATGCGCCGGATGACCTTCCGGAGTGGGCTCTCCCGTGTGGAGGCGGAAGGCCTGTTCACCGTCGTCGCCCGAGCCGGACAACTTGTCCCACGCGACCTTGCCGCCAGCCGCGGCGGCGCCGGCGAGCGCGGCGGCCGCTGCCACTTCCCTGGTGCTCGGATGTGAGGTCTTTCCCATGCACAATGGGATGCCCGGAACGACGCTCGGCTAACGCTCCAGCGGCTGCTCTCGCTTGACTCTCGAAACGTGTAAGCGTACGCTTACCGTTAGTGCCTGCTTACCAAACTGACAGCTGGTCTGCCCTGGGCGATCGGACGCGCCGCGCGATCTTCGAGCGGGTCGCCAGACGGCCATGTGCCGTCAGCGAGCTCGCGCGCGGGCTTCACGGTCAGCCGCCCGCCGTTCACAACACCTCAAGGTGCTCAAGGACCGGGCTGGTGACCGACCGGCCGGCAGGCAACCGCCGCATCTACACGTCAATCACAACGGCCTCAGCAAGCTGCGGGCCGAGCTCGATCGGTTCTGGGCAGACGCCCTTGCGGCCTACAAGACAGCAGTCGAACAGAACGAACAGGAGAGCCCATGACTGCCCCAGCAGAAGCGACCGCCGTGCGCCACGAGATCGTCGTCAACGTCCCGATCGAGCGCGCGTTCTCCTCTTCACCGAGGACTTCGGCAGCTTCAAGCCCCGAGAGCACAACCTTCTTGGCGTCGACATCGCTGAAACCGTTTCTGAGCCACGCGTTGGCGGGCACCTTTACGACCGCGGCATCGACGGCAGCGAATGTCACTGGGCCCGAGTACTCGCATACGAACCGCCTCAGCGCATGGTGATCAGCTGGGACATCGTCAGATGGCAGATCGAGACCGAGCCCGAGTAAGATGAGCGAGGTCGAGGTGCGATTCATCGCCGAGCCCCGACCGGACGCGGGTAGAACTCGAGCACCGCAACCTCGATCGACACGGCGAGGGTTGGGAGGCGGTCCGCGCCGGGATCGACGGTAACGCGGGCTGGCCGCTCTACTTGCAGCGATTCGGCGAGCTCGTGACGGCCTGGACTTCCAGGCAGCTGAGCCGGACCACTCACGAAGGTCGATCGGGATTACGCTGCCGGTTCGTGACGTTTCGGCGTGAACCCCAGACCGACGGAGGTAGCAGCGCATGGGCACGATCACCACCTCAGATGGCACGGAGATCTTCTACAAGGACTGGGGCTCGGGCCAGCCGATCGTCTTCAGCCACGGCTGGCCCCTCTCGGCCGACGACTGGGACACCCAGATGCTGTTCTTCCTGCAGCACGGCTACCGCGTCATCGCCCATGACCGGCGCGGCCACGGCCGCTCGACGCAGACCAGCGACGGCCACGACATGGACCACTACGCCGACGACCTGGCCGCGGTGACCGCGCATCTCGATCTCCAGGACGCCGTCCACGTCGGCCACTCCACCGGTGGCGGCGAGGTCGTGCACTACATCGCCCGACACGGCGAGAGCCCGCGTGGCGAAGGCGGTGTTGATCAGCTCGGTGCCGCCGCTGATGGTGCAGACCGACGCCAACCCCGGCGGGCTGCCGAAGAGCGTGTTCGACGACCTTCAGGCCCAGCTCGCCGCCAACCGGTCCGAGTTCTACCGGGCGCTGCCGTCGGGCCCCTTCTACGGCTTCAACCGGCCCGGCGTGGAATCCTCGGAGGCGATCATCGAGAACTGGTGGCGCCAGGGAATGATGGGCGGAGCGAAGGCCCACTACGACGGCATCGTCGCCTTCTCCCAGACCGATTTCACCGAGGACCTCAAGAAGATCACGGTGCCGGTCCTGGTGATGCACGGCGACGACGACCAGATCGTTCCCTACGCCGACTCCGGCCCGCTGTCCGCGAAGCTCGTGCAGAACGGGACGCTGAAGACGTACGAGGGATTCCCGCACGGCATGCCGACCACCCAGGCCGAGACGATCAACGCCGACCTGCTGGCCTTCCTGCAGTCCTGACGTGACGCGCACGGGCCCTGACCGCTGAGAGCGATCAGGGCCCGCGCGTCTGTCACCGAAACGAGGTCTGCACGCGCCTCACCCGTTCCTCCAACCCGCTGGTCGAGCGGGTCGCTGGGTGGGCGTCGAAGCGCCGGCGGGTGCGACCCGGCCGATCGCCGCGCCGCGCCGGTCCCGAGGAGGCACTGGCATGCCGCGCCGAGATCTCGTGGATGTAGGCGGCGACCACCGCGTCGGACGTGTCGGCCGGGAGTGAATCTGGTTGAGCTGGTTCATGCTGCTTGGTGCTCCATATCTAGGTTGAGGAGGATGGCGTCGTCGGCCTCAGCCGTTTCGAGCTCGGGCTGTGCGCCGCGGGGGCGCAGGAGCGCGAATGCCAGGACGATCCCGACGGCGATCATGGCCGCACCGACGAGGAACGCGAGCCGGTAGCCGCCGATCAGGGAGCTGGTCAGCGCCGTGGTGCGCGGCCAGCAGGCTCTTCGTGTGGTTGTCGGCGAGCGTGCTGAGCACGGCGAGTCCGAGCGCGCCGCTGATCTGCTGCGAGACGTTGGTGATCCCGGAGCCGAGCCCGGCGTCCGCGGGCGGGACGTCGGCCATCGCGAGGGTCAGGAGCGGCATGAAGGCGTTGCCGATGCCGAAGCCGATCAAGAAGCAGGCGAAGAAGATCGTCGGGAAGAAGCTGGTGTCGGGCCCCACCGTGGCGAACAGGAGCAGTCCGACGACGGCGGTCGCCATTCCGGTGGTGAGGACCGGGAGCGGCCCGAACCGCTGCACCAGCCGCGCGGTGATCCCGCGTGAGAGCACCGCGACGGTGAGCGTCCAGGGCAGGAACGCGGCACCGGTCTGCAGGGCGCTGTAGTGGCGGACGTGCTCGAGGTAGAGCGTGCCCAGGAAGAACGTCGAGTACATGCCGGTGACGAGCACGCCCCTGACCAGGCTGGCGTTGATCAGGCCGCTGCAGGCGGAGGATCCGCAGCGGCATGATCGGGTTCTCGATGCGGGCCTCGAGAGCGATGAACGCGGCCATCAGCAACACGGCGAGCCGCGCCGATCCCGAGCACCGGGGCGGAGATCCAGCCGTGGCTTCGTGGCCTGGACGATCGCGTAGATCGCGCTCATCAGCGAGGCGGTGACGAGCACCGAGCCGAGCCAGTCCACACCGTGCCCGAAGCCGAGCCCGCTGTCCGCGCGGATCAGCGCCTGGCCGAGGGCGAACGTGGCGATGCCGATCGGGAGGTTCACGAAGAAGACCCAGTGCCAGCTGAGCGCCTGGGTCGAGCAGGCCGCCGGCGAGCAGGCCGAGCGAGCCGCCGGCGACCGAGACGAACACGTACGCGCTCATCGCGCGCGCGCGCTCGGCTGGCCTCGGGGAACTCGGTGACGATGATCGCCAGGATCACCGAGGCCTGAGCGGCCGCGCCGATGCCCTGCAGGAAGCGGGCGCCGATCAGCACTCCCTGGCGTGGGCGCGACCCCGCACAGCAGCGAGGCGACCGTGAAGGTCACGACGCCGGCGAGGAACACGCGCTTGCGCCCGACGAGGTCGCCGAGCCGGCCGGCCAGGAGCAGCAGGCTCCCGAAGGTGACGAGGAAGGCGTTGACGACCCAGGTCAGGTTCGCCTGGCTGAAGTGGAGGTCGTGCTGGATCGAGGGCAGCGCGACGTTCACGATCGTGACGTCGAGCACGATCATCAGCTGCGCCAGGCAGACGACGAACAGAGCTCGCCCAGCGGCGGCTGTCCGGGGTCTGAGCGGGTACTGCGGCGGTGATGAAATTCATTCGGTTCCCAACTTGTCGAGCGGTCCATCAGGGGCTAAACTGGAGGCCACCTCCGAAATAACTGGAGGAAGCCTCCGGAACTATACGGAGGGACCCTCCGTTTGTCAAGGAGATTTGTCATGAGCACCACCGAGACACCCGCCGAGACCCTGATCGCCCGCCCCAAGCGGGCCGACGCGCGGCGCAACTACGAGAAGGTGCTCGCGGCCGCGCGCGAGGCGTTTGCCGAGGGCGGCGAGTCGACCTCGCTCGAGGAGATCGCGCGCCGCGCCGGCGTGGGGATCGGCACGCTCTACCGCCACTTCCCCAACCGCCAGGCGCTGCTCGAGGCGCTCTACGTCGGCGAGGTCGAGGAGATGTGCCGCTCAGCCGCCGAGCTCGACGGCGGCGACCCGTGGGAGGCGCTGACCGGCTGGTTCGAGCGACTTCATCGGCTACATCGCCACCAAGCGGGCGCTGGCCGCCGAGCTGCTCGAACTACCTCGACCAGGACGCCGCGCTGTTCCAGGTCTGCCGCACGTCGCTCTTCGCGGCCGGCGAGCCGCTGCTGCAAGCGCGCCCAGGAGGCCGGGGTCGTGCGCCCGGACGTGGACATCGGCGAGCGTGATCCAGATGGTCGTCGGCATCGCCAAGATCCCGGCCAGCGATCCCGCGCAGGTCGAGCACATCCTGCGCGTCGCCCTCGACGGCCTGCGCTACCGCCCCGAGGCGTAGCTCAGAGCGAACCGCGCAGGGTCGCGGGGCCTCCGGTCAGAGGATGACCGTGATCGTGAACGTCTGCGAGGGGCTGACTAGCCGCGCGGGCCTCGCGCATCAGCTCAAGACGATCCTCCAGGCGGCGAACCCGGCCGGCCTCGAGCGCCGCGCGGAAGCGAGACGGAGCCTCGTCGGGGAAGACAAGGGACAGCCGCAACAGCGCCGCGAGCGGAAGCAGCCGGCGCGCGGCCCGGTCCGCCACCACCAGCACGACGCTGCCCACCGCGCTGAGCGCGAGCCACCAGAGCGCGTATTCGGCCACGGACCCGCGCGGAGCGGGCACCCAGCGGCTGACGAGCCAGACGAATACCACCGAGGCCAGCAGCGGCGCGACGACCACGGTCCGCGCAGGAAACGGGCAGCCCACGGTCGCGAGGACCAGGCAGGGGACACCCCTTCCGGTGGGCCAGACATACCTTTGTATCGGCTGATTCCCCCGTTATGTGAGCGGTACGGGCCGGGCCAGCGGCGCGGACGGGCGTGCCCGGCTGGGCACTAACGGGCGGCGGCGGCCACCCGGCTCACGAACGCCACGATGTCGTTCACCGACGCCTCGGGCGCCTCGAGCAGGTTGGAGTGAGCGATGCCCTGCATCAGGCACAGCTCCGCGTTCGGGATCAGCTCGACGATCTTGGCGCTGCCGAGCCCCTGCGGACCCTGCGTCAGCGGCGTGAGGATGTCCTCGTCGCCGGCCACGACCATGGTGGGCGCCTGGATCGCCTTCAGGTCCTCGGTGAGGTCCATGTCGATCATCGCCTGGCAGGCCGCGTTGAACGTGAACACCGGCGCGTTGCGCTCGAGCACGCCCTGGATGGCGGTGACGGTGTCGTCGCCCGTTGGGCCGTCGAGGAAGCGGCGGCTCAGCGCCTGGGTGGAGATCTCCTCGGCGAGGATCTCGCTGTCGGTGCCGTAGGCCTTGGCCAGCTCGATCCAGACCTTCCAGCGCGCACGCATCATGTGGTCGGACTTCGCTGCGGTGCAGCTCAGGATCAGCGTGTCGATCAGCTCGGGGTACTTGGCCGCCAGCCGAATCGCGACCATCCCGCCCATCGAGGTGCCGTGCACGTGCGTGCGGTCCACGCCGACCGCCCTGATCACCTCGGCCACGTCGTCGGCCCAGACGTCGAAGTCATAGTGCTGCTCGGGGCGATCGCTCAGGCCGTAGCCGCGCAGGTCGAAGTCGATCACCGTGAAGTTGGCCTTCATCGCTTCGCTGACGGCGTTGAAGTTCTCGTGCCCGAATCCGGCGCCGCCGATCTGGAGCATGTGCTCGCCGCTCCCGTCGACCTCGTACCAGATTCGGCAGTCGCCAATCATCACTTCGCTCATCTAGTTCTCCGATCGTTTGGGACGCCGGCACGCGAGCCTACGGCGAGCGGGGTCATGCTATCCATCGTCAGACCAACAGCCAACCCGTTCGTCAGAGGAGCACGCGCTGGATCCCGAGGGGCTGTTCAACCCCGGTCGCGCCCTCTGACCCGAGCCGCCGGCACTAGGCGTTGGCTCGCTCGGCGTCGTCCCAGGCCGTCAGGGCCTGCCGATCGGGCACGCGGGCGAGGCCGCTCGTGAAGTCGCCGGACACCGGATCACGGCTGACCGTCACGTCCACGACCGCGGGCGCGTTCTGGAAGGCCCGCTGGAGCGCGCCGTCCAGGTCCGCCTCGTGTTCGACGTGCTCGGCGTGCGCACCGAGCGCCTCGCCCAGCAGGTCGTAGCGGCAGCCGGGAAGCTCCACCCCCACCAGGTTGCCCCCGTAGGTGCTGAGCTGATCCTGCCGCTCGATGTTCCAGCCCTCGTTGTTGGCCACCACGAACACCGCTCTCGCACCGGTGCGCACGGCGGTGTCCACCTCCATCGCGGTGAACCCGAACGACCCGTCGCCCACGAGCGAGACGACCCTGCGCTCGGGGAAGTTCAGCGCCGCCGACACGGCGAACGGAACGCCCACGCCGAGGCATCCGAGCGGCCCGGGATCGAGGTAGGTCGGGGCCTTCAGCGCCACGCGCGCAAACGACAGGATGTCGCCGCCGTCGGCGATCACGATCGTGTCGTCGTCGATGAAGCGGTTGAGTGCGGCGATCAGGGTGTAGGGATGCATCGCCCCGTCGGCACATGGCTCGGTGCTCTCCAGCGCCGCCGCGAGCTTGGCGCGTCGCTCGGCGTTCGCGCTCACCAGAGCCTCGGCCCAGGCCGCGTCGCGCTCGGCGGGCCGCGCGCCGGCGTCCAGCAGGCGCGCGCAGCGCCAGGCCCGCGTCCGCTCTGATCTCCACATCGCCGCGCCGGTTCTCGGCGGTGTCGTCGCGCGTCGGGCCGATGCGGATGAAGCGCGCATCCGAGTCGAACACGAAGCGCGAGCCGTACGCCAGCTGGAAGTCGAGCCGCCGCCCGACGGTGATCACGAGGTCGGCCTCGGACATCGCCCGCCCCCGCACGCCGGGCACCGCGGCCGGGTGGTCCGTGGGCACGCGCGCCGCGGCTCTCGGCCGTGTCGAGGTACAGCGCGCCGGTCTGATCGAGCAGCGTCGCGCAGCTCCGTCGGGGCGCGCCTCGCGGCCCGGCCGGAGATCACGAGCGGGCGCCGGGCCGAGCGGATCAGCTCGGCGGCGGCCGCCACGTCGCGCGCGGGTCCGCCGCCGCGGCGGCGCGACGGCGGGGGCGCATCCAGCTGCGGTCGAGCGCCGCCGGGGTCACGGTCTCGCGCAGCAGATCGGTGGGGAAGTCGATGTAGGCGGGACCGGCAGGGCCGCTCGCCCCCAGGGCCGCGTCCACCGCTCCGTCGAGCCGCGGCAGCACGTGGGCCTGCTCGTAGATCTCCTCGGTGCGCCGGCAGATGTCGCTGACGAGCGAGGCCTGGGGCATGTCCTGAAGCGCTCCCATGCCGGCCTGGGGCCGTGGCGGGCGGCCGGCGATCACGAGCACGGGCACGCAGGACTTGCTCGCGTTGGCGATGCCCGTGATCGCGTTGGTCAGCGCCGGGTCCGGCCGTGACCATCGCCACGGCGAGGCGGTCGTGCAGCTCGGCCTCGGCGTGCGCCATGTAGACGGCGGCGCACTCGTGCCGGACGTCCACCACGGCGATGCCCAGCCGGGCCGCCTCGTCCCAGATCGGCTGGATGTGGCCGCCGCAGAGCCCGTAGACGCGCTCGACTCCGCGCGCCTCCAGGAACTCTGCGATCAGACGGGCGACCGTCGGGCCGTCTCCCGACCGGTCGGGGCTCACGCCCGGGCCGCCACCATCATGCGCGTGCGCGCCGGCTGCTCGACGAGCTTCACCTCGGAGAAGCCACCGTCCTCGAGCAGGGACGTGAGCTGGTCCTCGGTCAACAGGCCCGGGCCCATCAGCGACACGTACGTGGCCACGCCCACGAACATGCGGCCCGTCGGTGAGCGGAGGCCCTCGATGGTCGGCGGGTTCGGCACCTCCGACGCGATCAGCCAGCCGCCCGGCTTCAGCAGCCCGCGAAGCGCCGCGATCACCTCGGGCCCGGCGCCCCAGGTGTGAGACAGCGCGACGTTGCACCAGATCAGGTCGAACTGCCGCTCGTCCCCGAGCTCGGTGACGTGCTTGCGCTCGATCGTCGCCCGCGTCGCCGAGTGCCTCGCGCGCCTGGTCGAGCAGATGATCCGCCAGGTCGATCCCGACGAGCTGCGCCTCCGGGAAGGCATCCGCGAACGCGCGCAGGCCGCCTCCGGCCAGGCAGCCCGCGTCGAGGATGTCGCCACCGGCGGCGAGCCTGTCCTCCAGCCCCTCGAGCTTCGGCACCACGTTCGCGATCGCGTTCGGTGCGTCGGGAAGGGCCGCGGCCTGCAGCGTGTCGGCCACCGCCGGCGGCCGGTCCGCGAGCGGGTAGCGGCCGCCGTCGGCCATGCGCGCCGGATACATCTCGAGGTCGGCCGTGAGCAGGGTGAAGAACTCGCCCCGGCCACCCATGTAGCTCGGATCGCCCGGGTCGAGCAGCACCGCGGCCGCCTCATCCGACATCGAGAAGCCCTCCTCCGAGTGCTCGATCAGCTCGAACGCGTAGGCGCTCCGGCACCAGGTGGTGACGTACTTCTCGTCGTAGCCCTTCTCCGCGGCGAGCGCGGCCGCGTCCATCGGGCCGCGCTCCTTCAGCGCGGCGAACAGTCCTGCTCGCCGCCCTATGGCCACCATCCAGATGCCGAAGAAGCCGCCGTAGTAGTCGACGATCTTCTCGAACAGGGGCCTGTCTTCGCCGCTCATGCAGGCAGTTCGGCAATCGGCGCGGACCGGGGATCCGGTGCCGCCCTCGATCTTCAGCGGGAAGCCGTAGAACTGGAACTCGCCGATGCCCAGCAGCTGGTCGAGGTTGACCAGCCACTCGAAGTGGTAGATCCCCAGGTCGCGACAGGCGCGGTGGCTCGGGAACTCCCGGTTGCCCGCCCGGTCGGTGGAGGGTCCCTCCACCCCGTGCATGCGCGATCCGCGCTCGGCCAGCCAGTGGGTTGCGTCAGCGGTCAGGCCAGGGTTCTTGGTGACGACCTCGATGTTGGGCCAGTGGCGGTCGTGGAACCCCGAGCAGAGCAGCACGATGTGGCCGTCCACCTTCACGCCCGACTTCTCCTCCGCGGCCTCCATCTCGGCGGCGTCGACCTCGCCGAGGTCGCCGATGTGGCGGACGTCGAAGCAGACGGCCTTGCCCATGAACAGGTCGAGCGGCTGAAGGTCGACCGAATCGCCCTCGGGATTGATGTGCAGCGGGGCGTCGACGTGGGTTCCCACGTGCTCGAGCGTCGCGAGGTAGTTGACCGCGTACGTGAACAGGTCGTCCGGGGTACCGAGCCCAACGCTCTTCGAGCTCTCGTGGTCGGCGTACGGCAGCAGGGTCGGCGGCGGGAAGAGGGCGTGCGACGGCATGCCGTTGTAGATGCCCAGTGAGAGGTCTACGAGACGCGTCCCCTTCTCGGTGACGTTTGCTTCGCGTTGACCGGTAGTCATGCGGTCATTCCTTCCGTTGGGATGTATCCGGGCCGAAACGGCCAGTTTGTTAAGGCCCTACCAAGCGCAGGCCTGTGAAGGTACCGCGCGCGACGACCAGGCGGGGGCTCACGGCTACTGACCGCTCTTGTCGAGCCAGCGCCGCAGGCCCGCGTGGTTCTGATCCAGTGGGATCAGGATCTTGTAGTCCTCGCCCACGCCGTCCGGCTTGGCGGCGTCCAACATGCGCCGAGACCGCGGCCACGTAGTCCTCGCACGAGCCTCGTGCCAGCTCCTCATGCCGAGCGAGCGCCTCGCGCACCCCCGCGAGGTGTGCTTCGCGGATCGCTCACCAGCCCGAAGTGAGGCAGGCGGAGGCTGGTGGGCCCGCGCTCCGCCGACCTGGTCGACCGACTGGCGCCAGAGATCCAGGTTGATGTCGGGCGGCGGCGTGGGCGGGACGATCGTGTCCGAGCCCAGCCAGACCGCCGCCACGTCGCCGGGGAACGCCGATCCGTCGTCGTGGAAGTAGGTGACGTGGTGCGAGGCGTGTCCCGGCGTGTAGAGCACCTCGAACGGGCCGACGCGCTCGCCCCCGTCGAGGATCCGCAGGCTCTCCTCGGGAATGGGGGTCATGGGCCCGAAGAGGTGATCGAGCTCGTCGCCGAACACCCGGCGCGCGCTGGCGAGCAGCCGGCTCGGGTCGACCAGGTGCCGGGCGCCGCGACGATGGACGTAGACGGGCATGTCGGGCCAGCGCTCCACCAGGGCACCCGCCCCTCCGGCGTGGTCGAAGTGGATGTGCGTGAGCAGCAGCGCGCTGGGCTGCCAGTCCCCCATGCCCTCGAGCAGCGCGGGCTGGCACGTGACGGGACCGCAGTCCACCAGCACGTCACCCACCCGCCAGGCGCCCAGCCTCCCGGGGCCGCCGGCGAATTTCAGATCGATGATGTTCAGAAGACCGGCGTCTCGGAGTAGCGGCCGAACAGCTCCTCGAGCCGGTAGACGATCTCGCCCATCGAGGCCTGCGCCCGCACGGCGTCGATCGTGGCCGGCATCAGGTTCGCGTCCGGATCCTTGGCGACCTCGACCAGCGCGCGCGAGCGTCTGCCTCCACGCGCTCGTTGTCGCGCTCCCGCTTGATCTCCGTGAGCCGGGCGATCTTGCGCGCCTCGGTGGTGCGGGTCGGCCGCGTGGACCTCGACCTTGTGGTCCTCGGTCTCGTCCACGAACTTGTTCACGCCCACCACGGCGCGGTCGCCCGACGCCTTGCGCTGCGCGTAGTCGTAGGCGAAGTCGGCGATCTCGCGCTGGAAGTAGTTCAGCTCGATCGCCCGCAGCGTGCCGCCGAGCTCCTCGACGCGCTCCATGTACTCGAGCATCTTCGCCTCGAACTCGTTGGTCAGCGTCTCGACGAAGTACGAGCCCCCGAGCGGGTCGATCACCTGCGTGACGCTGCGTCTCCTCGGCGATGATCTGCTGCGTGCGCAGCGCGATCTTCATCGCCATCTCGCGAGGGGATCGCGTAGGCCTCGTCGAGGCCGTTGGTGTGCAGCGACTGCGTGCCGCCGAGCACCGCCGCCAGCGCCTGGAACGCCGTGCGCACGATGTTGTTGAGCGGCTGCGGCTTGGTGAGCGTGGCCGCCGCCGTCTGGCAGTGGAAGCGCATCCGCATCGACTCGGGCTTCTGGGCCCCGAACTCCTCCTTCATCATCCGCGCGTAGAAGCGGCGCAGCGCCCGGAACTTCGCGATCTCCTCGAAGAAGTCCGACTGGCAGACGAAGAAGAAGGACAGCCGCGGCGCGAACTCGTCGACGTGCATGCCGGTCGCGGTGACCTCGCGAACGTACGCGCGCGTGATCGCCATCGTGAAGGCCGCCTCCTGGACGGAGCTCGAGCCCGCCTCCTGAGATGTGGTACCCGCTGATGTTGATCGGGTTGTAGCGGGCCATGTTCGCGGCCGCGTAGGTGATCGTGTCGCGCACGATCCGCATGCTCGGCCCGGGCGGGTAGATCCACTCCTTCTGCGCGATGTACTCCTTGAGGATGTCGTTCTGGATCGTGCCCGGCGAGCTTGTTCAGGTCGAGCCCGCGATCCTCGGCGAGGGCGACGTACATCGCCAGCAGGATCCAGGCGCTCGGGTTGATCGTCATCGAGACGCTGATCGCCTCGAGGTCGATGCCGTGGAAGAGCTGGTCCATGTCCTCGAGCACGTCGACCGCCACGCCCTCGCGGCCCACCTCGCCGATGCTCTTCGGGTCGTCCGAGTCGTAGCCCATCAGCGTGGGCATGTCGAAGTCCACCGACAGCCCCGTCTGGCCCTGGGCGATCAGGTACTGGAAGCGCTCGTTGGTCTGGTCGGGCGTTCCGAAGCCGGCGATCTGGCGCATCGTCCAGGGGCGGCCGCGGTACATCGTGGGGTAGGGGCCGCGGGTGAACGGGTAGCGGCCGGGAAGGCCGATGTCCTCCCAGGGGGCGTCCGCCAGGTCGGCGGGCGTGTAGACGCGCTCGGACCGGCAGCCGCGAGCCGGTGAGGTACTGGTCCTCCGGCTTGCTCTCGGGCGCGCGCGCTGAGGAACTCGGCCAGCTCGCCGCCCTCCCAGTCGCGCAGCTCCTGCTCGACCTGCTCGCGCACGGCGTCCTCGATCAGCTTGGTTGCGTCGGTGGAGCTCATCGTCATGACATCTTCTCCAGGGGACGGTCGCGGTTGGTCAGTTCCTCTATCAGACTGTGGGCGGCGCTGTGCGGGATCCGAGCGGCGGGCGGCGACCTCCGTCACCAGCTCGTCGAAGTGCTCGCGCGCCGACGGATCCTCGGTGTGGGCCACCACGAGCTCCTTGGCGATCGAGCGGATGCGCCGCCGCCGCCGCAAGGCGCTCGCGCCGCTCCAGCTCGCCCGACTCGCGCAGCCACGTCGCGTGCTGCTCGAGCGCGTCGGCCAGCTCCGGCACGCCCACGCCGCGTGAGCGCCTCGGTGGCGAGCACCGGGATGGCCCAGCCGGTCTCGTCGGGCAGGTCGCCCAGGGTGAGCATCGCGAGCAGCTCGGTGACCACCTTGTCCGAGTCCGGCCGGTCGGCCTTGTTCACCACGTGCAGGTCGGCGACCTCCAGCAGGCCGGCCTTGATCGCCTGGATGTCGTCGCCCATGCCCGGGCACGGACACGACGATCGTCGTGTGCGCGAGGCGCACGATCTCGACGTCGGCCTGACCGACGCCGACGGTCTCGACGATCACGCAGTCCCAGCCCGCGGCGTCGAGCACGGTGACGGCGTCGAACGTCGCGCGGGAGACGCCGCCGAGCCAGCCGCGCGTGGACATCGAGCGGACGAACATGCCCGGATCGAGCGTGTGCTCGCTGCATGCGGATCCGGTCGCCGAGGATCGAGCCGCCGGTGAGCGAGCTCGAGGGGTCCACGGCCACGATCGCCACGGTCTTGTCGCGCGCGCGCAGCTCGCCAGCGAGGGCGCCCGACCAGGGTGCTCTTGCCGCTTCCGGGGGCGCCGGTGACGCCGACGATCGTGCGCGTGGCCCGCGGCGGCGTACAGGCGCGGGAAGGATGCTCTCGCTGCCGGCGGACGCGGGACTCCAGGGCCGAGATGAGCTGCCCTATCGAGGGCACGTGGCCCTCGCGCGCGCGCGCGAGGAGCTCTGCGTAGCGGTCTGTCATCGGGAGTCGAGGTGCTCTCGGAACAGATCCGCTTCGATCGATCACCCGCCGGGCCTTGAACTCCGTCCGCTCAAGGGCCTTCGGCTCCACGAGCACGACCTGCGTCGAGACGCCGAGCGTCGTGCGCAGCGCGGTCTCGACCCGGTGGCGGAACTCCGCCTGCGCGGCCTCGTCGTTCCCGAGCGAGGTCTTGTATTCGACCTGTACCGCCAGCGTGTCCATCGTCTCCTCCCGGGACACGATGATGCGGTGCTCGCCGCCGTAGCCGTCCAGGCCGCGGACGATCTCGTCGATCGCGCTCGGGTAGATGTTCTCGCCGCGCACCGTGAACTGGTCGTCGATGCGTCCGTACATCCCGCGCGGCAGGCGCGGATAGGTGCGGCCGCACGGGCTCGGGCTCGCCTCCCAGCGCGTGAGATCGCCGGACAGCAGCCGGATCATCGGCTGGCTCGTGCGCTCGAGGTGCGTGTAGACGGGCGTGCCCTCGCCGCCGTAGGGAACCCGGGTGACCGTCTCCGGGTCCACCACCTCGGTGTAGACGATGTCCTGCCAGCAGAGCATGCCCGCCTGCGCGCTCGACTCGCCGAGGTTCATCCAGGGGGTCATCTCGGCCATCGACCCGGAGTCGAACACCTTGCCGCCGTAGACCTCCTCGATCTGGCCCCGGATCGTGGGGATGGCGGCGCCCGGCTCCCCCGAGAAGAAGAGCCGGCGGAGGCCGAAGTCGCGCGGGTCCACGCCGTTCTCCTGCGGCGACCTCCGCCAGGCGCAGGGCGTACGACGGCGTGCCGTAGAACACCGTGGGCTTCATCTGGGCCAGCCAGTTCACGGCTCGCAGCGTCTGGCCCACCACCCCGGCCCCGAACGGGAAGGCCGCCGCGCCGAGGCGCTCGGCTCCGAGCAGAGCGCCCCAGGAGCCCAGGTAGAGGCTGAAGACCGCGCCCACGAACACGGTGTCGGTCGGGCGGATGCCCATCGACCACATCACGCGCGCGTGCGCGTTGGCGATCGACCGCCAGTCAGCCGGCCCGATGCCGAAGGCCGTCGGGCGGCCGGTGGTGCCCGAGGTGCCGTGGATCCGCGCCACCTCGCTCTCGGGGATGCAGAGGTAGTCGCCGAAGGGCGGGTGCTCGGCCTGGGCCAGCCGCAGCTCCTCCTTGGTGATCACCGGCACCCGCTCGAAGTCCGCCAGCGACCTGATCTCGGGGATCTCGACGCCCGCGGCGTCCCACTTCCGGCGATAGAAGGGGGAGCGCTCGTACGCGTAGCGTCATGACCTCGCGCAGGCGGACCAGGATGGCGGCGTCGCGCTCTTCCGGATCCATCGTCTCGCGGACGGGGAACCAGTACTCCTGATCCGGCGCTGGCATGTAGGAGTCGTCGTACGCCGGCGGCCAACTCCACTGCTCCATCAAGCGCGAACTCCCCGCTCGGCCACCAGCCTCCGAACGCAGTCGACGACCGCGTCGGGCGGCGTGTCCTGACCGAGGATCGCCTTGACGCCCATCGCCATCAGCGCGTCCACGTCCTCGTCCGGCATCACGCCGCCGCCGATCAGGATGTAGCGCTCGACGATGCCCTGCTCGCGCAGCTGCTCGATGATCATCGGGAAGAGGGTCATGTGCGCGCCGGAGAGCAGGCTCACGCCGATCACGTCCACGTCCTCCTGCACCGCGGTGGCCACGATCTCCTCGGGGCTGCGATGCAGGCCCGTGTAGACCACCTCCATGCCCGCGTCGCGCAGCGCGCGCGCGACGACCTTCACGCCGCGGTCGTGACCGTCGAGGCCGACCTTGGCGAGCAGGACGCGAATCGGGGCGTCGTCGGATCCGTGAGCGAGCTCGGTCATGTAGGAATAATGCCCTGCGAAGGGTCGGCGAGGCAGGGGCCCAGAACGCGAAAAACCCGCGTTCGACCTTGCAGTGGTCCGACCATACAGACCGCTCGCCGCCTCGTCAAGACGCGACAGGCACCCTGGTACTCTCACGCCCAGATGCCCGAAGAGCGCCCTTCACCGCAGTTTCGGGCGCTCGAACAGCGGCGCACGTTCGAGCAGATCATCGTGCAGATCGAGGAGAAGATCCTCTCCGGGGAGCTGAAGTCCGGCGACCGTCTGCCCTCCGAGCGCGAGCTTGCGGACACCTTCGGGGTCAGTCGCTCGTCGGTGCGCGAGGCGCTCCGCGCGCTCGAGATGTTCGGCGTGGTGATCGCGCGCCGCGGCACCGGTGCGTCCGCCGGCTCGATCGTGGCCGACACCGCCCAGAACGGGCTTGAGAGCGCCCTTCGACTGCACACCGCCCTGTCCCGAATCCCGACCGAGGACATCGTGGATCTGCGCGCGGTGCTGGAGGGTCACGCGGCTCGGCGGGCCGCCACTCAGCCCGAGCCGCGCGACACCGGAACGCTGCGCGAGATCGTCGAGGGGATGCGCAAGGCGGACAAGCCCGAGACCTACAACGGCCTCGACACGGACTTCCACGTGGAGCTGGCTCGCGTCTCCGGCAACGCGCTGGCCCCCGTGCTGATGGAGGCGTTGCGAGGCACCGTGGTGAGGGACATGATCCGCGGCTTCGCCGCCCTCGACGACTGGAAGTCAGAGCGCGATCGCCTGGTCACCGAGCACGAGCAGATCATCAACCTGATCGAGCAGGGCGACGCGGACGCCGCGGCCGAGGCCGTCGAGACTCACATCGTGCGCTTCTACCAAGGGGTGTTCGAGGAGAGCAAGCTCGAGGGCGGCCCGGCCACGCCCGTCGGCTAGGCCCGGCGCCGCCCCCTCTCTCAGTCGAATCTCAGCCCCGCCTCGGCATATTCCCGCCGAAGGAGAGGAGGGTCGTCCGCAGCAGGCACATCCATCCCCGCTGAAAGGACTACCCATGCGACGCGCTCATCTCGCCACCGTGGCGGCTGTCGGAGCTGCCGCCCTGGGCGGTGCGGCGCTTGCCAACGCGGCAAGCTCCGGCACGAGCACCACCACGGCCACGACGCCGACGGCGACCACCCCCGGCAACGCGGCTCAGCCCCAGGGAGCCCCGCCGGCGCGGCGTGACCCCTCGCTCGGCGGCCACCAGGCCAACGGCAAGACCGAGAAGCTGCTGACCGGCGACACGGCCGCCAAGGTCAAGGCCGCCGCCCTGGCCAAGGTTCCCGGGGGCACGATCGAGCGCGTGGAGACCGACGCGGACACGGGCTCGCCCTATGAGGCCCACATCAAGAAGAGCGACGGCTCGGAGGTAATCGTCTACGTCGATTCGAGCTTCAACGTCACCGGCACGGGCACCATGGGTCACCCCTAGCCCCTCGAGCGTCGGGTCCGGCCATGTGCCGGGCCCGGCGCCCCTCAGCCGGTCAGCGCCAGCGCCCAGCGGCCCGCCCCGAGCCCCGACTCGATCGCACCGTCGATGAAGCCGGCCCAGCCGTTGGCCAGGTCGGAGCCGGCCAGGATCAGGTTGCCCTCCGGACGGCGCATCGCGGCGTGGTGATGCTCGTACCAGCCGGGGCGATGGATGGCCCAGGTTCCGCGTGAGAACTCGTCGGCCAGCCAGTCGTGCGCCGTGATGTCGAGCAGCTCGTAGCCGGGGATGGTCTCGTCGAGGTCCGCCTGCATCGCCGCGAGGTCCGTCGTGTCGCACTGCTCCGCATCGAGCCCGAAGCCGATCATCAGCTGGGTGCCGTCGCCATGCAGGATCTCGCTGTCCAGGTAGCCGAACGGATGGCCGGGGCGGATCGAGTTCTGGATCATGTCCTCGCCGCGCGCCTGGATCATCACCTTCACTCCGCGGCTGGCCTGCCCGAGCGCGATGCGCCCTCTGCTTGTCCTCCGGCAGGGCCGGGCTGAACTCGATCGCGCCGAGCGTGTTCAGGGCCGCGGCCACGATCACGGCGCGCCCGCTGAACACCTCGCCCTCGCGCGTGTGAACCTCCACGCGGTCGTCGTGGCGGTCAACGGCCGCCACGGGCGAGTTCAGCCGCCGGTCGTAGGGCACCGCATCGGCGATCGACGCCAGCAGCGCGCCGGTGCCCTCGTCGATGGTCACGCGTCCTCCGGTCTGCTGCGTGAGCTCGAGGCTGTAGCCGGAGAGCGCGTGCCAGCGGAGGATGGAGACCGCTCCCGCGTCGGAGAGAGGCCCGTGGGTGACCGACTCCGCCTCGGCGATCAGCACGTCGCGCTCCTCGTCGTCCAGATCGAGCTCGGCAATCCGCTCGGCCACGCTCAGCCGATCGAAGCGGATCAGCTCGGGCAGCGCAGCCAGCGGCGCGTGCGGCTGGGGCAGGGCCTCGCGAACGCCGTCGACGAAGCGGTCCCAGCCGCGGCGGGCGATGGCATCGCGCTGCTCGATCGTCCCGCGTGCGCCGCTCCCCTTCCACGTACCAGAAGGCCCGACCGGCATCGTCGCTGACGCTCACCGTGAGCCCGGCCCGGGTCAGCTCGGAGAAGGTGTGGGGCTGGTGCCAGTGCACCCACGCCCCGCCGTACTCGATCGGCATGTCGTGCCAGCGACTGCTCCACGTGCGACCACCCAGCCGGTCGCGGCCCTCGAGCAGCAGGGTGCGCCGGCCTCGCTGGGCGCACTCGCGCGCCGCCGTGACGCCCGCGAAGCCGCCACCGACGACGATCACGTCGTAGGGATCGGACACGCTCGAGCTGACTAGGCCTGCGTGACGCTGGCCGTCGGGTCGCCGGCGGCCGGCGCCTCCTCCTGCTGGTCCCCCTCGGCCTCCTCCGCGGCCTCGCTCGTGGTGAGCACCCGCAGGGCGTCGGGCGGCAGGTACACGCTCACCGCCGCGCCCGGCTCGAGCGAGGCGGCCGCTTCGCTGCCGTCGTTTGAGACCGTCGCCTTGAGCAGCTCGCCGCCGACCACGCGGATGTGCACCTCGTGCGACCCGCCGAGGAAGACCGAGCGCTCGACGATGCCCGGCATCCTCTGCTCCCCGGTGCTGGCGTGCGGCTCGATACCGATGCGCTCCGGCCGGATCATCACCTTCACCTCGCCGCGCGCGTCGATCGTTCCTTGCTGAGCACGAAGCGTGCGGTCGCCGACGCGGACCATGCAGGCCGCGCCATCGGGGCCGATCGCCTCGGCGGGAAGCAGGTTCGAGACGCCCAGGAAGTCGGCGACGAACACCGTCTCCGGCTCCTCGTAGATCGCCCGGGGCGAGGCCGCCTGCTCTACGCGACCGTTGCTCATCACCGCGATCCGGTCGCTCATCGTGAGCGCTTCCTCCTGATCATGGGTCACGAACACGAAGGTGATCCCGAGCTCGCCCTGAAGCGTCTTCAGCTCGACCTGGAGGTTCTTGCGCAGCTTCGCATCCAGCGCGCCCAGCGGCTCGTCGAGCAGCAGCACGCGGGGCCGCAGCACGAGCGCGCGCGCGAGCGCGACACGCTGCTGCTGGCCGCCCGACAGCTGCTCCGCCTTGCGCGATGCGAACTGGGTGAGGTTGACCAGCTCGAGCGCCTCGCCCACGCGCTTGGCCCGTTCTTCCTTGCTCAGCTTCTGGTACTTGAGCCCGAAGCCGACGTTCTTCTCCACGTTGAGGTGCGGGAACAGCGCGTAGCTCTGGAACACCGTGTTGACGTTGCGCTGGTGCGGCGGCACGCGAGCCACGTCGACCCCGTCGAGCATGATCCGCCCGCTGGTCGGACGCTCGAAGCCGGCGATCATGCGCAGCGTCGTGGTCTTGCCGCAGCCCGACGGGCCAAGCAGGGTGAAGAACTCGCCGGGCGGCATCTCGATGTCGATGCCGTCCACGGCCACGTGTTCGTCGAACGCCTTGGTCAGCTCCTCGAGCTGGATCTCCCCTTCCATCAGACCTCCAGTGTCGCAAGCGAGGTGGCGTCCTGACCGCCGGCGAAGCGACGGTAGACGAGGAATGCGGCGGTGAGCGTGAGCAGCGTGATGATCAGCCCGACCGTGGCGATCGCGTTGAGCGCCGGGGTCGGCGCGCCGCGCGCGCTCGAGTAGAGCAGCATCGAGACGGTGGTCGTGCTCGCGTCGCTCGACAGGTACTGCGTGACGACGAAGTCGTCGATCGAGGTCGCGAACGTCACGGCCGCGGCGGCGACGATCGCGGGTGCGAGCAGGGGCAGCAGGACGCGGAAGAGCTGGTCGCGCGGAGGGGCGCCGAGGTCGGCGGCGACCTCCTCGTATTCGGGCCCGATCGAGACCAGCCGGCCGCGCACGATCACCACCACGTAGGAGAGCGTGAACGTGACCTGGCCGATCACCTGCGCCTCGGTGCCCAGCCCGATCCCCGGGAACACGCGCAGGAAGAGCAGGAGCAGCGCGACGCCCATCACGATCTCCGGCGTGACGAGGGGCAGCAGCATCACCGTGTTGACCGAGCCGCTCCCGCGCCCGCGCCAGCGCTGCAGGCCGAGCGCGAGCGCGACGCCGATCGGCACTGCCACCGCCACGCAGATCACGGCCAGCAGGAGGGTGTGCTTGAGCGCACCCTGCAGGGCCGGGTCGTGGAACACGCTGCCGGTGGAGCCGGTGAACCAGCGGAACGAGAAGCCCTGCCACGTGGTGCGCGAGCGGCCCTTGTTGAACGCGAACGCGACGGCGAGCAGCACCGGCACCACCGACCAGATGATGTAGACGCCGGTGATGAGCGATGAGGAAGCGCGGGCGCCCCCATGGGTTTCGCAGCCTGCTCATGCCGTGGACGCGGTCGGCCCCGCTCGGCGGGTGGTCCGCAGGTAGTAGAACATCAGCCCGAGCAGGAACACCGAGAGCAGCAGCGTCAGGGCCGCGCCCGTGACCTTCTCGGAGCCCTGCCGCATGAACTCGTCGATCTGGTTGCCGACCATGTTCGTCTGGGTCGAGGCCGAGACCAGGTCGGCGGTGTAGTAGTCGCCGAACATCGGCAGCGTGATCAGCACCATGCCGGCGAGGATGCCGGGGAAAGACAGCGGCAGCGTGACGCGCAGGAAGGCGCTCAGCCGGCTCGCGCCAAGGTCGAGCGCCGCCTCGATCTGGCGCTGGTCGATGCGGTCGAGCGCGACGAACAGCGGCAGGATCAGGAACGGGATGTACCCGTAGGTCAGGGCGAGGATCACCGTCGAGGGCTGGCCGTTGAGCCAGCCCCCACGTTCGCCGAGTAACCCGAGCGTGAGGAACAGCTTCTCGATCCCGACGTCGTGGAGGAACTTCGACCCGAGGCCGCCCGGCGAGAGCAGGTTGATCCACGCGAGCATCCGCATCAGGTAGTTGATCCAGAGCGGGACGATCAGCAGGACCAGCACGAGGCCCTTCCAGCGACCGGCGTGGCGGGCCGTGAAGTACGCCACGGGATAGCCGACCAAGAGCGAGATCGCGATCGCGATCGCGACGAACTCGAGCGTACGCAGCGAGACCGTCAGGAACGGGCCCGCGTGCACGAAGTTGTGGAGCGTGTCCACCATGTAGCCCACGTTCCACTCCCAGGGCTTCCAGAACGGGACCGGCTGAGACAGCGTGTCCTGGTTGCCGAACGCGACGGCTATCACCGCGTAGAACGCCGCCAGGAAGAAGACCGACAACCAGGCGACTCCCGGCAGGGCGAGCAGGCGCCACCTCCAGCGAGACAGCATCAACCGGCCTTGTACTTCGACCAGGCGTCGTCCCAGAGCCGCTGGCCCTCGACGCTCAGCTGGAGCAGCTCCTGATTCGCCGCGAACTGATCCTCGCGGACGACCGCCTGCTGCGAGGCTCTTCGGTATGAGGCCCTGCTTGATCAGCGAGGTGGCGTCGATCGTCTTCTGAGGCGGCGTGTAGCCGACGAAGTTGACGAAGTTGTCGTAGGCGTTCTTCTCGTCCAGCATGAAGTTGATGAACTTGTGCGCCAGCACAGGGTTCTTGCCCGAGCGGCCAATGCACATGAAGTCGTTCTGGACCACGCCGTTCTGCGCCGGCGCCCAGAACGAGAGCACGTCGGGCTTGACGCCCTTCGGCATGTAGTAGAAGGCGGCGCTCAGCAGATCCCCGGACCAGGAGTGGTGCAGCACCGTCTTGCCCTCGGGCAGCGTCTGGTAGTCGGTGATCGTGACCTTCGGGTTGCAGATGCCGCGCAGCTGCGAGAGCTCGCCCTCCGCCTTGGAGATCAGCGCGGCGTCCTCGGTGTTCAGGTCGGGGCGCACGCCGGTGCGCATCGCGTCGCGCTGCATCGGCATGCTCAGGGCGTCGCGGCGGTCGTCGAGGATCCCCACCTGGCCGCGGTAGGCCTGCGACTGCCAGAAGATGTCCCACGGCACGTCCATGCCGGCGATGTCTTCCTTGACCTTGTCGTTGCGCCAGCCGATCCCGTCGTTCCAGACCACGTACGGCACCGTGTAGCGGCTGCCGCGGTCGTAGAACGGATCTGACAGCTCGGGCCACACGTTCACCAGGTTCGGCAGGTACGAGTGGTTCAGCGGCTGCATCAGCTTGTGGGCGATCAGGTCCACGATGTTCGAGCCGGTCAGGCCCATGATCACGTCGAACGCGACCGCGCCCGAGGCCAGCTTCGCGATCGCCTCCTCCGGCGAGTTGTAGGTCGCGATCTTCACCTGCGACGACGTCAGCTTCTGGAACTTCTTGACCGTGACCGGGTCGACGTAGTCGGCGTAGTTGTAGACGCTCAGGGCGCCCGTCTCGGCCGGACGGCCGTCGGCGATCGCCTTGTTCTGCTCGGTGATCGCCCAGGTCACGGAGTTGTCGATGCGGGGCAGGGGCAGCCCGCCCGGGCCGGTCGGCTTCTGGACGACGAGGCTGGCGGCCTCGCCGCTCGGGCCGGCCGCCTCCGCGCCGATCGGCGTGGTGGTGTTCTCGCATCCGGCCAGCACCCCGGCTGCGCCCAGCCCGATGGCTGCGCCCATAGACCTGGTCACGAGCTGGCGTCGGCTGAGGCCAGATCGGTCCTTCGGATGCGACACCTCGACTCCCCTCTCTCCTGAATCGCGGCAGCACCGACCGGTGCTAGGGGCGCACTATACGTCGGGAAAGGGTGCGAAAGCCAACCTTCTCGAAGCGTTAATGACGTCAGGCCTGCGCGCGGCGCCGGCCCTCCTCGACGTCCAGGAAGATCTCCACGCGGGTGATCGTGCCGTCCTCGACGGTGAACACGAACGCGGCGGGCGCCTCGAAGACCATCCCAGTCCCCTCACCTCGCATGTGCATGCGGCCTACCGCCAGGGTGACGGCGCCGAGCTCCTCGAACTCGTCGGGCAGGAAGCTCATCTCCGACCACGCAAGCCCCCAATCCGCGATCGCGGCCACCACGGCTTCGCGCCCGTAGCGATCGGTCGCTCCCGGAAACTCACGCGCTTCGATCAGAACGGCATCGGGGCTCAGGAACGCCGCCCAGCCATCGACCTCGCCCGGGTCAAACGCGTCGAGGAAAGCGCGGACGACATCGACGTTGCTGCTCGGCACACCTGCAGTATCCGCGACAGTGGCCAGCCGGCGTCGACCTGAGGAGCTTCCACAGCACCGGTCACTAGGGTGTGAACGCAGGCCGCGTCGGTCGTGACCCCATGCGCGAAGTCGTCCTCCTCTCTTTCACGGCAGCGCTCAATCCGACCCTCCTCACGGCCACCACCGTGATGCTGCTGCTGCCCCACCCGACCACGCTGATGCTCGGCTACCTGCTCGGCGCGTTGCTGGTCAGCATCACGCTCGGGCTCCTGATCGTGTTCGCGCTCCAGGATTCGAGCGTGGTCGGCACCACCCAGCACACGCTCAGCCCGGTGGCCGACATCGTGCTCGGCGCGATCGCGCTGCTGATTGCGCTGGTGCTCGGCACCGAGCGTGAGAAGCCCTACAGGGAGCGCCGCGCGAGCCGCAGGAAGGACAAGGATCCTCCGAAATGGCGGCAGGCGCTCAGTCGCGGCACGGCGCGCACCACCTTCGTGATCGGCATCTGTCTCACGCTCCCCGGCGCCTCATACATCGCCGGGATGACCAAGCTCGCAAAGCTCGATTACTCGACCGCGGCGACCGTGCTGGTGGTGATCGGCTTCAACGTGGTGATGCTGAGCCTGCTCGAGCTGCCGCTGCTCGCGTTCAGGTTTGCGCCCGAATGGACCCCGAATGCGATCGACCGCACTCGGTCGTGGGTCGGCCGCCACGGCAGGAGGTTCGCCGTCTGCGGTCTCTCGCTGATCGGGGCAAGCCTGGTCGCGAAGGGACTCATCGGGCTGCTCTGACGGTCTAGGCGTAGACCCCGTCGAGCCACGCCTTGAGCGCCGCCTCGCGCGCCGCGGCGTCGACGCCGTCCACGAACAGGTGCGCGCTCATCCCGACGACGCCGCCGTAGTGGTTGCGCCCGAAGAAGCGGTACAGGCCGTCGGCGGTGCGGACGCCGAGGAACTCCGGCGTCGAGTAGTCGATCACGCCGTCGAGCGTGCCGGCGTCGCCGAGCGACGCGTGGACCGCGTCGCCCACACCCGCGTCCGGGGCGACGCCCAGGGCGGCGCGCAGCGCGTCCATCGCGTCCGGCGTCCCGGCGGCCTCGGGCCCCTCGATGCCGGACGACGGCTGGCCGACGTAGGTGACCGGGCGGCCGTTGAAGTGCTCGAGGTACTGCCCGAGGGTGTGGAGGTAGAAGTCCGTGTGGCCGCCGATGGCGTCGTACTGGTCCTCCCACTCGTCGGCGAGGATCCCGCTGTGGACGTAGCGCAGGTGCGCCGTGCCGCCCTCGCGCGCCTCGATCGCGTAGTCGAGCGCGTTGAAGGTCCCGTCCGGCGACTCCATGCGGATCACGAGGCGGTGCGGCGGGTCCCAGGTCGTGATCGGCGCCCCCTCGGGCGGCGCGGCGCCGGCGGGGATCTCCATCCCGGTCGGGAACTGCCAGGCCGCGGTGTCGGCGGTGATCGCGGTCCAGACGTCGTCCGGGGCGGCGGGCAGGTCGACCTCGCGGGTGATCTCGAATTCGCGGCTCATGACTGGGGCTCCTTGGTCGTTCGTGATGGTGGGGTGCAGTGCGACGACGAACCGGTGCGGACGACCGCCGGGGGCGGCCTCGTCGTGGTACTTCGCGACGAGGCCGTTGACGGCGTCCGCCAGCTCGACGGCGAACGCGGCCCGGTCCTTCGCGGACGCGAACCGCACCTCGCTGTCGATCCCGAGGGTCGCGAGCGGCTTGCCGGCCGCGCTCGCCCCGGTGATCAGCTCGCCGACCTCGCGGACCAGGCGCCCGGCGACCGCGAGCAGCCAGCGCGCGGAGCGCTGGTCCGGCTCGCGCGACGGATCCGGCGCGACCGCCGACAGGGCGGTCGGCGAGATCACGTAGGACGCGGCCGTCGCCTGGAGCACGCGCTCGGTGCAGTTGCCCTTGCGGCGCTCCTCGACGAGCTCCACCAGGCCGTGGCGCTCCAGCGCCCGCAGGTGGTAGTTCGCCTTCTGGCGGGTGAGCCCGACGCGCGCCGCGAGCGTGCTGGCGGAACCGGGCTCGGCCAGCTCGGCGAGCAGGCGGGCGCGGATCGGGTCCAGCGACGCCTCGGCGGCGGCGGGGTCGTCGATGACGGTGACGTCGTGCATGGGCGCAGCTTCTCACCGACAATTATTTTTGTCAAGCCTATTTCTATTGTCGGTGACGCGGCAGCGTGATCCCGCAGCGAATCCTTGCCCTGCCTCACCGCGGCCGGTTAGCATCCGGACAGCCCAGGCGGAGGTTCGGAACGCAGTGTCAGGACCGGCAGTCAGCTTCCCGCAGCGGAACCAAGCCGCCGGGCGATTGCTGCTCGCCGGCCTGGTGGGCGCCGGGGTCGCGCTCACGCTCGGGATCTACAGCAAGGCGCACAGCCCGGCCAGCGACCTGACGATCACGCTCGGGTTCACGAACACCTTCACGATGAAGGTGTGGCTCGCGACGATCGCGTTCGCGTTCGCGCTCGTCCAGCTTCTGTCCGCGACGTGGATGTACGGTCGCCTGCCGATCGGCCCGGCGCCGACCTGGCTCGGGTCCGTGCACCGGATCTCCGGCCGCCTCGCGTTCCTCATCAGCCTGCCGGTGGCGTACCACTGCCTGTACCAGCTCGGCTTTCAGCACTCGAGCACGCGCGTGCTCCTCCATTCGATCTGCGGCTGCCTGTTCTACGGAGCGTTCGCCGCCAAGGTCGTGATCGTGCGATCGCGCAATCTGCCCGGTAGCGCGTTGCCGCTGATCGGTGGCCTCACGTTCGCGCTGTTCGCCTACGTGTGGCTGACGAGCGCGCTCTGGTTCATCGAGAACTCGGGCTTTCCCTCGCCCTGATGCTCAACGTCCTGGACCGCGGCCTCACGGTGGTATGCGCGGTCGCCGCCGCGCTCGTGCTCGTGCTGCTGTTCGCCGGACCGAGTCTGATCGGTGCGAAGAAGAAGACGACGCCGCAGGGGACGACGACCATCTCTGGGGTGCAGCTCTTCAAGAGCGAGGGCTGCGGCGGTTGCCACACGCTGAAGGCGGCCGGAGCGAGCGGCGCGGTCGGTCCCAACCTCGACCAGGCGCGACCGGACTCCGCCACCGTGATCGCGATCGTTCGTTCGGGGGGCGGGTCGATGCCGTCGTTCGCCGGCAAGCTCAGCGACGCGCAGATCAGCGCGCTGGCGAGCTACGTCTCGAGCGTCGCCGGCCGCTGAGGAGCGGACGTACGCGGGGTGCCGCCGGGAGGCTGCATGCGGCGTGGTACCTGGCGACGATTTCGAGTCCTACCTTGGTAGGACGCGCGGGGTCCGCGCCTGGGGTACGTTCAGCGCGTGAGTCGATGCTGGCCGTTCGCCCGCAGGTACGGATTGGACTTTCTGATCGTGATCGCCGCGGTCGAGAGCGCCCTCGAGGTCGCGTTCCGAAACGACGCGGTGGCGGCGCCGCGCACCACGGCGTGGTTCGCCGTCCCGGCGGTCGCCATCGTGGTGCTGCCGTTGCTCGCGCGGCGTCGTTTCCCCTTTGGCGCGCCGGCGGCGCTGTGGCTGCTGGCCGCTGCCTTCTCGTTCGTCGACGGGCGGCTCGTGGTCTTCGCGCTCGGCACCTACGCCGCGGGCCTGTTCGCGGCAGCGCTCCTCGGCAACCTCCGCGACGAGCGCCAGGCACGGCTGGGCCTGGCCTTGGTGATCGGCGCGACGGTGATCATCGTCTACAACGATCCCAAGCACGCGGCGGGCGAGTACATCTTCATCCCGGCCGTGTTCGCGCTCGGTTGGCTCGCGGGCTTCGCGCTCCACGAGCGGTCCGAGCAGGCGGAGGCCGCGGAGATGCGCGCGACCCAGGCCGAGCGGGAGCGGGACGCCGCGGGCCGCATCGCGGTGGCCGAGGAGCGAGCGCGGATCGCGCGCGAGCTGCACGACATCGTGGCCCACTCCGTCAGCGTGATGGTGCTGCAGGTCGGCGCGGTGCGGCACCAGCTCCCCGAGGCGGAGGCGCCGCAGCGGGATGCGCTCAGTGGCGTGGAGCAGACGGGCCGCACGGCGCTTGCCGAGATGCGCCACCTCCTCGGCGCGATGCGCCGCGACGACGACGGTCTCGAGCTGGCGCCGCAGCCGGGCCTCGACAAGGTCGACTCGCTGCTGGAGGAGGTCCGCCGCGCGGGCCTTCCGGTGGCGCTGCACATCGAGGGGGAGCCATTCGCGCTCCCGCGCGCGATCGACCTGTCCGCCTACCGGATCGTCCAGGAGGGCCTGACCAATGCGCTCAAGCACGCCCGCGCCAGCCAGGCGGACGTGACCGTGCGCTACGGATCGGCCGAGCTTCAGATCGACGTGCGCGACGACGGCAGGGGAACGCTCGAAGAGCGACGGCCTCGGGCACGGGCTCGTGGGCGTCCGCGAGCGCGTGAAGATCTACGGCGGCGAGATGAGCGCCAGCACCGCCGACGAGGGCGGGTTCCTGCTCAGCACCCGCCTCCCGCTCGGGGGCGTACCGGTCATGACCATTCACGTCCTCGTCGCCGACGACCAGTCGATGGTCCGCGCCGGGTTCCGCATGCTGCTCTCCGGCGAGGACGACATCGACGTGGTGGCGGAGGCCGAGAACGGCCTCGAGGCGGTCGACAAGGCCGCCCGCTTTCATCCGACCGTCGTCCTGATGGACATCCGCATGCCCGAGCTCGACGGCCTCGAGGCCACCCGGCGCATCCTCGCCGCCGACGCGGCGGCGCGGGTGCTCATCCTGACCACCTTCGACCTCGACGAGTACATCTACGAGGCGCTCGCGGCCGGGGCCAGCGGCTTCGTGCTCAAGGACGATCCGCCCGAGCAGCTGATCGCCGCGATCCGCACGGTCGCCGGCGGAGACGCCCTGCTCTCACCTGCGGTCACGCGACGCGTGATCAAGCAGTTCGCACGCGCCCCGCGCCCCGAGACCCCGAAGGAGTTCGACGAGCTGACCGCCCGCGAGCGCGAGGTCTTCCACCTGATCGCCAGCGGTCTCTCCAACGCGGAGATCGGGAAGGAGCTCTTCATCAGCGACACCACCGTGAAGACCCACGTCACGCGCATCCTGCAGAAGCTGGGGCTGCGCGACCGCGTCCAGGCGGTCGTGCTCGCCCACGAGACCGGGCTCATCTGAGGGCCGCGCGGCCGCGTCAAGGCGGCGCACCGGATAATGCGCGCCTCAAGCGCTGGATGACCAAGGAGGGTGAGTGTGAATCAGGATCCGCAGCGTGTACTGATCACCGGAGCGTCGCGCGGCATCGGGCGCGCCTGCGCGGTGGAGTTCGCCGCCGGCGGCGGCCGGGTGGCGATCAACCACCCCGGCGACGATGACGCCGCCGACGAGGCCGGGCGACTCGTCAGCGAGGCCGGCGGCACGCCTCTGTTCGCCTCCGCCGACGTCACCAACAGCGCGCAGGTGCGCTCGATGGTCGCCGACGTGCTCGCCGAGTTCGGCGGGCTCGACGTGCTGGTGCTGAACGCGGGCATCTCCCCCTGGCAGTCGTTCTGGGACATCACCGAGGAGGACTGGGATCACATCCAGGCCGTCAACCTCAAGGGCCAGTTCCTGGTCGCCCAGGCGGTCACCCGCGCGTGGGTGGACGCCGGCCAGGGGGGCCGGGTCATCTCCGTCTCCTCCGTGAACGCCCTCGTCGGGGGCGCGAACCCCGCGTACGGGGCCAGCAAGGGCGGCGTCACGGCGTTCATCAGGTCGCTCGCGCTGCTCCTCGGCCCGCACGGCATCACCTGCAACATCGTGTCCCCGGGACCGATCGCCACCGAGATCAACGACTTCCAGGGCCTACCGGGCAGGCAGGACGAGCTCGAGGCGAAGATCCCGATGCGGCGCATCGGCCAGCCCGTCGACGTGGCCAAGGTGATCCGTGCGATGGGCGACCCCTCCTGGGGCTTCGTGACCGGCGCGGACATCGTCATCGACGGTGGCGTGATCATCAGCGCGCTGTAAGGATCGGCGCATGGCGGATCGCGAACCTCTCGTATTGCTCCATGGCCTCGGCATGTCGGCTCGCGTGTGGGATGGCCTGCGGCCGTTGCTCGAGCCACACCACCAGGTCTTCGCCTTTACGGCACTGGGCCATCGCGGCGGCGCGGCAGCCTGGCACCGGCCGGTGAAGGTGCAGGATCTCGTGGACGCACGCCGAGCGGGAACTCGATCAGCACGGGCTCGACCGGCCCCACATCGCCGGCAACTCGATCGGCGGCTGGATGGCCATCGAGCTGGCCCGGCGCGGCCGCGCGCGCTCGGTCTGCGCCCTGTCGCCGGCCGGCAGCTGGACGGCGGGCACCCCGGAGCAGACGACCGGCGTGGCCAAGATCCGCAGGGCGCTGTGGTCCGCGAAGCTCGGCCGGCCGCTGCCGCAGCGGCTGTTGATGCGCCCCGCGCTGTCCCGCCGGCTGGCGTTTCGAGACGTGGCCGAGCACGCCGATCACCTCACCCCCGAGCAGGCCGTGCAGGCCACCAAGGACCTGCTCGGCTGCGCCGTGCTCGAGGACATCCTCACCACCGGCGAGCAGATCGCCCCGCTGGATCCGCTCCCCTGCCCCATCACGCTGGCCTGGTCGGGCGAGGACAAGCTGCTGCCGGTCGGCGTCAACGGACCGGTCGCCCGGGCGCGCTTGCCCCAGGCCGCGTTCGTGACCCTTCCCAGCCTGGGGCACGTCCCGATGATCGATGACCCGCAGACCGTGGCACAGACGATCCTGCGCACCACCGGGGCCATCGACGGCTCCTGACGACGTCCCTTTGTCGTCGCTACCGTGGGGTCCGTGCGGATAGCGACCTGGAACGTCAACTCGGTCAAGCAGCGCGTGCCGCGCCTCTTGCCCTGGTTGGACGAGCGCCGGCCGGACGTGGTCTGCCTGCAGGAGACCAAGCTCACCGACGAGGCCTTCACCGAGCTCTGGGGGACGACCTGGCCGAGCGCGGATACGCGCTGGCGCTGCACGGCGAGGCCGCGTGGAACGGGGTCGCGATCCTGTCGCGCGTGGGGCTGGACGACGTGGTGACGGGCCTCCCCGGCGCGCCGGGCTTTCCGCATGCGGAGGCGCGTGCCGTGTCCGCCACCTGCGACGGGATCCGGGTGATCTCGGTGTACGTGCCCAACGGGCGCGAGCCGGACTCGGACCACTACCGCTACAAGCTCGCCTGGCTGGCATCGCTGCGGGAGCTGGTCGCCGCCGGTCCGGAGGCCACGGTCGTGTGCGGCGACATGAACATCGCCCCCACCGACGACGACGTCTTCGACCCCGACGCCTACATCGGCGAGACGCACGTCACGCCGCCGGAGCGCGCCGCGCTGGCGGAGCTGCAGGCGCTCGGCCTGCACGACGTGGTGCGCGACCGCTGGCCGAACGAGCGGGTGTTCAGCTACTGGGACTACCGCGCGGGGATGTTCCACCAGGATCTCGGCATGCGGATCGACCTGGTGCTGGCCGGCGGGCCGGTCGCAGGCCGCGTGCGGGCGGCATGGATCGACCGGCAGGCCCGCAAGGGCAAGGGCCCGAGCGACCACGCGCCGGTGATCGTGGACCTGGACGAGGCGCCCGACGGCGACATCGGGCCGGTCGTGCCGCCGCCATCCTCCCCGGTCGTCAAGCGCGGCTCGGCCAAGCTGCCGCAGTCGCGCTAGCCGCAGGGCCGCCGCCCCTCGCCGCCCGGCATACTCGCGCCATGGATCTGGGGATCGCCGGTCGTGTCGCGCTGGTGGGCGGTGCGACCCAGGGAATCGGCCGAGCCTGCGCCGAGGTGCTGGTGGCCGAGGGCGCGCGCGTGGTCGTCACCGCCCGCGACGACGGTCGGACGGCAGACGTCGCCGCCGAGATCGGCGCCGAGGCCGGCTTTGGCTGGGACACCGGCGACGTCGACGGCGCCGCGAGCCTGGTGGACCGGGTGGAGGAGCGGGTCGGTCAGGTGGACATCGTTGTGACCAACACCGGCGGCCCGCCCGCGGGCGCGGACCCGCTCGGCTTCACCGGAAGCGCAATGGGAGACGGCGCACCGCAGCCTCGTGCTGGGCCCGCTGGCCCTGCTGCGCCGCGTGCTGCCCGGGATGCGCGAGCGGCGCTGGGGGCGGGTCGTCGGAATCGCCTCGACCTCGGTGCGCGAGCCGCTTGCCGATCCTGATGCTCTCGAACGCGGAGCGCTCGGCCACGCTGGCGGCCTACAAGACGCTCGCGCGGGACGTCGCCGGCGATGGGGTGACGATCAACACGCTGCTCACCGGCCAGATCGCCACCGCGCGCATCGCCGAGCTCTACGGGTCGATGGAGACGGCCGAGGCCGCCGCCGCGGAGGCGATCCCGGTCGGCCGGATGGGCCGTCCGGAGGAGATGGCCTGGGCCGCCGCCTTCCTCTGCTCCGACCGCGCCGCGTACATCACGGGCAGCGCGATCGCGGTGGACGGCGGCGTCTTGCGCGCGATCTGAGCGACCGTCGTTCGGGCCGCGCGGGAAGGAATGGGCCCGCCGCGCTGTCTTACCGGTCGTGAGCCCAACTGGCAACCGTCCCATTCGCAGCCTGTCCACGGCCCTGGCGCTGCTCGGCGTAGCCGGCGTCGGCCAGGCCGCGCCCGTGGCCGCCGCCGGCTCGAGGCCGCCGACCGGCCGACCCGGCCGCGGCCCGAGCGGCACGTCCGGCCCGGTGGGCGCCACCGGACCCGTCTCCCAGGCGCGCTTGATCGCGGCGCTGCGCAGCGTGGACGGCCCGCGCGTCGTCGCGGGCCGCTCGATCGCCTTCGACGCCGCGCGCTCGCAGGACGACTCCGGGAGGATCGTCAGCTACCGCTGGGAATGGGATGGCCAGGGGTCGCCCAGCACCACCACGGCCATCGCCCGCGCGACGCACGTGTTCACGAGCCCCGGTACCACGCTGGTGCGCCTGCAGGTGACCGACGACCAGGGCAGGCAGGCCGCCACCCAGCTCCGTCTGAGGGTGCTCCCGGCCACCACCGGCCGGGCGGCCGCGGCCTCGGCCCCCAAGGCCCGGGCGGCCGCGGGCGCCTCGGTCTCGATCAAGGACTTCAGCTTCGGCCCATCCGCGATCACGGTCCACGTGGGCGACACCGTGACCTGGTCCAACCAGGGGCCGAGCAGCCACACCGCCACCGGCAGCGGCTTCGACACCGGCATCCTCAAGAAGGGCCAGAGCGCCTCGCACACGTTCAACAGCGCCGGCACCTTCAGCTACATCTGCTCGATACACCCCTTCATGAAGGCAAGCGTCACGGTCGTGGCCGCCACCAGCGGCTCCGGCGCGGGAACCTCGTCCGGCACGACCGGGACCAACCCGGCCGCCGCGCCGGCGACGGGACCGACCCTGTCCGAACACCGGCTCCGACACGGTCGGCCAAGCGGCCATCGGCCTCGGGATCGTGGTGCTCGGGATCGGCCTGCGCGTGCTCACCCGCAGGCGCAGGACCAGCGGCTGAGCGCTCAGCCGGTGCCCGGCGGGCAGGTCTTGAAGCTGAACTTGAGCTTCTTGCGGTAGGTCAGCGTCCTGAAGCGACCCGGGAAGCGGCGCACCTGGTAGTCGGGGATCTTCAGCCGGATGTCCGCGTTCAGCACGTGCCTGCCCGTGCGCAGCCTGCGGCCGTCCACCAGCGCGTAGTAGGGCCGCTTGCGGTCGGCGCCGTTGGCCGCCCGGTCGAGTCCGAAGTACACGATCGTCACCCGCGAGACGCGGTTCACCAGGAGACCGGCCGAGTTCTTCTTCAGCTTCACGCCGAAGCGGTGGATGAAGCTCCCGATGCGCACGCAGCCGAACCTGGCGATGTCGCCCGGGGCGGAGATGCAGATATTGGGCGCGCGCGGCGCGCAGCTGCCGCGCGGCTGGGTGACCGAGGTGGGCGGCCGCGTCGTCGTGGGCGGGGGCGGCCCGGCGACGCCGCGCGGCGAGAAGGTCGTGTAATGGGAGTAGGTGGCCTGCCCCCCAGGGGGCAGCGAGACGTTCCAGCTGATGCCGGCCCCGTTGTCGCGGTTGGTCCCACAGTCGCACGTGTTCGCGAAGGGCTGCTTCGCCCCGATCCGAGCCCAGATGGCGCTGAATCCGTCCTCCTGGTAGTTCGCGCCCGGCGTGATCGGATACCACTGCTCGATCCTCCCGGGCGGGGTGTTGTTCGCGTGCAGGGCGCAGCCGGCCGCACCGTGCGCGGGGTCCACAAAGCCGAAGCCCGTGTCGGACTCCTGGAGGTAGCAGTCGCCCGCGCGCCAGAGGACGCCCGTCAACGGCGCAGCGCCCCCGTTCGTGATGGTCACGTCGGTGCGGTACGACTCCTGGCCCGTTATGTAGGTGTCCGTCTCCGCGACCTGCACGCCGGTGTTGCCGGCCGCGACGACCGTCAGGACCCTGTAGGGGTTGCCGCTCGTCCCCGAACCGGTCACGTTGGTCTGGCTGACCGGGCCGAACGGAGTGCTGGCCAATCCCCCGATCGCGCTGCCATCGTGGCTGGAGAAGTTCGGTGCGTAGATCGTGTCGCCGACGAGCAGGAACGTGCCGCAGTCTCCGGGCGAGGCGGCGGACGGGAAGAGCTCGAACCTGGAATCACCGGCGTGCGATACCTGGCAGCCCAGCTCGTTGCCGACCGTCACGCGCGTGAGCGGGCCGGCCGAGACGATGTCCTTCGTCGGAACCGCGGCGCGAGCCGACGGCGCGATGAGCCAGAGCAGAGCCACGGCGACGAGCCCGACGACCGCCAGCCGTGCCCTACGCGGGCTGGTTCCACGTCACCCGGACCGCCTGCATTTGCTAACAGGACACGAACTGGGCACGGATGTCAAGCCCGGCGCCCTGAATCAGGGCATAGCGGCCAGCAGCTGCCACTCCCCCGGGATCCCTCTGAGCATGTGGCGGCCACGGTCCGCGAACTCGATGCCCGAGCCTGCCACCAGGTCGCGCACCGTGCTGGTCACAAGCACCTCGCCGGGGCTGGCCAGTCCGGCCACGCGGGCGCCGATGTGCACGGCCACTCCGGCGAGGTCGTCGCCGCGCATCTCGCACTCGCCGCTGTGCAGGCCGGCGCGGACCTCGATGCCGATCGCGCGGGTCCCGTCGCTGATCGCCCGCGCGCAGTGGATCGCGCGCCCGGGACCGTCGAAGCTGGCGAGGAACCCGTCGCCGATTGTCTTGATCTCCTTGCCATGAAAGCGCTCGAGCTCGCGGCGCACCGCGTTGTCGTGCGCGTCGAGCACGGCGCGCCAGCGGCGGTCGCCCAGGCGCACCGCCTGCTCGGTGGACCCGGTGATGTCGGTGAACAGCACGGTCTTCAGCACCCGGTCGATGTCGTGCTGCTGCCGCGTGCCGGTGATGAACTCCTCGATCTCGTCGAGTAGCTCCTCGTCCTTGCCAAGGGCGCTGAAATGGAAGTCGCCCGGCAGCTCGACCAGCCGCGCCCCGCGGATGTGCTCGGCGAGATACCGGGCGTGGGCCACGCCGGTGAGCGGATCGCCGCTGCGATGGAGCACCAACGTGGGCGCCGAGATGGCGCCCAGCGCCGGTCGAGCGTCCACGCGCAGGCCGAAACGGTGCGCGGCGCCCGCCATCGCCGGTGTCGCGGCGTTGCGCTCGAACTTCGCCAGCTGGCGGCGCGTGGCCTCGTCGTCGGCAACGTCGTGGATCGATATCAACGGCAGCACGCGGCCGCTGCCCCAGCTCTCCTCGACCATGTCGCAGAACAGCTCGCCGGCCACGGGGTCGATTCCCTCCTCGTAGTCGGCGGCCCACGTCACGCGAGCGAAGGTGGCCCAGAGCACGAGGGCGCTCACCCGCTCGGGATAGGTGGCCGCGAACAGCATCGCCATCGGGCCGCCCTCCGACACGCCTACCACCGCGGCGCGCTCGCAGCCGGCCGCGTCCATCACCGCCCGCACGTCATCCATGCGCTCCTCGAGGGTCGGCAGCTCCGCGCTCCGATCCGAGAGGCCGGTGCCGCGCTTGTCGAAGGTGATCATGCGGGCGAAGCTCGACAGCCGCCGGTAGGTGCGCGCATACGGCGGTGTCGTCCCACCCCAGCTCGACGTGAGAGAGGGAGCCAGGAACCAGCACGACATCCGGCCCCCGCCCGTTCACCTGGTAGGCGATGCTGAGGTCGCCGCTCCTGGCGTAACGGGTCTCGGCAAGCGCCGCAGGATCGTCGCTCGCCCCTCGCTCGCGCAGCTCGTCGGTCACGCGTGCGAGCTTGCCGGCCAGCTCCAGCTCGGCGTCGTGAGCGCCGGCCGTCCTCGCTGCGCCCTTGTCGTTCGCGAGAGCCAACGCGATTCCGGGCCATCATCCCCCTCCGGGCGGTGCAGCGCAACCATCGCGGTAGCCTCAGCGCTTGGCGAAAGGGAGGAAGCATGAGCGCGGTCACCTGCAACATCTCGATATCCCTCGACGGCTTCGCCGCGGGGCCCAACCAGAGCCCGGAGCACCCGCTCGGTGAGGGCGGGATGCGCCTGCACGAGTGGGCCTTCGCGACCGAGGGCTGGCGCGAGCCACACGGGCTGGAGGGCGGCGAGCCGGGCGCCGACTCCGAGCTGGTGAAGACGCTCACCAAGGGCGTGGGCGCCTACATCATGGGACGCAAGATGTTCGGCGGCGGCGACGGCCCCTGGGACGAGTCCTGGACCGGCTGGTGGGGCGACGACCCGCCCTTCCACCTACCGGTCTTCGTCCTCACCCATCACGCCCGCGAGCCGCTGCCGATGGAGGGCGGCACCACGTTCACGTTCGTCACCGATGGAATCGAGTCCGCGCTGGAGCAGGCGCGGGCGGCGGCCGGCGATGGGGACGTGGCGGTCCCCGGCGGCGCGAGCGCCATACAGCAGTACCTCGCGGCGGGGCTGCTCGACGAGCTCCACCTCCACATCGTCCCGATCCTGCTCGGCGGGGGCGAGCGGCTGCTCGAGAACGTCGGCGATCCCAAGCTCGAGCCGGTCGAGGTTGTCGCCTCGCCGGCCGTCACGCACGTGAAGTACCGCGTCGTGCGTTAAGCGCTCGCGCCCTATTCGTGCGCCAGGAGGCGCCGCAGCACGTCCTCGCTCCAGCGATGCGTGCGCAGCAGCCGATAGCGCTCGGCCGCCACGCGCATGTAGGCCTCGGTCTCCGTGCCGCGGCCGATCATGTCGGCATCGCGCAGCATCGCGATCACCGGCCGGTACTCGGTCTCGAGCCAGAGCCTGGCGGTCTCGGGCCGGTCGAGCGGCTCGTGCCGTTCCTGCGCCAGGCGGAAGCCCCACGCCTCCACTCCCTCGGCGAGCAGCGCATAGTGCCAGGGGTCGGTCAGCCTGATCTCGGGGTGCGCCTCGTCCGGCAGCGGCACGCGCTCGAAGAACACGCGCTCGTGGCTCTTCATCGGCAGGTCGGCGAGGGTGATCCTGCGGTCCGCCCCCACGCGCGTGACCACCTCCGTCACGTACGCGTCGATGTCCTTGTGCCCCAGCGCGCGCGCCACGGACACGCGGTGATGGCCGTCTTTGACGAAGTAGATCTCACCGATCTTCGCCAGGTCGACCGGCGGCAGGGCCTCGCCGCGACGCACCGCCTCCGCGATGTGCTCCCACCTCCCCCGCACCCGGCCGGAGGTGGGCCTGAAGCTGCGGTCGAAGTCGCGCCCGCGGTCCACCGTGCCGACGATCGCGTCGATCGCCACCACCCGCAGGCCCACCCGGTGCTCGCTCACGAAGCCCAGCGCCTCGATCACCTCCTCGTAGGGCAGGATCACTCCGACGTCGTCGGGCTCCCCCCGGAGCTTGGCCGCCAGGCGGGCAACGGTCGCGCGCCCTGCGGGCGCGCATGAAATCGTGCTGCGCATCGGTAGCCGGCATGCCGGTCGTGCGCGGCTCCGGCATTGGGCTTCGCTCAGCTCTGGTCGGGCGCCGCCGGCTCAGCGGCCGGCCGCGCGGGCGGCGGTGGCGGGGGCTGCACTGGGCTGCCGTCGCGTGCCGCCAGCAGGCTGTCCCCGGTCTCTGAGTCGAACAGGTGCAGGTGAGATGGATCGAACCAGAGCTCGGCCTCCTCGCCCTGCTTGACCTGCGACTCGGCGTTGAGGCGCGCGACCACCTGGCTGCCCTCGCGGGACTGTCCCAGCTCGGCGGCGCCGGTGTCCTGGGCCAGCTCCTCCAGCTCGGTGGAGGAAACGCCCTCGGACTCGACGTTGAAGTACGCGTAGTACTCCGAGCCGAGCGACTCGAGCACGTCGATCTTCGTCCTGAAGGTCACGCCCTGGTGGTTCCCGACCAGCGCGGCGTCCTCGAAGTTCTCCGGACGGATGCCCACGAACACGCTGGAGCGCCCACCGCCCGGTCCGGACTCGAGCCGCCTGCGCAGCTCGTCCTTGATCGGCACGTCGCCGATCGGCAGGCGCAGCGTGTCCCCGTCGAGCTCGCCCGGCAGGAAGTTCATCGACGGCGAGCCGATGAAGCCCGCCACGAAGATGTTCGTCGGCTCCGAGTAGAGCTCCGCCGGTGGGCCCACCTGCTGGAGCGTGCCCGAGCGCATCACCGTGATGCGGTCGCCGAGCGTGAGCGCCTCGGTCTGGTCGTGGGTCACGTAGATCATCGTGGTGCCCAGCCGGTCCTGGATCCGCGCGATCTCGGTGCGCGTCTGCACGCGCAGCTTGGCGTCGAGGTTGGACAGTGGCTCGTCCAGCAGGAAGGCGCTCGGGTCGCGCACGATCGCCCGCCCCATCGCCACGCGCTGGCGCTGGCCGCCGGAGAGGTTCGCGGGCTTGCGGTCGAGGTGGGCCTGCAGGTCGAGGATCCGCGCCGCCTCTTCGACCTTCTGGTTGATCTCCGCCTCGGGCACCTTCGCCAGCTTCAGCGCGAAGCCCATGTTCTCGCGCACGGTCATGTGCGGGTAGAGGGCGTAGTTCTGGAACACCATCGCGATGTCGCGGTCCTTCGGCGCCTTGTCGTTCACCACGCTGCCGCCGATCTTGAGCTCGCCCTCCGAGATGTCCTCCAGCCCGGCGACCATCCGCAGCGCGGTGGACTTCCCGCAGCCCGAGGGACCCACGAGGATCATCAGCTCGCCGTCGGGCACGTCGAGGCTGAAGTGCTTGACGGCCTCGAAGCCGTCCGGGTAGCGCTTCGTTACGTCCTGGAATTCGATCTCGGCCATGGCAGGCTCCTTGGTCGACTAACCCTTGACTGCGCCCGCGGTCAGTCCGGCCACGATCCGGCGCTGGAACAGCAGCACGAGCAGGGTGACCGGCACGGTCACCACCACAGCGGCGGCGGCGATCGATCCGATCGGCTGGGTGAACTGAGAGGCTCCGGGGAACGCTGCGATCGCCGCCGGCACGGTCTGCGCCTTGGTGGTAGACGTCAGCGAGATCGCGAAGATGAAGTCGTTCCAGCAGATGATGAACACGATGATCGCGGTGGTCACGATGCCGGGCATCGCGAGCGGGGCGATCACCTTGCGGAAGGCTATGAACGGCGTCGCGCCGTCCACCTCGCGCGGCCTGCTCGAGCTCCCACGGGATCTCGCGGAAGAACGCCGACAGTATGAAGATCGACAGCGGCAGCGCGAAGGTCATGTACGGGATGATCAGGCCGGGCCAGGTGTCGTAGAGCCCGATCTGACGCCAGAGGTTGTAGAGCGGGCCGACGATCGAGATCTGCGGGAAGATCGCGATCGCCAGGCACAACGCGAGGATCACCGACTTGCCCGGGAAGTCGAGCCGGGCGATCGCGTAGGCGGCCGACGACGCGAGTATCACCGCGAGCACCGTGGCGATCAGCGCGATCCCGATCGAGTTGCGCAGCGCGTCCGTGAACAGGGACTGGTCGAAGATGTCCTTGTAGTTCGCCTGTGCGTCCACTTGTGCGGGATGAACGCCGCCGTCGCCGATCGTCGACGGATCCTTCAGCGACAGCATCACGATCCACACGACCGGCACCAGCGAGAACACGATCACCGCGATCAGCGCCGCCGTCCAACCACCGATGCTGCGGGCGTTCCGACTCATCGCCGCTCCCCGCCCCCGGGCGTAGCGGCGGCGCCGAAGCCCTTGATGAAGAGGAACGCGATCAGCGCCACGAAGATGAAGATCAGCACGGACACCGCCGACCCCAGACCCAGGTTGAGCCGGTTCAGCAGCGTGTTGTAGCCGAGCAGCGACACGCTCTCGGTGCCCTGGGCGCCCTGGTTGAAGATGAAGATCGTGTCGAAGATCCGGAAGGCGTCGAGCGTGCGGAACAGCAGCGCGACGAGGATCGCCGGCTTCATCAGCGGCAGCGTGATCCGCCAGAAGCGCTGCCACGCCGTCGCCCCGTCGACCTTCGCCGCCTCGAGCAGCTCGTCCGGCACGAGCGCCAGCCCAGCGAGCAGGAGCAGCGCCATGAACGGGGTGTTCTTCCAGACCTCGGCGATGATGATCGCCACGTAGCTGCCGAAGCGGTGGCTGAGCGGATCGCCCGTGAGGCCGAGCAGCTTCGGGATCCAGCCGCTCTGGAGCGACCACGCGTACTGCCACGAGTACGCGGCCACCACGGTGATGATCGCGTAGGGGATCAGGGCGATCGCACGCACCGCCCCGCGGCCGAAGATCGCCCGGTACATCACGAGCGCGAGCGCCATCCCGAGCACGAACTGGAGCGAGACGCTGATCACCGTGATGATCGCCGTGTGGAACACGTCCTGCCACCACACCGGCGCCGTCAGCACGTGGCCGTAGTTGGCCAGGCCGATGAACTTGTTCTCGGTCGGGAAGCGCAGGTCGGAGCGCTGCAGCGAGAGGATGACCGCGTCGATGATCGGATACGCGGTCACCGCGATCATCACGATCGCGGCCGGCGCGACGAGCATCGCGGCGAGCTTGCGCTCGTCCTTGGCGCGGCCGGTCAGGTGGCGCCGGCGCGGCCGGTGGCGCAGCCGCGCCCCGGGCGGGTGCAACGGTCTGGCTGCTCACAGGAGCGCCCCCGAGGTCAGCGACGTCCTTGATCTGGGCACGGAGAGTCTTCACGACCGTCGGCGGGTCGATGCCGGAGGGTCGGCGAGAGCGCCTTCTGGATCGCCAGCGAGACGTCCGAGTAGGCGGGCGTCTGCGGCCGGATGCCGTAGTGCTCGAGCTGGGTCTTGAACAGCGCGTGGAACGGGATAGGGCTTCGCGAGCGCGGGGTCGTCATAGATGGCCGACGACACCGGCGCGAGGCCGCCCGCGATCGCGTTGCGCTTCTGCTTGTCGGGCTGGACCAGGCACGAGATCGCGTCGTACGCCTGCTGCGGATGCTTCGAGTAGCTCGACACGCCGAGGTTGTAGCCGCCGATCGTCACCCGCGGCCGGCACGCCGGGCTTGACGCCCGGGAAGGGCGCGTAGCCCATGTTCTTGAAGATCTTCGGCACGTCCTTCTGGGCCGCGGGCCACACGTACGGGTAATTGATCTGGAACGCCGCGGTGCCGCTCTCGAACGCCAGCCGCGCCGGATCCTCCTTCGCGGTGTTCAGCGACGGATCGGCCGCCGGCCGAGGTGGCCAGGCGGTGCATGATCGTCGCCGCGGTCTGCGTCGTGGGACCGACGGTGACCGTGTTGGCGCCCGTCAGGATCGAGCCGCCCGCCGAGTTCACGAGCGAGTTGAACCACACCGACGAGGCCCTCGTACTGCGCGCCCTGCTCCTCGATGTAGTGCGGCTTCCCCTGCTTGGCGAGCGCGATCGCGTCGTCGATCATCTCGTCCCAGGTCGTCGGGGGCTTGGCACCAGGTCCTTGCGGTACCAGAGCAGCTGGGTGTTCGAGTTCAGCGGCGCCGCGTAAAGGGTGCCCTTCCAGGTCGCGGTCGCGATCGGCCCGGCGAGCACGCCGTCGGTCACCTTCTTCGCCGCCGCGCCCACCCAGGGGCGGATCCATTTCGCGTCGGCGAACTCGGCCGTCCAGTCCACGTCCATCGCCACGATGTCGATCGAGCTGTCCTTGGCGGCCAGGCGGCGCACGAGCTGGGTGCGCTGCGAGTCGGAGTCGGTCGGCAGCAGGTTGATCTTGATCTTGTACGCGCCGTTCGCGGCCTTGGTGCACTCGTCGGCAGCCTTCGCGAACGAGCCCGACGGCTCGGGGAAGACGTACCAGTTCAGCGTCGGCGGACCCTTGCTCGAGCTGCCGCACGCGGCGAGTGCGACGGCGAGCACCGCGGCCGCCAGGGCGCCGAGGGCCGCACGCCTCAGCGAGCTGCTTGACGCACGACGTGAAGACGGGGGGTACAAGCCGGGACGGGATTACCCGCCCCACGCCATACCAAACGGAAACGCGCCAGCTAGCGCGTGTCGCGCAACCCCACGATCCCCCCGAACACGCCCAGGTAGAGGCTGCCGGTCGGGCCGATCGCGATGCCCGCGTAGTTGTTCGTGAACAGCGCCCCGGTGCCGGCGAGCTGCTTCCACGCCGGCCGACCCGTGCGGAACGAGATGGCCACCCACGACCAGCGCTGGCCGGCCACCGGGTCGGGATCCTGCGTGTAGCTGTAGAGCAGCCCCGTCTTCGTCGAGAGCTTCGGCACCACCGTGGGCGCGCGCTCAGTCGTGTTCGTCCACACGAGGCGGCAGCCGGTTCCCGCCCTGTTGAGGTCCACGCGGGCGAAGCCCGGATCGGTGATCGCGCCCGCGTTCGGACCGAACGGGTCCTGGTAGCCGTAGTTGTTCTCCACCATCAGCGAGCGCCCGGCGGTGATCAGCGAGTTCTCGGTGGCGCTCCCGCCCTTCGCGAACACCGGCACCTGGCAGACCACCCTGTGCTGCCCGTGCTTCAAGCTTCGTGTCCTTGCGGTAGACCACGACGTTCATCGGATCGGCGTTGTCGGTGATCGCCACGTAGCCGCCCTTCATCACGGTCGGCGTGGTGCCCGAACCGGCGTCCACCTGGCTCGGCTTGTGGATGCCCGAGTTGCGGTAGGTCACCTTCCAGTCGATGTGCGGGCGGCCTGTCCGGCCCACGCTGAAGCGGTACATGCGCTTGTCGGAGACGATGTAGACGGCGTCGCGGTCCACCGCGAACGAGTTCTCCACCTCTTCGCCGAGCCGCAGCACGCGCGCCTTGCCGGTCCGCGTGTCGAGAATGCCGACCTTGCCGTTCTGCTTCGACACGAACCAGATGTGGCCCTGGAAGTCGGGCAGCGCCGAGGTCACGTGCTCCTGCGCGGTCAGCACGCTGCCGAGGTCGTAGGCGCGCTGCTTCACGAGCTGAGTGCCGCCCGCCTTGTCGGCGATCGACCCAGATCTGGTTGTTCTTGGTCGCGCTCCAGAGGCGGTCCTTGTTGTCCAGGAAGAAGTAGCCGCCGCCGGTGAAGTTCTGGTACGCCGGGGTGCCGCTCGTGTCGGGCGGGTTCGGCATCACGAGCTGGGCCTTCACGGCCAGCGTGGTGGGATCGATCACGCGCAGCACCGGGGGCGCCACCGACGACGGGCAGACGCTGAGGATGTTCCCGTGGGTGTCGAACGCCATCGTCCCGCAGAGCGACGCGGGCAGCGAGCCCGAGAAGGCCAACGGCGTCCTGCCCAGCGGCCCGGAGCGCTGGTAGGCGTCGGTCATCCAGGTGTCGTCATGGACGTTGCTGTTCGGGTTGGCGGCGAGGAACGGGTTCTGCGGCGCGATCGTGGGCGTGACGGGCTGGGGACTGAAGGCGCTGCCCGTGAAGCCCGGCAGGGCACTGACCGGCCCGGGCGGAATCGGCACCGCCGGTCGCGGCGGATGCCATCAGTCCGGCCACCAGGGCGGTGGCCACGGCCACGGCCGTCATGCGCGCTTTCCCCACGAATCCCTCCGATCTTCGTCTGTGCGAGGCGCGGGCAGCCTAACCGCAGGGCGCGGGTAAGCTCGCCGCCCGTGCGGGTCCTGGTCGTCACCAACCTGTATCCCACCGACCGCCGGCCGGGGCTCGGGCCGTTCGTCCGCGACCAGGTGGCAGCACTGAGGGAGCTCGACGGGATCGAGGTCGACCTGCACTCGTTCGACCCGCCGGGCGGGATCACCCCATACGCGCGTGAGAGCCTCATCCTGCTGCGGCGCTTCCGGGGCGCGCGCTACGACGTGGTGCACGCCCACTACGGGCTGACCGGCGCCTGCTCGCTCGCAGTGCGGCGCGGCCGCCATGTGACCACCTTCCACGGCGACGATCTACGGCTGGCGAAGACCGCGCCGATCGCCCGTGTGGTCGCCCGGCTGATCGACCTGCCGGCGACGGTCTCGGCGAACCTCGCGCGCTCCGAGGCCGCCACGCTGGGGGGCCCGGGCGTGAAGCGGCGCGTGGCGGTTCTGCCGTGCGGGATCGACCTCGAGCGGCTGCGCCCGCTCGACCGGCGCCAGGCGCGTGCCGAGCTGGGCCTCGATCCCGACGCCCGCTACCTCCTCTTCCCCGCCGACCCGGCCCGGCCGGAGAAGCGCCACGACCGCGCGCGCGAGCTGGCGGAGGCCGCCGGGCCGGACGTCACGCTGCTCCACTACGCGGACACCCCGCCCGAGCGCGTGCCCCTGTACGTGAACGCCGCCAACGCGGTGATCGTGACCTCCGAGCGTGAGGGCTTCGGCCTGGCATCGCTCGAGGCGCTCGCCTGCAACGTGCCGGTGCTGGCCACCGACGTGGGCATCGCACCCCTCGCCCTGGCCGGCATCGACGGCACCCTCTGCGCGCCCTATGAGCGCGAGAGCTGGTCGGCGCGCACTCGCCCCGCACCTCGCGGCGGACGACCCGCGCGTGGAGGGTCGGGGGCGCGCCGCGCTCTTCGGCAGCAGGCGGATGGCGGAACGGGTGCTGCACGCGTACCGCGATCTGGTGAACGACGCCAACGCCGACTTCTCCGTAATCCCCACCGATATAGTGGCCCGCTGGGCCGATCCCGCCTACCCGTTCGCGCGATGCCCAGCTTCTTGAGACGCCTCCTCGACCGCCTCTCGGACAAGGTCAACCGCTTCGCCGCGGGCACTCCGCTCCCGGCCGGAGTCGATCCGCCGGTCGCCGGCGAGCCACCCAAGCCCACGGCCCACGAGCGCACGCTGATGCGCCGCCGCCTGCATGCTCTCGAGCGCCGTCGGCAGCAGCTGACGGTCGATCCGGGCGACGGCGCGGCCGAACTGGAGCGGGTCGACGCCGAGGCCCTGGCTCTCACCACCGCGCTGAAGGAGCTGAAGACCGTCGACGAGCTGGTTGCCGCGGGCGTGGTGCGGCGCTGTCCCAGCTGCGGCGAGCTCGTGGGCGCGGGCGACGGTCAGTGCACGACCTGCGACACGGCGCTGAAGGGCGACCCTGCCGGGAAGCCGAGCGACGGCGCCGGAGCCGCCCCACAGCAGCTGCCGCCCGCGCGAGTCGGCAGCGGCCAGCCCAGCGCGCCCTCCACCGCGGCCTGAGCTACAGGCTCCAGTAGGCGCCCACGGTGGACGCCGCGGCGTCCACCAGAGCGTCGCGCTCCACCGAGCGCGGCACGCCTGCGTCCTCGGCCCCGAGCACCTCCAGCGTGGCGACCACCGAGGCGGCCAGCGCCTCCAGGTTGTAGCCGCCCTCCAGCACGGCGCCGACCGGCACGTCCAGGCCGTCGGCGAGTGCGCGGACGTGGCGCGCGAGCTCAGCAAACGAGGAGGTCTCGAGCAGGCAGCTCGCAAGGGGATCGCGGCGATGCGCGTCAAAGCCCGCCGACACCAGCACGAGCTGCGGCTCGAACGCCCGCGCCGCCGGGATCACGATGTGCTCGACCAGCGCGAGCCACTGATCCTCGCCCGAGCCCGGAGGCACCGGCAGGTTGATCGTGAACCCCTCGCCCTCTCCCGCGCCGACGTCGCCGAGGGGGCCGCTGCCCGGGTAGAGCGGCGACTGATGCAGGCTGGCGAACAGGACGGCGTTCGTCTCATGGAAGATGTCGTTCGTCCCGTTGCCGTGGTGCACGTCCCAGTCGAGCACGAACACCCGCGCGAGACCGTGAGCGTCGAGCGCGTGCCGCGCGGCCACCGCGACGTTGTTGAACAGGCAGAAGCCCATCGCGGCCGCCGACTCCGCGTGGTGGCCCGGCGGGCGCATGCCCGAGAAGGCCACCCGCGCATCGCCCGCGAGCAGGGCGTCCACCGCGGCGGTGGCGCCCCCCGCCGCGTGCAGGGCCGCCCCCCACGAGCCGGGCGAGGCGATGGTGTCCGGATCGAGCGCCACGCCCCGCTCGCACGCCTCGCGCACGTGATCCACGTAGTGCTGCGGGTGCACCCGCAGCAGCGCCTCGGGCTCCACCTCGGGCGCCTCGCGGAGGTCGTAGCCGAGCCAGTCGCGCGCGGCCATCGCCTCCTCGATCGCCGGAATGCGGCCCGGGCCCTCGGGATGCGAGCCCGTGTCGTGCTCCACGGAGGAGGCGTGGCGGAAGTAGAGCGAAGGCGCCATCCCGGTACCGTAATCCGCCACCGTGGCGGACGACGGCATGACAGACGCCGGGCGGGCCGACGTCGCCGTGGTCGGCGCGGGCGCAGCGGGCCTCTACACGGCGCTCATCGCGGCGCGCGAGGGCGCGCGCGTGGCGCTCGTATCGCGCTCTCCGTTGGCCGAATCCGCGAGCTACTGGGCCCAGGGTGGGATCGCCGCGGCGCTGGGCGACGACGACTCGCCCGACCAGCACCTCGCCGACACCCTCGCCGCCGGACGCGGTGCGACGCGCGAGAGCGCCGCGCGCGTGCTGTGCGACGAGGCGCCGGCGCGCGTGCGCGACCTCGAGTCGCTCGGCGTGCGCTTCGACGCCGACCGCAGCGGCGCCCTGGCGCTCGGGCTCGAGGGCGGCCACTCGCGGCGGCGGGTGGTGCACGCGGGCGGCAGCGCCACGGGCCGCCGGATCACGCGCGACCTGTCCGCGCTGGCGGCGCAGCACGAGCGCGTGGAGGTGATGGAGCTCACCACCGCCAGCGCGCTCTGGGTGCACGAGGGCCGCTGCGTGGGCGTGCTGGCCCAGCCGCTGCAGGGCGAGCCGCGACCGCTCCTGGCACGCGCGGTGGTGCTGGCCACCGGCGGCGCCGCCGCGCTGTGGCGGCGCACCACCAACCCGCGCGGCGCCACGGGCGTCGGCATGACGCTGGCCCACGCCGCGGGCGCCGAGCTGGCCGACGTCGAGTTCATGCAGTTCCACCCCACGGCGCTGGTGCACCCAGATGACCGCTACGACGGGTTCCTGATCACCGAGGCCACGCGCGGCGAGGGCGCCAAGCTGATCACCGCCGACGGCGAGCGCTTCGTGAACGAGCTGGCACCGCGCGACGAGGTGGCGCTCGCCGTCCAGCACAGGCTGCGCGAGGGCGACACCGTGCTGATCGACATGCGCGAGATCGACCTCGCGCGCTTCCCCAACATCGTCTCGACGCTCGAGGCCGCCGGCTTCGACCCGGCGCGCGAGCCGGTGCCGGTCGCGCCGGCGGCGCACTACACGATGGGCGGCGTGGCGACCAACCTCGACGGCCGCGGCTCGCTGCCGGGGTTGTTCGCGGTCGGGGAGTGCGGCTGCACCGGGCTCCACGGGGCGAACCGGCTGGCGTCGAACTCGCTGGCCGAGTGCTTCGTGTTCGGCCATCGAGCGGCGCTCGCCGCGCTGGCCGAGCCGGCGGCGCCGGCCGTCGCCCCGGCGCCGCCCGAGCCGGGCCCCTCGCCGGTCCCCTCGACCGCGACGAGAGAGGCGCTGTGGCGCCTGGCCGGCATCGAGCGCGACGCCACGGGTCTCGAGCAGCTCAGCGAGGATCCCTTCCCGCTCGCACGCCTGATCGCGGCATCCGCGCTGGCCCGCGAGGAAAGCCGCGGAGCCCACCAGCGAGGCGACTTCCCCACCACCGACGGAGCGCTCGACGGGCGGCCACGTCGCCGTCGGCGAACGCGGCGTCGAGTGGCAGCTTTGGGTTTAGGTTCCGCCCCTCGAAGCTGCGAGTTCGGCCACGACTTGTGTTAATGCGCCCTTAATAATCGCTTCGTTTGGGCTTTACAGCGCGGTGGAATACTCGACCTGGTGTAGGGGTTTGGTCACCCGGCACGGTTGCTTACCCCATTGGGAATGGGAGGCTTTTACGTGTATCAATTCAGTCGCTCGATCTACCGCGAACTCTCTAACGAGGTAATCGAGGATGGCAGGGATGCGTACGCAAACCGGCTGGATTTCCTGCAGTGCTGCGAGGCTGCGATGGATCGCCTCGCCGGAGATCGGCACTACTTCGCGCGGCCCGCGCGGTCGCTGTTCCGGGACGTACGCGTGTACTTCCCGATCAACAGCCAGCTCCACGTCTATCGCGTAATCGAGCACTACGTGGCGCTCGCCGTCGAGTACGTGGACCGGCACATGCAGGAGGGCGTGTCGCTCGACGGCAGCCCGCTGTCATGTCACGCGAGCACACGCAAGGGGACCGCGTGCCAGCGCATTCCCCTTCCGGGCAGCAAGTACTGCCCGTCGCACAAGCACCTCGAGGAGGACTTCGCGGTAACTGCCGCGTAGCGCTTCGCTTCCGCGAACCGGGACTGGAAGTCCAGGTGCAGGGAGCGTGATCCACACAGGGGCGGGGAGCCGCAACTGACCCTGGGGCGGGACGGCCTTTGGCAGGGGTCGGCGCCCCGCCCTTCGTGTGCCCGGCTACCTTCCCAGCCATGTTGCTCGGGGTGGACGTCGGCGGAACCTTCACTGACGCCGCGCTGCTCACCAGCGACGGCCTCGTAACGGCGAAGGCCCCGAGCACGCCGGAGGACCAGTCGGAGGGCGTGTTGAGCGCCGTTCAGGCGGCCCTCGACGCCGCGGGCGCGACCGCCGCGGACGTCGACCGCTTCGTGCACGGGATGACCGTCGGCACGAACGCGCTGCTCGAGGGGAAGGTCGCCCGCACCGCCCTGCTCGCCACCGAGGGCTTCACCGATCTCGAGGAGCTCGGCCGCCAGACGCGCGCCCAGCTCTACCGGCTCTGCGCGGCGCGCCCGGCGCCGCTCGTGCCGCCGGAGCTGCGCGTGCCGGTGCCCGAGCGCAGCGGTCCCGACGGCGTGCTGCGGCCGCTCGACGTGGAGCGGCTCCGGCGAGCTGGTGCGCGAGCGCTGCAGCGAGGTGGAGGCGGTCGCGGTCTGCCTGCTGTGGGGGTTTCGCCACCGCGAGCACGAGCGCGCGGCCGCCCGGCTGCTCGCCGAGGAGCTGCCGCAAGTGCACGTGTCGACCTCGCACGAGACCGCGGGGGTGTTCCGGGAGTACGAGCGCTGCGCCACCACGATCGTGGACGCCGCGCTGTCGCCGCTCCTGCGCCGCTACCTGGAGCGTCTCGCCGAGCGCTCGCGGGAGGCCGGCCTGCCGGACCCCGAGGTGATGCTCTCGGGCGGAGGCGTGGCCAGCGCCGGCACGGCCGCGCGCCACGGCTCGTGGACCGTGCTGTCGGGCCCGGCCGGGCGGCGCGGTGGGCGCCGCGCGGACCGCAGCGCAGGCCGGCGCGCCCGATGCGGTCTGCCTGGACATGGGCGGCACGTCCTGCGACGTGTCGGTGCTCGTTCGGCGGCCGCGCTGGCGAGGCGGGCGGGCGCGAGGTGGGCGGCCGCGCGCTGGCGCTGCCGATGGTGGACGTGCACACGATCGGCGCGGGTGGCGGCAGCGTGGCGTGGCGCGACGCCGGCGGGGCCCTGCGCGTGGGCCCCCGTTCGGCGGGAGCGGTGCCCGGCCCCGCGTGCTACGGCCGCGGCGGCGAGGAGCCCACGGTCACGGACGCCAACCTGCTGCTGGGCTACCTCGACGCCGACTCGCCGCTGGCGGGCGGCGTGGAGCTCGATCACGAGGCGGCCGAGCGCGCCGTGCGCGGGCTCGGCGACGCGCTCGGGTTGTCGCTGGAGGAGACGGCGGCGGGCATCGTCCGGGTGGCGAGCGCGGAGATGGCCGGCGCGGTGCGGGTGATGACAGTCGAGCGCGGCATCGACCCGCGCGGGCTGGCGCTGGTCGCGTTCGGCGGGGCGGGCCCGCTGCACGCCTGCGCGATCGCCGAGCAGCTCGGCATGCGGCGAGTGGTGGTGCCGCGGGCGTCAGGGGTGCTGTCGGCGCTCGGGCTGATCGTCTCGGAGCGCAGGCGAGATCTGGTGGAGAGCGTCCTGCTGACCGGCGACGAGCTCACGCGCGAGGCGATCGCCGCCGCCGTGGCGCGGCTGGCCGAGCGCGGGCCGGGAGGAGCTCGGCACCGACGACGGGGAGCTGCGCGCGACCTACGACCTGCGCTACGCCGGACAGGCGTTCGAGCTCACGATCGCGGGCGATCCCGAGCCCGACCCGGGCGAGCTGCGCAGCGCGTTCGACGCGGCCCACGACCAGCGCTACGGCTACTCGGACCCGGGCGCGGTGCTCGAGCTGGTCACGCTCAGGGTCAGCGTGGCGCTGCCGGGCGGCGACCTGGCTGCGCCGCCCGCGGGCGCCCCGGCCTCGAGCCGGACCCGCGCGGCCAGCTTCGGCGGCGAGCGCCATGGAGGCCGCCGTCCTCGCAGGCGACTTCCGCGAGGTGCGCGGTCCCGCGATCTGCGAGCTGCCCGAGGCCACGCTGGTGGTGCCGCCCGGCTGGGCCGGAGCGGCGGACGGCGACGGCACGCTGCTGCTGGAGCGATCGGAGGCGTAGGCGTGGACCCGGTGACCCTCCAGGTGATGGTCGGCGCGCTGCGCGCGGCCTGCGACGAGATGGGCGTGGTGCTCGTGCGCTCCGCCCATTCGGCGAACGTGAAGGAGCGCCGCGACGCCTCCACCGGCCTGTTCGACGCGAGCGGCGAGATGGTGATGCAGGCCGAGCACATCCCCGTGCACCTGGGCGCGATGCCGCTCGCGGTGGCGGCGGTGCTCGGGGAGGACCAGCACCCGGGCGACGCCTGGATCCTCAACGACCCCTACCGCGGCGGCACGCACCTGCCCGACATCACGCTCGTCTCCCCCGTGTTCGCCGCCGGCGAGCTGGTGGGCTTCGCGGCGAGCCGCGCCCACCACGCGGACGTGGGCGGCAGGCTGCCGGGCAGCATGCCGGCGGACTCGCGCACGCTCGACGAGGAGGGCGTGGTGATCCCGCCGAGCCTCCTCGTGTCAGCGGGGAAGCTCGACGAGGAGCTGCTGTCGGACCTCACCGGCCGCATGCGCAATCCGCGACCAGCGCCGGGCGGATCTGCGCGCCCAGCTGGCGGCCGGGCGCACCGGCGGGGCCCGCCTGTCCGAGCTCGTGGACCGCTACGGGCTCGATCCGGTCCGGGAGGCGATGGCCGAGACGCTGGACTACGCGGAGCGCCGCACCCGCGCGCGCATCCTCGAGCTGGAGGACGGCGTGCGCGAGGCGAGCGACGTGCTGGAGGCCGCCGACGGCGACCTCGAGCTGCGAGTGCGAGCCGAGGTGGCCGGTGACGAGCTGCGACTCGACTTCACGGGCTCGGCGGACCAGCACGACGGGAACCTGAACTGCCCGCTGGCGGTGACGCTCTCCGCCTCGTACTTCGCGGTGCGGGTGCTCACCGACCCGGACGTGCCGGCCTGCGCGGGCGCCTACCGCCCGGTCACCGTGATCGCTCCCGAGGGCTCGCTGCTGAACGCCCGGCCGCCGGCGGCGGTCGCGGCGGGCAACGTGGAGACCTCGTCGCGGGTGGCGGACCTGGTGCTCGAGGCCTTCGGGCGCGCGGTCGGGCAGGGCACGATGAACAACCTGACGCTCGGGAACGATCGCTTCACCTACTACGAGACCACCGGCGGCGGCCAGGGCGCGTGCCCGGACGCCGACGGCCCGAGCGCCGTGCACGTGGCGATGAGCAACACGCTCAACACGCCGGTCGAGGCGCTCGAGCTCGAGTTCCCGCTGCGCGCGGTGGAGTACGCGGTGCGGCGCGGCTCGGGCGGCTCGGGACGCTTTCGGGGCGGCGACGGCGTGGTGCGCGAGCTCGAGGCGCTCGACGAGATGACCTACTCGCTGATCAGCGAGCGACGCCGTCACGGTCCGCCAGGGGCGGACGGCGGCGAGCCCGGAGCGCCGGGCCGCAACCGCCTGAACGGAGAGGAGCTGCCGGGCAAGGTGACCGGCACGCTGAAGCCGGGCGACCGGCTGCGGATCGAGACCCCGGGCGGCGGCGGGCACGGACACCGATAGGCTGCCGCCGGCTCGGATTCGAATGGGAGGTCAGGACATGCAGCCGATCAAGCGCGTGGCGTTCCTCGGGATGGGGATCATGGGCTCGCGGATGGCCACCCAGGTGGCGCAGGCGGGCTTCGAGCTGGCGGTCTGGAACCGCACCCGCGAGCGAGCGGAGGCCGTGGCCGAGGCCACCGGCGCGCGCCTGGCGGACAGCCCGGCGGACGCCGCGGACGGGGCCGACGCGACGATCACGATGGTGGTGGACGCGCCTCAGGTCGAGGCCGTGCTGCTCGGCGACGACGGCGCCGCCGGCGCGATGGCGGAGGGCTCGCTGGTGATCGACTCCACCACGATCGCCCCGGCGTCGAGCCGCGAGCTGGCGGACCGCCTGAGGCAGCGCGGGATCGGCTTCCTCGATGCTCCGGTCAGCGGCTCGACCCCCAAGGCGGAGACCGGGACGCTGACGATCATGGTCGGCGGCTCCGACGAGGACTTCCAGCACGGGCTGCCGCTGCTCGAGGCGATGGGCGAGCTGATCGTGCACATGGGCCCGCAGGGCCACGGCTCGCTGGTGAAGCTGATCAACAACACGCTCTCCGCGGTGAACGCGCGTGGCGCTGGCCGAGGCGCTCACGATGGCCCGCGCGGGCGATCTCGACCTCGACGCGCTGATCGAGGTCGTGGGGGCCAGCTCGGGCGACTCGGCCATGCTCAAGATCAAGACGAAGCCGATGTTCAACCACGACTTCACACCCTTCTTCCGGCTCGACCACATGCTCAAGGACGTGCGCCTCTACGAGGACTCCGCGCGCGAGCTCGGCACCCCGATCGTGGTGGCCGACGTCGCCCGTTCGTTGCTCGAAAGTGCCTCCGAAAATGGTCGCGGCGACGACGATTTCGCGTCTGTAATCGAGGTCATCGAGGAAGCGTGACCGAGGTCACACAAGAAAACGCCTTGAATTCTCGACCCAATTTCGTAGAATGCGGTGCCCCGCGCCTAGTTGCCTCATCGCCGTCTGGTGGCGCGGATGGAGGTTTCTCTCGCTTATGCCAATCGCTTTCAAAGAGTGGGCTATCACCGTGCGTGCCCTCGCCGAGGGTGAGCAGCTGCTCACCCTGCGCAAGGGCGGGATCCGCGAGGAGCAGCGCCACTTCGAGATCGAGCACGACCGCTTCTTCCTCTACCCCACCTTCGACCATCAGGCCGGCGACCTCGTGCGCGAGTCGCACAAGCCCGAGCTGGCCAGGGCGCTCGAGGAGGGAGTCTGGGCGAACGGCGAACCAACGCCCCGCCAGCTGCTTCAGGTCGGCGGCGTTCCGCAGCCGGAGCGCGTCCGCATTCGCGCCTGGGCCGAGGTGGCCGCGAGCTACCTGATCACGGACCGGCGCTGCGTCGACGCGCTCTCGCCCTACTACGTCTGGACCACCGACTACGCGGAGAAGCGCCTCGAGTGGAGGCGCCGGCACCCGCTGCACGTGATCGTGCTGCGCACCTACCGGATCCCGCGTCCGGTCACCGTGAAGGTGCGCGACGAGTACGGCGGCTGCCGCTCCTGGGTGGAGATCCACCGCGATCTGCCCTTCGAGGGCACGCCCGTCCTCTCGGACGACGAGTTCGAGCGCGCGGCCGCGGAGATCGAGGCAATCGCCTCGGATGCAGTCCCCGTCTTCGCGTAGTTAGCCGGCGGGAATCGCTTCGCGGGGGGTTGCCGGGCGACGTCGGCCGAGCCAGCCCTGGGTCCACGGCGAACCACATGAGGCCGGCCAGGCAGACGGCGCTGGCCACCCAGAAGTTGAGCCGCATTCCGAGGATGTGGTGGGCGGGGTCCACGCGCAGCAGCTCGACCCCGATGCGGGCGACGCAGTAGCCCGACACGTAGAGCGCGAACAGCCCCGGCGGGCGGATCTTCCACCTGCGCCCGATGTAGACCAGCGCGACCGCGAGTGAGATGTCCCAGATGAACTCGTAGAGGAACGTCGGCTGGAAGGTGGAGTACTGCTCGTAGCCGATCGGGCCGGTTGGCCGGGTCGATCTGCAGCCCCCACGGCAGCGAGGTGGGGCGGCCGAACAGCTCCTGGTTGAAGTAGTTGCCGATCCGGCCGATGGCCTGCGCGCACAGGAGGCCGGGCGCCGCGATGTCGAGGAACAGCGCGATCGGGGTGTGCCGGCGCTTCAGCACGATCAGCCCACCGAGCACGCCGAAGAACATCCCGCCCCAGAGGCCCATGCCCCCGTCCCAGATGGCGAAGACGCCCCACCAGTGCTTCGGCACGTCGCTCCAGCTCGTGATGTCGAAGTAGATCCGCCCGCCGATCAGCCCCGCCGGGAAGCCCCACAGCGCGACCTCCTGGACGAGCTCCCGATGGCCGCCGATGGCCTCCCAGCGCTTGGTCGTGACCACGATCGCGGCCAACACGGCGAGCACGTACATCAGCCCGTAGGCGTGCACGAACAGGGGGCCGATGGAGAAGCCGCCTGAGGAGGGGCTTGGGATGGAAGCGAGTTGGTACATGGCGTTGACAGTTGACAGTCGACAGTTGACAACGACTCTCGCCCCAAGCCGAGCTGTCAACTGTCAACCCAGCAATCTAGCCAGCGCCACGGGGAACTGGCGCACGCTGCAAACCCGCGCCCCTATATTGCCCGCCACGATGCGGCGCCTTGCGGGGGGAGCGGTTGTCTGTGCGGTCATGCTCGCGCTCTTGGCTGCCCCCGCCTGGGGCCAGTCCGGCCTGCCGCTGGCGCTGCCGATACCCAACAACGGGCCGCAGCCGCAGCCGTACGGGACGAACGACTTCGGCGGCTTCCGCAACATCCTTCCGCCGGGGCAGAACGGGTTCGACAACCTCACGCAGCTCGGGCGCGTTCGAGGCCACCGGGCAGCGCCCGGCCCACAACGACGACCAGCTCGGCATGTACGCGAACCTCGTCCACGCGGTGCCAGGGCTGACCGCCGCGCAGCTGCCGGACTACTTCAAGGACGCGACCTTCGGAGTGAAGTCCGACGACGTCGAGAGCCTGGAGAGCCCGCGCTCCGACGTGACGATCGAGCGCGACAAGCAATTCGGCGTACCCCACATCTACGGAAGCACGCGCGCGGGAACGATGTTCGGCGTCGGCTACGCGACCGCGGAGGACCGGCTGTTCTTCATCGACGTGTTGCGTCACGTCGGGCGCAGCCAGCTGAGCTCGTTCGCCGGCGGCGCGCCCGGCAACCGCGCCTTCGACGAGGAGCAGTTCGCCGCCGCGCCGTACAACGAGGCCGACCTGACCAGGCAGGTCAACCAGTTCACGCAGCTCTACGGCGCGGACGGCGCCCAGGTGGCGGACGACGTCATCAACTACATCGCCGGGATCAACGCCTACATCACGGACGCGCGATTGAACCCGCTGATGATGCCGGGCGAGTACGCCGCCATCGGGAAGCCGCAGGGACCGGATGACTTCAAGCCCGAGGACCTGGTGGCGATCGCGTCGCTGGTCGGCGCGATCTTCGGCAACGGCGGCGGCGACGAGCTGGGCTCGGCCCAGGTGCTGGAGGCCGCGCAGAAGCGGTTCGGGGCCAAGCGTGGCAAGGCGGTCTGGGCCGACTTCCGCGAGGCGGAGGACCCGGAGGCGCCCACCACCGTGCACAACGGCAAGACGTTCCCCTACGAGGTGCCGCCCAAGCACGCGGCCGCGGGCAGCCTCGCGCTGCCGGACGCCGGCAGCTTCAAGGACACCCTGGGGAAGACGATCAGCCACTCGTCGAGCGCCACGTCCGCGAGCTCGGGGCTGGCGAGCGGGCTGAGCGGTCTGCTGGCGTTCCCGGGCGGGATGTCGAACGCGCTGGTGGTGTCGGCCGCACACTCGCAGTCCGGCCATCCGCTGGCCGTGTTCGGGCCGCAGACCGGCTACTTCGCGCCGCAGATCCTGATGGAGGAGGACGTGCACGGCCCCGGCATCGACGCCCGCGGCGTCGCCTTCCCCGGCACGAACCTCTACGTGGAGCTCGGCCGCGGCCGCGACTACGCCTGGAGCGCCACCTCGGCCGGCCAGGACATCGCCGACACCTGGGCGCTGCCGCTGTGCGACCCGAACGGCGGCAAGCCCACCGTCGACTCGAAGTCCTACGTCTACAAGGGCTCCTGCCGCCCGCTCGAGGAGCTGTCGCGCACGATCAGCTGGACGCCCAATCTCGCCGACTCCACGCCGGCGGGCAGCGAGACGCTCCACGCGGAGCGCACGCCGCTCGGCGTGGTGACCGGCCGCGCCACCGTGCACGGCAAGCCCGTGATCTACGTGACCGACCGCACCACGTACTTCCACGAGGTCGACTCCGCGATCGGCTTCAAGGACATGAACGACCCGGCCAAGGTGAACGGCGCGCGGGACTTCCAGAAGGCGATGTCGAAGGTCGGCTACGCCTTCAACTGGTTCTACGTGGACAACAAGCACACGGCGTACTTCAACTCGGGCGCCGACCCCGTCCGCAACAAGGCCGTGGACCCGAACTTCCCGGCCTGGGGGCGCCCGCCGTTCCTCTGGAAGAACTTCAACGACCAGCTCAACACCGAGACCACCATTCCCCCTTCGCAGCATCCGCAGGCGATCGACCAGGACTACTTCACGAGCTGGAACAACAAGCAGGCGCCGGGCTTCCGCGCGGCCGACCAGCAGTGGGGGTACGGGCCGATCTACCGCTCCAAGCTGCTCGACCAGAAGCTCGTCCCGCAGATCAAGGGCAAGAAGAAGACGACCCTGGCCGGCGTGGCGAACGCGATGGAGGACGCCGGCACGGTGGACATGCGGGCCGACTTCGTGCTGCCGTTCGCCCTCAAGCTGCTCGGCAAGCAGAGCGATCCCGCGGTGGCGAAGGCGATCGCGGAGCTGAAGGCGTGGTACGCCACCGGCTCGCACCGCGTGGACCGCAACCGCGACGGCGTCTACGAGAACTCGGACGCGATCCGCATCATGGACGCCTGGTGGCCGCTCTGGATGAAGGCCGAGTTCGAGCCCGCGCTGGGCCCAGATCTGTTCGGGAAGATCCAGGGCATGGCGTCGCTCGACAACCCGCCGAACAACGGCGGCCAGCACCTTGGCTCGGCCTACCAGGACGGCTGGTGGGGCTACGCGTCGAAGGACCTGAGGCGGGTGCTCGGCAGGCGCGAGCAGGGCAAGTTCTCGCGTGTCTACTGCGGCGGCGGCGTGAAGAGCAAGTGCCGTTCGGCGCTCCTCCAGTCGCTCCGGCAGGCCATCGGGACGCCGGCGAGCAGCATCTACAAGGACGACGTCTGCGCCGCGCAGGGCAAGCAGGGCAACCAGCAGTGCTTCGACACGATCATGTTCCGCCCGCTCGGCGCGGTGACCCAGCCCCTGACCGAGTGGGTGAACCGCCCGACCTTCCAGCAGGCGGTCGAGGTGCAGGGACACCGCTGACCCGCAACAGTGTGGCGATGCCGTGGGTGGAGACCCAGTCGCTCTCGTTCGCGGCCCGTCACGACTCCGAGCTCGCGGATGCCGCCAGGCAGATGCTCGACGAGCTGGAGGACTTCCGGGACCGCCTCGCCGAGCTGTTCGCGCGCACGCCGTGGGACATCTCGGTGGTGATCCATCCCACCGCGCTGCAGCTGTCGTTCGCCCATCCCTGGCTGCCGCTGGCACGAGCGGTGGCGGCGCCGGCGAGCCGCCGCTACTTCGCCGGCTGGTTCGGCCGGCATGAGATCCATGTGCTGGCCCCGGCGGAGCTGGAGCAGCGCGCGTCGGCCGTGCCGGGCTCGCTCGAGGCGCTGCGGCTGACCCCGCAGCACGAGTACGCACACCTGGTCGTCGGCGCCAACAACAGCAGCCTGCCACCGCCGTTCAGCCCGGCCCGCTTCCGGCGCTACGTGTCGTGGGCCTGGCTCTGCGAGGGCGCCGCCGCACACTTCTCGGGTCAGGCACGCTTCCTCCGCGGCGCCCTGGCCCGGCGGCTGCACGAGGGCGGCCGGCCCTCGTTCCCGCCCTCCACTCGCGACGCGCTGCTGCTCGGCGGCACGGTCTTCGGCCTGCTCGAGCGCGAGCAGGGCCCGGCGGCGTGTGTCCGGCTCGCGTCGAACCTGCACCCGGCCGGGCAGCTGGCCGCGATCGAGGAGGCGTTCGGCGCCAGCGGGACCGAGGTCGAGCTGGAGTGGCGGCGCTACCTGACCGAGCTGACGGAGCTGAGAGCGGTCTGAGCCGCGGAGGCCGGCTCGCCGGCCACGAGAATGCGGCCCTCGCCGGCAAGCGCGAGGAGAGCGTCCACTGTCTCGGGCGCGAACTGGGTGCCGCGGCCAAGGCGGACCTCATCGATGGCGGCAGCCGCGGTCATCGCGTCGCTGTAGGGCCGGACGGTGGTCATCGCGTCCCAGGCGTCGGCGAGGCCGACGATCGTGGCGGCCCGTGGGATGCCCTCGCCTGAGAGGCCATCCGGGTAGCCGCGGCCGTCCCAGCGCTCGTGGTGATTGCGGATGATCGGCACGGACTCCCTGATGCGGCCGAACTTCGCCGCGATGCGCGCGCCCTCGAGCGAGTGGGCCTTCATGCGCTCGTACTCCTCGTCGGTGAGCGCGGCGGGCTTGGTGAGGATCGCGTCGGGAATCGCGATCTTGCCGATGTCGTGGAAGAGGGCGCCGTAGCCCAGGGCGTCCAGCTCGGCGTCATCCAGGCCCAGCTTCTCACCGATCATCAGGGACAGCTGCTGAACGCGCTTCGAGTGGCCGGCCGTGTAGGGGTCCTTCGCCTCCACGGTGGCGTTGAGGCTCTCGATCGCCTCCAGGGTGCTGCTCTCGAGGCGATCGTAGGACTCCTCGAGCGCGGCGGAGCGCTCCTCGAGCAGCCGGTACTGGCGGCGGAGCGTTCTCGACGCGGTGCGCACGAGCAGCATCAGGCCGAGCCAGAGCACGAGGAAGACGCCGGCGGTGGCCGCCCACATCACCTTGCGGCGCTGGGAGATGCTCGAGACGACCTTGCCCGCGTCAGCGTAGATCTCGTAGGCGCCGATCGGCTTCGGGGAACCGGCCGTGCGGATCGGCACGTAGGACTCGAGCACGTGCTTCACGCCCAGGCCCGCCTCCGCGGCGTCCTCGTCGCTGTCCAGGTTGGCGAAGGCCGCCATTCCCTTGCCGTCGAGGGCCTCCTCGAGCTCGTCGTCGGCGGAGAAGCGCTTGCCGATCCGGTCCTGGTCGAGGTTCGTGTAGGCCAGCACGCCGTCGGGCCGCCAGACCTTCACGCTGAGGATGTCCGGGCGGTTGGTGAGCTCGCGGAGCGTCTGCGCCGAGAGGTTGCGGTTCACGGTGATCTTCCCGTCGTGCACGAGCTGCGAGGCGAGCACGCCGTCCACGTACTGGCTCAGGCCGTCGCGAGCGTCCTGAACCGCCTGGGTGCGCACCGAGTGCCCAAGCAGGACGCCGAGCACGACGGCGCCGGCCGCGAGCACCACGGCGCTGAGCACTACGAAAGCCTTTAGGAGCCCGACCGAACGTAGGACGTTCTGGTCCATGCCCCCAATATCGGCACTACAGCGCGGCTAATTAGCCCTGTAACGGAGGTATTTAGAGGCCCAGGGTCTTGGCGATGATGTTCTTCTGGATCTCCGACGTGCCGCCGTAGATCGTCGTGACCACGGCCGCGCGCAGATGGCGCTCCATCGGATACTCCGTGGCGTAGCCGTAGCCGCCCATGATCTGGAGACCGTCGAGCGCGCAGCGCTTGGCCAGCTCGGTGGCCGCCAGCTTCGCCATCGAGGCCTCCTGGGGCAGCATCCGCCCGGGATCCTCGTCGGTCAGCCGGGCCACCCAGCGCACCAGGAGCCGGGTGCGCGCCAGGTCGGTGGCCATCTCGGCGAACTTGTGCTGGATCGCCTGGAAGGTGCCGATCGGGCGGCCGAACTGGCGCCGCTCCTTCGCGTACGCGAGCGCGTCGTCAAAGGCGCGCTGGGCCAGGCCGAGCGCCGTGGAGGCGAGGATCACGCGCTCGTTGTTGAGACCGGCCATCAGCTGGGTCCAGCCTCCGCCCGCCACGCCGAGCAGCGCGTCCTCGGGCACGCGCACCTCGTTCAGGTGCAGCTCGTTGGTGTCCTCGCCGCCGAGCGTGTCGATCGGCGTGATCGTGAAGCCCTCGGCCTCGCGCGGCACGAGGATCATCGACATGCCCTCGTGCTTGTTCTCGGTCTTCTCGCTGCGGCAGACCACCAGCACGTGGCTGGCCTTGTGGGCGAACGAGCACCACATCTTCGAGCCGTTCAGCACCCACTCGCCGTTGTCGCGCACCGCGGAGGTCTTGAGCGACGCCACGTCCGAGCCGGATTCGGGCTCTGACATCGCGATCGCCAGCGTGCCGCCCTCGGCCACGCGGCCCAGCAGGTCGCGCTTCTGCTCCTCGCTGCCGAAGCGGTTGAGGGCACCCACCACGATCGCGGTCACGCCGTAGGCGGCGACCGGCGCCTGGCCGCGGCTGAACTCCTCGAGGAAGAGGGTCATGTCGAGGAAGCTGCCGCCCGAGCCGCCGTACTCCTCCGGGATGCCCAGGCCGTACCAGCCGAGCTCGGCCATGCGGCGCGCGATCTCGTGGTTGTGGGGATCGGTGAAGCCGCTCGTGAGCTGCGACAGCTTCTCGCCCGCCAGCTCGCGCGCGCAGAAGTCGCGGATCGACTCGACGAACTGCTGCTGCTCGTCGCTGAGGCCGAGCTGGGCGCCGGTGGCCTCGATCATGCGACGGGCTGCGGTTCCTCGACCTTGTACTTGTTCAGCTCGCGCACCGCGATCACCATCTTGTGCACCTCGTCCGGCCCGTCGGCGATGCGCAGCATCCGGCCCTGGCGCCACATGGTCGCCACCGGCGTGTCGTCCGAGACGCCCAGCGCGCCCAGCACCTGGATCGCGCGGTCGAGCACCTCCATGAACATGTTGGCGGCCACGACCTTGATCATCGAGATCTCCTGGCGCGCGGCGCGCTTGCCCTCGGTGTCCATCTTCCAGGCGGCGTGCAGCACCATCAGCCGGGCGGCGTGTATGTCCATCGCCGAGCGGGCGACGAAGTCCTGGACGAACTGCTTCTCGGCCAGCTTGCCGCCGAACGCCTCGCGCTCGTTGGCCCGCCGGCACATGATCTCGAAGGCCCGCTCGGGCGCCGCCCACCGCGCGCATGCAGTGGTGGATCCGGCCCGGGCCGAGGCGGTCCTGCGCGACCTTGAAGCCCGCGCCGCGCTCGCCGAGCAGGCTCGTCCGCGGGCACGCGGCAGTCGTCGTAGACGATCTCGCAGTGGCCGGGGCCGCCGTCGTGGCCCATCACCGACACCGGGCGGATGAGGTTGAAGCCCGGGGCGTCGGTGGGCACGAGGATCATGCTCGCGCGCTTGTGCGGGGCGGCGTCGGGGTCGGTCACGACCATCGCGATCGCGAGCGACGCGCCCACCGCGCCCGAGGTGAACCACTTGTGCCCGTTGATCACCCACTCGTCGCCGTCCAGCTCCGCCCGCGTGGCGAGGCCCGTGGGGTCGGAGCCCGCCGTCTCGGGCTCGGTCATCGAGAAGCAGCTGCGCACGTGATCCTCGAGCAGCGGACGCAGCCAGCGCTGCCTCTGCTCCTCGCTGCCGTGCTCGGCGAGGATCTCCATGTTCCCGGTGTCGGGCGCCGAGCAGTTGTAGACCATGGGCGCGACCAGGCTGCGTCCCATCTCCTCGCACAGCAGCCCGTACTCCCAGTTCGAGAGACCGGCGCCGTAGCGCTCGTCGGGCATGAAGAGGTTCCAGAGCCCCTCCGACTTCGCGCGCTCGCGCAGCTCCACGATGCCGTCCGGGTAGGCCTGGCCGGCGCCGACCCTGACCTCCTCGTCGAGGGCCTTCAGCAGGTCCATCTCGACCGGGAAGACGTGCTCCTCGTTGAAGTCCTTGATGCGCTCGAGCAGGCTCTCGACCTGCGGCGTGGGAGAGAAGTCCATGGGGCGGCAGGCTACTCCAACCGCCGCCTCGTGAGCCCTAGAGATGCGTGACGAGCAGGATGATCAGCGCGATCAGGCCCGCGCTCCCGAAGATGCCGCCCACCACCAGCGCGACCTGGCGCGGATCGGGGCGGCCGCTCGTGCTCATGCGCGACTCGAGGCCCGAGTCGAGCAGCATCGCGCGGGCGGTCTCCACGCCGGACTCCGGCACGAGGATGTCGCGCGGGCCCGCCGCCAGGAAGTCGGGCACGTCGAAGCCCGCGCTGCGGCGGACCAGGCTCGGCACCCCTGCCTCCAGCAACAGCCCCTGGATCATCTCGGCCTCGGGCTGCTGCCGGGCGCCGGCCACCGCCACGAGCGGCCCGTGCACGTAGCGCGGGTCGATCTTGCGCGCGCGCTCGTGCGCGTCGCTCAGCGGGACCTCGATCACGTCGCCGCCGCCCGCCACGAGCGGCATCCGGCAGTGCTCGCAGAAGCGCTCGTCGGGGCCGTGCTCTCTGCCGCACGACGGGCAGACGAGGACGTCGCTACTCGACGACGATGGGCTCTTCGGAGACATGGCCGTCGTTGATGCGCCAGGCCCGGACGTCCGGCTCGCCCGCGAGCGAGACGATCAGGTAGATCCAGTGCGGGTAGTGCGCCAGGTTGATGTCGGTCTGCGACGGCTCCGCCGGGCTGCGCGGATGCGAGTGGTAGATCGCGACGCCATGGCCGTCGTCATCCAGGTCGTTGGCCGCGAACAGGCTCTTCGGATCGAGCTCGTAGCCGTAGGGGGACTCGCGCAGGTTGCGTGAGCGGAACACCTCGCCGACCTGCCCGTCGTCGAGGCGCAGGTAGCCGCAGCACTCGTTTGGCGCGTCGGCCTGCGCGTGCGCGACCAGCTCGTCCCAGTTGGCCTTGCGAGATCCGCACGAGAACTAGGCTACTTCGAGCCGGCCGGGCCCTCTTCCTCGGCCAGCACCTCGTTCGCGATCGCGAAGGCGCCGTTGGCCGCGGGCAGGCCCGCGTAGAGGGCCGTGTGGAGGATCACCTCGGAGATCTCCTCGCGGGTGAGCCCGTTGCGGCGCGCGGCGCGCACGTGCATCGCGATCTCGTTCTCGGCCTTCAGGCTGACCAGCGCCGCGAGCGTGATCGCGCTGCGCATGCGGCGGTCGAGTCCCGGCCGGCTCCAGATCTCGCCCCAGGCGTAGCGGGTGATGAACTCCTGGAACGGCTCGGTGAAGTCGGTGGTGCGCTCGATCGCGCGGTCCACGTGCGCGTCGCCGAGCACCTCGCGGCGCGTCTTCATTCCCTGCTCGCGGTCGCTCATGACTCCTCCGGTTCCGGGTCGAGGTGCTCCAGGATCAGCTTGGTGACCTCCTCCGGCCGCTCGAGGCTGGCGAGGTGGCGGGCGCCCTCGATCAGCTCGAAGCGGGCGCCCGGGATCGTGTCGGCGATCAGGCGGCCGTGGTCGGGCGGCGTGGCGGGGTCGTCCGAGGCGGAGATCACCAGCGCCGGCGCCGTGATCGAGGGCAGCTCGTCGCGCAGGTCCATGCCGCCGATCGCCTCCGAGCAGGACGCGTAGCCCTCGCGGCTGCGTCGAGGCCAGGATCGCGCGGGTGCGCCGGACGACCGGCGAGCCGGACTCCGCGAACTCGGGCGTGAACCAGCGGCCGATCGCGGGCTCGACCATCGGGGCCATCCCCTCCGCGCGCACGGTCGCGGCGCGCTCGAGCCACATCTCGCGCGGCGGCAGGTAGGCCGAGGTGCAGCAGAGCACGAGCCGGTCGATGCGCTCGGGCGCGTTCGCGCGCGAGCCACATGCCGGTCATGCCGCCCATCGAGACGCCGCAGAGCGAGGCGCGCTCGATCTCGAGCCGGTCCATCAGCTCGAGCACGTCGCCGCCGAGCTGCGCGAAGTCGTACGGACCCGGCGTCGCGGGCGAGCCGCCGTGCCCGCGCTGGTCGTAGCGCAGCACCCGGAAGCGCGTGGACAGCGCGGGGTACTGCGGCGCCCACATCTCGTAGGAGGTGCCGAGCGAGTTCGAGAGCACGACCACCGGGGCGTCGGGCGGCCCGTTCAGCGTGTGGTGGAGCTCGACCGCCATCAGGACCGGTGCGCGGCCAGGGCGCGGTCGATCAGCTTGCCCGCCACGCCCAGGTAGCCCTCGGGCGCGAGCGCCTCGTCGAGACCCCTGCTCGCCCAGCGCGTCCATGATCTCGGGCAGCTCGATCAGCACGTCGCGCAGGGAGCGGCCGCTCGTCGACCGCCTGCCGCGAGGCGCGTTCCAGCAGCTCGTTGGCGGCCGGGCGCCCGACGCTCTCGGCGAGCGCCGTGGCCACGCTCTCGGCCATCAGGAGGCCGCCGGTCAGGTCGAGGTTCTCGCGCATCCGCTCCGGGTCCGGCCTGAGCGCCTCGAGGGCCTCGCGCAGCGCGGCGGCCGCCGAGCCCACCAGGCGCAGCAGGTCGGACAGCGTCTCCCACTCGGCCTGCCATGCGCCGGCCGCGCGCTCGTGCTGCTGCGCCATCGCGCCCAGCATCGTGGCCACCAGCGCCGGCACGCGCTCCGCGCATGCCGCCGCCGCCACCGCGGCCACCGGGTTGCGCTTGTGGGGCAGCGTGGACGATCCGCCGCGCCCCGGATCGCCGCCCTCGGCCGCCTCCCCCACCTCGGTCTGCGCCAGCAGCGTGACGTCGAGGGCGACCTTGCCGACCACCCCGGCGCTGGTGCCGAGCGCGGCGGCGAGCTGCGCGGGCCGCACGCGCAGCGTGTGCCACGGCAGCGTGGGCTCCGCCAGCTCGAGGCGGCGCGACACCTCGGTGGTCACCGCCAGGCCGCTGTCCCCGAGCGATGCCAGCGTGCCCACCGCGCCGCCGAGCTGCAGCGCCAGCCCGTACTCGCGCACGGCCGCGAGCATCGCCCGCGACTCGTCGAGGCCCACGAGCCAGCCGGCCGCCTTCAGCCCGAAGGTGAGCGGCAGCGCCTGCTGCAGCAGCGTGCGGCCCACCGCGGGCGTGTCGCGGTGCTGCTCGGCGAGCACCGCGCAGGCGTCCGCGGCGGCGGCGAGGTCGTCGAGCAGCGGCTCGAGCGCGCGCCGCGCCACGAGCATCGCCGCGGTGTCGAGCACGTCCTGGCTGGTGGCGCCGCGGTGCACGTGGGCGGCGGCCTCGCTCGGGCAGCCGCTCGCTGAGCGCCCGCACCAGCCCGGGCACCGGCGTGCCCTTGTCGGCAGCGCCGCGGCCGATCTCGGCGGGGTCGTAGAGGTCCGCGTCGCAGCGCTCCGCGATCGCCTCGGCGGCCGCCTGTCGGCGTCAGCCCGGCGGCGGCCAGGCCGTGGGCCAGCGCGGCCTCGAAGTCGAGCATCGCCTGCAGCCAGGCGCGGTCGTCCACCTGCGCGGCCACGCGCCCGCGCGCGAACAGCTCCGCGAACAGGCCCTCAGACTGAGAAGAAGACGGTTTCATGCTCCCCCTGGAGGCGGATGTCGAACCGATACCCGTCGTCGCTCTCGGCGGCGATCAGGGTGTCAGACGCGGCGTCGCCGGCAATGCGGCGAGCACCGGGTCGGCCGCGTTGGCCTCCTCCTCGTCGGGGAAGTAGATGCGGGTGACCACCCGGTGGAGCAGGCCGCGGGCGAAGACCGAGACGTCGATGTGCGGCGCCTGGGTGGTGCCTCCGGGGCCCGGCACCGGGCCGGGCTTGACCGTGAGGACCCACCAGCGGCCCTCGTCGTCGGTGCCCGCGCGGCCGAAGCCGCGGAAGCTCGAGTCGGCGCCGCGCGGGTCGTCGGGGTGGTGGTAGATCCCGTCCGGATCGGCCTGCCAGGTCTCGACCAGCGCGTCCGGGATCGGCTCGCCGGCGCCGTCGAAGAGCGTGCCGTGGAGCCGGATCGCGCCCGCGGTGCCCTCGGGACGACCAGCGGGCCGTCCGGCCAGGTCAGCCCGATGGCGAAGAAGGGCCCGACCGTCTGCGATGGGGTGACGATCAGCGTCAATCGTGCGGCTCCTCGAACGGCGTCGCATCGGCCCGCGCAGCACGATGTCGCAGCGGAAGCCGAGCGCCCACGCGGGCTCGGTGGTCTCCCGGTCGAACTCGGAGATCATCCGCTCGCGCGCCTTGGGGTCGCGGACGGAGTTGAAGATCGGGTCCTGGGGGAACAGCGGGTCGCCCGGGAAGTACATCTGGGTGACCAGCCGCTGCGCGAACGCGCGCCCGAACAGCGAGAAGTGGATGTGCGCCGGCCGCCAGGCGTTGTGGTGGTTGCCCCACGGGTAGGCGCCGGGCTTGATCGTGACGAACTGGTAGCGGCCCTCGGCGTCGGTCACGCAGCGGCCGGCGCCGGTGAAGTTCGGGTCGAGCGGCGCCGGCGTGCGGTCGACCTGTGCGCGTAGCGGCCGGCGGCGTTGGCCTGCCAGACCTCGACCAGCGTGTCGGCGACCGGGCGGCCGTCGCCGTCGAGCACCCGGCCGCTGACGATGATCCGCTGCCCCTGCGGCTCGCCGGCGTGCTGGCGGGTCAGGTCGTGGTCGAGCTCGCCGAGCCGGCCCTGGCCGAGCAGCGGCCCGGTGACCTCGGTGAGCGTCTGCGGGATCTGATCAGCGGGTTCTTGGGGGCCCGCAGCTCCGTCGAGCGGTAGGCGGCCCAGTCGAGCGGGGGGTCCACCTCCAGGTGATCGCGCCGGTATCCGCGCACCACCAGACCGCTGTCGGTCCGCTGCCAATCGGTATCGGTCATAACGTCAGATGGATTATGGCGTGGCGCTCGGGCGCTGTGTGTCCAGCAGGTCGCGCAGCACCTCAGCTCCTCCGAGGTCGGCGGCGCGTCCGTCGAGGTCAGACGGCCACCGCGAGCGGCCAGCCGGTGGCCTCCTTCGCGTCCTCCGGGTTCACGCCCGGGTGCACGCTGGGTCAGGGTGAGCTCGCAGCTGTCCGGGTCGGGCTCCAGCACGCCGAGGTCGGTGATCACCTTCACCGGCCCGCGGCCGCGGAAGCCGAGCCGCTCGCGGTCGCCGGGGCCGCGGCCGTAGCCGACCGAGGTGACGAAGTCGAGCCGGTCGACGAAGGTGCGCTGGCTCTGGCGCACGATCACGATCACCTCACCGGCAGGAGGCCGCGATCTCGGGCGCGCCGCCGGCGCCCGGCAGCCGCACCTTCGGGCTGGTCGTAGTCCCGCCGATCACGGTGGTGTTGATGTTCCCGAACCGGTCGATCTGCGCCGCGCCGAGGAAGCCGATGTCGATCCGCCCGGGCTGCAGCCAGTAGTTGAAGATCTCCGGCACGCTGACCACCGAGTCCGCGGTCTCGGCCAGCTCGCCGTCGCCGATGGACAGCGGCAGCGTGCTGGGCTTGGCGCCGATGGTGCCGGACTCGTAGACCAGCACGAGGTTCGGCGCGTGCGTGCGCCGGGCGAGGTTGGCCGCGGTGCTGGGCAGCCCGATGCCGACGAAGCAGCACCGCGCCGTCGCGCAGGGCGCGCGCGGCCGCGACGGTCATCATCTCGTCGGCGGTGACGCCGGTCCCGGTGGCCTGCGAGCTCACGCGTGGCTCCCGTCGCGCTCGTAGATCTCGTTCTCCAGCCAGTCGCCGAACGCGTCGCGGTCGCGGCTGATCTCGTCCCAGCGGCGGTAGGAGTCGTTGTCGCGCTCGTAGTAGCCCTGCGCGTAGGAGGGGTGCGCGCCGCGCGGCACCTCGGCCACGCGGTGACCGCCCAGGACGGGCAGCACGACCGCGCCCGGCAGCGGCTCGAGCTCGTCGACGATCTCCTCGACGGTGACCAGCGAGCGGGCGGCCGCCAGCACCGTCTCCTTCTGCACGCCGATGATGCCCCAGAGCTGCACGTTGCCCTCGCGGTCGGCCCGCTGGGCGTGGATGATGCCGACGTCCGGGCGCAGCGCCGGCACCGCGGTCAGCTGCTCGCCGGTGAACGGGCAGGTGATCGACTTGATCGTGGCGGTGTGCTTCGCGCAGGTCGGTGCCCACGTAGCCGCGCAGCACCGCGAAGGGCAGCCCGGACGGCGCCGGCGGCGTAGCGGTTGGCCATGCCGGCGTGGCTGTGCTCCTCGATCTCGAGCGGGACCGGCCAGCCGTGCTGGACGGCGTCGCGGAACCGGTGCAGCGAGCCGACGCCGGGGTTGCCGCCCCAGGAGAAGACCAGCTTGCGCGCGCAGCCCGGCGCCGATCAGCTGGTCGTAGATCATGTCCGGGGTCATCCGGATCAGGGTGAGGTCGCGCCGCCCCTGGCGGATGATCTCGTGCCCGGCGGCGAACGGGATCAGGTGGGTGAAGCCCTCCAGCGCGACCGAGTCGCCGTCGTGGACCAGGTTCGCCACGGCCTGGGCGAGGGGCATGACCTCAGCCATGGGCGGTCAGCGGATCTCGCCCGTGCCGGCCGTGATGCGCGCGAGCGCCTCGCGGCTCACGCGCTGCAGGTCGCGGAGGTAGGCCTCGTGTGCCTGCCACAGGCCGTCGTCCGTGCGCTCGTCTCCCAGGCGGACCGTGTCCTGGTGGGCGTCGAGCAGCTCGTAGACCAGTCCGAGGAGCGTGGATTCGACCTCGGGTGCGGAGCGAGTTGACTGGCGAGCGTCCATGTCTACACGCGTCACGGCTGTTCGCACTGAGAACAACCGCTCACATCGCGCACGATAAACCTCGAGACGGCCAGTTTCAAGACCCGACAGCGGGCGTTCGCATTCCGCACGCCGTTGGGTCAAACTGCGCCTCGAGCGACCATGGCCGAGGCGCGTAACTCCGACTTCGTGCAGTCCCTGGAGCGCGGCCTGTCGGTGATCCGCGCCTTCGACGAGGACCATCGCGAGCTGACGCTGAGCGACGTGGCGAGGGCCACCGGCCTGACCCGCGCGGCCGCCCGTCGCTTCCTCCTCACGCTGGTCAAGCTGGGCTACGTGCACTTCGACAGCGGCCGCTTCTCCCTGCGGCCGCGCGTGCTCGAGCTTGGCTTCGCCTACCTGTCGAGCCTGAGCCTGCCCGAGGTGGCGCAGCCTCACCTGGAGGCCCTCGTCGCGAAGGTCAACGAGTCGTCCTCGATCTCGGTGCTGGACGACATGGACGTGGTCTACGTCGTGCGCGTGCCCACGCGCCGCATCATGAGCATCACCTTGGCGGTGGGCACCAGGCTGCCCGCGTACGCCACCTCGATGGGGCGCGTGCTGCTCGCGAGCCTCTCGGAGGAGGAGCTGGACGGGCGGCTGGCCCGCCTGGACATCGAGCCGCTGACCAAGCGCACGGTGAAAAACGTGGACGCGTTGCGGACGACGCTCGACAGGGTTCGCCGGCAGGGCTTCGCGGTCACGGACCAGGAGCTGGAGGAGGGGCTGCGCTCCGCCGCAGTGCCGGTCAGGGACGCCTCCGGCACGGTCGTCGCCGCGCTCAACGTGTCGGTCCACGCCAGCCGCGCGAGCATGCAATCGCTGCGCGCCGACTTCCTCCCGAGGGCCCAGGAGACGGCCGTGGCGATCGAGGCCGAGCTGCGCACCAGCGGCCTGCGCGTGCCCACCCTGCGCTGAGCTTGACAAGGCGAGAGCGGTCCCCGACACTGCGTTCGCTTGGCGCATGACGGCGCGCATCACGAACACTCGCCGCCCCTAGGCCCACTTTTCGCGCCGCGCTCGACCGCAAGAGAGACAAGGGAGTGACGATGGCTACGGTGGAAATTGCCCAGGAGCAGCAGCTGCTGATCGGCGGGAGCTGGACCGCGGCGAAGGGCGGCGGCACGTACGAGAAGGCCAACCCGTTCACGGGCGAGACCGCCACCATCACCGCGGCCGCGGGCCGCGACGACGCCCGCGCGGCCGTCGAGGCCGCCGCGGAGGCGTTCAAGGAGTGGGGCACGAGCGCCCGGGATGCGGCGCAAGATCCTGCTGAAGGCGGCCGACCTGCTGGAGGAGCGCGCTCCCGACATCGCCCCGATCGTCACCGAGGAGACCGGCGGCACCTTCGGCTGGGGCATGTTCAACTGCTCTCTGGCGGCGTCGATGCTGCGTGAGGCCGGCGCCCAGGCCTACGGGCTCGTGGGCGAGGTGATCCCCTCGGACGTGCCCGGCAAGCTCGCGATGGGCGTGCGCGCGCCCGCGGGCGTGGTCGTGGCCATCGCTCCCTGGAACGCGCCGGTGATCCTCTCCGCCCGCTCGGTGGCCACCCCGCTGGCCTACGCCAACACCGTGGTGCTGAAGGCCTCCGAGGAGTGCCCGCGCACGCACGCGGCCGTGGTGAAGGTGCTCGTGGACGCCGGGCTGCCGGACGGCGTGATCAACCTGATCACCAACGACCCGGCCGACGCCGGCGACGTGGTGGACGAGCTGATCGCCCACCCCGCCACCCGGCGCATCAACTTCACGGGCTCGACGAAGGTCGGGCGGATCATCGCGGAGAACGCCGGCCGCCACCTCAAGCGCGTGCTGCTCGAGCTGGGCGGCAAGGCCCCGCTTCTCGTGCTGAAGGACGCCAACCTGGACGCCGCCGTGGCGGCGGCGAACTTCGGCGCGTTCTTCCACCAGGGCCAGATCTGCATGTCCACCGAGCGGGCGATCGTGGACAGCTCGCTGTGCCGACGCGTTCGCCGCAGCAGCTCGCCGACAAGGCCGGCGTCGCTCAAGCTCGGCGACCCGCGCGAGCCCGACACGGTGCTCGGGCCGATGATCAACGCCGCCGCGCTCGAGCGCGTGGACGGGCTGGTGCAGGACGCCGTGTCGAAGGGCGCCGAGATCGTGACCGGCGGCGAGGCCGACGGCCCGCTCTACCCGCCCACCGTGGTCAAGGGCGTGACCCCCGACATGCGCCTCTACACCGAGGAGGTGTTCGGCCCGGTGATCTCGGTGATGCGCGGTCGACAGCGCCGACGAGGCCGTGCGGATCGCCAACGACACCGAGTACGGGCTGTCGGCGGCGGTGTTCTCGCGAGAACGTGCCCGCGGCGCTCGAGATCGCCCAGCGGATCGAGAGCGGCATCTGCCACGTGAACGACACGACCGTGCAGGACGAGCCCCAGATGCCCTTCGGCGGCGTGAAGTCGAGCGGCTTCGGCCGCTTCGGCGGCCGCGCGGCGCTGGAGGAGTTCACGGAGCTGCGCTGGATCACGGTGCAGGACGCTGCAGAGGCACTATCCGATTTAGGACGACGGGTGTCGGGTGCGGGGTGTCGCGGTCTTTCCCGCACCCGACACCCGGCACCCGACACCCGGTCTTTCCTAAACGTTTGACTGTTTCCCCCGCCTCCTCGATGATTGCCGGGTGAAAGTTGCGATCGTGGGTGGCGCCGGGGGGGTCGGGTCGTCGGCGGCCTTCAACCTGCTGCTGGCGGGCGGCGCGGCCGAGGTCGTGCTGATCGACAACCGGCCGGAGATGATCACCTCGCACGTGATGGACCTCGAGCAGGCGCTCGAGCAGGGCGGGACGGGCAGCGTGCGAGGCGGCGAGCAGGACGACGTCGTGGACGCCGACGTCGTGGTGATGGCCGCCGGCGCGCCGCTCAGCGTGAACACCTCGCGCATGGTCTATCTCGAGGACAACGCCCGCATCATGGAGCAGACCCTCGACCTGCTCGACCCGTCCTGGGCGTGGCATCCTGCTGGTCGTGACGAACCCCGTGGACCCGCTCTGCACCTGGGCGCAGCAGCGCAGCGGCCTCGATCGCCGGCGCGTGATCGGCTACACGCTGAACGACACGCTGCGGCTGCGCACCGGCATCGCGAAGGCGCTCGGGGTGGAGCTCGGCAGCGTGGAGGCCTGGGTGATCGGAGAGCACGGCGACAACTCGGTGCCGCTCTATGACCGCGTGCGCGTGGCGGGCTCGGAGGTCGAGCTCGATCCCGAGCAGCTGGTCGAGGCGGAGGAGTTCCTGCGCTCCTGGTACGTGCGACACGTGGCGCTCGACTCCGGCCGCTCCTCCACCTGGACCTCGGGCCTCGGCGTGACGCGGATGATCTCGGCGCTGTCGGCGCCCGGCGGCGAGCTGTGGCCCGCCTCGGTGATGCTCGACGGCGAGTACGGCGTGCACGGCGTCAGCGTGGGCGTGCCCGTCACGCTCGGCCCCGAGGGCGTGGAGCAGATCCACGAGTGGGAGCTCACCGCCGACCAGCGGCAGGCGTTCGACTCCGCCGTGGCGCTGGTGCGCGACGCGGCCGGCAGCATCCCCGTGTCGCCCACCGCATGAGCAGCATGCGCGCGGCCATCTACGAGAGCTTCGGCCCCGCCGCCGAGGTGCTGAAGGTCGTGGAGATCGAGCGGCCGGAGCCGGGCCCCGGCGAGGTGCGCGTGCGCGTGCGGGTGTCGGCCGTGAACCCGACCGACTGGAAGTCGCGCAACGCGGGCCAGGGCGAGCTGCCGTTCCCGTTTCTCGTGCCGAACCAGGACGGCGCCGGCGAGATCGACGCGGTGGGAGAGGGCGTGAGCGAGGACCGCGTCGGCGAGCGGGTGTGGCTCTACTTCGCCGCCTACAAGCGCCAGTACGGCACGGCGGCGCAGTGGATCTGCCTGCCGCAGGAGCAGGCGGTGGCGCTGCCCGCCGACGCCGGCTTCGACCTCGGGGCCAGCCTCGGCATCCCGGCCCTCACCGCGCACCGCTGCCTGTTCGCGGACGGCCCGCTCGACGGCCTCACCGTGCTGGTGGCCGGCGGCGCCGGAGCGGTCGGCCACTACGCGATCGAGCTCGCGCGCCGCGCGGGCGCGCGCGTGATCTCCACCGTGAGCTCGGACGAGAAGGCCGCGCTGGCGCGCGCGGCGGGCGCGCACGAGACCGTGAACTACCGCGAGGGCGATCCCGCCGAGGCGATCCTGGCGCTCGCGCCCGGCGGCGTGGACCGCGTGGTGGAGGTCGCGCCAGCGAGAACGCGAACTGAACGTGGCGGTCACCGCGCCCTACGCCTCGGTGGTGGGCTACGCCTCCGGGGACGACCTGGTGGTGCCGCTCCGCCCGCTGATGACGAAGAACGTGAACCTGCGCTTCATGCTGGTCTACGAGATCCCGCGCGACGCCCTGCGCCTGGCGGTCGACGAAGTGAGCGCGGCCGCTCGCCGCCGGCGACCTCAGCGAGCTTCCCGCGCACCGCTTCACCCTCGACGAGATCGCCGCCGCCCACGATGCGGTCGCGCAGAACGCCGTGGGCAAGGTGCTCGTCGACGTCGACTGACACTGTCTAGCCCGCGAAAACCGAGCTATCCAAGGACGCAGGATCGAAGCGGTACGAGCAGTACCGCGAGATCCGAGGACGCCGGAGAGCGACAGTTTGCAGCGGGCTAGCCGCCCTCGTCCAGCCTGCGCACGGTGCGCGTGAGGTGCTCCAGGTGCTCGCGCATCGCGCGCTCGGCGGCTGCCGGCTGCCCGCGCCGGATCGCCCGCACGATGTTGCGGTGCTGGTCGAGGATGTCCCCCTCCTCCAGCGCCTCGCCGATGTAGACGATCAGCGACGGCAGCAGCACCTCGTTGATCCAGCGGGTGAACGCGATCAGCACGTCGTTGCCTGCCGCGCTGGCGAGCGCGCGGTGGAACTGCGAGTCGGCAGCGTTGAAGTCGTCGGTGCCCGGCCGGTGGCCCTCGGCGGCCGCGATCGCGGCCTCCAGCTCGGCGATGGCCTCCGGGGAGGCGTTCTCGGCGGCCAGGCCGGCGATCGGCACCTCCAGCACCATGCGCGCCTCGAGCAGCTCGTACATCGAGACGCTCTCGGTGGCCAGCATCGTGGCGATCGCCTCGCTCATGTTGCGGCCCATGCCCTCGCCGGGCGTGTTGGCCACGAAGATGCCCCCGCCGCGCCCCTGGCTCGCCCTGATCAGGTGCGAGCCGGCCAGCAGGCGCAGGGCCTCGCGCAGCGTCGGGCGGCTGACCCCGAACTCGCTCGCCAGCTCCTGCTCTGTGCCGATGCGATCGCCCGGTCGCAGCCCCTGACGCTCGATGTGGCGGCGGATCTCATAGGCGATCTGCTCGCTCGCATCCGCTCGGGTCAGCGAGAAGCGGTTGTCCGGCACCGTCAGCTTGCCTCTCTCACCCATCTGTAGGAGCAGTCTATGGGCAGCGACGGCGAGCGAGGGAAACGACGGTTGTGCCCGCCCGCGCGCGCCCGGTAGGCTCGCGCCGGGCGCCACGACAGCGGAGGAGAAGCAGATGAAGCTCCTGGTTGTGAAGTACACACGGCAGCTGGGTCAGGACGATTCCGACCAGGCCGCGAGAATGATGCAGTCGGCCGAGAAGCTGGCCGGGCTCCCGGGCTTGATCTGGAAGATCTGGATGTACGACGATTCCGAGCAGGTCGGCGGGAGCCTCTACCTGTTCGACAGCGAGGAGAGCGCCCGCGCGTGGGGCGACGGCGCGCTGCGGTCCTCGCTGGGCAGCCAGCCGGGCATCAACGACATCGAGACGAGCTACTTCGACGTGGACGAGCGCCTGAGCGCGGTCACCCGCGGACCGCTGACCGCATCGCAGCCCGCCTGAGACGCCCCGCCCGTCCACCGTCCGTCACGCGCGCTAAAAGGTAATACATTTAACGGTCCTGGCCCAAGGCAGAAGGAGCTGTTGAGTGAGCGAGCGCGCTGAGCGGGCCCCGGCGGGGCAGCAGGCGAAGGACACGGGAGCGGCGCGGATGGCGGCGGTCGCACCGTACGCGAGGCGGTGTTCGACGTCATGCGCCACTACGGCATGACGACGATCTTCGGGAACCCGGGCTCCACCGAGATCCCGTTCCTGACCGGCCTGCCGGCGGACATCGAGTTCGTGCTCGCGCTCCACGAGGGCTCGGTGGTGGCGATGGCCACCGGCTACGCGCTCGCGACCGGCGAGCCCGCGTTCGTGAACCTGCACACGGCCCCGGGCCTCGGCAACGCGGTGAACGCGATCGCCGGCGCGCGCGACAACCGCGTGCCGCTCGTGGTGATGGTGGGCCAGCAGGACCGCAACCAGTCGGCGCTCGTCTCCCTTCCTCACCGGTCGCGCGCTCGAGCGCCTGGCGGGCGAGTACCCGGTCTGGTCGAACCAGCCGGTGCGGGCCCAGGACGTGCCGTGGGCGCTCGCCCGCGCCTGGCACGAGGCGCGGACGCGCCGCGGCCCGGCTCTCGTGGTGGTGCCGATGGGCGACTGGCACGAGCCGGCCGACGAGGACATCGCGGTGGCCGCGCCCTCGCGCCTGCTCCAGGGCCCGGCGGTCAACGCCGACGACGTGACCGAGCTCGCCGACCTGATCGCCGACTCGCGGGCGCCCGCCCTCGTGGTGGGCAGCGGACTCGACAGCGCCGAGGGCTGGGCGGCCGCGGTCGCGCTCGCCGAGCGGCTCGACTGCCCCGTCTGGCAGGACCCGTTCGCCAGCCGCGCCGGCTTCCCGCAGGACCATCCGCTGTTCGCGGGGCACCTCCACTTCACGCGCCGCGGCGATCCGCGACGCGCTCGCGCCGAACGACCTCGTGGTCACGGCCGGCACCTGGCCGTTCAGGCTCTACCTCTATGAGCCCGGCCCGCTGGTCAACCCCGGCACGCGCATCGCCACGATCACCGACGACCCCGAGGAGGCGCACCGCAGCCCCGCCGACCTCGCCCTGCTCGCGCCCCCGGCAAGCGCCTGCCGCGCGCTCGCCGAGCAGATCCCGCAGCGTTCGGGCGGCGCGCCCGCGCCGCTGGTGCGACCGCCCGCCCCGTCGCCTCCGGCCGCCGGCGAGCCGCTGCGCGTGGCGCACGTGGTGTCGGCGCTGGCGGAGCGCATGCCCGCCGACGCCGTGCTGTTCGAGGAGACGCCGTCAAGCCGTCCGGAGCTGATGGCGCGCTTCCCGATCCGCTCGCCGCTCGGCTTCGTGAGCGTGGCGAACGGCGCGCTCGGCTTCGGCCTGGCGGGGTCGATCGGGATGCGGATGGGCTTCCCCGACCGCCCGGTGGTCGCGCTGCTCGGCGACGGCTCGTCGATGTACTCGATCCAGTCGCTGTGGAGCGCCGCGCACTACCACGTCGGCCTGCTGATGATCGTGATGGCCAACCGCAGCTACGCGGTGATGGACTCGCTCGCGCGAGACGCTGGGCAGCCCGGGGCGTGGCCCGGGTTCGGCGAGCTCGAGATCGCGACGATCGCGCGCGGGCTGGGCTGCCAATCGCTGCGGGTCGAGGACCACGACGCCCTGCTGCGGGAGCTCGACGAGCACCTGCCGGGGCTCGCCAAGCGCAGCGAGCCGCTGCTGCTCGAGGTGACGGTCGCCGCCGAGTGATAGCGTCCGCCGCTCTGATGGGCGGCAAGATTGTCGACAATCCCTCGGTTGCCTTTCTCGGCCTGGGAGAAGCGGGCTCGGCGATCGCCGCCGACCTGGTCGCGCTCGGGGTGGAGGTCACGAGCTACGACCCTCTCCCCCGCGTCGATCCCGGGAGCCCGCGCAGTGGACAGTCCGCAGGCGGCCGTCGCCGGCGCGACGGTGGTGCTCAGCGTGAACTGGGCGTCCGTGGCGGAGGAGGTGGCGCGCGGTGTGAGCGGCACGCTGCGGCCGGGCCAGCTGTACGCCGAGCTGAACACCGCCTCCCCCGGTCTGAAGGCCGAGCTGGCGACGATCGTCGAGCCGTCGGGAGCGCTGTTCGCCGACGTGGCGCTGATGGCGCCGGTGCTGGGCAACGGCCTGAGCACCCCCTGCCTCGTGTCGGGCCCGGGGGCGGAGGCCTACAGCGAGCTGATGGGCGGCCTCGGCGCGCCGGTGGAGAGCGTGGGACCGGAGGCCGGCCGCGCGGCCGAGCGCAAGCTGCTGCGGAGCGTGTTCGTGAAGGGCATGGCCGCCGCGGCCACCGAGGGCATGGCCGCCGCGCGCGCGGCCGGCTGCGAGGAGTGGTTCCACGGGGAGATGGTCCGGGTGTTCGAGACGGCCGACGCCGTGCTGCTCGAGCGCCTGCTCGAGGGCAGCCGGATCCATGCCACGCGGCGCGGGCACGAGATGGAGGCGGCGGCCGAGATGCTGCGGGAGCTGAGCATCGAGCCGCGCGTGACCACGGCTGCGGTCGACTGGCTGCGCGACCTCGAGGCCGAGAACCTGCGGGCGAATGCCGGCTGACGACGGCTACGTGGCGCTGCGGGAGGCGATCGTCGGCGGCTCGCTCCAGCCGAACGAGCGGCTCGTGGAGGCCAGGCTGTCGAGCACCTTCGGAATGGGCCGCACCGCCGTGCGCACGGCGCTGGCCCGGCTCGAGCAGGACGGGCTGGTGGAGCGCGAGCGCAACCGCGGCGCGCGGGTGCGGCTTCGTCGGTGAGCGCGAGGCGGTGGAGATCCTGGAGGCGCGGGCGGTGCTCGAGGGGCTGGCCGCCCGGCACGCCGCAAGCAACGCCGACGCCGCGGACGTGCGCCGGCTGCGCGGCATCCTCGAGGACATGCGCCGGCGGCTCGACGCGGGCGACCCGCTGGCCGCCTCCGACGAGAACGCGGTGCTCCACCGCACGCTGATCGAGATCGCGAACCACCCGACGGTCATGCGCCAGATCGCGATGCTCAAGTCGCAGCTCGTGCGCTTCCAGTACCGGACGATCCTGCTTCCGGGCCGCACGGAGCGCTCGTTCGCCGAGCACGCCGCGATCGTCGACGCCGTGGCGGCGGGGGATCCCGACGCCGCCGAGGCCGCCATGCGCCGGCACCTGTCCCACGTGGCCGACGCGCTGCGCTCCGCGGCCGCCGGCAGGAGCGGAGGAGCCGTGACCGAACCGGAGCAGGCTCCCTCGCAGCGCGCACGCGAGCTGCTGCGCGGGGCGTACGACACCCACGTCCACATCGCCCCCGACGTGGTGGAGCGCAAGATCGACGACATCTCCCTGGCCCGCCGCTTCGCGGAGCTGGGGCTGGCCGGCGTGGTGCTGAAGTCGCACTACACCTCCACCGCCGAGCGCGCGAGCGTGGTGCGCGCCGCGGTGCCCGAGGTGGAGACGCTGGGCGCGATCTCGCTCAACCGCGCGGTGGGCGGGATGAACCCGCTGGCGGTGGAGATCGCCGCCCGCGAGGGCGCGCGGACCGTCTGGCTGCCCACGGTCGACTCCGAGAACGAGGCCCACGAGCGCGAGGCGGCGCCCGGCGCGAAGGTGCCGGTGTGGGTGAAGGTGCAGCTCGAGCTGCGCGAGCGCGGCATCGAGATCGAGCCGGTGCCGGTGGTTGACGCCGACGGGAAGCCGCTCCCCGAGACCCTCACGGTGCTCGAGCTGATCGCGCGGCACGGGCTGGTCCTGGCCACCGGTCACCTGGGCCGCGACGAGATCTTCGCGGTGGTGGAGGCGGCGGTCGAGCGCGGCGTGAAGGACATCGTGGTGACGCACCCGGAGTTTCCGTCCCAGGCGCTCGGCGTGGAGGATCAGCTGGCGCTGGCCGAGCGGGGCGCGCTGCTCGAGCGCTGCTTCACCACCCCGCACACCGGCAAGGTGCCGTGGGACACGTGGCTTGAGAACATCCGCGCCGTCGGAACGCAGCACTCGGTGCTGTCGACCGACCTCGGTCAGGTCTTCAACCCGCCCGTGGAGGATGGGCTCGCGCTGATGGTCGACCGGCTGCTGGAGGCGGGCTTCGACGAGCAGGAGGTTCACACGATGGCCGTGACCAACACGCGCAGGGTGGCCGGAGCTGAGGCGCTGTGAGCGCGCGGCGGCTGCTCGTGATCGGGGCCCACTCGGCGGACTTCGTCTGGCGCGCCGGCGGCGTGACGGCCGTGACCACGTCGGGCGGCGGCGTGGCGCGGGTGATCGCGCTGTCGTACGGCGAGCGCGGCGAGTCCGGCGAGCTGTGGAAGGAGCCGGGCCAGACGGTCGAGCGCGTGAAGGAGATCCGTCACGGCGAGGCCGAGCGCGCGGCGGCCGCCCTCGGCGCCGACTTCCTCTGCCTCGACCTCGGCGATTACCCGCTGCAGATCGACGGCGACGGGCTGCTGCTGATCGCCGACCAGATCCGCGAGTTCGCGCCCGACGTGCTGATCACCCACACCGACACGGACCCGTTCAACCCCGATCACCCGATCGCCTACACCGCCGTCGACCGAGCGCGGGGGCTGGCCGCCGGAGCCGGCGTGCCGAGCGGCTTCAAGACCGTGAAGCCGCCGGCGCTGTTCCTGTTCGAGCCGCACCAGCCCGAGCTGTGCAACTTCACGCCGACGACGTTCGTCGACATCACCCCCGTGTTCGACCAGAAGGTGGCCGCGATGGATGAGATGAAGGCCCAGAGCTACTTGAAGACCTACTACGAGGAGAGGGCGGGGCATCGCGGCAACCACGCGCGGCGCTCGTCCGGCAATCAGGAGATCCGCTTCGCCGAGGCGTTCCAGCGCGTCACGCCACAGGTGGTGAGCGAGCTGTGAGCGCGCCCTACGACGAGCTTGCGCGGCTGGGATCCGCGACGGTCTACGAGGCCGGCGGCCGCGGCCGCATGGTGGACCTCGACCTGATCCAGGCGGTGCCCGGATCGCGCGTGGCGGGGCCGGCGCGAACCGTGCGCTGCGGCCAGGACGACAACCTGATGGTCCACGCGGTGATGGCGGAGGTGCAGCCCGGCGAGGTGCTCGTGCTCACCATGCCGGAGCCGCGGCCCATCGCGCTGGTGGGCGACCTGCTGGCCACCCAGGCGCAGGCGCAGGGCGCAGCCGGCCTGCTCATCGACGCCGCGATGCGCGACACGGAGGAGCTGGTCGAGATCGGCCTGCCGATCTGGGCGCGCTGGGTGCGGGTCCACGGCGCGGACAAGGACGTGCCCGGCACGATCGGCGAGCCGGTGGAGGTGGGCGGCGTGACGATCAACAACGGCGACGTGCTCGTGCTGGACGCCGACGGCGTGGCCGTGGTGGAGCCCGAGCGGGTGGACGAGGTGCTGGCCGCCTCGCTCGACCGCGACGAGAAGGAGCGCGTGAAGCGCGAGAAGCTCCAGGGCGGGGCGCTCTCCTACGACCTCGACGGGCTGCGCGAGCGCGTGGAGGGAAGCGGCTCTTGAGCGAGCCGGTCAGGGACCTCGCCCACATCGGCCACGCGGAGCTGCTCACCCCCACCCCGGACGAGAGCCTGCGCTTCTTCGTCGACCTGTTCGGGATGGAGATCGAGGCGCGGGAGGGGCAGTCGGTGTTCCTGCGCGGCTACGGGGACTACCAGCGCTACAGCCTCAAGCTCACGGAGTCGCGCCTGCCCGGCCTGGGCCACATGGCGCTGCGGGCCTGGAGCCCGGAGGCGCTCGAGCGGCGGGTGGCGGCGATCGAGCAGTCGGGACTCGGCATCGGCTGGATCGATGGCGATCACGGTCACGGCCCGGCGTACCGGTTCAGGGACCCGGACGACCACCTGATGGAGCTCTACTACGAGACCGAGCGCTACAGCCCGCCCGAGGAGCTGCGACCCGCGCTCAAGAACGTGCCCCAGCGCTTCACGCGGCCGCGGCGCCGCCGTGAAGCGGCTCGACCATGTGAACCTGCTGGCCGCCGACGTGACCGCGAACCGGCGCTTCGCCCAGGACTACCTGGGCTTCCGCCTCTACGAGGGGATCGAGCTGAACGACGGCTCCGAGGCCGGCGCCTGGATGAGCCTGACGATCGCCGCGCACGAGCTGATCTACGTGGCCGACCACGCCGGCGCCAACGGCCGCCTCCACCACCTCGCCTTCTGGGTCGACACGCGCGAGGAGATGCTGCGGGCCTCCGACCTGTTCCTCGACAACGACGTGCCGATCGAGCAGTCGCCCTCGAAGCACGCCGTGGCCCAGGGCTTCTTCCTCTACGTCTACGAGCCGGGCGGCAACCGCGTGGAGGTCACGAGCGGCGGCTACTTCGTCTACGACCCGGACCACCCGCCGACGATCTGGACCGAGGCCGAGCGTGCGCGCGGCCAGGCCTGGGGCGTGCGGACGGTCGAGACCTTCCACACCTACGGCACCCCGGACGTGAGCGGCGAGCCGACCGGCCCGCCGATCCCGCCGACGAGCCGCGTGCCGCGGTCCTAGGGCGCGGGTCCAGACCCCGCGGCCACTCGGCGGCGCAGCCCGAGCGGCCCGTGCGCCACCACCTCCACGCCGATGGCCGAGATCCCGCACACCGCAATCACGATCGCCATCGGCACCGCAGTCCCCTGACCCGCGATCCCCGCCAGCGGCGCCACCACGGCGCCCACCAGGAACTGCCAGAGCCCCAGCAGCGCCGAGGCGCTGCCCGCCGCCCAGCCCTGCTCGGCCATGGCAAGCGCGTTGCTGGTGGGAATCATCAGCCCGATCCCGGCCACGACCACCAGCAGGCAGGCGATCACGAAGCCGATCCCCGCATGCAGCACCGCCACCGGCACGAGCGCCACTCCGCCCGCCGCGATGGTCAAGAGACCCGCCCGCAGCAGCGCCACGGAGCCGATGCGCAGCACCAGCCGGTTCACCACCTGCGTGGCGCCCACGAGCACGGCCGAGTTGACCGCGAACAGGAGGCTGAAGACCTGCGGGGAGACCCCGTAGATGTTCTCCAGCACGAACGGCGAGCCCGCGATGTAGACGAACAGCGCGCCGAACCCGAGCCCGAAGGACAGCGCGTACGGCATGAAGGCGCGATCGCCGATCAGGCGGCGGAACGTTCTCAGCGTGGAGGTGAGGCCGCCCGTGTGGCGCTCGGCCGCGGGCAGCGTCTCCCGCAGGCGCATCGCGGTGGCGGCCAACACGGCTGCCCCGATCGCCGCGAGCACCACGAAGATCCCGCGCCAGGACATCACGCGCAGCGCCTGGCCGCCCACCAGCGGGGCGAAGACCGGCGCCGTGCCCATCACGAGCATCAGCAGTGCGAAGACCTTCGCGGCCTCCTCGCCGCTGTACAGGTCCCGCACGATCGCGCGAGCGATCACGATGCCCACCGCACCGGCCATCCCCTGGAAGAGCCGCAGGACGATCAGCGTCCAGATCGTCGGCGCCAGGGCGCACGCCACCGACGCCGCGATGTAGGCGACGAGGCCCACGAGCAGCGGCCCGCGGCGCCCGCGGCGGTCGCTTATCGGGCCGGCCACCACCCCACCCACCCCGAGACCCAGCACGCAGGCGGTGAGCGTGAGCTGACCGGTGGAGGCCGAGGCGCCGAGGTCGTGGGTCATGCGCGGCAGCCCCGGCAGGTACATGTCGATCGAGAGCGGCCCGAACGCCGACAGCGCGCCGAGGATCAGGATCGTGCCGAGCCGCGGATGCTGCTCGGCGTCAGCCGACATCGACCGCGGGCGGCTGCCCGACCTGCACGCCGTTCATGGGTGCGGTGAGATAGCGCGCGCGCCCCGCGGCCAGGCCGAACGCGATCTGCAAGACCCCGAGGACGATCAGCACAACGAGCGTCGGCCGCCAGGAACCGGTGGCGTCGTGGAGCGCCCCGGCCGCGATCGGCCCGGCGGCGGCGAGCAGGTAGCCCCCCGACTGCATCAGCGTCGAGAGGCTGGCCGTCTCGGACACGCTGCGGCTGCGCAGCACCACGAGCGTCAGCGCGAGCGGGAACAGCGCCTGCTGCCCGATCCCGATCAGCACCACCCAGAGCACGGGCACCGAGACCGGCGCGATCAGGAGCCCGAGCATGCCCGCCAGCGGGAACAGGCCGAACACGAACGCGAGGCCGCGCTGATCCTTGGCCCGCGTGGCCATGCCCGGGATCAGCAGCGCGCCCGGCAGCCCGGCGAGCAGGCTCACGCCGAGGAGCAGCCCGGCCGTGCTGCTGCTCTCGCCGTGACTCTGGAAGATCGTGGGCAGCCAGGACAGCACCACGTAGAAGGTGCACGACTGGAGGCCGAAGAAGGCGGTGACCTGCCAGGCCAGCGGGTCACGCAGCAGCGAGCGCGTTCCCCCGCGCTCGGGGCGCGAGCCGCTGGTGTGCTCGGGCCGCGTCAGCTGAGGCGCCCAGACCAGCACGGCAACGATCGCCGGCAGCGCCCAGATCCCCAACCCGGCGCGCCAGCTATGGCCCAGCGCGTTGGCGATCGGCACCGTCACGGCGGCGGCGAGCGCGGCGGAGGCGATCAGCACGGTCACGTAGGTCCCGGTCACCTTGCCCACGCGCTCCGGGAAGTTCCGCTTCGTGAGCACCGGCAGCAGCACGTTGCCGACGGCGATCGACGCGCCCGCCACCAGCGTGCCCGCGAACAGGGGGAAGACCCCCGGGATCAGCCGCACGAGCAACCCGGTGACGAGACCGACGAGCGCGACGCCTATCGCCGCCGTGTAGCCCATCCGCCTCGCCAGCGTGGGCGCGAGCGGTGCGACGGCGCCGAAGCAGAGCACCGGAAGCGTGGTCAGAGCGCCGGCAGCCGTCGAAGACAGGCCCACCTCGTCCTTGATCTGATCCAGCAGCGGGCCCACGCTGGAGGCCGCCGGGCGCAGGTTCCCGGCCACCAGCACGATGCCCGCCATCATCAGCAGCGCCGACGTCGGACGACGGGTCGCGTCACTCCGCATACGAGACGATTCTGTCAGACAGAATCTGGACCGCTAGGCCGGAGCTTCCGTGCGTGCCGCGGGTGCGGAGTGGGCCGCCCGCACGAAGTCCGCCACGCGCTCGCCGATCATGATCGAGGGCGCATTCGTGTTGCCGGAGGTCACCGCCGGCATGATCGACGCGTCCGCCACGCGCAGACCCTCGATGCCGTAGACGCGCAGCTCGGGGTCCACCACCGCGTCGGCGTCGATGCCCATCTTGCAGGTGCCGACCTGGTGGTGGTAGGTGATCGCGGTGGCCCGCACGTAGTCGCGCAGCTCCGCGTGCGAGGCCACGCCCAGGCCGGGGTAGAGCTCCCTGGCGCCCCACGCTCGCAGCGCCGGCGCGGAGCCGATCTCGCGGCAGAGCAGCACGGCCTGCTCCAGGCGCTGCACGTCCGCCTCGCTCGCGAGGGCCTGGAGGTCGATCAGCAGCTCGTCGCTCGGGTCGCTGCCACTCAGGCGGATCGTGCCGCGGCTGGTCGGCCGGATCATCCCCGCCATCAGCGAGAAGCCCTCCGGCGGCCCCTCCATCCAGGGCTCGTACAGCGGCACGCTGAAGTGGATCGGCTGGATGTCCGGGGTCGGAAGGCCCGGGCTGGTGCGCCAGAACAGGTGGCTCTGCGGGTGGGGCAGCCCGGGGGCCGGCGTGCCGATCTCCGTCTCGGTGGTGAAGATCAGCGGCGAGAGCAGGTGGTCGTGGAGGTTGGCCCCAACGCCCGGCAGGTCCACAGCAAGATCGATTCCCAGCTCGGCCAGGTGGTCCGCCGGCCCGATGCCGGAGAGCATCAGGAGGCGCGGCGACTCGATCGTCCCAGCGCAGACGATCACCTCCGTCTCGGCCCGGCCCTGCTCCAGGCGGCCGTCGCGCTCCCACTCCACGCCCACGCAACGCGAGTCCTCGAGCAACAGCCGCCGGGCATGCGCATCGGTCACCACGGTGAGGTTGGGGTGGTCGAGGATCGGTCCGAGGTAGGCGGGTGCGGTGCCGTGGCGCTTGCCCTCCCTGATCGTCAGCTGCGTGTAGGAGACGCCGTCGAGCCGCTCGCCGTTGTAGTCGGCGTTGAAGTCGATGCCGGTCTCGACCGCGGCGGCCACGATCGCCTCGTGGATCGGCTGGCGCTCGTAGCGCTTCAGCACGTGCACCGGGCTCTCCTCCGCCCGCAGGAACACGGGCAGCACGTCCTCCCACGCCCAGCCCGCGTTGCCCAGGTAGGCCCAGTTGTCGTAGTCGGCCGGCGCGCCCCGCACCCAGATCATCCCGTTCAGCGCGCTCGACCCGCCCAGCACGCGGCCGCGTGGCAGGTGCAGCCGCCGGTTCGCCGCGTTCGCCTGCGGCACCGTGTGGTAGGCCCAGTCCTCGGCGGCGAGCCAGAGCTCGTGCACGCGCTGGGGATCGTGGATCGCGGGGTTGGTGTCCGGCCCGCCCGCCTCCAGCAGCAGCACGCGCACGTCGCCGCGAGTCCACCAGGCGCCGGGCCGCCGCCGCCCCGGCCGAACCCGCACCCACCACGATCACATCGGCGTTGAAGGCGGGGTCCGTCGTCTCTCTTCCCATCAGGGCGATCGTAACCCCTTTCCTATATGAATCCGGGTTCGAGATGGCTCGCATTCCGGACACGGACCTCGACGTCTTCCCGCTCTGCCTGGGCGGCAACGTGTTCGGCTGGACGGCCGACCGCGACGCCTCCTTCGCGGTGCTCGACGCCTACGTCGCGGCGGGCGGCAACTTCATCGACACGGCCGACGTCTACTCGGCCTTCGCGCGCAGGCAACTCGGGCGGCGAGTCGGAGACGCTGATCGGCGAGTGGATGGCCGCGCGCGGCAACCGCGAGCAGATCGTGGTGGCCACCAAGGTCGGCATGCTCAAGGACCGCACCGGACTCGCGCCCGACAACGTCCGCGCCGCGATCGACGACTCGCTCAGGCGCCTGCAGACCGACTACGTGGACCTCTACTACGCCCACCAGGACGACCAGGACACGCCGCTCGAGGACGCGCTCGCCACGTTCGGAGAGCTCCGCCGCGAGGGCAAGGTGCGCTATCCGGCGGCGTCCAACTACACGGCTCCGCGCCTGAGCGAGGCGCTCGAGGTGGCAACGCGCGAGGGACTGCCGCGCTACGTCGCCCTCCAGACGCACTACAGCCTGATGGAACGCGGCCGCGTACGAGAACGGGCTGGCAGAGGTCTGCGCCCGCGAGGGCCTCGCCTGCCTCCCCTACTGGAGCCTCGCCAGGGGCTTCCTCACCGGCAAGTACCGCGACGGGCAGGAGGTGGACAGCCCGCGCGCAGGCGCGGCCGGCGCCTACCTGGACGACCGCGGGCGCGCCGTGCTCGAGGTGCTCGACGAGGTGTCCGCCGCGCACGACACCACCCACGCCGCCGTGTCGCTGGCCTGGCTGCGGGTCCAGCCCACGGTGCTGGCCCCCGTTGCCAGCGCGCGCAACCCCGAGCAGCTAGCGGGGATCCTGCCGTTCGTGGAGCTCGAGCTTTCCGAGGACGAGCTCACCCGGCTGAGCGACGCCGCCGGCGTTTAAAGCATCAATAACGGCAGCCCGGCAGGGGTGCGTGCACTTTCCCCTGTATATCGATGGAAACTGCACGCACGTCTGCCGCCGACCCCTTATTGCCGCTGTAAACGCCGGTCAACCAGCAACCCGCCCGCCGTTGACGAGCACCACCTGCCCGCTCACGAAGGCGCTCCCCGGCCCGAGCAGGTACAGCAGGGTGCCGATCATGTCCTCGGGCTCCGCCACGCGGCCGAGCGGCGTGCCCGCCACGTCGTAGGTGGCCGGATCGGCGATCGTCCTGCCGCCCTCGGTGTCCGTGTAGCCCGGCGCGATCGCGTTCACGCGGATGCCCGCCGGGCCCAGCTCGCGCGCGAGCGCGCGGGTGAGGCTCACGACGGCGCCCTTGCTCGCCACGTAATGGCTCATGCCGCGCGAGCCGCTGAAGGCCGTCTCGCTCGCCAGGTTCACGATGCTGCCCCCGCCCGCCTCGGTGAGCGCCGGCGTGGCCGCCCGGCACATCAGCCAGGTGCCCCTCACGTTCACCGCCATCACGCGGTCGAACTCCTCCACGGAGATCTCGCTCGAGGGCGCGCGCGTGACCGTGACGATGCCCGCGTTGTTCACCAGCCCGTCGAGGCCACCCAGTGCGGACACCGCCGCCTCCACAGCCGCGTCGCACGCGGCGGGATCGCTCACGTCGCAGACACCGTCCCCACCGTGCCGGGCGCGGTCACGGCCGTCTCCTCCAGCCCGCGCTCGTCCACATCCGCCGCCATCACCGACGCCCCGCTCTCGGCGAGCGCGAAGACGAACGCCCGGCCCAGCCCGCGCGCCGCCCCGGTGACGAGGACGCGCATCAGCGTGGCCCGGCCACGGCCGCCGCCGGGGCGGCGTCCGCCAGCCCGAGGTCGCGCGCGACGGCCTGGAAGCAGTTGTAGCTCGAGCCGCGCCCGATGCCCGAGCCGGAGTGCATGTTGGACGAGCAGTTGTAGAGGTTCGAGAGCAGCATCCGGTAGCCCGACAGCTCGGGCACGGGCCGGAAGCGGCCGAGCTGCGAGGCGATCGTGCTGCCGGCCGAGTAGCCGCCCTGGATCATGTCGGGCCGCTTGTCCTCGATGTCGTCCGGCCCGTACACGCGCTCGGCGATCACGTTGTCCGGGGTCATGTTCGGCGCGTAGCGCTGCCACTCGTCGAGCAGGTGGCCGGAGAAGCTCCGCTTGATCCCCGCCCACTGCTCGGCGAGAACATCCGCCGCGGGGCCGCGAACTCCTCGACCCCCACGAGGTGCTTGCCCTCCGGCGCGCGCGAGGGATCCCAGAGCGTGTCCACCGAGGTGAGCACGAACAGCCGCTCCGCGTGCCCGCGCAGGTACACCTCGGCCTGGTAGCGCAGCGCCATGTAGTCGGGGTCCTTCGGCCCCCAGTACAGCCGCGGCTGCGGTCCCAGGCCCGGGTTGGCGCTCATGGCGCTGTAGCTCGGCGGCTCGTGCAGCGCCAGGTTCGCCCAGATCAGCTGGCCGCGGTCGTAGTGGATGTTGCGGATGCGGTGGCGCAGCCGCTCCTCGATCTCGAAGCCGTCGAGCAGGCGCAGCACGGTCTGGGGAACGCCCAGCCCGCTGATCACCACGTCGGCGGAGACCGTGGTGCCGTCGGCCAGCGTGATCCCGCTGGCCCGGTCGCCGTCCACGCGGATGCCCGCGACCTCCTGCGAGGTGAAGTACTCCACCCCCAGCTTGCGGCCCGCCGACACGAGCGCGTCGCTGATCGCCTGGCTGCCGCCCACGGCGATCGCCGCCGGCTCGAACGACAGCACGAGCGGCAGGTTGTGCACCAACCCCTGAAGGCCGGGCGGGTCCTCGGGAAAGCAGCCGGTGGAGGTCGTCGCCGCGCGCATGAACAGCGTGCGCAGCTCGTCGCTCTCGAAGAAGTCGTAGGCCATCTGCCGCACGCTCATGAACTGGTGCACCGGCTCGATCACGCTGCCGGGGACGTCGAGCAGCTGCTCCAGCGCGTCGGGCTGACCCCACGGGGGCGGCTCGCTGAAGCGGTGCGAGCGGAACGCGGGCTTCCAGTGCTGCTCGAACTGGTCGAGCAGGCGCAGGTACATGTCCGCGTCGCGGCGCGAGAACTGGCGGATCTGCTCGTGCGTGCGGTCGATGCCGTCCTGCGAGCGCTCGGCCCTGCCCGTCGCCTGATCCACCACGCGGTAGGCGGAGAAGCCGATGAACGACGAGCCGTCGTCGAACACCATGCCCTCGTTCCCCTCCGGGAACACGTACTGCAGGCCCTCCTCGGCGAGGTTGAAGTCGCGGTAGGCGGGGTGCGCGTAGAAGCGCGTCCAGTGCGAGCAGTTGTTCATCAGGTAGCCGGGCGCGGGCCCCTCGCTGGTGTTCGCTCCCCCGCCGAGGTGTGGCGCGCGCTCGAACACCCCCACGCTCAGGCCTGCGCGCGCCAGGTAGGGGGCGATGATCGTCGCGTGGTGGCCGCCGCCGAGCACGACGGCGTCGTAATGGGCCTCCGGCATCGCGTTCAGTCGAGCAGCGTCACGGTGCCGCTGGCCCCGTCGACGCTGATTCGCTGACCCGTGCGGATCGACGCCGTGGCCGAGCCCGTACCCGTCACCGCCGGGAGGCCGTACTCGCGGCAGACGATCGCGGCGTGGCTCATCATGCCGCCGATGTCGGTGACCACCGCGCTCACGCGGGCGAACACCGGCCCCCAGCTCGGCGCGGTGATGCGCGCCACCAGCACCTCGCCCTCCTGGACCTGGTCGAGGTCGGACGCGTCCTCCACCACGCGCGCCGGCCCCTCGGCCGTGCCGGGCGAGGCGGGCATACCCGACAGCTCATCACTCGCGTCTGAGCCCGACAGCCAGCGGTTCACGCTGTCGGTGGTGATGCCGTAGAGCATGATCGTGAACGGCTCCGTGACCACCGCGGGCGGCTCGTTCATCGCCGGCGGGGGCGCCTTGGTCCCCAGCGCGTCGATGATGCGGCGCCTGCGCGCGATCTCGGCCGGCCAGTGGTACGGGCCGATCGACTCGGCGCCCGTGGCCCAGCCGTTGCCGTAGTCGTAGAGCACCTGCTGGAGCTCGTCGCGGCGCACGTAGAAGATGTCGTCCGCGTCCGGCCAGAAGCCCGCGCCCGCCAGCACGGCGCCGAGCTCCCGGATCTTGCGCCAGAACACCGACAGCGCCCAGTGCTCGACGTAGAAGTTGTGGTTCTCCACGTAGGGGAACACCAGCCGGGAGAGGCCCAGCTTCTCGTCGAACGCCGCCCGCACCTCGTCGTCGGGCAGCAGCGCGCGGTACTCCGCGGTGATGCGGTCGCGCTCGGCGGCGATCGCCGCCGTCGGCCGGTCGATGTCCTCCCCGGCCTGGACCCGGCGCACGTAGTCGCGCAGGAACCCGAGCGGGATCTCGAGATGGTCGAGCCACACCAGGTCCGTGCTGTAGAAGCCGTTGCCCGAGGAGAAGTTGAACCACGGGTCCTTGGCGCCCTCCCAGGCCGCCAGCCACTCCTCGCCGCGCGGACGCGCGGCCACGGCCGCCAGCGCCTCGTCCACGCCACCGCTCGCCAGCGCGTCGGCCACGTCCAGCTCCACCGCCAGCTTGGCGAGCCTGCGCAGCTCGTCATCGGGCTTGAACAGGTCCACCTCGATGCCCTGCACCATCTTCGCGATGCCCAGGTCGGAGACCCCCGGGAACGCCTCCTTGCAGAAGCCGAAGAAGTCGAGGTAGGCCGCGTAGCCCAGGTTCAGGAACTCGAAGTGGTACTGCCAGGCCTCGTAGCAGAGCTCGATCGCCCGGTTGAAGCTCCCGATCAGGTAGAAGCTGTTGTCCAGGCCGCGGCCCTCGGTGATCCACTCGTCCGGCACCTTGTCGGGCAGCGGCTGGAAGTCGATCGCCTCGAGGTCGGCGATCACGCGGCGCATCTTGCCGTGCCAGTTCTCGAGCAGCGAGTCCCAGTTGGCGTAGTAGTGCCCGGCACGCTCGAGGAACACCGGCACGCGGGCCGGGATGTCCGCCTCGGGCACGGCGACGGGGTTCATGTAGCAGTAGCCGTTGTGGACGCGGTAGTCGACCCCGTTGGCCGGCGGCACCAGGTAGTGGCGCGTGTTGTACTGGCCGAGGCAGCGGCTCGCGAACTCGACCATGATCGTGTCGAAGGGCCTGAAGACGTGGGGCCAGTGCGCGAAGTCCGCGAACCAGAACTTGCCCTCCTCGATCTCGCGCCGGTCCTCGCGGAAGAGCAGGTAATACGGGTACAGCTCCTGCCAGCCCTCGGCCGCCACCGGCGCCGCATCGTCGTAGGGGCTGATGAAGCGCTTGTCAGGGGTCACCGGCACGGTCATCCGTGCTCCTCCTTGCTGCCAGGGGATTGATCAACGTGTCCACGATTCCTGCGATGCCCGTCGAGTAGGAGCGCGGCCGCGGGGCTCGCCTCGCGCGACCAGTGAGTCTCCGGGCGGCTCTGGAGCAGCAGCACGGAGTCACCGTCCAGCGCCCACTCGACGTCCTGCGGGCAGCCGTAGTGCTGCTCGGCGCGCTTCGCCAGCGCGGCGACGGCCTTCACCTGCTCGGCGCTCAGCGACGGCTTCAGCCGGCGCTCCTCGTCCACTGCGCGCTCCACGGCGCGGCCGGCGGCGGCGTCGGCCACCAGCTCCACCTGCTTGTCCGCGATCTGCGAGCGGACGATCTCGAGCATCACCTTGTCCACCAGGAACGAGTCCGGGGTCACGCTGCCGCCCACCACGGTCTCGCCGAGGCCGTAGCTCGACTCGATCGCCACCGTCGAGCGGTCGCCGTTGGAGGGATCGAGCGTCATCGCCACACCCGCGGCGTCCGCGTCGCACCATCCGCTGCACGGCCACACCCATCAGGAGCCCGGCCTCGTCGATCCCGCGCGAGCGCCGGTAGGCGATCGAGCGCGGCGAGTAGAGGCTGGCCCAGCAGCGCCTCACGTGCTCGAGCACGGCCTCCTCGCCCACGATCCACAGGTAGGTGTCCTGCTGGCCGGCGAAGCTGGCGTCGGCGGAGTCCTCGGCGGTCGCGCTCGAGCGGACGGCCACCGGCACCGGCACGCCGCCCTCCGCCTCGCACAGGCGCGCGTAGCCGGCGACGATCGCCGCCCGCACCTCGTCCGGCAGCTCCGCGCCCTCGATCAACTCGCGCACGCGCGCGCCGTCCTCGTCCAGCTCGGCGGCTATCGGCAGGTCCGTCCACGGCGGCGCGGTAGGCGTGGGTCGTCACCGCGAACCCCGCGGGCACGGGCAGGCCGGCCGCCGTCAGCGCGCCGAGGCTGGCCGCCTTGCCGCCCACGATGTCCACGTCCCCCGAGAGGCACTGCTCGAACGGCAGGACGAGCGCGTCGCCCCACTCCACCAGCACGCGCCGCGGTCCGCGGAAGGTGGTATTCGGGTGGTAGCTGAAGCTCTGCCCGGGCACCAGGCGCATGTCCGGCACGCGCCGGATCAGCTCCTCGAGCACCACCTGCGCCTCCAGGCGGGCGAGCGGCGCGCCCAGGCAGAAGTGGATGCCGTGGCCGAACGCGAGGTGGTTGTGGGCGTTCTCGCGGTGGAGGTCCACGTGCTCGCCGTCGTCGAACACCGCCGGATCGCGGTTCGCGGAGCCCAGCAGCATCAGCAGGCTGGAGCCCTCCGGCAGGTCCACCCCGCAGACGGTCGCCGGCGCCTTCGTCTTGCGCTTCCAGGCGAACACCGGCGTCGACGTGCGCAGCATCTCCTCCACCGCCGTCGGGATCAGCTCGGGATCGCGGCACAGCTCCGCCCAGCGCTCAGGTTGCGCGAGCAGCAGCCTGAGCCCCTCGCCCAGCAGCGACGTCGTCGTCTCGTGCCCGGCGAACAGCTGCGTGTGGATCAGCCCGGCGATCTCCTCCTTCGAGATCGACTGGTCGCCCTCGAGATAGATCTGGGCGAGGGCGCCGGTCAGGTCGTCGCGCGGCTCCTCGAAGTTGGTCTCGACGAGGCTGATGCAGTACTGCCAGTAGGCCACCATGTTCTCGGCGTGGTGCACCTGCTCGGCCAGCGGCCGGTCGCCGAAGTTGAGCAGCACGCGGCTGGCGGCCCACTCCTTCACCTTCGGCACGTCCTCGTCCGGGACGCCCACCAGGTGGAACACCACCAGCGCGGGCAGCTCGAACACGAGGTCCCCCACCAGATCCGCGCGCGGGTTCGCGGCCATCCGGTCGATCATCTCCACCGCCAGCTCGCGGATCTCGGGCTCGAGCAGCGCGATCCGGCGCGGCGTGAACGCCTTCTTGATGAAGCCGCGCAGCCGCGTGTGGTCGGGCGGCTGGATCCCAGACAGGCCACTCGAGGAGTGCGTGATGCCGGCCTCCTGGAACACGCGCGTGACCTCGGGCGGCCGCGGCTTGTAGGGCGACTGCGTGTTCTCCGACGAGAACGTGGCCGGGTCCTTGAAGATCGTGCGGATGTCGTCGTAGCGCGACACCACCCAGCAGTCGAGCTGCTCGCTGAAGAAGATCGGCGCCTCCTCGCGAGCGCGCGCGTAGAACCCGAACGGATCGGTGAGGTCGAAGGGCCGGAAGGCCTCCGCCACAGCGCCCGCTTGCGCCGCCTCCTCCATGGCGCTGACGTTAGGGCCAGCGGGACCCCGGAATCAAGCCCCAATGCTCGCTTCTGTGAAAGGCAGCGCCTATCATGCGCCGATGGAGCTACGGCAACTGCGGTCGTTCGTCGCCGTGGCCGAGGAGCTCCATTTCCGCCGCGCCGCCGAGCGGCTTCACATGGCGCAGCCCAGCGTCAGCCAGCAGGTCCGAACGCTCGAGGCCGAGCTCGGCGTCCAGCTCTTCGATCGCAACCGCCGGGGCGCCACCCTCACCGCGGCGGGATCGGCGCTGCTCGACGAGGCGCGCGAGCTGCTGGCCCGTGCCGACCATGCGGCGGCCGTGGCGCGGGCCACCGGCATGGGGCAGCGCGGCCGGCTGCGGCTCAGCCTCACGCGGTCGCTCACGGGCGGCATCGCCGGCGCGATCGTGGCCGAGTTCCGCTCCCGCTACCCCGAGGTGGAGCTCGACCTGAACGTGGGCAACACGATGCTCCACGTCGAGCAGCTGCACGCGGGCGACATCGACGTGGGCTTCGTGCGGCCGCCGCTCGACGATCCCGGCCTCGAGGAGCTGCCGCTCGGCCGCGAGCCGATGGTGTGCGTGCTGCCGAAGGGCCATCCGCTCGCCGCCCGGGGCACGGTCCGGACCCAGGACCTCTACACCGAGCCGCTCGTCTGGTGGCCCGAGAGCCACGGCCCGGGAGCCTGGCGAGAGGTCCGCGGCGAGGTCTACGGCGAGCCGCCCTGGCCGCCGATCGCGCGCACCGAGCCCGAGGAGGAGCGCATCGTCTCCGCAGTGGCGGAGGGCGCGGGCATCTCCTTCATCATGCTCGAGCGCTCGCGCAGCCTGCGCATCCCGGGCGCGGTCTACCGCCGCTTCGCGCCGCCCGAGCCCGCCATGGGCATCGCGATCGCGTGGCGCAAGGGCGACACGTTGCCCACGCTCGAGCGCCTGCGCGAGCTGGCCGCCGCGGTCGCCCGCGTGCGCAGCGTCACCGCCGCCTGAGGACTAGCGCGTGCCCAGCGCCGCGAACGCGTCCAGCGCGCTCGGGTCCCGCAGCGAGTCGCGGCTGGCCACGTCGTCGGCGCTCGCGCCCCGCAGCATGCGCTTCACCGGCGCCTCGAGCTTCTTGCCGGTGAGCGTGTACGGAATCGCGGGCACCCCGATCACGGTGTCGGGCACGTGTCGGGGCGACAGCTGCGCCCGCAGCGCCTTGGCGACCGTGCCGCGCAGCTCGTCGTCCACCTCGATCCCGTCGGCGGGAACCACGAACAGGATCAGCTCGCCCGCGCCGCCGGCGGAATCCTCCAGGTGCACCACGAGCGAGTCGGAGACCTCTGGCAGCTCCTCCACCACCTCGTAGAACTCGCTGGTGCCGAGCCGCACGCCGCCGCGGTTCAGCGTGGCATCCGAGCGGCCGGTGATCACGCAGCTGCCGCGCTCGGTGAAGCGGATCCAGTCGCCATGGCGCCACACGCCGGGATAGGTGTCGAAGTACGCAGCGTGGTAGCGGGAGCCGTCGTCGTCGCCCCAGAAGCCCACCGGCATCGACGGCAGCGGGCGCTCGATCACCAGCTCGCCAAGCTCGCCGACGATCGGCCGGCCCTCGGGGTCGTACGCGCGCGCGGCCACGCCCAGGCACGGGCCCGAGATCTCGCCCTCGTACACCGGCAGCAGCGGGCTGCCGCCCACGATCCCGCTGCAGATGTCCGTGCCGCCGCTGCCGTTCAGCAGCAGGACCTTCGGCCCGAGCTGCTCGGCGAGGTAGCGGTAGCCCTCCGCCGGCAGCGGCGACCCGGCCGTGGAGAACACCGTGATCGAGCTCAGGTCCAGCTCGGCCCCGGGTTGGATGCCCGCGTTCCGGCAGGTCATCACGAACGTGGAGGCCGCGCCCATGCACGTCACCCGCGTCTCGGCGGCCACGCGCCACTGCCAGCCCGGATCCGGCCACAGCGGGTCCCCGTCCAGCATCACCAGGGACGAGCGCATGAGCAGCGCCGACACCAGCGTGTTCCACATCATCCAGGTGGTGGTGCTGAACCAGAGGAAGCGCGCACCCGGCTTCAGGTCCCACATCATCGTGTGAGCCTTGAAGTGCTCGATCAGGATCCCGCCGTGACCGTGGATGATGGCCTTCGGCTTACCGGTCGTGCCCGATGAGAAGAGCACGCAGAGCGGATGGTCGAACGGCACCGCCGCGAACGTGAGCGGAGCGCTGGTGGCCAGCAGCTCGTCCCAGCCGATCGAGTCGGGCACGCTCACCGGCCCGTAGGGAACGTCCACCACGTGGCGCAGCGAAGGCAGCGCCTCGCGGATCGCCGCCAGTTCCTCGCGCCGGTCGATGTGCCGGTCGCGGAAGCCGTAGCCGCCCACGGCGAGCAGCACCGTCGGCTCCAGCTGCCCCAGCCGATCGATCGCGCTGCGCGCCCCGAGCTCCGGAGCGATGCTCGCCCACACCGCGCCCAGGCTGGCCGTGGCCGCGAACGCGATCAGCGTCTCCGGGATGTTCGGCAGGTAGCCCACCACCCGGTCGCCAGGGCCCACCCCCAGCCGCTCCAGCCCGGCCCGAGCACGGGCCACCTGCTCGCGCAGCTCGCCGAAGGTGACCTCGAACGGCGGGCGCGTCTGAGAGTGGGCGACGATCGCCACCCAGTCGTCGTCCTCGTCGCCGTCGCCCAGCAGGTGACGCGCGTAGTTCAGCCGCGAGCCGGTGAACCAGTTCGTCCCGGGCATCGCCTCGGAATCGAGCACCTGCTCGTAGCCGTTCTCCGACTTGAGCTGGAAGAAGTCCCACATCGAGGCCCAGAAGCCCTCCAGGTCGTTGACCGACCACTGCCAGAGCTCCTCATAGGAGTCGAACCGCAGCCCGCGCTCGCGCTCCAGCCAGCCGAGATAGCGCCCCACCTCGAAGGTGTCGCGGACGTCGTCCGGAGGGGACCAGATCACCTTTGGCTGCGGCTCGCTCACGAGCCCTCCTCGGGTGGCAGCGCGCCCTCGGGCGAGAGCGCCGTGACCAGGTCGCCGAGGTAGACGAGGTGCTCGCGCATCGCGCGCTCGGCGGCGCTCGGGTCGCCCCGCCGGATCGCCTGGATCAGGTCGCGGTGCTGCTCGGCGATCACGGGCTCGACCACGGCCGGCGCGATCATCTCCCGCAGGCGCGGCTGGAGCACGTCCACGATCCAGTCGGTGAAGGCCGCGGCCAGCCGGTTGCCCCCGATGTCGGCCACCAGGCGGTGCACGCGCGCGTCGACATCCTCGACCCGGTCAAGGTCACCCGAGCTGGCCTCCAACTCCTCGAGCAGGGCCTCGAGCGCCTCCAGATCGCGGTCGTCCGCACGCTGCGCCGCCAGCCCCGCGAGCGGGACCTCGAGCAGCAGGCGCGTCTCGATCAGCTCGTCGAAGTCGATGCTGTGCGCCTCGAGCATGCTGGCCACCGACTCGCTCACGCTCAGCCCGATCCCCTGCTCGGGAGTGGCCGCCACGAAGATCCCGCCGCCCGGCCCCTTCGACGCGCGGATGAGGTGCGCGCTCGAGAGCACGCGCAGCGCCTCGCGGAGCGTGGGGCGGCTGACGCCGAACTCGCGCGCCAGGTCCTCCTCACGGCCCAGCCGGTCGCCCGGGCTCAGCTCCTGGGTCTGCATGTAGACGCGGATCCGATCCGCCACGTCCTCGCTGATGCTGCGCCGCGGGACGGCCTGCGCTCGCTCAGTCGGCCGAACTGCCACCGTCGCTCCCTTCCTCCCGCCGCGTCTTCGCGGGCGGCGGGGTACGGAGGTCCAGCACGCGCCGGGCCTTGACGATCTGGGACGGCAGGATGCCGGGCTTGAGCGGCACGATGCGGACGCGCAGGCCGAGCCGCTGGCGCAGGCGCGCCTGGATCGCGCGTGCGTCGGCGGGCCGCGACAGCTCCACCTCGACCTTCACCTCGTCCATCGCGCGGGGGTCGTTGTAGAAGGTGATCCGGAACTCGCCGACCCCGCCGAACTCGCGCAGGATCTGCTCGATCGCCGACGGGAAGACGTTCATGCCGCGGATCACGACCATGTCGTCGCTGCGCCCCAGCACGCCGCCGGGCAGCCAGCGTCCCGGGTGGCCGGCTGGGCAGCCCTCTGGCTGGCATTCCACGATGTCCCCGGTGCGGTAGCGGATCGCCGGGAAGCCCACCCGCCCCAGCGCGGTGATCACGAGCTCGCCGAGCTCGTTGTCGCCCACCGGCTCGCCGCTCTCGGAGTTCACGATCTCGGTCACGAACTCGTCCTCGATCACGTGCAGGCCGCCGGCATCGGCGCACGGGTAGCCGAACGGCCCGACCTCGGAGAGCCCGGCGTGGTCGTAGCAGCGGGCGTTCCAGACTCGCTCGATCTCGGCCCGCACGCCGGGGAGCGAGGCTCCGGGCTCGCCGGTGCAGAGGAGCGTGTCCACGGACTCGAGCGCGTCGAGCCGGTCGCCCTGGGCGGCCACCTTCGCGAGGTGGACGGCGTAGCTCGGGGTGCACACCAGCGTGGTGGCGCCGTACTCGCGGATCGTCTCGAGACGCTGCACCGAGTCCATCCCGCCGAGCGCCACGACCATCGCGCCGACCTCGCCCGCGCCCTCGTACGACGCCCAGAACTGGATGTACGGGCCGAACGAGTGGGCGAGCGCCACCACGTCCCCCTCGCCCACGCCCGCCGCGGTGAACACCGTGGCGAAGCAGCGCCGCCACCAGTGCCAGTCCTCGGCGGTGTCGAGCACGCGCAGGGTCGCGCCCGAGGTGCCGCTCGTCTGGTGCACGTGCAGGTAGCGCTCGCGCTCGAAGGTCAGGTTCGTGCCGAAGGGCGGATGGGCCGCCTGATCGGCCACGAGCGCGTCCTTGCTCGTCAGCGCTATCCGGCTCAGGTCGTCGAGGCTGCGCAGCTCGAGGCCTTCGAGCCGCTCGCGCTGGAACTCGTTGGTGGCGGCCACCTGCGGCGAGCAGGGCCTCGAGGCGGGCGAACCGCGCGGTGTCGGTTGAAGGGTTGAGAACCGGCGTGGAAATCGTGGCTTCTCCTTGCGGACCTCGGCCCGGCTAGATCCTCGAACGGCGCGCGCTTAGGCGCCGTCACAGACAAACCAAAAGGTCAGATCTTTTATCGAGTACTGGGCCATCCCCGATGTAACGGTCCGGAACGGCGCACCATCCTCGCTCAACACGGCGGGCCGCCAGCGTGCGGTATAGACCAGATAATATGCTAGCCGGATGAGCATTGGCGACCGGCCCGATCCCCGGCCCTGATGCGCACGCAGGTGGGAATCGTCGGAGCAGGTCCCGCGGGCCTCGTTCTCGCGCATCTGCTGCACCAGAGCGGGATCGAGTCGGTGATCCTCGAGGACCGTCCGCGCGAGTACGTGGAGCAGCGCGTGAGGGCGGGCGTGCTGGAGCAGGGCACGGTCGACCTGCTGCGCTCCATGGGGCTCGCCGAGCGGCTGGAGCACGAGGGCATCGTCCACCACGGCCTCGAGCTGCGCTTCCGCCACCAGGGCCACCGCATTGCCTCTGAGCGACCTCACCGGCGGTCGTGCGATCACGATCTACGGGCAGCAGGAGGTGGTCAAGGACCTGATCTCCGCGCGGCTCGACAGCGGCCAGCCGCTGCTGTTCGAGGTGGACGACGTGAGCCTCCACGGGATCGACTCGGACGCCCCGCGGATCCAGTTCCGCCACGCGGGCGAGGAGCACGAGCTCGAATGCGACGTGATCGCCGGCTGCGACGGCTTCCACGGCGTCTGCCGCCCCTCGATCCCGCAGGGCGCGGTGAGCATCTACGACCACGTCTACCCGTTCGGCTGGCTCGGGATCCTCGCCCAGGTCGCCGCCCTCCTCCGAGGAGCTCATCTACACGAACCACGAGCGCGGCTTCGCGCTCCACAGCCTGCGCTCCCCGGAGCTCAGCCGGCTCTACGTGCAGTGCGACCCGGCCGACGACATCGCCAACTGGCCCGACGAGCGCATCTGGGAGGAGATGCAGACGCGCTTCGAGACCGACCGACGGCTTCACGCTCAACGAGGGGCCGATCCTCGAGAAGGGCATCACGCCGATGCGCAGCTTCGTGGTCGAGCCGATGCAGTACGGGCGCCTGTACCTCGCCGGCGACGCCGCGCACATCGTGCCGCCCACCGGCGCCAAGGGCCTGAACCTCGCGGTCGCCGACGTGCAGCGTGCTGGCCGCCGCGCTCGCGAAGTGGTACGGCGACGGCGACGACTCGCTCCTGCAGGCCTACTCCGCGACCTGCCTGCGCCGCGTCTGGCGGGTGCAGCATTTCTCGTGGTGGATGACCTCGATGCTCCACCGCTCGGCCGGCAGCAACGGCTTCGAGTCTCACCTCCAGCTCGCCCAGCTCGACTACGTGTGCAGCTCGGAAGCCGCCGCGCGCACGCTGGCCGAGAACTATGTGGGGCTGGCGCGCGTCTAAGGGTCTATCCTCAATCGCCAGATGCCGAATGTCGGACCACTCGAGTTGATCGTGGTCCTGATCATCGCGCTGATCGTCCTAGGTCCCAAGCGGCTGCCCGAAGTGGGCCGCTCAGTGGGCAAGGGCATGCGCGAGTTCAAGGACGCGATCAGCGGCGAGCACGAAGAAGACCGCGAGAACACTGCCCGGCCCGCCCGACTGATCGTCGCGCTGCGGGGCTAGACGCCGCCGATGCGGCTGGGTGGCCAGTAGGTGGCGATTGCGTCGCCTATGACCCATCCGATCGGCACGGGGCCCCAGAAGCGACTGTCGTCGGACTCGCCCCGGTTGTCGCCCATCACGAACACGTAGCCCTTCGGCACGGTGATCGGGCGTGCGAACGTGCACTGCTCGCCCGAGTCGTTGCAGGGCGCGGCGAACGGCTCCTTCGCACGCACGCCGTTGCGGATCACGTGACCGTCGCGGATCGAGATCGTGTCGCCGCCCACGGCCACCACGCGCTTGATGAAGTTGTCGCCAGCGCGCGTGCTCACCGGCTGTGAGCACGGGTACTGGGTGCCGCCGCCTTGGCCGGCGTGGCCGCAGAGCTCGTCGTCGGCCCCGGACGGCGGGTGGAAGACGATGATGTCCCCCACGCTCGGGTCCGAGCCGAGCCGATGCGTGAGCCGGTCCACGAGCACCCGCTGGCCGATCTTGAGCGTGGGCTCCATCGACCCGCTCGGGATGCGGTAGGGCTTCACCGCGTAGGCCTGCACGGAGAGCGCGAGGCCGAGCGCGACGGCGATCAGGAAGACGGTCTCGAAGAGGGTGTTGCGGCGCAGACGGGACAGAGTTGCCATGGCCCTATCCTGGCACGCCGCGTCGGGCTACCAGAACGAGGCGGAGTCGAGCGTGGCCTCGAGCTCCTCGAGCGGCTTCGTGTAGACGCCCGAGCTGAGGTACTTCCAGCCGTCGTCCGGCGCGACGAAGACCACGTTGCCGTCGTCCAGCTCGGCGGCCACCCGCGCGGCGATCGAGGCGATCGCCCCCGAGGACACGCCCAGGAACAGGCCCTCCTCGTGGAGCAGCTTCCTGGTCCAGATCACCGCGTCGCGGTTCGAGACGAAGATCTTGCGGTCGAGCAGGGAGAGGTCGATGATCGGCGGGATGTAGCCGTCCTCGAGCGAGCGCAGGCCCTGTACCAGCTCGCCCTGGAGCGGCTCGGCCGCGACGATCTTGGTCTCCGGGTCCTCCTCCTTGAGCCGGCGGGCGTTGCCCATCAGCGTGCCGCCGGTGCCGAGGCCGCCGACGAACGCCGTCACCTCGTCGAGCTCGTCGAGGATCTCCACCGCGGTGCCGTTGTAGTGCGCGAGCGGGTTGGCGTCGTTGCCGTACTGGTAGGGCATGTAGTACGAGGAGTTGCCCTCGGCCATCTCGAGCGCCATGGCCACCGCGCCGTTCGAGCCCTGCTCGCCGGGCGAGTAGACGATCTCGGCGCCGTACATGTGCAGCAGCTGGGTGCGCTCCGCGGTCACGTTGTCCGGCATGACCACCTTCAGCGGGTAGCCCTTGCGCGAGCAGATCATCGCCAGCGAGATGCCGGTGTTCCCGGAGGTCGGCTCCAGGATCGTCTGGCCGGGCTGGATCGCGCCGCGGGCCTCGGCGTCCTCGATCATCGAGCGGGCCACGCGGTCCTTCACCGAGCCGGTCGGGTTGTAGCTCTCGAGCTTCGCGTAGATGCGCACGCCCGGCTTGGGCGAGATGCGCTTCAACTCGACCAGGGGCGTATTGCCAATCGCCTGGACGATGTCTCCGTACTTCCCTCCGCACGGACGGTTGCCGAGACCGGGCTCGATCATCGCTTCAGAAAGTGTAGTGCGATCACTCGCCGAGGTGTAGCCAACGCGCGCAGCTCTGCAACGTAGTGCCCGGGCAGCCCGTGCTCCAGCGCGCCCGCCACGAGCATCTCGAGGTAGTCGCGCCGGGGCGTGACCTCCTCAGGCTCCTTCTGGATCACCTCGTAGGCCTGGGCCTTGAGCGCCCCGCCGTCCAGCAGCACCTCGAACTCACGCCGCCGGTAGGACGACCCCGCGCCCTCCTTCGCGTCGAGCTCGCCCAGCCCGAGCGGCAGCTCGTACACCACGCCCCACACCGAGCGGCCGGGCGCGGGCACGATGTCCGCCACGCCTGCGCCCCAGCGGATCGAGCGCCTCAGGAACGCGAGCCGGTGCGTCCGGCAGCTCGGCCGGGCCGAGCGCCCTGTGCTGCGGGCACCAGGCGGCCAGGTCGGGGCTCGACATGTTCGAGCCGTAGGCGAAGTAGAGCGCTGTCAGCGCCCGCCGGCCATCGCCGGCAGGATCACGAGGGTGTCGCTCGGGCCGACGGCGGTGTCGAGCCCCGACAGCACGCGCACGTCCTCGTCGTTCACGTAGACGTTGACGTAGCGGTTCAGCTCGCCCTCCGCCGAGAACAGCTGGCTCTCGGTGGCGGGATGCTGCTCGGCCAGGCCGCGCAGCACCTCACCGACGTTGGCGCCGTCGACCGCGACCTCCTTCTCGCCGCCGGTGGACGCGCGGAGGACGGGTGGGATCTTGACGGTGCTCACGGGCCGGGCAGCCTAGCGACTAGCCCGCGGCCGCGCAGAACGCTTCGTAGTCCGGGAAGACGCCCATCTCCTCGTCGGAGATCTCGCTCGGGTCCTTCGAGCAGATCGGGCAGTCCGGGTCGCGGCGCACCTTCAGCTCGGTGAAGGTCGCGGCCAGGGCGTCGTAGAGCAGCAGGCGGCCGATGAGCGGATCGCCGCTGCCGACGATCAGCTTGATGACCTCCGTGGACTGCAGCAGCCCCATCGTGCCGGGCAGCACGCCGAGCACGCCGTTCGCGCCGCACGAGGGAGCGAGCTCCGCCGGGGGCGGCGTCGGGTAGAGGCAGCGGTAGCAGGGGCCGTCGTGCGGCTTGAAGACCGACAGCTGGCCGTCGAAGCCGAGGATCGAGGCGGACACCACGGGAATGCCGAGCCGCACCGTCGCGTCGTTCAGCAGGTAGCGCGTGGGGAAGTTGTCTACGCCGTCGACGATCACGTCGTAGCCCGAGATGATCTCCATGATGTTCGTGGCGTCGAGGCGCGTCTGGTACTTCACGACGTTCACGTCCGGGTTGATCTCCTTGATGGCGATCTCCGCGGAGTCGACCTTCGGGATGCCGATGCGGTCGTTTGAGTGGGCCACCTGGCGCTGCAGGTTGGAGAGGTCGACCACGTCGTTGTCGACGATGCCGAGCGTGCCCACGCCGGCTGCCGCCAGGTAGAGCGCCGTCGGCGAGCCGAGCCCGCCGGCTCCGAGCAGGAGCACCTTCGACCTCGAGCAGCTTCTGCTGCCCCTCGAGCCCGACCTCCGGGATCAGCAGATGGCGCGAGTAGCGCTCGCGCTGCTCGGCGGTGAGCGACTTGGGGACCTCGACCTCGTAGCCGCGGTCCTTCCAGAGCGTGATGCCGCCCTTCATCGACTCGACGTTCTCGTAGCCGAGCTCCTTGAGCATGGTGTTCGCGGCCAGCGCCGAACGGTTGCCGGACGCGCAGTAGGTGATCACGCGGCTCGCCTTGTCGGGCGCCGCGCCCTCGATGCGCTGCTCCAGGTAGCCGCGCGGGGACGTGCACGGCGCCGGGGAGGTGGGCCTCCTCGAACTCGTGCTGCTCCCTCACGTCGACGATCACGTAGCCGTTGCCGTCGTTCGACAGCAGGTCGTGGACGTCGCGCGGGTCCACCTCTGTGATCTGCGCCTTGATCTGGCGAATCAGCTCTGCACCGCTGGGCATGACCTCAAAACTCCTAAAAACAGGTCGGCATTACTTCAATAAGTGTAGCGACCCCGCCGTGTGGCGCCCAGAAGCGGATGAGGCGCCCCGAGGGGCGCCTCAATCCTAGACCCAAGACATGCTGCGGAAGCCCGTTTCCAAGAAGCTTCCGAGAGACAGTCTCGCACTTATTCGCGGTTCTGGCATGGGGTCTTGACCCCATATCCGAAAAAGTCGCTCTGCAGCGCCTACAGGAGACCCGCGAACGGGGCGAACAGCGCGCTCGAGCCGCCGCAGGCCGGATCGGCGGGCACCTCGGCGCTCGCCTCCACGCCGCCGCGACCGGGACCGAAGTAGGGCTTCCAGGCGGCCGGGAAGCCCGGCAGCGTCGTCGGGTCGGCGGTCTGCCCGTGGAAGGTGAAGTTGTTCACGTGCACGCCGCCGGCGCCGGTGGCCTTGTTGAAGAAGTAGTCGCCGTCCCAGTGGTAGGTCTCGGTACTGCGGTCGCCCTGCACCACGTAGCCGGTCCAGTGGTCGCGCTGGTAGTAGAAGCACTTCGTGCTGGCGGCCGCCACGCGGGCCGGCTCGTTCAGGAGGAATTCGACCACGCCCAGTTGCGTCAGGTTCTGGTGCGTCTTGTCGAAGTCCACGCAGAACGGGTCCGCATCGGGATGGGGGAAGTCGGTTCCGGTCCCCACGTGCTGGACCTTGCAGTTGAACGGCTTCGAGCCGTCCCATGGCTTCAACTCCGCGCCATAGACCGGCGCGGCGAACAGCATCAACGCCACGAGCACCCCTGCCGCAGTGACCCCCCGCATCGCCCGGCAAGGCTACCCTGCCCTGCGTGAGTTCGCGCCACTTGATCGCGCTGACCACCGTCTGCGTGGGCGCCCTGGCGATCGTGATCGTCGTCGCCCTCGTGCTCCGGCACACCGAGAACAGCTCGGCCACGACCTTCGACGGCGCGCTGCTCCCACCCGGCGTGCGCGCCCCCGACTTCCACCTGCGCGACCAGGACGGCCGGCCAATCGACATGGCGCAGTACCGCGGCAAGCCGCTCATCGCCACGTTCCTCTACTCGCACTGCAAGGACACCTGCCCGGTGGAGGCGCGCCTCATCTCGAGCGCGGTGCAGGAGCTGGGCCACCCCACCCCGGTGATCGCCTTCTCGGTCGACCCGGCGCACGACACGGGCGCGAGCGTCCATGCGTTCATGACCGAGCAGAAGGTCACCGCGCCGATCCGCTGGGGGCTCGGCACCGAGACGCAGCTGAGCCCGGTCTGGAAGGGCTACGCGATCACGCCCCAGCGCGAGGACGAGGAGCACATGGCCCGCATCGTGCTGATCGACAGGAACGGCTTCCAGCGCATCGGGTATCCGTTGGAGCAGACGACGCCAGACAGGATTGCTCACGACATGCGCTTGCTTGAGAAGCAATAGGTCGCAGGTCGCAGGCCGCAGGTCGCAGGGAACCACAGTCCACTGAGAGTTCCTGCAAACGGGGAGGGTCTTCCGGTGCGGCACGAGCCCAGCTGCGACCTGCGACCCGCGACCTGCGACCCGGCGTTATCCTACCTCCCAGGTAGGTATTGAAACGATGATGTTCTCTACTAAAGCCGAGTATGGCGTCCGGATCATGGCCCACCTCGCGTCTCACGACGGCGACGGGCCTGTGTCCCTGTCGGCGATCGCCGAGGCCGAGGGGCTTCCGCTCGCGTATCTCGAGCATCTGGTGCAGCGACTCCGGCGGGCCGAGCTCGTCGAGAGCCGGCGCGGCGCGCACGGTGGCTACACGCTCGCGCGCCCGGCTGAGACCATCACGATGGCCGAGGTGGTGGAGGCGCTCGAGGGCGACATCGCCCCGATCGAGTGCATCACCTCGGACGCCGACGGGCAACTTGTCTGCAGCCGCGAGGCGCAGCTGGACCACGTCTGTCCCACCAAGATCCTCTGGACCCGCGTGCAGGGCTCGATCGTGCGCACGCTCCAGGAGATCTCCCTGAACGAACTTGTCGAACCAGTGAGGAAGAAAGCGACCGCATGAGCTTGGAGATTCAGAACCTGCACGTCCGCACCGAGGACAAGGAGATCCTCAAGGGCGTGAACCTCAAGGTCTCGAAGGGTGAGACCCACGCGCTGATGGGCCCGAACGGCTCCGGCAAGTCAACGCTTGCCAACACGATCATGGGCAACCCGAACTACGAGATCACCGAGGGCCGGGTCCTCCTGAACGGCGAGGACATCACCGAGGCCGCGCCGGACGAGCGCGCGCGGGCCGGCATCTTCATGGCCTTCCAGTACCCGGCGACGATCCCGGGCGTGTCCGTGGCCAACTTCCTGCGCACGGCCGTGAACGCCGGCCGCGATGAGCCGATCAAGGTCAAGGAGTTCGGGAAGGTCCTGCGCACCAACATGGACCTGCTGAAGATCGATCCCGACTTCACTCGCCGCTACCTCAACGAGGGCTTCTCGGGCGGCGAGAAGAAGCGCGCCGAGATCCTCCAGATGGCGATGCTGAAGCCGGAGTTCGCCGTGCTCGACGAGACCGACTCGGGCCTCGACATCGACGCCCTGCGGATCGTCTCCGACGGCGTGAACGCGCTGCGCGGGCCCGAGCTCGGCACGCTGATCATCACCCACTACACGCGCATCCTGCAGTACGTGACGCCCGACTACGTGCACATCATGCTGAACGGCCGGATCGTCCGCGAGGGCGGCCGCGAGCTGGCCGACGAGCTCGAGGACAAGGGCTACGACTGGGTGCGCGAGGAGGTGGCCGCCGGTGCCTCCTAGTTTCCTCGAGGAGAGCCGCAGGGCAGCGCTCGAGGCCTACGAGCCCGAGCCGATCCCGACCTGGCGTCGCTCCGGCTTCTGGACCACCTCGCTGAAGAACCTCGCGCTCGACGACCTGGAGCCGCGCCACTACGACCCCGTCGACTCGTTCGACGAGCTGCCTGGCGCGATCCTCGACGTGGTCGGCGCCGAGCAGGAGCTGGGGGGCGTGGTCGTGCAGCGGGGTGCCAGCACCGTGTACACGCGGCTCGACCCCTCGCTGGCGGAGCAGGGAGTGATCCTCACCTCCCTCGAGAACGCCGCGGAGCAGCATCCGGAGCTGGTTCAGCAGTGGTACATGAAGCGGCTCTCGGCCGCCGAGGGCAAGTTCCAGGCGGCCAGCGCCGCGTTCTGGACGGGCGGCGCCTTCCTCTACGTGCCGAAGAACCTCAAGGTCGAGCTCCCGATCCAGGTCGTCTACGAGATCGACGAGCCGGGCACCGCGCAGTACGCCCACACGCTCGCGATCGTCGACGAGTTCGGCGAGTGCTACCTGCGTGAGTACTGCATCGCCCCGGACTTCGACGGCCAGGCGCTCCACGCCGGCGGCTTCGAGCTCTACTGCCGGCCCGGCTCGCAGGTCAGGCTCGCCCACTTCCAGGACTGGGGCTCGGGCGAGGTCTACGACATCTCCACCAAGCGCGTGGAGATCGCGCGCGACGCGCACTGCGGCTGGGTGCCGATCCACCTCGGCGGCCACCTCACGAAGCAGACGCTCGACATCATCACCGCCGAGAAGGGCTCGGACATGCGCCACAACGGGCTCTACTTCACCGAGGGCTCCGAGCACCTCGACCTCTTCACGACCGACCTGCACGAGCAGGGCGACACCACCGGCGACACCGTCTGGAAGGGCGCGCTGACCGGCGAGTCGCGCGCGTCGTACGAGGGGCTCATCCACATCGTGCAGGGCGCGCAGAACACGAACACCTACCTCCAGACCCACTCGATGCTGCTCTCGCCGAAGGCGAAGGCCGACTCGATCCCGTCGCTGATCGTGCAGACCGACAACGTCTCGGCCTCGCACGGCGGCACGGTGGGCGAGGTGGACGAGGACCAGGTCTTCTACATGATGACCCGCGGCATCCCGCGCCAGGAGGCCGTGCGGATCCTGGTGGAGGGCTACTTCGAGCCGGTGATCCAGAAGCTCGAGGATCCGCCGCTCGAGGAGCTCGTTCGGGAGCGCATCGCCGGCAAGATCGCGGCCGCCGAGGAGACCGTGGCGGAGTACATCTCCCAGCGCTGATGGCCACCGCCCCCACCACACCGCTGGCGGACGTTCGCGCGGACTTCCCGGTCCTCACGCGCGAGTGGAACGGCCACCGGATCGCCTACATCGACTCGGCCGCCACGTCGCAGAAGCCGAACGTCGGTGCTCGAGACGATGGACCGCTTCCTGCGCGAGACCAACGCCAGCGTGCACCGCGGCGTCTACGACCTCGGGCGCGAGGCCACCGAGCTGTTCGAGGGGGCGCGCGAGCGCATCGCCCGCTTCGCCGGGGGCGAGGCGGCCACGACGATCTTCACCCACAACGCCACCGAGGCGATCAACCTCGTGGCGTATGCCTGGGGCCGCGACAACCTCGGCCCCGGCGACGAGGTGCTCGTAACGCGCATGGAGCACCACTCGAACATCGTCCCCTGGCAGCTGGCCTGCCAGGACACCGGTGCGAAGCTGCGCTACCTGAACGTCGGCGACGACGGCACGCTTTCGCTCGACGAGCTCGACTCGGTGCTCGCCGAGGGACGCGTGAAGCTCGTCGGCGTCGTGCACGTGTCGAACGTGCTCGGCACGATCAACCCGGTGGCGGAGATCGCCGCGCCGGGCCCGCGCTGCGGGCGCCGTGGTGCTCGTCGACGGCACCCAGGCGGTGCCGCAGATGCCGGTGGACGTGTCCGAGATCGGCGCCGACTTCTACGCCTGGACCGGGCACAAGGCACTCGGCCCCACGGGCGTGGGCGTGCTGCACGGACGCCGCGAGCTGCTCGAGTCGATGCGGCCCTTCGTCGCGGGCGGGCACATGATCTCCCGCGTCGACGACGAGCATGTCCACCTGGGCGGACCTGCCGCACAAGTACGAGGCCGGCACCTCCGCGATCGCCGAGGCGATCGGGCTCGGCGCCGCCGTGGACTACCTCTCGGCGCTTGGCATGGACAACGTGCGCGCGCACGAGCGCGAGCTCACGACCTACGCGCTCGAGCGCCTGCCCGAGGTTCCGGGGCTGACGATCTACGGCCCGCCCGACGCGGAGCGCCGCGGTGGCGTGGTCTCGTTCTCGATGGAGGGCATCCACCCGCACGACATCGCCGAGGTGTGCGACCGCCACGCGGTCTGCATCCGGGCGGGCCACCACTGCGCCCAGCCGCTCATGCGCCGGCTGGGCGTGGGCGCCACCGGCCGCGCCTCCTTCCACGTCTACAACGCGCCCGAGGACGTCGACCGCCTGATCGAGGCCCTGCACGACGCCCGGCGCGTGTTCGAGCTCTAGCTAACCCTCGAGCTAGAGCGCCATGGAAGAGCTCTACAGGGACTACATCCTCGACCACTACAAGAACCCGAGGAACTTCGGGGAGCTCGACGCGCACGACCTCGAGTTCCACGACCACAACCCGCTCTGCGGCGACGAGCTGGGCGTGCACATCAAGGTCGAGGACGGCAAGATCGCCGACCTGCGCTTCCACGGGCAGGGCTGCGCGATCTCGCAGGCCGCGGCGTCGATCGCCTCGGACGAGCTGATCGGCATGCCCGTCGAGGACGTGGGCAAGCTGAGCGCGAGCTGGGTCATCGAGCAGCTGGGGATCGACATTTCCCCCACCCGCCGCAAGTGCGCGCTGCTCAACCTCAAGGTCGTCCGCGGCGCCGCGACCGGCGACGCCTCCTGGCCCGAGGGCTAGCCCGCTACGGCACGCGCCGCGGGCTGGCGCATTAGCCTTCCCGCGCGAGGAGTTTCAGCACGTTCCCGAGAAATGGGTATTTCGCGCCGATCAGCCGCGCGAGCGCAACTGCGGCCCTGCCGCGGTTTATCCGGGGCGACCGTCCACGAAGGAGGCTCGATGAGACGCTATGTCGTAGCGCTGCTTGTTGTCGTTCGCGGCGCTTTGCACACCCGCATATGCGGCCGATCCCACCCCACCGACGCCCGCCAGCGCGCCGGCGACGAACATCGGGCCGCTCGGCGCGACGTTGAACGGCAACGTGACGCCGAACGGGCACGCGACCAACGCCCGCTTCCAGTACGGGACGACGCACGAACTACGGCAAGGCCACGCCGGCTCAGGCGATCGGCCAGGGGACGACCCCCGTGCCGATCGCGGCGGCGCTCGCCGGGCTGAAGTCGAACACCGTCTACCACTTCAGGGTCGTGGCGACGAGCAGCGCGGGCACCAAGCGCAGCGCCGACAGGACCTTCAGGACGCTCAAGCCGAGCACGGCGCTCGCGTTCACGCCCAACCCGCCCGTCTACGGCCGGCCCGTCACGATCTCGGGTCAGCTCGTGGGCACCGGCGCGGCGGGCGCGACCGTGACGCTGCTGGGACGCCCGTTCCCCTTCACGGCTCCCTTCGCGCAGGTCGGCAACGCGGTGATCAGCGCCACGGACGGGACCTACGCGTTCTCGTTCCCCGCGGCCACCGCGACGAGCCAGTTCGAGGTGAAGGCCACGACCACGCCGGCGACCACCAGCGCGATCGCGACCATGAACGTCGCCTCGATGATCTCGTTCCACGTGCACAGCCACGCCCGCAAGGGATCGCTGCTGCGCATGTCCGGATCGGTGCTGCCGGCCCAGGACGGGCTGCTGGTGAAGATCCAGAAGCGCACGCGCACCGGAACGTTCCACACGGTTGCGCACACCACGCTGACTCACAGCTCGGCATCGCGCTCGACCTACTCGCGCAGGCTGCGCATCCAGCGGACCGGCACCTACCGCACGCTGGTGCAGTCCGCGGGCGGCGCAGTGTCGCCGGGCACGAGCAACGCGGTGAGCATCGACGTCTCGCGCTGACGCGCGACTGCCTCTCACCTGCCTGACATCTGGTCGCTAGACCGGGTGTCGGGCAGGTCTAGGCGGCTACCGTCTGCCGCCCGGGCCCCTCGCGCGGCGCGACGTCGCGGGCCGACAGGGGCTGCCCGCAGCGGTCGCACATCAGGTGCTCGTCCAGCAGGCCGCCGCAGCCCTTGTGCTCGATCAGCACCGGCGGGCCGTCGTCGGCCATGTAGCGGTCGCCCCACTTGATCAGCGTCATCAGGATCGGCCAGAGGTCGATGCCCTTCTCGGTGAGCCGGTACTCGTAGCGCACCGGGCGCTCCTGGTAGACCTTGCGCTCGAGGATGCCCTCGTCGCAGAGCAGCTGCAGGCGCGCGCTCAGCACGTTGCGGGCGATGCCCAGGCTGCGCTGGAAGTCCTCGAAGCGGCGGATGCGCATGAACGCGTCGCGCAGGATCAGCAGCGTCCAGCGCTCCCCGATCAGCTCGAGAGTGGACGCGATCGAGCAGTTCTGGCCCTCGTATTCGCGGTTCAGCATGGGTTTGTGATTGTAGTCACAGTGAGTTGCTTCACGCAACCATATGTGCGATAGTCCGTTTCGTCAAGCAACGGAGATGACGAAATGACGATCGAGCTGACCCCAAATCAATTTCTGTCCGAGGCCCGGGCGCTGTCGATCTCCGATGAGGAGCTCGTCGACGAGCTGAACTGGCCCTATTCCGCCGAGGGTCGGAACGACCCCGAGCCTGCCGCGCCCGTGCGCTCGCTGACGATCTCGTGGGAGGACCCGCTGTCGGGCCTGCCGCAGCGCAAGCGGATGTCGGGCCGCGAGTACCTCGAGCTCATCAAGCGCGGCGAGGCGCCCCCGCCCCCGATCGCGCTGCTGATGGACATCGACCTCGTCGAGGTCGGCGAGGGCCGGGCGACCTTCGAGGGCCACCCGGCGGAGCAGCACTACAACCCGATCGGAGTGGTGCACGGCGGCTACGTGGCCACGCTGCTCGACTCGGCGATGGGCTGCGCTGTCGAGACCCTGCAGTCGGCCGGCACCGGCTACACCACGCTCGAGCTGAAGGTCAACTTCACACGCCCGCTCACCACCGAGACGGGCCGCGTGCTCGCCGAGGGCGTGGTGGTGCACGCCGGCTCGCGCGTGGCCACGGCGGAGGGACGCGTCTTCTCGGCCGAGACCGGCAAGCTGCTCGCGCACGGCACCTCCACGCTGCTCGTCCTCGGGAGCTGATTGGTGGAGCGCCGCTGGAAGGTCCTGCTCGTCACTTCGGTGGCGGTGTTCATGGGGTTCCTCGACGTGACCATCGTGAACATCGCGTTCCCGGACATCCGCACGTCCTTCCCTGACACGTCCCTCGCCGGGCTCTCGTGGGTCCTCAACGCCTACAACATCGTGTTCGCCGCGCTGCTCGTGCCCGCGGGGCGCGTGGCGGACATCGTCGGCCGCCGGCGCATGTTCTTCATCGGGCTGCTCACGTTTCTCGCCGCGTCCGCGCTCTGCGGGCTGGCCTGGTCGGTGCCCGTGCTGGTGGCCGCGCGCGTGGTGCAGGCGGCGGGCGCGGCCGTGCTCGTGCCGACCTCGCTTGGGCTGCTGTTGCCCGAGTTCCCGATCGAGCAGCGCGCGACCGCGACCGCGCTCTGGGGAGCCACCGGCGCCGTAGCCGCGGCCACCGGCCCCTCGCTCGGCGGCGTGCTCGTGCACGCCACCGACTGGCGGCTCGTGTTCTTCGTGAACATCCCGATCGGCCTCGCCGCGCTGATCCCGGCGCGCCGGCTGCTGCGCGAGTACCGGGACGAGGGCGGCGTGCTGCCGGACGCGGTCGGCGTTGGGCTCCTGACGGCAGGGGTCGCGGCGCTGTCGCTCGGCATCATCAAGGGCCCGGACTGGGGCTGGTCGAGCGCCGGCGTGATCGGCTCGCTGGTGGCCGGCTTGGTGCTGCTGGCCGCGCTCGTGCTGCGCTCCTCGCGCCACGCGGCCCCGGTGGTGGACCTCGCCCTCTTCCGCGTGCGCTCGTTCGCCGTCGCGGTCAGCGGCACGTTCCTGTTTTCGCTCGCGTTCTACGCGCTGCTCCTCTGCAACATCCTCTTCCTCACCGAGGTCTGGGGCTACTCGATCCTGAAGGCCGGCTTCGCGGTCACTCCGGGACCGCTGATGGCCTCACTGTCCGCCGCCTTCGCGGGCCGTGTTGCAGACCGCTTCGGGCAGCGGGTGGTCGCCGTGCCCGGGACGCTCCTGTTCGCGGCCGGTTGCGTGCTGTTCGCGCGCGGGCTGGGCGCCGACGCGGACTACGTCGGCGAGTTCCTGCCCGCCACCCTGCTCACCGGCACCGGCGTGGGCCTCAGCTTCGCCGGCTTCAGCAGCGCCGCCGTGGCCAAACTCCCAGCCGCCCGCTTCGCCACCGGCAGCGCGATCGCGGCCTGCTTCCGGCAGGTGGGAGCGGTGCTTGGAGTGTCGGTGCTCGTCGCGGTACTCGACGGCGCGACCCGCTTCAACGCGCTCCATACCTTCCACAGCGCCTACGCGCTGATGGCGGTGGCCTCCGCGGCGGCCGCGGTCACCGGCCTCGCGCTCGGGCGCATCCGCGCCTCGGCCCCCGAGGAAGCGCTGCTGGTCCCCACCAGCGTGCCCGAAGGGGTTTGACCCCGCCCCGGCCCGGGGCAAGGTCGGACTGGGCCTCTCGCTAGAATCCGAGGCCGATATCCGACTCCGGGACGAGGAATTAAGAGATGGCCAGCACTGACAAGACTCGAATCCAGAAGCCAAGCGCGATCGCCGAAGACGAGCAGGGTCAGCTCGTCGCCAAGAAGGGCATCTCGCGCGAGGTCGTGGAGGAGATGTCGAAGCTCAAGGGCGAGCCCGAGTGGATGCTGAAGAAGCGCCTCAAGTCGCTCGAGATCTTCCAGCGCAAGCCCATCCCCACCTGGGGCGTCGACCTCTCCGAGCTCAACTTCGACGAGCTCGTCCTGTACTCCCCGCCCACCGCGGGCCGTTACAACTCCTGGGACGACGTCCCCGAGGAGATGAAGAACACCTACGAGGCCCTCGGCATCCCGCAGGCCGAGCGCGAGCACCTCGCCGGCGTCGTGGGCATCTGGCGCCAGGAGCCCGTCTACGAGGGGCTGAAGAAGGAATACGCCGACATGGGCATCCTCTTCTGCTCGATGGACACGGCTGTGACGGAGTACCCGGACCTCGTCGAGCCCTACTTCATGACCAAGTGCGTGCCGCCGCAGGACAACAAGTTCTCGGCGCTGCACGGCGCGATCTGGTCAGGCGGCTCGTTCCTCTACGTCCCGAAGGGCGTGAAGGTCGACCTTCCGCTCCAGGCCTACTTCCGCATGGAGGGCTCCGGCGAGGGCACCTTCGAGCACACGCTGATCATCGCCGACGAGGGCTCCGACGTGAACTACATCGAGGGCTGCACGGCGCAGACCTACAGCGTCAACTCGATGCACTCGGCCGTGGTCGAGATCTACGTGAAGGAGGGCGCAAAGGCCCGCTACACGACGGTCCAGAACTGGTCGAAGGACGTCTACAACCTCAACACCAAGCGGGCGGTCGTCGAGGCCAACGGCACGGTGGAGTGGGTCGGCGGCTCGATGGGAGCCAAGGTCGTGATGCTCTACCCGGGCTCGTTCCTGCTCGGCGAGGGCGCGCGCGCCGACCACCTCAACGTGGGCGTGGCCAGCGGCAACGTCTGGAAGGACACCGGCGCGAAGGTCATGCACCTGGCGCCGAACACCACCTCCAACATCCTCGCCAAGTCCATCTCCAAGGACGGCGGGATCATGGGCTACCGCGGCCTCGTCCGCATGGGCCACAACTCGCAGGGCTCCAAGGCCCGCGTGCAGTGCGACGGCCTGATGATGGACGAGTTCTCCCGCTCCGACACGTGGCCCGACATCCAGATCCAGAACCCGCACGTCACGGTCGCCCACGAGGCGGTCGTCGGCAAGATCTCCGACGAGCAGATGTTCTACCTGCAGTCGCGCGGGCTCTCTGAGGAGGAGGCGGCGGCGATGATCGTGAACGGCTTCATCGAGCCGGTCACGAAGGAGCTGCCGATGGAGTACGCGATCGAGCTGAACCGGCTGATTCAGCTCGAGATGATCGGGTCGATCGGCTAGTTCTGCTGTCGGCCGGGATCCAGGTCGCCGAGCTCGGTGATCGCGGCGACGGCCACCATCTCCGGAGTTAGTTCGACGGGCAGCCGAGCGGCGCCTACGGCTGCGAGCAGAGTGAAGGCCGCTGCGTAGAGCCGGCGGCCGGACTCGCTGCTGGCTCGGTCGAGGAGCTCCTCGCGCTGAGGATCCGCAAGGTCGAGCAGGTGCGCCTCCGCCATCGCAGCGCCCCCGTCCGGCGATTCCTCGATGCCCTCGATCAGGGCTTCATCTGCCTTCGGCGCCAGATCCCTGAGAGCGATCTGTCGCACCATGAACGCTCGAACGCCTCGGCAGCGTCTGACTCGAGCACCCGCCTCATCAGCTCCTTGAGCTCAGTCGCGTCACCTGGCCTGCTGCTATCGCTCATCGCGCCTCGATTCCGTTCACTCCAATGCTGATCATCTTCCCGCAGATCGCCAATCGGCCTCAGGTCCGCACGCTGACGCTGGTGAGTATCCGCCGGAGCTCCTCCAGGTCATCCGGGCTGAGCGCGCTCAGCGCCGGCGGCGGTGAGCTCAGGATTGCGTCGGCTCGCCGGGCCATGCCCTTCCCCTTGCGCGTCGCCTCGACCAGCTTGGCTCGCCGGTCGGTGGGATGGGGCCGCCGGCGTACGAGTCCCAGGGCTTCGAGGTCGTCGACGACCGCGGTCGCGTTGGCAGGGTCGATCCCCAGCGCCGCGGCGAGCTCGCCCATCGACATCGGCCGGCGCGCCAGCCGGCGGACAGTCCTCGCGCGGCCGAAGCTGATGCCGAGCGCGTCGGCGACCTCGCGCCGGCGCTCGTTGTCGAGCACGAGGTCGCTCATCAGCAGCCACACCTCGCGCGAGGTCACCGACGGCGCGTCGCCGTGCGGAGAATCCTCGGCCGGGCGTGCCTTCATCGCGGCACCAGTCTAGGCAGCGAGTGCTTCGGGATTGAGCTCCGCAGCCGTGCGGCGGGCCGACTCCCTCGCACGGCTCGAGGTCGCCGTGAAGGCCAGCAGGAGCACGACGCCGCCGCACGCGGTGAGCGTCCACCAGCCCGGCGGGCTGGCCGACGACAGGTCCGTGTGCAGCGACTGGCCCACGCTGGAGGTGACGATCGCGCCGACCACCGCCACGCCGAGCGTCTGGCCGAACTGCCGGGAGGTGGTGGCGATCGCCGAGGCGACGCCCGCCTGCGCTCGCGGCATCCCGGAGACGGCTGCGTTCGTGATGGGTGCGTTGACGAACCCGAAGCCCAGCCCGAAGATCACGTATGCCGCGATCAGCCAGCGCGAAGGAGGTCCCCGCGTCGATGCCGGTGAGCATGGCGGACGCCGTGATCAGGCAGACGCCGGAGATCACGAGGGGCAGGCGCGGACCGCGACGGCCGACGATGCGGCCCGAGAGCGGTGACGCCACCACGGTCATGAGGGCCAGCGGCACGGTGGCGAGCCCCGCCTGGATCGGCGAGAGGTCGCGCACGTCCTGGAGGTACAGGGTGTTCAGGAAGAGGAACCCACCGAAGGCTGCGAACGCGGCCACGGAGATGCTGATCGACGAGGCGAACGGGATCGACCGGAAGAAGCGCGGGTCGATGAGGGGCTCATCCCGGCGGGGCTCGTAGAAGAGCAGGGCCAGGAGCGCCAGCCCCGACGCGGCAAACGCGGCGAGGATGGCGGCCGAGGCCCATCCCTGACTCGGGGCCTCGATGATGCCGTAGGTGAGCGTGGCCAGCAGCACCATCACCATCGCTTGACCGACGGGATCGAACCGGCGCGGCTTCGGCGCCTTCGACTCGGGAACGAAGCGGAGCGTGAGGATGATCGCGATGAGCCCGATGGGAATGTTGATCCAGAAGATCGATCGCCAGCCGATCGAGGAGACGAGCGCGCCCCCCACGATCGGCCCGAGCGCCATGGAGATGCCGAACACGGCGCCCCACACGCCCACCGCCTGAGCCCGCTCGCGCGGGTCCGTGAAGGTGTTGGTGATGATCGACATGGCGACCGGGTTCATCATCGAGCCGCCCACCGCCTGCAGAACGCGGAACGCGACCAGCAGGCCGACGCTCGGCGCCAGGCTGCACAGGAGCGACGCCAGCGAGAACACGCTGAGACCGATGAGGAACGTGCGCTTGCGGCCGAGCCGGTCCGCCGTGGAGCCCGAGAGCATGAGCAGGCTGGCCATCACCAGTGTGTAGGCGCCCACCGTCCACTGCAGCCCGGAGATGCTCGCGTGCAGCTCGTGCCCGATGGACGGGAGGGCGACGTTGACCGCTGTCACGTCGAGCCCGACGATCAAGAGGCTCAGGGAGCAGATGAGCAGGATGCCGACCCGGCGGTTTTGGCCCAGCTCGTGCATCTCCACCGCAGAGCTCCTTGAAGATCTTTGTATTTTCATAACTATGTTGAAAGTACCAGGATCGCCGAAGATGTCAAGGCCGGCCGCCCCTGGTGTAGCGTGCGTCCGTGGCGACGCGGTGGGACGGCGACGACCGTGGGCTCGGCATCGGTGATGCCCTGCAGCTCGTTTCCGGCGCCGATGAGCTTGTCGCAGCGTTCAGGCAACCCGCCTGGTTGCGGCAGCCGGAGATGCATCTCCTCCCGCACGTTGAAGCGTGGTGTGAACGGGACGACAGACTTGCCTTGATCGACGCCAACGCCGACCCGACCGGCGCGTACGTCCTCGATTGCGACTGGCACGGCGAGCCCGGCAGCGTGGGGCAGGCACGGGCTGCTGTGTTCTCCCTCATCGGGTCCTTCGCCGAAGGTGCGACCTCTGTTCGCCAGCGCCGCATCGAGACCGGTGGCGAGGGCCCGACGATGAAGCTGCAGTTTGAGGTCGGCACGGGCGAGATCGCTCCCGACACGAGGTTCGCTCCTCATGGCCACGTGGTCGTGATCAACGTGGCGGGTGTCCTCTAGGGCCGGGCGCAGACCTCGTGCCCGCACACGCTGTAGGTCACGCCGGGCTGGAGTGCCCAGCGGCGGGCGAACTTGTAGGTGATGCCCCCGCCCGCGCGCTCGAGCGTCACGGCGTAGGGCACGCCGAGGGCCCAGCCACCGTCGAAGCCGGCGAAGGCATCCTCGCGGCCGGCCCGGTAGCTGCCGGCCGCCGGCCTCGAGGAGCCGTGGCCCGCGGAGCCTCGGCCCACGAAGAACGCTGCGACGAGCAGCCCGAGGGCGATGGGGACGAGCAGCAATCGAACGGCGCCGGATGCTCGCATCGCCGCTGAGGTTACGCCGGGCGCGGCCCGGCGGACCTACGCCGGTGGGCCGTCCGGAACCAGGCCGAGCTGCTGCATCATCGTCAGCGCGTCGAAGACCCCCCAGTGCTCATGCGCGAGGCCGTCGTCGGCGAAACGGATGATGTCGATCAGCTGCACGTCGACGCTCTTGCCGGTCGGGGGCATGCCCATGAACTCGCCCTCGTTGGTCCCGGTGGCGGTCCCTCGCATGACGACCTTGTCGCCGCTGGGCAGAGCGTCTTCCACGTTGAAGCGCAGGTCGGGGAACGCCGCGCGGTACATCCGGAAGAAGTCGAGCACGCCCTCCTTCGTCGGAGCGAGGCCCGGCGTCTCCTCGTGCTCGACGAAGTCGTCGGCGAGCTGCTCGCCGAACCCGTCGATGTCACCGGCGTTGAGCAGGTCATATAGGCGTCGCATCGAGGCCGTGTGGTCCATGGTCATCCTTGGATCGAGGCAGGTCCGGCGGACCCTACCCCCGGCCAGCAATGCCGGTGAGCTACACCACCGGCGGTGGGTTGCCCTCGGCGCTGTCGGCCAGGGCGGGATCCCAGCCGCAGACGGTGCAGGCGTGTAGGAACGCCGAGCGGGCGAAGGAGAGGGCCGTGGCGTGGGGGTCGGGGCTTGCGATCACGTCGTCCCAGTCGAGGACGTACAGGCCCTGGCCTCGTCCCAGCGGGCGGGTGAGAGGTCCGCGCTCGAGAACCCCTCCGGCGCTGGGTGAGAGTAGGCGTAGAAGGCGGCTTGGGGTAGCGCTGGTCGCCCGGCCACCAGCCGACAGCGACCTCCTCGGAATCCATCGAGTTGCGCATGATGAAGTCGTCCGAGGGCGGCGACGCGGGCCGGCCGGAGAAGAGGCTGACGGCCTGGTCGAACGACCCCCACCAGGCGTTCACGGGCGTCGAGCGGCCCCGATACGGCGCACGGTACGCGGCGAGCACCAGCGCCACGCGCGTGGCGGCGGCGAAGTAGGTCTCGACCCGGGCGACGTCGTAGGTCGCGTGCTCGCGGTCCTCGTCGAGAGGCACCGTCCAGGGAGTCTCCTGCGGCGTCAGGTCGATTGCGATCGGGCCGGCCATGCCGCGAACCGCGCTGAGCAGCTCGCGCGTGACCTCGCCCACCGGGCGGTCGGGCGTCAGCGCGACACGCTCCACGCGCCCGTCGCTGTGCTCCGCGAGCGCCTCGTGCGCGTGCAGGTCGAGCGCCACGACGAGGCTCCCGGAGCCGGCGGGAACGGGCAGCGGCAGCGTCTCCCAACCGCGCGCGGTGACCCGCAGGGCCGCGTGTTGCAGTTGTGGCTCGGGCGGGGCGAGCGCCGCGGCCAGCTTGCCCAGCACCTGAGTGTGAGCATGGAGCGTGTCGCAGGTGGCGCTCCAGGCCTCATACGGTGGCAACGCGGGCCAAGCCGGCGGCATGCCCACACGCTAGCGCCCGCCGCATGCGAACGCCTTCGTCTAGGAGGGCGCTGGAGCGGGCTGCCGCTCGACGGGCGCGGCGCGCGCAGTCGCCGGAGCCGGCGGCTGAGGATCACCCTCGCTCCGCGAGCCGGAACCTGCGTGACGTTGCGGGTCTGGGAGCGCTCGGGCTCCAGGTGGTCGGGCACGAGGTCGAAGTGGCGCAGGACCACCGGGATGACCGCCGCCATCTCCTGCGTAGCGAAGCTGGCCCCGATGCAGCGCCGGGGACCGCCCCCGAAGGGGATCCAGCTGTAGGGAACCGGCTGTCCGTCCAGGAACCGCTCGGGGCGGAAGGCCTTGGCGTCGGGCCAGCTCGCCTCGGAGCGCTGCACCAGCGCGATCGACGACATCACCCGCGTGCCCTCGGGCAGCAGGTTGCCGGCCAGCTCCACCGGCTCCGTGATGTCGCGGCCCACCTCCATCACGACCGGTCGCACTCGCAGCGTCTCCTTGATCACCGCATCCAGGTAGTCGCCGTGACCCGCCTCCAGGGACGCGCGCAGCCGCTCCATCGCGCTCGGATGGCGCGTCAGGCGCTCGAACGCCCAGGCCAGGGCGGTGGCGGTGGTCTCGTGGCCCGCGATCAGGAGGGTCATCAGCTCGTCGCGAAGCGCCTGGTCGCTGAGCGCGTCGTCCCCCTCCCCGCCACTCTGCACGAGCAGGGAGAGCACGTCGTCGCCGGCGGGGTCCGCGCGCCGGCCGGCGGATCTCCTCGAAGATCAGCTCGTCCACCTGGGCGCGCACCGCGGCAAAGCGCCGGAAGGGCGGGAACCAGTTGGGATCGCGCTCGAACGCCGTGGCGAGGAACAGCAGCATGGTTCCCTCGTCCAGCAGCTTGCCGAGCAGCGATCGCAGCCGCTCGAGCGCCCCCGCGTCGCGCACCCCGAACACCACGCGGAGGATCACCTCGAGGGTGATCGCCTGCATGCGCGGCCGCAGGGCCAGCGGCTCGCCGACGGGCCAGCCCCGCACCTCGGCCTCGGCTATCTCGCGGATCAGCTCGGGGTAGCCGCGCAGGGCCTCGCCGTGGAACGCGGGCAGCATGAGCTTGCGCTCGCGCATGTGCTTGTCCTCGTCGAGCAACAGCAGCGAGTGCTCGCCAAGGAGTGGCGACAGGATCCGCGAGCGCACCCCGCCGACGTGGAACACGTGCGCGTCCCCGGTGAAGACCTCGCGAATGGCCGCCGGATCCCCGACGAAGACCATCTGGCCGTAGGGAGCGATGTGCACGGTGAAGACGTCGCCGTAGCGGCGCCGGCAGCGCTCGAGAAAGGCGTGCGGCCGGTTCAGAATGGCCGCGGTCTGAAGCAGGCCGGGCAGCCGGGGTCCGGGAGGAAGCGCCACTACGCCAGTATTCCAGGGGCCTGCCCGAGTGAAGGAGTAAGCCTCAGATGCCGATGCGTGAGGGAATGAGCGTCAACGACCTCGTCCTCGTCCAGGGCATCCGAGACACCCGGGAGACCCTGGACGACTGGAACCACGCGCCCTGGCGCGTGCTGCGCGACTGGGTACTGCTCAGCCTCGGCGTCTCCGTTGCCCTGCTCGTGGCCGTCTACCTGGTGGCCTCCGTCTCCACGCCCGACTCCTCCCCGCTGCTGCTCCCCGGCGTGAACTACGACGCCACCTTGGGCGACGCCGGGCGCGTCCTCTTCCGCAACTCGCTGGTGCTGGCCCTGCACGCGATGGCGTGCGTGGCGGGCTTCATCGCCGGCAGCTCACTGCCGCAGTCCGCCGCCCAGCGCAGCGGCCTGTCCCGGCTCATCCACGAGAAGGCGGGCCCGCTCGCGATCGGCTTCGTGGTGTGCGCCACCACCTTCTCGCTGATCACCCAGGCCTACGTGCTCGGGGGCGGCGTCTCGACCGTGTCGGCGGAGCTGGGCATCTCGCACGGCCTGCTTCTGCTCGCGCTTCTCCCCCACGCCCTGCCCGAGCTGGTGGCGCTGTTCCTGCCGCTGGCGGCCTGGCTGGTGGCCAGCCGCCGCGGCGACTGGCACAAACTGCTCGCCGCCACCTTCGTGACCGTGGCGATCGCGGTGCCGATGCTCGTGATCAGCGCGCTGGTGGAGGTCTACGTCTCCCCGCACCTGCTGATCGCGCTGGCGCACTAGCCATCCGGGCAAAGAGAAGGGCGGCCCGGAGGCCGCCCTTGCTCTTCAACTTGATGCGAGTACTCGAACTAGCAGGTCATCTTGCCGAGAGCGGTGACGGCAGGACCGGCTGCCGGCATCGACGGGCCACCCGCGCTGTTGTCGAACTGCTCAACAGTCTTGGTCGGCATCGTCTTGCTCTTCGGGCACGAGGCCAGCTGCAGGTAGCTGATCTTCTTGCCCTTGACCTTGGCGGTCTTCTTCGCGCTGATCTTCACGTCGAAGTGCGACAGCGCCACCTGGAGGCCGCCGACGTTCTGCAGGTTCGGCGGGACGCTGAACGTCACCGTGTAGCCGAACGCTCCGCCACCCTTGCCGAGCTTGCCCGGGATCACGCGGTTCGTGATCGGCACGAGCTGGCCGGGCTTGGTGTTCAGGTTCAGCAGCAGGAACTTGCCCTTCGAGCCGTTGTACGCCGTGACGTTCAACTGCTCGGTCAGACCCGGGGCCTGCCCGGGAATGCCGGCGAGGCTGGTGGCGACACCGGTGCCGATAAGGGCTGCCTTGCACTTGGCCGGAACGGCCGGCTGGCCGTCGATGTCAGCGATGTTGCAGGACGGGAACTTCTTGGCGTTGTTGATCAGCTGCTTCGGGAAGTAGATCACCGTGTTTACGCCGGTGTCCGGCTGGTTCCCGCCGTTGCTGACGTCGAGAATTCCCTCGTAGCCGACGTTGGCGGGCTTGCCCGCCTTCGGCTTCGGGTGAGCCGGTGAAAGCTTGCTGGTGTACGTCACCGTGTTGGTGGCGGCGTATGCGACGGCGGCGACTGCGAGGCAGGCCGCGACGATCCCTCCTACTACAACGAGTCTGCGCATCATCTCTCCTGGGGCCGGGACAAAACACCTCCCGGTCCCCGCCGGGAGGCAACGGGGACTATAAACCGCGCCAACGGGACAAGTTACGGGCGCGCGGGTTAAGTCATCCTAAGGAGTGATGAGAACCCCTCCGAACGCCGACATCGCCGCGCCCGAGTTCCCACCCGGCAGCGAATGGCTGAACGTCGCCTTTCTGCGAATGGACAAGCAGCTCGGGAGCCAGGCCGTGCTGATCGAGTTCTGGGACTACGCGCGGGTCAACTCGCTGCGCACGCTCCCCTACGTCCAGGCCTGGCACGCAGCGCTACGGCGAGCACGGCCTGCGGGTGATCGGCGTGCACTCGCCCGGTTACTCGTTCGGGCGCGAGCGGCAGAACGTGGAGCGCGCCGTGGAGAGGCTCGGCATCGAGTACCCGGTGGTGCTCGACCCCGACCTCGAGATCTGGCACGCCTACGGCAACAAGGGCTGGCCGGCCCGCTACCTGTTCGACCGGCGGGGCTGGCTCAGGCTGATCCACTACGGCGAGGGCGAGTACCTGGACACCGAGCTGGCCATCCACGAGCTGCTGCTCGAGATCGACGAGGACCTCTCCCTGCCCGAGCCCCTCGACCCCCTGCGTCCCGAGGACGAGCCCGGCGTGGAGCTCGAGCCGCAGACCGCCGACATCGCGCTGCCGGCGGATCGCGAGCGCCTGGAGCTCGTCCGCGACTGGGCCGACGGCCCCGACTACATCGAGGCAGCGGACGCCGGCGCCGGCGCCGCGGTGAGGAGCTTCCGGGCGGGGGCAGCCTTCGCCGTGCTGTCCGGCTCGGTCGAGCCCGGGCTCTACGAGGGCGACGGCGAGGTGAGCGCCGAGTCGCCCGGGCTGAGGCTGCACGGCTTCCAGTTCACGCCGCTGCCGCCCGGCGGCTGAGCTCGCCTCAGGCGGGCTCTGCGGCGGCGAGGGCCGTGCGGATCTCCTTGGGCAGCATGAAGCGCACGTCCTCCTGGATCACGTGGAACTCGGAGATGTCGCTCGTGCCGCGGGCCTTGAAGAACTCCACGAGGCGCTGGACGAGCTCCTCCGGCGCGCTCGCGCCTGAGGTGATGCCCACCACCCGCTTGCCCTCGAGCCACTCCTCCTGCACCTGCGACTCGTTGTCGATCAGGTGCGAGTCGGCGCCGTGGTCGCGCGCCACCTCGACCAGGCGGTTCGAGTTCGACGAGTTGCGCGACCCGATCACCAGCACCAGATCGCACTCGCCTGCCATCTGGCGGACGGCCATCTGGCGGTTGGTGGTGGCGTAACAGATGTCGTCGGTGCGGGGACCGGTGATGTTCGGGAAGCGCTCGTGCAGCCGCACGATGATGTCGCGCGTCTCGTCGACGGAGAGCGTGGTCTGGGTGATGTAGGCGAGCCGGTTCGGGTCCTCGACCTCGAGCCGCTCCACGTCGTCCAGGCTCTCGATCAGCACGATGCGGTCCGGGGCCTCGCCCATCGTGCCCTCCACCTCCTCGTGGCCCGAGTGGCCGATCAGCACGATCGTGTAGCCCTCGGCGGCGAACTTGCGCGCCTCCACGTGGACCTTGGTGACGAGCGGGCAGGTGGCGTCGATCGTGCGCAGCTGCCGGAGCTCGGAGTTGGTGTGCACCTTCGGGGCCACGCCGTGAGCGGAGAACACCACGGTCTCGCCCTCGGGGACCTCGGTCTCCTCCTCCACGAAGATCGCGCCGCGCTCGCGCAGCTGCTCGACCACATGCTTGTTGTGGACGATCTCCTTGCGCACGTAAACGGGGGCGCCGTAGAGGTCGAGCGCGCGCTCGACGGCCTGCACCGCCCGGTCCACGCCCGCGCAGTATCCGCGCGGCGCAGCGAGGAGGAGCTTCTCCGGGACGTTCGCCATCGGCCCCAGAGTCTAGGGCGCTGCGGAGGGCCCGTACGCCGCCCGCCTTGAGCCCCGGTCGAACGGGGGGTAGGCTCACCCCGATGGCCACGCGCCACAAGGACCGCCTCAGTGCGATCGACGCCTCGTTCCTCGCTCAGGAGGGCAGGGCATCGCACATGCATGTCGGCGCGATCCTGACCTTCGAGGGACCGCCGCCGGCCCACCAGGAGCTGATCGACCACGTGCAGTCGCGGCTCCACCTGGTGCCGCGCTACCGCCAGAAGCTGGCCGTGCCCCGCTTCGAGATGGGCCGGCCGCTCTGGATCGACGACCCGACCTTCAACATCGAGTACCACGTGCGCCACACGGCGCTCCCGGCCCCCGGCTCGGTCGAGCAGCTGCGGCAGCTGGCCGGGCGGATCTTCTCCCAGCGCCTCGACCGCTCGAAGCCGCTCTGGGAGCTGTGGCTGATCCAGGGCCTCGAGGGCAACCGCTTTGCCGTGATCAGCAAGACCCACCACGCGCTCGTGGACGGCGTATCCGGGCGTGGACATCGCCTCGGTGCTGTTCGACCTCGGGCCGGTGCCGCAGCAGGTGGCGCCGGACGACGAGTGGAAGCCGAACCCCGAGCCCTCGCAGACCGAGCTGGTCGCCGACGGCGTGAAGGGCATCGCGAAGGCTCCCTTCGGGCTGGCGGCTCGCGCGGCCGGCGCCTTGGCCGCCCCGCGCCAGACGCTCGTCCGGGGCGCGCGAGGCGGCGGAGGGCGTCGGCGAGGTGGTCTGGGCGGGCCTGAATCCGGCGCCGGAGACCCCGCTCAACGTCCCGATCGGGCCCCACCGTCGCGTGATCTGGGTGCGCGGGCAGCTCGACGAGTTCAAGGAGATCAAGAACGCGCTCGGCGGCACCGTGAACGACGTGGTGCTCGCGGTGGTCACCGGCGGGCTGCGCCGCTGGCTGCGCCTGCGCGGCGTGCGCACCGAGGGCCTCGAGCTGCGGGCGCTCGTGCCGGTCTCGATCCGCGCCCAGCACGAGCACGGCCAGCTCGGCAACCGCATCGCCGCGATGCGCGGGCCGCTGCCCGTCTACTGCCGCGACGCGGTGGAGTGCCTCGACACGGTGCGCAGCGCCATGTCGGACCTGAAGGAGTCGAAGCAGGCGCTCGGCGCGGAGGTGATCTCCGGCCTCCAGGGGTTCGCCCCGCCCACGCTGCTGGCGCAGGCCTCGCGGCTCAACTTCTCCACCCGCCTCTTCAACGTGATCGTGACGAACGTGCCCGGGCCGCAGTTCCCGCTCTACCTGCTCGGGCCGCGAGATCGAGGAGATCGTGCCGGTGGCCTTCCTGCCGGAGAACCACGCGCTCGCGATCGCGATCATGAGCTACAACGGCAGGCTCGACTTCGGCCTGCTGGGCGACTACGACGCGATGCCCGACATCGAGGATCTCGGGTCTCTACATCGAGGACGCCGTGGTGGAGCTGCTCGAGGAGGCGCGCCGCCGGGCCAAGCCCGCGCCCACCACCCCGGCCGCTGACGGCGGCAAGGCGGAGGCCTCCAGCACCAGCTAGCGGCGCACGGGACATTCCGCGCGGATGTCTCTCGGTGCCGTACACTGGCCTGGCGGCTGGGAGGCCCGGGGTCGAACGTGCTCAAGCGCTTCTGCATCGCCGTGCTCGCCCTCGCCGCTCTCGCGGTGGTCGCCCAACCCGCCGCGGCGGCCTCGCCCAAGGGCGTGCAGCACCTCCACTTCCGCTACGGGCCGCTTCACATCAAGCCGGGCTCGAACCTGATCCTCGGCGGCTATGCCACCCCCGCCGAGAAGCCCGCTGAGGACGGCTACATCATCCGCTTGAAGCCGAACCTCAAGACCGCCAGCGGCGCGGTGCCGGCCACCTACAAGCTGCACCTGCACCACGGCGTCTTCATCAACATGGGCTCGCAGGACACGAGCTCGCCGGGCCTGCCTGAGCGCTTCTTCGCCACCGGCGAGGAGAAGACGATCTTCCAGATCCCCGCGCCGTACGGCTACTTCACCAGGGCGAGCGACCGCTGGCTGATCAACTACATGATCCACGACCTCACGAACAAGCCGTACACGGTCTACATCACCTACGACGTGGACTTCGTGCCGCTGAACTCGGCGCTCGGCAAGAAGATGAAGCCGGTCAAGCCCGTGTGGATGGACGTGGAGAACGGGCACGCGTATCCCGTCTTCGACGTGCTGCGCGGCAGCGGCAAGAACGGGAAGTTCACCTTCCCCGACCAGGCGACGAACCCCTATCCCAACGGGCGCCAGCTGAACCAGTGGACGCTGCCCTACTCGGGCACCCTCGTGGCCGTTGCCGGCCACCTGCACCCGGGCGGCCTCTACGACGACCTGATGGTGGTCAGACCCGGCGCCAAGGTGACGCGCACCAGGGGCGGCCCGGTACCGGGGGACGTGCCCTCGTCCGTACGCATCTTCCGCTCCACCGCGCACTACTTCGGAGGCAGGGACCCGGACTCCTGGGACGTCGCGATGACCGGATCGCTGCCCAAGTGGCGCGTTCACGTGAACAAGGGCGACGTGCTCAGGACCACCACCACGTACGAGACCAAGCTCGGCTCGTGGTACGAGTCGATGGGGATCATGGTGGCCTACATCGCGGTGGACAGCCACAGCGGCGTCGACCCGTTCAAGCACGCCGTCACCTGGAAGGGCCGCATCACGCACGGCCACCTGCCCGAGAACAACGTGCACGGCGCCACGGCGCCGGCGGTGGCCAACCCGCTGGCGCTGCCGAACGGCACGGCGCCGGGCAACACCGTGAAGATCGAGAACTTCAAGTACGTGCCCGGCGACCTGAGCGCCAGCGGCAAGGCGAAGGACCCGCCGACGATCAAGCAGGGTCAGGCGCTCACGTTCATCAACACCGACGGCCCGCCGATGGCGCCGTTCGACCTGCAGATCTCGCACTCGATCACCGCGCTGCGCGGCACCGTGCAACCTGAACACCGGCGTGAGCTATCCGATCGCCAACGGCGCGGGCGGGTTCGACTCCGGGCAGCTCGGCTTCGGGCCGGTCGGCTTCACGGCCTTCAACCAACAGCAGACCTGGCAGACGCCCACGGACCTCAAGCCGGGCACCTACACGTTCTTCTGCCGGATCCACCCGTTCATGCGTGGCGCCTTCCGGGTAGTCACGAACTGACGGACCGCGCTTACCGACAGACAGCTCAGTCGCGCCACGCTGGCGCGGCAGATGCTTCTCGCACGCGAGAAGGCGACCGCCCTCAAGGCGGTGGAGCGCCTTGCCGGCATGCAGGCGCAGGAGCCGAAGCCACCCTTCATCGGGCTCTGGACGCGCCTCGAGGGCTTCCGGCGCGAGCAGCTCGTCGAGGCGCTGGACAAGCGCCGGCTCGTGCGGGGCACCGGGCTGCGAGGCACGCTGCACCTGGTGAGCGCCCGCGACTACGTGGCCTTCCGCCCGGTGCTCGAGCCGATGCTGGAGCGCTCCGTGACCTCGCTGGGCGATCGTGCCGAGGGCCTGGCGATGGACGAGATCCTGCCGCTGGCTCGGAAGCTGCTCAAGAAGAGGCCGCAGCCGTTCAAGGAGCTGTGCGCGACGCTCCACAAGGAGTCCCCGCACGTGGACGATCGCGCCCTGCGGCGCGCGGTGAGGATGGAGCTGCCGCTGATCCTGGTGCCCTCGGAGGATCGCTGGGGCTTTCCGAGGATCGCGGATTTCGACCTCGCCGAGACCTGGATCGGCAAACCCTTGAAGGGCAAGCCTGCGCCCGCGCGGCTGGCGCTTCGCTACCTCGCCGCCTTCGGGCCGGCGTCGGCGGCGGACTTCCAGACCTGGTCGGGTCTCCAGGGCGGAAAGGCGCTGATGGACGGGCTGCGGCCCAAGCTGGTCAGCTTCGAGGACGAGCGCGGCCGCGAGCTGTTCGACCTGCCCGACGCGCCGCGACCCGGTGAGGACGCCGAGGCGCCGGCCCGCTTCCTGCCCGAGTTCGACAACCTGCTGCTGGCCCACAAGGACCGCTCGCGGGTGATCGCCGACAAGCACAAGAGCGCGGTGTTCACGAAGAACCTGCGCGTGCGGGCCACCTTCCTGGTGGACGGCCTGGTGGCTGGCACCTGGGAGGTGGAGCGCAAGAAGCGCGTGGCGACCTTGAAGGTCGCGCCGTTCGGCAAGCTGACGAAGAGCGTCTCCCGGGAGCTGGCGGACGAGGGCGAGGCGCTGGTGCGCTTCCTCGAAGAGGACGCGGAGGACTTCGCCGTGAAGATCGGCTAGCGGGGCGGGAGGACCCAGACCCGCTCGCCGTCCGCGCTGCGGGCGGTGACCGTGAACCCGGCCGCGGCGGCCACGCGCTCCGAGCCCGACGTTGTCCGGGTGGATGTGGGCCTCGAAGCTCTCCACGCCGAAGCTCTCGCGGAGCTCGGCGATCGTCGCCTCGAGCGCCGCTGTGGCGAACCCCCGCCCACGCTCGGCGGCCAGCGTGGCGTAGGCCACCAGCGCGGGCCCCTCCCCCACGGTCGCCTGCGCCCAGCCCACGGCGCGACCGTCGTCCCGGGCGCGGACCACCCAGTTCAGCCAATGAGCGCTGCCGTCGGGCGAGCGGCGCACCTCCCAGCCCGCGAAGCGCGCACGCAGGTCGTCGACGTCCTCCGAGCGCAGCCACTCGCGCAGGTTCGGCTCGTCCAGGAGACCGACCAGCTCCTGCGCGTCGGCCGCGCGCAGCGAGACCAGCCGTACGCTGCTAGGCACCCTCGTCGAGGGGATCCGCCGGGCCCAGGCCAGGGGTGACCGGCGGTCCCGCGGGCTCGTCCGTGGGCGTCAGGCCCGGCTGTGTGCGGGGCGGAGCGGTTTGGGTGCCGGCGGCTCGCCTCCCGCGGGCACGTGGCGCAGTATGTCGGCGAGCGGGCTGATCAGGTCGATCGGCAGCGGGAAGACGATCGTGGTGCTGTTGCCGGAGCCCAGCTCGAGCAGCGTCTGGAGGTAGCGCAGCTGGATCGTGGTGGGGTTCTGGCTCATGATCTGGGCCGCGTCGTACAGCCGCTCGGCGGCCTGGTACTCGCCCTCGGCGTTGATGATCTTCGCGCGCCGCTCGCGCTCGGCCTCGGCTTGGCGCGCCATCGCCCGCTGCATGCTCTGTGGGATCTCGACGTCCTTGATCTCGACGGTCGTGACCTTCACGCCCCAAGGCTCGGTCTGGTCGTCGATGATCTTCTGGAGGTCGATGTTGAGCTTCTCGCGCTCGGACAGAAGCGAGTCGAGCTCGGCGGTGCCGAGCACCGAGCGCAGCGTGGTCTGCGAGATCTGCGTGACCGCGGAGAGGAAGTTCTCGACCTCGGTGATCGCGCGGTTCGGGTCGATCACGCGGAAGTAGGCAACGGCGGTGACCCGGGCGGTGACGTTGTCGCGCGAGATCACTTCCTGCGCCGGGATCTGCAGCGTGATCGTCCGCAGGTCCACGCGCACCATGCGGTCGACGATCGGGATCAGCAGGATCAGGCCAGGGCCCTTCTGGGCGATCAGCCGGCCGAGGCGGAAGATCACGCCGCGCTCGTACTCCCGCAGCACCCGCAGCGACGCGGCGAGCAGGATCACGATGAAGAACGCCAGTACGCCTGCAATCGCGAGGCCTACGGCCATACCGGGCTCTCCTCCCTGTCCACGCTCTGCTCCTGCGCCGGAGCCGGCGACACGTGGAGCGTGAGTCCCTCCACCGAGTCGACGCGCACTTTATCGCCCACCTCCGGAGTGGCCACACCGTCCGAGGGGCGGGCCCGCCAGAGCGCGCCCTGGATGAAGATCTGGCCGACTGGATCGAACGGCACGCGCACGGTGCCTTGGTGGCCCAGCAGCTCCTCCCAGCCTGTGCTGACCGGCCCGCGGCGGGCCTTCATCACCTTCGATGCGGCGAACATCGACAGCCCGCCCAGCAGGGCGCCGGCGAAGATCACGACCGGCACGTCGATGGAGAACGGCCCGCTGCCGGTGTTGAACAGGAGCAGCCCGCTGGCTATCAGCGCGATCACGCCCGCCACCGCGAACACGGCGTGGCCCCCCACCTTGAACTCGAGGACGAACAGCACCAGCGCCGCGATGAACAGGAGCACCCCGGACGCGTTCAGCGGCAGCTGGGCGGTGCCGAACAGGCCCAGCAGCAGAGCGATCGCGCCGAGCACCCCCGGCGCCACCATGCCCGGAGCGAAGAACTCGAACGCGATCCCGGCGAACCCGGCCGTGAGCAGCAGGTAGGCGATCGTCGGGTTGACGAGCAGCTCGAGCAGGTCGTACTGGAAGGGCATGTCCCGGTTGACCACCGTGAGGTTCGCCGTGTGCAGCGTCTGCGCCTTCGGCCCCTTCACCTGGAAGCCGTCGAGCTTCTTGAGCAGATCGGTCTGGTTCTCCGCGATCAAGTCCACGAGGTGCACCTGGGCCGCCTTCGACGCTTCCAGGTTGGTCGCGTGGCGCACCATCTGCTCCGCCACGTCGGCGTTGCGGCCATGCGACTCGGTGAGCGCCCGCACGAACGCCGCGGCGTCGTTGGTGATCTTGCGGCCGAGCGTGCCGCCGATGTCGCCGCCGTTCGAGTCGATCGGGGTGGCGGAGCCGATGTTCGTCTGCGGGGCCATCGCGGCGACGTCGGCGGCCTGCGTGATGTAGAGCCCGGCTGATGCCGCGCGCGATCCGTTCGGATAGACGTAAGCGATCACCGGCATCGGCGCCGCGAGGATGTCCTTGATGATCGAGCGCATCGAGCTGTCGAGCCCGCCGGGCGTGTCGATGCGGATGATCGCGACCGCGGCGTGCTTGTCCTTCGCCTCGCCCAGCGCCTTGTGCATCCAGCGCTGGGTGGCGGGATCGATCGTCGCGTTCAGCTCGATCGAGTAGGCGATCGGCTGAGTTGAGGGCGCGGGCTGCTCGGCCGTCGCGGCGCCGAGCTGAAAGAGGCCCAAGCCGGCGGCGACCAGTGCTGCGAACACTGCCACCCTGAGGGCGCGCATAGGACGATTATGGTCGTTCGCAGGCGGAGCGACCAGCGCTCGGTCAGGCGGGATCCGGCACCAAGCCGGCCGGTGACACCGCGCTGTCCTTGCCACTGCCCTTGGCGCCGCGCAGGCTGGTGTCCGCCACCGTGATCAGCTCGTCGAGCGTGCTCGCCGTGTCGGGGTAGAGCGCCCAGCCCACGCTGGCCGTCAGGCGGATGCCGGGGAGCTCGCCCGACAACCTCGAGCTGGTCGCCCGGACGGCGTCGAGCACGCGCTCGGCCAGCTGGTCCATGCCCTCGGCGTCCACCGCGTGGAGCACGATCGCGAACTCGTCGCCACCGATGCGGGACACCATGTCCCCCTCGCGGGCGGCGGAGCGCAGGCCCTGCGCGGTCTCGCACAGCACGCGGTCGCCTCCCGGGTGGCCGTGGAGGGTGTTGATCTCCTTGAACTCGTCGAGGTCGACCAGCATCAGGCCGGTGGCGTCGCTCGCGCGCTCGCCCCCGATCTGAGCGCCGACCCGCTCGCTGAACGCGCGCCGGTTCGGCAGCTCCGTGAGTGGATCCACGAGCGACAGCTCGTGTGCGGCGTTGCGCAGCCCGACGAGCCTGCTCTTCGCGCCGGCCATCACCACGCTGAGCACCAGAAGGGCGGGAGCCACCACGAATAGCTCGGCCAGCAGCCCATCCGCCACGGCGCCGGGGTCGTAGGCCAGCGGCAGCGCGACGGCGAGGCCTGAGAGCGCCGCATATCCGATCGCCTCCCGGAAGCTGAAGAAGTAGGCGGCGAAGGCGATCAGCGAGAAGTAGTCGTAGGTCAGATACGAGTGGGCGCCGCCGGTCGCAGCGATGTTCAGCGCGATCACCGGCACCGCGAGCAGCGCGGGGGCGTGGAAGGTCAGGGGGACGGAGCGCTTCGGCGGTATCAGGAGGCAGGCGACGCCCCAGATCGCCATCAGGCCCGCGAGGACCAGCTCGAACTGCCAGTGGCGCGTGACAGCGCCGGGGATCAGGAGACACAGCGCGATGCTCGCCGCGGCCGTCAGCCACAGCGCGCCCGCCATCTTCAGCGCGAGCGGCCGCTCCGCCACCTCAGGAGTGGCAATTTTCCACCCAAGTGCCCCCACAAAAGGGGGATCGGCAACAGTGGGGGGACACTGAAGCTTTCGGGCCCGTTTTTGGCGCTGAGAGCGCTAGTAGCCCAGCGCGAACTTCGCCTCTTCGCTCATGAGGTCCGGCGTCCACGGTGGGGTGAACACCATCTTGGGCAGTACCCGCTCCACGCCGGGCAGCTCGCTCACGAACTCCTTCATCTGCTCGCTGACCTGGGGCCCGATCGGGCAGCCCGGTGAGGTGAGGGTGAAGGTGACGTAGACGTCGCCGCCCTCCACCTCGATCTCGTAGACCAGGCCGAGCTCGACGAAGTCGAGTCCGAGCTCCGGGTCGATCACGTTGGTCAGGGCGTCTTCTACGTCTTCCACGGTCGGCATGGGGCCCATGTTAGTAGCCTCACTCCCGTGGTTCTGATCGCCCTGTTCCTGGTGTTCATCGTGGTTCCGTTCGCGGAGCTGTACGTGATCATCTGGGTCGTTGGGCCGGCGCTTGGCGCGCCGCTCACGATCCTGCTCCTGATCCTCGATTCGCTGCTCGGAGCCTGGCTGCTGCGCTCGCAGGGGCGGGCCGTCTGGCGCCGCTTCAACCGCACGCTCGCGCAGGGCCAGATGCCGCACCGGGAGGTCATCGACGGCGTGCTCGTGATCTTCGGCGGCGCCCTCCTGATCACCCCCGGGTTCATCACGGACGTGTTCGGGGTGGTGCTCCTCCTGCCGCCCACGCGGGCGCTCGTCAGGCGCGTGCTGATCAAGCGGCTCGGCCGCCGTCTGGTGGTGGGCGGGCCGATCCGGCCGCCAGTCGCTCCTACGACGTCGATGGCACCGCGACCGAGTACGAGGCCCCGCCGCCGCGGCTCGGAAGGTGAGCGAAGCAGCCGTCGCGCTGGCGTTCTTCGACCCCTCCCGCGGGCTGCACGGCAGCATGCGGGCGGGGGTCACGCTGCTGTTCGAGCAGGGGCAGCCCCAGGCGCTGCCGCAGGGCTCGGAGGTCTCGCGCAAGGGCGAGGGCTACCGCGCGGTGTTCGGCAATCGCTTCGACCTCGAGTTCGAGCCGCTGTCCGCGCCGCTCGACCTGGATGGCGCCGGCACACGGCTCTGCCGGGTGCATGGATCGCTGGGCGGCCGGGAGCTCGACTGCCTGGGCACCGCCACGGAGACCGTGACCGCGCCCGCCTGGGAGGAGCTCGACGCGCTGCGGGGGATCTCCGCGCTGTTCGACGGCGAGCACGCGGTGGTGGCGCTTGCACGGCGACCGCGGGGAGCGCTCGGGCACGGTGACGAGCGCGTGATCGCATGGATCGTGGCGGGGGGCGAGGCCACGCAGGTCGAGGACGCCCGCATCTCGACGGTCTATGACGGCGACGGCCGCCAGCGCAGCGCCGGGCTCGAGCTCTGGCTGCCCGGCGAGGACTTCCCGCGCCGCGCGTCCGGCACCGCCGTGGCCGGCACCACCCTCGCGCTCGACGGCCTGCGGGTGAACGCGGCGGTGTTCTCGTGGCAGATGGAGGGTCGCGCCGGCGCCGGCGCCTACGAGCTGACCGTGCGCGACGAGCCGGAGGCCGCTTGATCCGTGCCGTGATCTCGGACTTCGGCGGGGTGCTGACCACGCCGCTCATCCGCTCGTTCCTCGCCTACCAGGAGCACTCCGGCATCTCGGTCACCGATCTCGGCCAGGCGATGGCGAAGCTCACCGAGGAGTCGGGCGGGGCGCACCCGCTCTACGAGCTCGAGTGCGGCCGGATCAGCGAGGCGGACTTCCTCGCCGCGATCGAGCGCGCCCTCGGCGACGGCGCCAAGCTGGACGGGTTCTCGGAGACCTACTTCGAGCACCTCGATCGCAACGAGCCGATGATCGACTGCATGCGCTCGCTGCGCGACCGCAGCATGCGCATGGCGCTGCTGACGAACAACGTGCGCGAATGGGAGCCGTTGTGGCGCGCGAAGCTGCCCGAGATCGACGAGATCTTCGAGGTGGTGGTGGACTCGGCGTTCGTCGGGATGCGCAAGCCCGGGCGCGAGATCTACGAGCTAACGCTGGAGCGGCTCGGCGGCGGGATCGAGCCAGCCGACTGCGTGTTCATCGACGACACCGACGTGAACTGCCAGACGGCCGAGTCGCTCGGGATGACGGCCGTGCACTTCCTCGATGCGGATCAGGCGATCGCGGAGATCGAGGCTGCAGTGGGCCGAGAATAAAAAAGAGACGCGGCCGGTTCGCTCGAGAAGCGCGCCACCTTTCGCCGAAGCTCCGGGCGGCTGCGCGGCGGGCCTTCCATCTCATGGCCTCGCTCTTTACGAAGTCGTCCGCGTCTCTGGTTGTCACCTTATGCCGAGACCCCGGGTCACGTCAAGTGCGTTTTCGCACTCATCCCGCACGTTGCGAAAAAACGCTCAGCCGAGCCGGGATTCGCGCCGCTCGAGCTCCTGCTTGGCGACGCGGCGGAAGCGGCGGCTCTTCTGGAAATTGGTCCGCATCCGCGAGACCATCGACCCCGGCGGCAGCTCGAAGCCGCCGACGATCTTGTGCGGGCGGATCGCCCAGCCGTCGCCCTCGCGGGTGAGGTCGCCGCGGAGCTGGAAGTTGCGCTGGTAGCTGAAGCGCTCGTCGTGGTCGTGGGCGGTTAGGCAGGCAAGCCCCGGGGCCAGGGGTGCGCCCAGCGGGTCGGCGTCGATCCAGACGACCTGCTGCGCGGCGTCGCCGCGCACGGGGACGCGCACCGAGAACGGAAAGCCGTCGGGCGCGACGAGCGAGAGCACCGCCGTCGGGTACGTGCGGCTGCCGAGCGCGCCGACGCGCTCGTCCCACGCCGCCGCGCCGCCCTCCGGGGGCGCCTGCTCCGACTCCGGCTCCTCGTCGTGCCCGGAGCGCACCTCCTCCATGTGGCAGTCGAACAGCTGCGGCTCGCCGGCGATGTCGCCCCGCTCCCAGACGTAGACGCGTTCCGGCCGCACGTGCACGTAGATGCGCATGTAGTACCAGCCGAAAAAGCGCTTCATGAAGTCCGGCGGGTTCATCTCCTTCGCGCCGGGCAGCTTCTCCGCCGAGCTCGCGGTCGTAGCGGGCCCAGTTCGCGCGCGAGGTCCCGATCGTCGACGTCGGCCGTGCCCTGCACCAGCACCGCGGGCGGCCCGCTCAGCCCGCTGCCCGTGGGATCGGAGAAGAGCAGCGACACCTTGGGGTTGCCGCGCGCGTCGTTGGCCTTCTTCGGATAGCCGAGCCCGGTGGTCACGTCGATGCACGGATCGCCGAGCCGGTAGTAGGGCGTCACCGGCCAGGTGATCGGCCGCCCGGCGCCGTCGATCGTCGTGTACTCCGTGGTGATGAAGCGATCGAAAACGGCCTGAACTGCATCCGGAAGTGAAGCGGTCACAGCGCTGGCGAGTATAAGCCCAGGGCACCAGATCAGCGGGCCCCGGCAACGCCCTGAGGCGGCTGCAAACCGAGGAGATCAAGGACGCAGGGAGGCCGCAGGGCGCTAGCCCGCGGCCGACCGAGGACGCAGATATCCGACGGTTTGCAGTCGCCTCAGTTGTCGCTGCCGAGGCGGTCCCAGCAGTACAGCTCGAGCGCCTCCGCGGCCAACTCCAGCGCCCTGTCCTGCGACAGCCAGGGCAGGACGGCCTCCAGCGCGTGCTCCTCGCTGGCGCCGGCCTCGAAGGCCTCGTCGCCGCGGAAGCCGGCCGCTATCCGCAGGGCCTCGCGGCGGTGCTCGCCGAGGCTGCGGAAGGCGCCCAGGAGGAACTCCTTGTTCGCGATCGGCTGGCCGACGTCGAGCGACGCGTGCCAGGCGGCGAGCATCGAGAGGTCCTCGTCGTCGAGGTCGTCGACGGCCTTGACGTAGTGGGACTCCAGCTCGTCCTCGGGGATCTCGTCGACCCAGGCGCGCACGACCTCGCCGAGGAGCTGCCGCCGGGCCTCACGGCCGACGGATTCCGCCACCACTCGAATAGCTTCCTGAGGCTCTATGAAGCACAGGGGCATTCGGGTCCGATCTCCCTTGAATCGCAATGCAGGACACACTCAAGGTAAGGCTGGCGTCCGACGGAAAAAGGTGCCCTGCAAGATCCGGCCCAATTCCGCTCAGCCAGCGGGTTGGCCGGCCGCTTCCAGCCTGGCGATCAGCTCGTCGAGCCGCAGCTCCTCCAAGCCCTTCCCGACCGCCTCGAGCTCGCCGGCGGCGTACTCGATCAGCTCGCGGCCCTCGCTGCACAGGTCGAGGGTCTCGCGCAGGCCGGGCTTTCCCGTGTCGAGCTGCTTGATGATCTCCTCGATCCGCTCGACGGCCGCCTCGTAGCTGGCAGGTTGAACTGTCATCGCTGCACCTCCTCGCGCACGCGGGCCGCCACCTGGCCGTCCGCCATGCGAAGCTCGAACTCCTTGGCCGCGCGCACCGCCTCGGCGCTGCCGAGCGGCTGCCCGTCGGCGTCCAGCGCCATCGCGTAGCCGCGCTCCAGCGCCCGCTCGGGATCGTGGGCGCGGATGGCGGCGGCGTGCGCCGCCAGCGCCTCGCTGCGACGTCGCTCGAGCGCCAGCGCCGCCCGCTCGAGCGAGGCCGCCCTCGTGGTGACCTGCGCCTGGCCCGCGGCCACCGCCGCGGCCGCGGCGTCGACCTTGCGGCCCAGCACGGTGGCGCCGATGCGGCTCTGGTAGTCCACCCGCGCGGCAAGGCCCCGCCGCGACGCCGCCCGCAGCTCGCGCGTCTTCTGGTGGAGCACTCGGCGGTGCCCCGCGACGTGCTCGCGTGGCGCGCGCGAGTAGGCGGCCAGCGCCCGCGCGCGGTCGAGCAGGCCGGCGCGCGGTCCGCGCCTGCATGCGGGCCGCTGCAGCGCCGAGCCACTCGCGCGCGGCGGCGCAGTCGACCTCGACGGCCGTCTCGGCCGCGTGGGTGGGCGTGGAGCAGGACACGGCCGCGACGTCGTCGATCAGCGTGCGATCGACGTGATGGCCCACGGCGCTGATCACGGGCACCGACAGGAGCGCGACCGTGCGGCAGAGCGTCTCGTCGCAGAAGGCCCAGAGGTCGGCGATGCTGCCGCCGCCGCGGGTGACGACGATGGTCTCGACCTCGCCCAGCGCCGCCAGGTCCTGAATCGCGGCGGTGATGGCGCCGGCGGCACGGCGATCCTGCACGGGCGCGTAGCCCCAGACGATCGTGCCGCGCCAGCCGCGCCGCTCGAGCCCGGCCAGGAAGTCGCGCCGGGCCGCGCCCGTCTCGGCGGTGACCACGCCGATGCGCCTGGGCAGCGCCGGTCGGGCCAACAGCTTCTGCCGCTCGAACAGGCCCTCCTCGGCGAGCCGCCGCCTCAGCCGCTCGAGGCGGGCGAGCAGGTCGCCCTCGCCGGCGAGCCGCAGCTGCTTCACGCGGAAGGTGAAGCGCGGCGACGCCGCGGGCCCGCCCGCGTAGTAGTCGCAGCCGCCGGCCGCCACCACCTCCACGCCGTCGCGGAAGTCGGCCTCGGAGAGGCCGGAGCGGTCGAAGTCGTCGCGCCACATCGCGCAGGGAAGGGCGCCGTCGCCGTCGCGCAGCTCGAAGTAGACGTTCGGGCCGCGGCCGATCTTGACGCCGGTGGCCTCCCCGATCACGCAGACGTGCGCGAACTCGCGCAGCTTCTCCCGCAGCCGGGCGGCGTAGCGCCCCACCGCGAACGGGCCGGGGAAGCCCGGGATGCCCGCGACGGGGGTCGGCTGGGTGGCGAGCGGGTCGCTGCTCATGGGCAGTCGAGGGTAGACCTCAGACCGGCGGCTTCCGCTCGGCGAGCGTGCGGCTCTCGTCCCAGCTGCAGAGCGCCGCGCGGCCGGGGCAGGTGGCGCACAGATCGCGATGGGGTTCGGCCGTGGGCTCGAAGCGACCCTCGATCACGCCCTCCGCCAGATCGAGCAGCTCGCGCTCCAGGCGCGGCAGGTCCGCGGCCGAGTATGCGGCGATCACCGGCTCGGCCGGGCGCTCCAGAAACAGGTGCACGACCTCCGCCGCGGGCGCCCCCGAGCGCAGCGCCGCAAGCGCGTAGATGAGCCTCTGGGTGCCGTACTTCTCGTCGCATATCGCCGCCAGGTCGAGCCCCTCGACCGGGTCGCTCTTGTAATCGACGACGAGCGCGGATTCGCTCCCCCGCTCCAGCGCGTGCACGTCCACCACGCCGTTCACGAGCAGGCTGGCGCCCGACTTGCCGTGCGGACGCAGCGTGAAGGCGAACGGCAGCTCCCTGCGGACCGGGGACGGCCGCCGCCAGCCGGGCGCGCAGCTCGGAGCCGGCGAAGCGCTCGAGCAGGTCACGGATGCCCTCCAGGTCGGCCGCCTCGAAGCTGACGCCATGGGCCTCCAGCCGCTCGGCCACCTCCTCGGCGCTCGGCAGGACCGGGCGGGCGAAGTCGAAGTGCTCGAGCAGCTCGTGCACCACCGAGCCGCGCACCAGCCCGCTGAGGGTCTCGGGCACGGGCTCGCCCGCGGCGTCGGCGAGCTTGGCCATCGCCCGCTGCAGCCGCGCCACGCGCTCGAGGTAGAAGCGGTAGCCGCAGCGCCGGTAGCTCTCGAGGCTCGAGTAGCTGAGGCGCCCGACCGGCGGCGCACCGGCGGCCTCGACGGCCGCGAGCAGCGGCGGCTGCACGGCTGCGCCTCCCGAGCCGTTCACGCTGACGCACCGGCTCGACCTCCCACTCCAACGCCGGGTCGATCGCGGCGGGCGAGTAGACCCGGCAGCGGACGCGGGCCTCGCGGCCGTCGGGCGTCTCGCGCACGGACTCGCCCTCGTGACCGAGCTCGGGCAGGTCGGGGGCGAGCGCGCGCCAGATCCAGTCGATCGGCGGCCCCAGCCGGCGCGCCGGCGGCCAGCCGTCCACCTTCGCGGCGCCGCTCAGCACGAGGTGCTCCCTGGCCCGCGTCATCGCCACGTAGAAGACGCGCCGCTCCTCCTCGTCCGCCAGCCGCGCCTGGTCCTCCTTGATCGTGTCGAGCGCCATGCCCGCGCTCGAGCCGCCGCCGATCGAGGCGATGCTGAGCCCCACGCGGCCGTCGTCGGTGACCCGCAGCGCCTCGTCGTCGCCCCTGCCGGCGCGGCCCAGATCGGCCACGCACACAACGGGGAACTCGAGGCCCTTCGCGGCGTGGATCGTCATCAGGCGCACCGCGTCGATGCCCTCGGTCTCCAGCGGCGCCTCGCCCTCGCGCGCCCGCGAGCAGGTCCTGCTCGGCCACGAAGTCGATGAAGCCGCGCAGCTCGCGTCCCTCCTCGGCCTCGTACTCCCGCGCGAGCCGCATGAGCTTGCGCACGTTGGCCATGCGCCGCTCCCCGCCGGGCATCGCGCAGTACCGCGCGGTCATAGCCGGAGCCGGTCACCGCGCGGTCGATCACGGTCTCGAGCGACAGCCGCGGGGCCGCCTCGCGCTCGGCGACGAAGCGCCCGACGAAGGCCCGGATGCGGGCGCTGTCCTCCTCCCCGAGCGCCTCTTCGAGTCCGTCCGAGCCGTCGCCGCCCGGGCCGAACGCCGCCTCGAGCGTCCACCAGGCGTCGCGGCGCAGCTCGCGCGAGCGCATGCCGATCGTGGCCAGGGAGTCGAGCGACGCGCCCACGAGGGGCGACCCGAGCAGCGAGTAGAGCGCCAACTCGTCGAGCGGGTTGGCGAGCGCCGCGAGGTACGCGCGCAGGTCGCCCACCTGCTGCTGGCTCCAGTAGCCGCGGCCGCCCGCCACGTATGTCGGCAGGCCGCGGGCGGCGATCGCGCGCTCGAACAGCGACACGTCCGTGCTGGCCCGCAGCAGCACCGCCACGTCGCCCGGCTCGAACGGCCCCTCCGGCCCGGCGAGCTCGGCGATCCGCTGCGCCAGGAGGCGCGCCTCCACGGCGCGCCAGGCCGGGGTCTTGCCCGGGGCGTCGAAGGGCAGCTCGCCCTCAGCCCAGCCGTCGCGGTCCACCACGAGCAGCTCCACGCTCGGCGACACGCGCGCCGGCTCGCGTGGGCCCGAGTCGGGCTCCCGCAGCGGCTCGAAACCGTCCTCGAACGTCTCCCCGAAGGCCAGGTTGAGCACGTCCAGCAGCTCGCGGCTGCTGCGGAAGTTGTGGGCGATGCGCGCCTCGTGCCCGCTCTCGGCCGCCGCGTCCCGAGCATCGCGGAAGACGCCGACGTCCGCGTTGCGGAAGAGGTAGATCGACTGGTTGGCGTCGCCGACGGTGAACAGGTTGCCCCGCTCGAGCAGCGCGAGGATCGAGGTCTGCAGCCTGTTCGTGTCCTGGAACTCGTCGACCATCACGTGCACGAAGCGCTCCCGGTAGTGCTCGCGCAGGCCCGGCTCTCGATCGAGCAGATCGCGCGCGAACAGCTGGAGGTCCTCGAAGTCGAGCCCCGAGCGCGCCTCCTTCAGCAGCGTGTAGCGCTCGTGGAAGAGGGCCAGCAGCTCGCGCAGCAGCGCGTAGTCGCGCAGCTCGCGCTGCTGCACGCAGGCCGCGAGGTAGCCGGCGTGTGCCTCGCCGAGGTGCTGCAGCACCGGCGTCTTCAGCGCGTTCGCCGCGCCCGGCTTGAGCTGGTGCTTCTTGAACTCATCCGGCTCGCCCAGCCGGCCGGCCAGGGCATCCAGCGCCGCCAGGCAGCGCTCCATCCTGGCGAGCTCGCGCTCGACGGTCACGCCGCTCGCCCCCGTGGCGCCCAGCTCAGCCAGGGCGGCCCGCAGCGCCGCCTCGAGCACGCGCGCCTCGCCGCCGTCCCACTCCGGCGCAGGGGGAAGCGCGGGCAGCGCCGGGTCGCGCTCGCCCCGGCTGCGCAGCCGCGAGTGCACGGTGCGCACCATCTCCTCCAGCTTCTGCGGGGTGTAGGCGGCGAGCAGCTCGAGCCGCGCCCCGCCCTCCTCCGCGCCCAGCTCGAGGAAGGCCTCGAGCGTGCGCTCGAACGCGTCGATGCCAAGGCGCTCCGCCTCGGGCCCGTCGAGCACGCGGTACTCCGGGTCGATGCCCGCGGCGAGCGGGTGCGTGCGCAGCAGGCGGGAGCAGAAGCCATGGATGGTCGAGATCCAGGCCGCCTCTGCCGTGCGCGCGTGCTCGCGCAGGCCGAGCTCCAGGAAGCGGCGGCGGATCCTCAGCTTCAGCTCGGCGGCGGCCTTCTCCGTGAACGTGATCGCGAGGATGCGCTCCACGGGCACCTCGTCGTCCACCACCGCGCGCACGAAGCGCTCGACGAGCACGGAGGTCTTCCCACTGCCCGCGTTGGCGTGCAGGAACAGCGAGCCGTCGCGGGTCTCGACCGCGTGAAGCTGCTCGGGCGTGAAGGCGACGCTCATCCCTCGTGCCGGCAGATCGTCGGGTGCTGGCAGCCGGCGCTCGACCAGCGGCAGGTCTCCGGGCAGGGCCGCACCTCTCCCCGGCGCAGGCGGCCGACGAGCTCGCAGACCGTCTGCCTGGCGCGCTCGAGGTGCTGCTCCAGCTCCTCGGGGTCGCGAAAGTCGTTGTCGAAGAAGTCCGAGCCGAGCTCGTCCTGCAGCTCCCGGGAGAGCAGCCCCCGCGGCCTCCTCTCCTGCCCCGCCAGCGGCACGTACACGCCGCCGGCCGGCCGCAGTCCCATCAGCTCGCGCACGGCGATCATGTAGACGGCCGCCTGGAGCCTGTGCTTGTCCTCCCACTCCGCCACCGGGTAGACCGAGCGGCCGCTCTTGTAGTCCCGCACCAGCGCGTGCTCGCCCCAGGTGTCCACCCGGTCGATCACGCCGCGGATGCTGATCCCCTCGCCCTCCAACGCGAGCGCGGGCAGCCCGGCGTCAGGCATGCCGAAGCGCAGCTCCAGCTCGGCCGGCTCGAACACCCCGTCGCGCTCCGCCTCGTGGCGCAGGTAGCGCAGCAGGTCGAACTCGAGCCGCCGCACCGCCGCGCGGACGCGGGTCTGCTTGGGCGAGAGCCGGAAGATCGACTGTCTCTCGCGCAGCGCCTCGCGCAGGATCCGCTCCGCCTCGGGGAGGTTCTCGCGCGTGACACGGCGGGCGCCGCTGCGCTCGCGCAGGCGGCTCAGGGTGAGCTCCAGGACGTCGTGCGCGTAGCTGGCCGCGCACCATCTGCTCCGGGTCGGGCTCGAGCGCCTCCGGGCGCAGCAGGCGGTCCACGAGCCACTTCACCGGGCAGTCGGCGAAGGTCTCGAGCGCGCTGGCCGAGAACGCGTCCTGGCTGCCGAGCCGCTCGAGCAACTCGGCCGCCGTGAGCCCGTCGGGGCCGGCGGGCTCCGAGCGAGGGCCGAGCGCCGCGAGCGTGCGCTCCCACTCCACCTCGGTGGGCGCGTCCTGCGGGTCCCAGACCACGTCGGACAGGGAGCGCCGGCGCGGCTCGATCTCGGTGAACAGGTCCCTGGCGTCCTCGAGGAAGAACGAGCCGGGCTGGGGATTCCCCTCCTCGTCGCTGAAGCGCGAGCTGAGGAAGAGCGGCGCGCTCGGCCCGTGAGGCGCAGACGTAGAAGAGGTAGCGCTCACGCTCGAGCTCGTCCTCGCGCACGGGCAGGACGAGCCCGCTGGCCTTCGCGATCGCCCGCCGGTCCTCGTCCGGCAGGAACGGCTCGGGGCGACGCCCGCGCGGGAACTCGCCCTCCTGCAGGCCGCAGACGAACACCGCCTCGAAGCGGCGGGCGCGGATCTGCTCCGGGGTGGCCACCAGCACGCGGTCGGGCTGGGAGCGCTCGCCCAGCCGCACGGGCAGCTCCGCCAGCGTGTCGTGCAGCCGCCTGGCGTCGAGGCCCTTCGCGAGGCCGGCGCGGCGCAGGTCGCCGAGCTGGTCGAGCGCCGACACCGCGGCCTCGAAGGCCCGCGCGTCCTCCTTCTCGGCGGCGTCGAGCACCCGCGCCTCGCGCACGTAGGGAGCGGAGAACAGCCGCTCGAGCTGGAAGCGCAGCTCGCCGATCAGCCGTCCGGGTCCCTCCGCCGCGGCCGCCGCCAGCTGGTCGATCTCCTCGAGCGGCCAGCGCCGCACCTCCCACAGCTCCCGGGCGCGCGTGGCGGTCTCGGCGCCGTCCTTGCGCACGTCGGCCTCGAGGCGGTCCGCGAGCGCCTGGTTGTCGAGCTTGCCGGGCGTGCGCAGATAGGCCAGCAGGTCGGCGTCGCTCCCCTCGAGCGCGGCGCAGCGCAGCAGCGCGAGCGCGCCGCGGCCGAGCGCGGTGTGGCGCAGCGGTAGCCGGCGCTCCAGCGAGAAGGGGATGCCGTAGGCGTCGAACACCTGCCCGACCACCGACGCGTACGCGCTGGGGTCGCGATAGACCACGGCCACGTCGCCCGGCTCGGTGCCGGCGCGCAGCAGCTCGAGCACCTCGGCCGCGACCAGCTCCACCTCGGCGCGCTGCCCGCCGGCCGCCAGCAGCCGCACGGCTCCGCCGTGCTTGCGCCGGCGCGCCGAGTCGGCGAAGAGGGATCGCTCCAGGTGGTGGAGGGCGTCGCGCGACCTCGGCGCGTAGTGATCGTTCACTGCCGGCAGCTCGAGGGGCGCCTCGGAGGCGAGCGCCGACAGCTGCTCGAACACGGTCGCGACGGCCTTGAAGGCGGCGCGGCCGCGCTCGTAGGGGAGGGAGACCGTCACGTCGGCGCCCACGACGCGCGCCAGCGTCTCGAGCGCGTCGAGCTCCAGCGGCGTGAAGTCGTCGAAGCCGTAGACGAACACGGCGGTGGAGCCCCAGGCCCGGGCGTCGCGTCGCAGGGCGTCGAGCGCGCGCCACTCGAACAGCTGGCGATCCACCAGGCCGCTCGCTTCGAGCCGCTGCCGGTAGGCCGCGTACACCGCCGCCACCTCGTCGGCGTAGCGGCGCCGAGGGCCGTCGCCGGCCCAGTCGCGCAGGGCGCGGGTGAAGCGGGGAGGCTCGACCATGGAGCGCTCCAGCTCGGCCATCAGCCGCGCCGCGGCGAGCACGAAGCCGGGGCGCTCCGACGAGCGCGCAAGCGCCGTGAGGTCCAGCGAGCGCACGGCCTCCTCCACGATCAGCTCGCGCTGAAGGTTCGACGCGATCCGGGCGCGGTAGCCGGCCCGATCCGCGATCGTCTCGAACAGCCACTCGAAGCGCACCACGCGGGCCCCGAACACCGCGCCGCCGTCCGCCAGCTCGCGCTGGGTGTGCTCGACGTCCTCGAACGAGGGCACCACGAGGATCGGCTCCTCGTGCAGCCGCGCGCGGTAGGCGTCGAGCACGACGCCGGCCTTGCCGGAGTTGGCGGGTCCTGTGACGAGTCTCAGCGGCACGCCGACCCGTTGTAGATCACGGGGAGGACGGCCAGGTCAGCCCAGCAGGCCGCGCGCGGCGGCCGCGCGGAGGGCCTCCGCGTAGCGCTTCGCCGGCATCATCACCGGCGTGTTCTGCAGCTCCCAGTCCGCCCCGGGGCGGAGGATCCAGCGTCCGATCCGCACGCGTCCGTCCCCCACGGGCTCCACGCGCAGCTCCTCCTGCATGTCCCCCGTGCGGCCACTACTGGCGCCGAACTCGGGCCCGTCGGTCGATGCCGAGGGGGTGGTGAGGGCCGCGATCAGGCTCTCCACGTCGGCATCTCCGAGGAGCGAGCGCTCGCGGGTGGTCTCCAGCAGCGGGGCGAGGTCCTGTGCGGCCAGCACGGGAGCGCTGCGCCTGATCTGGCCGCCCGCCCACTCGGCCAGCCGCACGCCGCCGGGCACGCGCTCGATCCGCACCTCGTAGCTCTCGCCCGACTCGTCGTCATACGGTCCTGCCGAGGCGTACGGCCCGGTGTAGCGGGCTGCCGCACGCTTGGTTGCGGTGCCGCCGCCCCGCGATGACGACGACGGGCGCGACCGCGTGGCCTGGCGGTTCGGGTCGAGCACGGTGCCCTTCGAGCAGATGGGGCAGTCGGCGGTGAAGCGATTGTGGCGGCAGAAGAGCGAGTTCAAGTTCGACCTTGGAGAGTAGTGACAGCCGCGCATTGCGAAGATGCCGCGTCGTGCTGACCGCTGTGATCTCCGATCTCCACCTCGGCGCCCAGCCCATGAACGACGTGCTGCGACAGCCTGCGGCGCGCGCCAGGCTGCTGCCGCTGCTCGCCGACGTGGACCAGCTGGTGCTGCTCGGCGACGTGCTCGAGTTGCGTCAGGCGCCGCTCGGAGCAGCGCTCGACGCGGCCCGGCCGGTCCTCCAGGAGCTCGGGGAGACGCTGCGCGGGCGCCGCGTGGTGATCGTGCCCGGCAACCACGACCACGCGCTGCTCGGCGAGCGGCCGGCCGTCCAGCTCGAGCGGCCGGTGACCGCGTCGGGCTCGCAGCCGCTCGCCCAGCTGGCCTCCTGGATGCCGGGCGTCGAGCTCGTGGTCTCGTATCCCGGCTACCGCATCCGCGACGACGTGTACGCGACCCACGGCCACTACCTCGACTGCCACAACACGGTGCCGACGATTGAGACCATGCTCGCGTCGGTGGCCAAGCGGCGCAGGCGCTTCCCGGCGCACGGCCCTCTCTCCGTGGACGACTACGAGCGGGTGCTGGCGCCGCTCTACGCCCTCTCGTTCCGCGGCGCGCAGCGCAGCCACGTGCTCCCCGTGGCCCCGGGAGCGCCCTCCAAGCGGCTCTGGGAGCTGCTCGTGCGCGAGGACGGCAAGAGGACGATGGCGGGCCGCCTGCTTGGAGACGTGGTTCTGCCGGGCGGGGTGGCGGCGCTGAACGCCCTGGGCTTCGGGCCGTTCAGCCCGGAGGTGTCGGGACCCGTCCTGCGCAGGTCGGGGCTGCACGCCATCGGCGAGTCGCTCGAGCGCCGCGGCATCGAGGCGGAGCACGCGATCTTCGGCCACACCCACCGGGCCGGGCCGCTGCCGCGCGACGAGGGTTGGGTCAGCCCCGGCGGGATCGCCCTCCACAACAGCGGCAACTGGGTCTACGAGCCGGGCTTCGTGGGCCGCTCGCCGACCGACAGCCCCTACTGGCCCGGGAGCGCGATCCTCGTCGGTGACGAGGGACCGCCAAGGCTCGAGCGGCTGCTGATGGACTTGCATCACGAGGACTTCGCGCCGATGCTTGAGCCATCACCTCGCGCGCCCTGGCCCGATTCGCGCGACCCCGAGTCGCAGCCGCCGCCGTAGCCCTCACGGCGCTGTTCGCCGTGACCGCGGCGATCGCCCACAGCGGCCGCAACACGCACGGGGCTCGCGTGCTCCACAGCGAGCTGCGCAGCCGCTATGTGGGCCGCACGCTCGAGCAGGTGCTGGTGGTCCCGCGCGGCGGCTCGCGCGGCCGGCCGCTGCTGGTGCTGCTGCACTGGCGCGGCGGCTCGCCGGATCGCCTGCTCAGCGGCCGGCTGTTCGCCGCCCTGGCCCGGCTGGGGCCGCGCGCCCCTGCGATCCTGCTGCCGAGCGGCGGCGGCAGCAGCTTCTTCCACGATCGCCGCAGCGGGCGCTGGGCGCAGTACGTAGTGGACGAGGCCATCCCCGCCGCGCTGCGGCGGCTGCACGCCGACCCGCGGCGGGTGGCCATCGGTGGCACATCGATGGGCGGCTTCGGCGCGCTCGACATCGCCCGCCTCCACCCCGGACGCTTCTGCGCGGTGGGCGGACACTCGGCCCCGCTCTTCGCGTCCGCCGGCCAGGCGATGCCCGGCGCGTTCGACGGCGCGGCCGACTTCGCGCACAACGACCTGCTCACCCTGGCCCGTCGCGGCACGAGCCCCTACGGCCGCACGCCGGTCTGGCTGGACGTGGGCGCGAGCGACCGCTTCCGCGCCGCCGACGTCGCCTTCGCCTCCGCGCTCAGGGCAGACGGAGCCCGGGTGACCACCCACGTCTGGCCCGGCAAGCATGGGAGCGCCTACTGGCGCTCGCACATGGGCGACTACCTGCGCTTCTACGCGAACGCATTGGCGCGCTGCTAGCCGTAATCTCACGCGCCATGGAAACCGGAATATCCACCGCAAAGCTCGACTACGACTCCGGCGAGCGCTTCCAGCGCCTGCGCAACGACCTAGGCGTCAGCAGTTTCGGCCTGAACCTGATGCTGTTCCAGCCAGGCGGCCGCAGCCGCGTGCACCGGCACGCACAGCAGGAGGAGGTCTACCTCGTGCTGGAGGGCACCCTCACGCTCAGCGTGGAGGGCGAGGAGACCGACTACGAGGTGGGCGAGCTCATCCGCGTCGGACCCGAGGTGCGCCGCCAGCTCGTGAACCGCCGCAAGGAGCAGCTGGCGCTGCTGGCGCTGGGCGGCCACGGGGAACACGAGGGCCGCGACGGCATGGCCTACGACTCGTGGGAGGCGACGGAGCACAAGAGCCCGGCCGACGTGGAGTTCCCGCCGAACCTGCCGGAGTCGGAGCTGCGCTGACCCGATGGAGACGCCGCCCCAGCGCGCGTCCGACGCCGAGCGCGAGGCGGTTGTCGAGCACCTTCGTCAGGCCGCGGGAGAGGGCAGGCTCGACACGGACGAGCTGGGCGAGCGGGTGGAGCGCGCCTACCGGGCGCAGACGATCGACGAGCTCGAGCCGCTCACCGCTGACCTTCCCCCGCTGCCCGCCACCAAGGCGGCGGCGATGTCGATCTGGCACGACGAGCAGGTTCGCAATCGCCTGGCGGCGCTGATCATTGCCAACCCCATCTGCATCGCCGTCTGGCTGGCGAGCGGGGCCGACGGAGACTTCTGGCCCCGCTGGGTGCTGATCGGAACCGCGGCGGCGCTGATCGCGACGTTCGTGAAGACGCTGCTGGGGATCGAGCACGACGACAAGCGCGCCATCGAGGCTCCACCGCCGCCGCGGTTGCCGCCCGATCGCTGAGCTACTCGGTGGTTACCGGCTCCGCCTCGGGAGCCGGCTGGCTCTCCTCGGCGCTGCCGTTGCCGCCGCCGTTCGCGGCGGCCTCGGGCACGGCTGCCGCGCCGTCCGCGGGCGCGTCCTCCTCGGCGGGCGGGGCGGCGCCGCCCTTGGCCCAATCCTCGTCGAACTCCACGCGCCACTTGCCCTCGTCGTTCTGCTGCAGCGCAAGCTTGGCCCGGAAGCTGCGCCCGGCGCGGCTCCGGAAGCCCGTGACGGGCTTGGTGGTGCGGCCCACCGGCGGGTCCTCACCGGCCTCGATCGAGAGTCGCAGGCTCTCGATCAGCTCCTTCACCACCGACGGCGGCAGCGTCTTGCCGGCCTTCTGCTTCCAGATCACGAAGCCGCACCCCGGATCCTCGCGCGACCAGCATGAGTAGCCCTTGCGGTTCTCGATCACGTCGCGGCCGCAGACCGGGCAGGCGCCGAGGTTGGCCCGCTCGATCTTCACGCCCTTGAGCTTGTCGAGCTCCTCGATCGTGTCCTGTGCGAACTTGGCGATGTCGGACATGAAGCCCTCGCGGCTCTCGTCCCCGTGCTCGATCCGGCCGAGCCGGTGCTCCCACTCACCCGTCAGGCCGGGCGAGGTCAGCGCGTGCTCCCCAAGCAGCTTGATCACCTGCATGCCCTTCTCCGTGGCCACCAGGGCACGGCCCTCGCGCTCGATGTAGCCGACGGAGATCAGCCGCTCGATGATCGAGGCGCGCGTGGCCGGCGTGCCGATGCCGGAGTCCTTCATCGCCTCCCGCAGCTCCACGTCCTCGATGTCCTTGCCCGCCGTCTCCATGGCGCCGAGCAGCGAGGCGTCGGTGAAGCGCCGCGGCGGCTGCGTCTCCTTGCGCAGCGACTCGACGACGTCGGTCTGCACCTGCTCGCCCTGCTCGAGCTTCGGCAGCAGCTGGTCGCCGCCCGTGTCGTCGTCGGCGGCCTCGCCGCTGTCGACCTCCGCGCCGTACACGGCCTTCCAGCCCGCCACCAGCAGCACGCGGCCGCTGGTGCGGAAGGCGTGCGTGGCCACGGTGGTCTCGACGCGGGTGCGCTCGAAGACGGCCTCTGGGTGGAACACGGCCAGGAAGCGCTTGGCCACCAGGTCGTAGATCTTGAGCTCGTCCCCTCCCATCTTCGAGAGGTCGTGCTCCGAGCGTGTGGGGATGAGGGCGTGGTGGTCGGTGACCTTCTCGTCGTTCACCACGCGCCCCAGCGGCAGGCTCTCCAGCGCGACCACGTACTCGGCGCCCTTGCGGTACTGCTGGTTGTGGCCGACGAGCTCCGCGGTGGGCTTGATCTCCGCCACGAGGTCGCCGCTCAGGTAGCGCGAGTTCGTACGCGGGTAGGTGATCGCCTTGTGCTCCTCGTAGAGCCGCTGAGCCGCCGCGAGGGTGCGGCGGGCGCTGAAGCCGTGGAGCGTGTTGGCGTGGCGCTGGAGGGTGGTGAGGTCGTAGAGGAGCTGCGGGAGCTCGCGCTCCTCCTTCTTCTCGAGCTTCGTGATCTCGCCCTGCTGGCCGTCGACCTCGCGCACGATCTTCGCCGCCTCGTCCTCGGCGATGCGCTTGCCGCCGAGGTAGCGGCCGGCGTAGCGGCGCGACTCGTCCGCCGAGAACTTGGCCTCCACGAGCCAGTAGGGCTCGGGCTTGAAGTCGCGGATCGCCTGCTCGCGCTTGACGAGCAAGGCGAGCGTGGGTGTCTGCACCCGGCCCAGCGACACGGCGCCGTCGAACGCCGCCCGGAGCCGGATCGACGCGGCGCGGGTGGCGTTCATCCCCACCAGCCAGTCAGCCTCGGAGCGTGATCGCGCAGCGGCCTCGAGCTGAGCCATCTCCTCCCCGGGGCGCAGGTGGGTGAAGGCCTCCTCGATCGCCTTGCGCGTCATCGAGTTGAGCCACAGCCGCTGAACGGGCTTCTTCACCTTCGCGGTCTCGTACACGTAGGCGAAGATCAGCTCGCCCTCGCGCCCGGCGTCGCAGGCGTTCACCACCACGTCCACGTCCTCGCGCGCCATCAGCCGGTGGATCGCGTTCAGCTGCTTCTTCGCGCGCTCGTCGTTGGGGACGAGCTTGAACTTCTCGGGGACGATCGGCAGGTCCGCGAAGCGCCACTTCTTCAGCTTCGGGTCATAGGCCTCGGGCTCGGCGAGCCCCACGAGGTGTCCCGACCGCCCAGGTGATCAGGTAGTCGTCGCCCTCGAGGTAGGTCTTGTCCTTCGCCTGTTTGAAGCTGCCTGGCAGCGCCGACGCGATGTCGCGCCCGACGGAAGGTTTCTCGGCTACAACGAGTGTGGTGCCCATGAACGGCGCCCAAGATAGAGGCCCTCGTCGAGCCGGGCGTCTACCGCCGGGGTGTCGGGTGTCGGGTGTCGGGTGTCGGGCAATGGGCTGCCGACACCCGACACCCGACACCCGAGACCCTGCTACTGCGGCCCTAGATACCTGACGTAGACCTGCTCCAGCGCCGGGTCCGGGCCGGCCAGGCCGGGGGCTTCGACGGTGGGCACCGTGGGGGCGATCACGTCGGGGTCGATCAGGTCGGGAACGTCCTGGTCGCCGGCCGCAGCGCTGCGCGCCATGGCCACGCTGGGGTCGATGTCGGGGTTGGCCGACTCGAACGGGACGTAGTTGCCGCGGGCGCTGGTGGCCGGGTGCTGAGAGGCGGTGTCGAGGTAGCCGTTGCCCGCGTTGCGCGACTCGAGCGAGACGTTGCCGCTCGGGCGGTTCCAGAGGAACACGTCGCGGACGCCGTTGTCGTCGCCGGCGACGCTGGCGGACGGGCGCAGGTTGTCGGCCAGCGAGTCGAAGAGCACGAACTCGCCCGCGTCCGAGATGACCGGGTGGTTCGAGGCGCCGTTGCCGAGGCCGCTGAAGGCCGAGCGGGAGACCCACTGCTGCTTCACACGGCGGCCGCCCAGGTTGGCCTCGAGCACGTCCGAGACGCCGTTGGTGTCGCCGGGAGCGAGGTTGTTCGCCAGGGTCTCGTAGGCCACGTAGCGGCCGTCGTCGGTCACCGACGGGTTGATCGAGGGGCCGTTCCCCGCCTTGCCGGAGGCGGTGGCGGAGACCAGCGTGGTGTCGAAGTCGAGCGCCTGCACGCCGTGCCCCTTGATGTGGACGAAGTGGCGGGTGAAGCCGCGCTCGTAGACGTCGGTGGCGCCGTTGCGATCGCCGGAGCTCAGGTTGCTGGCGTCCGAGGCGAAGGCCACGGCCTTGCCGGCACGGGCGAAGGAGATCCGCTGGGAGTTGCCGTTCCCGGCGCGGCCGCGGTCCGAGGCGGATGCGAGGAAGGTCAGCCCCCTGAAGCCCTTGTCGAGCGCCCCACCCTTCAGCACCTTCACGTAGACCTGCTTGGTGCCGGAGGGCGCGCCGCTCGTCACGGCGCTCTTCCAGTCGTCGATCTTCGTGCTGGTCAGGGCCAGGTTGGTCGCGTCCGAGACGAAGGCCACCCGCTCGCAGTCGCCGTCCACGGCGACCTCGTAGGTGGAGCCATTCGACTGGCGGCCGTGCGAGTCCACCGACACGCGGGTGATCTGACGGCTGGCGATGTTGTAGACGAACGCGTCGGGCTTGCCGTTGCTGTCGCCGGGCACGAGGTTCGAGGCATCCGAGACGAACGCCACGCAGCTCGGGGCGTGGTGCGAGTCGCCGTCGATCGCCGCGCGGTAGGAGCGGCCGTTCGCGGGCTGGCCGCCGAGGCCGTGCGATACGAGGTCCGTGGTCCCGATCTGCCAGGGCGTGCCGTTGTTCCCCCAGGAGCCGCCGCGGTGGACGACGAAGACGTCGGTGAGCCCGTTGGTGTCGTTCGGGACGATGTTCGTGGCGTCGGACTCGAAGGCGATCACCCGCGCGATCCGCTGGTCGTGCGAGACCGCCGGGATTGCGCGAGACGCCGTTCGGCAGCCCGCCGTCGAACGCGCGCGAGAGAAGGAAGGTGGTGCGGCTGGAGGGGGCGCCCGCGAGGGCGGCCGGGGCCACGGCGCCGCAGGCGACGGCGGCGAGCATGGCAAGCAGAGACCAGCGGCGCATGTGAGCTTGATCGGCATCGCCCCAAACCGCTTGAGAATCAGCATCAGCTTCTGGACACCGGGCCATGCCGCCGGACCCGGGTTACTCTGGACGAGGTGCGACTCCGCGTCTCCGTACTGGTCCTCGCCACCGCGCTGCTCGCGGCCGTCCTGGCCGGACCGGCGTCCGCCGCGCCGCCTGCAGAAGGACTTCTTCGGCGCCTCCTCGCCGGACCTCGACAGCCTCAGCCAGTCCGCCCGGGTTCCGATCCTGAACGACCAGCGGGCAGCCGGCGTACGGGTGCTGCGCAAGCTGTTCGACTGGTCCCAGATCGAGGCGACGAAGGGCAAATTCTCCTGGAGCAGCCCCGACTCGTTCGTGACGAGCGCCGCGCGGGCCGGGATGGAGGTGCTGCCGGTGATGCTCTACAGCCCGGCTTGGGCCAGCAGCTGCCCATCGGCGACCAGGCCCGCGCTGTGCCCCCCGGCGGACGAGACCGACTTCGGCAGCTTCATCGTCGCCGCGATGGCCCGCTACGGCCCCAGCGGGAGCTTCTGGAAGAACAATCCGAGCGTGCCCAAGCTGCCGATCACCGCATGGCAGATCTGGAACGAGCCCAACTTCCCGAGCTGGTGGGGCGGCACGCCGAGCGCCAGCGGTTACGCCCAGATGCTCACCACCGTCGCGCCGATGATCCGGGCGGCCGACCCGAGCGCCGAGATCGTCTCCGCCGGCATGCCGGACAGCCTCTCGACCGGCGCGATCCGCCTCGGCGACTACGTCACCCAGCTCTACGCCGCCGGCGCCAAGGGATCGTTCGACACGTTCGCGGTGCACGGCTACGACGAGACTCCGGACGCCTCGGTCGGGCTGGTGGAGCAGGTGCGGGCGATCATGAACGCCAACGGCGATGCCGCCGTGCCGATCTGGATGACCGAGGTCGGCTGGGCGACCGCCGGCAGGCCCTCCCGCTTCACGACGGACCTCGCCGGCCAGGCAGCGGACATCGACTCGCTGCTGGCGCAGCTCGTGGCCCGTCACGAGGAGCTGAACATGCGCGGCGTGATCGAGTACATGTGGCACGACGCCTCCCCGCAGACGGACGTGACCCAGACCTGGGACTACCACCTCGGCCTCGTCTACCAGGACTACACCCACAAGCCCTCGTACGACGCCTTCCAGGCCCGCGCGCTCGACACGACGCCGCCCGACACGACCCTTCAGTCGCAGCCGCCGGACCCGGTCACCCCCGGACCGCAGAGCGTGGCGTTCGCCTCCAGCGAGGCCGGCTCGGACTTCGAGTGCGCGCTCGACGGCGGCAGCTGGACCCCGTGCAGCTCGCCGTACGGCATCGCGCAGCTGCCGCTCGGACGGCACAGCTTCGCCGTGCGGGCCACCGACCCCTACGGGAACACCGATCCGAGCCCCGCCGTCGCCGGCTGGACCGTGGCGCTGCCGCCGCCCCCGCCCCCGCTCTTCGATCCGGCCGCGGTCGGGCGCGACGCCCGCCTGCTCGCTCGCACGCTCGGCAAGCTCGACCTGAAGAAGCTCTCGACCAAGCGCGAGCTCGTGGTGCGCGCGGCGTGGCCCAGCGCGGGCTCGGTATCGGTCCTCCTGAAGGCCGGCCGCTCCACGATCGGCAGCGGCTCGCTCAAGCGAGGGCTCGGCCGGCCACGCGTCCGTCCACGTCCGGCTCAGCTCGTCCGGCAGGCGGCGCCTGCGGGCGTCGCACAGGCTGCGGGTGGCGCTGACGGAGACCTTCCGGCCCGCCGTGGGCGGCGACCCCGTCGCCGCCCGCGCGATCGTGGTTCTGAAGCGGCGCTAGCAGCTAGTCGGCGCAGGCGCCGGTATCCACCGGCCGCGACGCGCGGCTGAGAGCGTCCTGCACGATCGTCCGCGGGCACCCCAAAGCCCGACCGGCGCGTGCCGCCCACGGTGGCGGCGAACACGGTCGTGACCACGTGCCCATGGCTGTCCACCACCGGGCCGCCGGAGTTGCCGGGCCGCACCAGGCCGCGCAGCGAGGTGATCTCGCGACGCACAGGGCCGCGGCCGTAGGCGTTGTCGGTGATCACCGTGGAGGTCTGGCCGAGGCGCGCCGGCTCGACGTCGTAGGGACCGTTCTGCGGGAAGCCGAGCACCGCCGCGGAGGTGCCCACCGCCGCCTTCGAGTCGATTCTCAGCGCGGGCGTGCCGTGCAGAGCGGTGACCCGCAGGATCGCCACGTCGTTGCGCGAGTCGAACCAGATCGGGGTCGCGGAGTAGTGCGGGCCCTGTCCCCGAAGCTGGACAGTCGTATCGTCCTCTCCTGCTACCACGTGGGCGTTTGTCACCACGACCCCATCCCCGGCGACCCAACCCGAGCCCTGTACGCCGAGCCCGCACGCAGTCCCCAGGATGCGAACCACGCTTCGTCCAGCCGCGACCACGTCGGGCTGGCGTGCGATGCGCGAGTTCGGCGGCGGCACGTTGGCCTCCGGCCCGGTGATGCTGGGCAGCGGGTCGAAGCGCGCCAGCGCGTTCAGGAGCGAGCCACTCGGGGGCAGCGCGCCGTTCAGCGCCTGGAGGATCGTCGAGCGCTGGATGTCGTGACGCAGGCGCCGCGCCCCGGGAGTCTGGAGCGCCACGGCGCCGGCGACCCACACGAGCCCGAGGCCGAAGCAGGCCACGAGCACGGCGCCGGCCGCCCCATCGAGGGTGCCGAGCGTGGGTCCCATCCTCCGGCGCAGGTGGAATCCGAGCGCCTCCAGGCCGGCGGCGAGCACCCCACCCACGATCACGGCGCCGGCCAGCGTGACCAGCGGCGCGTAGGGCGAGCGCGAGCCGCCCGAGAGCAGGAGCGGGGCGATGCGCGATCCGATCAGGGCGCCGGCGATGAAGCCGCCGAGCGACATGGCCCCAACCACGAGCCCCTGCACGTAGCCCCACACGGCCATGAGCAGCGTGAAGGCCACGATGATCCAGTCGAGTGCGGTCACGGCCGGGCTCAGAAGTTACTCACCCGGGCATGAGGGTCATCGCACCACATCCGCCGCAGACGGCGCGCGCGCGGGCCGCGAGGCGCCGGAGGCTGGGCGCGCTGGGGGTGCTGGCGGTGGTCTCGCTCGCCCTCGGGATGGTCGTCGGCGGCACGCGCGGCACCTCCTCGTCGCAGCGCGTGGCCACGCGCTTCGTCCGCGCCTGGGAACGCGGGGACTACGCCGCGATGTACGGGCTGCTCACGCCGGAGTCGCAGGCGCGCGTCAAGCCGGCGGCGTTCGCGGCCGCGTACGTCCGTGCCCGCACGATCGCCACCGCCACGCTGATGACGGCGGGCAAGCCGAAGGACGTCGGCTCCGGCATCGTGAGCGTGCCGATGATCGTGAACACGCGCATCTTCGGCACCGTGCGCGCCGACCTGCGGCTGCGGACGAAGGACGGACGCGTGGGCTGGGCGCGCAACATGTCGTTCCCCGGCATGCCGCGCGGCGCCGAGCTGCGGCGGGAGACCCGAGCCCCGGAGCGCGCCCCGATCCTCTCGCGCGACGGGAAGACACTCGTGTCGGGCCCGGGCAACGCCCGCAGCTCGCCGGCCGGAGGGGTGGGCGCGTCGATCGCGGGAACGGTCGGCCAGGCGCTGACCGCCGCCGACCGTCAGTCGCTGGACGCCCGCGGGTTCCCGGCCAACACCCCGGTCGGGCTCTCGGGCCTCGAGCGCGCGGTCGAGAACGAGGTGGCGGGGACGCCCGGCGGGCAGCTGCTCGCGGGCGACCGCGTGCTCGCCAGCTCCCAGCCGCGCCCAGCCGCCCCGGTACGCACCACGATCGACACCGAGGTGCAGGCCGCCGCGGTGCAGGCCCTCGCCGGCCGCTTCGGCGGGATCGCGGCGGTGGACGCCCGCACGGGCGAGGTGCGCGGTCTCGCCGGGCTCGCATTCTCGGCGCCCCAGCCACCTGGCTCGACCTTCAAGATGATCACCGCGACGGCCGTGCTCGAGGACCATGCGGCGAAGACCACCGACGAGTTCCCGATCGCCACGAAGACCACCATCGACGGCGTGGATCTCCAGAACGCGAACGGCGAGTACTGCGGCGGCACGCTGGCGCAGAGCTTCGCCCGCTCCTGCAACTCGGTGTTCGCGCCGCTCGGCGTGAAGGTGGGCGCGGCGAAGCTGGTCGCCTCAGCCGAGCGCTACGGGTTCAACGAGCAGCCCTCGATCCCCGGCGCCCTGCCCAGCACGATTCCGGCGGCGAACCAGATCGGCTCCCCGCTCGCGCTCGGCTCGACGGCGATCGGCCAGGGCCAGGTGCTGGCCACGCCGCTCGAGCTGGCCTCCGTCGCCCAGACGATCGCGTCACACGGAATCCGGCACCGCCCGAGCCTGCTGCCGGGCCGCGCGGCAGCCCCGCCCGTGCGCGCCACCTCCCGGCGCGTGGCCCTCGCTGTCGAGCGACTGATGATCGGGGTCGTGAAGTACGGCACCGGCGTGCGAGCCGCCATCCCCGGCGTCACGGTCGCCGGCAAGACCGGCACGGCCGAGCTGGAGAGCACCGTCCCGCCCAAGGGAACCACCGGCCCCCAGACTCCCCCCAGCGAGACCGACGAGCCGCCCGGCAGCAAGACCGACGCCTGGTTCGCCGGCTTCGCCCCCGTTCGTCATCCGCGCATAGCCGTGTGCGTGCTGCTCGTGCGCGCCGGCGCCGGCGGCGACACGGCCGCCCCGGCGGCGCGCACCGTGCTGGCGGCGGGGCTGCACTGACGAACGACTTGCAATAAGGGCGGCCCGAAGTGCCCGGGCACTCAGCGGACAGACCGGACCTGCGTGCAGTTTCCGCTGATATAGGCGGGAAAGTGCACGCACCCCCTGGCTAAGACGGCAGCGGCCCGCCCGCCAGCGCCACCACCACCCCCACCGCGCCGGCCGCCAGCAGGGTTCTGACCACCCCGATCCGCAGCAACAGGAGCGCCACCGCCGCCGCGGCGAGCACGGGGATCTGCCAGGTCTCGTGCAGGGCGCCCGCGAGCGGGATCGCCGAGCCGAGGATCGCCCCGATCGCCGCGGGACCGGCGCCGTCGAGGAACGCGCGGGCGGTCACGTTGCCGCGCAGCCGGTCGAAGCGCCCGGCCCCCAGCAGGACGAACGCGAACGACGGGGCGAACGCCACCGCCGAGGCCAGCAGCCCGCCGCCGATGCCGCGTGCCGCGTAGCCGACCACCGCCACGGTCTGGACCACGGGCCCCGGTGTGACCTGACCGAGCGCCACGGCGTTGAGGAACTGGCCGCTCGTCATCCAGTGGTAGTGATTCACGGCGTCGGCCTGCATCAGCGGGATGATCACGAAGCCCCCGCCGTACGAGAGGGCGCCGACCTTGAACGCCACCCACGCCAGCGCGCCGATGCCCCCCACGGCCGCGGTTGCGAGCGGGAGGAGCAGCGGAGCCGCGCCGGCGACCGCGCCGGGCCCGCCTGCGCGGCGCCAGGCGGCCTCCACCCCGCCGCAGGCCACCAGCACGAGCACGAGCCACGGCCCGAGCGTCGCCGCGGCCGCCCCGCCGAGCGCGAGGTAGGCGAGCCAGCGCAGCCGCTGGGCGCCCGCCACCCGCCGCCAGCTGCCGGGTATCAGGCCGAGGGCCGCGTTCACCGCCACCGCGGCCACCGCCGCCCCCGCGCCCGCCCCGGCCCCGCGCACCCAGCGCGGCGGCGAACCCGACAGGAACAGCGCCGCCAGCAGCAGGATCACGATCAGGCCGGGCACGATGAAGCAGAGGCCGCCGACCACGGCGCCCAGCCGCCCGCGCAGCCGCCAGGCGCAGAAGATCGCGAGCTGGGTGGAGGCGGGGCCCGGCAGCAGGTTGGTCGCCGCGATCGCGTCCTCGAACTCGTCGGCGGCCATCCAGCCCTTGCGCTCGACGCACAGATCGCGCAGCAGCGCCACGTGCGTGGGCGGCCCGCCGAAGCCGATGCAGCCGATGCGCAGCCACTCGCGAGCGATGCTTGACAGCGGCGGCTGGGCGCGCACGCGGCGCACCCTAGCTGCGCGTCAGACCGTGGGGCTAGATGTCCAGCTCGATGCGCTGCTCCTTGGGCGCAGTGCCCGTGAGCGGCGGCGCGATCTCGAGGTCCATGGGTCGGTTCTCGATCGCGGGTATCGGCAGCTTGAACAGCAGCAGCGAGCCCCCGGTGGGGCCTCCGGCCGCGGCGCTGCCGGGGACGGGGATGCACTGATTCGAGCCGAGCGGCCGCGGGCGGTAGGCCCAGATGTTGGTCGCGGGCAGCGACGTCGGGCCGGTAGATATTGCCCTGCGTGTCGAGGATCCTGAAGTTGTTCACCGGGACGCGGAACGGCGCGTTGTCGTGCGCGTTGCAGACCTGGATGAAGACGCCGAAGTAGGAGAAGCCGGGCGGTGCCTCGGGGCCCTGGTAGTAGTCGTGGTCCTCGGGGTCGCGCAGGTTCAGCTGGCGCGTGATGTAGACCGTGTAGTTGAGCCCGTTCAGCTCGACCGGGAGGCCCTCGGGCCTCGGGAGCGTCTCGTGCTTCTTGCAGCCGGTGAGCAACGCCACCGCCAGCAAGGCGACTGCCGACACGGCGAGAACCCTTCCCATGCGGTCGCGCAGTTTATTCATCCGAAGCTCCCGAAGCGCGCCGCCTTGGCGGGCTCATAGCCCGCGATGGTGGCACGCGCGAGCGGGTCGGTCTGGGGCTCCTCGAAGATCCCCCGCAGGCGGCCAAGCGATTTCTTCAGACGCCGCGCCAGCCAGCGCCGCGCCCCGAAGCTCTCCTTGAAGGAATCGACGTGGGTGGCCGGCTCGGTCCAGAACACGAGCTCCACCCGCGTGCCGTTGCCGAGGGGCACAAGCTCGTACTCGGCGAAGCCGGGCGTGCGGCCCAGGCGCCCCAGGCGCAGCCGCTCGCGGATCAGGCTGGGCCGCGCGGCCTCCACGATCGTCAACTCCGCGTAGGTGCCGGCGAACGGCGCCTTCACCTTGAAACGCGCGCCGGCGCCCTTGCCCGCCGAGCGCGGGCTCGTGAGGTGGTAGTCGCGCTGGAAGTGGTCGCACCAGGCCGGCCGCGCCGCGAGGTCGGCCAGCAGGTCGTACACCTCCTCGCGGGAGGCGGCGATCGTCACGTGCGCCCGGATCGGATTCATGCGGGCGCGAATTGTATGGACGCCGCGGTCAGGCCGCGCGCGGGATGACCGCAAGCCGGCGTTCGCCGGCGTGCACGCGCTCCGAGCGGAGCGGCACGCGCTCGTCCTCGGGCAGCCCGGCGAGGCACAGCGAGCAGAGCTCGGTGCCGGACTCGAAGACGTGGAGAAGCTCGCCTGCCACCGGGGTGCGGCGGCAGCTCGAGCAACTCGAGCGGTGGTTTCCCAGCGCGCCCAGGCTCGAGCGCAGGATGAGTGAAGCGAGTTCGCGGGGCATGTCTGGATGTTCGGCCGGGCAGGTCAAAACCCTCTGCCTCGCAAGAGTCGTCTCAGTGGGCCCATTTCGACAAGTTGGCCCAAATTGGGTAGCCATTTAGTCCGTTCTTGCCATGTTTTCTGCACTTTCCGCCCTTTTTGGGCGATCGCGATCTGGTCTCATTCGTTATCATCCGCACTTATCAGGCCCCAGGGAGACACAATGGACGCTTTCAACGCCGGAACACTGGCGGGAGCGGGCTCCTTCCGCTGTGAGTCATGCGGCTTCGCAATCGCTCTCCACGAGCGAGACGAGATCCCGTCCTGCCCCCACTGCCATAGCGGGCGCTTCAGGAGAGCCTCGATCTTCGGCGAGCACTCGCCGGCCGAGCCGATCGGGACCCACGAGGTGGAGTCGCCCTCCTGGCTCGCCGCCACGCGTGCCGCAATCGCCGCGGACGGCACCTATGTTGCTTTTCAACACGACCGGGAGGTGCGCGTCGTGGAGCTCGAGGAGGGCTGGACGCGACTCGGCCGCAGCCTGGCCGCTCACCTCCGCTTCGACGATCCGACGGTATCGCGCCGCCACGCCCTGATCCATCTGGACGAATCAAGCGCGCGGATCCTCGACGATCGCAGCCTCAACGGCGTGTTCCTCAACGGCGAGCGCGTGGACTGGCACGAGCTCGAGGACGGCGACGAGATCGTGATCGGCCGGTTCCACCTCTATTTCATGAGCTTGACCGGGAAGAGCCTCGATGGCGCGCCCGAGGGGGTTGGCAGCGCAGTCGCATGAGGCGATGCACTGCGGACGCTGAGACCGCAGCAGCGCCGGTTGAGGGAGGAGTGGCTCGGGGGCCCCATTGGGGCCCTCGACCGTTCTTGGGCTGCAAGTCTTAGCTCGTGGCAAAGCTCGAGAAGGCGGCCTGGTGGACGGTGCGCCGGGCACAGAACCGCAAGCCCGCTACCTACCGCTGCCCGTTCTGCGGCGGCTTCCTCCCCGCGCTCAGCGAACACGTGCTGATCACACCCGAGGGTGACTCCTCGCGGCGCCGCCACGCGCACACGCAGTGCGCCGCCGCCGCCCGCAAGGCCGGGCGGTTGCCCAGCCGCGACGAGTGGAGGAAGACCCAGCCGCGGCCGCCGAGCCTGTTCAGCCGGCTGTTTCGCCGACCCGGCTAGCTCTCGAGCCGCCGCGTGGCCCGGCCGAGCGCGGCGGCCGCCTCGGAGCTGAGCCGGCGCACGGTGTCGGCCGCCGGCTCCGCCTGAGCCAGGCGGTGCGCCTGACCGGCCCAGAGGTTGAAGCTGTCGGCGTCGCCGCGCTCGCGCGCGGCGGCCCGCAGCGCCGAGGTGGCGTGGTGCACATGCGGGTAGGCGCTGGGCGCGTCCGCGCTGTACTCCGCCTGGAAGCTGTTCACGATCCCGCGAGCGGCCCGCCCGCTGAAGGCGCGCGTGAGGCCGGTCACGCCGCCGTTGATGATCGCCGCGCGGTGCGCCGCGGTGGTGGCCGCCTCGGGCGAGAGCAGGAAGGCCGTGCCCACCTGCGCGGCGGATGCGCCCGCGGCCAGCACGGCCGCCACACCGGCGCCATCGCTGATGCCGCCGGCTGCCACCAACGGCAACTCCGTCTCGGTGGCCACGAGCCGGAGCAGGGAGAGCAGGCCGAGGCCCTCGGGGCCGTCGAGCAGGTCGGCGAACGTCGATTGGTGGCCGCCCGCCTCCACGCCCTGAACCACGAGCACGTCCGCGCCGCGCTCCACGGCCGCAAGCGCCGCCTCGGGATCGGTCACCGTCACCCACAGCTCCGAGCCGGCGGAGCGCACCACTTCCACCGCGGCCTCGGTCGGCAGCCCGAAGGTGAACGACACGGCCGCCACCCTCGCCTCAGCGAGCACGGCGAGCTTGTCGTCCCAGTGGTCGTCGTCCCAGCGCGGCTCGCCCATCTCCGCGCCCTGCTCGCGCGCCAGCTCGGTCACCCGCGCCAGGTGGGCGGCCAGCGCGGCCTCGTCCACCTCGCGCGGGCTCGGCACGAACAGGTTCACCCCGAACGGCGCGTCGGTGCCGGCACGAACCTGCACGATCTGCTCCCGCAGCCGCTCACCCGTGAGATACGCGCCCGCGACGAACCCCATGCCCCCGGCCTCGCAGACGGCGATGGCGAGCTCCGGAGTGGAGGGCCCGCCGGCCATGGGGGCCTGGACGATGGGGTGGCGAAGGTCCGGAAGGATCATGTCGTCGGGTCTGCAGCTGCATTCCGTCGAAACCGACGGATCCGTCTGCTCCTTCTGCGGAATGCTCATGATGAAGTGCTGCTCGGGCTCGGAGGCGAGGTCCTGGATGCGCAGCGCCTCGTCGGGCTGGCCCGTGGCGCGCAGCTCCTCCGCGTAGTGGCCGAGCAGCTCCTGCACGTCGAGCACGCCCTCGGCGTCGAGATCCTCGCAGCGCCACCTTCGCGCCCTTGCCGCGTCGCCTGATCAGCGCCTCGCGGGTGAGACCCCAGACCTCGTTCACGCGCAGGTAGACGCGCCCGCCGGTCTGGCCCGCGCAGAACCAGGGGCCGGGGTCGCCGAGCACCACGGCGCGGCCGTTGGTCATGTACTCGAAGGCGAAGCCCTTGATGTTCGCGCGGTCGGCCACGCAGCCCAGCTCGTCCTCGAGCCGCCCCTCGGGCTCGCCGCCGATCACCACGTCCGCGCCGGAGAGCCGGATGCAGAAGCGCGAGTCGGCGTTGCCCTGCACGAACAGCCGCCCGCGCTGGGCGCCGTAGGCGAACGACTTGCCCACCGAGCCGTTGACCCGCTTCCCGAAGCGGTTCTTGCCCTTCATGACCGAGATCTTGCCGCCGAGCATCGTCTTCGCCACGCCGTCCTGGGCGCCGCCCTCCACCGTGATGTCCACGCCGTAGACGTTGAAGGCGCCGAGGCCCTGGCCCGCCACCGAGCCGCCGTCGAAGTGGAGGTGGGCCAGCGTGTCCTCGCTCGCCGCCGGCGCCGTGTCCGGGTGGAAGATGCGCGCCCGCGCCAGCTCGCCGGCGAGCTCGGTGCCGAGCACGCGATCGTCCGCGTCGGCCGCCGCGGGTAGGAGCGCCTGACGAGCGTGCCGGCGCACACGTCGGTGGCGAGCGCGGCCAGCTCGATGCGACGCCTCCTTCGGCCGCATCCGGATCGGGCGCGCCACCACCAGGCCGGGCGCCGAGCGCTCCTCCTCGGGAGCCGGGAGGTCGATCGGCTCGAGGTCGAGGAACTCCTCGAGCGGCTTGATCATCTCCATGCACGTCCACGTCGTGGACCGCGCGCGACTGCACGAGCAGGTCGGAGCGGCCCACCAGGTCCTGCGCGCGCTCGTAGCCGAGCTCGGCGCAGATCGCCCGCACCTCCTCGCCCATCGCGGTGAAGAAGCGCGTGCAGTTCTCCGAGGCGAGCTCGAACTCCTGCGGGGTGAACTTCTTGAGGCCCTTCATGTCGGCCTCGATCTTCGTCTCGATCTGGGTGGCGATGCCCACGTGGCAGGTGTCGAGCTGGCAGCCGCGGCAGATCGTGCAGCCCAGCGAGACCATCGCGAGCGTGCCGAAGCCCACGCGGTTCGCGCCCAGGCAGTGCAGCTTCACGATGTCCCAGCCGTGGCGGTAGCCGCCGTCGGCCCAGATCTCCACGCGGTTGCGGATGCCCGCCTCCATCAGCGCCAGGTGCACCGCCCGCGTGCCGATGTCGGACGGCAGGCCAACGTGCCGGAGCGCGTGCGAGCGCGCGGCGCCGGTGCCGCCCTCGAAGCCCGACAGCGTGATGATGTCCGCGCCCGCCTTCGCGATGCCGACGCCGATCGTGCCGATGTTCGGCACCACCGGCACCTTCACCGACACGCGCACGTCGGGGTTGGCGGTCTTCAGCTCGTCGATCAGCTCGGCGAGGTCCTCGATCGAGTAGAGGTCGTGGTTGTTCGAGGGCGAGATGAGGTCGGTGCCGGGCGAGGCGTTACGCGCCTGGGCGACCTTCTCGGTGACCTTCTTCGCCGGCAGGTGGCCGCCCTCGCCGGGCTTCGCGCCCTGGCCGATCTTGATCTCGACCAGGTACGACGAGTTGACCATCTCGGAGGTCACGCCGAAGCGGCCGGAGGCGACCTGCTGGCCGCGCCACTTCGGGTACCTGCCGTACATGTCCTGGATCTCGCCGCCCTCGCCGTTCATCGCGATGATGTTGGCCCGCATCGCGGCCTCGGCGTAGGAGCGGTAGGCCACCTCGCCCTGCGAGCCGAAGCTCATCGAGGAGATCACGATCGGATACGAGTGCAGGCCCACGCCGGGATCCGAGTCGGCGATCGGCTCGCGATCCGACTTCAGGTCGAGGATGTGGCGCAGCGAGACCGGCTGCTCGAGCTCCAGCTCGCGCACCTTCTCGGAGAACTCCTCGTAGCCGCCGGTGCCGTTCGCCGCGGCGACCGCCGCCTTGTAGACCTTCGGATAGAAGTGGAACGTCTTCGCGGGCTTCGACTCGTCCTCGCCCGCGAGGATGCGCTGGCGCTCGTCCGCGTCGTTGTCGAGCTCGGCGAAGCCGGTGCCGCCGCTGTCCGAGCCGAAGTACGCCGGGGTGTCGAACACCGCGGACAGCTCCGGCTTCAGCCCGATCGACGAGAACAGGCGCGCGTAGCCGCGCACCTCGTGGATGCCGATCGTCGAGATCACCTTCTCGATGCCCTTGCGCATCGCCGAGCAGAGGTTGTCGATGTCGGTGCGGTAGTCGTCCATCAGGGCGACCTCGATCATCACGTAGGGGCACACGCCGTCGGCGCCGAGGCCGAGAGCCACCACCACGTCGTGGACGTTGCGGATCGCGCCCGAGCGCAGCGCGAGCCCGCAGCGCCGGCGCAGGTTCGACTCGTTCGGCTCCACGTAGGCCTCGCGCAGCGCCAGGTCGATGGCCGCCAGCGCGAGGTGCGGGTCGATGTAGCGGCGCTGCCCGTCGTAGGCGGTGCGGTCGGAGAGCACGAGCAGCTCCGCGCCGTCGCGGGCGGCCATCGTGGCCTCGTGCTTGAGGCGCTCGATGGCGCCCTGGGTGGTCTCCGACTCGAGCGCGGAGATGTCGAGCACCTTGCCGCGCCCGCGGAAGAGCTCCCAGAGGTCCTCGAGCAGGTAGGTCTTGTGCTCCTTCGCCACCTGGCGGTAGACCGAGTCCGACAGCGGCGCGAGCCCGTCGTGGCCCCCGAGGATGATCGGGAACGCGGTCTCGACCGTGCGCGGCTCGGCCGGCAGGCCCCAGGCGCCCGGTCGCGCCCCGAACACGGCGCGGCACGAGAAGTGCTCGACCTCGCGCTCGCGGTCGATCGCCGGGTTGGTGACCACGGCCACCGACTCCTTGAAGTAGTCGGCCAGGTTCTGGCGCTCGGGCGACAGGCAGGCCAGCGGCCCGTCGTAGCCCAGCGAGCCGATCGGCTCCTGGCCCGTGGCCGCCATCTGCTGCACGAGCTTCATGTCCTCGCGCTGCCAGCCGAAGCCGCCGAGCACGCGGTCCTCCACCTTCACCGGCTCGGCCGGGCCGGCCGCGGTGTAGCCGGGGATCTCCGGGCCCTCGAGCGGGCCGCCCACCGGGATCATCTGCGCGTAGCCGTGCACCGGCTCCTTGCCGGTGCGGGCCACCCAGCGCTCCCAGGCCAGCCACTGCAGCTGGATGTGCTGGCGCAGCTTCGCCTCGCCCTTCTTGCGGTTGAGGCTGACCATCACCTTCTCGCCGGGGGCGAGCGGCTTGGGCTCTGACACCGTCTCCTGGACGGGCACCACGCCCGGCTCGGAGGAGAACGTGTAGGAGCCGGCGGTCTCGACCAGCCAGAGCGGCCGCAGGCCCAGCGCGTCGACCGAGAAGACGCACTCGTCGCCGTGACGGGCGAGCAGCGCCACCGGTCCCTGCGCGAACGGGCCGAAGGCCTGGCGCAGGTACATGTAGAAGGGGCGCAGCTCCTCGGGCAGCTGCTTGATCTCGTTCACGATCGGCGGCAGCACCAGCTCGAGCGCCTCCACGAGCGACAACGACGCCGCGGTGCACGAGCGACTCCACGGTGCGGTTCAGGTCCTGCGAGTCGGAGCCGTCCGGGTGGATCGGCACGTTCAGCATGCGCGCCTCCTGGCGCAGCTTCGCGATCGTGTTGATCTCGCCGTTGTGGCCCGAGCATCGCGAACGGCTGAACGCGCTTGAAGGAGGGCCAGGTGTTCGTGGAGTAGCGGTTGTGGCCGATCACCGCGGCCGTCTCGGCCCGCTCGTCGAGCAGGTCCGGGTAGTACTTGCCGAGCACGGACGGCGCGCCCATCACCTTGTAGACGCAGGTCTCGGTGGAGAACGAGGCCACGTGCACGTCGAGCTCCTGCTCCAGCGCCACGGCCAGCTCGAAGCAGAGGCGCGCCTCGCCGGTCAGGCCGCCGACCTGCCAGAAGATCGGCTCCTCCTCGCGGGCCGTGGGGCCGAGGGCGGAGGAGTCCACCACGTCCTCGCGCTCGGCCAGCACGCGCAGCCCGAAGCGGCTCATGATGTCGCGGGCCCTCGCCTTCGTCTCCTCCGCGTTGCCGCCCTTGCGCGCGATGAAGATGTGGCCGACCACGAACTGCGGGTCGAGCGCCAGGTGCGAGGCGTGTCCGCCGGCGCGGATCTCCTCGGCCCAGATCCTGCGCGGGATGTCCAGCAGCACGCCGCAGCCGTCACCCTCGCCGTCGACGTTGCCGGCGCGGTGGAGCATCTTCTGGAGCGCGGTGAGCGCGGTGGGGATCGGCTCGTGCCGCGGCGTCGCGTCCTTCTCGACGGCGGCGTAGAGCGCGCAGGCGTCCTTGTCCTCCACGGTCGCCGGAGGACGGCGCGGGCGATACCCCTGCGTTGACGCGTAACGAACGACGCGGCTGGACGGCTCAGCCACCTCTGACCTCCCCCTCCGGTTTCCGCGCCTTCTCCGAGCGGGCGCGCGACGGTTGGACGCGGGAACTATAGTCGCGACCCCGAATGCCCACAACGATCGCGGTCCTCTCCCAGAAGGGCGGCACCGGCAAGACCACGACGGTGCGGACCCTTGCCGACGTCTTCACCCGCGTCGGGCTGCGCGTCCTCGCGGTGGACGTCGACCCGCAGGGCAACCTCTCCGACTACTTCGACGTCCCGCCCGACGCGTCTCCCACGCTCGCGGACGTGCTGGCGGGCCAGGCCAAGGCGTCCGAGGCGATCTACGACGGCACGATCATCCCGGCCAACCTCGGCCTCGCCGAGTCCGAGCTCGTGCTGAGCGGCAAGATGGGCCGCGAGATGACGCTGCGGCGCGCGCTGAAGGACGTGAAGCGCAGCTACGACATCGTCCTGATCGACTGCCCGCCGTCGCTCGGCCTGCTGACCGTGAACGCGGTCGTGGCCGCCGATCAGGTGCTGATCTCGACCGAGGCCCAGTACTTCTCGCTCCAGGGCGTGGAGCAGGCGCTCGAGGTGATCGAGGTGGCGAAGGAGAACCTCCACCAGGAGCTCGAGTGGCTCGGCGTGGTGCTGAACATCGCCGACCTGCGCACGATCCACTCGCGCGAGGCGCTCCAGACCCTGCGCGACCGCTTCGGCGACCGGGTGTTCAACTCGGTCATCCGCTCGTCGATCCGCTACGCCGAGTCGGCGGAGCGCGGCATCTCGATCCTCGACTACCGCCCCGAGCTCGGCGCCGACTACCTGTCGCTCGCCGAGGAGCTGCTCGAGCGGCTCGGCCTCGAGGACGAGCGCGCCCGCGTGGCGGCGATCAGGCGAGAGCTCGTGCCCGCCTGATGGGCGGCGACGACCTCCTCTTCCGCTCGGCCAGCGAGCTGGCGGCCCTTGTGCGCTCGGGCGAGCTGAGCGCGCGCGAGCTCGTGGAGGCGTCGCTGGCGCGGATCGAGGCGCTCGACGGCAGGGTGAACGCCTTCACGCTCGTCGACGCCGAGGGCGCGCTCGCCGCGGCCGACGCCATCGCTCCGGGCGACCAGCGGCCGTTCGCCGGGGTGCCGATCGGCATCAAGGACCTGGCCGCCCCGGTGGCCGGCCTCGTGATGTCGGACGGCTCCGACCTCTACGGCGACTACACGCCCGACTACGACGCGAACGTCGTGCGCCGGATCCGCGACGCGGGCTTCGTGATCGTGGGCAAGACCAACTCGCCCGAGCTCGGCATCGTCCCGGTCACCGAGCCGCGGCGCTTCGGCCCCAGCCGCAACCCGTGGGACCTCGATCGCACTCCGGGCGGCTCGTCGGGCGGCTCCGGCGCGGCCGTGGCGGCCGGCATGGTGCCGATCGCGCACGGCAGCGACGGCGGCGGCTCGATCCGCATCCCCGCGGCCTGTTGCGGGCTCGTCGGGCTCAAGCCCAGCCGCGGGCGCGTCTCGCGCGGACCCGACCTCGGCGACGCCGTGCTCTCCACCGACGGCATGCTCACGCGGACCGTGGAGGACTGCGCCCGCTCGCTCGACGTGATCGCGGGCTACGAGCCGGGCGACGCCACGTGGGCCCCGCCGCCGGACCAGCCGTTCGCGACCGCGCTCGCGAGCGATCCGGGCAAGCTGCGAATCGGGTTCGTCACCACGCCGCCGATCGAGGCGGAGGTCGACCCGATCTGCGAGCGCGCCGCACGCGACGCGGCGGAGCTGCTGGGCGGGCTCGGCCACGAGGTCAGCGAGGTGGACCCGCCCTGGAGCGGCGGCGACCAGAACCTGCTCCAGCTCTTCACCGTGCTCTACGCGGCCAACATCGGCCTCGGCGTGGCCTACGGCGGCATGGTCTCCGGGCGCGAGCCGCAGCCCGAGGACGTGGAGCGCCTCACCTGGGAGATGTTCCAGCGCGGGCTGGGGCAGAACTCGATCGAGTACATGGGCGCGCTGTCCATGCTGCAGCGCCACGCCCGCGGGATCATCGAGTGGATGGCCTCCTACGACCTGCTGCTCACGCCCGCGCTGGCCCAGCGCCCGCTGCCGGTGGGCACGCTCGACCTCGACGGCGACCACGTGATGGGGGAGTTCGCCCGCACCGGGCTGTTCACGCCGTTCACGGCGGTCTGGAACGTCACCGGTCAGCCCGCCATCTCGCTGCCGCTGTACCAGGGCGAGGATGGCCTCCCCACCGGAGTGCAGCTCGTCGGGCCCCCGGCCGGCGAGGCGCTGCTCCTGTCCGTCGCGGCGCGGCTCGAGTCCGAGCAGCCCTGGGCGGACCGCCGCCCGCAGCTCTAGAGCGTCAGCCGGCGACCTCGAGCCGGACGAGCAATCCGGTGTCCCTGGTCATGAACCCCGCGCCGGGCTCCCGTCGCTGGCCACCGAAGTACTTCGGGCTCCTCTCGACGTCGCGCAGCGACGTGGCGCCGGGGATCGTCAGCCACTCGTTCCGCTGCGGTGACAGCAGATACGCCTGGTTGAGCACCTGGACGCGACGGACGAGCTCCATCGGTGCAGGGGAAGCGATCGGGCAGGCCGTGGTGGTGCTCCTGGTGGAACAGCCCGCGAAGCACGGCCGACCCAGCCCTGCGGCCCTTGCCGCTCCACCACGCCACCAGCGCGCCCGACCGGACCACCGCGCCGTAGGCGTCTGGCTCGACGGCGGCCTCAACCGTCGCGCACCAGGCCTCGGGCGTGGTCGACCCGGTCGCCTCGGAGAACTCGAGCCGCCACGCCACGGAGTCGCCGATCGAGACCGGCCTGCCACAGCATTCGATCTGCCACGAGTCGAGAAGGACCGGATAGACGGGCACGAATCCAGTGTGCCAGTCCCCTACGTGTGCGGCCAGCCCACATACGTAGGGGTACGGCCAGGCGTCCCCCGACCTTCGGGTATCCGACCACAGGACACCTGACTGCCGTACGGGCAGGACGCCGGCGCGCGCCGATCCTTGGACCACGCCCGCTCAATCGATTGAAAGGACCCCCATGTTCTCCGCCAACGCCTACGTCATGCGCCTCGCCACGGAGGACGACGCGTACGCGCTGCGCCAGCTCGCCGCCCTCGACAGCCAGCGGCCGCTCGTGGGCGAGACGCTCATCGGAGAGATCGACGGACGCCCGGCCGCGGCGATGTCGCTGACCGGCGGCCGCGTGGTCGCCGACCCGTTCGTGCCCACCTCGCAGCTCGTCGCGCTCCTGCGCATGCGCGCCCGCGCGATGCGCGCCTACGAGCGCACCCCCTCGCTTCGCGAGCGCATGCTCGCCGGCGTGCGCGTGACCGGCGCCTGGAAGCCCGTCAAGGCCTGACCCTCGCCGGACCCCGCGCCGCGCCTCCGGGCGCGGGGTCCGTCCGAGATTCCTGGGCCTTAGTGTGCGGCGCGTGCTGCGCCGCTCCCCGTACGACCGCGAGATCCTCAGGCTCGCCCTCCCCGCGCTCGGGGCGCTCGCAGCCGAGCCGCTCTACGTGCTGGTCGACACCGCCATCGTCGGCCATCTCGGCACGCCTCAGCTGGCGGCGCTCGCGCTCGCGGGCACGATCCTCACGGGCAGCTTCACGCTGTTCAACTTCCTCACCTACGGCACCACCGCCCAGGTCGCGCGCTACCAGGGCGCGGGGCAGCCGCTCGTGGCGGGGCGCCTGGCGGCGCAGGCGCTCTGGCTGTCGTCAGGGATCGGGCTGGGGCTGCTCGTGCTGGCGCTGGCGCTCGCGGGTCCGGCCGTTCACGCGCTGGGCGGCTCCCACCACACCGGCAGCCTCGCCGTGCTCTACCTGCGCATCGGAGCGATCGGGCTGCCGTTCGCGCTGATCGCCCTCGCCGGCCAGGGCTACATGCGCGGCACCTCCAGCATGCGCAGGCCGCTGGTGATCGTGGTGGTGGCGAACCTCGTGAACGTGGTGCTGGAGGTCCTGTTCGTCTACGTCTTCCACTGGGGGCTGGCCGGCTCGGCGTGGGGCACCGTGATCGCGCAGGCCGGGATGGGCGCGGCCTTCGCCATCGAGCTGCTGCGCGCGCCGGCGGACAGCCGGCGGCCGAGCGCCGCCCTGATGCGCCCGCTCGCCCGGGTGGGGAGCGACATCTTCGTGCGCACGGCCAGCCTGTACGCCTCGCTGATCGTCGCGAGCGCGGTGCTCGCGCGCGTCGGCCCCGCCTCGCTCGGCGCCCATCAGGTCGCGTTCCAGCTCTGGGTCTTCCTCGCGCTGGTGATGGATGCCGTGGCGATCGCCGCCCAGGTGATCGTCGGGCGCAGCCTCGGAGCCGGTCTGGCAGAGGAGGCCTACGACTCGGCGCTGCGGATGATCGGCTGGTCGTTCCTGCTCGGCGCCACGGTGGGCGCCGTGATGCTCGCGTTGATCAACGTGTTGCCCAACGCCTTCACCGACGACCCCGTGGTGCTCGACCGCCTGCACTCGATCTGGCCGATGTTCGCGCTGATGCAGCCGCTGAACGGGATCGTCTTCGCCCTCGACGGCATCCTCATCGGCGCCGGCGACACGCGCTTCCTCAAGTGGTCGACGCTCTTCGCGGCGCTCGGGGTCTACGTCCCGATCGCGCTGCTGTCGCTCCACTTCGGCTGGGGCATCGTGGGCGTCTGGTGGGGCCTGGTGGGGTTGATACTGGGGAGGCTCACCACGTGTGGGGCGCGGTTTGCCGGGAAGCGATGGGCGCTGGGCGGTGGTGGGCGTTGACCCCGGAAAGCTGCCTAGGCACCAGGCACCCGACCGAGAATCTCCCGGTCCCGGTCATAGCTCAGCTGCTCGGCCGCCTCGCCCAGCTCCAGCCACCTCAGCTCGCTCACCTCGTTGTTCGGGATGAACTCGCCGCCCTTCACGCTCATCTGCCAGTAGCGGACCGTCTTCGGGCGGTTCTTCGGATCCCGGTAGGAGGCGAAGCCGAGCTCCGGGCCGAGCTCGCATTGCAGGCCGGTCTCCTCCTCGACCTCGCGCAGCGCCGCCTCCTCCTCGGTCTCGCCCGGCTCGAGCTTGCCCTTCGGGAAGGTCCAGTCGTCGTACTTGGGGCGGTAGACCACGGCGACCCGCCCGTCGTCGGCGATCACCACGCCGCCCGCCGCTCGCACCGTGTTCACGCGAGCGCCCTCACGTCGGCCCCGCTCGGGTCGAACTGCACGCGCCGCACCTTGCACTCGGGCGCCTCGGCGTGCAGCTCGTCGTAGAGCGCGCCGGTCTGCTCGAAGTGGGACCAGAACAGCACCGCCGGCCCGGCGCCCGAGATGGTCGCCCCGAGCGCGCCGAGCTCCCGCGCGCGCTCCACCAGCTCCATCGAGCGCGGATAGAGGTGCGCCCGGTGCGGCTGGTGGATGCGGTCGGAGAGGCCGCGCGCCACGAGGTCGAAGTCCGCCGTTCGCCAGGCCGAGCACGAGCAGCGCCGCGTGCGCGACGTTGTGCACCGCGTCCTCGATCGGCACCTCGGCCGGCAGGGCGGCCCGCGCCTCGGCCGTGGGCACCTGATGCGGCGGGATGGCGATCACGCCCTCGAGCTCCGGCGGCGGGTCGAAGCGCTCGGCACCGTTCGTCGCTGCAGATCACGAAGCCGCCGTAGAGGGCGGCCGCGACGTTGTCGGGATGCCCCTCCAGCTCGACCGCGGGGCCGAGCAGCTCGGCGTCGAGCTCGTACATGTGGTCGGCGGCCACCAAGCCGGCGACGATAGCCGCCGCGCTCGACCCGAGGCCGGCCGCCACCGGGATCTCGGAGCGCAGCCGGAAGGTGACCCCGTCCGCGGGGTGGAGCAGCTCGAACGCGCGCACGCAGAGGTTGTCGCGGTCGAGCGGGACGCCCTCGATGTCGCGTCTCCACGGCGAACTCGCCCGTCTCCTCCACCTCCAGCTCGAGGTGCACGGCCAGCGCCGCCGCCATCACGTCGTAGCCCGGTCCGAGGTTCGCCGAGGAGGCCGGCACGCGCACGACTCGCCGGCGGTTCAACCCGCGAACACCGCCTGCTCAACAGCGCCGATGTCGGGCTCGCAGGGGATCACCGAACCGGCCTGGGCCATCGCCGTGGTGGGGTCCTTCAGCCCGTGGCCCGTGAGCACGCAGATCACGCGGCCCTCGGCCCCGTACTTGAGCAGCCCGGCCACCGATGCCGCCGACGCCGGCTCGCAGAACACGCCCTCGCGCGCGCCGAGCAGCGCGTAGGCGTCGAGGATCTCCTGGTCCGACACCGCGCGGATCTCGCCGCGCGAGGAGGTGACCGCGTCCATCGCGTCCTCCCAGCGGGCGGGGTTGCCGATCCGGATCGCCGAGGCGATCGTCTCCGGCCGCTCGACCGGGGCTCCATGCACCAGCGGCGCCGCACCCTCGGCCTGGTAGCCGTGCAGCATCGGCGACACCTCGTACTCCTGGAAGCCGCGCCACCACGCGGTGATGTTGCCCGCGTTGCCCACCGGGATGCAGAGCACGTCCGGCGGCTCGCCGAGCTCGTCGCAGACCTCGAACGCCGCCGTCTTCTGCCCCTCGATCCGGTACTCGTTGACCGAGTTGACGAGCGCGATCGGCTGCCGCCGGGCAAGCTCGCGCACCAGCGCCAGCGCCTCGTCGAAGTTGCCGCGCAGCGCGATCACGCGCGCCCCGTGCATCAGCGCCTGGGCGAGCTTGCCGGCGGCGATCTTGCCCTCGGGCACGATCACCGCCCCGCGCAGGCCGGCGCGCGCCGCATAGGCCGCGGCGCTCGCCGCCGTGTTGCCGGTGGACGCGCAGATCACGGCCTCGGCGCCCTCGCCGATCGCCGCGGACACCGCCACGGTCATCCCCCGGTCCTTGAACGAGCCGGTGGGGTTCGAGCCCTCGAACTTCAGCCACACGTCGCAGCCGGTGCGCTCGGACAGGGTCGGGGCCTGGATCAGCGGCGTGTCCCCCTCCCCGAGGGTCACGAGCGGGTCCACCGGCAGGCGGTCGTGATAGCGCCAGAGGCTCAGCCGGCCTCCTCGAAGGTCTCCTGGATGACCCGGATCACGCGCGGCTTGGCGCGCATGAAGTCGAGCCCGCCGAGCATGTCCACGGCCGCCTGGAAGCGCGACTCGAGCACCGGGTGCATCACCATCACGAGGCGCGCGTCGTTCCCCAGCCCGCGCTGCACCACCGACTTCACCGACACCCCCTGCAGCCCGAGGATCTCCGCCACCTGGGCCAGCACCCCGGGCCGGTCGGCCACCTCGAGGTAGAGGTAGAACGCCGACTCGACGTCGGTCACGAGCGGGATGTCCACGGCGGGCGGGGGCAGCGTGGGCGGCGGGATCATCGCGGAGATCACGTCGCCGAGCACGGCGGAGGCCGTCTGCGTGCCGCCCGCCCCCGGCCCCGAGAGCGTGATCTCGGTGATCGCGGGCGACTCGATCGTCACCGCGTTGAACGAGCCGTTCACGCTCGCCAGCGGGTGACCGGCGTAGAGAAACGCCGGATACACGCGCACGGACAGCCCGTTGTCCAGCCGCTCGGCCGCGCCGATCAGCTTCAGCGAGAGGCCGAGCTCCTTGGCATACGCGATGTCCTCGCCGGTGAGGTGGTCGATGCCCTCGTAGGGCACGTCGTCGAGGTGCACCGCGACCCCGAAGGCGAGCCGCGCGATGATCGCCATCTTGGCGGCGGCGTCCTTGCCGGTCACGTCCTCGGTCGGGTCCGACTCCGCGAAGCCGAGCTCCTGCGCCTCGCGCAGCGCGTCCTCGTACGAGGCGCCCGAGCGCGCCATCTCGCTGAGGATGAAGTTCGTGGTGCCGTTCACGATCCCGTGGACGCGCTCGATGTGCGCGGCGGCCAGCGTCTCGTGGATCACGCGGATCACGGGCACGACGCCTCCCACCGCGGCCTCGAAGCGCAGCTGCACCCCGGCCGCGCGCGCCGCGTCGTAGAGCTCCTCCCCGTGCTGCGACAGCACCTGCTTGTTCGCGGTCACCACGTGCCTGCCCGCGCCCATCGCACGCAGGATGTAGTCGCGCGCCGGCTCGGTGCCGCCGATCAGCTCGACGATCAGGTCGCTGCGCTCCACGAGGTCCTCGAAGTCGCCCCGGCTGCGGGTCAGCACGCCGCTGATCTCCGGCCGCATGCCGGTGGCCGCCTCGATCGCCTCGGCGCGGGCATCGAGCAGCTCGTGGAACGCCGACCCGACCGTGCCATGGCCGAGCAGGCCGACCCTAAACGTCACGGAGCGTCAGGTCCTCGTAGGTCTCGCGGCGCACGACCACGCGGGCGTCGCCGCCGGAGCAGAAGATCACCGGCGGCCGCGGCACCGCGTTGTAGTTGTTCGCCATCGCGTGACCGTAGGCGCCGGTGACGGGCGTCACCAGCACGTCGCCGACGCGCGGGTCGTCCAGGGTGGCGTCGCGCACCAGGATGTCGCCCGACTCGCAGTGCATGCCGGCGATCGTGCACACGGTGTCACCGCCGAAGCGGTCGGCGATCTCCGCCTCGTAACGGGCGCCGTAGAGCATCGGCCGCAGGTTGTCGGACATGCCGCCGTCAACCGCCACGTAGGTGCGCACGCCCGGGATGCGCTTGACCGTGCCCACCGTGTAGATGGTCACGCCCGCGTTGCCCGACGATCGAGCGCCCGGGCTCGCAGAGCACCGTCACGCCCTCGGGGGCGCTCCCCAGCAGGGCGTCCACGTAGCTCTCGACAGACGGCGGCTCCTGGTCGGCGGTGTAGGCGATCGCCAGGCCGCCGCCCAGGTTGAGCAGCGGATAGTCGCCCATCCCGGACAGCACCCCGCGCGAGCCGCTCGAACGGCTCGAGGTCGAACACCTGCGACCCGATGTGGGCGTGCAGCCCGCGCAGCTCGAGCGTCTTGATGCGCTCGATCGCGCGCGGCACGTCGTCGAGCCCGAAGCCGAACTTCGAATCCTCCTGCCCGGTCTGGATCTTCGCGTGCGTGTCCGGCTTGATGCCAGGCGTCACGCGCAGCATCACCTTCTGACCGGGTGCGAGGCGCTCGAGGCGGTCGATCTCGTCGAACGAGTCCACCACGATGTGCCCGATGCCGCGCTCCAGCGCGAACACGAGCTCCGCCTCCGTCTTGTTGTTGCCGTGCATGTAGCAGCGCTCCGGCGCGAAGCCGCCCTGCAGCGCGAGGTGAAACTCGCCGCCCGAGGCCACATCCGCCGAGAGCCCCTCCTCCACCAGCAGCCGGAACGCTGCCGGTGCACGGGAAGGCCTTGCTCGCGTAGACCACCTCGAAGCGCTCGGTGCGGGCCCGGAAGGCGTCCATGTAGGCGCGAGCGCGCGCCCGGATGTCGTCCTCGGCGTACACGTAAGCCGGCGTGCCGAACTCGCGCGCGAGCTCCAGCACGTCGCAGCCGCCCACCTCGAGCCGGCCCGCCTCGTTGAGGCGAGAGCCGATGGGATAGACGTGCGACACGGCGGTCGCGTCCTGGATCAGGCGGCCGGACATAATCGGGCGGGATTATGACCCACCCCGTTCCAGAGACCGGCGAGCACGACGGGCTCTCGTACGCGCTGTTCCTCCCCGAGGAGGCCGTCGAGACCGGCGTGCTCATCCTCCACGGCGCCGGCTCGGCCAAGGAGAGCCACTACGACTTCGCCCGCGTGGCGGTGGCGAGCGGCGTCGCCGCGCTGGCGTACGACGCCCGCGGCCACGGCCGCTCCGACGGCGCCTTCGGCCCCGCCGCGATCGATGACGTGGGGACGATGCTCGGCCTGCTGCGCCGCCGGGCGAGCGTGAATCGGGTGGCGGTGCGCGGTTCGAGCATGGGCGGCTTCCAGGCGATCCTGGGCGCGAGTCGCGACGGCGACGTCGACGCGGTCGTGGCGATCTGCCCGGCGACCGAGGACCTGCTGCTGCGGGGCGTGCGCTCGGGCCGGTTCGAGGGCTTCGAGGCCGACCGCGAGGCGCTCACGGCCTGGCTGCCGACCGTCAGCGTGCGGACGGCCGCCGCGTCGCTGGCGCCACGCACCGCGCTCCTCCTGATCCACGCCCAGGGCGACGAGCAGGTGCCATACACGGTGTCCGAGGAGCTCTACGCCGCCGCGGGGCGACCCGAAGCGCCTGCTGATCCTGCCCGGCGGCCACCACCGCTCCCTGCAGCACGACGGCGAGATCCAGGCGGAATCGCTGAAGTTCATCGAGCGCGCCGTGCGCGGTGCAGCTCGGGTGAGCTACGGAGCTAGCGGCCGAGCAGCTTGTCGACGGTGTTCGTCACGGTGGTCGTGACGCCCGTCAGCACCGCCGGCAGCTGTACTGCCGGCGCCTGTCCCTGACCCTGATCCGGCGAGCCCAGCCCGAGGGCCGGGAGCAGCCCGGTCGGTGCCGGGACGCTCGGGGCGCGCGGCACCACCTTGGTCACGTCCTTGACCACCGAGCCGGCATCCGGCGTCTTCACCGGCGTCGAGGTGGTGGACCGCTGCGGGTCCGCCGCCGTGGAGCCCGACTGGCCGACCGGGTTCGCGTGGGCGACGGGCGCGCTCGACACGTCCATGATGGCTGCGAGCCGCCGAGCGGACGTGGCCGCTGGCGCCGCGCCGCGGCGGCTGAGCGAGCGCTGGCGATGCTCACCGGCGCCGGGTGCTTGGGCACCGGCAGCGGCGCCTGCCGCTCCTGGACCAGCACCGACCCGATCGGGTTCTGCAGATCCTGGCTGGGGAAGCCCTTGAAGCCCACGATCGCGCTCATCACGGACATGCTGAGAAGCGCCGAGACGATCAACGTCCCGGTCGTGCCGAAGCTTGCGATGTAGGCCCGAGTTGCTCTCACAGCGTTTGGGGTACGCCGTACTGGTGAGCCTCCTGCGGCGACGAGCCGGAAGCTCTAGTCCTCCACTTCCCCATACGGGGTACTTCTATTCCTGCCTGAAACGCTTTTTGCAGACTTTCCGGCAGGAGCCGGCGCTCAATGGAGCATGGCGCGCGCCACAAGCCGGCGGCTGGTGCGGCCGAAGGGGCCGCCACTCTCGTCGAACAGCTCCACCTCGTCGAAGCCGGCCTCCCGCAGCCACTCGGCCAGCTGAGACGCGGCGGGCTGCGAGAGCGAGAACTCCTGCCTGCGCACGCGGCCGCCGCGCACGACGATGCGCTCGGTGTGCGAGCGCCCTCGGGCGGTGTCGAGCTGACCTTGTCGATCATCAGGTCGTCGTCGCGCTCCGCCATCCAGATGGCCGGCGCGCCGTGGCTCGGCAGGCTCGTGAGCAGAAGATCGCGGCTCGCCTGTTCGAGCAGCAGCCGGCCTCCCGGCCGCAGGGCGCGGCGGAAGCCCTCGAGCACCCGCCGGTTGGTGTCGTCGTCGAAGTAGCCGAACGAGGTGAACCAGTTCACGCAGCGCGTCGAAGCGGCCCTCGAACGGCAGCTGCGCGCATGTCGCCCTCGACGTACTCGACCTCCACCCCGGCGGCGGCGGCGCGCTCGCGCGCCAGCTCGAGGAAGCCGGGGGTCAGGTCCAGCCCGGTCATGCGCAGGCCGCGCGCCGCCAGCCGATTCGCGATCCGCCCATGCCCGCAGGGCACGTCGAGCAGCTCGGTCCCCGCGGGCGGCTCCAGCAGCCGCATGATCAGCTCCACGTCGGCGTCGCTTCGCTCCTCGAGCATGCCGTCGTAGAACCAGAGGTAGTCGTCGCCGAAGATGTCCGCCCCGACGAGCTCCTCGGCGGACATCGGCCTACAAGTAGTTCAGGGGGTTGACCGGCGTGCCGTTGATGCGCACCTCGAAGTGCAGGTGCGGGCCGAAGCAGAGGCCCGTGCAGTCGCTGATGCCGATCACCTGGCCCTGGCTGACCGACTGGCCGACGCTCGACGAGGATGCGCTCCTGGTGGCCGTAGCAGGTCGACATCGTGGCGGTGTGCTGGATGCAGGTGTAGTTGCCGTAGCCACCCTCCCAGCCGGCGATCGTCACGCGGCCGGAGTCGGCGGCGTGGATCTGCGTGCCGGTCGGCACGCCGATGTCGATGCCCGGGTGACAGGCCTCCCACGCGCGCCGTTCGCAGAAGGGCGAGGTGATCGGGCCGTTCACCGGCCAGATCAGCCGGCCGGAACCCTGCCTGATCGGGCCGCCGCCGCCCTGCGGGGTGAAGGCGTTCGGCGCGGCGTTGCGCAGCTGGGACTCGATCTGCGATCTGCTGCTGCCAGCAGGCTGTTCAGGTCCTCCTGGGCCTTCACGCGGCTCGAGCGCACGCGGGCGAGCACGGCCTTGCGCCCGTTGCGCGTGCGCTGGAGCTGCTCGCGCGAGCTCACGAGCTTGTTCTTCGACGCGGCCACCGCGTTGCGCTGGTTGAGGATCGCGTTCGCGGCGGCCTGCGCCTTGCCCTGGAGCGCGGTGAGCTGGTTCGCCTGCGTCGTCGCCTGGGCCTTCAGCGTCTTCACGGTGCCGACGATCTGCTGGTCCTGCCTCGAGATCCGCTCGAGGAAGTCGGCGCGCGTGAGCAGGTCGTCGAAGCCATGCGCCTCGAGGATCACCGTGACGATGTCCGGATCGTCGGACTCGTAGTCGTCCACCAGCCGCGCCGCGAGCTGGGCCTTCGCCACCGCCAGCTGCTGCCTGAGCCGCACGAGGCGGTCGCGCGCCACCTGGAGCTTGTTCTGGATGTCGGCGAGCTCGGCGCGCTTCTGGGACAGGGTGGTCTGGATCCTCGTCTCGCGCTCCTGGAGCCCGCGGATGCTCCCCTGAAGACCGCTGATCTTGTCGTTGAACGAGGAGATCGTGGTGGTCAGCACCCCCTCGTGGTGGAGCTTCTGCGCGACCTTGTTGCGCTGGTGTCCGATGCGCGAGCTGAGCTGCTCTGACATCCCCGGCATGGGGAGCAGAACAAAGGCCGCAAGGGCCAGCGATATGGACAGCAGGAAAGCTCGTCTCATGCCGGTTGATCCGCCCCGGCAGTACGCCGTCGTTGCCCCGTTTACCGCATTCTGCAGGGCAATTCAGCGCGTGGGACGCGGCCACTCTACCAAGCGCATGAACGGCAGGCGGTTGGCGGTTCTCCTGCTTACTGCAAGAGCTCCTGCAGGACCGCTCAGACGCCGGCGGCGACCCCCGTCGCGCGGGCCTCGAGATACCCGTTCGGATCGGCGTCGAGGTGGTCCGCCAGGCGCGTGGCCAGCGCCATGATCGTCATCGACGGGTTCACGGACAGCGTGCGCGGCACCGCCGAGCCGTCCCCCACGAACAGCCGCTTCACGTCGTGCGACTCGGCGTGCTCGTTCACCACCGAGCGGGCCGGATCGGTGCCCATCCGGCAGCTGCCCTGCACGTGGGTGGAGACGAGGCCGGTCCAGAGGATCTGCTTCGCCCCGGCGGCCCGCAGCACGTCCGATGGAGAACTCGAGCGCGTTGTCCAGCCTGCCGAGCTCGGGCGCCTCGAGGTCCGCGGCGAAGGCCTCGCCGCCGTCCTCGGTCAGCTCCACGCGGCCGTGGTTGTCGTCGTTGACCATCATCAGCACGCCGGTCCAGTAGCGGTAGCGCTTCGCCGCGTCCACGAGCGGCTGGCCCCAGAGCGGGCCGTTCTCGTCGGACACGCTGATGCCGAAGCCGATCGGGTCCTGCACGGTCGCCGCCTCGACGATGAAGCCGCCGTCCTCGTCGAGCTGGTGCTTCATGCAGTGGGAGCTGATCGGGTAGACGATGTGCGCGTCCTGGATCTCGTCGAACAGGCCGTAGACGAGGCGGCAGGGATGGAAGCCGAGGTTGCGACCCACCTGCATGCTGCTGGGCGATCCGCCGGCCAGCTCCCGGATGCCGGAGCGGAGCAGGATCTGGGGCGTGTTGAGCGTGCCCGCCGCCACCACCACGGCGCCCGCCTCACCGTCTGGCGCGCCCCGCTCGGGTCGACGTACTCGACGCCGGTGGCCTCGAGTCCGCTGCCGCGATCCTCCATCACGATCCGCTCCACGGGGCAGTCGGCCCGCAGCTCGAGCTTGCCCCGCGCCCAGGCCCTGTGGATGTAGGTGTTCATCGTGTTCTTGCCGGCGTTCGTGGGGCAGCCCTGGAGGCACGAGCCGCACTTCATGCAGTTCTCGTCCGTGTAGGACATGACGGGCTCGAGCTCGGCGCCCATGGCCTCGAAGCCGGGCACGAGCGTCCTGCACGCGCCTGCGTCCAGTCGCTGCGCTCGCGCACGCCGAGCGCCGCCTCGACGCGCTCGTAGAACGGGGCCAGGTCGTCCGGTCCCAGCTCGATCCCCGAGGCCTCGCGCCACTTGTCGTAGTCCATCTGGATCGCGCGCAGCGCCACCTTGGTGTTGATCGTGGTGGTGCCGCCCACGCAGCGGCCGCCGAACATCGCCACAAGGCCGCCCTCGCCGCCGTTCACCGGCGCGAACCGCGGCGGGAACCAGAAGTCGTAGTTGGCCTTGGCCTCCCAGCGCGTGAAATCGGCCGCCGTGCGGTGCGGCCCCGCCTCGAGCAGCAACACGCTGCGGCCCTTCTCCGCCAGCTCGCCTGCCACCACCCCGCCGCCGGCGCCCGAGCCCACCACGACCACGTCGAAGCGCTCGCTCATCCCTCGATCCCCAGGAACGACCAGTCCTTCTTCACGCGCAGGGCGAGCGGCGAGTGGAAGTCGATCTCCTCGTACGCGCCCGGGCCCGGGGCGCCCGGCGCCACGAAGTCGCTGTAGAAGGCCTCGACGGCGAGCGCCCGCACCATCTGGAACTCGGGCGTGAGCGCCACCGGGCCCAGCGTCTCGGCACCGCCTGCCGCCGGCACCTCCAGCGCGTCGATGGCGCCCAGCACCACCTCGACCTGGGGCGGCGGCATGAAGCCCATCACCGCGTCGATGTAGACCACCGGCCCGACCCGACGCCGAGCCCGGCACGATCGCCTCGCAGAGCGACGCCAGCACCTCAGCCCGGTGCGAATCGAGGTGCTTGAGCTCTCGTGCGCCGGACGCCATGGCGGGTGGCAACGCTAAGACAGCACCCACCCGTCTGTCAAACATTTGGCGGCCCTAAAGACCGCCTAAGCCTTCGAGGCCGGCTCGGGTGCGCCAACTAGACTCAAAGCATGCCTTCTCCACGCGCGCAATTCGGTCGTGACCCCGGACTTCAGTTCCGGATGCTGCTCACCCTGTTCCTTCTGGGTGCCCTCTACGTGGTGTTCGTCGGCGTCCTGTTCGCGGCCGGCGCCGGCGTCGGCATCATGGTCGTCATCCTCGGGGCGCTGCTCGTCGGGCAGCTGTTCCTCTCGGACAAGATCGGGCTCGCCGCGATGGGGGCCAAGGAGGTCACGCCGGAGCAGGCACCGGGACTCCACGCGATGATCGACCGCCTCTGCATCCAGGCCGACCTGCCGAAGCCCAAGCTCGCGATCGCCGACACCAACGTGCCGAACGCCTTCGCCATGGGGCGCTCGCCGAAGAGCGCGGTGGTCTGCTGCACCACCGGCATCATGAACATCCTCGAGCCACACGAGCTGGAGGGCGTCCTCGCTCACGAGCTCACGCACGTGAAGAACCGCGACGTGATGGTCATGACGCTCGCGAGCTTCTTCGCCTCGCTCGCGGCGCTGATCACCCAGTTCGGCTTCTTCTTCGGCGGCGGCTTCGGCGGCGGAGACGATGAGGACGGCGGCCTGCCCTTCATCGTCGTGCTGCTGGTCTCGTTCCTCGTCTACGTGGTCTCCTTCTTCCTGATGCTCGCCCTCTCGCGCTACCGCGAGTTCGGGGCCGACCGCGGGGCGGCGATCATCACCGGCCGCCCGAGCGCTCTCTCCTCCGCCCTGATGAAGCTGTCGGGCGCGATGCAGCGGGTGCCCGACCAGGACCTGCGCGCGGTCGGCAAGATGAACGCGTTCTTCATCGTGCCCACCAGCGTCAAGGAGACGGTGGCCACGCTGTTCGCGACTCACCCGCCGATGGAGAAGCGGATCGAGCGGCTCCAGCAGTACGAGGCCCAGCTCCAGGGCCCGATCGCCGCCTAGGTCCCGACCTCGGACTTGGGCCTTCTCGACTCGATCCTCGGACGCACCAAGGTCAAGCAGCCGGCGCGGGACCGGCTGTTCGCGATGACCACGGCGCAGGTCACGCTCGAGACCTCGCTGGAACTGACCCACCGCGACGTGGCGGGCATCGTGTTCCAGCCGCTGGCCACGTCCGACTTCGACCAGATCGTGAAGGACACCGACGAGCTCCTGCGGAGCGCCGCGAAGGACACCGGCACCACCGTCGACTCGAAGGACGATGAGTTCGGCTACCGCTGGATCGTGCTCCACGACGAGCGACTTCGAGGACCTCGTGGTGGCGATCAACGTGGTGTCGAGCAACCTGGAGACGGGCGGCTACGGCGAGCGGCTGCTCTGCGCGGTGTTCGCCTTCGAGGAGAAGGGCCGCCAGATCTACTTCATCTACAACTTCAAGCGCGGCGCCTACTACCCGTTCGTCCCGGCGGGCGACAAGCAGCGCGACACCGAGCGCGAGCTCCAGCTGAAGGCCCAGATCGGCGGCGAGCTGCCGATCGAGCCGGAGCTCGAGCGCTGGTTCCCGCTCTGGGAGATCCCGCTCTAACCCGGAGGGCCGCCCGGATCAGTCCGGGATCAGGCCTTCCCCGTTGAAGTCGGCGCGCGCCTCCTCGAAGGTCGAGTCGCGCGGCGGGAGGATCACGTCGGACTCCACCAGCTCGTCGTCGGCCAGCGGCTTGCACTCGTTCGTCACGAGCTCGAGCATCTGGCCCCAGAGCTCGTTGAACTTCGTCTCGTCGCCCGCCTCGACCGCCGCCACGGCCTGGTTGTCGAGCTGGTTCAGCCGCTCGCGCTGGTCGTCGGCGACGTCGTACTGACCCTCTCCCGAGATGCGGACGATCATGGCTGCTGCTCCTTGGCGCCCTCTTCGAGCGCGGGGGTCTCGGCGGGGGCGGCACCGGCGCCCAGCTCGGCCTTCATCTTCGCCAGCTCGTCGTCCACCTGCGAGCCGGCGCTGAGCTCGGCCAGCTGCTTGTCGATGTCGTCCTGGGGCGGGCCGAGCTGCGTGATGTCGTCGAACGTGCCCGCGGCCTCGAGCTCCTCGACGGCGCCGGCCCGCGCCTTCATCTGCTCGGTCTTGTCCTGGGCGCGCTGCATCGCCAGGCCGAGGTCGGCCATCTGCTCGCCCACGCCGCTGGCGGCCTCGCCGATCTTGACCTGCGCCTCGGCGGCGGAGTACTGCGCCTTGATGACCTCCTTCTTGGTGCGGAAGGCCTCGATCTTGGCGCGCATCTTCTTCTCGTTCTCGGTGAGCGACTCCTGCTGCTTCTCGAGCTCCGCGATCTGAGTGTCGAGCGTCTGCAGCTCGGTCTGGGCGACCGTCTTGCGCTCGAGCGCCGCGCGGGCGAGATCCTCGCGGTTCTGCGCCAGCGCCTGGCGCGCCTGCGTGTCGAGCTTCACCACCTGCTGCTTGATCTGCTCCTCCTGCATCTGGAGGCGCTTCTTGGACGTGACGACGTCCGCGATGCCCTTCTTGACGTTCTGGAGCAGCTCGAGCTGCTTGTTGTAGCCGTAGTCGAGGGTCTCGCCGGGGTCCTCGGCGCGGTCGAGCAGCTTGGAGATCTTGGCCTTTACGACTGTGGACATGCGTCCGCCGAGTCCGGGCATGCAAACGCCTCCTTGGGCGGTGTGTTCGAAGGAGAGGCTCTTAGACTACCCACGCGCCATGGAGCCGCGGCCACCATCCCAGTCCCGGTCCACGATCTCCCGCTGGATGGGGCCGACCGATGCGAACATCGGCGGCAACGTTCACGGCGGCACGATCATGTGGATGTGCGACGAGGTGGCGGGGATCGCCGCCATCAGGCACTCCGGCGGCCGGGTGGTGACGGCCGGAATGGACCGCATGACGTTCCGCCATCCCGTCTACGTCGGCAACCTCGTGACCGTCCGCGCCTGCGTGAACGCCGTCTGGCGCAGCTCGATGGAGGTGGGCGTGCGGGTGGAGTCGGAGGACGTGCGCAGCGGCGAGACCGCTGCACACCTCCACCGCGTATCTGACGATGGTGGCGCTCGACGACGAGGGCCGGCCCAGCGGGGTGCCGGCGCTGGTTCCCGAGACGCCGGACGAGGTGCGCCGCCAGCGCGAGGCCCAGCTCAGGCGGGACAACCGCCTCGCCGAGCGTGAGCACATCGACCGCGACCGCGAGAACGGCTGAGCGGCGTCCGCTAGCCTCAGCGAGGATGGCGCACACGGACGGACAGGCGGGCGAATTGACGCTGTACGTCTGCCACATCAACGAGGGCGGGCCGCCCGTGCATCCCTGCCGTCTCGCGCACGAGGCGCTGCGCAAGGCGGGGCACGAGTACCGGACCGAGGTCTTCGACCGCAATCACCCGTTCGGCCTCTTCACCAAGGGCAGGCGCCCCGAGCTGAAGGCGATCAGCGGTCAGGAGAAGCTTCCGGTGCTGCAGCTGCCCGGACGGCTCGACCGTGAACGGCTCACGCGACATCGTCCGCTGGGCGCGCGAGCACGCGCCCGAGCGCTCCGGCAGCACCCAGGCGAGCTGAGCTCAGCCGCCTCGGGCCTGCCCCGGCTGGCGTAGCCTTCGGCCATGCCGTTCGCGCATTACGGAGGAAGCATCGGCGTGGTGCTCCAGTTCGCCGGTGTGACCGGGGTCTGCCTGACCTACTACGCCTATCGCACCCGCGCGCGGACCCTCGCCGACCAGGGGCGCCCCGTGCCCGGCTCGCGGGTGGCCTGCTTCACGAGCGGCCTGCTGGTGCTGCTCGTGGCGCTCAGCCCACCGGTGGACGAGATCAGCGACCAGATCTTCGCCGCCCACATGGCACAGCACCTGCTGATCGGCGACGTCGCGGCCCTGCTGCTCGTGCTGGGCCTCACCGGGCCGCTCCTGCAGCCGGTGCTCCAGATCAAGATGCGTCGACCGGCTGCGCCCGCTGACCAATCCGGTGCCGGCGCTCAGCCTGTGGGCGCTCAACTTCTACCTCTGGCACCTGCCGGCGCTCTACGGGGCCGCCTACCGCAACGAGCTGGTCCACGCCGGCCAGCACCTCACGTTCCTGTTCTTCGGCTCCCTGATGTGGATGCCGCTGTTCGGCCCGCTGCCCAAGCCGGCCTGGTTCACGAACATCGCGAAGCTCGGCTACATCATCGCGGTGCGGCTGCTGGGCACGCTGCTCGGCAACATCTTCATCTGGTCGGGATCGGTCTTCTACGGCTTCTACCGCGCCGGCGAGGCCCGCCACGGGCTGGCGCGCGCTTGACGACCAGAGCGTCGCGGGCGCCGTGATGATGATCGAGCAGAGCATCCTCACGATCTGCCTGTTCGGCTGGCTGTTCATGCGCGCCGCGGCGGAGGGGGAGGAGAAGCAGGAGCTGCTCGAGTTCGCGGCCGCGCGCGGCGTGCCGCTCAGCGAGAAGCGCGCGGCGAGAGCCGTGGCCGCCGGCCGCAGCGAAGAGCTGCGCCGCCGCGTGGAGGACGGCACCCTCGCCAGGGAGCGCCCAGAGGTGGCGCCCCCGGCCGGGGCGAGAACCTAGACCGCGGGTGCGCCCGATTGCCCGTTGTTGGGCAGCTGGCGCCAGATCCTGATCAGGCCGCCGCGGATCGTGAACAGCACCTGCGCGTCCCCGCCCGTCGTGCACAGGTGGGTGCGCCCCTCGCGGAGCCTGAAGCTGGCCACCGTCGTGGGGCCCTCGCCCTGCACGGCGGTGATGTCGGCCCGGCAGGGCAGGCCCGAGTTCCACTCGGTCGCGATCCTGTGCGTTGGGAGCGGCAGGGCGAAGTCCTGGATCACGACCGCGCCGGGGGCGAAGAAGCTCGCGGCCCGGTCGTAGTCGCCCGCGTTCACGGCCTTGTTCCAGCCGCGGATCACGCGCTCGTCGCCCTTGCGCACCGCCGTCTTGTGTGGCGCGGGCGCGGGCGGGGGCGTGCCGGAGGCTGGCGGGGTTGTGGGGGTCGCCTGGTTCTGGTGACTGCCGGAACCGCTGCAGGCCGCGATCAGAAGCGCGGGGACGAGACCGGCGACGGCGAGCCGGCGCATGTCCCGAATTGTCCCGCCCGCGTCAATCGGACCACCAGTCCTGCACCATCTCGGCGTCCTTGTTGTCGGTGTTCGGAGCGCCGAACGCCACGATCTCCGCGCCCTCGTCGCCCGCCTCGAAGGCGCGCATGGTCTTCGCCGGCACGCGCAGGGCGTCCCACTGCTTCAGCTCGACGAGCTCGTCGTCGAGCTTGATCCGAGCGCTGCCGCTGACCACCACGTACACCTCTTCCTGCTCCTCGTGGGTGTGGCCGAACGGCAGCCGGAACCCCGGCGCGACTCGGTAGTAGCTCAGGCCGGATTGCGTCAACTCCAGCGGGACACGGGCGAAGCGGGATTCGAGCCCCGGAGAGAGGCCGAACTTCGGCGCCATGTCCTCCACGTCGTCCTTCAGGTTCACCAGCGTGTAGTCAGACATGGTCGCTAAGGGTAGATCTGCTCGCCCGACTCCTCGTCGACGATGAAGATCGCGTCCACCGGGCAGTCCTGCGACGCGAGCATGATCGTGTCGCGGTCCTGCGCGTCGGGGTCGACGATGATCGACTTGTTCTCGTCGTCCAGCTCGAACACGCCCGGCGCCGAGTCCACGCAGTCCCCGAAGCCGAAGCAGAGGTCGCGATCGACCTCGATCGTGATCTTGTTGCGCTTCGAGACCGTGGGGCCGGGCGCGGTCTCGCTCACGCCGCGGCGACCTCTGCCTGCCTGCCGGCGTCCTCCGCCGCTGCCGCGGACTCCTCGCGCTGCTGTCTGTAGGTCTCGCGCTGCATGCGGGAGACGACGAGCCGCTGGACCTGGGCCGTGCCCTCGAAGATCTGGTAGATCTTGGCGTCGCGGAACCACTTCTCGAGCGGGTACTCCGTCGACTCGGCGGCCTGCCCCACGAGGTCCATCAGCGCGGTGGTGGCCCACATCGTCACGTCGCCCGCCTTCAGCTTCGACATCGAGCCCTGACCGGCGGTCATGGGGGCGCCGTTGCGGCCCATCCAGGCGGCGCGCCAGACGAGCAGGCGCGCGGCGTCGAGCTCGGTGGCCACGTCCGCCAGCGTCTGCTGGATGCGCTGCTGCTCCATCAACTGCTCGCCGAACTCCTCGCGGTCCTCGAGGTACTCGAGCGTCCACTCGTAGGCGGCGCGTCCGATCCCGAGGGCGGATGCGCCCACCATGGGCCGCGTGATCTCGAAGGTGGCAAGCGCGCCGGATGCGCGGCCGCTCGACTTGCCCGAGCGTGCGCGCTCGAGCTTCGCGTTCAGCTTGTCCATGCCGCCCAGGAGGTAGTCCACAGGGATGCGGCAGTCGTCCAGGACGACCTCCGCGGTCTGGGACGCGCGGATGCCGATCTTGTCCTCCTTCTTGCCCTGCGAGAGGCCCGGAATGCCCTTCGGCACGATGAAGGAGGCCTGGCCGCGGTGGCCCAGCTCGGGGTCAACGGTCGCGACCACCACGGTCACGTCCGCGATTCCGCCGTTCGAGATGAAGACCTTGGTGCCGTTGAGGACCCACTCGTCACCGTCGAGCTTGGCGGTGGTGCGCAGCGCCTTGACGTCGGAGCCCGCGCCGGCTTCGGTGACCGCGTAGGCGCCGAGCTTGATCTCGTCGCCCAGGCCGTAGCACTCGGGCAGCCACTTGCCGAGCTGCTCGGGGGTGCCGGAGGAGGCGATTCCGGCGGCGGCGAGCGAGGAGGCGGAGATCGCGAGGGCGATGCCCGCGCAGCCCCAGTGCAGCTCCTCGGCGTAGATGACCCCGTTCAGCCCGCCCGGGTCGTTCGCCATCTTCTCGAGGTACTCCATGCCGTGGAGCTTCCACTTGCGGGCTTCCTTGAGCACGTCCCACGGCACGCTCTGCTCGCGGTCGTACTTGGCGGCCACCGGCCGGATGACCTCCTCAGAGAAGCGGTGGCAGTACGCCTGCCACTCGAGTTGGTCGTCAGTCAGGCGGAAATCCACGAAACGCCTCCGAAATTCCGGGTCCCAATGCGGTTGACTGACCAGTCAACCAACGACAGGATAGCGGTTGCCGCGAAGCCGCCATACCGGTCGTTATCGTGGGTGACCGTGCGCCGTCCGCTTGCCGTGCCCCTCGTTCTGACCCTGCTCGCGGTGGGCGGCTGCTCGGGGCTCAACGAGAAGGACACGAGCAACGGCAGCGCGCCGCAGATCAGCGCGAGGTCCACGGATCGCTCGGCCGCGACGGAGCTGGGCTTCCCGGTCTCCGCCACCAAGAACACCACTCGCGTCGCCGGCGCAGACGCGGCCGCCGACGTGGCGGGCTCGGTCAGCGCGGTGTTCCCCTCCACCTCTCCCACGAACCGGCCGCACGCGGTCGCGATCGTGGACGGGGGCGACTGGCAGGCGGCGATCGCCGCCTCGGTGCTGATGGCAAGCCCGCTCGGGGTGCCCACGCTGCTGAGCGACGCCGGCAAGCTGCCGGCGGTCTCGAGCGACACGCTCGCGCGCCTGAAGCCGACCGGCTCCGCGCTCGCCGGCAGCGCGCAGATCATCCGCGTGGGCGACAACGCGGCGCGGCCGGGCACCCTCACGAAGGCGGTCATCCCCGGCACCGACCCGTACGTGATCGCGGCCGGGGTGGACAAGTTCTTCTCGGTCGCTCGCGGGAAGCCCGCGTCGAACGTGCTGATCGCCTCGGGGGAGCAGGCTGGCTACGCGATGCCGGCCGCGGCCTGGGCGGCGCGCTCGGGCGACTCGGTGCTGTTCGTGCGCCAGGGCCTGATCCCGCCCGCCACCCGCACGGCACTGCGCCGTCACGACCATCCCAAGATCTGGGTGCTGGGCCCGCCGAGCGTGATCGGGCCGGCGGTCATCCGCCAGCTGCAGAAGCTCGGCACGGTGCAGCGCATCCAGGGGCCGACGCCCGTGCAGAACGCGATCGCGTTCACCCGCTTCGGCAGCCACGGCTTCGGCTGGGACATCAACACCCCGGGCCAGAACTTCACGGTCGCCAGCACCACGCGCCCCGCGGACGCCGCCGCGGCGGCGGCGCTCGCCGGCGGGGGCATCTTCGCGCCGCTGCTGCTCACCGACGTGGCGGCGGCGCTGCCGCCCACGCTCGACGGCTTCTTCCAGGACGTGCAGCCCGGCTACCAGACCAACCCCAACAGCGGCGTGTTCAACCACGTCTGGATCCTCGGGGACGGCAGCACGGTGTCGGTGGGCGCGCAGGGCCGCCTCGACACGGTCACTCAGCTCGTGCCCGTGCAGCCCACGAACCCGTGAGCCGCCGCGAAACCTGCCATCGTTCCCGCCCGTGAGCGAGTTCGAGAAGCCGGATCGCAAGCCCACCGTGGAGGACGTGCGCCAGCTTATGGGCGCCTCCACGCCGCACTTCGCGCTGCAGATCCGCAACCGGATCCGCAACCTGATTCGCGACCTCCCGCCCGGCGATCCCGCGCGGATCGAGGGCGACCGCGAGATCGCACGCCTCGAGCGGATCGCCTTCGACGGCGAGCACCGCGGGCATCCCGGTCAGCACGGCGAGCGCCCGCTGCCCAGCATCCAGTAGCGCCGGCCGCGGCGCTAGGCGGGGGCTGCGGCGCGCGAGAGGCCGGCCAGCTGGGCCACGCGCTCGCGGTGCTCGCGCGGGCTGCCGAGCAGGTGCCCGTCGCTGCGAGCGCGCTTCAGGAAGAACTGGAGGTCGTGCTCCCAGGTGAAGCCGATGCCGCCGTGCACCTGGAGCGCCGAGGCCGTGACCTGCCAGCCCGCGTCGGCCGCGTAGGCCTTCGCCACGGACGCGGCCAGCGCCGCCGACTCAGGCTCGAAGTCCGCGGCCCAGCCGGCGTAGTAGGCAGCTGAGCGCGAGCTCTCCACCCACAGGAGCATCTCGGCGCAGCGGTGCGAGACCGCCTGGTAGGAGCCGATCGGCCGGTCGAACTGCTTGCGGTCCTTGGCGTACTCGATCGACATCTCCATCGCGTGCTGGGAGATGCCCACCAGCTCCGCGGCCAGCGCTATCTCCGCGCGGTCGAGGCCTGCGGACGCGTCGCCGGGAAGTGCCTCACCGGCGTCCGCGCGCACCGATGCGTAGCGGCGAGTGGGGTCGATCGTGTTCTGCAGCTCGACCTCGGCATCGCCGGCCTCGACGAGCGTGGCCGAGTCGCCGTCGACCAGACACGATCACGGCGGCCGAGTCGGCGTCTGGCACGAGCGGCGCCTCGCCGCCCGAGACGACGCCCACGGTCCCCCGCTGCTCGCCCGACGCGATGCCCGGGAGCCAGCGCTGCCGCTGCTCCTCGCTGCCGCCGTGCTGGATCAGGAGGCCCGCGGCGGCGTTCGAGAAGAACGGCGACGGGGCGAGCGCGTAGCCCAGCTCCTCCATCACGATCACCAGCTCCACCACGCCGAGGCCCTGGCCGCCGTGCTCCTCGGAGATGAAGATGCCGGGCCAGCCGAGCTCGGCCATCTCGCTCCACAGCGCCTCGTCGTAGCTGCCCGACTCGGCCAGCTCGCGCATCTTCTCGGCCTTGTAGCGACTGGCCAGGAAGTCCTTGGCGGTGCGCTTGATCGCGTGCTGGTCGTCGCTGAAGTCGAAGTTCACGCCCTACCTCATCCTCGGAAGGCCGAGCACGCGCTCGGCGATGATGTTCTTCAGGATCTCGGTGGTGCCGCCCTCGATCGAGTTCGCGCGCGCGCGCAGGAAGCGGTAGGTCCACTTGTCGTCCACCACGGGCGCGCCCTGGCCGCGTATGTCCATCGCGAGCTCGGTGAGCGACTGGTTGAGATCCGACCACTGCCACTTGGGCAGCGAGCCCTCCGGCCCCGGGTAGCCGCGCTTCATCTGACCGGTCAGGCCGCGGTAGGCGTTGAGCCGCAGCGCCTCGGACTCGATGTAGAGCTGGGCGACGCGCTGGCGGATCACGGGATCGTCGTCCACGCCGCTGCTCGCGGGCCAGCTCCATCAGCTCGCCGAGGGCGATCTTCACGCCCACCGCCGAGCCGAACGCGATGCCCGAGCGCTCGTTCATCAGCGTGGTGATGGCCACGTTCCAGCCGTCGCCCAGGCCGCCGACGACGTTCTCGTCGGGGATGTAGGCGTCCTCCATGAAGATCTCGTTGAACTCGGACTCGCCGGTGATCTGGCGCAGCGGGCGCACCTGCACGCCCTCCTGCTCCATGTCCATCAGGAAGTAGGTGAGGCCCTTGTGCTTGGGCGCGTCCGGGTCGCGTGCGCGCCACGAGCATGCACCACTTGGCCTCGTGGGCGAACGTGGTCCAGACCTTCTGGCCGGTGACCTTCCAGCCGCCGTTCGACTTCACCGCCTTGGTCTTCAGGGAGGCGAGGTCGGAGCCCGACTCGGGCTCGGAGAAGCCCTGGCACCAGATCTCGTCGGCCGACAGGATCGGCTCGAGGAAGCGCTGCTTCTGCTCCTCGGTGCCGTGGTGGATCACCACCGGGCCGCCCATCGCCAGGCCGAGCACGTTGGCCGGCGGAGGGCGCCTTGGCGCGCGCCATCTCCTCGCTGAAGATCGCCGTCTCGATCAGGCTCGCGCCGCGGCCGCCGTACTCCTTCGGCCACGACAGGCCCGCGTAGCCCGCCTCGTGCAGCTTGCGCTGCCACTGGCGCCGGAACTGGAACGCCTCCTCGTCGCCGGCGGGCTCGCGCCCGGGGTGGTTGCGCTCGAGCCAGTCACGCAGCTCGTCGCGGAAGGCCTGCTCCTGCGGTGAGAGAGTCAGATCCAAGAGGTGTCGCATCCTATCCGCTCAGCCATCGCCGCCGCGTCCCTTTCCAAGGCCCTTGAAGCCCGCCGCGCGCAGCGCATCGCGCAGCTCGTGGCGCACCACGTTCGTCTGGTTCGGGATCTGGAGGCGCTGCTGGAGCAGCGGTATCGCCTGCGCCGCCTGCCCCGACTTGAGGTACGCGTCGGCGAGGTTGAAGAGCGCGTAGGCGTAGTTGACGTCGGTCAGGCGCGCGTCCGGAGGGAAAGCGTTCACGGCCTGCTGGAGGATCGGGATCGCCTGCGCGGGCTGGCCGGCGTCGATCAGCGCCTTGCCCTGGTCGTTCAGCCGGCGGCCCTCGTCGGCGCCGCTCGGTGTGGGCGCCGGTGCAGGCGTGGACTGGGTTTGAGCGGGTTTCGCCGGGGTCGACTGGGTGCGGGGCCTGGGTGCGCCTCGCCTGCGTGGTGCTCGCCTTGTGCGACGGCGACTTGTCGCCGCCTCCGCCCGTGGTCAGCGCCAGCACGGCGACCACCGCCACAACCGCGAGCGCCAGCACCGGGATCCAGCGCGGGAACCCGCGCGAGCCGCCGAGGGGCAGCCTGACCGGGGCCGGTGGCCGCGGCGGGCGCTCCGCCGACAGCGGCCGGCATGACGGCGGCCTCCAGCTCGTCGCGGAGCTCGCCGGCCGACTGCTGGCGCGCCTGCGGGTCCCGCGACATGGCGCGTTCGAGCGCTTCTGCGGCCGCGTCGCGGGGCGTCCGGCCAGGCGTCGCGCAGGTCCGGCGGCGGGCGGCCGACGGCGCCGCTGGGCCACCTCCAGCGGGTTCGCGCCCTCGTGCGCCTTGCGACCGCTGAGCAGCTCGAAGCTCAGCGGCGCCCAGCGCGTAGACGTCCGCCGCGGGCGTGACGCGCCCCGCCTCGATCTGCTCGGGCGCCATGTAGGCGGGCGTGCCGAGCGCGATGCCGGTGCGGGTGATGCGCGTGTTGTCCGCGGCGATGCCGATGCCGAGGTCGGCGAGCTTCACCACGCCCGCGGGCCCGAGCAGCACGTTGCCGGGCTTCACGTCGCGGTGCACCACGCCATGGGAGTGCGCGTGGTCGAGCGCGGCGCGCCAGCGCCCGGATCACATCGAGGGCCTGGCGCATCGGCAGCGGGCCGCGCCGCAGCGCGTCGCCGAGCGTCTCCCCCTCGACGTACTCCATGACGATCAGCACGCCCTCGTCGTAGGTCTCGGTGTCGAACACGGAGACCAGGTTGGGGTGGTTCAGCGAAGCGCCGAGCCGCGCCTCGCGGTGCAGACGGCGCGCCATCTCCTCCGGGCTTCCGGTGTGCAGGCGCTTGACGGCGACGAGGCGACCCAGCCGCTGGTCCTCGCAGAGCAGGACCGTCGCCGCGCCGCCCGAGCCCAGCCGCCTGACCACGCGATAGCGATCAGCAAGCAGCGCGCCGTTTGACTGAACGGCCACGACCCTATGGGTACCCGATCGGAGTGCCGCGAACCGGCGCTACACGCGCTGGATGATCGTGCCCGTGCCGAGGCCTCCGCCGCAGCACATCGTCACGAGGCCGAGCTCCTTGTCCGAGCGCTCGAGCTCGTGCAGCAGCGTGGTGATCAGCCGCGCGCCGGTGGACCCGAGCGGGTGGCCGAGGGCGATGGCGCCGCCGTTCACGTTCACCCGGTCCATGTCCGGATCGAGCTCGCGCCTCCAGGCCGCCAGCACCGACGCGAACGCCTCGTTGATCTCGAACAGGTCGATGTCGCCGATCGACATGCCGTTGCGCTCGAGCAGCTTCTTGGTGGCGGGGATCGGGCCGGTGAGCATGATCACCGGGTCGACGCCGACGGTCGTCTGGTCGACGATCCGCGCGCGCGGCTTGAGGCCCAGCGCCTCCGCCTTCTCGCGCTCCATGAGCAGCACCGCGGCGGCGCCGTCGGAGATCTGGGACGAGTTGCCGGCGGTGACCTTGCCGTCCGGCTTGAACGCCGGCTTGAGCTGGGACAGCGCCTCGAGGCTGGTGTCCGGGCGGATGCCCTGGTCGGTGACGTAGGTGTCGCCGTTGACCTGGAAGGGGACGGTCTCGCGCTCGAAGCGGCCCTCCTCGGTCGCCTGGTGGGCGAGCTTGTGGGAGCGGACGCCGATCTCGTCGAGCTCCGAGCGGGGGATCTCCCACTTGTCGGCGATCATCTCGGCGGAGATCCCCTGCGGCACCAGGTTGTACTTGGCCATCAGCTCGTCGGGCCAGGGGGAGCCGACCTCGTCGACCCACTTGAAGCCCACGCCCATCGGGATGTGGCCCATGTGCTCGACACCGGAGCCGATGGCGGCGTCGTGCACTCCGGAGGCGATCAGCGCCGCGGCGAAGTTCACCGCCTGCTGGGCCGAGCCGCACTGGCGGTCGACCGTGGTGGCCGGCGTCTCGATCGGCAGGCCCGGCCTGGAGCCAGGCGTTGCGGCCGACGTTGAACATCTGCTCGCCGTACTGCTGGACACAGCCGGTCACGACGTCCTCGACCTCGGAGGCCGGGATGCCGGCGCGCTCGATCACTTCGGTGTAGCACTTGCCGAGGAGCTCGTTCGGATGCGTGTTCTTGTAGTAGCCCTTCTCGGGGTGGCCCCGGCCGATCGGCGTCCTGACCGCCTCGACGATGACTACCTCGCGTCCGCTCTCCATCGGCATGTGATCGAACCTCCTGGTGGCGCCCTCTGGCGTTAAAAGCCGCTTCCAGTGGGTACTGTACTCAATTGACTCGTGAGTCAACCTACCCTCACAGAGCGGCTGGGGATCGTCGGAAGCGGCGCGATCGCGCGCGGTCTGGCGCAGGTCGCGGACGAGCATCCGGGCGTGGTCCTCTGGGCGCGCAGCGAGCACTCGGCGGAGCGCGTGCGCGAGCGGCTCGGTGACCACGTGGACGTGGTCACCGACATCGAAGAGCTCGCCGATTGCACCCTCGTGGTCGAGGCAGTGGTCGAGGACCTGGGCGTGAAGAGCCACCTGCTCGGCGAGCTCGGGGAGCTGCTGGCCGAGGACGCCGTGGTGGCCTCCACCACCTCCTCGCTGCCGGTCCCGCAGCTCGCGGCGGCCAGTGGGCGGCCGGATCGCTTCGCCGGCATCCACGTCTTCAACCCGGTGGAGAAGATGAAGCTCGTGGAGCTCGCCTTCCCCGACGAGGCCAGCGAGGACACCCGCCGGCGTGCCCGCGAACTCTGCGAGGCGCTCGACAAGACACCCGTCGAGGTGCCCTGCGTGGCCGGGTTCGTGGTGAACCGCCTGCTGTTCCCGTACCTGTTCAGCGCGGTGCGCCTGCTCGAGGAGAGCGGCATAGAGCCGCAGGCGGTGGACGAGTGCATGAAGCTCGGCGCCGGCCACCCGATGGGGCCGCTCGCGCTGCTCGACTTCGTGGGCCTCGACGTGTCGGCGGCGATCGGCGGGGAGCTCGACGAGCCGATCCCGGCCCGCGTCCAGCAGCTGATCGACGCCGGAAAGCTCGGCAGGAAGAGCGGCGCGGGCTTCTACGAGTACTCGTGAGGCGGGAGCTCGAGGGCGGCTTCGAGCTCGACGACGACCGCTCGCGCGTGGATGTCGAAGAGGTGCACCGCTTCCTCTCGACGGAGGCCTACTGGGCGATCGGGCGTTCGCGGGCCGTGGTGGAGCGAGCGCTCCGCGAGGCCACTCGCGTGATCGGCCTCTACGCATCCGACGGGCGCCAGGCCGGGTACGCCCGCGTGGTCTCGGACGGCCTGGCGGTGGCCTATCTGGCGGACGTCTACGTGCACCCGGACTTCCGCGGGCGCGGGCTCGGCGTGGAACTGGTGCGCGAGGCCGTGGAGAACGGCCCGCAGGCGAACGTGCGCTGGCTGCTCCACACCGACGACGCGCAGGGTCTCTACGAGAAGTTCGGCTTCGGCCCGCCGTCCCCGCTGCTCATGGAGCGCCGGAAGCCGAGCGGCTAGGCGGCGTTGCGGCGGGCCTGCGGTGGCGGCTGGTTGCGCGCCGGTGGGCGGCGGCGGACGCGGCTCGAGCTCTTCAGGCCCGAGGAGAGCCCGGCGGCGAGGTCCCAGACGACGTCGGCCTCGCCGATCCCCTGGAGCTGAGCCAGCTCGCTGACTCGCTCCCAGTCCAGCTCGGCGTCGGGCAACTCGTCCCAGCGGGCGAACTCGAGTGCCTCGAGCGCGCCGCCGAGAGACGGACCCACCTCTCCCTGCGCCTTCAGCAGCGCACGCAATGCGTCACGCTGCGAATCGGTGAGCTTGACCGACCACATATTTACAAGACCTCCTGAGCGGGAAGAGCTCTTGCCGGGTCAAGCTAGCTAGCGTCGCGGACGGACTCTTGATCGCTGTCGTCGTCGGCGCGATCCGGCTCGTGATCCCGGATACGCACCGCTTCGATGCGGTTCTCGCGCACGGATTCCACGCGCAGCGAATAGCCGTTCGACGCGCACCATGTCGCCGCGCTTGGGCAGCCGCCCGAGCTCCCCGAAGACGTAGCCGCCGACCGAGTTGTAGGCCTCGGAGTCGATCGGCAGGTCGAGCCCGTAGTCCGCCAGGTCGGTGATCGGCACGTGCCCGCGCACGTACCAGTCGCCGTTCGCGAGCCGCCGCACCGCGCCGGCGGCCGGGTCGGTCTCGTCGGCGATCTCGCCGACCACCTCCTCGACGATGTCCTCGACCGTGACGATGCCCGCCGTGCGCCCGTACTCGTCGACCACCACCGCCATCGAGGTGCGCTCTCGCTGGAGGTCGGCGAGCAGGTCGTCGAGCGGCTTGGTCTCCGGCACGATCGGCACGTCCTTGATGGCCGGCTCGATCGAGGCGTGCGGGCCCTTCTCCATCATCAGCCGCACCAGCGAGTTGTTGTGCACGATGCCGCGGATGCGGTCGGTGTTGTGGTCCTCGGTCGCGACGAGGCGGGTGTGCCCCGACTGGACGCAGCGCTGCAGCGCGGTCTCCACGTCCTCCGACACGTCGACGGTCACCACCGCCGGGATCGGGGTCATCACGTTGCGGGCCTCCTGCTCGTGCAGGTGGAAGACGCCGCGAAGCATCACGGCCTCGCCCGGGTCGAGCGTGCCCCCGGAGGCGCTGCGCGCGATCAGGAACTTGAGGTCCTCCGAGGTGGTGGTCTCCTCGCCCAGCCCCTCCGTGCGCACCCCGAACGGCCGCAGCACGAGGTTCGCCGCCTTCGACAGGACGACGATCGCCGGCTTGAACAGCCACGCCGAAGAACCGGAGCGGACGCGACAGACGGCGAGCCACCCCTTCCGGGTGGGCGACCGTGTAGATCTTCGGCGACGAGCTCGCCGAAGGTGATGTGCGCGGCCGAGATCAGCAGGTAGGAGAGGATCGCGGCGATCACCACGGCCACGCCGTGCCCGAGCACGTTGCCGAGCGGCTTGTCGAGGTAGTGCGCGATGGTCGGCTCGCCGATCGCGCCGATGCCGATCGAGGCGAGCGTGATGCCGACCTGGCAGGCCGCGATGTACTCGTCGATCCGCCCGATCTGGCGGGTGGCCAGCTTGGCCCCGCGCACCCCCTCGTTGGACATCGCCTCGAGCCGGTCGAGCCGCGAGCGCACGAGCGCGTACTCGGCGGCGACGAAGAAGGCGTTCAGCGCTATCAGTGCCGGCACGACGACCAGCAGCAGCACCAATGTCATCTAGGCGGCCCTCTCAGCGCGCCGCGGATATGCGGTCGAATTGGAGGCGGCCTACTTCGAGGAGGTTCGTCGTCGCTCATCTGGCGAACGAGGACAACGTAGCAGAGCTTCCCGATAGGGCCGAGGCCGCTAGGCGGCGCTCGGGACCACGCGCTCGCCCACGTACACGTCCGGCGTGCGGGGCTGAAAGCCTGGCGGCGCCGCGGGCAGGCCGAGGTCCGCCGCGCGCGACACGAGCGCCGCCGCGGCTCGCTCGGACACCGCCGAGATCGTGAGCGACGGGTTCACGCCGAGCGACGTCGGGATCGCCGAGGAGTCGATGCAGAAGAGGCCCTCGTTGCCGAACGCCTCGCAGCTGTGGTCGACCACGCCGAGGTCCTTCGACTCGGCCATCCGGCAGCCGCCGAGCGGGTGCGCGCAGTAGGCGCCGCGCGTCTCGGCCAGCGTCAGGAAGCGCGCCAGGCCCGCCGCGCTCGACCACCTGGCGCATCGCCGCGTTCGCCGCCTCGCGCACGCGCTGCGACTGGTCCGAGAACGTGTAGTTGAACAGCCCGACGCCGACCGGCCCGGCGTTGGGCCGCACGGCGCCGCCGTCCGGAGGCGGCAGGCGTGAACGCGCCGTCGTTCGTGTCCTCGACCATCGCCAGCAGCTCGATGTGGTCGTTCCAGGTCGAGATCGAGCGCTTCTTCTCGAGCCCGCACCAGGACGGGTCGCCTCGGGCGCGGCCGTCGTCGTAGAGGAAGTTCGTCAGCGTGGACAGGAAGATCTCCTGGAGCGTGAAGCGCGTGCCGTCGAAGCGGTGGTCGCGCGCGGCCGGTCCAGAAGTCGTAGGTCATCGTGGTGATCGGCCGGCCCTTGTAGAACTCGCCGTAGGCCTGGCAGCCGAGCAGCGCGCGCGACCTTCGCCGGGTCGTACTCGACGCCCGCCACGTGGTCGCCGTTCACGCCGAGGTGCTTGCCCACGCGGTCGGACAGCGACGGCAGCGCGGCCCTCGAGCGCATCAGGAGCGGCGGGGTGCCCATCGCGCCCGCGGCCAGGATCAGCACCTTGCACTCGATCTCCTCGATCGTGCCCGTCGGCTGGCGGGTGGGGCTGGGGCCGTCGTTGTCGATCACCGAGGCGCTGACCACGTAGCGGTAGCCGGACGAGTTCGGCAGCGAGCGGCGCACCAGCTCCACCTGGCGGCTGGGCCGCACGCGGACGCCCGCCCGCTCCGCCGACGCGAGGTAGTTCGTGGTCACCGAGTTCTTCGCGCCGAAGATGCAGCCGGTGTGGCACCACTTGGCGTTCACGCAGCGCTCCGGATCGATCGCGAGCGGCACGCGGTCGCAGGTGTGGCCCGCCGCCGCGAGCGTGGCCGCCCACAGCCCGCCCGACTTCGACACCTGGTCCCAGCTCGGCCGGCTGCACGCGCAGCCCGGCCTCAGCGCGCGCGTAGTAGGGGTCGAGCGTGCCGCGCGAGATCGCCGCCGGCCACATGCGCCGGTCGGGGCCGTCGTCGGGGTTGTGGTCGCGCCGCTCGAAGGTCTCGCTCGGCGCGCGCAGCGACGCCGCGAGGTAGAGGTTGGAGCCGCCGCCGACGGCGTTCGCGACCACGACCTGCGCGCCGCTGCCGCCGTCACTGGATCAGCTCGTAGATGCCCGCGAGGTGGTCGATCGTCCATCGACTGCCTGAAGTCGGTGTGCTTGTAGCGGCGGCCGCGCTCGAGCACGACGATGCTCGCGGATCGACCCCGGCCGCCTCGTACAGCTCGGCGAGCCGCCAGGCGGAGATCGAGCCGCCGAAGCCCGAGCCCACGATGCAGACGTCGACCCGCTCCGCCATCAGGGGAGGCTGCCCGTGTCGGTGACGCTCGCGGGCGAGCGGGCGGCCGTAGCAGAAGTCGCGCTGGTAGCCGTTGCGGCGCGGCGCCCGGGTAGCCCATCACGCGGTATCCGGAGCTGTTCTGGCTGGTCGCCGATCGGATGCTCGGCGGCGGCGCAGAAGGCGGTGAAGGGCACGGCCGCGGCGGCCTCCCAGACGAGTCGAGTCGGGTTCGAGAAGTCGAGCCCGCGCGAGCAGCACCTGCACGCGCTCGTCGTAGGAGAGGAGCAGGAACGGGCTGGCGCCGGCGCTCAGCGAGCGGGCCGAGAGCTCGGCCAGGAACGGGCCCTCGAGCGCGTCGAAGCCGATCAGCGGGATCGTGGAAGAGGCGCAGGGCGTCGGCCTCGACCGCGCCCGGCTCGGAGTCCACGCCGGCGATCGCGCGCGGGTCGATCGGGTCGCCGAGGTCGGTGTGGAGCGCCTTGCGCCCGGGGATGACCGTGTCGGCGAACGCCTGCAGGGTGGGGTCAGGGTCGATCGGGGCCGGCACGCCAAGCAGCGCGTGCGCTCGCGCCACAGGCAGCGCCCCCGCCACGAGCATGCCGACGCCGACGGCCGACGCCCGCCCGATGAACTCCCTGCGCGACAGCTCCGCGACCACCGGGCCGCGGGCCCCCCTGCCTCCCATGCCGCCGCGTATTGAAGCGAACGTCAGCCGCGGATGCGGCAGCTACCCGGCGGCGCCGTCGATCTGCGAGGCGAGCTCGAAGTCGTTCTCGGTCAGGCCGCCCTCGGAGTGGGTCGAGAGCGTGACCGTGACCTTGTTCCAGGAGATGGCGAGATCGGGGTGGTGGTTCATCGCCTCGGCCAGCGGCGTGATGCGGTTCACGAAGTCCACCGAGCCGACGAAGTCCTTGAACTCGAACTGGCGCACGATCGCGTCGCCATCGCGCTCCCAGCCCTCGAGTCCGCCGAGTCGCGCCTGCACGTCCTGATCGCTGAGAACTGCCATCGTTACCCCCATGCGGATTGCAAGTCTCGTGCCGTCGGCCACCGAGATGCTGTGCGCCCTCGGCCTGCGCGACAGCCTAGTGGCCGTCACCCACGAGTGCGACTACCCGGAGGGCGTCGAGCGGCTGCCGCACCTCACGCGCAGCGTGATCCCCGAGGGCCTCAGCACCGGCGAGATCGACCGCGCCGTACGCGAGCGCACCGACCGCGGCGAGGCGCTCTACGAGCTCGACGAGCAGCAGCTCCAGGAGCTCCAGCCGGACCTGATCGTGACCCAGGCACTCTGCGCCGTCTGCGCCGTGTCCGTGGACGACGTACGCGCCGTGGCGGAGCGGCTGCCGTCCCAGCCCGAGGTGCTCTCGCTGGACCCCGGCACGCTGGGCGAGGTGCTGGCCGACGTGCGCACGCTCGCGGCCGCCACCGACACGGAGGACGAGGGGGCGGACCTCGTGGAGGACCTGGCCGACCGCATCGACGTCGTGCGCATCGCGGTGCAGGATGCCGAGACCCGGCCGCGCGTGGCAGCGCTCGAGTGGCTCGACCCGCCGTTCATCGGCGGACACTGGGTGCCCCAGATGATCGAGATCGCCGGCGGCGAGGACCTGCTCGGCTTCCCGGGCGAGCGCTCGCGCACGGCCACCTGGGAGGAGCTCGAGGCGGTCCGGCCGGAGGTGGTCGTCTCGATGCCCTGCGGCTATTACGCCGAGCGCGCCGCGCTCGAGGTGATGCAGCACCGCGACGAGGTCGCGCGCCTGGGCGCCCAGCGGGTGGTGGCGGTCGACGCGGCCGCCTACTTCTCCCGCCCCGGCCCGCGGCTGGTGGACGGCGTCGAGCTGCTCGGCTACATCCTCCACCCCGACCGCGTGGAGCCACCGCCGCCCGAGCGGCTGATCGCGGTCGACCTCGAGGCGGCCCTAGAGGCCTGAGTGCGCCACGATCAGCGAGCCGATCACGGCCGCGACGCCGATCCCGGCCACCATTAACAGCGGCACGAACTGCGGCACCAGGTGGCGCCGTCGCTCACCGATGTCGAACAGGACGATCGCGGCAAGCGCGCCTCCGATCAGCCCGCCAATGTGGCCGCCGATCGAGATGCCGCTGATCACGAACGAGAACACCAGGTTGATGCCGATGAACATCGGCAGCCCGCTCTGCCATCGGATCGATGCCGCGGCTGCGCATCACGAACACGCCCGCGCCGGCGATGCCGAACACGGCGCCGGAGGCGCCCACAGTGAGGCCGACTCGGGGTGAACAGGAGCGCCCCGAACGACCCGGCCAGAAGCGCCACGAAGTAGATGAGCGCGAAGCGAAAGCCGCCGATCGCCGGCTCGAGCATCTGCCCGAGCATGTAGAGGATGTACATGTTGAGCCCGATGTGGATCAGGCTCGCGTGCAGGAAGCCGGAGGTGACGAGGCGCCACCACTCGCCCTGCGCGACCGTGAAGCGCGACGAGCGCCCCGTGCTCGATCAGCCAGCTTCCGCCGAGCCCGCCGCTCACGGCGCCGACTCCCGTCGCCAGCTCGCCGATGAAGATGATCACGTTGACCGCGATCAGCACGTAGGTGACGGTCGGCACCGCGCTGATGTTGCGCGCCGTGACGACCCTCGTCCGCTGTCGCGAGCACTCGGGGCAGCGCATGCCCACCGGCGTGGGCGTCATGCAGTCCGGGCAGATCGAGCGGCCGCAGTTGGAGCAGGACACCGCGGTCTCACGACTCGGATGGCGGTAGCAGACAGCCACCTACCAGACGATAGTGGCGCGTCCGGAGTGCCTAGCTCAGCTTGAAGGTGAGCACCGGGAGCTCCGTGGGCTCCCTCGTGCCGCCCTGCGGCTCGCGCGTGACCGCCACGGTGTGGACGCCCTCGAGACTGTCCGGGATCGCGGCGCTGCCGGTGCCGTCCCTGCCGACGCCGAACAGAGCGCCCGCCGGCACCATCTTGCCGCCGCGCTGGATCCAGACCTCGTAGACCTGTCCCGAGGCCGGCTGCGGCATGCCCTCGACCCGCAGCACGCCGCCCTTCGCGCGGTCGCCCCGGACCTCCAGGCTGGCGTTGCCCATCGGCACGCGCGCGTGGTCCACCAGCGCGGTCACGGTGCTGTCGCTGCTCGAGCCGATGCTGCGTCACGCCCCAGCCGATCGCGACGCCCAGCGCCAGCACGCACGCCAGCCCGGCCGCGAGCGCCGGGCGCCAGGTGGGCAGCGTCAGGCGGAAGCGGCTGCGGCGCCGCTGGGTCCCCGAGGCCTGGTCGCGCTCGCGCGCCTCGGCCGTCACGATCTCCATCAGCGACTTCTTCAGGCTCGCCGGAGGCAGCACCGGCTCCACCGCCCGCGGCAGCGCCTCGGACGCGACCCGCAGGTGCTCGAACTCCTGGCGGCAGACGGCGCACGTGGCCACGTGCCGCTCGAACACCTCGGACTCGAGCTCGGTGAGGGCGCCCAGCAGGTAGGCGCCCAGATTCTCCTCGTACTGCTCGTGGTCCCTGCTCATGCGACTTCCCCCGTCAGTTCCCTGCGCATCTTCTCGAGCCCCAGTCGCATCCGTCCCTTCACGGTACCGACCGGCATATCGAGCATCTCCGCAATCTGTGTGTGAGTGAAGCCGCCGTAGTAGGCGAGCTCGATCACCTTGGACTGCTCCCCGGGCAGCGTCTGCAGCGCCGCCCGCACCTCCCGCGCCTCCTCGCGGCGAACCGCCTCGACGTCCGTCAGCTCCTTCGCCTCCTGACGCTCCTCGATTCCCTCCGCGCTGGCCCGCCTGCGCTCGTGGACGAGGTTGCGCCGCAGTGCGTCGATCGTCCTGTGATGGACGATCCCGAGCACCCACGTGCGCACGCTCCCCCGCTCGCGCTCGTAGCGGACCTTGCTGCGCCAGATGGAGAGGAACGCCTCCTGCACGATGTCCTCCGCCACGGCTCGCTTCCCCACCATGCGGTAGGCGAGCGAGAACGCCGCTCCCCCGTGGCGGTCGTACAGAACCTCGAACGCCCGCGGGTCGCCGCCCTGCACGACGTGCATCAGCTCCTCGTCAGCCAGGCGTGGGAGGTTCACGTGCATTACGTACGCGCCCGGGCGCGCCCCGGATCAGCGACCGAGGCGCTTGCGGACGTCCTCGGACACCTCGTGCACGCTCTTCTCGAGCGCCTTGAGCCCGGTCGTCTGGCGTTTCTTGTGCTGCTGGCGGGCGCGCACGAGCACCAGCGTCCCGCTCGCGGCGGTGAGCACCACGGCGGCGCTGACGGGCCGCGCCCAGTTGCGCGGATCGCGCATGGCGCTGAGCTCCCAGTCGGCCAGCTCGTCCGCGGCGGCGTCGACCTGCTCGGTGAGCCGTCGCTCCAGGCGGTCGGTCAGCGAGATCGGCGGATCGATCGGGACGAGCGCCGAGCGCAGCAGGCGTTCAACCTCACTCATCGGACCCGCGCCTCCTTCAGGTTCTCGTCGAGCTGCTTGATGGCGCGGTGAATCAGCACCTTGGTGGCGCCCTCGGAGCGTCCGAGCGCCCGAGCGATCTCGCGGTTGTCCATGTCGAGAGCGAACCTCATGATCAGCGCCTCTCGACGATCGTCGGGCAAGTTGGCCACTCCCGCAAGCACTTCCTCGAGCTCCTCCCTCTGCTCCACGATCTCGTCGGTGGGATGCGGCTCCGAGAGAATCACTGCGTCGTCGAGCTGGGTCTGGGGCCTGCGCGAGCGGTCGCGGTAGTAATTGGCCGCCAGGTTGTGGGCGATCCGGATCAGCCACGGCCGCAGCGGGCGGCCCTTCGACTCCCGCTGCGCGCGCTCGAAATGCCGGTACGCCTGGAGGAACGTCTGCTCGGTGAGGTCCTCGGCGTCGTGGTGGTTCCCCACCCGGTAATAGGAGTAGCTGTAGACGTCGCGCAGGTGCGACTTGTAGAGCTCGCTGAAGTCCCGGTCCAGAGCCGCCTTGTCGGCTACCGATATCACGCATGACGGAGCCTACCCCCGCAGGCCCGCTGTAGCGCGCTCTCGGAAGCGGCCCGTCGCGCTTCGAGGGCGCTCCGGAGCCACCCGCTCGTCGCTCGTCGCCACCGCGATTCCGGCCCTTGTGAGCACATCCGAGAACTGGGCGCGGAAGTCCGCGTTGTCGGTGGCGAGCACGAGCCGGGTGCTCACGCCGTCGCCGTTCGACCCCGCGGGAGCGGTGGATTCGCTGAGCGTCGCGATCGCCCGCGCGCTGGTGCGCTCGCCGAGGTCGAGCGCCGGGGCCATGCCGTGCCGGCCGGCGACCTCGTCCAGTTGGATCAGCACCGCGCTGCGCTGACCGATGCGCGGCCCCAGCCGCTCGAGCGCAGCGGGGAGCTCGCGCGAGGGCAGCGCGAGACAGACCAGGTCGACCCCCGCGAACTCGACGTCGGCTCCGTCGGAGATCCGGGTGTCGAGTCCCGCGCGCGCGAGCAGGTCGGCCAGGCCGATACCGCTCGCGGCGCCGCCGATGACCACGGCCTTGCGCAGCGGGGGCAGACCGCCGAGCCATTCCCACTGCAGCTCCACGCAGGGCCAGATCCGCGCGGTGACCTCGCGCGCGAGGTGCGCGGACGGGGTCGCGACGGTCGGGAACGTGAGCGGGCGCCCCAGGCGGATCCGCACCTTCACCGGGCGCACGCGCCAGCCGCGGCGCGCCCGCTCGCTGCCGATCACCGCGATCGGCACCACCGGGGCGCCGGTCTCAAGCGCGAGGCGCCCGACGCCGCTCCTCGGCGCGCCGAGCGAGCCGCTGCGGGTGCGCGTGCCCTCGGGGAACACCACCACGACCTTCCCCTGCTCGACGAGCAGCCGGGCGGTCTCCATGGCCTCCTCGTCGGATTCGCCGCGCCGCACCGGGAAGGCGCCCATGCAGTTGAGGATCCAGCTGCGGAAGCGACCCTTGAACATCTCCTGCTTGGCCATGAAGTAGATCGGGCGGCGGACGCAGGTGCCGATCAGGAACGGGTCGAGGAAGCTGCGGTGGTTGGGGGCCAGCAGCACGCCGCCCCGCTTGGGCAGGTGACCGCGTCCCATGCGGCCCGTGCGGAAGTAGATCTGCAGCACGGGCTGGAGCACCGCGCGCACGATCCAATAGACGATCGTGTTGACCCCCCGGCGGCGGGTGCGTGCGTGATAGGTCGAGAGAGGGCGCGGAGGGCCGCCGAACTGCATGACCGGTACTACCGACGCGAGGGTGGGCGGTTACACGGGCACAAACAGCCGTGCGTCTCGTTAGGCTGGTGAGCGTGCCTGTGGGTCGAAGCCTCAACGGAGCCGTGGCCGGTGGCCTGGCCGCCGCCATCTGGGCGGCGCAGCAGCCGCTCGACAAGCGCGTCTTCAAGAGCGAGTACGACGACCTGGCGATCCTCGGCAAGGCGATCACCCGCGGCTCGGAATGGCCCTACCTGGGCCTCGCGCTTCACATCCAGAACGGCGCGCTGTTCGGCGCCGTCTACGCGCAGCTGCGCCCGTTCCTCGTGGGCCCGCCCGCGCTGCGCGGCCTCAGCGCGGGGCTGGCAGAGCACTTCGCGCTCTGGCCGCTCAGCACGCTCGTCGACCGCCATCACCCGGCGTCGCGCGAGCTCGTGAAGCTCAGGCGCAACCGCCGCGCCTTCGCCCAGGCCGCCTGGCGCCATGCGCTGTTCGGCCTCGTGGTGGGAGTGCTGGAGCAGCGCCTGAACGCGCAGCGCGAGGCCGAGCCGCCGTTCGTGCCCGTGTCCTCGAACGGGCACGGCAACATAGAGCGCGCGGCCACCGCCGCGGCCTGAGCCGCACCTAAACTGAGCACGCAGCGCCGGAGTAGCTCAGTTGGTAGAGCAGCGGTTTTGTAAACCGCAGGTCAGGGGTTCGAGTCCCCTCTCCGGCTTCGGCCACAGCTACCTTCTGTGGGTGGCAGACGCGGCAAGAAAGGACGATCAACTCTCGCCCGTCGAGGCTCGCGTCCTGAGGAGCCTGGTGGACGAGAGCGGCGTCGGCAAGCCGCTTTCTCGGCGGGCGCGGCACACGCGCCGCAGCGTGGAGGCGTATCTCGCGGCCGGGGTCATGCCCCGCCACATGGAGCGGCTCAACGAGATCGAGGCCGAGCGGACCCGGATCAGGACGCAGCTCGGACGCGCCTACCGGCGGCTGCGGGAGACCCACCCACACGACCGCGAGGCGTTCGCGCGCGAGTGGCGCGCCCGAGCAGAGCGCTGGCGCTTCGACGAGATCAACGAGCTGATCCGGATCCACAACGAGTGGTATCCGGTCGAGGCCAACCTTCCGCTCAACCCGCGCACGGGCGACTACGTGATGATCCGCGGGCGCTCTTACCGCCGCTCGCCGCTCGGGCCCGAGTGGGTGCTCGAGCAGTTCCCGCCCTGGCCGTAGCGCTAGATGCGCTGGGTGTCGCGCCGGTAGGCCCGCAGCGCCAGCACCACCAGCACGGCGGTCCACGCGGCGATCACTATCCAGGCGCGCGGCGGCCAGGCGTGCCCCGCGAGCGATACCGCGCTCGCCTGCACGATCCAATACGAGGGCAGGAACTGGGCGATGTGGTAGAGGACGCCGCTGTGGCCGAGCGGGAACCACGTGCCGCTGACGAGCGCCAGCAGCGACGTGACCCCGCCCATGATCGGGCCCACCGAGTCGGTCGTGACCAGGTGACCGATCAGGATCCCGCCGGCGGCGAAGGGCACGAGCCCGATCAGGATCAGGAGCGTCATCTGGACCCACTCGTTAGCGGGGATGCTCACGCCGAGCGACGCGCCCGAGATGTAGAGCAGGGTGATCGTCACGCCGGCCATCAGGTAGGCGGTGAGCACCTTCGCGCGCAGATACGCGCGCGGCCGCAGCGGGGTGAGCCGCAGCTGCCGGTTCCAGCCCGCCTCGCGCTCGGTGGCGATGCGGGCGCCGCTGCTCAGCATCGCCGTCATCGTGCCGAACGAGGCCAGCCCGACCATGTAATAGAGCGGCGCCGAGACGCCGCTGTTGGCGAAGTCGTTGTCGTTGCGGTTCGGCCCGGCGATCAGGAAGTACAGGACCAGCGGGAAGACCAGCGAGAAGATGAAGAAGCGCCTGTTGCGGAACGTGCGCAGCAGCTCGAAGCGGGTGTAGGTGAACCAGGCGGCGGTCATCCCGTCTCCTCGAGGTCGTCCTCGGTGCCCGTGAGCTGCAGGAACGCCTCCTCGAGCCCGGCGCCGCTGATCTCGATGTCGCGGGCGTCGGGGTAGGAGGCGAGCAGGTCGCGGATCGCCGTGTCGGAGTCCGAGCAGTTGAGCACCACGGCCTCGCCGCGGCGCTCCACGCCCGTCACCCCGGGGAGCGCGGCAAGCACGGCCAGATCCACGCCCGGCAGCGTGGCCCTGATCACCCGCGAGCCCACCATCGCCTTGATCTCCGTGGTGGGCCCGTCGGCGACCACCCGGCCGTGGGCCATCAGCACGGCTCGGTCGGCGTAGGCGTCGGCCTCCTCGAGGTAGTGGGTCGCGAATACCACCGTCTTCCCGCGGGAGGCGAAGTCACGCATCGTCATCCAGAAGCCGTGCCGCCCCTCCACGTCCATCGCCACGGTGGGCTCGTCGAGCACCAGCAGCTCGGGGTTGCTCACGAGCGCGATCGCGAAGCGCACCCGCTGTGTCTGGCCGCCGGAGAGCTTCTGGGTGCGGCGCTCCGCCACGTCGCCGATGCCCGTGAGCGTCGATCACCTCGTCGACGGGCAGGGGCGTCGGATACAGCGAGGCCATCATCGTGATGAGCTCGCGCACCGAGAGGTCGCGGATCAGCTTGCCCGTCTGGAGCATCGCGCCGATGGCGCCGGCGTCCACGGCATCCGACGGGGGACGCCCGAACAAGCGACACCGAGCCGGCGTCCGGCTGCGTCAGGCCGAGCAGCATGTCGATCGTCGTCGACTTGCCCGCGCCGTTCGGGCCGAGCAGCGCCACGGTCTCGCCGCGCTCGATCGAGATGTCGATCCCGCGCACCGCGCGGACGGGGCCCTGCGGGGCGCTGAAGGTCTTCGTCAACCCGTGCAGCTCTATCCCGCGGCCGTCCCGCGCTCCCGCCTCCGGGGATCGCGTCGAAGCTTGGACAGTCACTGACCAGAGTGTTGCAAGTTGGGGTGCGGATGCCCTGTCCGAAACCGGACCGCGGCGCCCTTCTTCAGAAACTCTTACGTGCCTCTCGTTCGGCTCTTAAAGCAGGATGGTTCCCTGCTGAGCGTGCCCGGCGGCCGGTGTGCGCCGCCGGGCCTCCAACTTCCTGCCGGCTAGGTCCTACCCTGGGCAACAGCGTGCGAGTGCTGGTGGCAGACGACGAGAATTCGGTCCGCGAGGCCCTCCGCCGGGCGCTCGTGCTCGAGGGTTACGACGTGGACCTGGCGAGCGGGGGCCACGAGGCCCTGACGAGCGTCGGCTCGGGCCGCTCGGACGTGATGGTGCTGGACGTGCTGATGCCCGATCTCGACGGGATCGAGGTGTGCCGGCGCCTTCGCAAGCAGGGCAACCGGATCCCGATCCTGATGCTCACCGCGCGCGACGCCGTGGCGGACCGCGTGGAGGGCCTCGAGGCGGGCGCGGACGACTACCTCGTGAAGCCGTTCGACCTCGACGAGCTGATCGCGCGGCTGCGCGCGCTGCTGCGACGCAGCCTGATGGCCGACGGCCACGGGGTGCTGCGCTTCGCCGACCTCATCCTCGACGTCAGCGCGCACGAGGCGCGGCGCGGCGAGCGGCGGATCGACCTCACGCGGACGGAGTTCCTGCTGCTCGAGCTGTTGATGACGAACCCGCGCATCGTGCTCTCGCGCTCCACCATCCACGAGCGCGTGTGGGGCTACGACTTCGGCCCAGCCTCGAACTCGCTCGGCGTGTACGTGGGCTACCTCAGGAAGAAGCTCGAGGAGGGCGGCGAGACGCGGCTGATCCACACCGTGCGCGGTGTCGGCTACGTCCTGCGCGAGCCATGAGAGCCCGGATCTCGGCGCTCGGCAGCCGCATCGCGCGCCGCACCTCGCTCGGCACGCGCCTCTCGATCGCGGCGGCCCTCGCCGTGGCCATTGCCGTGGCAATGGCGTCCACCGCGAGCTACGTGGCTGTGCGGGCCAAGCTGCGGGGCCAGGTGGACAGCGCGCTGCAGAACCGAGCCGAGATCGTGGACAACGTCCGCGGGCTCGCCGCGCGGCCGGCGCCCGCTCCCCAACATCGGCCCCCTCGTCCTGCCCCCGGGGAGGTTCGGCGGCGCCGGCGGCACGGCGCAGCTGATCTCGAGCACGGGGGCGGCGCTCCCGCCGCCCGGGCAGCAGTCGCTGCCGGTGAGCGCGCCCGCTCGCGAGGCGGCGGCCGGCACCCGCGGCGAGTTTCTCGCGGACGAGCATGCGGCCGGGGTCCACCTGCGCGTGCTCACGATCCCGGTCGCCAACGGGGTGGCGGTGCAGATCGCGCGGCCGCTGACCGAGACCGACCACGCGCTCAGCTCCCTGCGGGTACTGCTCGCCCTGATCACGGCGGCCGGGGTGCTGCTCGGGCTGGGACTCGGGCGGATCGTCTCGCGCACTGCGCTCTCGCCCGTGCGGCGCTTCACCCACAGCACCGAGGTGGTCACCGACGAGCCGCTGGGCCATCGCCTGGTGGTGGAGGGCGACGACGAGCTCGGCCGCCTGGCGCGCAGCTTCAACACCACGCTGGAGGCGCTCGAAAGCTCGGTCGCCTCCCAGCGGCAGCTGGTGGCCGACGCCTCGCACGAGCTGCGCACGCCGCTCTCCAGCCTGCGCACCAACGTGCAGGTGCTCGCGCGCGCGAACGGCCTGCCGCCCGACGAGCGCACGCGCCTGGTGCGGGACCTCGAGCTGGAGCTCGACGAGCTCACGGCCCTCGTGGGCGACGTGGTGGAGCTGGCGCGGGGCGCGCAGCCTGACGGCATCGACCAGTCGATCCGGCTCGACGAGCTGACCGCCGCCTGCATCGAGAAGGCCCGCCGGCGGGCGCCTCAGGCACGCTTCGACGCCCAGCTCGAGCCGCTGGTCGTACGCGGCGACCCCGGCCGCCTGGCCCGGGCGATCGACAACCTGCTGGACAACGCGGTGAAGTGGCACTCCGGGAGCGACCCGATCGAAGTGGTCGTGGCGGACTGCGCGCTCAGCGTGCGCGACCACGGCAGCGGGATCTCCGACGAGGACCTCCCGCACGTGTTCGACCGCTTCTACCGGGCCCCGGGCGCCCGCCGCATGCCGGGCTCCGGGCTCGGCCTGGCGATCGTCCGCCAGGTGGCGGAGGCCCACGGCGCCACCGCCACCGCCGCCAACGAGGCGGGCGGCGGAGCGCGCATGTCGCTGGTGTTCCCGGCCGAGCTGGTGTCGCGGCCGGGCGAGCTGATCGTCTAGGCCGGGCCGCCGGCCGCCATCCCCGCGGCCAGCGTGGCGACCATTCGCTCGAAGCTCGTGTCACGGTCTGCCGGGAGACCGAAGCCACCCGCCGCCTCGAGGCTCGAGAAGCCGTGCACCGCGCTGCGGAACGCCCGTGCCGCATGCACCACGTCGTCGCCCTCGAGCCCGTAGCCGGCGAGCACTGCAAATACCGCCCGTACGGCGGCCTGGGCCGCCTCGATGCGCTCGCTGTCGTCGGGGTCAGCTGGCCCGGATGGTGGCGGCGTAGAGGCCGGGGTGCTCCGTCGCATAGTGGCGGTGGGCCGCCGACAGAGCCAGCAGGGCATCGTCCCGCGAGCGCCCCACCGCCGCCTCTGTAAGCGCTTGGCCGAGCTCGCGCAGGCCCCGCAGGCTGAGTTCTTCCAGCAGCCGCTCGCGGCTCTCCACGTGGTTGTAGAGCGACGGCGCTCGGATGCCGAGCTCGGCGGCCACCCGCGCCAAGGTGAGGCCCTCCAGCCCCTCGGCGTCGGCGATCCTGGCCGCTGCATCCACAACCTCAGCGCGGGACAGGCGCTGTCGCGGCACGCTCAGCTGCCCTTCGCGATCGCCTTGTCCATCGCCTCCTCAGGTGCCTCGACGACCTTGCCGTGCCCGACGGCCAGCCGGCTCGGCTCGAGCGCGCGAAGCGCCCGCGCGCTGCTCAGCGCCGTGGGCTTGTGCCAGGTGGCCATGCCCACCAGTGGGAAGCGCCAACTCGAATGGGCGGAGGTGGCCACCCCGCCGAGGGTCGCGTACGCGTCGCCGGCGATCAGCGTGCGGTCGCGCGTGTCGAGGAAGGCAATGTGGCCAGGCGTGTGACCGGGTGAGGCCACGACCTCGAGGGAGCCGACGCGGTCGCCCGGGCTCAGCAGGCGACCGGGGGTGGTCTTCACCTGCTTGTAGCCGCCGCGCAGCTTGCCCATCGTCTCGTCCGGATCGAGCATCTTCTCGCCCGTGAGGAAGCGGGCGTCACGCGTGGAGATGACGACCTCGGCGTCCGGCACGGCCGCCGCGATGGCGTCGAGCGAGCCGATGTGGTCGGCGTGCGCGTGGGTGAGGGCGATCCGGACGATCGGGGCTCCGAGCGACTGCGCCGCCTCGAGCACACCCTTCTCGCTTCCGGGCAGCATCGTGTCGACGAGCGTGAGCCCGTCGTCGTCGCGCACCAGGTAGGCGTTCACGAAGCCGCCCCGGGTGAGCTTCACCAGGTGCTCTCCATGAGTAGTGACGTTCATCGCAGCTCCTTCGTAGCGGAATAACTAAGGATCGTAGTTATAACACTACTGACCGTAGCCGTGCTGCGACCTGCGACCTAGATGTGCAGATCGCACCCGGCCGGCGGATTCACGACCGGCTCACGCGACCGGATCGCCTGCTCTCCGCCGCGCGGGTTGATCTTGCACCAGGCGAACGACCCGCGCCGGTAGTCGACGATCCCCCAGAACGGATATCCGATGATTCCCCCGACCTGGACGCCGGGGAGGATCGTCGCGGTGGCCGCGATGCACTGGTAGCCCCCGCGAACGGCATTCGGCACGAGCGGGCCGTTCGTCACCGCGCTGCAGGTGGTGTGCTGGATCGGCGCCCTGAGCGTGCCGGCCGCCACGCGCGCGCGGGCGTCGGCGTTGATCGCGGCGCTCAGGTCGCTGACGAGGGCCGCGGGCGGCTCGTCGGGGATCGCCCCGCGCCCGCGGTGCAGGCGCTGTTCGATGGTGAGCCGGTGCGTCTCGCTGCGGATGAAGGTGGCGAAGTTCCTGGCGTCTCGCTGGGCGGCGGTCTTCTTCAAATGGTTGATCGACGGCGAGGCGAGCAGCCACGCGCCGCCGGCCGCCGCGAGGACGAGCACCGCCGCCCCCGCAATCGCGAGCCGGGCGCGCTTCGACAGCTTCGGCTGCACCACGACGTACGAGGCGCCGCAGTGGGGACAGTTCCTCGCGGCCGTGGACTCGGAGCGCCCGCACGCCGGGCAGAGCTGCTGCTTCGGCGCGAACGCCGCCTGCACCTCGGCTCGCGTGCGCTCGCGAGCCGCCGCCCACTCCGGCGAGGAATCCCATGACGATCCCCCACGCGACAAGCCGTTCTTGACCTCATCAGCCATCGCGTCACCAGCGTAGCCGATCTGGCTGGTGAGCGGAACAGGGTCGGCGCGAGTACGATGGATGGCCGGTGACGGCTCTCCCCGATCCCCACTCGGCCATCGACTTCGCCCCGGGCCCCCAGGCCGGCGACCGCGAGCCCGCCCCGGGCGAGCTTGGGCTGGTGCAGGCGTTCGTCAACTCGCACTGGGATCTCCAGGGTGACCACGGCGGCGAGCTGCTCCACTCCCCCGCCGCCCTCGCCGCCTGGCTGTCGGGCCGCGGCCTGCTGCCGGACGGGACGCGACTGACGCGCGCCGATCTGAGACGCGCCCTGGCCGTGCGGGAGGGGATTCGCGCGCTGCTGGCGGCGAACAACGGCGCCGCCGTGGACCCAGATGCGATCGCCACGCTGAACGAGGCGGTCGCCAAGGGCGGAGTCGTGATTCAGTTCCAGCTCGATGGCAGCCCACGCTTCGACCCGCAGCGCGCCGACCTGGACGGCGCCCTGGCCTTCCTGCTCGCGATCGTCTCGCGCGCCCAGCTCGAGGGCGGCTGGGTCCGCTTCAAGGCCTGCCCCGGCGAGGACTGCGGCTGGGCCTTCTACGACTACTCGCGCAACCAGGCCAGCGCCTGGTGCTCGATGGCCATCTGCGGCTCGCGCGCAAAGGCCCGGGCATACCGCCGGCGACGGCGTCCGGAGTAACCAGCCAATGGATCTTGACCAGTGACGGCCTCGATCAAAGTCGTCACCGCTGAGGATCTGCCCGAGCTGCTCCCGCTGATGCGCGGCTACTCCGACTTCTACGAAGTCTCCCCGAGCGACGAGGCGCTGCTCGCTGTCTCAAGCGCGCTCCTCGCGGACCCGGAGCGCGAGGGGCTTCAGTACCTGGCGCGCGAGGAGGGCGGGCGCGCCGTGGGCTTCGCAACCCTCTACTGGACCTGGTCCACCTTGGACGCCTCGCGCATCGGCGTGATGAACGACCTGTTCGTGGCCGAGGACGCCCGCGGGGGCGGCGTGGCCGATGCGCTGATCGAGGCCTGCCGGCAGGAGTGCGGCCGCCGGGGCGCCTCGCGACTCACATGGCAGACGGCGCCGGACAACCTACGCGCACAGAAGGTCTATGACCGCGTGGGCGGGCACCGTGAGCAGTGGGTCGACTACTGGCTGAAGGCCTGACTCCCTAGAGCTGCACGTTCCGCGACGCGAGGTGCGCGCCCACCTTGCGCTTGACGCGCTGAAGGGCGTTGTCCACGGTCTTCGTGTCGCAGGCCAGCCGCTCGGCGATCGCCTCATAGGAGTGGCCGTCGAGGTAGAGCGAGAGCACCGAGCTCTCGAGCTCCGACAGCACGCTCGAAAGGCACGCCACGAGGCTGCGCAGCTCCTCCGAGGAGATCACCTGGTTCACCGGATCGTGCGCGGTGGGGCCGGGCAGCACCTCGTCGAGCGTCGGCTCGCCGTCGCCCGGGCGCGGCCGGCGTCTGGGAGAACGACACGTACTGGTTGAGCGGCGTGTGCTTGTTGCGGGTCGCCGTCTTCACCGCGGTGATGATCTGGCGCGTGATGCACAGCTCCGCGAAGTTGCGGAAGCTCGACTCGCGGTCGGTGCGGTAGTCGCGCACGGCCTTGTAGAGCCCAACGAGGCCCTCCTGGATCAGGTCGTCCCCGTCTCCTCCAATGAGGAAGTACGAGGAGGCCTTGAGACGCACGAAGCCGTAGTAACGGCGCACGATGCGGTCGTACGCGTCGGCCTGACCCTGCTTCGCGAGCGCGATCAGGTAGTGATCATCAACCTGAACTTCAGATTGAGACTTTACGGCCTGCAAGGGCCGTGCCGGCGATGTCGAAATAGCCACAAACGTCCTTTCCAAGCCCGAATAAGGCTCTGAAAAGCCGGTGGCGCACTACCTCCCCTGGCGCCAGAGTGTGCCGGTCGCTGAGGATCAACCTCAACTCCAGCCTTATCTGTCGGCGCGAAGTATTAAGAGGTTATGGAGAGTTGTCAAGTGGCCTGGGCGCGAAGTTGCAGGACGCCATAAACCAGCGCCGCGGCGGCCGCAGACACGTTGAGCGACTCGATCTTGCCGCGCAGCGGCAGCGCCACCAACTCGTCGCAGCTCTGAGCCACCCGCGGGCGCAGCCCTCGCCCCTCAGAGCCAAGGACGAGCACCACCCGCCCGGCGTAGTCGGGTTGGGCGTAGGGCACCCCGTCGGCCGAGGCGCCGTAGACCCAGGCGCCGGCGACCTTGGCCTCGCCGAGCCAGTCGGCCACGTTGCGCACCTGGGCCACCGGCAGGTGCTCCACCGCTCCCGCGGACGCCTTGCAGACGACCGGCGTGACCTCCGCCGAGCGCCGCTCCGGTATCACCACGCCGGCGGCGCCGGCGCACTCCGCCACACGGCAGATGGCCCCGAGATTGCGCGGGTCCTGGATCTCGTCGAGGCAGACCACGAGGGCGTCCTCGGCTGCGAGCAGGGATTCGGGGTCGGCGTAGGGATATGGGCCCGTCTCGGCGCAGATCCCCTGGTGGTCGGGCGAGCCGCACAGCTGCTCGAGCTCGGCTCCGTCGACCTGCGCGACGGTCACGCCCTCGAGCCAGGGCTCCCGCGCGGCACCCGTCGAGGCCCAGACCCGCTTCACGCTGCGCCGCCCGCGCAGAGCCTCGCGCACCGGGTTGCGCCCGTAGACGATCACCCGCGTCGCACGAGCCGCGGGCCCTCGGGCGTGTCGCGCACCTCGTAGCCGCGCGCCTCCAGCTCGTCGCGCCTGGCGTCCGCCGTGGCGAAGTCACGGGCGGCACGGGCCTCCTCGCGCTCGCGCAGCAGCTGCAGCGCCTCCGCATCGGGCTCGTCGTCACCCGCGTCGGCGTCGAGCAGCCCCTCGAGCCCCAGCGCGTAGAGCATCTCCCTGAGCCGGCCGGGGCCGAGCTTCTCGCCGGAATCGAGGCGGCGGTTCGCCTCGGACACCCATTCGAACAGCACCGCGCGCGCGGCGGGGGTCTGGAAGTCGTCCGCGAGAGCATCGAAGAAGCGCTCCACGTACTCGTCCATGCCCTCGGGAGGCGGGCGCGTCCGGGTCCAGGCGCCGGATCAGCTCCCGAATCCGCTCGACCGAGCGCCCCGCCTCCTCCAGCGCCTCCTCGGAGAACGCCAGCGGCTGGCGGTAGTGGCCGCCGGCGAAGTACATGATCAGCGCGTCGCGGCCGCGCGCATCGAGCGCTCCGCTCAGCGAGCGGATGTTGCCGAGCGACTTCGACATCTTCTCCTCGTCGAGCTGGACCATCCCGTTGTGCATCCAGATCCGGGCCAGCGGCTTGCCGCGCGCCGCCTCGGTCTGCGCGATCTCGTTCTCGTGGTGGGGGAAGACGAGGTCCGAGCCGCCGCCGTGAACGTCGAAGTCGAGCCCGAGGATCTCCTCGGCCATGGCCGAGCACTCGATGTGCCAGCCGGGCCGTCCGCGGCCCCAGGGCGAGGGCCAGGCCGTGTCCTCGTCCTCCTTGTGGGCCTTCCAGAGCGCGAAGTCCTGGGCCGACTCCTTCAGCCGCTCGTCGGCCTCGTCCTCGCCCTGGCGCATCTCGTCGAGCGGCCGGTTCGAGAGCTTGCCGTAGCCGGGGAAGCTGCGCACGCGGAAGTAGACGTCGCCGCCCGAGGCATAGGCGTGACCGCCGTCGATCAGGGACTGGATCAGCTCCACGATCGCGTCGATCGTCTCGCTGGCCTTCGGCTCCTGGTCGGGACGGCCCAGCTCGAGCCGATCCGTGTCCGCGCACGTAGGTCGCCGTCATCTCCTCGGCCAGCTGCTCGCTCGGCACGCCACGCTCGCGAGCCGCGTCGTAGATCTTGTCGTTCACGTCGGTGACGTTGGCGACGAACGTCGCGTCGTAGCCCTCGTGCTCCAGGAAGCGCTTCAGCAGCGAGAAGACGACGTACGGGCGCGCGTTGCCCACGTGGATGGGGCCATAGACCGTCGGGCCGCAGGCGTAGATGCCCACCTTGCCCGGATCGCGCGGCTCGAGCGGCTTGTCGGCGCCCGAGAGCGTGTCGTGCAGCCGGACCTCGCGCATCAGCCCGCCCGCTCGACCGTGGCGATCGCGAGCGCGGCCATGCCCTCCCCGCGCCCGATGAAGCCGAGCCCCTCGTTGGTGGTGAACTTCACGTTCACCTCCAGCGCGTTCAGTCCCGCGGTGGCCGCCAGCCGGGAGCGCATCTCGTCGCGATGCGGCCCCAGCTTCGGCGCGTCGCAGATCACGCTTGCGTCGAGATGAAGGATGTTCCAGCCGTGCTCCTCGAGGAAGGAGCAGACCTCGCTCAGGAGCTCAAGGCTGTCCGCGTCGCGATAGCGCTCGTCGGTGTCGGGGAAGTGCTGGCCGATGTCGCCGAGGCCGGCGGCGCCCAGGAGGGCGTCGATCAGCGCGTGCGTGAGCACGTCCGCGTCCGAGTGCCCGGCGAGACCGCGCGCGCCCGGGATCTCGACCCCTCCAAGCACCAGCGGCCGGTCGTCCGCGAAGCGGTGTGAGTCGTAGCCGATGCCGGATCGCGAGCTCAAGCGAGCGGCACCATGCGGCGCTCCCTGCCGCTGAAGTCGGCGATCTCGGTCACCCCGAGCGAGCCCAGCAGCTCAAGCGCGGCGTCGTAGCCGTAGCCAAGCTGCTCCGGCACGTGCGCGTCGGACGACAGCGCCAGCGGCCGTCCGGCCTCGAGGCACATCTCGAGGAACGCCGGGGCTGGGTAGATCTCGCCCACCGGCTTGCGCAGTCCGGCGGTGGAAACCTCGATCGCCACGTCCGAGTCGGCGATCCCGTCCATCGCGAGATCGTAGAAGCGGCGCAGGTCGCCGTCGGGGCGTGGACGCTCGGGGCCCCACATCTTCACGAGATCGGGGTGGGAGAGGATGTCGAACATGCCCGTGCGCGCGGCCTCGCCCAGGGTCTCGAAGTAGCGCCGCCAGACCTTGTCGGGCTCACCCGTGGTCCAGACGTCCCACTCGTCGAAGTCCACGGCGGAGTCGCCCAGGAAGTGCACGGAGCCCAGCACGTAGTCCCACTCGCGCGCCTCGAGCAGGTTGGCCATCCGATCCTCGCGCGAGGGCACGAAGTCCGCCTCGATGCCCAGCTTGAGGTCGGTCTCCTCGCGCACGAAGCGGCAGTACTCGTCGAGGTCGTCGTGCGCGTTGCGCTCCCACCAGGGATGGCGCCAGACATCGAGAGCCTGGCTGAAGCGGTGAATGTGCTCGGACACGCCGAGCAGCTCGATCCCCCGCTCGGCTGGCCGCCTCGCGGTAGCGCGCCGCGTTGTCGGCCGTGAAGTAGTCGGCCGCCTCGCTTGGAAAGGAGTCCGGCCGCAGGTGCACGTGGAAGTCGGTCAGCATCGCGCTCGCAGCAACGCCTCGGCGAGCTCGAGGTCCACCTGGCGAGTGACCTTCAGGTTATCGGCGGGGGCCTCCACCACGCAGACCGATCCCCCCGCCGCCTCGACCAGCGAGGCGTCATCGGTCGCCGCCGCCAGCACTGCCTCGCTGACGTCGAGCGCCCGGCGCAGGAGCTCGGCACGAAAGACCTGTGGCGTCTGTATCGCCCAGAGCGTGGAGCGGTCGAGCGTGCGGAGCACGCGACCGGCCGCGTCGGCCTCCTTGATCGTGTCGCTGACCGGAGCGGCGGCCACCGCGCCGTCGAATTCCTGGTCGAGCGCCGCCACGCAGCGCTCCACCAGCTCGCGGCTCAGGAGCGGACGCGCGGCATCGTGAACGACGGCCACGTCCGCCTCGGGCGCGGCCGCCAGGGCGGCTCGCACCGACGCTGAGCGCGAGGCGCCGCCCGCCACTCGATCCGGGCCCCCCTCGTATCCCGAGGGGACCGCCACGACCACCCGGTCGCAGACCGCCTCGAGCACGTCGAGGCTCCAGTCGAGCAGCGGACGGCCGCCGCACAAGGCGAACGCCTTGGGGCCTGAGGCGCCAAGGCGTTCGCCACTGCCGGCGGCGGGAATGATCCCGACGACGGCCATCGGATGGTGCGCTACTTCGCCGCCGCGGCGGCGCCGTTGCGCTGCTCGTGCGCCTCCTCGATGAGGTTGTCGATGTACTCCTCGGCCTCCCCCTCTTCCATCTCGAGGGCGTACATCAACTCGGACGCGAGGATCTTCTTTGCCCGCGTGAACATCTGCTTCTCTCCGGTCGAGAGCCCCTTGTCGTTCTCCCGGATGGCGAGATTGCGGACCACCTCGGCAAGCTCGAAGACGTCGCCCGTCTTGATCTTGTCGCGGTTGTGCTTGAAGCGGCGATTCCAGTTCTTCGGCATCTGACTCACGTCATCGCGGAGCACTGACAGCACGCGCTCGACTGCTTCCTCCCCGATCACGCGCCGTAGCCCTGCCTTGCCGGCGTTGCAGCTCGGGACCATGACGGTCATGTCGTTGTGAAGGATCTTGATCGTGAGGTACTCACGGTTCTCCCCGAGGACCTCCTTCATCTCCTTCTTGATGACCTTTCCAGCCCCGTGATGGGGATAAACCACCTGATCGCCGATCTCGTAATCGATCTGCGGGGCCTCTCGGGTGATCTCGAGATCTTCGACCTCCGGCTCCCACGTTGATTCGGAAATGGTGACCTCCTTGAATGACACGACAGCCGCCGAAGCGGCACGCGTTCAGGTTTGCAAATAACGGTCCACGAGGTTGATCTCTTGCAGGCGGCGAAGGCCCTCGCGGATGTCCTTCGCCCGCATGTCTCCCACTCCCTCGACGGACTCCAACTCGGAGTCGCCGGCAGTCAGGATCTCGTCCAGGCCGCCGAAATCTCGGACGATGGCCTGAATGACAAGTTTTGGCAGTCGCGGGATGCGTCCAAGGATGCGGTAGCCCCGCGGTGAAACCGGGTGGTCGAGCGTGTTGAGCTTGCGGTCGTAGCCCAAGAGCTCGGAGAGCCGGCCGAAGTCGAGCAGATCCTGGTGCGGCATCCGGGCAAGCGAGTCGAGCACCAGGGCGAAGCTCTCGTCCGACGGCTGCGACAGGTAGTCGTGCACGAGCGCGGCCTTGTCGGCCGCGACTCCGACCATCGTCTCCTCGAGCTGCATCTCGATCAGCCGACCCTCGGTGCCGAGCTCGACGATGTAGCGCTCGATCTCCACGGCCATGCGGGTGACGAGCTCCGCGCGCTGGAGCACCGTGAGCACGTCATGGAGCGTGACGCCGCCCTCGAACTCGAGGGCCGTCAGCCGTGTGGAGACCTGGTCGAGACGGGTGCGGTACTTGTCGAGCGTGGCCAGCGCCTGGTTGGCCTTCGCCAGCACCACCGGGATGTCCTCGAGGATGTACTTCGCGCCGTCGAGGTAGAGCGACACCACGTCGCGGCTGGCCGAGATCGCGATCACCAGGGCGTCGGTCTGCTTGGCCACGCGCTCGGCGGTGCGGTGACGCGTGCCGGTCTCGAGCGAGAGGATCGTCGGATCGGGCATCAGCTGGACGTTGGCCCAGCAGATCTTGGTGGCGTTCTGGTTGAGGATGATCGCCCCGTCCATCTTCGCCACCTGGTAGAGCAGCGCCGGCGTGTAGTCGATGTCGAGCCGGATTCCGCCCGAGTAGAGGAACGAGAGCTCCTCGCTGTCACCGATGCAGATGAGCGCTCCGAGGCGCCCCTGGCCGATCGCGTCGATGCCCTCACGGACCGCGGTGCCGGGCGCAACCATCTCGAGCGCCCTCACCAACCGGGGCTCTTGACGGGTTTCCAGCTGGGTGACCTCGTCCCCGGCGTGCGACTGCATCCGTCCATTCTAGGGCACGTCCCCTGCATTTGCGGCGTTTTTTGGCTTTGCAGCGGGTTTTGGCCCGCTCTAAGCGGCATCGGCCAGCTGGCCGTCGCCTTCCAGAGCCAGGCGGAGCGCCTGACGCAGGGTGCGAGCGCTGCCGTCGGGCGAAAACACGGGCTCGAGCCCGAACTTCGCGGCCTCGGCCAAGCGGCGGTCGGCGTGGGCCACGTAGCGCAGCTCGCCGGTGAGGCCAATCTCGCCGAAGGCGGCCAGCGGCTTGCCACCGGCGCCGAGCGACACGCCCCTCGCGGCTGAGGCCAGCGCCAGGGCGATGGCCAGATCGGCTCCCGGCTCGTCCACGCGCACCCCGCCCGCCACCGAGACGAAGACATCGCTCGAACCCAGGCCCAGGCCCGCGTGGCGCGCGAGCACCGCCAGCACCAGGGCGAGCCGGTTGCGGTCCACGCCGTTGGCCACCCGCCGCGGCGGCACCAGCTCGGTGGGCGCCACCAGCGCCTGCACCTCGACGAGCAGCGGCCGGGAGCCCTCCATCGCGCACAGCACGACCGAGCCCGGCGCGCGCGTGGCCTCCTCGACGAAGCGCGACGATGCGTCCTCGACCTCGACCAGGCCCCGCTCGCGCATCTCGAAGACGCCCACCTCGTTGGTCGAGCCGAAACGGTTCTTCAGCGCCCGCAGCGTGCGGTAGGTGCGCTCGCGCTCGCCCTCGAACTGGAGCACGCAGTCCACGAGGTGCTCGAGCACGCGCGGGCCGGCGAGAGCGCCCTCCTTGGTCACGTGACCCACGAGGATCACCGCCACCTGACGTTCCTTCGCCACCCGCATCAGGCGCCCAGCGACCTCGCGCACCTGCCCCACCGAGCCCGGCGCGCCGGTCATGCCGTCCGCGTAGAGGGTCTGCACGGAGTCCACCACGCAGACGTCCGGCCGCTCGGCCTCGAGCGTGGCCACAACCGTCTCGAGATCCGTCTCCGCCACGATCGGCACGCTCAGCGCGTGCTCCCCGAGGCGCTCCGCCCGCAGGCGCACCTGGGCCGGTGATTCCTCGCCGGAGACGTAGAGCACGTTGTGGCCGGCCGCGGCCAGGTTGCCCAGCGCGCCACCGGTGATCGTGGACTTGCCGATGCCGGGCGCGCCGCCGATGAGCACCAGCGAGCCGGGCACGATGCCGCCGCCGAGCACTCGATCGAGCTCTCCGATGCCGGTCTTGAAGCGCGCCAGTGCCGGAGCCGCCACCTCTGCCAGTGGGACGGGCTTGGCCGCCCTGGCGGAGCGGCGCGAGATCCTTCCACCCGCACTGACCGGCTCTGCCACGCGCTCCTCGACCATCGTGTTCCACTCCTCGCAGCCTGGGCAGCGCCCGTGCCACTTGGGGCTCGCGTTACCGCATTGCGAGCAGACAAAGAGCGTCTTCGGCATTCCACCAAGGTAAGGCCGCGGGTGGACGGCCTCGCCCCCGGTTCAGTTGAGCTGCCAGACCAAGTCGCGCAGGATCGGCACGGTCTCGCCGTCGGCCGTGATGCCGTCGACCGACACCTCGGGGGCTCCGATCATCAGGTCGGTGTGGACCTTCGACTGGTTCACCGAGGCCGCGTGCTCCTCGCTCGCCAGGAACGGGAAACCGGTGCCGTAGGCGATGTGGCTCGCCGCGTTCTCGTCGAAGAGGGTGTGGAAGAAGGTGGTGCCGCTCTTGCCCACGCGCGAGAGGCCGTCCACGAGAGCCACCTCGCCGAGGTAGGGGGCCTGCTCGTCGGTCTCAAGCTCGGTGCGCACCACGTCCGCGCCCTCGGAGGCGTTCACCTCGACGATCCGGCCGCCCTCGAAGCGCAGCTCCAGGTCGCGCACCATCGCCCCCATCAGGCTCAGCGGCCGGGTGGATCGGACCGTGCCCTCCGTGCGCCGCCAGTCCGGCGAGGTGAAGACCTCCTCCGTGGGCATGTTCGCCACGTGCTCCTGCCCCCAGACGGTGGTGAGCCCGCCGCCGTGCCAGCTCGAGCCCGGCAGGAGACCGACGGTGAGGTCCGTGCCCGGTCCCACGAAGTGCAGCGCGTCGAAGCTGCGCTCGGTGAGGTCCCGCGACCGGGCCTGCAGCCGCCTGGAGTGCTCCCACCAGGCCTCCACGGGATCGTCCTCGTCGAGGCGCACGGTGTCGCCGACCAGCCGCCACAGCCGCTCCACGTCGGGCTCGCCGAAGACCTGCTCCGCCCATCCCGCTGTTGGACAGCCGGCAAATGACCAACTGAGCGTCCGCGTGGCCACGAGATCGCGGCGCGCCTCGTTCAACTCGATCATCCGCGAGCGCCCGATCCGCCCCTCATCGAGGCCGGCGAGGAGGTCCGGCTCAGGGGCGGACACGAGTCCAAGGTGGGCGCCCTCGGCCTCGCCGAACGAGCGCATGCGCTCCACGAGCCAGGGCGGCGAGTAGCCGACCGCCTCGTCCGGCCCCGCCTCGATCAACGCGCGCTTCACGTGGTCATCGCCATAGAAGACGTCCACCCATGAGGCGTCGGCCGCATAGGCCGCTCGCACCAGCGCGCGAACCAGCGGGGCGTGCTCAACCAGCGCGTCGATGGCCAGGCGCTGACCCGGCCTGAGGTTGACCCCCACCGCGATCAGCAGGCGCGCGTAGTCGTCGATCAGAGGCTCGTGGCCCTCCACGGCTAGCCCTGGTCGGATTCCGCGACGGCGCGCTCGGCGGCGTCGAAGCCGATCTTCGAGTGCGTGCCGTCGCAGAACGGCTTGGTGGTGGAACCGCCGCAGCGGCAGAGCGCGAGTGGGCGGCCGTCATCCGGCAGCACGAACTCGTTGCCGTCGGCATCGATCACGCGAACCGGCCCGGTGATCTTGTAGGGGCCGTTGTGACGAACCTTGATCTCGACGCCGCTCATTCGGCCATCACTATCAGGCGCTCCTCACCCGCTGGGAGCAGGTAGAACGCTACGAAGGTGGCGGGTTCGCTGTCCGAGCTGTTGTCGAAGCTCGCGATCCGCGTGTTCGCGGGCTCGAAGAACGCGTCGCCGACATGCAGCTCACGCTCGGCCTCACCGTCGACCCGGAAGCGGATCTCTCCGGCCAGCACGCATCCGACCACGGGGCAGGGGTGGAAGTGCAGACCCGTGCACTGCCCGGGCGCCAGTTCGATGCGGGCCACCTCCACGCGCTCGACAGGCGTGTCCGCCTCGAGCATCGCGGTAAGCAAGGGCTCGCGGATGACGGGCTGGGCCATGCGACCTGCCGGTCAGCCAGCCGCCGGGTTACTGGTCGTCCGGTGAGGGCTCTTCAGCAGCGGCGGCGGGCGGTGTGTCCGGAACCTCGGGCAGCACCTCGGGATCCTCGGGCAGGTCGGGCCCGGAGCCCTCGCCCGGCGAATCGCCGTCGCCCTCGCCCTCGCCCTCGGCGCCCTTGGCACCGACGCCGACGGCCTGGCGCTTGCGTCCCTTGACTGGGCCGACGATGTCGATGCTGACCTCGGGCTCCTCGCCCTCGGGCGCCTTGCCGACCTCGACCGTCGAGCCGGGCTCCATCGAGGAGGCGAGCACCTTGTCGGCGAGCGGGTCCTCGATGTAGCGCTGAATCGCGCGGCGGAGCGGACGGGCGCCCATCGCTGGGTCCCAGCCCTTCTCGACCAACAGGTCCTTGGCTTCCTCCGAGAGGTTGAGCGACAGCTCGCGATCCGCCATCGACTGGCGAATGTGGCGCAGCAGCAGCTCGACGATTTCCTTGACCTCTTCCTTGGTCAGCTTGTGGAAGACGATGACCTCGTCGATGCGGTTGAGGAACTCGGGGCGGAAGACCTTCTTCAGCTCGCCCATGATCCGGTTCTTCATGTCGTCGTAGGTGATGCCGGTCTCGTCGTCGGAAACCGCGAACCCGAGTGGGGTGTTGCGCGCGATCTCCGAGGCGCCGATGTTCGACGTCATGATCACGATGGCGTGACGGAAATCGACCGTGCGCCCCTGGGCGTCGGTCAGGCGGCCGTCCTCCAGGATCTGGAGCAGGATGTTGAAGACGTCCGGGTGGGCCTTCTCGATCTCGTCGAGGAGCAGCACCGAGTACGGCTTGCGGCGCACGGCCTCGGTGAGCTGGCCGCCCTCGTCGTAGCCGATGTAGCCGGGAGGCGACCCGACGAGCCGCGACACGGAGTGCTTCTCCATGTACTCGGACATGTCGATGCGCACCATCGCGTCCTCGTCGCCGAACAGGAACTCGGCGAGCGTGCGCGCCAGCTCGGTCTTGCCCACGCCCGAGGGGCCCAGGAAGATGAACGAGCCCGTGGGGCGCTTGGGGTCCTTGATGCCCGCGCGCGAGCGCCGGATGGCCTTGGACACGGCCTGGATGGCCATGTGCTGGCCGATGACGCGCTTGTGCAGCTCGTCCTCCATGCGCAGCAGCTTCTGGGTCTCGGCCTCGGTGAGCTTGAAGACCGGGATGCCCGTCCACATCGAGACGATGTCCGCGATCTCCTCCTCGCCGATCTCCGGGCGGTTGCCCGTCTCGCCGGCGCGCCACTGGTCCTCCAGCTCGCGCTTCTTGTTCGTGAGCTGGCGCTCCTTGTCGCGCAGGTTCGCGGCCTTCTCGAACTCCTGAGCCTCGATCGCGGCCTCCTTGTCGCGCCGCGTGTTCTCGATGTCCTCTTCGAGCTCGCGGTAGACCGGGGGCGCGGTCATCGACTTGATGCGCATGCGCGATGCGGCCTCGTCGATCAGGTCGATGGCCTTGTCGGGCAGGAAGCGGTCAGAGATGTAGCGGTCGGCGAGCTCCGCCGCGGCGGCGAGCGCCTCGTCGGTGATCGTGACGCGGTGGTGCTGCTCGTAGCGCTCGCGCAGGCCGCGCAGGATCTGCTGGGTCTCGTCGATCGACGGCTGGTCAACGCGGATCTGCTGGAAGCGACGCTCGAGCGCGGAGTCGCGCTCCAGGTACTTGCGGTACTCGTCGAGAGTCGTCGCGCCGATCGTCTGCAGCTCGCCGCGGGCGAGTGCCGGCTTGAGGATGGATGCGGCGTCGATCGCGCCCTCGGCGGCGCCTGCGCCGACGAGGTTGTGCAGCTCGTCGATGAACAGGATGATGTCGCCGCGCTGGGTGATCTCCTTCATCACCTTCTTGAGGCGCTCCTCGAACTCACCGCGGTACTTCGATCCGGCCACCAGGGCGGCCAGGTCGAGCGTGTAGATCTGCTTGTTCTTCAGGAGCTCCGGCACCTCGCCGCTCGTGATGCGCTGGGCCAGGCCCTCGACCACTGCGGTCTTGCCGACTCCCGGCTCGCCGATCAGCACCGGGTTGTTCTTGGTGCGGCGAGAGAGGATCTGCATGATCCGCTCGATCTCGTTCTCGCGACCCACGACCGGGTCGAGCTTGCCCTCGGCGGCGAGCTTGGTGAGGTTGCGACCGAACTGGTCGAGCAGCTTCGATGACTTCTTGCCCTCGCCCGGACCGGCGCCCGCGCCCTGCTGGCCCTGACGGCGGCCGCCGGGACCCGAGAGCATGCGGATGACCTCGTTGCGGATCTTCTCGGAATCTGCGTCGAAATCGAGCAGGATGCGCGCGGCGACACCCTCGTTCTCGCGCACGAGGCCGAGCAGGATGTGCTCCGTGCCGATGTAGTTGTGGCCCAGGCTCAGCGCCTCGCGGAGGGCGAGCTCGAGGACCTTCTTCGCGCGCGGCGTGAACGGGATCTGGCCGGAGGTGACCTCCTCGCCGGAGCCGACGATGCGGACGACCTGAGCGCGCACGCGCTCCACGGTGATGTCGAGCGACTCGAGCACCCGCGCCGCGAGACCCTCTTCTTCACGGAGCAAACCGAGCAGGATGTGCTCCGTACCGATGTAGTTGTGCTTGAGGATGCGGGCCTCTTCCTGGGCCAGAACGACGACCTGGCGGGCCCTCTCTGTAAAGCGCTCAAACATCGTGCAAAAAACCTTCTCGGATCGGAAATGGCGGGGCGGGTGCCCCGGACCTTTGTTCCCTAATCGGCAGTTTCGCCAACCGGGAAGAGGATCCCTGGCCCCTATCGCTCGCCTTGTGGCCAGTCTAGCAATGGGCCCACCCGCGTAAGTGGCCTCTCAACATGCACTTAAGACTCGTCAGGTTGCCGGTCGTTACGGTCCTCTTCGAGCCGTCGCATCGCCGGAAACAGGACCACCTCGCGGATCGCCGTGCGGCCCGACAGGATCATCACCAGGCGGTCGATGCCCACTCCAATGCCGCCCGTCGGCGGCATGCCCTGCTCGAGCGCGCGGATGAAGTCCTCGTCGTAGGGCTGGGTCTCCTCGCCGCCCTCCGCCCGCTGGCGCTGCTGCTCCTCGAAGCGCGCGCGCTGATCGTCGGGGTCGTTGAGCTCCGTGAACGCGTTTGCAAATTCCATCCCAAGCGCGAAGCACTCGAAGCGCTCGACCAGTCCCGGCTCGGAGCGGTGGCGCTTCGCGAACGGCGACAGCTCCACCGGATAGTCGATGACGAACGTGGGCTGCACGAGGTCCGGCTCGACGTGCTTCGACAGGAGCTCGTCGACGAGCTCGCGGCCACGTCTCGGTCGGGTCGAGCTTGATGCCCCGCTCGTGCGCCGCCGCCACCAGCGCGTCTCGCTCGCGCAGCTCGAGCACGTCGAGCCCGGTCTTCTCGAGGATCGCGTCGCGCAGGGTCACTCGCCGCCAGGGCGGCGAGAAGTCGACCTCGCCGTGATAGCCGACCTCCGACGCGACGTACGCCACGAGTTGCTCGAGCTCGTTCGCGATGTCCTCGTAGTCCGCGTATGCCTCGTACCACTCGAGCATCGTGAACTCGGGGTTGTGCTTGTGGGAGAGGCCCTCGTTGCGGAAGTCCTTGCCCAGCTCGTACACGCGCTCGAGGCCGCCGACGATCAGGCGCTTGAGGTACAGCTCGGTGGCGATGCGCAGATAGAGGTCGCGGTCGAGCGCGTTGTGATGGGTGACGAACGGGCGCGCGAGCGCGCCGCCGTAGAGCGGCTGGAGCACCGGCGTCTCGACCTCGATGAAGCGCCGCTCGTCGAGCCAGCGGCGGACGGCGGAGACCACCCGCGCGCGCAGGATGAACAGCTCGCGGGCCTCCTCGTTGGCGATCAGATCCAGCTCTCGCTGGCGGTAGCGGGTCTCCACGTCCTCGAGCCCGTGGAATTTCTCCGGCGGCGCACGCAGTGACTTCGCCAGCAGGGTCCAGCCGGTCAGCGCCAGCGTCAGCTCGCCCCGCTTCGACTTGAAGGCCGTGCCGTCGACCCCGATCAGGTCGCCCAGGTCGAGCGAAACGAGGCGGTCGAACGACTCCTCGCCGAGCGCGTCCCTGCGCGCGTGAAGCTGCAGCCGGCCCGAGCGGTCGACCAGGTCGAGGAAGGCGGCGCCGCCGTGGCCGCGCCGGGCCGCCAGGCGTCCGGCCACGCGGTACGCGGCAGCGGTCTCCTCGCCCGGCTCGAGCCCCTCGTGCGCGTCGCGCACGCGCTCGATCGGCACGACGCCGTCGAAGTCGTGGGGAAACGGATCGATGCCCTCGGCGCGCAGGCGCTCGAGCTTCGTCCGGCGGTCGTCCTGGCTACCGCCCTCGGACATGCTGGCGGACTCTAGTGGTCCTAGCCGGCTTCGATCTTGGTGATCTTGAGCTTGCGGGCGGGGCCGCGCGGGACCGGTACGGAAACGAGGTCGCCCCGCTTCTTCCCGATCAGCGCCTTGCCCACCGGCGACTCGTTGGAGAGCTTGTGCTCGGCAGGATTGGCCTCCGACGAGCCCACGATCATGTACTTGGCGGACTTGTCGGTCTTCTGATCCTTGACGTGCACCGTGGTGCCGACCGAGACGGCCTCGGTGGAGACCGCGGTCTTGTCGATCACCGTCGCCGAGCGCAGCTTCTCCTCGAGCTCCGCGATCTGCTTCTCGAGCATCGCCTGCTCGTTCTTCGCGTCGTCGTACTCGGAGTTCTCGCTGATGTCGCCGAACTCGCGCGCCTCCTTGATGCGCTCGGCTACTTCGCGCCGGCGATCAACGGAGAGGTGGTGGATCTTGGCCTTTAGATCCTCGAGGCCCTCTGGGGTGAGAATGACGTCCCTTGGCATAAGAAAACCCGCCGGGTTCGCGACCATCGCGGACCGCCGGAGGGACGGGTGAGTCTAGCACCGAGGTGTGACCTTTCGAGGGGCGGAGCGGCGCCCCTGAACGCACTGGTCAGGCGGCGATTCGCGCCTCTGCGCCCTCGGCAAGGGCCTCGACGGCGCGACGCGCGCGTCGGCGGTCGTCGGCGCGCTGACGAGGGCCTGTTGCGCCCGTTTCGAGAGCCCCATCGTCTCCGCGTACCAGGGATAGAACTTGCGCAAATAGCGGCCCGCGCGTTCCACGCCAAGGTGCTCCTCGGCGCGGTCGATGACCCAGAGCAGCTCGTCGGACACCTCGCGCAGAGTGGGCGGCGAGTCGCGCCGGCCGAGCAGGCGCTCGAAGCGCCAGGGGTTGCCGAGCGAGCCGCGGGCGAGCATCACCGCCGCCGCGCCGCTGCGCTCGAACGCCTCCAGCGTGCGCTCTTCGTCGCGCAGGCCGCCGGAGAGGACCACCGGCACGTCGAGCAGCTCGACCAGCTCGGCCGCCATGGCGTAGTCGGGCTCGCCCGAGTGCTGCTGGGAGGCGTGACGGGGATGGAAGCCGATGCCCGCGACGCCCGCCTCGTCCTCGAGCCGGCGGGCCAAGCTCCACGCCGCTGCGCTCGCCCGGGCGGTTGCCGGAGCGCAGCTTGACCGTGACGGGCAGGCCGCTGCCCTCCACCGCCGCGCGCGCGATGGCCACGCCCTTGTCGGGGTCGTCGAGCAGCGCGGCGCCGGCGCCCGTCTTGCACACCTTGCGCACCGGGACAGCCGAAGTTGAGGTCGATCATGTCCGCGCCCGACTCGGCGACCATCCCGGCGGCGATGCGCATCACCTCGGCGTCGTGGCCGAACAGCTGGACCGAGACCGGATGCTCCTCGGGGTGGATGCGCAGGAACTCGCGGTGGGTGCGCTCGTCGCCGTACTTCAGGCCGAAGCTCGACACCATCTCCGACACCACCAGCCCGGCCCCGTAGCGCTTGGCCTGAAGGCGGACGAACCAGTTGCCGATCCCGGCAAGCGGAGCGAGGACCACGCGGTTCGTGATGGTGTGGCCGCCCAGTTCCCAGGGGGTGGTGAGGGAGCGCATGTGTAAGAGGATGACGGACGTACGGAAGTACGGAGGGACGGAAGAACGGATTGGCTGGTCTCCGTACTCCGTACTTCCGTACTTCCGGCCTACTCCCGGTTCAACTCCCACAGGAGCCGCAGCCCTGTGAGCGTCAGCAGCTCATCGACCTCATCGATCTCCTCGCAGAACGGCGCGATCGAGGTGGCCAGGCCGCCGGTGGCGATCGCGGTCGCCTCGACCCCGAGCTCCTCGCGCAGGCGGCTGACGATGCCGTCGACCTGGCCGGCGAACCCATAGATCACGCCCGGACTGGATCGAGGTCTGGGTATTGCGGCCGATCAGCTCCCTGGGCGCGACGAGCTCGACCTTGGGGAGGCGGGCAGCACGCTCGGACAGCGCCTCCATCGAGATCTCGACGCCGGGAGAGATGACCGCGCCAAGCAGCTCGCCCTCTGTCGAGACCACGTCGTAGGTGATCGCCGTGCCGAAGTCGACGACGATGCAGGCCGCTCCGATCCGGTCGTAGGCCGCGACCGAGTTGACGAGGCGATCCGCCCCGACCTCGTGCGGGTTCTCGGTGCGGATCGGGATGCCGCTGCGCAACCCGGGGCCGACCACCAGGAGCATCCCGCCCAGGTAGCTCTCGGAGACACGCTCGTACTCGGGCACGAGCTGGGGCACGACCGACGAAACGATCGCGGCATCGACGTCCTCGAGGCTGAGGCCGCGAAGGCGGAGCAGGGCGACGATCACTCGCGGCCAGCTCGTCGGAGGTCGACTCCCTCACGGTGGCGAAGCGCCAGTGCTCGACGAGCTCCTCGCCGCGGAACATCCCGATGTGCGTCTGGGTGTTGCCGACGTCAACCGCGAGCAGCATGGCGGCGATTATCGCGGTCGGGCGATCAGAGCGGTCCGAGGCGATTCACGCGCTGCCCGCTCAGGCCCTCGAGCAGTCCGGCGAGCGCTGTCCCGTCGGGCAGCTTGAGGCCCGGATCGAGCTCGAGCAGCGGCTCGAGGACGAACCGCCGCGAGCGGATCTCGGCATGCGGCAGCGACAGGCGCTCCGAGCTGTGCTCGAGCTCTCCCAGCAGGAGCAGATCCACGTCGATCGGCCGGGGCGCGTGCCGCGGGCCTCCCGGGACCCTGCCCAGCTCGCGCTCCACCGCCTTGCACTCGTCGAGCAGCGCCTCCGGGCCGAGCTCGGTCTCCACGGCGATGCACGCGTTCAGGAAGTCGGGCTGGTCGAGGATCTCTCCCTGGGGCTCCGTCTCGTAGACCGAGGACGAGGCCGTGACGGTGATGCCGCGCCGCTCGAGCGCGTCCCGGGCCGAGCGCAGGTTCGCCAGCCTGTCTCCGACGTTCGAGCCCAGCCCGAGGTAACCCCTCAAGGAGCGGCCACGGAGGTCAGATCCGACTCGTCGCGGATGCGCGTGAGCAAATCGAGGGAGATGTCCATGAAGGCCTCGGCTGCCTCCGGGTCGAACTGGGTGCCCGCGCTGCGGGCGATCTCGAGGCGGGCGTCGGCGATCGGCGCCGCGGTGCGATAGGGGCGGTCGGTCGTGATCGCGTCGAAGGCGTCGGCCACCGCGAAGATGCGCGCGGCGCGGGGGATGTCGTCGCCCGCCAGCCGGTCCGGGTAGCCCCGCCCGTCCCAGCGCTCGTGGTGGTGGCGGACCACGTCGGTTGCCGTGCCGCTGAGGAAGTCGATGTCGGACAGGATCTCCCATCCGGCCACGGGATGCCAGCGCATCATGTCGCGCTCGCTCGGGGTGAGCGCGCTCGGCTTGTGGAGGATCGCGTCGGGCACCGCGACCTTGCCCACGTCGTGGAGGAGGAAGCCGAACTCGGCGCCGGTGTCGGCCGCCAGGGAGGGCGCCACGAGCCTCGCCAGCTCCAGGGCATACGCCGCCACGCGCTCGGCGTGCTTGCCGGTGTAGGCGTCGCGAGCCTCGACGGCGTTCGTGAGCGCCCTCACCGCGGCCACGTAGGAGCCGCTGACCTCCGCGGCATGGGCGCGCTCGCGCCTGATGCCCTCGCGGAGCTGAGCGATGTAGCGCGCCGACCTCCTCCTCGCGCGCGCGAATCATCCGCTCCTGCGCGGCGAGTTCGGCGCGCAGGCGCACGACCTCTTCCCCCAGCTCCTCGTTCAGCCTGCCCAAGGTCACTCCCCCGCCTTGCCGTGACCGCTCAACAACGGCGCCGAAGCCTAGACAGGTGCGGGCGTCGACCCGCGAACTTCCCCGCAAATCAGCGGTTCTCGCGCGAAACCTGTACCGAAACCTCCTCCACCGGAAGCGGTATCGGAGGCTCGGGCTTGGTCGCGCGCACCGTCACCCAGTCGGGGTCGTAGCGCTCGATCATGCGATCGGCAACGGCGGCGCAGAGCCGCTCGAGGGTCTTGTAGGAGCGCTCCTGGGCCGCGAGCGCGACCTGCTGGCAGACGTCCGCGTAGTCGACCGTGTCCTCCACGCGGTCGGTCAGGATTGCGTCGCAATCCGTGAGCTCGAATTGGATGTCGAACACGAGCCGCTGGCCCACCTCCCGCTCCGCGGCCTCCACGCCGTGGTGCGTGTAGAGCGACAGGCCGACGATCTCGACGGTCACGACCGGACCGCCCTCCTCGTCGTCCTCGTCCTCGTCCTCGTCGGGCTCTAGGTGCTCCGGCTCGTCCATCTGACCGAGCCGACCGTAGCAGCGGTGACCGTGAGGGCGTCGGCCACCTCGGCCACGTCGTGCACGCGGAAGATGCTGGCGCCGCGCTCGTAGGCGAGCACGTTGGTCGCGATCGTCGCCGGTAGGCGCTCGGCCACGTCTCGCCCCGTGAGCTTGCCCAGGAAGCTCTTGCGCGAGGTGCCGATCGCCAGCGGACGGCCGATCGCCACCAGCTCGTCGAGCCGCCGCAGCAACTCGAGGTTGTGCTCCATCGTCTTGCCGAAGCCGATGCCCGGGTCGAGCCAGACGCGCTCTTCGTCCACACCGTGATCCACCGCGAAGGCGAGCCGCTCCTCGAGGAACGCCTTCACGTCGGAGACCACGTCGTCGTAGCGCGGGTCGAGCTGCATCGTCCGGGGCTCGCCGAGCATGTGCATCAGGCAGCAGTCAACTCCCGCCTCGGCCACGAGCTCCGCCATCTCGGGGGCGAAGCGGAAGGCCGAGACGTCGTTCACCACGCCGGCGCCCAGGTCGAGGGCTGCGCGCGCGACCGCGGGCTTCATCGTGTCGATCGAGAGCACGGGGCCGGCGTCGGCGAGCCCCTCGAGCACCGGGATGACCCGCCACAGCTCCTCGTCCTCCGACACCAGATCGGCGCCGGGGCGGGTGGACTCCCCGCCGACATCGAGGATGTGGGCTCCCTCGGCGGCGAGCCGGCGACCGTGGGCCACCGCGTTCTCAGCCTCGAGGAACGATCCGCCGTCCGAGAACGAGTCGGGGGTGACGTTGATGACGCCCATCAGAACTGGGCGCTGCCAGTCCATGGGCGGAGCCTAGTCTCTAGAAGCCGGGCGGGTGACGCACGACGAAGCCGGCGCCGGAGCGGGGCGACGAGGCCCAGCGGCTGCCACCGGCGCCCATCGCGCCCGTGTCGAAGCGTCGGCCGTTGATCGTCATCCAGGCGTGACCCGCGTTGGCGTAGATCGTGACGTACTTGCCCGGGCCCGGAAGGCCGTAGCCCTCGAGAGCGCTCGAGTCCTCCGGCGAGGCGAGCAGCCCGGCCGCGTGGAGCACGTAGGACACCGAGCCGGAGCAGTCGTAGCCGGCCGCGACGAACGAGCCGTGGCCGCCGCCCCAGATGTAGGGAAGCCCGGCGATCCGATTGCCGGCGGCGATCATCGCCCCGATGGCGCCGGGAGGACCGGTCTGCGCCGAGGCGGAGTGGTGCGAGGAGCGCATGTGACGCTCGTGGAGCGTGGCACCGCTGCCGATGCCAAGGGCCGAGCGGGTGTCGGGCCCGGCCACTCCGTCGGCCGTCAGGCCGTGCTGGTGCTGGAAGCGCTTGAGAGCGCGCGCGGTCTTCGGGCCGAAGACGCCGTCGGCGCTGAGGCCGAGAGCGCGCTGGAGGGCAGGCACGCCACCGTGCGGGGCGTGGGCCTTCGCCTTCGACCCGGCGGTGGCGATGGTCGCCTTCACCGCGTGCGAGGAGCTCGTGGTCTCCTTGGGCTTGGGCAGGCGGGGGCTGAGCTCCTTCCAGGTGAGTGAGCCCACCACGCCGTCGCTCTTCAGCCCGTGCGCGCTCTGGAAGGCCTTGAGCGCGCTGACCGTCTTCGGGCCGTAGATGCCGTCGACGGGCAGCCCCAGCGCCTGCTGCACCCCACGCACGCTCCCGGCGAGCACCGCGGGCTTCGGCCCCTCGACGCGCACGTTGGTGGCGGCGTCCGAGAGGGGCTGATAGCTGGCGAGCGACGCGGAGCGCGGGGCCGCGGGCAGGCCGTGGGGCTTGGAAGCGGGGGTACCGGCGCCGCCCGTGCTGGCCTCGGCGGCGGCGGGCGTCGTCCGCGTGATGGCCCTGCGACACCTGATGCCAGGTCGCCAGGGCCAGCGCGCTGGGGCCGGCGACCATGGCGACCATCCCGGCGATCGAGAGCTTGCGCGCTGCCGGATCCGGCAGCGAGATCAGCTGGTCGGAGACCCGCCTGCGGTTCTGGGCGAAGCTGAGGGACTCCCGGACGAAGCGCTCCTCGGTGAGGTCACGGGGCTCGAGCAGTGAGGCCAGCTCGGTGGACGCACGGCGCGGTCGCTTGCGGCGTGACAAGGACCTCTCCAGCGACGACGCCCACAAATCCGGGCAGGCGAGGTCGCGCTCCGCGTGCGCTTCGATCATCAGCTAGGACTCCTGTTTTTACGAGCCTGCGAGGTGAGCTGACGGGCTCGCGCATGCCATTTGCGCTACACCGAGACGGCTCGGCGATTCGCCCCAGCGATCGTGCTGACCGCAGTTGGTTCCCCCGTTCGCCGCGCCCCTGAGGGCATGGCGATTCGGCTCTGACTACATCGAGGCGCACACCCTATACCAACTCGCCCAAAAGTCCTGCAACTTGCAACGTTCTTTGCAGCAGCTGGTTTTGACGGGCTTTGCAGCGGATGGTGCAGGGGTGTGCGGAGGGTCCCGTCCAGGCCGACGGCTTACGCCGTCGGGAGCTCCTGGCCAGGACCCTCCGCACACCCCTGCTTCGACGCGTCACGCGGTCAACTCCAGGCCCCTGCACGAAGCGTTTTTGTGTTTGCAGGGAGCTAATTCAATTCGGGACCGCGAGCGCTCCGTGGGAGCCCGCAGCAGCGCCAGGGCTTAGTCGCTGGTCCACTATGGGCGCAGCTGGGCAGTCGGCTCCGATGTTGCCTTTCCAGGAGCTCCCGACGGCGTAGCCGTCGGCCTGGAAAGGGAATGTCGGAGGCGGCAGCCCCCGAACGCGCGCTAGATCGTGGGCGGCTTCGACTCGTCCGCGCGCATCTCTGCGGCGAGCCCCGGGCGTGGCAGTGGGCGCGGCCCCTCGGCCGGCTTGCGCTTCGGCTCCGGCTCAGGCGGCTCCGGCGGCACGGGCCGCACGACCTCCTCGGGGCCGAACACCTCGAGCTCCGACTTGCCGGCAAGCAGGTCGATGAACTGCTCGCGCTCGATCGTCTCGCGGCGCATCAGGACGTCCGAGACGTCGTCGAGCTGCTGGCGGTGCTCCATCAGGATGTCGCGGGCGACCTGGTGGGCCTCCTCGACGATGCGGCGGATCTCGTCGTCGATCTCGCGCGCGACGTCGTCGGAGTAGTCCGGCTCGGCGCTGAACTCGCGGCCGAGGAAGGGCTGCCCGTGGTCGTGGCCGAAGACTCGCGGCCCGAGCTTCTCGGACATGCCGAAGCGCATGACCATCTGCTTGGCCGTGGCGGTGACCTTCTCGAGGTCGTTGGAGGCGCCGGTGGTGACCTCGCCGAAGACGATCTCCTCGGCGGCGCGGCCGCCGAGCGTCATCGCGGTCATGTCGTTCAGCTCCGCGCGCGTGGTGAGGAACTTGTCCTCGGTGGGCAGCGAGATCGTGTAGCCGAGCGCCTGGCCGCGGGAGATCACGGAGATCTTGTGGACCGGGTCGGTGTTCTCGAGGAAGTGGGCGACGAGCGCGTGGCCCATCTCGTGGAACGCGGTGATCTTGCGCTCCTTCTCCGACATCACGCGGGTCTTCTTCTCCGGCCCGGCGATCACGCGCATGATGCCCTCTTCGAGCTGCAGGTGATCGATCTCGCGGAGGCCCTGGCGGGCGGCGAGCAGGGCGGCCTCGTTCACGAGGTTGGAGAGGTCGGCGCCGGTGAAGCCCGGGGTCTGGGCGGCTAGGTTGTCGAGGTCGATCGTCTTCGCGAGCGGCTTGCCGCGCGTGTGGACCTCGAGGATCTTGGTGCGGCCCTTGCGGTCGGGGCGGTCGACCACGATCTGGCGATCGAAGCGGCCGGGGCGCAGCAGGGCCGGGTCGAGGATGTCGGGGCGGTTGGTGGCCGCGATCAAGATGATGTTGTCCTTCATCTCGAAGCCGTCCATCTCGACGAGCAGCTGGTTCAGCGTCTGCTCGCGCTCGTCGTGACCGCCGCCGAGGCCGGCGCCGCGATGGCGGCCGACGGCGTCGATCTCGTCCATGAAGATGATGCAGGGAGAGTTCTGCTTGGCCTGCTCGAACAGGTCACGCACGCGCGAGGCGCCCACGCCCACGAACATCTCGACGAAGTCGGAGCCGGAGATCGAGAAGAACGGCACGCCCGCCTCGCCCGCGACGGCGCGCGCGAGCAGCGTCTTGCCCGTTCCCGGCGGCCCGTAGAGCAGCACTCCCTTGGGGATGCGCGCTCCGAGCGCCTGGAATTTCTTCGGGTTTTCCAGGAACTCCTTGATCTCGTGGAGTTCCTCAACGGCTTCGTCGACCCCCGCGACGTCACGGAACGTGATCTTGGGCGAGTCCACCGACATTCGCTTGGCGCGCGATTTGCCGAAGCTCATGACCTTCGAGCCGCCGCCCTGCATCTGATTGATGATGAACAGCCAGAACAGCAGGAAGATCACGAACGGCAGCACGTACGTGAGCACCGACAGCCAGCCGGATCCGCCCTTCCCCTTGACGTCGATCGGGACCTTGTGGTCCCGCAGGTTGTTGATCAGGTCCTGCTCGGTGTTGTCGGGGTAGGCGGTGGTGTACTTCTTGTTGTAGGCCGGGGCCGTCGGGTCCGGGGTGACGTTGATCGTGTTGTCCTTCGTGTTGATCGTCACCGACCGAACTTGGTTCTGGTCGACCTGCGCGAGGAAGCCGGAGTAGACGGGCGCCTTGCCGTGGTTGCCCGGGCTGATCAGCTTCTGGGCAAAGAAGGCGAGCACCACCACGATGAGGATCGGGAATGCCGCGCTTTTGAAGAAACGACTCAAGGCTCTTGGTGTCTATTCGACCCGGAAGGCTCCAACGTTAACGCCTCGAGCAGCCAAGCGTAGCAGGGGTAGTACGCCATTTCTGCGGGTTCAAAGCGCCTTTCCACCGGCTTTAGAGGGCCGTCAAACCGTACGGGCTCGACACTAGCTCGGATCAGCCAACACGGCCACGTAAGGGAGGTTGCGGAAGCGCTCCACGTAGTCGAGCCCGTAGCCGATCGCGAACCTGTTGGGGATCTCAAAGCCGGTGTAGTGGATGGGCAGGTCGACCTTGCGGCGCTCCGGCTTCGTGAGCAGCGCGCACACCTCGAGGGACTTCGGATTGCGCGCGTTCAGCGTGCGCATCAGGTAGGAGAGGGTCAGGCCGGAGTCGACGATGTCCTCCACGATCAGCACCTCCCTGCCCTCGATCGGGATGTCGAGGTCCTTGAGGATCCGGACCACGCCCGAGGAGTCGGTGGAGGAGCCGTAGGACGCGACCGCCATGAAGTCCACCTCGCACGGCACGGTCAGGTGGCGCATCAGGTCCGAGAGGAAGAAGACGGCGCCCTTCAGCACCCCGACGAGCAGCAGGTCGCGGTCCACGTAGTCGTTCGAGATCTGCTCCCCCAGCTCGCGAACGCGGGCCGACAGCTCATCGGACTCGACGAGGATCTCGCCGATCAGGGGATCGGGGGCCATCCGGGGCGAGTCTATGGGTGCGGGTTGACAGTTGACAGCTGACAGGCTGCGCCGCCATCGGAACTGTCAACTGTGAGCTGTCAACTGACCTGCGCTCGCCGACAGACTCACCACATCCGTTTGTCTGGCGCGGCCTTGAACTGCTCGGCTACAGCCACTCCCGCCACCCACACGATCTCGCCGTCGGACTCGACGACCGGCAGTGAGTGGCGCAGCGCGCGGGGGACCTTGCGGTCGGTGAACAGGTCCTGGAGCGACTTGCTGCCGCCGAGGCCGGCCGGGCGCATGCGGTCGCCCTCCCGCCAGGCGCGCACGGTCAGCAGCACGCCGACCGAGTCCGCGGCGAGCGTGACCTCGCCGCCCGCGCCGAGCACGGCCTGCAGCTCCCAGGCGCCGAAGCTGGCGCGGCCCGGCACCGGGAGGCTGACCGGTTGCGGCTCCGGAGCGTCGGGCGCGCGCGTGAAGCGCAGCGTGCCGTACTCCGAAACCGCGCGCAGCCCGCCGCCAGGTCGAGCGCCGAGCTGCCGCGCTCGCCGAGGGCCAGGATCGCGTCGCAGTCCGCGCGCGAGAGCGCGTACCCGCCGCCGGCCGCCCGCTCCGCGAGCCGGCGCAGCACGAGCCGGCGCGAGACCCGGCGGCAGCGCGTGCAGCTCCGCGCTCGGGAGAGCCTCGTCCCCCAGGCGCGCCAGCACCTCGTCCACCGCCGCTCGAGCACCTCGGCCTCGTCCGCGAGCAGGCGGCCGTCTCGACGATCGTGTGCTCGGCGGCCGGGCTCAGCTCGCGGAGGACGGGCAGCACCTCGTTGCGCACACGCGCGCGCGCGAAACGGGGATCGACGTTCGAGACGTCCTCGACCCATTCCAGCTCGCGCGCGCGGCAATAGGAGCGCGTCTCCTCGCGCGTGACCTCCAGCAGCGGCCGCACCAGCCGCCCGCGCCGGGCGGCCATGCCGAGCAGCGCGCGGCGGCCGGGCGACACCGCGAGGCGATAGAGCACGGTCTCGGCCTGGTCGCTGGCCGTATGGCCGGTGGCGTAGGGGCCGCCGGCGGCGTGACGCTCGGCGAGCGCGTAGCGCAGGTCGCGCGCCTGCGGCCTGGAGGTTGCCCTCCGGCGGCAGCCGAGACGCGCTCGAGCGCCAGCGGCACCCCCAGCCGCTCGCAGAGCGCGCGGCAGAAGGCGGCGTCGGCGTCCGACTCCGCGCGCAGGCCGTAGTTCACGTGCAGCGCCGAGACCCGCGCCCCCAGCCTGATCGCCACGTCCAGGAGGCAGACCGAGTCCGCTCCCGCCGGAGAGCAGCACGAGCAGCGGCTCGCCCGCGCGGATGAGCCCGCTCGCCGCCGCCGCCTCGAGCGGCTCGCTCCTCCATCAGGGTTCGCGGGAGAACGCGCGCAGCAGCTGTGCGCGGCTCGTCGAAGCCCTTGAGCTTGACCGTGCCGATGTCCTCGAACTCGAGGTGCTCGCTGTCGCGCACCGCGTCGACCACCGAGTCCGTGACCAGCACCTCGCCGCCGCGCGCGCGCGCCACCACCCGCGAGGCCAGGTTCACGTCGCGCCCGAAGTAGTCGCCGTCCCGGTAGATCACCGGGCCCTGGTGGATGCCGATGCGCGGCGCGGGCCGCTCGGTGAACAGGCGCTGGAACCCCACGGCCCAGTCGGTGAGCGCGTGCACGTCCTGCCCGACGATCATCACCTCGTCGCCGATCGTCTTCACCACGCGGGCGTCGTCCGGCAGCGTGACCGTCGACCGCCTCGATGAAGCGCTCGACGTACGACAGCGCCTCCTCCTCGCCCTCCTCCTCGGTGAAGCGCGTGTAGCCGGCGAGGTCGCAGAAGGCGAGCACGACGCGAACGCGGCCGAGCTCCGACGTCGTCGTCCCCGAGGTCCACCTCCATGTGGCCGACCACGTCCTGCTCGACGAAGTGCTGGAGGAAGCGGCGGTGGATGAAGTCCATGATCGGCGAGGCCAGCGGGAGCAGGTCGCGCGCGAGGTGCTCCATCTCCTCGGCCATCTGCAGGCCGGGCACGCCCTCGCGCATGAGCGGCTCGTGGACGTAGATGTGGAACAGGCGCGTCTCTGCGTCTGCGATCTGGGAGATCGTCTGCCCATATACGCGCGTGAGCTGGAGGAACGCGACCAGCGGGAAGCCCGCGTCGAGCACCGAGGCCACGTAGTGGAGCGCCTGGATGTCCTCGTCCGAGAACTCCTCGACCTCGCGCTGCGGCAGACCGATCGTGGTCCAGATGCGCTCGGATCAGCGCCGGCTCGAGCCCGGTCTGCCTCGGCGGCGTCCTTGAGCGAGTGGCGCTTCTCGCGGCGAGGGGAACAGCTCCTCCACGAAGCCGTAGGCCAGCCTGCCCTCCGCGGCGGCCTCGCGCAGCTCGGCGAGGCTGTGCCCGCGCGCGCGCAGGCGGGCCACGATGCGGGCATGGGAGACGGCCGCGGGGGTCCACTCGGAGCCGGCGTCGGTCACGCCCGGGATCACGCCCGACGCCGCCCAGCGCTTCAGGGTGGCGGGCGTCACGCCGGCGAGCTCGGCGGCCTGGGCGAGGGTCAGGCGATCGTCGTCGCTCATGCCGGCCTCAAGCTAACAAGGCCGGCGCCGTGCGGAGAGGTGCCGGTTACAGTTCGCGCACCGAGCATGAGGGAGGCATCGTGAACTACTTCGTCACCGGCGCGACCGGCTTTGTCGGCCGCCACCTGGTGCAGGAGCTCTTGAAGCGCGACGGGACCGTGTACGTCCTCGTCCGCGAGGGCTCCCGCGGGCGGCTCGACGCGCTGAGCAGGGCTGGGACGGAGGCGACCGGATCGTGCCCGTGTCGGGCGACCTGTCGAAGCCGGCGCTGGGGGTCGAGGGCTTCGACAGCCGAGATCGACCACCTCTTCCACCTCGCCGCCGATCTACGACATGGAGGCGGACGAGGAGTCGAGCCAGCGAGCGAACGTGGAGGGCACGCGGCACGCGATCGAGTTCGCGAACTCGATCGAGGTCGGCCGCTTCCACCACACCAGCTCGATCGCGGTGGCCGGCAAGTTCAAGGGCCTGTTCCGCGAGGACATGTTCGACGAGGGGCAGCAGCTGCCCCACCACTACCACGCGTCCAAGTTCGAGTCCGAGAAGCTCGTGCGCGAGCCGTCGACGTCGCCGCTGCGGATCTATCGCCCCGGGCATCGTGATCGGCCACTCGGAGACCGGCGAGATGGACAAGGTCGACGGGCCCTACTACTTCTTCAAGCTGATCCAGAAGCTGCGCCATGCCCTGCCCGAGTGGTTCCCGCTCGCCGGGCCCGAGGGCAAGAAGGCCAACATCGTGCCGGTCGACTTCGTGGCCAAGGCGATGGACCACATCGCCCACATGGACGACTCCGAGCTCTACGGGAACACGTTCCACCTCGTGGACCCGAAGCCGCTGTCCGTCGGGCAGTCGCTGAACGAGTTCGCGAAGGCCGCGCACGCGCCGCGCTTCGCGATGCGCGTGGACGCGCATCTGACCGACATCGTGCCCGCGCAGCTGGCCAAGGGGCTGCTGCAGATCCCGACCGTCAAGGCGATCCGCAACTCGCTGCTCGAGGACATCGAGATCCCGCCGAGCGTGCTGGAGCACCGCGACTTCGACGCCGAGTTCGACGCGCGCGACACCCAGCGCGCGCTCACCGGCACGGGCATCGCGGTGCCGCCGCTGGGCTCGTACGCGGACAAGATCTGGGACTACTGGGAGCGCAACCTCGACCCGGACCTGTTCCGCGAGCGCAGCCTGTCGAGCGCCGTGAAGGGCAAGCGCATCCTGGTGACCGGCGCCTCGAGCGGGATCGGCCGCGCAGGTGGCGGTGAAGATCGGCGAGGCCGGCGGCACGGTGATCCTGGTCGCGCGCACGCGCGAGAAGCTCGAGGAGCTGCGCGACGAGGTGGAGGAGGCCGGCGGCGTGGCCCACGTGCACCCGGCCGACCTGTCGGACATGGACGACATCGAGCGCGTGGCCGACGAGATCATCGAGGCAGCACGGCGGCGTGGACGTGCTGGTGAACAACGCCGGCCGCTCGATCCGGCGCTCGGTGGCCGCCTCCTACGACCGCTTCCACGACTTCGAGCGCACGATGCAGCTGAACTACTTCGGCGCGCTGAAGCTGATCCTCAAGCTGCTGCCCGGGATGCGCGAGCGCAAGACGGGCCACATCATCAACGTGTCGAGCATCGGCGTGCAGACGAACACGCCGCGCTTCTCCGCCTATGTGGCATCGAAGTCGGCCCTCGACGCGTTCGCCCGCTGCATGGCGCCCGAGGTGATCGGCGACGGCGTGAACATCACGACCGTCTACATGCCGCTGGTGCGCACCCCGATGATCGCGCCGACCAACATCTACGACGCGTTTCCCACGCTGTCGCCGGACGAGGCCGCGCAGCTCGTGTGCGACGCGATCCTCGACAAGCCCAAGCGGGTGGCCACGCGCCTCGGCACCTTCGGCCAGATCCTCTACGCGATCTCACCCAAGTCCGTGGACCAGATCATGAACGCGGCCTACAAGATCTTCCCGGACTCGAAGGCCGCGAAGGGGACCGACGGCAAGAAGGACAAGCAGGAGGAGATGTCGACCGAGGCGGTTGCGATGGCCTACCTCATGCGCGGGGTCCACTTCTAGCGCGCTTGGCCGCGATCCCCCGCACCGCGCTTCCCCAGCTCGCTGAGGAATCGAGCCGGCGGCAGGACCCTCGATCAGCGTCTCTACGTGCTGCGTGCCGAGCCTCTACCGCCTGTTCGCCGGCGCCATCAGCCGGCTCCCCCGCGGTCCCGGCTGCGGCGAGCAGCTGCTCGCGCGATCCGTGGCTCTGGGCTACGCCGCGGCCAACCGCCGCGACTTCGACGTCGTCCTCGTCGGCTTCGACCCCGAGCTCGAATACCGGCCCAGCCCCGACGCTCACGCCCCCCGACATGGAGCCGGTCTTCCATGGCTACGACGGCTACCGGCGGCTCTGGCGACACTGGCTCGACGCCGTTCGAGGACATCCGCTGGGACGCCGAGGAGATGCTCGACTTCGGCGACGCGCTGCTCGTGTCGGCTCATCGAGGGGGCGTGGATCCGGCAGTGGCATCGCCGTGAGCAAGCCCGTGTTTCAGCTCTACACGCTCCGGCGAGGGATCATCGTCCGGCTCGAGGACTTCCTGGACCGCTCGCAGGCGCTCGAAGCAGCGGAGCGCTGACCGCGGGCTACTCCACGAGGTGCGGGTACTCGGCCTCGATCAGCTCGAGGTAGTGCCCTGACACCGGCTTCGTGATCGGCACCAGGGCGAGGGCCTTCTTCACGTTGCCCGAGGTCTTGATGCGCCGGCGGGCGATCGCCATCGCGATGTTCTCCTTGCCCTGGAAGTAGCGGTTGGCGATCTCGGAGTCCATGGTCATCTCGACCTCGGGCTCCCAGGCCACCGCGTCGGACCACTCCCAGCGCAGGTTGTTGCCCGTCGTCGGCCGACTCGGCGTAGGTGATGTTCACGACCATGTCGACGTCCGGGAACTCGAACCGCTGCGGGGTCTGGGCGTCGCGCAGCTTCGGGCCCCATGTCGGGATCGGTGCTCATGATCGTGAACACCTTGTCCATGACCTCGCGGAACTCGGCTGGCGACTTGAAGCTCATCTCCCTCGCGGGTAAACCTACCCCGTACCGGGGCTTTCATGCCGGCCGGTGACTAGATGAAGGCGGAGCCGCGAGCCACGAGGTTGTCGTAGACCTTCGCCTGGATCGTCGCGCGTATCTGCTCCGACAGCTCGAACACGAAGCTGCGGTCCTCGGCCGCCTCGGGCCCGTAGTGCGCGGTGGGGATCGGCTCGCAGAACTCGATCCGCCACTTCGACGGCAGCGGCACCAGCGCCGAGCGGGCCGAGCGCCGGGAAGGTCGGGGTGATCGGGAAGTACGGCGCGCCGATCAGCTTCGCGAGCACGCCGGGCGTCGCCCACCTTCGGGTAGATCTCCTCGCTGCCCACCACGGCCACGGGCACGATCGGGGCGCCGGTGCGCAGCGCGATCTCCACGAAGCCGCCGCGGCCGAAGCGCTGGAGCCGGTAGCGCTGGCTGAAGCCCTTGCCCGCGCCCTTCGCGCCCTCCGGGAACACCGCCACGAGCTCGTCCTGCTCGAGCAGGCGCAACGCGTTGTAGGGCGAGGCGACGACGCCGCCGAGCTTGCGCATGCCCACCGACACCCACGGCAGCGAGAACGCCCAGTCCAGCACGAGGAAGCGCGGGTAGCGCGGCAGCGGGTGCTCGCGCTGCATCGCCACCGCCATCATCGTGGCGTCCCAGGGCAGCACGCCCGCGTGGTTGGCCACGAGCAGTGCGCGGCCGTGGCCCGGCACGTTGCGGATGCCCACCGGCTGGACCCGCCACCAGCGGTCGTAGAGCAGCTCGAGGAAGGGCAGGAACGCGTCGGCGAACTCCTCGTCGAAGCCCCACTCGTCCTCGTGGTAGTCGCCGTTCAGCCGGTGCAGCAGGCGATCGAGCGCGTCGCGCATGTCGCGCGGCAGGGCGCCGGCGGCCTCGCCGAGCGACACCGGGAGGTCCGTGCCGGCGTCGAGCGAGGCCCGCAGGCGGCGCAGGAAGGCGATCGCCGGGCCGATCGGGAACGCGCCCGGATATGCCCGCGCGGCCGGGCGCGGCTGCTCGGGGCGGGGCGGCGGGGATCCGTTCGCGCCGCCGACGGCGCCTGGCGCGTCCTGCTCCACGCGCGTGCTCATCGCGCCACCAGGTCGCGCAGGGTCGGCACGAGCCGGCGGCCGCGCTGCGCGCGTATGTAGTCGCGCGACGGCGTCCACCGTGCTGAGCCGCGGCTCGTAGCCCACCTCCTCCACGAGGCGGGTGGTGTCGATCGCGCGCCCGTAGCGCAGCAGGCGCCGGAAGTCCGCCGACAGTGCCTCGAAGCCGGCACGCTGCGCGGCGTCCACCACGGGTCCGAAGAAGGGCGGCAGCAGCGGCAGCCGACGGCCTGCCCGCCATGCGGATCAGCCGGGTCAGCCCGATCGTCCCCGACGCGGCCACGTTCACCGGCGCCGCGCACCGGGTTCTTGATCGCCGCGACGAGCGCCTCGATCGCGTCGAGCTCGTGGATGAACTGGAGCCGCGGGTCGAAGCCCATGTAGGTGGGCACCAGCGGCTGCGACAGGTAGCGGGTGATCTGGCTGTCGAGCGACGGCCCCACGGAGGGCTGGTAGCGCAGCATCGTGCAGACGATCCTCGGGTGGCGCCGCGAGAAGGTGTCGAAGTAGTTCTCGATCTCGGCCACGTCGCGCTGGAAGCGCGTGCGCAGCGGGTACAGCCGCGCCATCTCCTCGGTGAAGAACTGCGGCGCAGCGGGCTCCGAGCCGTAGATGCCCGCGGAGCCGCGCACCACGATCGCGCGCAGCGGTGTCGGCCTTCTCGCAGGCCGCCAGCAGCTGGAGCGAGCCGATCACGTTGATGTCGTGCGACGAGCGGTCCGACATGCCCGGTCCGGGGCGGCGGAGGATCTTGTTGTGGACGACGGTGTCCACCCGCGTCTGCGGCAGCAGCTTGCCGATCAGCGGGTTGCGGATGTCGGCCTCGATGAAGTCGGTGCGCTCGAGCCGGGCCAGCGGCGGCCGCTCGTCGAGGCCGGCGACGTACTCGATCTCGGGATCCGACTCGAGCCGCCGCGCCAGCTCGGTGCCCAGGAAGCTCCCGACGCCCGTTATCAGCACGCGCCTGGGACGCATCTCAGGACGGCTTGGGCTTCGGCTTCGGCTTGGCCCTCGGCTTTGGCTTCGCGGGCGCGCGCTTGGCCGCGGCCCGGGTGCGCGCCGCGGGCAGCCGCGCCTCGATCGCGTCGAGCCGGCGGCCGATCGCGCGCAGGTCGGCGCGGATCGCCTTCACGTCCTCCTGGGTCGACCGGCAGCGCGCCGCCCACGCTCTTGCGCAGGGACTCCGCGCCGGCGCCGGCGCCGCGGAACGATCTCGTCCACGGCCTCCTGCGCGCGCTCGCGCGTGAGCTGCGCCGATCCGACGGTCGCCTGGACCGTGCGCTCCACCGCGTCCCGCACGGCGTCCGGCACCTGCTGCCTGGGCCTCCTGGCCATCGCGCTCGCAGTCTGGCATATCGTCCGCCGCGTGACGGAACCAGCCCCGATCCACCTCAAGCCCGCAGACCGAGCTGGCCACGCGGGTGCTCTTGCCGGGCGATCCGCACCGGGCCCTCGCGGTCGCGCAGGCCGTCCTCGAATCGCCGCGCATGTTCAACCACCACCGCGGCCTCTGGGGCTACAGCGGCACCGCCCAGGACGGCGAGCTGCTCTCCGTCCAGGCCACCGGCATGGGCGGTCCCAGCGCGGCGATCGTGATCGAGGAGCTGATCATGCTCGGGGCCACCACGCTCATCCGCATCGGGACCTGCGGCGGCCTGGACCCCGGCCTTGGGATCGGCGAGCTGGTGACCGCAGAGCGCGCGCTGTCGGACGACGGGGCGAGCGCCGCGCTCGGCGCGCCGGACTCGGTGGGCGCTGACGCCGCCCTGACCACGGCGCTCGTCGCCGCCGGCGGCGGCCGGGCCGTGACCGCGGTGTCGACGGACCTCTTCTACGACCCCCGCGAGGACCGCAGCGGGCTGTGGCGCGAGCGCGGCGCGTCCGTGGTGGAGATGGAGGCGGCCACCCTGTTCCAGCTCGCCGCGACTCCACGGCGTGGCGGCCGGCTGCGTGCTCGGCGTGACCGATCTGCTCGGCGCGGAGGACTCGCGCACGCGCATCGATCAGGAGGCGCTGGCGGAGCTCGGGGTGCGGCTCGGTCAGGTGGGCGCGGCCGCTCTGGCGAGCGTCGGCGCCGCTACTCGCTGACGGTCAGGCGTTCCTGGGCCCGCGGCATCGGCTGGCCGGGCGGGGCGACCGCCTCGCGCAGCGCCGCCAGGTCGCGGGCGATCTCCTCGAGCCGCCGCTCGATCTGCTCCTCGGCCGGCTTGTCGCCGAGCGTGCGCGTCGAAGCGACTGGAGCCGCTCCTCGAGGCGGTCGATCGCGTCCTCGATTCCCTCGAGGCGCTGCGAGACCGAGCGCAGCCGGCGGGTGACCCGCTCGACGTCCGCCGCCGAGGGGATGCCCAGCGCTCCCATCGCGGCCTCCTGGGCGTGGACCGCCTTCTCGCGGGCGTCCAGCGCCCTGGACATCGCGGAGTTCACCATCGGGTTCGAGATCAGCTCCTCGATGACCTTGGCCAAGGCCTCCTCGCCCTGACCTGGAGAGGCGATCCCGGAGGCCCTCATCGCGCGGTTCCTCGGTCACTTGGCGCAGCGTACAGCAATTCCGCGGCTGTCCATCCTCGGGGCGCGTAATGAGGCAACTCTAAGGCTCAAGTCGAGCCTTATATGGCGCTAGATTGTTTCGAGGCTGGGTACAACAGATCATCTTTCCGGCGGGGGGAGCTATGCGGGCACTGAAGCATCGTGCCCTATCGGCCGATAGAAGCCTGCAGCTCCCGCGTGTGCGGCGATGCCAAACGCGCAGGAGTCGGACGAACGGTTCCCAATTGCAGAGCGCAAATACACCGCAAATGCTTCACCTCCGCGGCGGGCGGGTCTGATAGCTTGCGCGCGTATAACGGCGGCCCCCTTCGCGGGGCTGGCGGGAACTCGCCTGTGCGGCTCTGGAGGAGAGAACAGCTCACGATGAGGACACGACTCCTCTATATCGTGCTTGCTGCAGCCGTCGTGATGGCGCTGGCGACCGCGTTCACTCTGCCGAGCGCCTCCGCCGACCTCGTGACCGTCAACGTCACGCTCGCCAACGGCACGACCGTGCCGGTGCAGGTGAACGTGCCGCCCGGCACGCCGCTCGAGAACATCCATATCCCGCCGGTCACCACGCCCACGGTCCCGGTGCAGGTGCCGGCGCCCACGCCGACCACGCCGACCACGCCGACCACTCCGGTCACCGGTGGCGGCGGCGGGAACAGCGGCAGCGGCAACTCCGGCGAACAGCGGGAGCTCCGGGCAGCGGCAGCTCGGGCAACTCATCGCCTCAGCCCGACAGCGCCACGCCCAGCTCGCCGTCCGCCCAGACGCCGACCACCACGCAGGGCGGCAAGCAGAAGTCCTCGGGCAGCAAGAAGCACGCGCCCACCCTCGACGTCAACTTGAAGCCGGACAAGTCGAAGACGAAGACCTCGGGTCCGACGCTCTACCAGAACAACGGCGCGCCGGCCGCCTCGAACCCGACCTTCATGGACGCGCTACCCGGGCCCGCGCAGGTCACGAGCGTCCCCAACTTCGTGATCCAGCAGTTCCACGTCCCGCCGTTCCTGCTGCCGATCTACCAGGCCGCCGGCATCCAGTACGGGATCCGCTGGGAGGTGCTGGCGGCGATCAACGAGATCGAGACCGACTACGGGCGCAACCTCAACGTCTCCTCGGCCGGCGCCGTCGGCTGGATGCAGTTCCTCCCCTCGACCTGGAAGACCTGGGGCGTGGACGGCAACCACGACGGCCGCAAGGACCCCTACAACCCGGTCGACGCGATCTTCGCCGCGGCGCGCTACCTCAAGGCCGCCGGCGCGGCAAAGGACCTCAACCGCGCGATCTTCGCCTACAACCACGCGGGCTGGTACGTCGACTCCGTGATGCTGCGCGCGCGTCTGATCGCCGGCGTGCCGGCCGACGTGATCGGCTCGCTCAGCGGTCTGACCGAGGGTCGCTTCCCGGTCTACGCGCACGCGCGTTACGCGGACGACATGTCGGTGGCCAAGGCCGCCAAGAAGGTCGGCGTGAACCACAACGCCGCTCAGCTCATCGAGTCGAGCGCCAAGCGCAAGGGCATCAACATCTTCGCCAAGGCCGGCTCGCCGGTGATCGCCGTGAACGACGGCGTGATCAAGAAGATCGGCACGTCGAAGAAGCTCGGCAAGTACATCGTGCTCCAGGACGTGTACGGCAACCAGTACACCTACTCCGGGCTCGGCGACGCTCTCGCGCCTGTACCCGGTGGCCAAGAGCAGCATCCCGAGCGGCAAGACCATCGCCAAGGCGCTGAGCGCGCACGTGGGCAAGCCCGACGCCAAGCTGCCCAAGCCCACCGCGCCGGCGAGCGCCGGGCTCCAGAAGCCCGGCTCAGCGGCCAGCGCCAGCAGCTCGGCGAAGAAGAGCGTCGCTCCGAAGGCGCTCAAGGTGAAGAAGCTCAAGCTGCCCGCGCAGTCCAACGCTGCAGCGCCCGCGGCCACCAAGGAGCGCCTGTTCGCGCACCCGAGCCGCCCGGCCTCGAAGTCCGCCGGCGGGCTCGAGCAGATCTTCAACAGCCAGGCCACGGCCGCCGGCTTCTCCACCTTCCAGAACTACTTCTCCAAGGCGCTCGGCCTGAACGCCAAGAACTCGCGCCTCCGCCGCCTGCGCAAGGGCGCGCACGTGCAGGGCGGGACGATCCTCGGCCGCATCGCGCAGGTCGACCCCAAGCAGGCCCCGCACGTCTTCTTCCAGATCCGCCCGACCGGCAAGGGCGCGCCGCAGATCGACCCCAAGCCGATCCTCGACGGCTGGAAGCTGCTCGAGGCCACGGCCGTCTACCGCGCCTCCGGCAAGAACGCGCTCTACTCGAAGAACGGCGACCAGCTCTCGATCGGTCAGGTGCTGCTCCTGCCGAAGCCGGTCCTCCAGAAGCGCGTGCTCAGCGACCCGCGCGTGAACATCTACCCGTGCGGCCGCGAGGACATCCGCACCGGCCAGATCGACCGCCGCGTGCTCGCCACGCTCGAGTACCTCGCGGACTCCGGGCTCGACCCGACCGTGTCGGCGCTCAAGTGCGGCCACAGCTACCTGACCACGTCCGGCAACGTCTCCGAGCACTCCTCCGGCAACGCCGTGGACATCGCCGAGATCAACGGCATCCCGATCGCGGGCCACCAGGATCCGGGCGGCATCACCGAGATCACCGTCAGGCGCCTGATGCTGCTCCAGGGCACGATGCAGCCGCACCAGATCATCTCGCTGCTCGACCTGGGCGGGAACACGATGGCGCTGCCCGACCACTGGGACCACATCCACGTCGGCTTCCACCCGCTGTTCGGCACCAACGCCAAGGCCGGCAAGGAGGCGCTCACGATCCTCAAGCCGGGCCAGTGGAACGACCTCATCGATCGGCTCAAGAAGATCCAGAACCCGCTCGTGCCGACCGATCCGTCGAAGTACTCGATCCCGGTCCACCCGGCCAAGGGCAAGAGCGCCCCAGCCGGCGACGACTGAGCGGCCACGTCCGCCTCGACCTTCGCCTTCGTTCAGTTCGAGTACGGATTCCTGCTGGGACCGCCCGACGGGCGCTACCTCTGCCGCAGTGGACCTGAGGCTGAGCCTGAGAGCGTGATCGTGCTGCGCACCCAGGGCGCGCCCCAGCGCGGCGTGCTCCGGGGCCGCTCGCCGCGGCGGCGCAAGCGGGCGATGTGGAGGCGGTGCCCACCTCGCGGGTGACCGTGGTGCGCGCCACGCCGTTCGCCGACCCCGCCGAAGCGGAGGCGTGGCTTGCCGCGCTGCGCCGCGATCGAGGCGCGCTCGAACACGAGGCCGTCGACGCGGCGGCGGTGGTCAACCGCTTCCTACGCGCCCACCGGGCCGCGGCCGCCGATCCCTACGGCGCGCGAGGTCTCCCCCGAGCACGCGCTCGTGGTGCGCGTCGGATACGGCGACGGCGACCACGTGGCCGAGGGACGCTACGCGGCGGCCTACGAGCTGCCGCGCAAGGCGAAGGGGTCCCGCCGGCGCGAGGACCTCTCGCCCGCGGAGCGCCTGGCGGCGATCGTCGGCGGGCCGCGATGAGCAGCTCGCCTGCGAGGAGCTGGTGCTGCGAGCCCGCGCCGACATCGACGCCGGCCGCCCGCGCGAGGCCGCGCTGCAGGCACGCGTGGCGCTGGAGGCCGCGCTGGCGGAGCTGGGAGGCGAGGGCGCGGGACTCAGCTCGGACCGGGGACCGCGTGGGCGAGGCCGCGAACGCCGCGCTGGAGCGCGACCCCTCGCCAGATCTTCAGGAGGCCGTGGCGGAGCGGTGGCGCGGATGGAGTTTGCGCTCAGGCGGAGGCGGTTGAAGCAGGTCTGAGGTCGTCGGGTCGCGGTCGAGGTCTGCGCCGCAGCTGCGCAGCGCTGTACCGCAGCTCCACGAGCCCTGAGCTGTACTCCCTGCGTCCCCACCAGCTTCGCCTCGGTCTGGCGCCGCGTCCTGGAACAGCCGGATTCCGTCGCCGAGCAGCACCGGCACGACGAACAGCATCAGCTCGTCCACAAGGCGGGCCTCCAGGAACTGCTTCACCAGGTCCGCCCCGCCCACCAGCCAGATGTTGCCCTCGGCGGCCGCCTCGATCTCCGCGAGCACGTCGGCCACCGGGCCCTGGGCGAAGCGGACGTCGGCGCCGTGAGGGCGCGGCAGCGCCCTGTGGGTGAGGATCCAGCTGGGGATGGCGTGGTAGGGCCAGGGGATGTCCCAGGACAGCGCCTGCTCGTACGTGGTCGCTCCCATCACCACCCCGCCGACCCCCGCGAGGAAATCCGCGTAGCCGTGATCCTCGCCGTCGGCGTTGAAGCTCTCGAGCCACTCCACGCCGCCGTCCTTGTCGGCGATGAAGCCGTCGAGGCTCTGGGCGATGTACAGCTGGACGACGGCCACCGGGCGGCAGCCTAGACCGGCAGCGCCGCCAGCACCGCTCCGAGCTCGGCCACCACGTCGCCGTGACAGCTTCACCTCCGCCTCGGCGGTCGTAGGGCGTCGGCCCCTGGGTGACGAGCGCCAGGCGCCCGCCCGCGTCGCAGGGTCACCCCGGGCAGCGACGCCACCGGGTAGACCTCGAGCGAGGAGCCGATCGCCAGCAGCAGGTCGGCCTCGCTGGCCAGCGCGTGGGCCTCCGACATCGCGGTCCTCGGGCAGCAACTCGCCGAACAGGACCACGTCGGGCTTCAGCGGCGCGCTCGCAGGCCTCGCAGCGCGGCGTGCCGACCCCCGAGCGCAGCTGCGCGAGCACCTCGTCGATCGCCCACCCGCGCGTCGCAGCGCAGGCAGACGCTCCACTCGATCGAGCCGTGCACCTCGACGATCCGTGCTCGACCCCGCCTTGCGGTGCAGGCGGTCGATGTTCTGGGTGATCACCCCGCGGATCAGCCCGCGCCGCTCCAGCTCGGCGATGGCCTCGTGCGCGGGGTTCGGCAGCTTGTCGTCGAGCGTGGCGAAGCGGTTGCCGTAGAAGTGCCAGAAGCGGTCCGGGTCGCGCCGGAAGGCGTCGATGTGCGCGACCTCCATCGGGTCGACGTTCTCCCACAGCCCCGTGCCGGGCGTGCGGAAGTCGGGGATCCCGGACGGCACCGAGATCCCCGCGCCCGTGAGGACGACGGCGCTGGACGAACCCGCCAGCAGCTCAGCGAGCCGCACGGCCTGGGCCTGAGAACTGTCAACTGCCAACTGTCAACTGCCTTTGAACTGCGGCGTCCGCTTGCCGAGGAACGCGCCGATGCCCTCCTTCGCGTCCTCGGAGCCGAACGCCGTGGCGAAGCCCTCGGCCTCGGCCTTCAATCCCTCGTCGAGGTCGGGCTTGTGCGAGACCTGCTTGATCTGCTCGATCGCGAGCGGCGCCTGGCCGGCCAGCTTGCGCGCCCACGACAGCGCGGTGTCGAACAGCTCGTGGTCGGGCACGACCTGGTTCACGAGGCCGACTCGCTAGCGCCTCCTAGGCGCCGATCGGCGTCGCCCGTGAGGTTCATCTCGAGCGCCTTGGCCTCGCCCACCAGCCGCGGCAGCCGCTGGGTGCCGCCGAAGCCGGGGATGATCCCGAGGTTGATCTCGGGCTGGCCGAAGGTGGCCGACTCCGCCGCGATGCGGAAGTCGCACGCCATCGCCAGCTCGCAGCCGCCGCCGAACGCGATCGAGTTGACCGCCGCGATCGTGACGGTGCGCGAGCGCTCCATCGCGCGCATGAGCGCGTGCGCTGACTCCACGCAGCGCCCGGCCCTCCGTCTCCGGGTCCATCTTCGTGAACTCCTTGATGTCGGCGCCGGCGCGAGAACGTGAAGAGTTCGACGAGGCGAACACCAGCGCGCGCAGCCTTGCCGTCGACCTCCTCCCAGAGCTCCGTCAGCTCGCTTGACCAGCTGGGGCGAGAGCGGGTTGGCCGGCGGCCGGTTCAGCCACGCGATCGCCGACGTCGCCGCGCGTCTCGAGCAGCACGGTCTCGCGCTGCTCGGCCCGCGTCGGGCTGCGGGTAGGGGAAGAAGCCCTGGCCCGTCTTCTTGCCGAGCCGGCCCTGGGCCACCAGGCGGCGCAGGATCAGCGGCGGCTCGAAGCCCTCGCCCCACTCGGCCTGGGCCCGCTCGAGCGCGGCGAGCACCTCGTCGAGCCCCGCTCGTCGGCGCGCGCGAACGGCCCGGGCAGGATCCCCGCGCCCGGTCATCATGCCGATCTCGATGTCCTTGATGCCGGCCACGCCCTCCTCGAGCACGAGGCAGCGACTCCACGAGCGCCTTCAGCGCGAAGCGCTCGACGAGCGTGTCCGTGCGCGTCTGTCTCAGCTGCCGTGCTCATAGAAGCCCTTTCCGGTCTTCTGGCCGAGGTTCCCGGCCTCGACCAGCTCCTTCATCTGCGGTGAGACGTAGAAGCGGTCGCCGTAGGACTCGTGCAGGTGCTCGGCCACGTGCAGCACGGTGTCGAGGCCGAGCAGGTCGGTGAGGAAGAACGGGCCCATCGGCGCGTGCCTTCGACTCCTGCGATGACCTTGTCGATCTCCTCGACGTCGAGGCCCTCCTCGTCCTGGCACGCGCCAGATCTCGGACGACGGCCGAGTTGAGGATGCGGTTCACGACGAAGCCCGGCACCTCGCCGCAGCGGATCGGCGTCTTGCGGATCTGCTGGGCGAAGTTGAGCGCGGCCTGGAGCGTCTCCTCGGAGGTCTCCTCGCCCTCGATCACCTCGATCAGGCGCATCATCGACGCCGGGTAGAAGAAGTGGAAGCCGCACGACCTTGTCGGGGCGGCGCGTGGCCTCGCCCATCTCGGTGATGGACAGCGACGAGGTGTTGGACGCGAGGATCGCGTGGCCGGGCGTGACGGCGTCGAGCTCGGCGAACACCGTCTGCTTGATCTCCATCCGCTCGGGCACGGCCTCGATCACGAAGTCGACGTCGCCGAAGCCCTCGTACTCGGTGGTGCCGGTGATCCGGCCGAGGATCTCCTCGAGCTGCGGCGTCGGCCTGCTCCTGGGTGATCTTCTCCTTCTTGACCAGCGCCTCCGAGCTGGCCCTGGGTGACCTGGCGGGCCTTCTCGAGGCCCTGGTCGACGAACTTCTGCTCGACGTCCTTGAGCACGACCGGCAGCGCCGGCGGCGGCGATCGACCTGGGCGATCTCGCCGCCCATCGTGCCCGCGCCGACGACGGCGGCTTTGAATACGAACATCGGATACCTCCTGGAAGTCCGGGACGCGCGCGCTGGCGGCGGCCCAGGCCAGGCTACCGGAGCCCGGCTTCCTCCTCCGCCTCCAGTCGCGAAGCGGCGCAGAGTGCGGCGCAGGGCGTCGCGCAGCGCGCGCCGGATGAAGAGCGCGTCCGTCAGCCTGCCCGCAGCGGGCCCGCGGCCCGGTGCCGAGCTCGTAGCTCAGCGCAGCTCCACCACGCGCACGCCGCCCGTCGGGCCGGGCTCGAGCGGCGAAGGTCTGCGTGCCGGTCAGCGCGTCCTCGAAGACCTGCGTGGACGAGGCCGGCGCTCGTCCGACCGCTCGGTCACCCGTGCTCGGTCACCCGGCCGCGCCCGCCCGGGATCGACTCCCAGATCGACCTTCGAGCCCGCGCTCGGGCCACTCGCGGTCCACTCGAGCACGTGCCGAAGCCCTCCACGAAGGGGGCCAGCGGTCCGGATCCGATCCACAGCGCCAGCGCTCGCCCGGCTCGAGCGGAGCCGCCCGGCGGGCCTCCGCACGAGTCCTCACTCGCCGTACACCTCGCGCACGATCTCGTCGATGCTCGAGCGCACGGAGTCGAGGAACGGGCGCACCTCCTCCACGAGCCGGTCGTACTCCTCCCGGCCGTCGCTCGGTGAGCGAGTAGTAGCGCCGCGTGCGCCGCTCCGGGTGCTCCCAGCTGCCCTCGATCAGGCCCGCGCCGCTCGAGCTCGCGCAGCAGCGGGTACATCGTGTTCGGGTTCACCGAGAGCACGCCCGCGGTCATGCCCGCGATCCGCTCCATGAGCTGGTTGCCGTAGCTCGGGCTGCCTGGCTGATCAGGTGCAGCACGAGCAGCGGCAGCACCTCGCGGCGCCGAGCTCGCCGCGTGATCGGGTCCTGCTGCTGCGCGCCCGCGCGGTGCGGGCGGCCGCGGCGTCGAGTCCGCCGGCGTGGCGCCACGGCATCGCGCACCGCATCGCGGCTGCGCTCGCGCTGCGACTTGCTCACCCGGTCAATCCTGACAGCATGCATCCTGGGCGAGCGACAAGCGCCCGGCCAGCCGTGAGGCGGACCGGGCGCAGGTCGAGAGCGTCGCAGCGGCGCCCGGCCGGAGCCGGCGCTGCGCTCATCGACTCGCCTGATTGAGGCGTACGCTGCGCTCAGGCGGTGGCGTCGGCCGGCTCCTCGACGCGGCGCGGCATCAGCACCTCGCGGGCGATCACGAGGCGCTGGATCTGCGACGTGCCCTCGTAGAGCTGCATGATCTTCGCGTCGCGCATCAGCTTCTCGACCGGGTAGTCCTTGATGAAGCCGTAGCCGCCGTAGACCTGCACGGCGTCGACGGTGATCTCCATCGCGGAGTCCGCGGCGAAGCGCTTGGCGTGCGAGGAGGCGAGCGTGTTGCGCTTGCCCTGGTCGAGCAGCGAGGCCGACTGCCAGGTGAGCAGGCGGGCCGGCCTCGAGCTTGGTGGCCATGTCGGCGATCATGAACTGGATCGCCTGGTGCATCGCGATCGGCACGCCGAACTGCACGCGCTCCTTGGAGTAGTCGCGGGCGAACTCGAACGCCGCGCGGCCGATGCCGACGGCCATGGCGGCCACGCCGGGGCGCGTGCGGTCGAGGGTCATCATCGCGAGCTTGAAGCCCTTGTTCTCCTCGCCGAGCAGGTTCTCCTCGGGGATCTCGACGTCGTTGAACGAGATCGTCGCGGTGTCGAGGCGCGCTGGCCGAGCTTGTCCTCCTTCTTGTCGACGGTCACGCCGTCGAGGTCGCGCGGTCGACCACGAAGGCGGTGATGCCGCGGTGGCCGGCGTCCTTGTCGGTCTTCGCGTAGACCGTGTACTAGTCGGCGTAGCAGCCGTTGGTGATGAAGCACTTGGTGCCGTTGATGACGTACTGGTTGCCCTTCTTCACGGCGGTGGTGCGCATGCCGGACACGTCTGAGCCGGCGTCGGGCTCGGTCAGGCAGAAGGACGCCAGCTTGGGCTCCTCGGCGAGCATGCCGAGGTACTTCTTCTTGATCTCCTCGGAGCCGCCGAGCGCCACCGGCGCGGTGGCCAGGCCGTTGCACATGAGCGAGGTGCCGATGCCGGAGCAGCCCCAGCCGATCTCCTCCTCGATCAGGCGCCCGTGAGGTAGTCGAGGCCCGGGCCGCCGTACTCCTCGGGCGATGTGCGTGTTCATCAGGCCCACTTCCCAGGCCTTCTCGATGACCTCCTGGGGCCAGGTGCCGTCCTTGTCGTACTCCCAGGCGACCGGCCGGATCTCCTTCTCGGCGAAGTCGTGCGCCATCTCGCGCATGTCCTTCTGCTCGTCGGTAAGCGTGAAATCGACCACTTCGAAGCTCCTTGTCTGGCGCGCCGCCCGACTGATTCGTCAGTCAACGACTGTTCCAAGGATACCCCGAATCCGGTCAGATCAGGCACATTAAGTCAAGATTCCGCTCTGGGAGCGGGATTGCGCTCAGCTCAGCGAGCAGCGGATGACCAGATAGATGCCGCCGCCGAGCGCTGCGAGGGTGAGCAGCGCGAGGCCCAGCTGGTCGGGGTAGAGCGCCGGCCGGCTCGGCGCGAGCGACCGGCGGCGCAGCCTGCGCCACATGGGCCACACTGTACGGCGAGGTGGACAGCGGGCTGGCAGTGGTGGTGATCGTGGTCTCGATCCTCGGGATCGTGGGCGCGCTGGTGGCCTTCGTCGGCAGCGGGCGCCTCTACGACGAGGTGGGGAAGGGCGTCGTTCTCGCTCGATGGCGAGCCCACGGCGGGACCGGCCCCCGACAGCCCGGTCGGGCGCGCAGAGGCCGAGGAGGAGATACGCCAGCTGGTCGAGGCGAAGTCCGCCCGGCGCGAGGCGCGCGGCGAGCCGCCGCTCGACGTGGACGCCGAGGTGGCGGCGCTCACATCCCCGCCCGCCGTGGCCCGCGACGACGCCCTCCGCGAGGAGGTGCGCCAGCTCGTGGTGGCCCGAAACGAGCGCCGCGCGCGCCGCGGAGAGGCGCCTCTGGACGTCGACGCGGAGGTCGAGCGGCAGCTTCGCGATCTCGGCGCGTAGCCCGCCTCGCCAATCGGGTATAGATACGCGCATGCCACGCGGTCGCCGCTACGAACTGGACGAGCTGATCATCCGCCCGGGGACGTATTTCAACCCCCAGACCGAGGTGATGCTGGTCGTGGACGACTCCCCCTCGATGGACGCCGAGATCTTCAACATGGAGGAGTTCGAGGGCGCGGACTGGGTGCTCGTCTCCGACGACACGCCCGTTGACGAGTCGGCCCGCGACGAGATGCTCGAGACCTTCCAGGCCACCTACCACGGGGGCGACGGCCGCTCTCGCCGCGCCCAGTCGGACGACGTCGACCTCGGTCTCGACGAGGAGACCGACGACGACGAAGAGGACGAGGAGCCGGAGCTCGGCTACGTGGAGGACGACGAGTAGCGACTAGGCGGCGATGAGCTCGTGCGAGCTCGCTGCCAGCTCAGTCCAGGCGGCGCGTCCGGCACGTCGACGCTGAAGACGCCGCCGCGACGGCGGGGGCCGAAGCCCACGAGCAGGGTGCCGTCCTCGATCCGGGCGATGTCGGGCTGCGCGCCGGCGTGCGTGTCCATCAGCGCTGCGATGCGCGCGGCCTGAGCCGGGGTCCAGTCGCCGTCGGCGCCCAGCTGCTGGCGAGGGCCTGCTGCGCGGCGCTGAGCGGATCCAGTGCCACGGCGGGCTCGCTCGTGGCCTCGGCGATCAGGTGGCGAAGCACCCGGATGCGATCGGTCGGGGTGGCGCCAAGCGGCCGTACTCGCTCGAGGTGAGCTCCCAGTAGCGATCGATCATGCGCTCGGGTCGGTCGCTCTCCTCGAGCACCAGGTCCGGACGCCGGCGGGCGACCTGCGCGTCCCAGTGCCGGTCGTGGCTCGAGATGAAGAGGAGGGTTGTCATGGGCAGATGATCGCCCGCCGATGCCCTCGCATCGATACGGCACCCAGGTGTCTGTTGGGTTCGGCTAGCTCGACTGAGCCCCGGTGGGCTGCCCCGTCGCGTCGAGGCCCGTTCTGCAGCTCGCGCACCTTCTCGCGGTAGGCGCGCTCGTCGCCGCCGAGCAGCCACGCGCCCCAGCGGGCGCCGTTGTGCACGTGCGGCACCTCGTCGGCCAGCAGGTAGTCGAAGACCTTGGCCACCTGCTCCTGCCCGCGCTCCACCAGCACCTTGCGGCGGTGCGAGTGGCGCCACATCGCCCTCTGCTCGCTCGTGCCGTTGAAGAGCGCCAGGCGGCCCAGCAGGTCGTAGGCGTAGATCGACCTGAAATAGGCGAAGCCGACCGGGTAGTCGCCCCAGCGGCAGCCGAGCTCGGTCTGCATCAGCACGTCGTGCACGCGGGCGTGGCGCAGCTCGTCCCAGGTCTGGCGCGCCATGTCCACGTGGAAGTCCCAGGGCATCTCCGGGTGCTCGTGCATGTTGCGGGCCATCAGCTCGGCGGCCGACAGCTCGGCGTCCATCAGGCCGTGGAAGAAGTGCCGCTGCTCCTCGGGCTCGACCGGCACGTGGTTCTCGTCGCCGTTCACGTAGAGCTCGTCCGAGAGATAGGGGTCGCCCTCCGGGGTCACCTCCACGAACGAGTCGCGCACCGGCTCGGGCAGCGGCGCCATCACGGTCAGCTCGCGCGTGTCCTTGAGCCGGATCGGCAGCGCCCCCAGGTCCTCGATCGACACCCGCCGCTCGCCCACGCCGAGCTCGTCCATGTGCCGCAGCTGGCGCTCGAGCAGTTGGCGGAGCAGCCGCTGGGACGGCTCGTCGGTGACCGGATCGAGCACGTCCAGGTGGCGCTTCATCGCGCTGGCCAGCGTGGGCTTCAGCTCGCCGTAGGCCAGCGCCACGTAGTCGCCGGCCGTGGGGGCGGCCGCCATGCGGTCGAGCAGCGCGCCGAGCTCCTCGCCGGGCGCGCCGGGATAGTCGCTCGGGTGGCGCAGCTCGTAGAGGCGGCGCTTGACCTTCGTCACGCCGCGCGCGTCGTCGTGGAGATGGTCGCCCAGCGCGTACTTGCGCTCCCAGCTCGGCTCGAGCGGCAGCCAGCCGGCGGTCAGGTGCACCAGCTCTCGCAGCGCGTGGAAGTAGTTGGAGAAGCGGATCGCGTTCTCGTCGACGTCGTAGCCCAGCTTCAGCGGCTCAGGGGCTGCCATGCACCATCTCTCCCTCCCCCGACTCGTCCTCGGCGAGCAGGCGTCGCTTGTGCCGGCCCACCACGCTCGGCAGGAGGCCCCCGCCGGCGGACACGTTGATCACGGCCCGGTCGGAGATCCTGGTGATCATGCCGGCGTAGTGCCCGCCGATCCCGAACGGGTTGATGTTGAAGCGCTTGAGGCGCATCTGCACCCGGCCGTCCTCCACCGTCGGGAACATCTCCTCCGGCACCGGAACGTACTCCTGCACGACGAAGTCCGCCAGCTCGGCGTGGGCCTCGATGATCGCGTCCCAGTCGGCCTGGGCGGTCTCGATCCCCAGCGCCACGCCGTGTCCGCCGTAGTCGGAGACCGGCTTCAGCACCAGCCGCTCGCGGTTGTCCGACGCGAACGCGAGCAGGTCGACCACCCAGCTCCCGTAGGTCGTGGGGCCCGGGCGCAGGACGCGCGTCCAGGGGATCGTGGCGCGGATCGAGTCGAGCTCGTCGGGCTCGACCAGGTGCGCGAAGCGCGGGTCCTCGAGCAGGGCGAACAGCTTCTTGTTGTTGGCCACCCGCGAGCGGAACGGGTTGAGGATGACCGCGCGGCGATCGCGCGCGGCGGCGATCAGGTCGGCGCTGCCCGGGCCCCCCATGTCCTCGACCAGCACGCGCCGGTAGACCAGGTGCACCGGCTCGCCCTGGGCGCGCAGCAGCGAGCCGTCGTAGCTCAGCTCCTCGAGACCGACGTGGAGGGCGTCGAGGCCGGCCGCCCGCGCCGCGGCGCAGATGATCCGGAACTCCGGGACCGACGGGGTGTCCGCCACGTCCACCAGCGCGAGCCGCGGCGACTCCGGCAGCTCGGGCTGGGCGGCGCGCGCGTGGCGGTAGGCGTCGAGCAGGGTCGTCGATCAGCTCGGGCAGCATCGGCGTGTAGGTGGTGTCGAACTCGACCTTCACGCGCGGCAGGTCGATCGCCTGGCACAGCCCCTCGTAGAGCACGTCGGTGTAGCCGATGCCCGCCGGCGAGTCCGCGTTGAACTCGAGGAACCTGACCTCGTAGCCCTGCAGGAACGCGTCCAGGCGGCAGATGCGCACCGGGTTGGGGTAGCCGGGGTCGATCCGGATCAGGTCGTCCTCGAAGTCGCTCAGCGCAAGCTCCTCGCGCAGGGCGGCGTCCTCCGGGTAGGCGTCGCAGAAGCGGCCCAGCACGCGCGAGAGGCAGGCCACCGCGCTGCGGACGCGCCGGCTCTGGCCGGGCGAGACGAAGTGCGGCATCAGCACGAACGGGATCGTCTGCCCGTCGAACACCACATCGTGCTCCACCAGCCAGCGCTCGATCTCTGACTCGATGGCGGCGCAGCCGTCACCGAGCTTGCTCAGCTCCACCATGTGCTGGAGCTTGAGGTTGTTGACGTGGTCGATCACCGCCCACCCCCCTTCAGGCGAGCTTAGTGGCGCTCGACGGCGATGACACCCCCTGCACGTAGGCTTTGCGACCTCCGTGCGACCCGTCTACTACCTCGCCGTCTTCATTCCGCTGGCGATCATCTTGAAGATCGCCGACGCGCCCGACACGCTGATCTTCTTCACCGCGTCCGCCGGCGTGATCCCCACCGCCGCGCTGATGGGGCGCGCCACCGAGGAGCTGGCCACTCAGTCCGGGCCGGGCATCGGCGGCCTGCTGAACGTCACGTTCGGCAACGCTCCCGAGCTGATCATCGCCCTGTTCGCGCTCGGCAAGGGGCTGCAGGAGGTCGTGAAGGCCTCGATCGTCGGCTCGATCGTGTCGAACACGCTGCTCGTGCTGGGCGCGGCGATGCTGTTCGGCGGCTGGAACCGCGAGAAGCAGACCTTCAACCGCACCGCCGCGCATGCGCAGTCCTCGATGCTGCTGCTGGCGCTGGTGGCGGTGGTGATGCCGGCGATCTTCGAGCTGGTGCGCGGGCACGGGCTGCCCGGCGTCGGCGATCTGCGCGTGGACTACGGCCACAAGGTCGAGCTGTTGTCCGCGCTGGCCGCGGGGCTGCTGCTCCTGAGCTATGCAGGCGGCCTCTTCTTCTCGCTCCGCACGCACCGTCAGCTGTTCAACCCCTACACGCCGGGGGAGGACAAGGAGCGCGCCTGGCCGGTGCGGCGCTCGGTGGTGATGCTCGCGATCGCTGGGGCCGGCGTGGCGCTGATGAGCGAGCTGCTGGTCGGCTCGATCGAGCACGCCGCCAAGAGCATCGGGCTGTCGCAGTTCTTCATCGGCGCGGTGGTGGTGGCGATCGTCGGCAACGCGGCGGAGCACTGGGTGGCCGTCACGGTCGCGCTCAAGAACAAGATGGACCTGGCGGTGAACATCGCCGTCGGGTCGGCCGCCCAGGTGGCGCTGTTCGTCACGCCGGTGCTGGTGCTGATCTCGTTCCTCCTCGGCCCGCACCCGATGGCGCTCGTGTTCAACGGCTACGAGCTGGTGGCGATGCTGTTCGCGGTCCTGATCGCCACGCACATGACGAACGAGGGCGAGTCGAACTGGTTCGGCGGCCTGCAGCTGTTGATCGTCTACGTGCTGCTGTGCGTCGTGTTCGCGTTCGCGTAGCCGCCCTCACGAAACACGTCGGCGGCGCGTCTTACGGGCATGATCGCCACGGAGACAATCACCGAGCGCGTGCGGGAGCTGCCCTGGGCGGAGCTGCACGCCGACCTCGACGAGCGCGGCTTCGCGCGCACCGCCGGCATCCTCGACTCGGAGGAGTGCGAGGACCTCGCGGCCCTCTGGGAGGAGGGCAGCTTTCGCAGCCGGGTGGAGATGGCGCGCCACGGCTTCGGCGAGGGCGAGTACAAGTACTTCGCGAACCCGCTGCCCGCGGCCGTGAACGAGCTGCGGCGAGCCTTCTACCCGCCGCTGGCCGAGGCCGCGAACCGCTGGGCGGACATGCTGGGCACGGGCGAGGAGTGGCCGGCTGAGCTGGACGGGCTGGTGGAGCGTTGCCACGCGCTCGGGCAGACGAAGCCCACGCCGCTGATCCTGCGCTACGAGGAGGGCGGCTACAACGCCCTGCACCAGGACCTCTACGGCGAGCTGGCGTTCCCCTTCCAGGTCGTGACCGTGCTGAGCCACCGCAGCATCGACTACGAGGGCGGCGAGCTGGTGCTGGTCGAGCAGCGGCCCCGGCGCCAGTCGCGCGCGCACGTGGTCCCGCTCGAGCGCGGCGAGTTCCTGATCTTCACCACCCGCGAGCGGCCGGTGGCCGGCAGCCGCGGGCACTACCGGGCCAACATGCGCCACGGCGTGAGCACGGTGAGTGCCGGCGAGCGCGTGAGCCTCGGCGTGATCTTCCACGAAGCAAAATGAAAGGAACCACGATGACCACCATCAGCGCCACAGATCAACTGACCTTCACGACCGTCGAGACCCCGTACGACCAGCTGCTGCTGGTGGGGAGCTCCGCCGGGCTCGTGCGCATCGCGTTCGAGCGCGAGGGCTTCCACGAGGTGCTCAGCGGGCTCGAGGAGCGGGCCCAGGCGAGCGCCGTCGAGGCGAGCGGGGAGCTCGACGAGCCCCGCCGCCAGCTCGAGGAGTACTTCGCCGGCGAGCGCACCCGCTTCGCCGTCGACCTCGACCTGGAGGCGATCGGCGGCTTCCGCCGGCGCGCGCTCGAGGCGATGGCCGCGATCCCCTACGGCCAGACGCGCAGCTACCGCGAGCTGGCCGAGGCGGCGGGGAACCGGAGCGCCGTGCGGGCCGCCGGCGGCGCCTGCGCGACCAATCCCTGGCCGGTGATCATGCCCTGCCACCGCGTGCTGCGCAGCGACGGCGGGCTGGGCGGCTACCTCGGCGGGCTCGAGATGAAGCGCGGGCTGCTGGCGCTCGAGGCCGAGGCCGCTAGGGAACTAGGCCGCGGCCGCGGGAGCTGCTGGACGGCCCAGCTGTTCCCGTCCGGGATCGCTGAAGAAGACGAACGAGCCCCAGGGGAACTCCTGGACCTCGCTCACCTCGGCTCCCCGCTCGACGAGCTCGGCTCGCGCCGCCTCGATGTCGGAGACCACCATCTGCATGCCCCGGACCGAGCCGGGCTGCGCGTCGGTGATGCCGGTGCCGAGCGCGATCGAGCAGGCCGAGCCCGGAGGCGTGAGCTGCACGAAGCGCATCTCGTCGCTGACCCGGTGGTCGTGGTCGGCGTTGAACCCCGCCTGCTCGGTGTAGAACGCCTTCGCGCGGTCGACGTCCGACACGGGGATCGCCACCAGCTCGAGCTTCCAGTCCACGGTTGACCGTCCTTTCCTAGATCCGCGGGCGCTCGTCGACCCGCCGGATCCAGTCTGCCAGGCGCGGGTGAGTCGAGCCCAGCCGCTGGTGCTCCTCGAGCACGCGGTGGAACAGCTCCTCGTCCTCGGGGTCGCGCACCAGGGCGAACTTGAGGAACGGGAAGGCGGCGCAGTCGGCGGCCGAGAAGTCGTCGCCCATCAGGTGGTCGCGGCCGGACAGCATCGCCTCGAAGCGATCGAGCGCCGCGCCCATCAGCCGCGACAGCCGCTCGATCTCCGCCGCGTCGGGCGCCGGCTTGCCGAGCTCCGCCTCGATCGCGTTCGGCGGGCCCTTCCAGACGAGGTTGAACCAGTCGATGAAGACGAGCATCTCCTCGCGCCGGGCGGGGTCGGCCGGGTACAGCGGCCGCTCGGGGTGGCGCCGATCCAGGTGCCGCACGATGTCCATCGACTCCACCACCACCGTGCCGTCGTCCTCCACCAGCACGGGCACGAGGCCCTGGCCGCTGACCCGCTCCACCTCGCTGCGGTCGGAGTACTCGATCCAGACCGACTCCGCGCTCAGCCCCTTGTGGGCGAACGCGAGCGCCACGCGCTCGACGTTGGTCGAGAACCTGGCGCGGTAGAGCTTGGGCAACGGCTACTTGCTGAGGATCGCAGCGCACTTCTGAAGGGCGCTGGCGTTGCCGCCGCCGCCGGCATTCTGGATGCACTTGGCGTAGTCCTGGAACTGCTTCGAGCTGGGCGAGCTGCTGCCCGTGGGCGGCGCGCTGCTGCCGCTCCCGCTGGAGCTTCCGCTGCCGAGACCGCCGAGCGAGGGCGAGATCGCGCCCGTGAGCGCGGAGAGGGGCTGCGGGTTCGCGGGCGGCTTGATGTCCACCGGCTCGCCCACGTTGGCCAGCTCGATCGAGAACTTGATCGTGCCGCCCGTCAGGCCGCCGACCTTCGACTGCTGGTCCTTCGGGACCGAGATGTTGATCGTGGTGGCCAGCCGCCGCAGGGTCTGGTCGCTCTTGGCGATGTAGACGTCGAGGCTCGGGTTCTCCACCATCTTCTGGATCTGCGCCTTCTGCTCCGCCGTGATCTGCGGCGGCTTCGTGGCGCCGGTGCCGCTGAGGTCGGCCTTCGAGACGATCGTGTTCAGGTCGTCGAGCAGCTTGGCGACGTCGATCTGCGCGGAGATGTGGGTGACCTTGGTGCCCGCCACCGTGGTGTCGCCGGCGTTCTTCGCCCCGCTCAGCCAGCTCAACGGGTTGACGCCGAAGGCGGAGAGGCTCTTGCCGGGGTTGGTCTTGGCCTGCTGCGCGAGCTGCTGGTTGATCTGGGCCACCAGCTGCGTGCCGACCTCGTACGAGGTGCCGCGCAGCGTGATGAAGAGGTTGTCGCCCGTGGACGTCGCCCCGAGCGGCAGGCTCTGGCCGCCGCCGGTGATGTTCGCGTCGAAGTCGAACTTGGGCAGCTGGCCCGACCCGCTGCTCTCGTACGGGCCGTTCAGCTTGACCGAGATCGGGCCCTTCAGCTGGGCCACTCCGCTCACGCCGATCTCGATGTCGATCGACACGTTGGCGCTCTTGATCGGCTGCTTGAACGCGGTGTTGAGCAGGTCCGTGGCGTCCTTCGAGTTGCCGCCGCTCCCGCTGCTGCCGCCGCCGCAGGCCGCAACCGCCACGGAGACGCCCAGAATCAGGACGAGAAGGAGGGGGAAGAGGAGTCGCGGTCGCGATGGCAAAGGTTGCTCCTGGTCGGGTTCTGCGCGGACGACGAGGGTACTACCTCGCGTACTCGCAACTTTGCAGTTCCAGACCCGTTGAATAGCCGGATGACGGGACGAGCGCTGATAGCGGCGGCACTGGGTTCGCTGGCCCTGGCCGCTCCTGCCTCGGCCTCCGAGGTGATGCCAGGTGAGCGGCGACCGGGTGGTCCCGCGCGACGATCCGGCCCTCCCCGGCCAGTCCAGCGAGCTGCCCTTCGCGCCCTCGGGCGACTGCTCGCGCCCGGCCCGCGCGCCGGTCGGCACGCCCAGCGCCGTGAAGGCCGCCGTGCCGGGCGCCAGCGTGCGCACGGTGCTTCTGCGCGACCTGCGCAGCGGTGCGCTGCCCGAGCCGCTCTACATCCAGTATCGCGACGAGTACAAGAACGCCGTGACCACCTACAAGCGCCTTCACGGCGTGCGGCGGACCAACCTCCAGGGCGTGGTGCGCTCGCTGGAGCGGATCTCGAAGAGCGGCTACCTGACGATCTCGCGCCTGCCCGCCCTCTTCTTCCAGCTCCAGCACAACGTGGAGTTCTGGCCCTCGAAGCCGCTCCCCAAGATCCCCCCGCCCACGCCCAGCCCGTGCCGCTACTTCGCCCAGAAGAGCGGCGCCCACACGGCCGGCTACGTGACCCCCGTGCGCTACGTGTTCGACGACAGCCCGATCGTGTTCGAGTACTACCCCGGCAACGGGCTGCAGCTCCAGCCGCTGGCGAACTTCGGCAAGGTGAACGCGCTCGCGAGCGCCTGCAAGGGCCTCTACGGGCCGAGCGTGCCGTGTCACCCGGACCAGCTCAAGGCGCTGCTCGACGCGATGGTGGCCACCTCCTCGATCCGCGGCGGCTACACCACCTGGGAGTACTGGTTCCCGTTCGGCGGCGGCAGCCCGCCGTGGACGAGCGGCCTGTCACAGGGCACGGCGATCCAGGCGCTGGTGGCCGGCGCACAGGTCCTGAACGACCCGCACTACCTCGACATCGCCCGCTCGGCGCTGGGCGCATTCGAGCTGCCGCCGCCCGACGGCGTGCTGACCTCGGCCTTCGGGGGCGACTGGTACCTCCAGTACTCGTTCTCCAGCCACCTGTTCATCCTCAACGGCTTCCTTCAGTCGCTGAACGGGATCTTCGACCTGGCCAAGGCCACCGGCGACCCCACCGCGATGGCGATCTTCCAGCGCGGCGACCGGGCCGCCCAGAACGCGATCCCGCACTACGACACCGGCGCCTGGTCGCTCTACTCGCTGAACGGGCGGGAATCGGACCTCAACTACCACCGCGTGGTGCGCGACTTCCTGAAGGGCCTCTGCCAGCGCACCGCCGCGCCCACCTACTGCAAGTACTCCCAGCTGTTCACCGCCTACCTCACGCAGTTCCCGAAGCTCGACTTCCTGGGCGCGCCGCACGCGCGCGTGAAGCACACGGCGGCGCTGCGCTACCGGCTGTCGAAGGACTCATGCGTGAGCGTGGTGGTGAAGCGCGGCGGCAAGGTCGCCTACGCGAGCAGGCTCCAGTCCGCCTACGGGGTGCACGGCTTCGCCTGGGTGCCGAAGGCGCCCGGGCGCTACAGCGTGACCTTCACCACGATCGACTACCTCGACCACCACACGGTGACCTCGGGCCAGGTGACCGTCAGGCGACGCTGACGGGGCGCGCCTCGAGCACCTGCTTCAGCCGCTCGTAGTAGGAGCGGAACTGGCGCGCGAGCACGCGGCGAAGGAGCGGCTCGGCCAGCCGGAGGGCGCCGTGGGGCGAGCCCTCGGCCACGAAGTCGATACGGGTGCCGCCGGGCGTGGCCTCGAAGGTGTGGGCGCCGTCGACGGGCAGCGGCCCGTCGACTATCCGCAGCGAGAAGCGGCGGTCCCGCTCGTACTCGGAGACCTCCACCAGCGACTCGATCCTGCGCCCGAACGGTCCGCGCCGGACCTCGGTCATGCGGGTGCCCACGCCCATCGGGCCGTCGCCCTCCACCCGGACCTCGAGCGTGGTGGGCTGCCACTCGGGGAGGTTCGCCGGGTCCGTGACGTAGGCGAAGACCTCGTCCACGGGGCGCGCGATGTCGATCGAGAAGGCGATTTTCATGTGCTGCTCCCGGGTTGGCTCTTGACGGTCGTCCACCAGAACTCGAACACCCGCTCCCGCCAGGCGGGCCCGACGTCGAGGCCGGCGAACACGCGGGCCAGGAACTGCCCGGCGAGCAGGTCGATGCCCATCACGGGGTCGAGGTCCGGCCGGATGTCGCCGCGCGCCTGACCGCGTTCGATCACGCTCTGCACCATGGCCCGCCGCGGCAGCAGCACGCGCTCGCGGAAGGCCTCGATCAGCTCGGGATGGCGGCCGTGCTCGGCGATCAGGCCGCCGATCAACGCCACGTAGGAGAGGCCCTCGGCGGGCAGCCCATGCGTGAACATCGCGAGCATCTCGGCCTTGGTGTCGCCGAGGTCGGGCGGCTCCATCACGGGCAGCTGCTCGGCCACCACGCTCGCCACCATCTGGGCCTTGTCGCGGTAGCGGCGGTAGATGGCGGGCTTGCCCACGCCGGCCTCGGCCGCCACGGCGTCCATGGTCATCCCGGCGAAGCTCCGCTCGGACAGCAGCCTGCGCACCGCGGAGTCGATCGCGTGGCCGATCTGCGGGTCACGCGGCCTGCCCGCGCTCCTGGCCCGTGGCCTGGATCCGGCCTCGACGCTCATATACGTAACGTAACCGTACGGTTTCGTAATGTCAAGCCCGGCGCTGCGGGCGGGCGGCCCGCGGCTACGATGGCCGCCCATGGCTCCGCGGACGATCCTCTACACGGGCAAGGGCGGCGTCGGCAAGACGAGCGTCGCCGCGGCGACCGCGCGCCGCTGCGCGGCCTCCGGGCTGCGCACGATCGTCCTCTCCACCGATCCGGCGCACAGCCTGTCCGACTCGCTCGACACGGAGCTCGGCAGCGAGCCCACGCCCGTCACGGACAACCTCTTCGGCCAGGAGGTCCAGGCGCAGCAGGAGATGGAGCGCAACTGGGAGGCCGTGCAGGAATGGCTCGGCGACCTGCTCGCCGAACGCGGCGTGGACCGCATCTCGGCCGAGGAGCTGACCGTGCCTCCCGGCATGGACGAGCTGTTCTCGCTGCTCCAGATCAAGCGCCTCCACGAGCAGGAGGAGTACGACGCGATCATCGTGGACTGCGCCCCCACCGGCGAGACGCTGCGGCTGCTCTCGTTCCCCGACGTGGCCAGCTGGTGGCTCGAGAAGGTCTTCCCGTGGGAGAAGCGGGTGGTGGCGGCGGCGCGGCCGTTCGCGCGCACGTTCCTCGACGTGTCGCTGCCGAGCGAGGCGGTGTTCGACGACGTCCAGCGCCTGGTGCGCAACCTGGTGGCGATGAACGGCATCCTGCGCGACCGCTCGTCCACCTCGATCCGGCTCGTGATGAACCCCGACCGCATGGTCATCCGCGAGGCGATGCGGACCTTCACCTACCTGAACCTCTACGGCTACCTCACCGACGCGGTGATCGTGAACCGCATGTTCCCGCCGGAGGTCGACGAGGGCTACTTCGCCGCCTGGCGCGGGCTGCAGCAGGAGCAGATGGAGCTGGTCAGCTCGGCGTTCTCGCCCGTGCCGATCCTGTCGGCGCCCTACTTCGACCAGGAGGTGATGGGGCCGGAGATGCTCGATCGCCTGGGCGAGGTGATCTTCGGCGAGCTGGAGGCCGGCGCGGTGCTGCACGAGGAGCTGGCCCAGGAGCTGGTGACCGACAACGGCGTCGCCAAGCTGCGCCTGCCGATCCCGTTCGCGGAGAAGGCGGACATCGACCTGAAGAAGATCGGCCTCGACGTGATCGTGCGCGTGGGCCAGCAGAAGCGAACTATCATGCTGCCGCCCGCGCTGGCCGCCTACCGGCCGCGCACGGCACGATTCGAAGGAGGGGCGCTCGAGATCCTGTTCGAGCGGAGCGATGACGGAGCACTCACAGACCGATAGGGCACGCGCCGAGCGGCGTTGGGACGAGGTGGACTGGGACACCTGGACGCCCGGATCCGACGATCCTCCCCCACGCCCGGCGTCGGGTCCCGACCTGGCGCCGCTCTTCGCCCTGATCGACGTGGCGCGCAGCGTGCTGCCCCGCGAGCTCCGCGGTCAGTTCAACGCGCTGGTGCGCGAAGTGCTGCTGACGCTGCGGGCGCTGATTGACTGGTACCTGGAGCGACTAGGCAGGCGAAGCCGCCGAGCTCGAAGCGTGGAAGACATACCCATCGAGTAGACAGTTGACAGTTGACAGTTGACCCAGCTGGCCACACGGCGGCAGCGGGTGAACTGCCGAACCGCGAACTGCCAACTGTCAACTGCCGCCAAGCTCCCGCTTCAAATCGATCGCCCGGATGCAGTGCTCATCGGGCAGCTTCGCGAGCACCTCGTGGATGACCTGCAGCACGTCGTGCTCGTCGTGCCCGTAGTCGTCCAGCAGTGACTTGAGGGCCGTGTGGGTGACCTTCAGCTCGGCTGCGGTGAGCTCGAGCCGGAACGCGATCTCGCCTGGCTGGATGGCGTCGAAGTCGTCGGGACATGGGCGCCAACCTACCAGCGCAGACGGCTACCCTGTGGGCTCATGCCGGCCAAGACGTGGATCCTCACGGGCTCGCTCGAGAACTTCGAGGCCACGCGCGAGCACGGTTTCCGCGTGATCGGCATGAAGGAGCGCCGGCGCAACATGGCCGAGCAGGTCGAGCCGGGCGACCTGATCGTCTTCTACGTGACGAAGGTTCAGGCCTTCGGCGGCATCGTGCGCGTGACCGGGGAGATGTACGAGGACCGCACGAAGATCTGGCCGGGTAAGCCGGGCCAGCCCGATCCGTACCCGTGGCGCTTCGAGACCGAGCCGGTGCTCGTGCTCGGCGAGGAGCAGTTCGTGCCGGGCGAGGAGCTCGCGCCCGACCTCGAGCACGTGCGCAAGTGGCCGGCCGAGCACTGGCGGCTCGCCTTTCAGGGCCAGCTCAGGACCGTCTCGGACGCCGACGCGCGCCTGCTCGAGGAGCGCCTGCGCGCGGCCGCGAGCGCTCCCGTGGCGGCGTGAGCGCCGAGCGCGATCCCTCCGAGCGCATCCGTACGCTCCTGCTGCGGGGTGACAACGTGCTCAAGAGCAGCAGCAGCCCGGACCACCTCGGTCGCGCCCTCGAGGCGTTCGAGCAGGCCGGGGACCTCGCCGCGGACGAGGGCGTGGAGCCGCGCGTGCGCGAGCTCGTGGCCCGCCGGATCGCGTCCGTGCAACAGCTCATCGACGGAGCGGTATGAACCACGAGCGCCACTACACCCTCGAGCAGGCCAACGCGGCGCTGCCGTGGGTGCGGGAGCGGCTCGAGCGACTGCGCGACGCCCAGGCGATGCTCACCGAGAAGGAGGCGCGCGACGCGCTCACGCACGCGGCGCCCGGCAACGGTGGCGGCGAGCCGGGACAGGTGGTGTCCGAGGGCTTCCTGGAGCTGCGCTCGGCGCTCGCCGAGCTCGAGCAGATGGACATCGTGCTGCGCGATCTCGAGTCTGGGCTGATCGACTTCCCCTCGCTGCGGGAGGGCCGCGAGGTGTACCTGTGCTGGATCGACGGCGAGGACGAGATCGGGTTCTGGCATGAGCTCGAGGCGGGGTATGCGGGACGGCAACCGCTCTGAGCGACTCACGCCCGCCGCGTTCTGGCTTGGGCTGAACACCGAGCAGCGGCTCGCCGCCGCCGGCTGCGTGCTGCTGATCGTGAGCACGATCGGGTCGTTCTCGTTCCTCGAGGCGATCGAGGTCGTGCTGGCGCTGGGCGTCCTCTACATGCTGCGCAACCGCGCGCGCGGCCACAGGTCCGACATGCCGATCAGCGACGGCAGCGCGATCGCCGCGGTGGGCTTCATCGCCGCCATCCTGATCCTGGTCCGCATCTTCGACCGCCCCGTGGGCCAGGGGCTGCTCGCCCTCGCCTGCGCCGGCATCGTGGCGTTCGCGGGCATCCGCGAGCACACCAAGCGAACGCGCCGGAGACCAGCCGGCGCCGCCGGCCGAGGCGCGGCCGAACCCGCTGGAGGGGTTCGAGGAGGCCGTCGAGGAGGCCACGGCCCCCGAGCCCCCGGCGCGCGCCGAGCGACTGCGGGGCTAGGCGCTGCCGTATCGTCGGCGCCTTGATCGGCCCCGAGGACGTCCGCGCTGCCGCGACCACGCTCGAGGGCGTGGCTCACCGTACGCCGGTGCTCAGCTCCAGCACGCTCGACGAGCGCGTGGGCGCCCGGGTGCTCGTGAAGGCGGAGTGCCTGCAGCGCTCCGGCTCGTTCAAGTTCCGCGGCGCCTTCAACAAGATCAGCTCGCTCAGCGCTGAGGAGCTCGAGGGGGGCGTGCTCGCGTTCTCCTCGGGGAACCACGCCCAGGCCGTTGCGCTGGCCTCGCGCCTGGTGGGAGCGAGCGCCACGATCCTGATGCCGGCCGACGCCCCGGCGCTCAAGCTCACCGCCACCCGCGGCTACGGCGCCGAGGTGGTGACCTACGACCGCTACGCCGAGGACCGCGAGGCCCTGGCGGCGGAGCTGGTGCGCGAGCGCGGGCTGACGCTGGTGCGCCCGTTCGACGATCCGCTGGTGATGGCCGGCCAGGGCACCGCCGCGCTGGAGCTGATCGAGGACGGCGGCGAGCTCGACCTGCTGCTCGCCCCGGTGGGCGGCGGCGGGCTGATGGCCGGCTGCGCCACGATCGTGAACGAGCTCTGCCCCGATGCCCGGGTGGTCGGCGGTCGAGCCCGAGGCGGGCGACGACCACCGGCGCTCGCTCGAGGCGGGCGAGCGGGTGGGGCTGCCGGCCGTCCCGCGCACGATCGCCGACTCGCTGCAGATCACGATCCCCGGCGAGCTGACCTTCGAGGTGAACCGCCGGCTCGTGGACGCGGTCGCCACGGTGACCGACGCGGAGATCGTCGACGCGATGCGCTTCGTGTTCGAGCGCATGAAGGTGGTGGCGGAGCCGGGCGGGGTGGTCGGCATCGCCGCGCTGCTGGCGGGCAAGGTCGAGCTCGAGCCGGACAGCCGCGTGGGCGTGATCCTGTCGGGCGGCAACTGCGGCGCGGACCGCTTCGCCGAGCTGGTCGGCGGCAGTCTAGTCCTCGAAAAAGCATAGCCGTACTCGCCGCGCTTGTAGGCGAGCTTGGCGATCGCCGTCATGCGCTCGTCGTCGTTGTCCTCGATGCCGCGGAAGCTCGACTCCACGCGCGCCGCCGCCCGGCTGCAGAAGGTCTGCGGCGATGTAGCGCTCCTGGCCCGAGGGCTCCACGCCCTGCTCCTCGAAGATCTGGCGTGACGCGCGAGAGCACGGCGATCTGGGCGTAGATGTCGGAGACGGCGGACGACACTCGCTTCTGCTGGAACTGGCGCTGCATGATCTCCGCCCGCTCGCGCGCGCAGGAGGCCCTCGCAGACGTCGCGCAGGCTGCTTGACCTGGTCGGAGACCGAGTCCGCCAGCGGCTTCAGCTCCTCGTGGGCCATGCTGATGCGGTCGGGCCGCACCTCGCGCTGGATGCGGCCGCCCACGTACTCGGCGAGCACGCCCAGCGAGTGGATCGGAGCGCTGAGGTCGATGTCCGAGAGCTCGCCGAGCTTCTCCCCCAGCGGCCTGATGCCCGTGAGCGCGATGAAGGCGCGCATCACGTCGTTGGCGCCCTCGAAGATCGGGAAGATGCGGATGTCGCGCAGGACCTTCTCGTACGGCTCGTCGCGCATGTAGCCGGCGCCGCCCGCGAGCTGCAGGGCGCGGTTGGCCTGGTACCAGAGGAACTCGGTGCCCGAGACCTTGCAGATCGCCGACTCGAGCGAGTAGTCCGGCAGGCCCTTGTCGACCAGCCCGGTGGTGAGGTAGCACATCGACTCGAGCCCGAAGAGGTAGGAGACCATCCAGCCGATCTTCTCCTGCACCAGCTCGAAGTCGGCCAGCGGATGGTCGAACTGGCGCCGCTCCTTGACGTGGTGGATCGCCCGGTCGAGCAGCCACTTGCCGGCGCCCACCGAGCCGGTGCCGAGCGAGAGGCGCCCGTTGTTCAGGATGTGCATGGCGATGTGGAAGCCCTCGCCGGGCTCGCCGAGCACGTTCTCGTTCGGCACCCGGACGTCCTTGAAGTAGAGGCGCCGCAGGTCGTTGCCGCGCAGCCCCATCGTGTCGAAGCGCTCGCCGACCTCGAAGCCGTCCATGCCCTTCTCGAGGATCAGGGCGATGTGGCGGTCCTTCCCGCCCACCTCGGCGCGGGCGAACGTGACGAACACCGCGCCCTTCTCGCCGTTGCCGATGTAGCGCTTCTCCCCGTTCAGCACCCATGAGCCGTCCGGCTGCTCGACCGCGCGCGACTCGAGGTTGTAGGCGTCGGAGCCGGCGTTCGGCTCGGTGAGCGCGAAGCCGGCGAGCTTGCGGCCGCTCGCCAGGTCGGGCAGGAAGCGCTCCTTCTGCTCGTCGGAGCCGAACAGCACGATCCCCTTCATGCCGATCGACTGGTGCACGCCCATGACCACCGACAGCGTCCCGTCGATCTGCGCGAACTGCTCGAACACGCGGCAGTAGCCGGTCTGCGACAGCCCGGCGCCGCCGTACTCGCTCCGGCACGTAGAGGCCGGTCAGGCCGCGCTCGCCGAGCTCGGCGATCTTGTCGTCGCCCACCCAGCGGCGCTCCTCGACCGCGTACTGGTCGTAGCCCTCGCCGAACTCGCGCGCCGACTGCACGAGCCGGCGCACCTTCTCCTGCTCGGCGTCGCTCGGGCGGGGATACGGGAAGACGATCTCCTCGTGGATCTCCCCGAGGAACAGCGACTTGGCAAACGAGCTGACGCCGTGGACCGGCGGCGTGTCCTGCTCGGTGGTGGCCGCCTCCATCAGGCGGCGGCGGACTGCCCTTCGGCCTCGGCCTCGGCCACCGAGCGCGGCCCGGGACCGATGTACTTGGCGGTGGGCCGGATCAGGCGACCCTCGCGCTTCTGCTCGAGGATGTGGGCCGACCAGCCCGCCACGCGCGCGCAGCTGAACATCGGGGTGAACAGCTCGGGCGGCACGCCGGCGAAGTCGAGCACCACCGCCGACCAGAACTCGACGTTGGTGGCCAGCACGCGGTCGGGCTTGCGGGCCTGTAGCTCGGCGAGCGCCGCCTCCTCGAGCGCGTCGGCCACGTCGGCGCGCGGCGCGCCGACCTCCTTGGCGGTGCGGCGCAGCACGCGGGCGCGCGGGTCCTCGGCGCGGTAGACGCGGTGGCCGAAGCCCATCAGGCGCTCCCCGCGATCGAGGAGGTCCTTCACGTACTTCTCGGCGTCGCCCTCGCGCTCCACGTCGTCGAGCATCTGGAGCACTCGCGAGGGGGCGCCGCCGTGCAGCGGACCGGAGAGCGAGCCGACGGCCGCGGAGAGGCAGGCGGCCACGTCGGCGCCGGTGGAGGCGGCCACGCGGGCCGTGAAGGTGGACGCGTTCATGCCGTGCTCGGCGGCGGAGATCCAGTAGGCGTCGATCGCCTTGGCGTGGTCGGGGTCGGCCTCGCCGCGCCAGCGGATCAGGAAGCGCTCGGGGATCGACTTGGCCTTGTCCACCTCGGTCTGGGGGATCGGCGGACGGCCGACGCCGCGAGCCGACTGCGCGATGAAGGAGAGGGCCATCACCGATGCGCGCGCGAGGTCGTCGCGCGCCTGCTCGTCGCTGATGTCGATCAGCTGCTGGAGGCCCCACTCGGGGGCGAGCATCGCCAGCGCGGCCTGCACGTCCACGCGCGGGTCGCCGGAGCGGACGGCGAGCGGGTGCGGCTCGGCCGGCGGCATGCCGGGCTCGAAGCGGCCGTCCACGAGCAGGCCCCAGACCTTCTCGAAGCGGACGTTCCCGACGAGGTCCTCGATGTCGACTCCGCGGTAGCGCAGCGCGCCGCCTTCCTTGTCCGGCTCTGCGATCTCGGTCGCGAAGGCGACTACGCCCTCGAGTCCTGACTGGACCTCGCTCAAAACGACAGCTCCTTGTTCGGGCCACTCCTGCGGGACCCGCCAGGATATCCAGCGAGCGTCAGCGGCGAACCACGAAGCGCGCCTTCATGCCCTTGGCGGCATGACCGGGCTTCGTGCAGATGAGCGTGTAGATGCCGGGCCGGCGCAGGTGGGCGGTGAGCGTGAAGTCGCGCCCGGAGCCGATGTCGGGCGTGACGGAGCTGCGGTAGCCGTGCGGCCCGCGCACCTGGAGGTTGTGGGCGTCCTCGCCCAGGTTGGTGACGTTGAAGCGCACCGTGCCCGGCTTCACGCGGGTCCGGTACGGGTAGAGGCGCCACTCGCGCTCGCCCACCCCCACGGCCGTCGAGGCGCTCGTGTGGACGCCGCGCGCGTGCGCGGCCGCGCCGCCCGCCAGGATGGCGAGCGTCATCAGGGCGATGGCGATGCCCCGGTTCACGCGACGAGCTTCAGCCGGCCCAGCGAGCCCGCGTTCGGGATCACCTGGGTGGCGTCGGTGCCGAGCCACTGCTCGAGCAGGCTGGCGTAGACGCGGCGGAAGTCGATCGTCACCGCGAGGTTGTCCTCGGAGTCGAGCTTGGTCAGGTCCGGGTAGTCGCTGAGCACGCCGCCGGCCACGCGCGTGCCCTGCACCCAGGCCACGCCGCCGGCGCCGTGGTCGGTGCCGCCGGAGTCGTTCTGCTCGGGCCGGCGCCCGAACTCGGACCAGACGAGCGTGATCACGCGGTCGGCCACCCCGCGCGCCTCGAGGTCGGCCTGGAAGGCGGCCAGCGCGCCGCCGGCCTCCGCCAGGCCCTTGCCGAGGTCCTCGGCCTGGTTGTCGTGCGTGTCGAAGTCGCCGTCGGCCTCCACCGTCGCCACGCGGATCCCGAGCGGCTGCGACAGCAGGCCGGCGAGCAGCTTGCAGGCGGTCGCCGAGGTCGCCCTCGGGGTAGGCGACGGCGCCGGCCAGCGGGTCGTTGCCGTTGTCGTCCTTCTTGTAGGGCGCGAGGCTGTCCGCCACGCTCTTGGCCTGCCGAGCCGCGGCGTGCGCCGCGGCGGCCGGCCCGGGCGCCGTGGGGCGCTGCGAGGAGATCGACGTCCAGGTCTCCATCGCGCGTCGAAGGCGTCGCCCCACAGGCCGGGGATCCAGAACTGCGCGTCGTCGGGCGAGGACACCGCGGCCACCGGCGCGCGCGCCGGAGCGCAGCACGCGGCGAGAGCGAGTAGTCCATCGACACGCCCTGCAGCGGGTTGTCGGGCGAGCCGGCGCGGTCGAGCCAGCGGCCGAGCCAGCCGCTGGCCTGGTCCTCGGTGATCAGGCCGGTCTCCCAGAAGTGGCGCGAGTGGAAGTGCGAGAGGTCCGGGTTCGAGTAGTCGATGCCCGGCAGGAAGCCCGACCTTGCCGGCCTCGAACAGGCCCTTGACGCCGCCGTTCAGCCCGCTGGCCAGCTGCGGGTTCAGGCCGAGGCCGGTGGAGCCGAGCGCGACGCGGCTGATCGACCTTGAGGCCGGGCCGCAGGTCGGCGTAGGCGCCGAACTGGTTCAGCGGGACGAGCGTGTCGAGCAGGTCGCAGCCGCCGGGCAGGAACACCGACACGAGCACCGGGCGCGTTCGGCGCGGCGGCGGCCTCGGCCTCGGCGGCCTCGAGCATGCGCATCAAGCGGCATCGCCTTGGCCGCGTACACGGCCAGCCCGGCGCCGAGGCCGCGGCCGATCACCTGGCGGCGCGACAGCGGCGCGTGCGAGGAACGCGCGGCGGCGGGCCTCGCTCGTCGAGTGGAAGTCGTCGCAGGCGCGGTGGGCGTTGGGCATCAGTGGAGTTGGGCGTCGGGGCCGGAGAGGAGCAGGTGGCGCAGCGCGCGCTGGCACATGTCGGCGCGCGATTGCATGAGGTAGGTGTTCGTGGTCTTCACGCCCGGCGAAGAAGCGCGGCGGCCATCGACCGCAGCGAGCGCGTCGGTCGAGCGTGGAGATCCACGGCTGGCCGGTGGCGTGCATGCGCGCGCGCGAGGCGCTCGTCCGACGCGACAGGCTCGGCCGGCGTGGACTTGTCCTCCACGCTTCAGCGCGCCCTGTCTGCACCAGGTAGTTCACCGCGCTGAAGCGCGCGCGCACGGTGTTGGTGGACAGCCACGCGGGGCCCCAGTCCCAGCCGGCCACCGACGGCGGCTGGAACGGGCACTGGCCCATGCTCGTCCAGCAGCCAGGCCCAGCTGTCGTCGTCGACGTAGCGGTGCGTGGAGCGCAGGGCGCCGGCCACGAACACCACCGGGCACTTGACCATCGCCGGCGAGCGTCGAGGTCCGCGTAGAGCGTCGGGTGGGCGAGGATCGCGCTCGACGACCGGCTTGATCCTCTGCCCGGAGTGGCGGTAGGTGCGGGCCAGCCGCGCGCGCGTGCCGCGATCGAGCGGCTCGGTGACGAAGTAGTCCCAGAGCTTCCCCACCAGGAAGGGCGCGTGGTCGGGTGCGCGGTCACGAGGCGGAGCACGTCGTGCCAGTCGAAGCGCCCGCTCTTGTGGAAGATCCGCTTGATGCCCGGGTCGTGGTTGTCCGTCGTAGTAGGTGATGCCGCCGCAGTCGCCGTTGCGGCTCCAGTTCGCCCTGAAGCCGGTGAGCGCGCGCGCCGCCTGGCGGATGTCGCGCTCGCTGTAGCCGCGGCCGAGCGTGAACAGCTCCATCAGCTCGCGCGCGTAGTTCTCGTTCGGCGCCTCCTTGTCGGAGTCCGCGAGCGAGAGGAACAGCTGCATCGCCGGGTCGCTGGTCACGGCCTTGAGCAGCGAGGGGAAGCGGCCCGAGCGCGTGCCCGCGCAGCATCTGGTTCTGCGCGCAGCATCAGCGGCGGTCCTGGTCGCGCGTGGCGAAGTGGTCGTGCCAGAAGAGCGTCATCTTCTCCTCGAGCGGGCGCTGGGAGCGCACCATGCGGTCGAGCCACCAGAGCACGTCGTGGCCCCACTCGTTGGCGGGATCGAGCGTGTGGCCGTCCACGGTGGGGGCGGGCCCCTCGAGCGTCGGGCCGTGCCCGCCGTTCAGCACCCAGGCGAGGGTGGCGCCCTTGCCGCGCTTCGCCCAGTGCGACGCCTCCTTCGCCGTGGCGCCGAAACCAGCGCGCCAGAACAGGCGACGGACGTGAGCTTCAGTCCACCGGGAGGAGGGTCGAGCCATGCTCAACGGCCCGTATCGGCAGGTCGGCGGAAACCTTTAGCCCTGGGCGGAGCCGCGCTAGGTGCCCGAGCTGAAGTGGAAGTAGAGCGGCAGCAGGAAGGTGGCGAGGAAGATCAGAGCGAGGCCGACGGCGATCAGCGTCTTCGTGCGCGTCAGGTGGCCGAGGACCGCGATGACGAAGCCGATGCCCAGCAGCATACAGGTAGCGCTTGGGATCTGTGGCCTCGTCCTGGCTCGGCAGTCCAGGCAGCGCGCCCAGCACGAGGGGTGGCAGGCTGGGCAGCATCCAGCACAAACGTACCCGCTGGGGAAGCGGCTCTCACGCCCAGGCGTAGCCCGCCCCCCGGCAGCCGAAAAGTATCCTTGCCCGATGGCGGAGCCAGTGGCAGGAGTCGCGGAGGTCAGGGAGTCCCTCGAGAAGGCGGGCTACCTCGCGGGGGAGTCGACCGCGCTGGTCGCCTACCTCGCCGAGCGGCTGGGCAAGCCGGTGCTGGTCGAGGGACCGGCCGGCGTGGGCAAGACCGAGCTGGCCAAGGCCCTCTCACGCGCCACCGGGCGCAAGCTGATCCGCCTCCAGTGCTACGAGGGCCTGGACGAGGCCAAGGCCCTCTACGAGTGGAACTACCGCAAGCAGCTGCTGCGCATCCAGACCGAGGCGCAGGAGTCCGCCTGGGAGGAAGTGCACGACGACATCTTCGGCGAGGAGTTCCTGCTCACCCGGCCGCTGCTGCAGGCGATCGCCTCCGAGGAGCCGGTCGTGCTCCTGATCGACGAGATCGACAAGACCGACCAGGAGTTCGAGGCGATGCTGCTGGAGGTGCTCTCGGACTTCCAGATCTCGATCCCCGAGCTGGGCGTGGTCGAGGCGAAGAGCCACCCGCTGGTGCTGCTCACCTCCAACAACTCGCGCGAGCTCACCGAGGCGCTCAAGCGCCGCTGCCTCTACCTCTGGCTCGACTACCCCGACGTCGAGCGCGAGCTCGAGATCGTGCGCCTGCACGCTCCCGAGCTCGGCGAGCAGGTGGCGCGCAAGCTGGTGGAGGTCGTGCACATGGTGCGCAACCTCGACCTGAAGAAGCCGCCCTCGATCGCGGAGTCGATCGACTGGGCGCGCGCGCTGCTCCTGCTCGGCGCCGACGAGATCGACGAGACGGTGCTCAAGCGCACGATGAGCATCATCGTCAAGCACCGCACCGACCTCGACGTGGTGGCCGAGCGCGTGGGGGTGAAGCTCCAGGATGGCCTCCTCGGGCGCCAGCAGGCCGGGTAACCCGGCGCTCTACGGCGGCCTCCCCGAGCCCGGCCCGCCGGGCTTCGCCGCGCGCCTGCTCGAGTTCGCGGACGAGCTGCGCCGCGAGGGCATGGCGGTGGGCACCTCGGAGCTGCTCGACGCGTTCCACGCGCTGCGCGAGCTGAGCTGGACCGACGCAGGAGGACTTCCGCGAGGCGCTCGCCGCCACGCTGGCGAAGTCGCAGGAGGACCGGCGCGTGTTCGAGCTCCTCTTCGACCGCTTCTTCTTCCGCGCGGTGGAGCGCGAGGCGGTCGCAGCGCGGCCTGAGCGACGAGCGCTTCGAGGGCGGCGAGCGCATGGACCTCGACGACCTGCGCGAGCGCATCCGCGAGGCCATCCGCGCAGGGCTCGGACGGCGAGATGCGCGACCTCGCCCGGCTCGCGATCGCGGCGTTCGGCCGCCAGGGCGAGGGCTCCGGCGTGATCGGCGTGGACGTGCAGCGCATCAGGCGCACGCTCGGCCTGCGCGGCGAGACCGGCCGCGAGCTCCCCGACCCGGACACCGTGCCCGCAGGAGCGGCTGCGCGAGTTCGAGCGGCATGCTGCGGCGCGAGCTCGAGCGCGCGCTGATCGAGCGCACCCAGTCGCTGCCGCCGGCCAAGCCGCTCCAGGAGTTCGACCGCGCGCTGCCCAGCAACCCGCTGCAGGACCTCGCCGCGGTGCACAGGGTGGTGGCCCAGCTGAAGCGCCGGCTGGCCACGCAGGGCCACGAGCAGCGCGGCCGGCGCCGCTCGCAGGTGGTGGACATGCGCCGCACGATGCGCGCCTCGCTCGAGACGGGCGGCGTGCCGCTGCGGCTCAAGTACCGCCCGCGCCGGCCGCGGCGCCCCGAGCTGTACGTGCTCTGCGACGTCTCCACGAGCGTGACCAGCGCGAGCGTGTTCTTCCTGTCGGTGCTGCACGCGCTGCACGACTCGTTCCGGAAGCTGCGCTCGTTCGTCTTCGTCGAGCGGATCTCCGAGGTCACCGACGTCTTCGAGCGCGAGCGCTCGTTCCCGGCGGTCTCGCGCGCGATCGCCAGCGACGCCGGCGTGGCCGACGTCTCCGGCTACACCGACTACGGCCGCGTCTGGCTCGAGTTCCTCGACCAGGTGGTGGACGACCTCGACCCGCGCTCCACGGTGATCGTGCTGGGCGACGCGCGCACCAACGGCCGCGAGCCGCACGCCGCCGCCTTCGGCGCGCGTCTCCGATCGGGCCGGCCGGACGTTCTGGATGAACCCCGAGCCGCGCCTCTACTGGAACTACGGCGACTCGGTGATGGCCGCCTACGAGCCGTACTGCGACGGCGTCTTCGAGTGCTGGACCACCAAGCAGCTCGAGGGCTTCGTGAACGCGCTCACCAGCCAGCGTCCGACGTCCGCATAACGGGCGCTTGCGGATTCCAGGAACCACGCATACGATCGACTGATCCTGATCAGCCGCCACGCTTTCAGGCGGCCCGCGAGACTCGGAGGTCTCGGACATGCGTAAGGCCCACGGCCGCTCTGGCGGCCGTGCTCATAGCCGTGCTCGCGCTCGGCGCCGCGGCCGTTCCCGCCCAGGCGACGGGCGGCCACGCCTCCACCACGCTCCAGTTCGGCGGACGCACGAGCCAGTGCCCGCCGACCGCCGGCCGCTGCGCCCAGGTGGTCTTCCTGCTCGCGCGGAACATGCACAGGGTCAAGCAGTTCGCGATCGAGTATGCGGCGACGTGTCAGAGCAACCCCGGCGATCCCATCCTGGACGGCATCGGCACCGACACCCTCCCCATCAAGCCCAGCGGGCGCACCTACGCCTTCCAGGCCAGCGGCACCTACGACCTCGACCCCGACCCGGTGACGGGCAACAAGCGCCACGCCACCGTGGACTTCACCGCACGGGTGGGGCGCCACGGCCGCGCGAGGGGCACGTTCGAGGCGACGATCGACGTGGTCGACGCCAGCGGGCAGCAGGTGGACACCTGCACCACGGGCAAGTCGATCGTGACCTGGACCGCCCGGCTCCACAAGAGCTAGATCTCCCGCGCAGCGATACACTCGGGGCCGATAGATCAGGGGGGCTCGCGGGTTAGCGGGCTGAGATAGCGCTCTCGATGCAAGTCGCCCGGCGCTGACCCTTCGAACCTGTGGGGTAATGCCCGCGGAGGGAGCGATGCAGACCAAGATCGAGGCTCCCGCACCGGAGCCTCTCTCTTTAGCGAAAACAGCGGTCACGGTCAGCGGGGTGAGTCGCGCCTACCAGTCGCGGCGGGGCGCGGTGAGCGCGCTCCAGGAGCTCGACCTGCGCGTGACGAAGGCGAGGTGGTCGCCGTCGTGGGCCCGTCCGGCTGCGGCAAGTCGACGCTGCTCGAGCTGATCGCGGGGCTCCAGGAGCCCGACGGGGGCAGCGTGGAGGCCGGCGGCGCGCGCGACGCGCGCGGGCGCCTGGACGCCTGCGCCTACATGCCCCAGCGCGACCTGCTGCTGCCCTGGCGCGACGCGCTCGGCGAACGCCGCGCTGGCGCTCGAGTGCCAGGGCGCCTCGAAGGGCGAGGCCCGGCGCCGCGCGGCGCCGCTGTTCGAGCGCTTCGGCCTGGCCGAGTTCGAGCGCTCGTATCCCGCCGAGCTGTCCGGCGGGATGCGCCAGCGCGTGGCCTTCCTGCGCACGCTGCTCGCCGGGCGCCCGGTGCTGCTCCTGGACGAGCCGTTCGCGTCGCTCGACTCGATCACCCGCGCCTCGATGCAGGAGTGGCTGGCCGGCGCCCTCGCCGCCGAGCCGCGCACGGTCGTGCTGGTGACCCACGACACCGAGGAGGCGCTCTTCCTCGCCGACCGGGTGGCGGTGATGTCGCCGCGGCCAGGGCGCGTCGTGGAGGAGCTGACGGTGCCGTTCCCGCGGCCGCGCAAGCGCCGCGAGACGGTCACGGACGCCGCGTTCGCGGAGCTCCGGCAGCGCGCGCTGGAGGCGCTCGAGCGATGAGGCGCTACCTGCCCGCCGCCCTCCTGCTCGTGCTGTTCGTCGGCCGCCTGGCAGGGGGTGGCCTCGCTGCACAGCGTGGACAACCTCACGCTGGCCTCGCCCGCCGAGACCTGGGACGCCCTGAGGCACGACCACGCGCTGCTCCTGTCGAACATGTGGGTCACGCTCGAGGAGGTGCTCCTCGGCCTCGCGATCGCGATCGTGGCCGGCGCGGGCAGCGCGATCCTGATGCATCTGTTCCGGCCGCTGCGCGACGCCGCCTATCCGCTGCTCGTGGCCTCCCAGGCGATACCGATCGTGGTGCTCGCGCCGCTGTTCGTGCTGGCGTTCGACTACGGCATCGGGCCGAAGCTGGCGATCGTCGCCCTGATCTGCTTCTTCCCCATCACCGTGAACGTGCTCGACGGGCTGCGCTCGGTGGACCCGGAGCTGCTCAAGCTGATGCGCACGCTGAGGGCCTCGCGGCTGGCGACGCTCGTGAAGGTCGAGCTGCCGTCCTCGCTGCCGTTCTTCTTCAGCGGCCTGAGGGTGGCCGCCACGGTGTCCGTGATCGGCGCGGTGTTCGGCGAGTGGGCCGGCGCCGACAAGGGCCTCGGCCGGCTCGTGCTGCTGGGCAACAACCAGCTTCAGACCGCCCGGGTCTACGCGGGCGTGGTGATCCTCACGCTGATGGCGCTCGCCCTGTTCCTGCTCGTCACGCTGACCGAGCGGGTGGCCGTGCCCTGGAACCGGGACAGGCCGCTGTGAGCCGGCGGCTGTCCCTCCTCTGCGCGCTGCTGGCCGCTGCGCTGGTGGTGTCAGGCTGCGGCGAAAAGAAGGAGCCGCTCAAGCCGGGCAGCGCCGTGCCCTTCTCGGTGATGCTCGACTTCTTCCCGAACGCGGACCACGCGGGCATCTACGCGGCGCAGGCGGCCGGCTACTTCAAGCAGGCCGGGCTGGACGTGAAGCTGCGGACGCCCAGCGACCCCTCGCTGCCGCTGAAGGAGGTGGCGGCCGGCCGCGTGGACCTCGCGATCTCCTACGAGCCGGAGCTGCTCCGGGCCCGCGATCAGGGGCTGCACGTGGTCGCCGTCGGCGCGCTCGTGCAGAAGCCGCTCACCTCGATCATCTCGCTCGACAAGCCCGCGATCACCAAGCCCGCGCAGCTGGCGGGCAAGACCGTGGGCACCGCCGGGATCGACTACCAGAGCGCCTACCTCAAGACGATCCTGGCGGCCGCGCAGGTGGACCCCGCCTCGGTGCACGAGCAGAACGTGGGCTTCAACCTGGTGCCCGCCCTCGTGACCGGCAAGGTCGACGCGATCCTCGGCGGCTACTGGAACTACGAGGGCGTGCAGCTGCAGCTCGAGAAGAGGCACCCGCACATCCTCAGGGTCGATCAGGTGGGCGTGCCGACCTACAACGAGCTAGTGCTCGTGGCGAACTCCGACGGGCTCGATCAGGAGGGGCCGAAGATCCGCCGATTCATCGGCGCGCTGTCGCGCGGGGTGCGCGATCTCGAGCGCGACCAGTCGAGCGCCATCGAGGGACTGCTGAAGGCAAACCCGGACCTCGACCCCGCCCTCCAGCGCGCATCGGTGAAGGTCACGCTGCCGGTCTTCCTGCCGCCCGCGGGGAAGCCCTACGGCTGGCAGGACCCGGCCGAGTGGAGCGCGTTCGCCGCCTGGATGCACCAGAACGGCATCCTCAAGGGCTCGAGCGCCATGGGGGCCTTCACGAACGAGTTCCTGCCCGGACAGGGCCTCTAGATGGCCAACCATCTTTAGGGAAGAATTCGCGCGGCGCCCGCGTCTAACCGCTCACATGCCCAGAGCACTCAAGATCCTCGCCCTCACGATCCTGCTGGTGGCCGTCACGTCCGTCGCGACGGCCCTGGCGGCCGGCGTGAAGACCGTGAAGGTCGGCGACTTCTTCTTCGTGAAGGACACCAACCACACGAACACCGTGCACATCGCCAAGGGCCGCACCGTGCAGTGGAAGTGGGTCGGCACCCAGGACCACAACGTCACCGTGATCAGCGGACCCGCGAAGTTCCACTCGCGCACGATGGACCACGGCACCTACACGAGGAAGATCACGAAGCCCGGCACCTACCTCATCGAGTGCACGATCCACGGCTTCAAGATGCGCCTCGTGGTCAGTCGCTGAACGCGGGCCGGAACCGACCCATCAGCAGATAGGTGCCCGCCAGCGCCTGGAACGGCGCGTAGGGCTCGAAGAAGGCGCGCACCTCCTCCTCGGTGGCCCGCCGCCCGAGCCCGGCAAGGCGGCCCACCAGCTTCACGTAGGCCAGATCGCCCGCGGGCAGCCGGTCGTCGCGGCCCTGGCCGTGGTAGGCGAGCTTGTCCATCGTCCACGTGCCGATCTCGCGGATCGTGCGCAGGCGGGTCCAGGCGCTCTCGTGCTGGGAGAGGTCGGCCCGGCCCGCGGCCACCTCGCGCGCGACCCGCACCATCGCGATCGAGCGCGCCCGGCGGACAGGTCGCAGGCCTCGCAGCTCGGCCGGGGCGCGGGCGGCCAGCTCGGCGGGCGAGGGCGCGTCGCGCAGCGTCCCGCAGGCGCTCTGGCGCCCGTAGCGGTAGACGAGCCGGCGCTGGATCTGAGCCGCACGCTCAGCCTCGATCAGCTGCTCGGTGATCGCCCAGGCCAGCGCCTCCCACGGCTCGGCGCGGCGCAGCGGGCGGATCCAGGGGCGGCGGCGGATGACCGGGCCCAGCAGCGGGTCGAGCTTGAAGGCGCGGTGAAATGGGCGCCAGGTCGTGGTCCACGCCCGAGCGCGAAGCGCATGCGCTCGACGCCGTAGCGCGGCGGCCTCGCGGCCCGCGGCCTCGGCCCGGATCCGCACGGCGCCGCTCGCCGCCCAGGCGCGCCACGGTCACCGGCTCGTCGCCGTGGTGGAGCAGCCGCACGAGCGCGCGCTCGCGGCGCCGCACCACCCCGTCGCGCCCCGCGACCGGCATGCGGTAGGGCCCCGGCGGGCGGAAGTCCTGCTCGAGGACGGCCCCCGCGGCTATCGCTTCAGCAGGTGGACGTCGACGAGGAACGAGCGCGTGCCCGCCACCTCGACGCCCTTGTTGCGGCCGCGACGGCCGCGGATGGCGACCGCCGTGCGCCTGTCGCGCCGGATCACCCTGACGAGCACCCAGGTGGCGACGCCGACGAGAAAGCCTCCGGCGGCCGCCAGGACCGGCGCGGGCAGCGTGGAGAGAAAGGGCCGATCGAGCTGCGCGGGCTCGGGCTCGACGAGGCGCGCCTCGGGGATCGAGACGTGCACCGGCAGGTGCCTGACGTCGTCCTCCTGCGGGTTGTCGGCTGGCTCGGGCATCGAGTCGGGCGAGTCTACTCCCGGCCGGACGGTCTCGCCGAGCACCTTCTCGTAGACCCGGTAGCGCTTGACGATGCGTCCGCCCATCGCCTCCATGCCGCGGTTCATGGCGGCGTTCGACTCGAGGATCCAGCCCATCTCGCCCCACGTCTGCGGGCGTGCGGGCGGCCGACTCGAAGTGCTCGACGTAGAACTTCGCGGCGACGCCGGTGTGCTGGTACTCGGGCTTCACGCCGAGCGCGAACACCCGCACCGAGTCGATCTCGCTTGCGTGCGCGCAGGAAATGGAGCCAGCCGATCGGGAGCAGGCGGCCGTTCACCTTGCGCAGGATCTGGTTGTAGTCGGGCAGCGACAGCGCGGCGCCGATCACCTCGCCGTCCTTCTCGGCCACCCAGGCCCAGTTCTCGTCGAGGATCGGCTTCAGCTCCTTGGCGTAGGACACGAGCTCCTCGTCGGTGAGCGGGACGAAGGCCCAGTTCTTCTCCCAGGCGGAGTTGTAGACCTCCATGAACGCCCGCACCTCGGCCTTGAAGCTGGCGCTTTCGCATCGGCCGGACGATCACGCCGTGCTCGGGCTCGACCTTCTCGGCCAGCTCGAACAGCATCGGCAGCGATCTTCTCCCGGTCGCTCGATGTGGAGCTCCCACTTGTAGAGGTCCATCGCCTTGGTCAGGCCGGTAGCTCTCGATCAGCGCCGGGTAGTAGGGGTGGTGCCAGTTCTCGAGGATCTGGGGCCGGCGCTCGAACCCCTCGACGAGCAGGCCGCACTCGTGGTTGGTGCGTGAAGTCCATCGGCCCGACCATGCGGTCGCGCCCCCGCTCGCGCAGCCAGGCCTCGGCGGTCGCCGAGCAGGGCGTGGGCGGTCTCGGTGGTCGTCCTCGCACTCGAAGAAGCCGAACAGGCCCCAGTCGTTGTCGTGGAACTCGTTCAGCCGGCGGTCGATGTGCGCGGTGATCCGCCCGACCGGCTCGCCGTCGCGCCAGGCGAGGAAGTACTCGGCCTCGGCGTGGTGGAAGAAGGGGTTGTGCTCGCGGTCGAGATGCCGCTTGCGCTCCGAGATCAGCGGGCGGGACCCAGCGGGGCTCGTTACGATAGAGCCGCCACGGGAGCTTGATGAAGCGCATCAGGTCGCGCTTCGAGTGCACTGGCCGGACCTCCACGGACACGGCGCGGCACCTTATCCGAATGCCAACTGCGATCGATCTCTTCGACAAGGCGCGCAGCCACGAGCGGGTCGAGCAGCTGCGCCTTGCGCGCGAGCAGGACCTGCTTCCCTACTTCCGCCTGCTCGACGGCCCGGCCGGCCCGGTCGTGCGAGATGGAGGGCGCCGAGCGCGTCATGCTCGGCTCCAACAACTACCTCGGCCTGACCGGCGACCCGCGCGTCAAGCAGGCCGCCCGCGACGCGCTCGACGACGCTACGGCACCGGGCTGACCGGCTCGCGCCTCCTGAACGGCACGATCGCCGCTGCACCGGGAGCTCGAGCGCGAGATCGCCGAGTGGATGGGCACCGGCGACGCGATCGTCTTCACCACCGGCTACCAGGCGAACGTCGGCTGCCTCAGCACGCTGCTCGAGCCGGGCGACACCGTGATCTGCGACTGCGGCGACCACGCCTCGATCATGGACGGCGTGGCGATGTCGCGGGCCCGCATCCGCCCCTTCCGCCACAACCGCGTGGACAAGCTCGAGCAGATGCTCGAGCGTGCGGTGGGCGACGGCGGCGGGGTGCTCGTGGTCGTCGACGGCGTCTACTCGATGGAGGGCGACGTCTGCGATCTCCCGCCGATCGTCGAGGCCTGCCAGAGGCACGGCGCCCGCCTGATGGTGGACGAGGCCCACGGCGTGGGCGTGCTCGGCGCGCGCGGGGCCGGCGCCTGCGAGGCGTTCGGCGTCGAGGACCAGGTGGACCTGCGCATGGGCACGTTCTCGAAGTCGCTCGCCAGCTGCGGCGGCTTCATCGCCGGGCCCAGCCGAGGTGGTCGAGTTCCTGCGCATCCAGTCGCGCGCCTTCCTGTTCACGGCCTCCGGCCGTGCCGGCCGCGATCGGCGCGGCGCTGGCGGCCGTGCGCATCTGCCGCTCGGCCGAGGGCCCGCAGCTGTTCGCCCGCGTGCTGGAGAACGCCCGCTACCTGAACCGCGGCCTCGAGCGCGCTCGGCTTCACCGTGGTGGAGCCCACCCGCATGGCCGACGGCACGGAGATGTTCACCTCGGTCGTGCCGATCCTGGTCGGCGACGACTGGCAGGCGGCGATGTTCTGGAAGGCCCTCTACGACGCCGGCGTCTACACCAACGTCGCCCTCTACCCGGCCGTCCCGAGAGGCCGCTCGATGATCAGGACGAGCGTGATGGCGACGCACGAGCGCGAGCACCTCGACAGAGCTCTTGAGATTTTCGAGCCGCGTTGGCCGGCAGGCGCAGCTGATCCCCTGAAGTACGGCAGGTACGGCAGCACGGAGCAGGTCGCGACTGGGGCTCAGGCCGCGACTTCCGTACCTCCGACCTGCGACCTGCTCCTAGAGCGTATGCACCTTGAACAGGTTCGTCCCGCCGGAATAACCGGCCGGCAGGCCGGCCGTTATTCCGATCTCGCTCGCCGGGCTTCGCTATCCCGATCCTGCGGGCGAACTCGGCGCATTCCTCGAGCAGCTCGGTGGTGGCGCTCGGCTCCTCGTTCAGCTCCGCCCGCACGCCCCACAGAAGCGACAGGCGGCGCACCACGTCGATCCGGGGCGAGAGCGCGAGGATCGGCACCGGCGGCCTGTGGGCGGAGATGAGGGCGGCCGTGCGGCCGGTGATCGTCGGCACCACGATGGCCTTCAGGTCGAGCTGGTAGACCGCCCCCACCGCGCCGAACGCGATCGTGGCTGACTCGTCGCCGTCGGGCCGGGCGCGCTCGGTGAGCCAGCGGGCGTAGGGCAGCTCGCGCTCGGTGGTCTCGGCGATCGAGGCCATCATCGCCACCGCCTCCACGGGATAGCGGCCCACCGCGGTCTCCTGGGACAGCATCACCGCGTCGGTGCCGTCGAAGATCGCGTTGGCCACGTCGGTGACCTCGGCGCGCGTGGGCCGGCTCGAGTGGACCATCGACTCGAGCATCTGCGTGGCGGTGATCGCCGGCTTGGCGTGCTTGCCCGGCGAGCGCGAGCAGCTGCTTCTGGACCAGTGGCACCTCCTCGATCCGCAGCTCGATGCCGAGGTCGCCGCGGGCGACCATGATGCCCTGCGCCGCGCGGATGATCTCCTCGGCGTTGGCGGCGGCCTGCGGCTTCTCGATCTTCGCGAGCACCGGGATGTCGCGGCCATGGCGCGCGCAGGCGCTCGTGAACCGGGTCGAGGTCCTCGCGGCGGCGCACGAAGGAGAGCGCCAGCAGGTCCACCCCCATCTCCATGCCGGCGTCGATCAGCCGCAGGTCGGCCTCGCTCACGGCCGGCAGCGAGGTGGTCACGTTCGGCAGGTTCAGGCCCTGGCGCGAGGCCAGGCTGCCGCCCACCTCGACGTCGGTGATCACCTCGCCGTCGCGCACCTCGTCCACGCGCAGGCGGATTGCACCATCCGCCAGATAGGCGATGTCGCCGGGCTGCATGATCTCGGCGAGGCCCGACCAGGCGACCTGCAGCCGCTCGGCCGTGCCCTCGATCGCCTCGGGCGTGAGCACCACCCGGGTGCCCGTGCCGAGCTCCACCAGGCCGCCCTCCACCGGGCCTATGCGGAGCTTGGGACCGGGCACGTCCTGCAGCACGGCGATCTCCCGCCCGGCCCTCTCCGCCGCCTCCCTGAGCATGCCCACGGTGACCGCGTGCTCCTCCGGGGTCTCGTGGGCGAAGTTCAGCCGCGCGACGTCCATGCCGGCCCGGATCATGCGCTCGAGCGTCTCTGGGGAACGCGAGGCGGGGCCTATGGTGGCGACGATTTTGGTCGAGCGCATTTGACGATTCCCCTGTCCTAGCTTCGCCCAGCCCGGGCGAAGACCTTGTGAAATTTTGGACAAGACGAGCCGCGAACGAAAAGGCCGCTCTTAGCGACTCGTCTACATAATCCGCTGTTGACCGATGCGGCGATCACATCGTAGGTTTCCCGAGTCGGTCACGACCTCGCGGCCGATTGGATGTGAGGGAGTCGTTTTCAGGGCCTCGCCGTCCGAGGCCCACCTGAATCCGGGGCAAGCCGCGAGGGCTGTGGTAACTCAATAGAAGTTGCGGGGAGGTTTCATGGGCGACACTGCCACGGTCGACGCTGCGCCACAACATTTGCGCGCACTCGAGCACGCCAACAGAGTCCGGTTGGCACGCGCAGAGTTGAAGCGGAGAATCGGCGACCAGCAGATCGGTGTCGTAGACGTGATCGTCAGCTGCCCCTGGGAGGCAGAGAGCATGTCGATCAGCGATCTGCTTGATGAGCCAAAGGCGCTGGGGACGGGCCCGCTGCCGGCGGCTCCTGGTCTCGCTTGGGATCACTGAGAACAAGCAGATCGGGACCTTTACCGAACGTCAGCGCGCCGCCCTCGTCGCGGTGCTGTCGGTCAAGACCGGCATCAGCCGCCCCGAGGAGGGTGCGCAGACGGCATTCGACCGCGAGCGCCGACTCGAGGTGGTCGGCTCGCACTCTTCCGGTCGCGCCGCCGTAATGGCGGGGTAGCAAGCGACCGCCGGCGCCCGGCTGTGGGCCCAGTTTGAGGCGCCGCTTACTCCGGCCGAGCCCCTGCTCAGTTGCTCACCTTGAGCTGCGCGGGGCTCGAGCCGGAGAGGTTCACCCTCCGGCGATCCAGCTCAGCGGAACCCGACCCCGCCGGAGCGCTTCTTGAAGGCCTCGCGGAGGAGCCAGAAGGTGGCGCCGAACACGCCGATGCCGCTGAGCAGCACGATCCAGAGCGAGATCGGGTGCGACCACCAGCACCAGCACCACCATGGTCACCACCCCGGCCGCGGCCCCCAGCATCGTGCTGTGCGACTTGAAGCCGGCGAAGTGCTCGCGGATGCTCAGCTCGAGCCCGCCGAGCGAGCCGAGCGCCGCCCCGCCGGCCAGCAGCGTGCGGCTGCGCTCGCCGTGGAAGAAGAACGCGCTCACGAGGCACAGGATCGCGAGCAGCACCACGAGCTCGGTGAGCGGGAAGCGCCCCCATGGGGCGGGCGGACGCTCGCGCGGCTCGCGGCTCGGGCGCGCTTGGCGAGGGCGGGGTGTGTCCGCGGCCGCGGCGGCGGCGGCGCGACGGCGGCGCGCTGAATCGCGCTCGGCCCGCGTGCTCGCGCCGGGCGGCGGGCTGCTGACCGGCTCGCCTTCGCTCAGCCGCTTGCGGCTGCGCTTACCCATCGTCTGCTCCCTCGAGGCTCGTCACGGGGTCGCGACCGCCCGGCCGCGCCCCTCGGCTAACGGACAGCCCGAGGAGATGCGGACGCGCCACCACCCCATCAGCATGCCAAGCAGGCCGTAGCGGGGACGCACGTGCCACTGCCTGCAGCTCGGCTCGCCGATCTCGGCGGCCGTGACGCGCTCCCAGCGGTGCTTCTCGGGCTCGAGCAGCATCTCCTCGATCTGGCGGCGCTTCTGGTCCTCCGCGTAGGTGCGCTCTGACAGCAGGAGGCGGTTGTCCTCGAGCCGGTCAGCCAGCTCGTCACGCACCCGCTCGAGCTCGCCCAGCGACAGCAGCCGCGGGCCGCCGCGCGAGCGGATGCTCCACTCGAAGCCGGTGCGCGGGTACGCAGTGCAGAACAGCGCCGCGAGATCGGACTCGAGCCGCGCGATCTGGTCGAGCAGCGAGCGGCGCGCCGCGCGCTCGTCCACACGAGCCGGCGCGGCGACGAACGGCCTGGGTTCGGCTAGCGGTTGCAAGGCCATGCGTCTCCCCGAAGGCGATCGTACCACCGGGTCACGCCTCCGCGGAGAGGATCTCCGTCACGGTCCAGAGCGCCTCCTCCACGCTCACGTCCGGAACTCCCTTCACCTGCACGGCCACCAGGACCATGCGTTCGGTGGCGGGCGTGACGCCGCGGTCGGGCGCCATCTCGCCGAACAGCACGCACAGCGGGCCCGCGTCGTCGGCCGCCACGATCTCGCCGCCGCGCAGCTCGCGCCCCTGGCCACCGACGCGCTCGCCCCCCTGCGCCAGCCGCAGCCCCACGCCGCCCCTCACACGGTCGCCGTCGAAGGCGAGCACCGGCACGCCCGTCTCCACGGTGGCGATCAGCAGCGCGTCATCGAGCAGGTTCTGGCTCTGGAACGCGCCGAAGCGCATGCGCTCGAGCGCGGCCGCCTCGGCCGGCGTGCGCCGCTCGTCGGGGTCGATGCCGATCTGGCGGAAGAAGACCCGGTAGGCCCACGGCACCGGCTGCTGGCGCACCTGCACGGCCTTCGGGCCGGTGAAGCGGTCGCTCATCGCGCGCAGCCGATGCTTCACCTGCTCCGGCGAGCGGCCGGAGCTCGCCTCCACGCTGACCTGGAACAGGGCCAGCTCGGGGAACTCGAAGCCCAGCTCCGCCTCCACCCAGCCGCGCCGCAGGTCGAGCTCGAAGCTCATGTGCCGCCGATCGCGCGCAACTGGCTGACGAGCTCCCCCTTGGTGACCGGCCGGATCGCCGTGAAGTTCACCTGGCCGCCCGCGAAGGTGAACACCGTGGTGGGACAGATCGCTGCGCGGTAGAGGTTGAAGACGGCCAGGTCGCGATCCACCGCGACTGGGAAGGTCCAGCCGTGTCGGCGCACGAGGGCGGCCACGTCGCTGCGTTTCTTGCCGCTGACCACCGCGGCGAACTGCGCCTTGGGGAAGCGGGCGGCCATGCTCTGGTAGAGGTCGAGCTGGGCCTCGCATTTCTTCACGCCGGGCACGATCACGCTCAGCACGAGCGGCTTGCGGCTGAGCGTGCAGGAGTTGATGCTGCCGGGCGTGTGGACCTGGCAGGCGAGCTCCGCCCCCGCCTGCTTCGACTGACCCGAGGTCTGCTTCACGTTCGCGTCGCCGTTCAGGGCTCCGGTGGCCAGCGGCGCGGCAAAGGCCGGCAGCTTCTGGCCCACGGTGGGTCCGCGCAATCCGCCGCCGCTGTGGCGGACGGCGTTCAGCCCCGCCACGGCCACCACGATCACGAACGCCACCCCCACCACCCACATGTAGCGGCCGGCCGGCCGCGGCGGCGACTGGGGCTTCGCGGCGCGCTCAGCAGACGCGGCCTGCTCGTCGAGCTCCGCGAGGCGCTCGGCGGTGGACTGCTGCTCGGGTGTCCCGTCGCCGCCGAGGTCGCCGAAGCGGTCCTCAGGCACGGCTGCGGCGACCGGTCAGCCGGGGAGGCGGGCGCCAGGAGCGCAGCCGGCGCAGACCGCCGATGAGCAGCGGGCGCGGATCGAGGTCGCTGAGCGAGAACGAGCCGTGCTGCTCGGCCCAGACCAGCGCCGCCGGCAGCACCACCATCACGCCCAGCAGCGAGACGCTGAGGTCCACCACGGTCACGATCCCGAAGTCGCGCAGCATCCGGATGTCGGAGGCGATCAGGGCGGCGAAGCCCGCGATCGCCGTCGTGCCAGAGGCCAGCACCGCCGCCCCGGTGGAGGCATAGGTGCGCCGGATCGCCGCCGCCGCGCTGCCGGCGGTCTCGCGCTCCTCGCGGTAGCGCGCCGACAGCAGGACGCTGAACTCGGTGGAGATCGCGATCACGAGCGCACCCAGCGCTGCGGACATCGGATTGAGCGGGATGCGCAGCGCGAACAGCACGAGCGCCGACCAGCCGGTGGCGAAGGCGATCGGGATCAGCGGCAGCGCGGCGTGGCGCACCCGGCGGCGCACGATCAGCAGCACGAGGAACACCGCCACAAGGCCGAGCAGCAGGCTGATCGCCCGCCGCGAGGTGGACGAGAGCTCGTGGTTGGCCTCCGCCGCCAGCACCGGGAGTCCCACCACGTCCGCGGTCACGCCCGCAGGCGGATCGAGCTTGCGCTTGATGTCGTCGATCACCTTCTTCTGGCGGTCGAGCGGCATCAGCCGGATGCCGAACGCCAGGCTCGCCACCTTGTGGTCCGGCGCCAGCACGCCCTGGGAGAAGTAGGTCGGGACCTCGTTGAGGAAGGCGTTGATCGATGCCCGGGAGATGCCCGTATTGGAGGCGCTGAAGAGGTCGGGCAGCGAGAACGCCGGGCAGAGCTCGGGCGGGTTCTTTGTCTGGATGCAGGTGTCGCCGTCCTTGTAACCGTGCGCCGCCAGCACCCGCGCCTCGAACTTGGTCATCCAGGTGACCACGCTCGGGTCGGTGAGGTCCTTGGCGCGCACCATCACGTCGATCTCGCCGGACAGGCCGGTGGACTGCTGCAGGTCGTTCACGTCCCTCAGCGCGGGCATGTTCTGGGGCACGAGCTGGCGCACGTCGGAGATCACCTTGGTCTGCGTGTCCGCCGCCCAGCCGAGAACCGCGAGCAGCAGGCCCACCAGGAGCACCGTGCGCGGCCGCGCGATGGCCGTGCCCACCGCGCCGCTGGCGCAGCGGCCGGCGAGGCCCCACGCCGACCGGGCGGCGCCTCGCACCGCCCTACAGGGCCGCGTGTCCGCCAGCCGCCGGAACTGGGCGCCGACCCGAGGCATGAGCGGCGGCACGTCAGCGGGCGCCACCCGTGGTGCGCCGAAGCGAACGAGCGCCGCGAAGCCCGCGGTGAGGGCGACCACGAAGGCGAGCGCGATGCCGAGCACCAGCACCCCGCCGAAGCCGCGCACCATCGGCACCGGCGAGAGCAGCAGCACCAGGAAGCCCACGCTGGTGGCCAGGCCGGCGCTGGCGATCGTCGGGCCGCCGAGCGCCGCCGCGGCAGGCGCCGCCTCGGCCGGGGACAGACCAGTCCGGCTCGACTCCTCGAAGCGGGCGTGGAACTGGATCGCGTAGTCCACCGCCAGGCCGATCAGCACCGGCAGCGCGGCCACCGACGCCATCGTGAGGTTGCCGCCCACCAGCGCCACGACGCCGAACGCGAGCCCGGCCGCCCCGAGGGCGAGCACCAGCGGCAGCATCCGCAGTCGCGCGCGGAACACGAGCGCCAGCACGGCCGCCATCACCAGCACCACCGCGATCAGGAGCACGATGATCGCCTGCTGCACCGAATGCGCGAGCGCGTCCGCCACCACCGGCACGCCGCTCACCACGTAGTGCTGGCCGTTGTTCATGCGGAAGGCCTTCTCCTGCGTCGCACGCTCGATCAGCGAGATCGCGCGCCGCCTCTGCTGATCGCTCAGGTTCGGCTTCAGCCGCACCTGGATCAGGGCGGCGCGCGGGCTCGGCTCGATGAACGCGAAGCGCGCCTTCGGCACGTTCACGCCCTTGGTCGGGTCGAACATGAGCTGGGAGACGAACTCGGTGTTGTCGATCGAGGGTGTGCTGGTCAGCCCGTACTGGAGCGCTACCGAGAGGGCCTGCGAGATGAACTTCTGGAGCGCGAGCTGGCCGGCCGCGGCGGCGAGCTGGTCCTGCTTGGCCTTGGGGAGCCCCTTGGCCTTTGCGAGCACGCGCGCCGCGGTCTGGGCCTCCTGAACCTGCTGCTGCGCCTGCTGGCTCTGGGCGAGGATGCCCTGGTTGATCCGCTCCGCCGCGGTGTTGATGAACGTGCCCGGCCCGTAGACCACCTTCACCGGCTTCGTGTTCGCGATCGCGGTGCACTCGGGCGGCATCCGATCGCGGCCGAGCGCCGTCACCTGGCCGTTCGCGCCGATCGTGCTCTTGGCGGGAACGTTGCCGGACAGGCAACCCTCGAGCTTCACCAGCGTGGCCAGGTCGGAGGTGAGCAGCGTGCGCTCGAGGTCGCCCTTCACGAGGATCACCACCGCGTCGTCGCCGAACTCCTTCTTGTAGCTCTCGGTGGCCTTGAAGGCGGCGGACGAGCGGTTCACGAGCGTGTCCGTGGACGCGCTCGGCTGGAGCCGGAGGGCGAAGACCGCCGCCAGCACCGCCAGCAGCCCCACCGCCGCCAGCACGGGCACCGGCCTGCGCGCGACAGCGCGGACGGCGCGTGCAAAGAAGTCCCCGCTCAGCACCCGTGCAGCTTAGGGCTCAGGCGCGCCTTTGGCGCGGGTTCGGAGGTCGCAGGACGCCGGCTGCGCCGGCTGGCAGGTCGCAGGGCTTGGGCTCGGGCCCTGCCACCTGCGACCCGCGACCTGCGACCTCCTACGGGATCGCCGCTGCGCGGTTCACGTGCGGATACACGCCGGGCTGGCCAAGCAGGTTGCCCAGCGGCGTCTGGACCTTGCAGGCGGGGGCGGCCAGTTGGGAGGCGGGCTTGTTGTCGTAGATGAACTGCTGGATCAGGTCGAATGTGGACGGCGCCAGGAGGGTCGTCGGCGGCCCGACGCCCGGGTTGTTCGGGTCGGTGGTGTTCACGACCTGCGGCACGGGATTGTTGGTGCAGAGGTAGCTGCCGAACACCTCGAGGCCGGTGGCGAGCTTGTTGAAGCCGAGCGGCTCGGTGTAGGGGTTCGAGCGGTTGCTGGCGATCCGGTTCGGGTAGACGGCGAGGTTCTCGGGGTTGACCGGGTTGGTGGTGCGCAGGTAGTGGGCGCGCGCTCCGGTCGGCCTGCTCGCGTCAAGCGGGAAGGTGGCCTCCGTGGCCGCGGTGGAGTTCGCGAAGAAGGCGGTCAGCTCGTGCTTGTAGAGACCCAGCCAGTCGAGGAACGGGTTGAGGTCGCGCAGGAACGGATCGATCTGCGCGAGCACGGGACGCGTCTGGTCGAGGAACTCCCCGACCGCCGGCAGGCCCTGCTTCGAGACCTGCACCAGCGGGTCGATGTCCTCGAACAGGCCCTTCAGGTTGGGCGCGAGCCGCGAGGCGCTGATCAGCGTCGGCGACAGCTGGCGGGCGGCCGGACGCAGCTGGTTGATCAGCGGGTTCGCGTTGTTGGCGGACTTGGTCAGGCGCACCGCCAGCGCGGCCGACTGATCCTCGAACTCGGGGAACGCACGGAAGGCGGCGGCCAACTGCTGGTTGCGCTCGGCCGTGGTCTGGAAGACGCGGTTCGAGTTGCTGATCAGCTCCGTGAGCTGGCCGTTGCGGGCGCTCAGCGCGTTGAAGACCACCCCGGTGTTGCGGACGAGCTTGCGCGTGGCCACGCTCTGGTTGTTCAGGATCGCGAGCACCTTGTTGGTGTTCTCGGCGAACGGGGTCAGGTTGCCGATGGCGTCGTTCAGGTCCTGACCGCGCCCGAGAAGTGCCACGCCCTGATCCTGCATCCAGGTCTGGAAGGCGAGCCGCGTGACCGGGTCGAAGGTGCGGAAGATCTCGTCGAGCTGGACCGTCTCCGCCACCTGCCCGTTCGGCAGGCTGCCGCCGTCCGGGATCGTGTTGCTGTCGTTCTCTCCGCGATTCCCGGGGCTCAGCTCCACGTAGGTCTCGCCGAGCAGCGTCTTCTGGCGCAGCACCGCTCGCGTGTCCTTGGCGATCGGCGCGTACTTGCGCTGGATCTCGAGCGTGGCCGCGGTGAACGGCTTGACCTGTCCGTTCACCACCACCACCTGCTTGCTGACGACCTTCCCGACCGTGACCCCGGAGATGCGCACGTCCGCCTGCTGGGCGAGCGTGGAGGCCTCCGGGAAGTTCACCGTCACGCGGTAGCCCTTCGCGCGGAGCGGCACCGCGCCGCCGAACGTGAGCCACAGGTAGAGCAGGATCGCCACGCAGGAGAAGGCGAAGCCCACCATGATCAGGAGTCGTCCGAGGCTTGGCGCTTGCTTGACCATCAGTGTGTCTTCGCGCAGGCGGTCGCGGGCTTGGGGGCGTTCAGCAGGTCCAGGATCACGCCGAGCTGCGGGTTGGACCGCTGCAGCGTCTGGACCACGGTGAGGCTGCCGCAGTCGGTCATGAAGATGCCGCGGCGCAGCGCGCCGTTGGCGTCCTGGGTGCTGAACAGCGACGCCCCGGCGTGGTTCAGCCAGGAGAGCCAGTAGAGGTAGCCCTCCTGCGAGCCGGGCGGGTTGTACGCCAGCTCGTTGAAGAGCGTGTTGAGGAACGTCGCCGAGCTGGTCAACCGCGGCGCGGTCGGCGCGAGGTGCTGCGAGGCGAGCCGCAGCTGGTGCACCGTGGGCTGCACGTCGCGCGAGAACGGCCGCAGCTGGTTCTGGATCACCGGCGTGGTCTGCTTCAGGAACGGATGCGTGGCCTTGAGCGACGGCCCGAGTGCCTTGGCGCCCGGGACCAGCGACTGGAAGGTCGGCCCCAGCACCTTGGCCAGGTCGTCGAGCTTGGGGAGCACCTCGTTGGCCGTCGAGAGCGTGCCGGGCAGGAGCTGGAGCGTCTCCTCCAGCTTCTGGTCCTGGCTCGAGATCGCCTGCGAAGTTCGCGTTCGACGAGTCGACGAACTGCGTCAGCTGGTGGTCACGCACCGCCACCGCGGACGTGACGAGCTGGAAGTTGTGGATCACGCGCCGCAGGGCCCGGCGGCGTTGCGCGAGCAGCCTCGTGATCCTCTGCGTGTACGAGGCCGTGGGCTCGAAGCGCTTGAACGTGTTGCGCAGGTCCGCCGACGCGTTCTCGGTGCCGAACGTCTGAGCCCCCGCGCCGAGCAGGACGATCAGGTAGGAGCGCGTGTCCGAGTCGAGGTTCGAGAGGATCTCGTCCAGGTTCACGTCGGGCAGCGTGTTCGACACGGGGATGGTGCCGCCGGCGGGCACCGCGCCGGCCGAGCTGGTGCCCGGGTCCATCTCGATGTACATGTCCTTGAGCCCGGTCTTGGGCCTGAGCAGGAGCTGGGCGTTCTTGTAGATCGGCTCGTACTTCTTCTTGATGTTCATCTGCACCACGGCCACGCCGTTGCGCAGGGTCACGTTGCCGATGTTGCCGATCGGCACGCCCGCGATGTTCACCGTCTGCCCCTGCCCGGGCACGACCGCCTGGGCGGTGGAGAACTCGGCGTTGACCTTGTAGAAGCTCGAGCCGATGAACGGCACCCACGAGGGCAGGTAGAGCCGCTCGTTCGCGAGCACGTAGCTGGCCACGCCCGCAGCCACCACGATCAGGAAGATGATCGCGAGGAAGTCCCGCAGATGCTTGCGGATGGCTGTTCTCACGGCCCGCTCCCGATCGGCGCGTTGTCGAGGTTGGGCAGCGGGTTCTTGTAGCACGCCACGTTCGTCTTCTTCGGCGGCGGCGCAGCGGGGCGCTTGGGCTGAGTGCCGAGGATCTTCGCCGTGGCGTTGCCGTAGAGGATCCCGGACGGGGAGGGCCCGGTGTTGACCGGCTCGGCGCCGCCGCCCGCCTGGAAGCGCGTGTAGATGCCGTTGCCGTCGAAGTTCTGGGACTCGCTGGAGAGCCCGACGATCGCCTGCCAGGCCTCCTTGTAGTTCGGCACGCCGGTGGCCAGGAAGCCGTCGTTGATCGGGATGTCCCCGGTGGGCAGGACCACGTTGATCGCGCAGCGGTTGAGCAGGTCGAGCTGCGGGATCAGGCTCAGCGACTCGTCGGTGACCGACGCGAGGTTGGCGACGGTGGGACGCAGCTCGTTCACGAGGCCCTGCAGCTCGGCCGGCGACACGAGCTGGCGCGTCTGCTCGACCCACGGGAAGGCGGCGTCGATCGTCGGGCCCGTCTCGTCGCACGCCGGGCAGGATCGCCGTGGCCCACGCGTTGATGCCGGGGAGCGACGCGTTGAGGTCGGTGAAGGTCTGGCCCGCCTGCTGCGACGACGGGGCCGAGCAGCGCGACCGACTGCTGCAGGTTGTCCTGCTGGTTGGCGAAGGCCTGCGTGGTGCGGTTGAAGTTCACGACGAAGTCCTGGAGCACGCCCTCGTTCGCGTTGAGCGCCGCGGAGACCCTCTGCGTGCCCGCCACGAGCCTCGAGAGGTCGTGAATGTCCACGCCGAGCAGCCCCTGGTTCACGAGGGCCGAGCCGCGCAGCGCCTGCGCCGAGTGGTCGAGCGACTTGTTGAGCGCCTGGGCGGCGGTCAGGCCGCGCACCGCCGGCACCTGGTCGAGGTCCTCGGCGGGCAGCGGCTTCCCGTTGAGCGCGTCGCCGTAGCCCTTCACGAGCGTCTGGAGGTTGCTGCGCGTGTCGGCCTGCAGCGAGCTCAGCACCTCGTCGATCTGCACCGGCGCGCTCGTCTGGGTGACCGGGATCGTGCCCCCGGAGTCAACGTTCGGCGCGGACGGGCTGCCCGGGTCCACCTGCACGAAGAAGTTGCCCTCGAGGAAGAGCTTCGGACGGATCTTGAGCGTCGGCGTCCTTGTGGATCGGCAGCGCCTTGTTGTCCAGCTCCATCGTCACGAGCGCGGCGCCGGTCGGCTCGCCGCTCGCATCCTTGTAGGCGGAGATGCTCTTCACCTTGCCCACGTCCACGCCGGCGATGCGGACGGCGGAGCTCGGGCCGGATGTTGGCCGAGTTCGAGAACACGGCCTTCAGCTGGTAGTGGTGCGTCACGAAGGGCACGTGCTTGGCGAAGGCCAGGTAGGTGACCGCCACGATGAAGACGATGCGCGATCGCGCCGGCTCTGAAGGGGCTCATGCCGCGGCGTGTGGCTGTGCTTCATCAGCCCTGCCCCTTCACTTGGCCGTCGGTCTTGGTGCCCTGGTTGCCGGGCACGTTCCCGATCACCGTCTTGCCGACGGCGTACGGCTCGTTGCCGGCCTCGCACTCGTTCGGCTGCCCGGGCGAGGCCGTGTTCGGATACATGTCCGTGTGCAGGTGGTTCTTGATCGGCTGCGGCCCGCCGCCGTTGGCGGGCGCGCTCGACGGGAAGCCCTCGTTGTTGGGGCCCTGCGGCGTGATGACCTGGATGAAGCGCTGCCAGGTTCCGTCAGCGTCGCCGATCGACAGCAGGCTCGCGACGTTGCGCAGGAAGAGCGTCACGTAGTTGCAGGTGGTCTGCGCGGGCGTGACGAACGCGAGCGTCGGCGCCAGCGACTGGAAGGTGTGGTTGAGGCGCTGCACTCCCTTCGGCACCAGCGGATCGGTGACGAACTCCTGGAGCGAGCGGAAGGTGTTCGCCAGCTCGCGGTTGGTCGGCGGCGTCTTCGGCAGCGTCGCGAATGCCCGCCTCGAGCGCGTCGGCCAGCACCGGCGCGGTGGTCGGGCAGCACCGCCACGCCGGGCCGCAGCTCGCTCATGAAGGCGGTGAGGTTCTCGATGAACGGCCGCTGCTGGGCCAGCTCGGCGGTGACGACGTCGAGCGTGGGCGGCGCCTTCGTGATCGTCTGCTGGATGAACGGCCGGGCCACGCTCGCGAGGGCGGTGAAGGTGGTGTCGAGGTTGGCGAACAGAGCCGCCTGCTGGATGGCGACCGGGGCCACCGCCGACGCCGGTGCGGTCGAGCGCCGGGAAGAAGCGCTTCAGCTGGGTGGGCCGCGCCGCGAGGTTCGCCGCCACCGGCTGAAGGTTCCGGAACAGCGGCCGGAAGGCCACGATCGCCTGGTTGATGTCCGTGCCGCGTCCCGCCAGCGCGTCGCCCAGGCCCTTGCAGCGTGCGCTGCTGGCCGATGCGCGTGGGCTGGTCGAACATGTTGAGGAACTCGTCGAACTCGACCGGGTGTGGCACGGCCTGCGACAGCGGGATGGTCGAGCCGGCGGCGTAGCCGGAGGCCGACTCGCCCGGCGTGATCTCCACGTACTTCAGCCCCAGCGCGGAGAGGGGCCTCACCAGCAGCGTGGAGTCCTTCGGCAGCGGATCCACGCGCTTCTCGAGCTTCATCGAGATCGTGACGAACACGGTGCCGTCCGGGCGCCGGACCGGGGTGATGTCCGTGACCGACCCCACGCGCACGCCGCCGATGCGGACGTCGTTGTTCTTCACGAGGTTGGCCCCGCTCGGCAGCTCGGCCTTCACGTTGTAGGTGGGCACGAACGGCAGCCCGTTGTTCGCGTTGTAGGCGAGGAAGACCGCGACCAGCGTCACCAGGGTGGTGACCGCCCCGATGAGCACCGGGCTGCCCGTGATCGCCGCTGTTCCTCGTCGCCTGCCCATCAGTTCCCCAGGAGGTATTTGAGGGCCGGATCGCTCGGCCCGAAGGCCTGCGAGCTGTCGTTTGAGGCGTTCTGCTGGATCCGCTTGACGCCGGGCTGCGCGGCGCCGCCCTGGCTGGCGGGCTCCGCGGCGATCGAGAGGATGCGCGAGAGCAGCGACGGCTTCTTGGGCTGCGCCGAGCGCGCCTTCTCGAGCTCGGCCTGGATCTTCTTGTCAGCGGCGGTGCTGGTGGCCGTGCTGGCGCTGCGACTTCGGGAAGGTGGCCAGGCACTGCGGGGTCCTGCACGGTGCCGTAGGTGGCGCAGGTGTTCACGATCAGCGCGGCGCGCAGGTAGTGGCTCACGCCGTCGAAGCCGTTGATCGCGGTCATCGAGTTGAGGATGTAATCCATCAGGTCGTCGACCGCGCCCGTCTTGCTCAGGCTGGTGGTGAGCTTCTCGAGGTTCACCGACACCGGGTCGGCGTTGGTGGCGAACTGGCGCAGGTCGTTGGCGACAGGCTGCGCGGCCACGAGCGCGTTGCGGCCCACCACCGTCGCGGCGCCCAGCGACGTGAGCGCCGGGATCGACGCCTGCGAGAACGGGCCGAGCGCCTCGGTGAAGCGGTTGAGTCCCGGCGCCGCCTTGCCCAGGTCGGTGATCACCGGGGTCATCTGGTCGGCCAGCGCGCCGAGATCCTCCAGCGTCGGCTGCAGCTGCTTCAGGAAGGCCGGGAAGCGCTCGATCGAGGCGGAGATGCTGCTGCTCACCTCGGCCGTGGCCTGATTGGTCGTGTTCGCCTGCACGATGAAGTCGGCGAGCTGGCTGGCGCTTGGCCGCGAGCGGGATGAGGACGCGGTCCGAGTTCTTGGCCAGGTCGGCGAGCGTGCGGTTCTGGCTCGCGAGGACCGCCAGCACCTTGTCGGTGTCGCGCAGCGCCGGGTTGGCGCGGTGGATCACGTCGTTCAGGGCCTGGCCGCGGCCGGCGAGCCCGGTGCCGAACTCGTTGATCAGGATCGCCAGCCGCTCGCCGATCGGCGCGCGGTAGATGTCGTTCAGCTGGTCGAGGTCGACGGGAGAGCTCGTGTTCGTCACCGGGAGCAGGTGCTGCCCGCGCCCCCGGGCCGTTCTTGATCGTCCGGCAGCACCGGCGTGTTGACGGTGCCCGGGGTGCAGTCGGCGAAGGTCTCGCCGATCAGCGACTGCGGCCGGATCGTGCAGTGCGCGTCGGCGTGGAAGGGCGAGAAGCCGTCCTTCTGGATGTTCAGCACGACGGCCGCCTTGTTGTCAGGCGTCAGGTCGAGCGACTGGATCTTGCCCACCTTCGCGCCCGCGATCTTCACGTCCTCGCCCGGCACCGCGCGCACGAAGTCGAAGATCGCGCGCACCTGGTAGTTGCTGCCCCCGCCGCTGCCACCCGCGCCGATGGCGAACACCAGCAGCACCGGCACGGCGATCAGGACCAGGGCTATCGCGATGATGCGCCTCATGGGCCGGGCAACGTTCCGCTCGGGTTGCAGGCCGGGGTGACCTGGCCGAGGTCGAGGAAGGGCGCCGAGCCGTCGGGTGGCGCCTGCGTGGCCATGCCCGGGCAGCGCTGGCCCTTCTTGGTCTGAAGCCCGGCGAGCCGCTGCGAGGTGGGGATCGCCGTGAGGAACGAGCCGCTCGAGTTGGTCGAGTACTGGAAGGCGTTGAAGATCGGCTGGACGCGCGCGTAGTGACCGTTGGCGTCGTACGGGCTAGCGCTCTCGGCGAACCTCGTCAGCCAGCCGGTGAAGTCGGGCGCGTAGGGACGGATGTAGTCGATCACCGGCTGCCCCTTCTGGAGCGCCTGGATCGTGCGCGGGAAGTCGGCCTTCGCCAGGGCCGTGAGCTTCGGCTGCTTGCCGAGCAGCTCGATCAGGTCGTTGTTCGGCCCCGTTGCGACGGATCAGCAGGCGCAGGTCCCGGATCGTCGGGTCGGCGTCGTGGATCAGCGGCCGCAGCTCGGCGAGGAACGGCGCGAGCCGTTTCGTCGCCGGCTTCGACACGTTGACGAGCTCGTCGAGGATGTCCAGCGTCCCGTGCAGGTTGGCGAAGGTCTGGCTGCCCTGCTGGAGCGTGTTCGGGAGCGCGGCGAGCGCCTGCGAAAGCGACGACGTTCTCGTCGCCGATCGCGCGGGTGGTGGCGTTGGCATTGCCCACCAGCTCGGTCAGGTCGATCGAGCGGGAGGCCAGCGTGGACACCACGCCCGAGGTGTCGGTGACGAAGCGCTGGAACTCGACCTGGTCGCGCGCGAGCTCGTCGGTGACCCGGGCGGAGGTGGAGATGGCCGGGGCGAGGTAGCGCAGGCTCTGGTTGGCCGCCAGGGCCTTCCCGTGGAGCTGGATGGCCGAGCCGCGGATGATCTGCTGGAGCCCCTTGCGCGTGGCCGGGTCGAGCGTGTTGAAGAGCTGGTCGAGGTCGACCGCCGACTGCGTGTTGTCGGCCGGGATCGTGCCGCCCTTGGTGATCGCGTTGTTGTCGCTCGGGCCGAGCTCGAGCTCGACGTAGCGGTTTGCGATGCCGGACAGCGAGGGCGAGCGGATCACGGCCCTGGTGCCCTCGTGCAGGGGCGCGAACTCGCCGTCGACCGTGAACTTCACCTTCGCGACCCCGTTGGACGCGAGGCTGATGTCCTTGACCTTGCCGACCTGCCGGCCGCCGACCTCCACCAGATTGCCCTTCACGAGCTGGCTGGCGCTCTGGAAGTCGGCCGTGACCGTGTAGCCGCTGCCGCCGCCGAACATGAGCAGCGCCACGAGGGCGACCGCGATCACCACGGCGATCACCGCTATCGAGCGGGTGAGAGTGGAACCCCCCTCCCCGCGCCCTCCGCCTTTGGCTGGTGGGCTAGTTGGGGTGTCGGGGGAGGCCAAGCGCGAGTCTCATGGTTAGGGCGCCTCCCGTTGCGCCCATTCTTTCGTCGGTCTGGCGCATCTCGCGCCAGCTTCCTTTGCAACAAGCCGGCTACTCCATTCCCAGCGGGCCCTGGGCCTCGCCCGAGAGGAATTGCCGGACGAACTGGTTGTCCGAGTTGAACAGCTCCTCGGCCGGGCCGGACTCGACGATCCGCCCCTTCCAGAGGATCGCGATGTATTCGGCCACCCTGCGGGCCGACATGATGTCGTGCGTGATCACGACGTAGCAGCCGCCGTTCTCCTCGTGGATCTCCTTGATCAGCTCGCAGAGGAGGGCCGTGCGGACCGGATCCAACCCGGAGTCCGGCTCGTCGAAGAGCACGATCTGAGGATCGAGCACGAGGGCGCGCGCAAACCCTGCCCGCTTGCGCATGCCGCCCGACAGCTCGTTGGGCATCTTGTCGTCGGCCCCTGCGAGGCCGACCTCCTTCAGACGCCGGTTCACGATGTCCGCGATCTCGTCCTCGCCCTTGTCGGTGTGCTGGCGGAGCGGGAACGCGACGTTGTCATAGAGGTTCATCGACCCGAACAGCGCGCCGTCCTGGAACAGCACGCCGAACTTCTTGCGCATCTCGAAGAGGTCGTCGTCGGCCATGTTCGGCACCGACTCGCCGTGCACGAGCACGTCGCCCTCGTCCGGGTAGAGCAGCCCGACCATGTGCTTGATGCAGACCGACTTGCCCGTGCCCGAGGGCCCGAGGATCATCGAGATCTGGTCGTCGGGGATGCCGAGGTTCAGGCCGTTGAGGATCGTGTTGCGGCCGAACGACTTCTTGACGTCGATGAACTCGATCGCGTCGATGCCGCCGTGCTCGCGCCTCTGGCCGGTGTGCCAGCGGTACTCCTCGTCGCCACCGTAGGCCGCCGCTCGATCGGCCTCGCGCGACGACGCCGATGAGGGGGCGGGGTGGCCGCCAGGGCCTCCTCGTCCTCCTTGTCCCACTCCTGCTCGATGCCGTCCGTGCTCCTCAGCCACGTGGCTCTCCCTCCCCTCTCAGTCTCGCTCAGCCGCCGATCGGCGCTCTTGGATTCGCGCCCCAGAAGATCTCGGTCCCGAGCATGCCCACCAGGTGCACCGCCACGGTGTTGAGCACCATCGACTTCGCCGTCGCCGTGCCCACACCGACCGGTCCTCCGCTCGCCGTATAGCCGTAGTAAGTACCGACTATCACGATGACCGTGGCCATCGCCATCCCCTTGATCAAGCTGTATAAGAGATCTGGCGGGTTCTGGAACATCCAGAAGATCAAGAAGAAGCCTCCCGACGACACCTCGCCGATCTGCTGCACCACCGCGAGGTAGGAGGCGAAGAAGCCGGCGCCGACCGCCGCCACGTACATGAACGGCAGCACCATGAACGCGGCCAGCAGGCGCGTCGCGCAGAGGAAGGTCATCGAGCTGATGCCCATCACCTCGAGCGCGTCGATCTCGTCGGTGATCCGCATCGCGCCGATCTCCGCCACGAGGCCGGTGCCCACCTTCGCGGCCATCATGTAGCCGAAGGCGTAGGGCATGATCTCGCGCAGGTCGCACCACGCCGAGAACACGCCCGCGTACGCGGGCGCGCCGACCGAGCGGTTGAAGTAGGCGCCCTCGATGCCGCACTGGAGCCCGAGGATGAACGCGAGGCTCCAGATCACGATCGTGGAGCCGAGGATCAGGATGCCGGCCTGGCGCAGCGCCTCGCCGAAGAACTTGAACACCCGCCCGCTGAAGATCTCGTAGAAGTCGCGCGCGGCGAACTTCGCGATGTCGCCGAAGGAGGCGACCCAGTCCCGCGGAACGGCCAGCCAGCCCCGGCCCATCAGGAAACCCCAGTCGACAGTCCACAGTCGACAGTCCTGTGGTTCGAGCGGGGCAGATCTGCCGTGAATTCTGTCGACTGTCGACTGTCGACTGTCGACTCTGTAGTCCGTGCGCTCACTTGATGACCGAGATTTCGGGATGGGTGGCCAGCAGCGTCTGCGTGAAGACGTAGTTGAACGCGAAGATTCCCAGGAAGGCGATCACCACGCCCTGGTTCACGGCGCGGCCCACGCCCTCGGCGCCGCCGGAGGCGGTCATCCCCTTGTAACAGGAGACGATCGCGATGATCGCGCCGAACAGGGTGGTCTTGACCACCGAGCCCCAGAGGTCGGTGGTGGACGCGTTCGTGAGCAGCGTCGAGAAGAACGGGCCGAGCGGCGCCTTGAAGGTCAGCGTGGCGAGCACGCCGCCGAAGATGCCGAAGATCAGCGCGTAGATGTTGAACAGCGCGGTGACGATCATCAGCGCGAGGAAGCGCGGCACGACGAGGTTCTTGACCGGGTCGACGCCCAGCACCTGGAGCGCGTCGAGCTCCTCCCTGATCTTGCGCGCGCCGAGGTCGGCCGTGATGGCCGTGCCGGCCACGCCGGCGAGGATGATCGCGGTGACGAAGGGCGCGAACTCGCGGATCGTCGCGAGCACGAAGAAGCCGCCGAGGCGGTCGATCGCGCCGAACAGGACCAGGAAGTTGCCGGCCTGGAGCCCGGGCGCGCCGTAGCCGAATGCGATCGTGGAGATCAGCAGCGGGAACCAGCACAGCCGCAGCGCGAACAGGAACTGGTTCACGAACTCGCCCCCGTACGGGTACGGCGGACGAAGCGCCGACAAGATCGTCTTGCCGGTCAGGATCATCATGTCCCCGACCTGCTCGAGCAGGTTCTTGGTGGGCAGGAATGCCCGATCCGCGACGGCACGAACCACTGTTACGGCTCCTCCCGTGACAAGGGCAGCGTGTCTGCCCTCTTCCCCGAGGGCGAAAGACTAAGGGATCGTCTGAGGGTGGGCAACTGGGAACCGTCGCGTACCCGACGCAAACTGCGTCTCGGCGCCGCTGACCCCGTGGTATGTTGCGATCGCTTTGGACGCTAGGGGAGCGCAGGGAGAGCGTGCCGGCAATCGACTGCGGCTGGGGATTGCGCTGACGGTCCTCGCAACGCTGCTCATATCCGCCTGCGGCGGCAGCCGCCAGGACGCCCACGAGCCGAGCGGCAACTTCAAGGTCGAGATCACGAAGGCGACCTTCCCGGGCAAGCAGAAGCTCGCCAAGCGCTCGCTGATGGTGATCGCGGTGAAGAACGTGGACTCGCGGACGGTGCCGGACATCTCGGTCACCGTGAAGTCGTTCAACAAGCGCCTGAACGATCCGCAGGTCGCCGACGCCAGCCGGCCCGTCTTCATCGTCAACGCGGGGCCGAAGGGCGGCGACACCGCCAACCAGGACACCTCGCGCTGGGGCCGCTCGCTCCCGGCCAGACCAAGGTGTTCAGGTGGGACGTCACCGCCGCCCAGGCCGGCATCTACAAGATCAACTACACGGTCTCCGCGGGCCTGTACGGCAAGGCGCACGCCGTGGACTCGGCCGGTAACACCCCCGCGGGCCAGTTCGCGGGCAGGATCTCCGCCGTCGCGCCGCCCGCGACCGTGAACTTCCAGAACGGCCGCTCAGGTCGAGGGCGGCTAGCTAGCCCTCCCCCGCCCTCGCCTCGTAGCCGGGGCAGGCCATCACCGGCAGGCGCGGGTAGCGGGGGTAGGCGGGGTCCGTCTTCGAGCGCTCGCAGAGCGAGAAGCTAGACCCGCGGGTGTTGCGCACCACGCGCTGGTGGTGGCAGGTGGCGCACAGGCCTGCTGTGGGCGCGGGATGTCGGGTCACTTCAGGTCGCGGTCGCGGGTCGGAGGTCAGGGAGCGAGGCGTAGCTTGCGCCTCAGCTTCGCACCTGGGAGCGTGACCGTCACCGTCGCGCTCACGCTGCGATGGGTGCGCAGCGCCGCCTTCATCTCGCGCGCGCCCGCGCGCGTGAGGCGCGCCACCACGATCTTCGGCTTGCCGAGGGCGACCTTGGCCGAGCCGCGGGCGATCGTCAGGTGCCCCGCCGTGACGGCGGCCCGGCAGCGGCCGCTGCCGTCGGCGCTGCACGCGATCCGGATCCCGCTGCCGGAGCACGGAGCGGATGCGCTGGGCGCGGCGCAGGCGAATGCCCACCGAGCCACCCGCGCTGCCGCCGCCGGCGCTCGCCCCGCCGTGGCCGAGGCCCGCCACCGCGGCCGCCGCGTTCACGATGCCGGCGCCGAACTGCAGGTCGGGACCCGGTGGACCGGCGTCCGTGGCGGTGGCGAGGATGCGCTGCACGGCCGCCTGGCCGCGCACGCCGAGCGACACGAGCAGCGCCGCCACGCCCGACACGTGCGGCGTGGCCTGCGAGGTGCCCGCGAGCTCCATGTACTGGCCGTCATTCCAGGTGGAGAGCACGTCCTCGTCGGTGCCGGGCAGGTCCGAGCCGCCGGGCGCGACGAGCCCGAGGCCCTGGCCGAAGCTCGAGTAGAAGCTGCGGTTGCCGCGCTTGTCCACGGCCCCGACGCAGAGCACCCGACCCTGCACCGAGTTGTTCTCGCACAGCGGCAGGGCGTCGTTCCCCGCGGCCACCACCACGATCACGCCGCGGTCGAGCGCCCGTGCGATCGCGGCGTCGATGTCGCTCTCGCCACCCAGCCCGCCGATCGGGATCGCGCCGCTCAGACTGAGGTTGATCACGTCGGCGCCGTGGGCCGTGGCCCAGTCGATCCCGGCGGCCACGTTCGTGCTCGAGCCCTCGCCGCTGTCGTCCAGCACGCGCACGGGCAGGATCTTCGCGCCGGGCGCCACGCTGTCCACGCCCACGCCGTTGCCGGCATCCGCGGCGATGATCCCGCTCACGTGGGTGCCGTGGCCGTTGCCGTCCTGCGGCGTGGCGTCGCCCGTCACGAAGTCGTGGCCCGGCAGCACGCGGCCCTGGAGGTCGGCATGCGCGGCGTCGATCCCCGTGTCCACCACCGCCACCACCGCGCCCGCGCCGGTCGTGACCGCGTGCGCCTCGTCGGCATGGATCATGTCGAGCCCCCACTGGTGGGAGCGCAGCGGATCGTTGCTCGCGGCCGTGGCCCCCGCGGGGGCCAGCGCGCACGCCAGCAGGCCCGCGATCAGCCATCGCAGGAGGCGCCTCACGGTCCAAGGCCCCAGTGTAAGGAGCCCTGCGGTGGCCTCGCACCAACCTTGTCAGATGTTTGTCAAGGTTGGCGATATCGCGCTACCATCGCCTGGGATGCGCGACTATCTGGAGGCCATTCACTCACGCGTGGTCGTGTTCGACGGCGGCATGGGCGCCACGCTCGAGCAGCTCGACCTCACGTCCGAGGACTACATGGGCCTACCCGGCAAGTGCCACGAGGCGCTGGTCCTCAACCGCCCGGACGTGATCCAGCAGGTGCACGAGTCGATGATCGAGGCCGGCGCCGACGTGCTGGAGACCGACACCTTCCAGGCCTCGCGGATCAAGCTCGGCGAATGGGGCCTCGCGGACCACACGCACGAGATCAACCTCAAGGCCGCCCAGATCGCGCGCAAGGCCGCCGGCGAGCACAACTTCGTGGCGGGGTCGATCGGCCCGACCGGCTTCCTGCCCGCCTCCGATGACCCCACCCTCGGCCAGATCACGTTCGGCGAGCTGGTGGAGGTCTTCTCCGAGCAGGCCCAGGGCCTCGTGGAGGGCGGCGCGGACCTGATCATCATCGAGACCGCCCAGGACATCCTCGAGGTGAAGGCCGCCATCTTCGGCGCCCGCGAGGCGTTCAAGCAGGTCGGCAAGGCGCTGCCGCTCCAGATCTCGGTCTCGCTGCTGCCGAACGGCGGCAAGATGCTGCTCGGCACCGACATCGCGGCGGTGCTGACCACGCTCAGCGCGCTCGACGTGCAGGCGATCGGGCTCAACTGCTCGACCGGCCCGGAGGACATGCGCGACGCGATCCGCTACCTCGGCGACAACTCGCCCGTGCCGGTGCACTGCATCCCGAACGCGGGGCTGCCGCTGCAGGGACCGAACGGCGAGACGATCTTCCCCGAGGAGCCGGAGCCGCTGGCCGCCTCGCTGCAGGAGTTCGTCGAGCGCTACGGCGTCTCGATCGTGGGCGGCTGCTGCGGCACAACGCCGGAGCACATCGCGGTCCTCGCCGACCGGGTGAAGGGGCGCGGCACCTCGAGCCCGGCCGACGGACGCGCTGCCCGCCACCGTGTCCTCGATGATGGGCGCGACGCCGCTGACCCAGGAGCCGCGTCCGACGATCGTCGGCGAGCGCGTGAACTCCCAGGGATCGCGGCGCGCCAAGCAGATGCTGCTCGACGACGACTACGACGGCCTGCTCCAGATCGCGGAGAACCAGGTCGAGGGCGGCGCCCACGTGCTCGACGTCTGCGTGGCGCTCACCGAGCGCGGCGACGAGGGCGAGCAGATGCGCCAGGTCGTCAAGCGCATCGCGCTGACTGTGGACGCGCCGATCCAGGTCGACTCCACCGAGCCCGACGTGCTGAAGACCGCGCTCGAGCAGATCCCCGGCCGGGCGATCGTCAACTCGATCAACCTCGAGGCCGGCCGCGACAAGCTCGACGTGGTCGTGCCGCTGACCAAGGCCCACGGCGCGGCGATCATCGCGCTCACGATCGACGAGGTGGGCATGGGCAAGACGCGCGAGCGCAAGCTCGAGATCGCCCAGCGCATCTACGACCTCGTGGTGGACGAGCACGGCATGGCGCCGGACGCGCTGATCTTCGACCCGCTCACGTTCACGCTCACCACCGGCGACGAGGAGTGGCGGCCGTCCGCGGTCGAGACGCTCGAGGGCATCAGGCTGATCAAGTCGGAGCTGCCCGGCGTGAAGACGTCGCTCGGCGTGTCCAACGTCTCCTTCGGCGTCTCCCCCGTGGCCCGCGCGGTGCTCAACTCGGTCTTCCTCCACCACGCGGTGGAGGCCGGGCTCGACCTCGCGATGGTGCACCCGCAGGACGTCACGCCCTACCCCGAGATCCCCGACGAGGAGCGCGAGCTGGCCGACGACCTCGTCTTCAACCGCCGCGAGGACGCGCTCGAGCGGTTCATCGCCCACTTCGAGGCGAAGGGCGAGCAGTCACGTGGAGGAAGAGGCCCACGCCACCGACGGCATGGAGCCCGAGGAGGCCCTCCACTGGCACATCCTGCGCCGCAAGAAGGAGGGTGTGGAGGACCAGATCGACCGCGCGGTGGACAAGATCGGCGCGGTGCCGACGCTGAACGAGGTGCTGCTGCCCGCCATGAAGGAGGTGGGCGACAAGTTCGGCGCCGGCGAGCTGATCCTGCCGTTCGTGCTCCAGTCGGCCACCGTGATGAAGCGGGCCGTCGCCCAGCTCGAGAAGTACCTCGACAAGATCGAGGGCTACACCAAGGGCACGGTCGTGCTGGCGACGGTGTTCGGCGACGTGCACGACATCGGCAAGTCGCTCGTGAACACGATCCTCACCAACAACGGCTACACGGTGGTGGACCTCGGCAAGCAGGTGCCGATCTCGCAGATCATCGACGCCGCGGTGGAGCACAACGCCACCGCCATCGGGCTGTCCGCGCTGCTCGTCTCCACGTCCAAGCAGATGCCGATCTGCGTGGCGGAGCTGCACGAGCGCGGCCTCGAGTACCCGGTGCTCGTGGGCGGCGCGGCGATCAACCGCGACTTCGGCCGCCGCATCCTCTACCCCAAGGGCCAGGAGTCGGACGAGATCTACGAGCCCGGCGTCTACTACTGCAAGGACGCCTTCCAGGGCCTCTCGGTGATGGACAACCTGATCGACCAGGAGGCGCGCAACGCGCTGATCGAGCGCTTCCGGCGCGAGGCGCAGGAGTTCCGCGAGAAGCCAGTGCGCGAGGAGGAGGGCCCGGCGCCCGACGCCCCGTCGCGCTCGGCGCTGCGCACCGACGTGGCCATCCCGAGCGCTCCCTTCTGGGGCGTGCGCGAGGTGCCCGTGGAGATGAGCGAGGTCTTCCCACTGCTCGACACGCACGTGCTGTTCAAGCTCCACTGGGGCGGCAAGGGCGTGAAGGGCGAGGCCTGGGAGCGCCTGATCGAGGACGACTTCGGGCCGCGCCTCGAGCGCATGTGGCGCGAGCAGGACTACCTGCAACCCGCGCGCGGTCTACGGCTACTTCCCGGTGAACGCGGACGGCGACGAGCTCGTGTTCTTCGACCCCGAGGACCCGTCGAAGGAGATCGAGCGCCTGCAGTTCCCGCGCCAGCCCGCCCACGACCGGCTCTGCCTGGCCGACTACTGGCGGCCGATCGAGTCCGGCGAGCGCGACGTGTGCGTGCTCCAGGCGGTCACGGTCGGCCCCGAGGTGACCGCGCGCTGCGAGGAGCTCGAGGCCGAGGGCGAGTTCGCCGAGCAGCTGTTCGTCCACGGGCTGGGCGTGCAGACCGCCGAGGGCATCGCCGAGTGGCTCAACGAGCGCGTGCGCAACGAGCTCGGCATCGCACCCGACCAGGGCCGCCGCTACTCGTGGGGCTACCCGGCCTGCCCGGACCAGGACAGCACGTGCCGGTCTTCAGGATGCTCGGCGCCGAGTCGATCGGGTTGACCCTGTCGCACGGCTTCGCGGTCGAGCCGGAGCAGTCCACGGTGGCGATCGTCGTCGCACCACCCGCAGGCCAGCTACTTCGGCATGAAGAGCGGCCGCATCCCGCCGGACCGGCCCGCGCCAGAGCCGGCTCGGGCGGCGAAGTAGTCGCGGTACCGGACGACTTGGGTGGTCCCTATCCAGGCCGTCGGCTGCGCCGACGGGAGCTCCTGGATAGGGACCACCCGAGTCGTCCCTCTCTGGCGTGTGCGTGCTTCGCAGCTCGCCGCTGGGCGTGGACGGACTCCGCGGGCGTCCGGGGCGGGGGTATGTTGCGCTGATGGTTGACGAGGTTCAGGGCGACGAGGTCAAGCTGACGCTGTGGCAGCGCCTGGGGATCAGGGAGCTGCGGCGCAAGGCCGGCCGCCGTGATGGCGAGCCGCTTCAGCCGGAGGACTGGGAGGTGGCGTGGAGGATGCACGCCACCGGGATGGGCGGCGTGGTGGCGTGGTTACTGCGCGCCCTCCCGACGAGCCCGAGGTGCGCGGTATGCGCGGCGCCATTCGGCGGCATGGGGCGGTACATCGCGGGGCCGCTCGGGTACCGCCCGTCGCGGAAGAACCCCACGGTGTGCTCCGTCTGCGTCGAGTTCTCGCCGCCCGGCGGCATGAAGATGCCCACCGGGGTGCTGTTCGCGGACCTGCGCGGCTTCACCGCCCGCTTCGACGGCGGCGATCCCGCGGAGGCCTCGGCGCTGCTGCGGCGCTTCTACCGCTGCGCCGAGGACGTGCTGTTCCCGGACGCCGTGATCGACAAGCTGATCGGCGACGAGGTGATGGCGATCTACCTGCCCGCCCTGCAGCCCGGCATGGACGAGGCCGACGTGCCGGCGCTGATGCTCGGGCATGCCCGCGAGCTGCTGCGCTCGGTCGGCTACGGCAGCGGCGAGGAGCCGTTCGCCGAGATGGGCATCGGCCTGGACATCGGTGAGGCCTTCGTGGGCAACATCGGGCAGCGAGCGCTGTTCGACTTCACGGCCGTCGGCGATGTGGTGAACACCGCCTCACGCCTCCAGGGCGAGGCGGCCAGCGGCGAGATCGTGATCTCCGAGCGCGTCGCGGCGGGGCTGCAGGCGCCGGTGGGCGACCAGGTCGAGCTCACGCTGAAGGGCAAGACCGAGCCGCAGCTGGCCTACCGCGTGACGCTGTAGCGCAGCTAGTTGGCGTCGGCCTCGGCCGGCGCGCCGGACTTCTTGTTCCGACGCACGCGCAACTCCACGGGCGCCGTGTGCAGCGCCCGCAGGCGCATGTCCTTCCACGAGAGGCCCTCTCGCAGCAGGGCGGGCATTCCCATCGTCACCGCGGTCGCGATCTCGACGGCCTGAAGGATGATCCCGTAGGCGAGCGCGTCCGCGTGGCTCACGCCGTAGACGGACAGCACGGCCACGCATGCCGCCTGGAAGACGCCGAGGTTCGACGGCGTGGCCGGCAGCACCGCGGTCACGTTCACGGCGAACAGCACCGCGGCGGCCGCGCCGAAGCTCACGTGGCTGTCGAGCCTGAGCGCGACCAGCAGCACGTAGCAGGCGATGGCCTGAAGGGCCCAGGCACCGAGCTGGTTGACCGCGGCCCAGGAGCCGAGCTTGGGGTTGCGGAAGACGTGCAGGCCGGCACGCACCTGCTCCATCGCCCCGCGCACCGCTGCCACCGCGCGCTGCAGGCGCGAGAAGCGGTCGGCCTTGCTGTGGCGCAGGAGCGCGGGCGTGGCCAGCACCAGCAGGAGCAGGCAGACGGGAGCCGCGGATCCGATCGCCAGCGCCTTCTCGTGGCCATGGAAGACCCCGACGGTGGTGAACATGATCACGCCGAGCACCACCAGCGCCAGCAGGTTGAGGAGGGTCTGCGAGACCACCGTGCCGAGCACGATCGGCAACCGCTCTCGCACGCGACCGAGCCGCCGCGACACGATCAGCGCGCGCGAGGGCTCGCCGAGGCGGGCCGGCAGCGTGGCGGACATCAGCACGCCGATCATCACCCCGCGCGCGGCGTCGCGGCGGCGGACGCGCGTGCCCGGGAGCGCCGAGCGCAGCACCGCGTGCCAGGACTCGGCGCGCAGCAGCATCGAGGCGCACATCAGGCCGAAGGCCAGCAGCACCCAGGTCGGCGTGGCGGCCATCACGGCCTTGCTGATCGAGTGGATCCCGATGCGCTGGAGCGCCATCCAGCCGAGCCCGGCGGCTGCCAGCGTGGCGGCCACCGCGGCGACCCTGCGCGCGTAGCGGACGGCGCTGCGGCGACCGGCGCCGCGGCTCGAGGGCGGGCTCGAGCGAGGGCATCCTGCGCGCCGGCTGGCGCGGGCCGAGGTCGGCGGGCCTGAGGCCGGTGTGCACGGCGGCGCGGGCGAGCCGCGTGGCCGCCTTGGGCATCTCGATCGCGTTCTCGTAGGCGGTCATCAACTCGCCGGCCACGTGCGGCCAGGCGAAGCGCTCGGCGCGCTCGCGCGCGGCGACGGCCATGCGGGCGCGCCGCTCGGGGTCGAACGCGAGCGCGTGCAGCGCCTCGGCGAGCTCGACCGGATCGGCCGGGGGCACGAGCACGCCGTCCACGTCGGCGCGGACCACGTCGCGGTAGCCCGGGATGTCGGAGCAGACCACCGGCGTGCCGGACGCGAACGCCTCGGTCAGCACCATGCCGAAGCTCTCGCCGCCCGAGCGAGGGCGCGCACAGCACGTCGGCCTCGTGCAGGAGGCGCCACTTCTCCTCGTCGCTCACGCGGACCGAGGATCTCGATGCCGCTCCTCCTCGAGCAGGTAGGGCTCGACCTCCTCGCGCGAGGCGCCGGCACGACGAGGCGCGCCGGCACGTCGGCGCCGCGCAGCGCCTCGAAGGCGCGCAGCAGCACCGGCAGGCCCTTGCGCTCCTCGGCGCGGCCCGACGAACAGCAGCCGAGCTCGCTCGCTCGCGGACTTGGGCTCGCGGGACGCCGGCGGCGAGATCCACGCCGTTCGGCACGATCCGGTAGCGGCCGCCGTAGTAGCGCTCGGCCGGTCCAGCGCGCCGCCTCGGAGACGGCGATGCGCACGTGCAGGCGGTTGTACAGGCGGCGCGCGCCGATCAGCACCGCCATGTTGTTCGTGAACGCGGCTGGGAGCGTAGGCGTGGAAGGTCCCGACGAGCGGCGTGCGGCGACCACTCGCGTGGCCAGCCAGCTGGCCATCGGCGACGTTCGGCTCGTGCACGTGCACCACGTCGTAGCCGCCGTTGTGAAGCTCGCGGCTGAGCGGCCGCCACGCGTCCGTGGCCACCGAGATGTTCGACATCGCGCCGTTAGCGGGCAGGCCGAGCGTGCGGCCGAGCGGGACAGGTAGTCGGGCAGCTCGCGCCGCTGCGGACGCACGCCGCGGTGCATGCACGCGCGTGACGCGGTCGTCGGGGTCGTAGGGCGCCAGTAGCCGGACCTCGTGGCCACGGTCTAGGAACTCGCTCTGCGAGCGCCTCCACGTGCCGCCCGACGCCCCCCGGATAACTGTATGAGTAGGGCGAAACGAGGGCTATGCGCACTGCGGCTAGCTTAGCCCACGGAGCGGCGAGCGGCCCTCTCGGGCGGGCCTCGCATGCACGTATCCGGCCGCCAGGAGCAGGCGAGGCAGCGCCCAGCAGCAGGATCACGGGACCGGAGTCGTTCGCCAGCGTGGCGACCACCGTGGCGAAGAAGCACGCCCACCAGGCCGCGCCGCGAAGACCTGCTCGTGGCGGCCCGCCAGCGGGGCGAGCAGCGGGCGGCGCCACACCACCGCAGCCACCAGCACGAGCAGCGCGAGCGCGGTGCTGAACGGCCTCGTGCCGTTGGTCAATCCGCGCGACCGAGAGCCGCCAGCGCCGGACCACCACCTGCGTCAGGTCGCCCGGCCCGCTGGAGCTCGACACCGTCCGCGTGAGATGCGCGCCGCCGCCGATCAGCAGGTCGAGCCCGATCAGCGCGACCACGCGCCAGGATCGGGCACGACGACGGCCAGCGCGAGCGCGCGCCGCGTCACGCCTCCGGGCAGCGAGGCCACGACGGCGCGCCGCGCCGCCCGGCGCCGAACGTGATCACCCCGCCCACGTCCGCGCCCAGCCGCCCGACGCCCACGACCAGCGCTCCCACCAGGCAGGCGAGCGCGAAGCCGCGCGGCGCCAGCCGGCGCGGCAGCAGGGTCAGCGCGGCCGCCGGCGCCGACCAGCACCGTCACGCGACAGCACGATCTCGAGCTCGTTGCCGATCCCGAAGAAGCGCGAGCCGCCCTTCGGGTTGGGCCCGGCCAGCGAGAGCGACGATCAGGTGCGAGCCCAGCGCGAGGTCGATCGCGTGCGCCAGGAACGACACCGCGGCGGGGATCAGCGGGGCGGCGGCCACGGCAGCAGCCGGTCGCTGACCGCTGCAAGCGCCAGGCTGCCGACGCGCGAGCACGATCGCCTCCACCGCGTCGCTCGGCGCCAGGGCGGCGGTGAGCAGGGCCAGCGCCGGCAGCCAGAGCGCCGCGAGGAAGATCAGCCGCGCCGCGGCCCGCAGCCCGGCACGGCGGCGTAGCAGCCACATCCCGCCGAGCAGCAGGATCCAGCTGAGCACGACCACCCGGACGGCGCTGCTGCGGTGCGAGAGCACGGCGTCCAGGCGGCTGTCGAGCCGCCGCACATAGCCCGCCCCGTGCCCGGCCCGCCACTCGAGGCGCTCGCCCTGCATCTTCTTCGGGCACCGGCATGCCGAGCGTCTCGAGCACGGTGGGCGCCACGTCGGTGGCCGCCACCAGGCCGGTGAGGCGCGTCGTCCCCGAGCGCAGCACGCCCTTGTAACCGGGGCCCGCCACGCCGCTCGGCAGGAGCCGCAGCCGCCGCTCGGGCGGCGCCTGCACCACGTAGATCAGGTCCTGCGGCTTGCGGGCGGCCAGCAGCCGGTCGAGCGCCGCGGCGCCCTCCGCGCCCTCGGGCAGGCGTGTGACCACGAGCGAGGACGGCCGCCAGAGCGCGAGCGCGCGGTCGGCGAGCGTCGCGGCCGATCCCTCGCGAGAAGCGGGCCGACGCGTCCGGACTCGTCGGCAGCCGCCAGCACCTCGGAGCGCGGCGCGCCCGTCACCCCGGCGTAGGCGACGTTCCCGCCGCCCCGCTCGATGCTGGTCGCGAGCAGCCCGGGCGTGATGTCGCCGGGCGCCGCGTCGGCCCGCCTGACCTCGTCTTGCCAGCCCGCGATCTGCGCCCGGCCGTCCCCACCGGCACCAGCTGGAAGGCCGGCAGCTCGCTCTTGTAGGCGCGCGTGGATATGCGGGCGCCCTGGCCGATGTCGATCGCCATCTGCTGCGGCGAGTAGCCGCCCAGAGTCGGGCTGGTCAGCCCGAGCGCCAGCGAGGGGCGGGCCGCCAGCTCGTCGAGCAGCGGCCTGCCGGTCGCCGCCGGGGGCGGGCAGGAAGGCGATCAGCGCGCGACGGCTGAGAGCTGGCGGCGGCCGGCAGCGGCGGCAGCCGCGAGGAGCGCCGCAGCCAGCAGCGCGGCCAGCAGGGCACGCATGCGCCACACTTTATGTGCGAGGTCCCATGGACGACCGCCATTTCGTCAAGTTCACCTTCGTGAAGCTCGATCCCGCCTGGCGCAGGCGGGAGTCGGCCGATCGCGCGCGCGACAAGATCGAGTTCGCCGCCGCCTGCCACGCCTTCGCGCGAGGACCACTTCCTGCGCACCTACTCGCTCGTGGGCACGCGCGGCGACTGCGACCTGATGGTGCGCACGGTCGCCCCCAGCCTCGACCCGATCCACGAGTTCCACGTGCTCCTCAACCAGACCGGCCTGATGCGCTGGGCGGACACGCCCTACTCGTATCTGGCGATGACCAAGCCGTCGGTCTACTCGGACGAGGCCCAGCCGCTCGAGCCGCGCCCGGGGTCGGACAGCCGCTACCTGATCGTCTACCCGATGTGGAAGAAGCGCGAGTGGTACCTGCTGCCCGCCGAGGAGCGGATGCGGGTGATGCGCGGGCACATCGAGGTCGGCCGCCGCTACACGAACATCGACATCAACACCGCCTACTCTTACGGCCTCGACGATCAGGAGTTCGTGGTCTCGTTCGACGCGGACGAGCCGGGCGAGTTCCTCGATCTCGTGCAGGAGCTGCGGGGAACGGAGTCGAGCTCGTACACGGAGAGCGAAACGCCGATCTTCACCTGCATCTCCGCGTCGGTCGAGCGGGCACTGGGCGCGCTCGACGGCGAGTCGATGGTCATCGAGACACCCACATGAGCGCCAACGGCAATCACCCAACTCTTCAGAACGACACCGAGATCCGCGACATCACGGTGATCGGCGCGGGCCCGGTGGGCCTGATCACCGCCTTCTGGGCGGGCATGCGCGAGGCCAGCTCACGCGTGATCGACTCGCTGCCGGAGATCGGCGGCCAGCTCACCACCCTCTACCCCGAGAAGTGGATCTTCGACGTGCCCGGCTACACGCGGGTCCTGGCCAGGGACCTGGTCGAGGAGCTGCGCAAGCAGGCCGTCGAGCAGTTCGAGGTGCCGGTGCACCTCGAGGTGACCGCCGAGCGGGTGGAGTACGAGCCCGACCCGGACGACCCCGACAAGCAGATCATGCGCCTGGTCACCGACCAGGGCGACCTGCTCACGCGCACGATCGTGATCGCGGGCGGCCACGGCGCGTTCGAGCCGAAGAAGCTCCCCGACTACGACCTCACGCCGTGGGAGGGCAAGGGCGCCCACTACATCGTCGGCGAGAAGGCGGTCTTCGCCGGCAAGCGCGTGATCATCGTCGGCGGCGGCGACTCGGCCTGCGACTGGGTGATCAACCTGCTGGACACGGCCTCCGAGATCACGCTGGTGCACCGCCGCGAGGGCTTCCGCGCGCACGAGGTCACCGTCAACGAGATCATGCAGGCCGCCGAGGCCGGCAAGGTCGACCTGCGGGTGCCCTACCAGATCAAGGACGTGGTGGGCAACGGCGGCATCGAGCGGGTCACGCTCTTCCACTCGGAGAGCGAGGAGGTGGTCCACGTCGACTGCGACGCCGTGCTGCTCCAGCTGGGCTTCAAGACCGCGCTCGGCCCGCTGAAGGAGTGGCCGCTCGAGGTCGAGAAGGGCGCCATCGTGGTCGACCCGGTGATGAAGACCTCGATGGAGGGCGTCTGGGCCGCCGGCGACATCACGACCTTCGAGGGCAAGCTGAAGCTGATCGCCACCGGCTTCGCCGAGGCGGCGATAGCCGTCGCCCAGGCCGTCCACCACATCAGGCCCGACACGAAGATCCAGCCGAAGTACTCGACCAACACGGGCGTGCCCGGGTCGGTCGAGGGGCAGCCGTAGTCGGGTCGCAGGTCGCGGGTCGCCAGCGGTACTGGGGCGCCGAGCCCAGCGACCTGCCACCGGCGAAGCCGGCATACTGCGACCTACTCGGCGGCTGCGCCGCCGCAACACTCGCGAACAAACTCAGCGTCGCGGACTCAATCTGAAAGCTGCTGTCGCTCGGCGCGTGGTCGCCGTCCCAGTCCTGGAGGAAGAGGCCGGCCTTGTCGCCGCTGTTCGCCAGCGCGCGCTGGGCGTTGTAGTAGGCGAGCGCGTACCAGCGCGAGTCGTGGTCCTGCGCGTACTGGTAGAGCATCCACTGGAGGTAGATGGAGTCGTACTGCGGCCCGTGGTTGGCCGCCGCGGGGAACGCCCTCAGCTGTGCGTTGCCGAGCGCGGCCGCGGCCGCGCACATGCTCTGGTCGCCGGTGGCCTCGCAGAGCGTCTGCTCGCCGGCCATGATCGGCGACTGCACGTAGCGCATCAGGATCGGCGAGTGCGGATCGCGCTCGTAGAGCTGCGCGGCCGGGTCCCAGATGTGCCCGTTCGACCAGGCGATGTACATGCGCGCGTGCCGCAGGTAGGTCGGCTTGCGGGTGGCCTTGAACAGCAGGGCGGCAAGCAGGCACGTTCGACGCGATGCCCTCGGACGACCGGCTGGCGTGGCGCGTGTCCCACCAGACGCCGCCGCCGAGCTGCGTGGCCCAGCCGGTCACCGCCGTGAATGCGAAGGCGCGCTCGGCCGCACCCAGGTAGCGGCGCTTGCCGGTGACCTGCCAGGCGTTGAAGAAGGCGAGCCCGAGCCAGCCGTTGTCGTCGTAGTAGGTGTGCACGCCGGTCCCGCGCCAGCCCGGCACCGGCGAGTAGCCGCCGATGTGGCGGCGCGTGTGCGGCACGTGGCCGGCGACCGGGTTCCAGTAGAGCCTGTCGGCGGCGTTGGCGAACCGCTCGACCATGTGAACGTGCAGGCGGGTGCGGTCGGCGCTGGCGAGCGCGTTCAGCGCGTTGAACAGGTGCACGCTGCTCCAGATCGACGCGAGCCCGCCGCGAGCTCGTCGTGTCCTTGTACCAGCGGCCGCTGCGGGCTCCACCAGAGCTTCTGCACGCGGCGCACGCCCTGCTCGGCCAGCGTCAGGAGCTGCGCGCGGTCGGCCGCCACCTGGGCGGAGGCGCGGCAGCGCCGGCGGATCGTCTGCCCGGGCGCTCCCGGTGCAGAGCGCAAGCAGGACGATTGTTAGGGCAAGCGTCTTCGCACTACCCGCCGGACACCGGCGCCGCCATGGAGTTGCGCAGCACGCCGAGAGTCGGGGACGTGATCTGCACATCGTCGCCGGGCTTCAGCCACACGCGCGGCTGCCGCACGCTGCCCACGCCCGCGGGGGTGCCCGTCGAGACGATGTCCCCCGGTTCGAGCGTCATCAGCATCGACAGGTGAGCCACCAGTGCCGGGATCGAGTGGAACAGGTCCTCGGTCGACGCCGACTGCATCACCTCGCCGTTCAGCTTCAGCTCGATCTCGATCGCGTCGGGCGCGCCCGCCTCGTCGGGCGTGACGAGCGCCGGGCCGCAGGGCGCCGAGCCGTCGAACACCTTGCCGGACATCCACTGCGAGGTCATGAACTGGTAGTCGCGCGCCGAGAGGTCGTTCAGCAGCGTGTAGCCGGCGATGTGCTCGAGCGCCCGCTCCTCGGGCACGTCCTTCGCCCGCGACCCGATCACGAACGCCACCTCGGCCTCGTAGTCGACCTTCTGGCTGTACGGCGGCAGCGGCACATCCGTGCCCGCCGGCACCAGCGCGTTCGCGAACTTCGCGAAGATGATCGGCGTCTCCGGCGCGTCGAGGCCGGCCTCCTCGGCGTGCCCGCGGTAGTTCAGCCCGATGCAGATGAGCTTGCCGGGATCGGGAATCGGCACGAGCACGCGTGCGTCCGCGAGCGCCGTCGAGGGGCCGTCGCCGATGGCCCGCGCGTCCTCCAGCCGTCCCGCCTCGAGCAGCGCACGCACGCTGGGAAACGGCGGCTGCTCACCGCCGAGGGCGTCCCACACGTCGACGATCGTCTCGCCTCGCAGGATGCCGGCGCGGGCGCCGCGGCCGGCGTCGTAGGTCACGAGTCGCACCCCCGGAAGCCTAAACGGCGTGCAAGCCGCGGACCATCCGCAAGACGCAAATCGCTTCGTGCGTCATCCTTCCGGTGTGCGAATTGCAGCCATTCTGTCTCTGACCCTCGCCGCGCTGGTGCCCGCGAGCGCTCTCGCGGCGGCTCCCGCGACGCTGCCCTCGGGCGCCACGATCGCCCATGTCGACGTCAGCGGACTCGACCAGGCGGGCGCGAAGGCCAAGGTGCAGACGACCCTGTCCGCGATCCTCGAGCGCCCGCTGACGGTGCGCGTGGGAACCAGCGACCAGCAGATCTCGACCGCCGACCTCGGCCACTCGGTCGACTACGACGGCATGGTGGCGCAGGCCTTCCAGCTCGCGGCCCACCACCAGCGGATCCACGTGAAGCTGGTCAGGTCGATCTCGAGCAAGACGCTCACGAAGGCGGTCTCGAAGCTCGGCAAGCCCTTCTACGTCGCGCCGCGCGACGCGCACGTGCGCTTCGGCGTGAAGAAGATCGTGAAGGTGCACGGGCGCTACGGCCATGGGCTCGACGCCGAGAAGCTCCGCCAGGCGCTGATCGACGAGCTGCGCCGGCCCACGCCCGACCGGCTGGTCACGGCGAAGGTGGGCCGGTTGGCGCCGAAGGTCACCGTGAAGAAGCTGGCGAGCATCTACGGCACCTACATCTCGGTGGACCGCGGGAACTTCATCCTGCGCCTGTTCAAGCGGCTGCGCTTCGTGAAGAGCTACCCGATCGCTGTGGGCATGGCCGGCCTCGACACGCCGGCCGGCATCAGGCACGTGCTCAACAAGCAGGTGAACCCCACCTGGTACGTGCCGAACAGCCCGTGGGCCGGCTCGCTCGCGGGCCAGGTGATCCCAGCCAGCGATCCGCGCGACCCGCTCAAGGCGCGCCTGCTCGACCTGGGCAACGGCTACGCCATCCACGGCACGGCCGAGGACTGGTCGATCGGCTCGCGGGCCTCCCACGGCTGCATCAGGATGCACGTGAGCGACGTGATCGACCTCTTCAAGCGCGTGCCGGTGGGCACGCCGGTGCTGATCCACTGAACGCGATCGATCACCTGGGCGCGTCCGACCCTGTGATGCGCCGGCTGATCGACGACTACGGACCGCTCGCCATCGAGCAGTCCTCGCACAGGCGCCCAGGCGATCCGTACGGCGTGCTGGTGCGGACGATCGTGGGCCAGCAGCTCTCGACGAGGGCCGCCCAGACGATCTTCCAGCGGCTGCTCGACTTCTTCGGCGGCCACACCCCCAGCCCGAGCGAGCTGATCGCAGCGGACCCCGAGGCGGTGCGAGCGGTCGGGCTCTCGCACTCGAAGGTCGCCTACCTGCGCGACCTGGCGGAGCGTGTCGAGGATGGCGAGCTCGAGCTCGACCGGCTGAGCGAGCTGCCGGACGACGAGGTGGCCGCCCAGCTGACGGCGGTGAAGGGGATCGGCAAGTGGAGCGCGGACATGTTCCTCATGTTCCACCTCGGCCGGCCGGACGTGCTGCCGGTCGGCGACCTGGGAATCCGCAAGGCGGTGGAGCGGCTATACGAGCTGCCCGCGGTCCCCGACGCCGCGGAGGTGGAGCGGATCGCCGAGCCGTGGCGCCCGTACAGGACGCTCGCGTCGCTCTACCTCTGGACCGCCCTGGAAGCAGTCCCGGAGTAACCGCAACGCCTGGCTCGAGAACCAAGCCTGCCAAGGACGCAGGGCCGAAGCCGTACGAGCGAGTACGGCGAGCGCCCGAGGACGCCGGCAGGCGCCGGTTATCGAGTCAGGCGGGTGCGCCGCAGGACGGATCTTCGTCCGCCACGCGGAACGAGGAGCCACAGCCGCAGGCCGCGACGACGTTCGGGTTGTTGACCTCGAAGCCGGAGCCCATCAGGCTCTCCTTGTAGTCCACGATCGAGCCGTCGACGTACTGGAGGCTGGCCTCATCGACGATCACGCGGATGCCGTGATCCTCGAAGACGAGGTCCCCGTCGCGCTTCTCATCGAGCGCCAGCGCGTACTGGAAGCCCGAGCAGCCGCCACCGCGCACGCCCACACGCAGGCCGGCAACCTCGGTGGGCTCCTGGCTGGTGAGGAACTCGCTGACCTTCTCAGCGGCGATGTCGGTGAGGGTGACCATCAGAAAGGAATTGTAGCTGTCCCTATGGCTATCTTTGTCGGACGGAGATGCCTACTACTGAAGACCTAAAGACACGCATCGAGGGCGCCATCCCGGGCGCAACGGCCAGTGTGGAGGATCTCACGGGCGGAGGAGACCACTTCCGCGCCGAGGTCGTGTCCGACCGTTTTCAGGGGCTCAGCCTGATCGAGCAGCACCGGCTCGTCTATGACGTGTTCGGGCCCGAGATCGGTGGCGCCATCCACGCGCTCTCCATCAAGACTTCGACGCCGGGAGGCACCCGATGAACAACGACGAGATCCGCACGTTTCTCCAGACTGCGATCGACGAGAACCAGGTGATGCTCTTCATGAAGGGCACGCCGGACGAGCCCCGCTGCGGCTTCTCGATGCGCACCTCCCAGGCGCTGAACGCGCTCGGCGTGCGCTACGCGGCGATGGACATCCTGCCGGACCCGCGCATCCGCGAGGAGCTCTCCGCGCTCTCCGGCTGGCCCACGATCCCGCAGCTGTTCGTCGACGGCAAGCTCGTCGGGGGCTGCGACATCGTGATGGAGATGTACGAGTCGGGCGAGCTCGCCCAGACGCTCGGCGTGGAGCAGCCTGTCGAGGAGCCGGCGGCGCCCGAGGCGCCGCAGATGCCCCAGTCGGGGCCGGTCAGCCTCGAGAACCGCCTGGGCTAGTCGCCGGCGGCGCTACGCCGCCGCCGTGAAAGACCCGTTTCATCCGGGTCGAAAACGCAACCCATTTGGGTTGGGGCTGTTATCAATGGGCGAGCCCCATCGTCTTGAGACCGCCCACAGCCAGCCTCTTCCCGCGCCGCCGCGCGCTCACGCTGCTCCTCGCCGCGCTGATCGCCGCAACGCTCGCCCCCACGGCGGCGCAGGCCCGCAAGAGCCCCAAGCCGGTGATCACCTCGGTGCGCTGCTGGCCGGTTGAGGTCTGCAAGAGCGGTCAGCACGTGGTGGCCCCCGGCGGGCGTCTGCGCTTCCGCGGCCGCAACCTGAAGAAGGGCATGCTGGTGCTGTTCCGCCGCAAGGCGCGCGCCGCCAGCAGCGGTGGCGCCCCCTCCGCGCTGACGGCGAAGCTGCGCGTGCGGCGACCCGCCGGCTTCGTGGTGACGGTGCCCGTCACCGCGCAGTCGGGCCGGATCCGGATCATGGCCAAGGGAGGCGTGCGCTCCAACGTGGTCGGCCCGATCTCGATCCGCAAGCCCACTCCCAGGAGCATCCGTGGGAGCGGCACGGCGTTCGACGGCACGGGCATGTGGATCTGGTACGTGAGCAAGTCCGAGGGCGGCAACATCCCCGCGATCGTGGCCCGGGCGCAGCAGGCCGGCGTGAAGACGGTGTTCGTGAAGAGCTCCGACGGCACAAACTGGTGGAGCCAGTTCTCGCCCGCCCTGATCGCGCAGCTGAAGGCCGGCGGGCTCCACGTCTGTGCGTGGCAGTTCGTCTATGGCAAGAACCCCACCGTGGAGGGACAGCTGGGCGTGCAGGCCGCGCAGACCGGCGCGGACTGCCTGGCAATCGACGCCGAGTCCGACTACCAGGGCCTCTACGCGCAGGCCCAGACCTACATCCAGACGCTGCGCGCCGGAGTGGGGCCGGCCTACCCGGTCTCGCTCGCCAGCTTCCCCTACGTGGACTACCACCCGAGCCTCCCCTACTCGGTGTTCCTCGGGCCGAACGGCGCTCAGTTCAACGCCCCGCAGGTCTACTGGAAGACGATCGGCACCACCGTGGACAACGCCATGTTCCACACCTACGCCTGGAACTCCCTCTACGGCCGGCCGATCGTGCCGCTGGGCCAGCTCTACGACGGCCCGCCGGCGGCCGACGTGCAGCACTTCCGGGCGGTGGCGGCCGGCTACGGCTCAGCCGGGGTGAGCTGGTGGTCCTGGCAGTCGGCCAGCGCGGCGGGCTGGGCGGCGATCGCGCCGCCCGATCCCGCGCCCGCCGTGCTCACGCCGCCGGCGTATCCGATCCTCAAGACCGGCGCGAAGGGCGACGTGGTGGTCTGGGCGCAGGAGCATCTGATGACCGCCGGCCAGCCGGTCAGCGCCAGCGGCACCTTCGACGCGGCCACCGCTCAGGCCGTCAGCGCCTTCCAGGCGAGTCACGGCATCGCCCCCAGCGGTCAAATCGACCAGCTCACCTGGACCGCGCTGCTGAAGCTCGCTCCCGCGCCGGTTGCGTGGACCAGCAAGGCCCGCGCCGCCGGCGCGTCCGACAGGCGCAACGGCCCGCGCTCGGCGCACCTGCACGCCAAGCGCTACGAGATCCCGCCCGGGCCGCCGGCCGGCTAGGGCTTTGGACTTCGGCCCGAGCGGCCCGCGCGGCAGCTTCGAGATCGCGCCGCGAGCGTAGTGCGCACTCTGCTCGGCATAGCGACGAGCGTCGCGCTTGTAGCGCTCCTTCTGCTCAGGGCTGAGCTGGTCCCAGCGCCGGTAGGCGGCGAGGGCCATCGGGTAGACCCACTTGGCGGTGCGAAGGGCAGCTTTCGCTCCGACGGGGCCGGGCATCAGCCGGTCTCCCGCAGCGAGTCCGAGTCGCCGGGCGCGTTCTCGGCGCTCTGGAGGTGGTCGATGTACTCGCAGATGCGCTTCGAGTCGTGGATCACGTGCTCCCCGTGAACCAGCACCGGCACCCAGCGCTGGCCGGTGAGCTCCTCCAGCTCGGGGCGGTCGCGCTTCAGGTACGGCACGCGGACCTCATCGAACTCGATGCCCTCGCGCCGCAGCTTGCGCGCGACCTTGCCGCAGGCGCAGAGGAGATCCGTGGGGGTCTTGCAGCGGTACAGGGTGGCCATCTTGCGAGCTTAGCGAGGGCGCTCGGCTTCCTTCGCCGGTGAGGCGCGCCCGGGCGCGCGAGCGGCCTGGGACTCTCTCGCCGTGGAGGGCCCGCTCGGTGTCGCGGTAGCCCTGCCAGAGCAGCTTCTTCGACTTGCCCGGGTGGGCGTGCAGCATCCCGAGCGGGTCGAACTTGCCGGTGTCGGGGCTCGGCTCGAGCACGGTGACGTTGATGCCGTGGTACTGGCCGTCCTCGAGCTGCTTCTCGAGCCGCGAGGAGTTGCCGAACGTGCGCCAGAAGACGTCGTACATCCGCGCGGCCACCTGGGGGACGAAGCGCAGGGAGTCGGCCCGGGGCAGCTCCGAGGGCAGCACGGAGAGGATGTAGATGTCGGTGGCGCCCCACTCCTCCGCGTACTCGAACGGCACGTTCCAGAGGAAGCCGCCGTCGGCGTAGAGGTCGCCGTCGAGCTCGATCAGCGGGTGCAGGATCGGGATCGCGTAGCCGATGCGGGTGACGGTCTGGAAGCGCTCGACATCGCTCTCCGTGCGGTTTCCGCGCAGCTCCTCGCGGCCCGCCGAGAGGTTGGCCACGATGTAGGTGAGCTCGCGCTCGGCGTGGAAGCAGCGCTCGAAGTCGACCTCCTTCTCCACGTAGCGCACCAGCCGGTCCATCGAGAAGAGCGAGTTGCCGAGCAGCACGTTCTTGCGCAGGGAGAGGTCGAACACGCGCGGCAGCGACAGCGCGCGCGACCAGAACGCCCACAGGGCCTCCGCGCCGCCGCTCGTGTAGACGAGCGAGTTGCAGACGCCGATCGAGGAGCCCACCACCAGGCCCGGCTCGATCCCCTCCTCCTCGAGCCGCTTGAGGCAGCCCGCCTGATAGGCGCCGCGCGATGCACCGCCGGCGAGGATGAACGCGATCTTTCGCTCCTGGCCCGGCATCGCTCAGATCGGCCGGAAGCGGTTGAAGATCCCGGCCGCGCCCTCGACCGTGGACAGCGCCCGCGCCGCCAGCTTGTACTGGAACGGCTGCGAGCGCCGGGCGCGCGCCATGCGGTCGCCCTCGCGCTCGAGGTACCACTGCACGGTGGCCTCGATCGTGTCCTCGTGGGGCGAGGTGGTCCAGCCCAGCTCGCGCTTCGCCTTCGTGTTCTTGTAGGTCCACCACTGGCTGGCGGACCTGATCTCCACCGCGCTGACCGGCGCGCGGCCCGTGCTGCGCTGCGACCACGTCCGCGAGCCGCTGCGCAAGCGGCGGAGAGAGCTTGAGCGGCGGCGCCTCCACGCCGCTGATGCGCGCGAGGTCGGCGAACAGCCGGTCCCAGGTGTAGTTGCGGTTGCCGAGGATGTAGCGCTCGCCCGGCTCGCCCTTCTCGTCGGCGAGCAGGTGCCCTCTCGCCACGTCCTCCACGTCCACGACGTTCAGCGCCCCGTCCGTGTAGACGGGGATGCGCCCGAGCATGAAGCGGCGCACGAGGCCGGTCGAGCCGCGCGCCAGGTCTCCGCGGCCGAGCACGTAGGTCGGGTTCACGCACACGAGCGGGAGCCCGTGCGCGGCCAGGCGCAGCGCCTCGACCTCCGCCTCGTGCTTCGAGTTCACGTACGGGATGTCGAGGCCGCCGGCCGTGAACACCTGCGACTCGTCGGCCGTGCCGTGCGCCGGCGCGGGACCGATGGCGGCGACGCTGGACGTGTAGACGACGCGCTCGACCTCCGCCTTCAGGCACTCCTCGAGGAAGGTGCGCGTGCCGATCGCGTTGACCTCGAACACCCGCTGCTCGTCGCTCGGGCGCAGCGACGTGAGCCCGGCGCAGTGGAACACGTGGCCCACCCCGATGAGCGCCCGCCGCAGCGAGCGGCGGTCGCCCAGGTCGCACTTCACGGGCTCGTACTCGAGCCCCTCGAGGCCGTCGGTCACGGCGCCGTCGCGGACCACGAGGCGCAGCTCGTCTCCGCGGCGGCCGAGCGCGCGGGCCACCGCCGAGCCGATGAACCCGGTGGCGCCTGTGACGAGGGTCTTGGGCACGGCCGCCAGTCTACGAGGCGAGCCGCGCCGTTTCGGCGGGCGAAGCTAGACGGTGCGCGACTCGAGCTCGAGCTGGCAGACGGCGCAGCGAACGGCGGTGGGGATGGCGCGCAGGCGCCCGGCGGGGATCGAGCCGCCGCAGTCGGCGCAGCTGCCGGTGAGGGCCGGCTCCTCCGGCGGCGGAAGCGGGTGGTGGACGACGGGGGTCGTCAGGAGGAATGGCCTCGTCCCGCAGCGCGCTGCGGGTCCGGCGCAGACCGGCGGATCGCTCTCTGAGCAGCGTCTCCACCTGGTCCATGTCGCGTCCTGTCAAGAGTCCCTCCTTCGGACGATCGATTCCCCGCGGTCCGTCCAGGCCGCGCGCTCCTCTGTAGGCTGCCCGCGCATGTCGAGCGTCGCCGTGGTCGCGGACACTACCGCCTATCTCCCCGCTGAGCTAGTGCGGATAAACAACATCGAGTTGGTTTCTCTGTACGTGAACTTCGGGGGCGAGCGGACCGTTCGCGAGTCCGATCTCACGGACTACGACGCCTTCTACGAGGAGCTTCGCGGCAGCGAGGCGCTGCCCACCACATCGCAGCCCGCGGTGGGCGACTTCCTTGCCGTGTACGAGCCGCTGCTCGACGCCGGGCGCGACATCGTCTCGATCCACATCTCCGGGGGACTGTCGGGCACGAGCGAGGCCGCGCGGCAGGCGGTCGAGGCGCTGGAGCGCGACGGCGGCCGCGAGGCCGGTCGCGTGCGCGTGGTGGACTCCGCCACCGCCGCCGGCGGCCTAGGGCTGATGGCGCTCGCGGCGGCCGGGCTGCCGAGCACGGCGCGGACCTCGACGCGGTGGAGCGGGCGGCGCGCGAGACGCGCGAGAACCTCGGCCTGTGGTTCGCGATCGACACGCTCGAGTACCTGAAGCGGGGAGGCCGGATCGGCGGCGCGAGCGCCTGGATCGGCTCCACGCTGAAGATCAAGCCGATCCTCAGCGTGCAGAGCGAGATGGTGCCGCTCGAGCGCGTGCGCACCAGCGCCAAGGCGTTCGACCGCATGGTGCGGTTCGCCCACGCCCGGCACGCCGACGCGGCCGACGCCTGGGTGGTGCAGCACATCCAGTCGCCGGATCAGGCCGCGCGCCTGGCCGACGCGTGCCGCGAGGTGTTCGGCAACGAGCCGGTCTGGGTCGGCGAGATCGGCCCCGTGCTCGGCGTGCACACCGGTCCGGGCCTGCTGGGCTTCGGCGGCATCCCGCCCCGCCTGTTGGCCTAGGGGCTGTCGGTCGCCAGGTCCGTCGGCGGGCGCTCCACGTCGGTGCCGGTCACGGCCACCCGGCCGCGGCGGCCGCGCCACCAGTCCTTGGCGAGGATCTGCAGGGCCGCTGCGACGGGTATCGCGATCAGCGCCCCGAGCACGCCGAGCTGGCTGCCGCCGATCAGCACGGCGACCAGCGCCACCAGCGGGTGGAGCGCCACCGTCTTGCGGTAGATCACCGGCTGGAGCGCGTTGTTCTCGATCTGCTGGTAGACGATGAAGTAGATGCCCCACACGATCACCGCCGTGGGGAAGTCCGAGATCGCGGCCACGATGCCGATCGCCACCCCGCCGATCGTCGCGCCGACGAGCGGGATCAGGTCGAGGAACCCCATCAGGACCGCCAGGGGCACCGCATAGGGCACGCCGAGCACCGTGAGCACCACAAACGTGCCGGTGCCCGCGATCAGCGAGATCGCCAGGTTGCCGACCACGTAGCCCGCCACCGCGCTGTACATGTCCAGGAGTACCGCCCGGTAGCGCTCGCCGCGCCCGGGCTCGAGTTGTCGTAACCCCCAGTCGATCATCTTCTTCCCGTCCTTCAGCAGGAAGAACGTGAGCGCGAGCACCGTGACGAGCTGGAAGAGGGTGGAGAAGACGCCGACGGTCACGGCGGTGAGAGCGCTGGCGGCGTCGCCAAGGTGCTGGGGGAGCTTCTTCGCCTCCGCGTTGAGCTTGTCGGTGACGTGGTACTTGTTGTCGTACTTGCGCGCGGTCTTGTTCTTGCGCAGGTCGGTGACGTAGCCGGGCACGGCCTTCACGAACTTGTTCACGCCGCTCACGATCGGCGGCACCACAAGCAGCCCGAGCCCGAAGATGCCGCCGAGAATCGCCAGGTAGACCAGCAGGATCGAGAGGCTGCGCGGAATGCGCGCGCGGCGCTGGAGGAACTCGACCGCGGGCCCCAGCGCCACCGCCAGGAACACGGCGATGAAGACCATCTTGACGATCGACCGGACCTTGTAGGCCAGGTACAGCACCACAAGGATCCCGACTGCGACCAGGATGACCTTCGCGACCGCACGCGTGCTCGGGACCACCAAGGGCAGGCTAAAGCCCGCCCCGGACGCGGCTGGCTAGCGCCTGCGGCGGAAGAGCGAGAAGGTGGCGGCCACGCCGCCCCCGATCACGAAGCCCGCCACGGCGGCTCCCACGATCGCGTTGCGCTTGTTGTCGAGGATCTGACGGCGCCAGTCGGTGAGCTCGCGGAACTTCCCCTGGAGGTCGTTGAGCGAGTAGCCGAGCTCGCTGCGCGTGGCCTCGACGGACTGCCTGATCTGTGCGGGCGTACGGGCCTCCATCAGCCGCGAGCCTCCTCGAGCATGTCGCGGGTGAGCTTGGCCTCCTCGATGGCCAGTCTCCGGCATCGGCGGCGCGCCCTTCTTGAAGAAGCGCACGGCCAGCCAGATCGCCAGGAGACCGAGCACCAGCAGGCCGCCGGTGACGATCGCGTAGCCGATCCAGACCCCGCTCGGGTTGACGTTGAGGATGTCGTCGAGGAACAGCGCGAGGGCGTGCAGGAAGTAGATGAGCATGAAGACTGAGGAAGATCGCCCCGACGACCGCGAGCACCGCGCCCTTGAGGATGCGCGACAGCCTTCTGCTGGACCTCCGCCTTCGCGAGCTCGATCTCCTCGCGGACGAGGAGCGTGGCCTTCTCGGAGACCTCGTTGACGATCTCGCCGAGTGACTTCTCGGCGCCTGGTGCGTTGCCGTTGCCGCCCGGCATCAGTTCCCTCCTCCGCCGAGCTTCTTCAGCAGCTTTGCGAACACGAACCCGCCGACGAGCGCCCCGCCGACGATCGCCTCGGCGGGCGGCCCCGAGTCGGCGGCCTGCTGGGCCTCCCACGGGGACTGCGGCGGGGGCGTCTCCGGCTGCTCCACCGCCGGCAGGTCCTGGGTGCTCTGCGTGCTCCCCTCGTCCGCCATCGCTACTCGGGCGGATCCTCGCCGGTCACGCGCACCCAGATGGCCTCCGCGACGCGGCTCGCCACGATCGTGCTGAGCGCGCCAATCGACCGTCAGGAGCCCGCTCCAGGCAAGGCGCTTTACCACGTCGTTGCTCATGAGCCTGGGGAGTCTAGCTACCTAGCCCGAGAGGGCCGAGGCGCCGTTCGGCTCGGCCTCGAGGCCGGCGCAGATCGCCTCGACCACGAGCAGCTTGGCGTGCTCGAAGTCCTCGTCGGTGCGCGGGAGCAGGTCGAAGATCCAGGCGGACAGGAGCTGCTCGATCGCGCCGTAGAAGCACATGGCCGCGAACTCGGCCGAGATGCCCTGACTTGAACGAGCCGTCGGCGCGCGCCTGCTCGACGATCCCGCCGATCAGGTCGTAGGCCTCGCGGATCTTGGCCAGGTGGTGGCGGCCGAAGGTGTTCGCCGCCCGCGTGACCTCCACGATGATCACCTTCATCAGGTCGGGCTCGTGGCGGTAGGAGTCGATGATGAAGCCCGCGACCTGGTGCAGCTTCTCGCGCGCGGTCTGGTCGCGGGCGTCGATCTCGACGATCGCGTCCAGCATCAGCTGCCAGCGCTCGGTGAAGAGCGTGTTGAGGATCTCCTCCTTGGAGCTGAAGTAGTGGTAGACGAGGCCGTAGGCAACGCCCGCCTCGTCCGCGACGTCCGAGACGCGGCAGCTGTGGAAGCCCTGCCGCGCGAAGACGTGGATCGCCGCATCGAGGATCAGCCGCCGCTTGTCGACGGCGTTCGCCGCCCGTCCCCCGCTCGCCGCCATCAGGCGGTGACCTCCTCGGGCCAGGTGTATGCGCTGGGGATGCGGTTCGCGAGGCTGGGCAGCTGCTCGCGGATCTCGGCCTGGCGGGACAGGTCGAGGTCGGCGGCGATGAAGGTCTCCTCGTCGGGCGCGAGCGCGAGCACCTCGCCCCACGGATCGACGATCGTGGAGCCGCCGAAGGCCTCCTTGTCCGGCGGGTGCACAGCCGACCTGGTCGGCGGCGATCATGAACGCCTGGTTCTCGATCGCGCGGGCGCGGATCAGGATCTCCCAGTGGGCCTGGCCGGTGAACTTCGTGAAGGCCGCCGGCAGCACGATCACGCGCGCGCCGCGGACGGCGAGGATGCGGAACAGCTCGGGGAAGCGCAGGTCGTAGCAGACGGTGAGGCCGAGCTCGACGCCCGACGCCGTCTCCGACAGGACGATCTCGTCGCCCGGCGCCTCGGCCTCCGACTCGCGGTACTCCTGGCCGCCGACCACCACGTCGAACATGTGGATCTTGCGGTAGACGCCCTTGATCTCGCCGTCCGGGCCCACGTGGACCGAGGTGTTCGAGAGCTTCTCGCGCCCCTCGCGCAGCTCCGAGATCGAGCCGGCCACGAGGTCGATCTCGAGCTCGCGCGCGATGTCGCGCGCCCAGTCGATGGTGCGACCGCCCTCGATCGGCTCGGCGCCCGCGCGGTAGTGCTCGGCCGTGCCGAGCACGTTGAACTTCTCCGGCAGCACCACGAGCTCCGCGCCGTCGGCCGCGGCGGCGCGGGTGAGCCGGTCGGCACTGGCGAGGTTGCGATCCTTGTCGTCGGTCGAGTTGAGCTGTACAGCTGCTGCTCGCACGGTTCTCCTCCCGGTGGCGTTGACTGACCAGTCAATCCAAAGCTTAGCCTGAGCTGGGGCGTACCCGAGGCGCTCGACCCCGTACCGTAAGCGGCGTGTCGACCGTGAACACCTTCGCCGGAGCGCGCATCGACCGGGCCGGCGAGCGCCGCACCGACGAGCGCTGGTTGAGCCGAGCGGCTGGCCGATCCCGCCTCGCGCGCGCTCGTGATTTCGAAGGATGGCATCTACGTCGACGTGTCCGTGGACCCGCCGCAGCCGTTTGCCGCGCCGCTGGCGGGTCTCGACGCGAGCCTGCTCGAGGAGGCCGTGCTGCTCGGCATGGATGGCCGGCGGCGCCCTGTTCGCGGTGAGCGCGGATGCGGGGGCTGCCGGGCTGGACGGCGCGGTGCCGATGGAGCTGCGGGAGGCGGGCGGGCTGATGTCCCAGGAGGACGGCGGCCTGGCGGCCTACGCCGCGGCGATCACCGCCTGGCACCGGCTGCATCCTCACTGCTCGCGCTGCGGCGCCCGCACGCAGATCGCGGAGGCCGGGCACGTGCGCAGGTGCCCGAACTGCGGGGCGATGCACCACCCGCGCACCGATCCGGTCGTGATCATGCTCGTGCACGACGGCGCCGAGCGCGTGTCTGCTCGGTCGCCAGAAGGTGTGGCCACCCGGCCGCTACTCCACGCTGGCCGGCTTCGTGGAGCCGGGCGAGAGCCTCGAGGAGGCCGTGGCGCGCGAGGTGCTCGAGGAGTCGGGCATCGAGGTGGGCGAGGTGCTCTATCGCTCGTCCCAGCCGTGGCCCTTCCCCACCTCGCTGATGCTGGGCTTCCATGCGACCTACGCGAGCGGCGAGCCGGTGATAGGCGACGGCGAGCTGGAGGACGTCCGCTGGTTCGACCGCGACGAGCTGGTCGAGATCGCGCGCGACGACAAGGAGATCCAGCTGCCGCCGCCGCTGGCGATCGCGCGGCAGCTGATCGACGAGTGGCTCGGGTCGTAGCAGCGCCCGAGCTGCCCGCCCGCGGCGAGCGGGCTCTCCAGCTCGGTCTCGCGCTTCCGCCCGAGCGCATGCCGCTGGTCCGCCACGGCCGCCTGCTGAAGCGCTGGCGCTGGGTCGGCGTATTCACGCCCGAGCTGATGCTGTGCGTGGGCGACGCGCGGATCGGCCCGCTGCCGCAGCGCTGGTGGGCGGTGGCGCTGCCGGATCGCACCCTGCGCGGGCGGACCACGGTGGGGCCTGGCGGCGTGGAGCTGGCGCCCGGGCGGGTGCGCGTGCGCGGGCAGATCGACCTGACCTTCGACGAGGGCGACGGCGTGGACGTGGTCTCGGCCGCGGGCGAGCGCGGCTACATCTGGACGCGCAAGCAGGGCGGCGTCGCCGCCCGTGGCACGGTGCTCGGCCGCGAGATCGAGGGCCGCGCGATCGTGGACGACAGCGCCGGCTATCACGAGCGCCACACCGTCTGGCGCTGGTCGGCCGGCGTGGGGCTGACCGATCAGGGCGAGCGGGTGGCGTGGAACCTGGTGGACGGGATCCACGACTCGGCGCAGGACAGCGAGCGCACCGTCTGGCGCGACGGCACGCCCTCGGAGGTCGGGCCGGTGCGGTTCGCGGCCGACCTCTCCGGGATCTCGTTCGCCGAGGGCGGCGAGCTGTCGTTCACGGAGTGGTCCGCGCGCGAGGAGAACCGCAACCTGCTGCTCCTGCGCAGCAGGTACCGGCAGCCGTTCGGAACCTTCGGCGGCGAGCTACCCGGCGGTGTGCGCCTGGCCGAGGCGCAGGGCGTGATGGAGGACCACGACGCGCTCTGGTGAGCGCGTCTGCTGCGGCCGAGTCGCTCAGCCACGCGCCGCCCGCTGCTCAGTGAGCTCGGCGATCAGCAGCTTGGAGTGAAGCGCGGCGATCAGCTCCTGCAGCGGGGCGGCTCCCGCCTCGATCAGCTCCACCGCGTCGTCGGTCTCCATCTCCCCCACGAGGCGCTCCATCAGCACCTCGACCTCCTCCTTCACCAGCGCCGCCAGCGCGCTCTGGTAGCGCAGCGTGTCGTACACGGTGAAGCCGAGGCGCTCGTCGTAGCCGCCGGCGCGGAAGCGGCTGATGGCCTCCACCACCTTCACGTCGGATGGTGAGTAGCCGCGGCTGTTCGGGGTGAGGATGCCGAGCTCCTCGAGCCGCGCCAGCACCTCCGCCGGCATCTCGTAGAGGCGCCTGACCTCGGCCGCCGAGGTGCGCCGCTCCTCGCCCGCGAGGGCGCGCTCCAGGATGCGGTCCTCGAGCTCGACCAGCGCCTTGGCGCGGTCCGGGTCCTCGTCGAGCATGCCCTTGATCACCTTCAGCGGCATGAAGCGCTCCTCCTGGAGCTGCTTGATGAGCTTGATGCGATCGACGAAGTCGGCCGGGTAGTAGGCCATGTTGCGCGAGGTCTTGACCGGCTCCGGCAGCAGGCCCTCGCGCAGGTAGTGCTTGATCGTGCCGGAGCTGACGCCGCTTCGGGCGGCGAGCTCGCGCATCCTGAGCAGGCCGTTCGCTTCGCTCACGGCCGGTCGCAGGTCGCGGGTCGCGGGTCGCGGGTCATGCCCGGAACGTGCCGGGGCTGCCGTCGTCGCGCCTGCCACCGCGCCCGACTCCTTCAGCGCCTCTATGTCCTCGGGCGTGTAGCCCGCCGCGGTCAGGACCTCGTCGGTGTGCTCGCCGAGGGCCGGGCCTGGGGCGTCTACCTTGCCGGGGGTGCGGCTCAGCTTGATCGGGACGCCGAGCTGCTTCACGGGGCCGGCTCCCGGCTGGTCGAGCTCCACCACCATCTCGCGCGCGCGCACGAGCTCCGAGTCGAGCGCCTCGTCGAGGTCGAGGACGGGCTCGAGGCAGCAGTCGTTGTGGGTGGCGAACTCCTGCCACTCGTCGCGCGTGCGCTCGAGGAAGATGCGCTCCACCTCGGCGTGCGCCTCGCCGCCGGGGGACTCGAACTGCCGCTCGATCAGGTCCTCGCGCCCGACCCCGCGACACCACGCCTGCCAGAACTTCGGCTCGAGCGCCCCGAGCGTGACCCAGCCGTCGCTGCACGCGTACGGCCGGTAGCAGATCAGCCCGCCCGAGAGCTCGGGCTCGCCGCGCTTCGGCACCGTGCCCTCGCAGAAGTAGCGCGCGGCGATCATCGCCAGCCAGGACAGCGACCCGTCCGCCATCGAGACGTCCACGAGCTGCCCCTCGCCCGAGCGCTCGCGCTCGCGCAGCGCGGCCATGATGCCGAAGGCGGCCATCAGGGCGCCGCCGCCGATGTCCGCGATCTGCCCGCCCGCCTGGACCGGCGGGCCGTCCCGCTCGCCCGTGATGCCGAGCAGTCCGATCAGCCCGAGGTAGTTCATGTCGTGGCCGGAGCGGTCGCGGAAGGGACCGTCCTGCCCGTAGCCGGAGATCGCGCAGTAGACGAGCCCCGGGTTCTCCTCCCGCAGGCGCTCGTAGCCGACCCCGAGGCGGTCGAGCACGCCGGGGCGGAAGGACTCGAGCAGCACGTCGTAGTCGCGCGCGAGCCGGAGCAGCACCTCGCGCCCGCGCTCCTCCTTGAGGTTGATGCGGATCGAGCGCTTGCCGCGGTTGAGGGAGAGGTAGAGCGCCGACTTGGCCGTGTCGTCCGCGCCCTCGTAGTAGGGCGGAGACCAGCGGATGTAGTCGCCCATGCCGGTGTCCTCGACCTTCAGCACCTCGGCGCCGAAGTCCGCGAGCATCAGCGAGCAGAAGCCGCCCGGAAGCAGGCGCGAGAGGTCGAGCACGCGGATGTCGCTGAGCGCCTTGCTCATGCCGCGGCCCGCTTCGGGACCCCGAGCCGCTCGCGCGCCTCGGCCACCGTCGCGGCGCGGCGGCCCACGTTCTCGGCCATCTTGCGCGCCTGCGCGATGAGGTCGCCGTTCGAGCGCGCCATCTCGCCGTTCGGCAGGTAGAAGTTGTCCTCCAGCCCGGCGCGGACGTTGCCGCCGAGGCTCAGCGCCGCGGCGATCAGCATCCACTGGTCGCGCGAGATGCCGATCACGCCCCAGTTGTTCGGCCCATCCGCGCCGCCGGGCACCTCGCTGGCCATGTGCTCGAGGTTCCGGGCCGTCGGCCGGATGCCGCCGGTCACGCCCATCACGCACGAGACCTGGAGCGGCTCCTTGAGCAGCCCCATCGCGAGGAACGGGTCGAGGTTCGCGAGGTGGCCGGTGTCGAAGCACTCGTGCTCGGGCCGGATGCCCAGCTCGACCATCGCGGTGAGGAACGTCTTGATCGTGTCGAAGCTGTTCTCGAAGACGGTGTTGAACACGAAGTCGCCCCGCCGCGCGGAGTACTTCGCGTAGTTCATCGAGCCCATGTTCAGCGCGGCCGCGTCCGGCTTCAGCTCGCGCAGGTACTCGATCCGCTTCTCGATCGGGATCCCGATCGCCCCGGTCGAGTAGTTGATCACCACGTCGTCCACCTCGGCGAGGATGGCCTCCGTGATGGCCCGGAAGTCCTCCACCTCGTAGCTCGGCGCGCCGTCGGGCGTGCGGGCGTGGATGTGGATCATCGACGCGCCCTCGTCGACGGCGCGGCGGGCCTCGGCGGCGTATTCCTCAGGGGTGTAGGGAATGGCCGGGCACTGGTCGCGGTTGGCGATCACGCCGCTGATGGAGCACGTGATGATTGCGGGGTCGTTGAAGCTCATGTCGCTCCAGGTCGCAGGTCGCAGGTCGCAGGTCGCGGGGGCGAGACACGCTGCGCGGCGGCTTCTCGTTTTGTGGGAGGCAGCCAGTTCCGGGACCTCGAGGCGTATCGCCTGGCGCTATCGCTGGCCCACGACATCAATAAGGCCGTGCTCCTGTGGCCTCCGTTCCATCTCTGGTCGGTCGGGATCCAGTTGGTGCGAGCCGCGGACTCGATCGGAGCGAATATCGCGGAGGCCCGGGGCGCTGGCACCAAGCCGACCAGCGCCGGCTGCTTTTCGTGGCGCGAGGTTCACTGCAGGAGACCGAGCATTGGATCGAGCTCGCGCGAGAGCGAGGGCTGCTGCCGGACGATGCAGCCGCCGGGTCACCGGAGTTGGCGCGCCTCCTGAACGGCCTGATCAGAAGACGCGATCCGCGCTGAAGGTCCCGCGACCTGCGACCTGCGACCTGCGACCTCATACGGGCATGACTCCATGCTTCTTCCACGGTCGCTGGACCCGCTTCGTCTGCTGCCATCTCCAGCGCACTGATAACCACCGGCCGCGTCTCCCTCGGATCGATGATGTCGTCGACCATCGCGTTGCCCGCGGCGATGTACGGGTCGATCGTCTTGCGGATCCCCTCGATCATCTGGGCGCGGGTGGCGTCGGGGTCCTCGGAGGCCTCGATCTGCTTGCGGAAGATGATGTTGACCGCGCCCTCGGGGCCCATCACGGAGATCTCGGCGCTCGGCCAGGCGACGATCAGGTCCGGCTCGTAGGCCTTGCCGCACATCACGTAATAGCCCGCGCCGTAGGCCTTGCGGATCACCACCGTGACCTTCGGCACCGTCGCGCGCGAGACCGCGTAGAGCATCTTCGCGCCGTGCCTGATGATCCCCGCGTGCTCGACCTTGGTGCCGACCATGAAGCCCGGCACGTCCTGCAGGAACAGCAGCGGGATGCCGAACGCGTCGCAGAGGTTGATGAAGCGCGCCGCCTTGTCGGCCGAGTCGTTCTCGAGGATGCCGCCGAGGTGCTTGGGCTGGTTGGCGACGATCCCGACCGGCCGGCCGCCCATCCGCGCCAGGCAGGTGATGATCGTGCGCGCCCAGCGCGGCTTGAGGTCGAACCAGCGGCCGTCATCGACGATCCGGCCGATCACCTCGTACATGTCGTACGGCTTCCGCGGGGAGTCGGGCAGGATGTCGAGCAGGTCCTCGTCGCGGCGGTCGGCCGGGTCGGAGGTCGGGATGATCGGCGGCGCCTCCTCGCAGTTCTGCGGGAAGAACGAGAGGTAGTCCTTGATCGCCTGGATGCACTCCTCGTCGGAGCCCACCTCGAGGTCGCCGACGCCCGAGATGCGCGTGTGCACCCGCGAGCCGCCGAGCTCCTCCTGCGTCACGTCCTCGCCGGTCACGGCCTTGGTCAGGTAGGGACCGGCGAGCGCCATCGAGCCGCGGCCCTTCACCATCGGCACGAAGTCGGCGAGCCCGGGGATGTAGGCGGTGCCGGCCGCGCACGGACCCATCAGGGCGGCGATCTGCGGGATGACGCCGCTCATGATCACCTCCTCGCGGAAGAGGTGACCAGAGCCCGCGAACAGCGACCCGGCGGCCTCCTGGATGCGCGCGCCGGCCGAGTCGAGCAGCCAGATGAACGGGATGCGCTTCTGCAGCGCGAGCTCGCGCAGGCGGCTGACCTTCAGCTCGCCGGTCATGCCCATCGAGCCCGCCATCACGGTGAAGTCGTAGGCGCAGACCGCCACCAGCCGGCCGCCGATCTTGCCGTAGCCGGTGACCACGCCGTCCGCGGGCGCCTCCTTGCCCTCCATCGCCCGCTGCGAGAAGTGAGGCCGGCCGTGGATGCCGAGCTCGGTGAAGCTGCCCTCGTCGATCAGCAGGGCGAGCCGCTCGCGCGCGGTGAGCTTGTCGTCCGCGTGCTGGCGCTCGATCTTCTCCGCCCCGCCGCCGAGCTTTGCCTGCTCGCGGCGCGCCAGCAGGTCCTCGACCAGCGAGCGCAGCGGCGGCCGGGCGACCAGCGTGTCGGCCGCGGCGCGCGCGGGCACCTGCTCCTCAGCCTGTGACACGGGTCCTCCGGGCGACCGCGTCGAGCAGCGGCTCGAGCACGTGGATCACGGTCGCCGCCCCGTCCTGGCGCTCGAGCTCATCCTCGGGCGCCTCGAACGCGGTGACCTCGAAGCCCACCACCTCGCACTCGTCGCTCACGGCCTCGAGCAGGTCGTAGAGCTTGTCGGCCGCCAGCCCGCCGGGCTCCTGGTGGATCGTCGCGGGGAACGAGGCGGGATCGATCACGTCCAGGTCCAGGTGGATGAAGACCGGCGAGCGGTCGAGCGCGTTCTGGGTGTAGACGAGCGTCTCGAGCGAGGACCCGATCACGGTCACGCGGTGGCGCTCGAGCAGCTCGCGCTCGCCGTCGTCGAGCGCGCGGACGCCGGCGAGCACCACCTGCTCGGGATCGATCGCCCCGCCGAGGCCCGGATCCCACACGCCGCAGGCGCCCGCCAGGCACATCCCGCCGATGTAGCCGCTCTGCCGAGGTGTCGGGCGTGTTGAAGTCCCCGTGCGCGTCGAGCCACAGCACCCGCGTGCCCGGCCGCTGGCGCAGGGCGGCGGGGAGCGTCGTCAGGCCGATGGTGCACTCGGCCGACAGCAGCACCGGGGCGTTGCCGCCGGTGAGCGCGTCCTCCACCTGGCCGCCGGCCTCGAGCAGGCAGCCGCGCGAGTCCGCGAGGTCCTCGGCCCAGCCGCCCACGCGCGGCTCGCCGGGCTCGCCGATCGCGCGCGGCTCGCGGCCCAGCCGCTTGCCCAGCAGCGGGGCGAGCGCCTCCACCCCGCGCGCGCCGCCGCTCGTCCGGTCGGAGGTGCGGCAGTAGTGGGCCACGAGCGAGACGCTCACCGGCCAGTCCAGTTCGGCTCGCGCTTCTCGAAGAACGCCTTCACGCCCTCGGTCATGTCCTCGGTCGACAGCGCGAGCGAGAGCTGCGAGCGCAGGTAGTCGAGCGCGTCGAGGAAGGGCATGTCCTGCTGGCGGAACATCGCGTCCTTCCCCAGGCGCATGATCAGCGGCGACTTCGAGGCGAGCTTCTCCGCCCAGTCGGCCACCGCGGCGTCGAACTCCTCCGCCGGCACGACCTTGTTCACGATGCCCGACCTCCAGCGCCTCGCGCGCGTCGATGCGCTCCCCGAGCAGCAGCAGCTCGTTCGTCTTCTTGCGCGGCACGTTGCGGTAGATCAGCGCCATGATCATGAACGGGAACGCCCCGACGTTGATCTCGGGCGTGCCGAACGTGGCGCTGTCCTTGGCGATGATCAGGTCGCAGGCGAGCGCGATGCCGAACGCCCCCGCGAGCACATGACCGCCGGCCGCGCAGATCGAGGGCTTGCCCAGCTCGCCGAGCAGCCTGAAGACGTCGATGAAGCGCTGCGAGCCGAAGTGCTTGTGCACGAGCGGCACGTCGGCGCCGAAGCCGGCGAGGTTCGCGCCGGAGGACCAGACCTTCTCGTGCGAGGAGGCGAGCACCACGCAGCGCACCGCCTCGTCGTCGCGGGCGCTGCCGAGCGCATGCGCCAACTCGCTGAGCAGCTCGGCGGAGAGCGCGTTGCGCGTGTCCGGCTGGTTCAGCGTGATGGTGGCGACTCCCGACTTCGCCACGTCGTAAAGGATCGTCTCGTAGGCCAAGCTCGCTCCCAGAAGTAAGAAGTTCTACTCCCTACTTTGACGGAAGGCGCCTCCGACCGTCAACGACTCAGGTCGCACGCACGCCCGCCGATAACGGTGGCCGGGGGTACGAAGTAGATGAGAAGGTTGCGCGACGGGCAGGCGGTCAGCCTAGAGGTCGAGTCTCTCGACACGAATCTCGAGTGCCTCGTGGTCGCCGTCGAGGGCGTGACGGTCCCCCAGCGGCGCCGCTACGCGCGGGTCGCGGTGGCGCTGCCGGTCCTGCTGACGCCGCTCGATGCCTCCGGCGCGCCGGCCGGCCTGGTGCGCCAGGTGGCCCGGGGCAGCGGGCTGCGCTTCATCGGGATCTCGGTGGAGGACCGCGCCCGGCTGAAGGCGTCGTGGAAGCGCGCAAGCGCGAGCAGGTGACGAAGCCAGTGGGTACCAGGCATAGAAAGTAGGAAGTCCTACTGTTTACTTTTCGGAATCCTCCTGCTAGCCTCTTGCTCCCTCCACCAGGAGGAGCATGTGGCAACCGCAGACGTCCTGAAGCCCGACTTCCAGTCGAGGAAGAAGCACTTCATCTTCACCGAGGATCACGACCGGCTGCGTGAGTCGATCGGCCGCTTCGTCGAGAAGGAGCTGGCGCCCCACGCCGAGGAGTGGGAGGAGACGACGTTCCCCGACTGGGTCTTCGCCCGCATGGGCGAGCTGGGCTTCCTCGGCCTCTCCTACCCGGAGGAGTACGGCGGCCAGGGCGGCGACTACTACTGCAACATCGTGCTCGCCGAGGAGATGGTGAAGTCGCAACTCGGGCGGCGCTCGCGATGGGCGTGGCGGTGCACACCGACATGGCCACGCCGCCGGTCTTCCTGTTCGGCACCGAGGAGCAGAAGCAGAGGTACCTCGTGCCGTCGATCAAGGGCGAGAGCATCTCGTGCCTCGGCATCACCGAGCCGGACGCCGGCTCCGACGTCGCCGGCATCAAGACGCGGGCGGTGCGTGACGGCGACGAGTACGTGATCAACGGCTCCAAGACCTTCATCACCAACGGCCATCGCGCGGACTTCATCGTGCTCGTGACGAAGACCGACCCGGACGCGGGCTACGACGGCTTCACGCTGTTCCTGGTGGACATGGACAGCGAGGGCGTGATCCGCGAGAAGCGGCTCGAGAAGCTCGGCATGCACGCCTCGGACACCGCGCTGCTGGCGTTCCAGGACGTGCGCGTGCCGGCGGATGCGGTGCTGGGCGAGGTGGGCAAGGGCTTCTACCACATCATGTGGGAGCTCCAGGGCGAGCGCCTGATCGGCGCCGCCGGGCTCCGTGGCCGGCGCCCAGCGCTCCTTCGACAAGACGCTCCAGTACGCGCTCGAGCGCAAGGCGTTCGGCCGCCAGATCGGCAAGTTCCAGGCCATCCGGCACAAGTTCGCCGACATGGCGGCGAAGATCGAGACGGCCCGGCAGATGGTCTACACCACGGCCTGGCGCTTCCAGAACGGCGAGTACCCCGTGCGCGAGATCTCGATCGCCAAGCTGTACTCGGCGCGCATCGCCTGCGAGGTGGCCGACGAGTGCATCCAGATCCACGGCGGTGCCGGCTACATGAAGGAGGTCGGGATCGAGCGCGCCTGGCGCGACGCTCCGGCTCAACCGCATCGGAGCCGGCACGGACGAGATAATGCTGGACGTGATCGGCCGCTCGTACGGGCTCTGATGCGCGGGCAAGAAGATCCTCCGCGCCCCGGGCTCGCCCACGATCGAGCCCGTGGCGGACGGCGTCTGGCTGATCCGCGGCGGAGTGCCGCGGATCATGAACGTCTACCTGATCGAGGAAGACGGCGGGGTGGTCGTGTTCGACTCCGGCAGCAAGGACATGGCGAAGGCGATCACCGAGGCGGCCCGCCCGCTTGGCGGGATCAACCGGGTCGTGCTCGGGCACGGGCACACCGACCACCGAGGGTCCGCGCCGCGGCTGGACGCCCCGGTCTTCTGCCATCCCGATGAGGTCGAGGACGCCGAGGGCAGCGGCGGCTTTCGCTACTGGGGCAACATCCGCAAGAGCAATCTCCCGTCCAGCGCCCGTCTGCTGCACCCGCTCCTCCACAAGTACGCTGGGACGGCGGCCCGGTGGACATCGCCGAGACGGTGTCGGAGGGCCATGACGTGGCCGGCTTCCGGGTGGTGCACGCGCCGGGCCACGCCCCCGGGCTGATCGTGCTGTTCCGCGAAGAGGACCGTCTGGCGCTCGTCACCGACCTGATCTACACGATGGACATGGGCGGCCACGCCTCGGATCCTCACATGCCGGACCACTTCTACAACTGGAACACCGCGGCCGCTCGCGAGTCGGTGCTCAAGATCGCCGCGCTGGAGCCCGCGGCCCCGTGGGGTGGGCATGGGCAGCCGTTGCGCGGGGATGTGCGGGCGCAGCTGTTGCAGGTGGCGGCGCAAACGTAGCGGCACGCCGAGTTGACAGTTGACAGCTGACAGTTCACACGGCCGTTGGACCAACGGAACTGTCAACCGTCAACTGTCAACTCGGCCCGTTCCCCCTTTCACTGACGAGCACCAGCAGCTGCGGGAAGCCATCAGGCGCTTCGTGCAAACCGAGCTTCGCCCCCACGCGCGCGAGTGGGAGGAGGCGCGCTGGTTCCCGAACGAGGTGTTCGAGCGGATGGCCGAGCTCGGCTACCTCGGGCTGAAGTACCCGGAGGAGTACGGCGGCCAGGGCGGCGACTACCTGCACGACGCGGTGCTGAGCGAGGAGCTGGCGCGCTGCGGCTCGGGCGGGCTGGCCGCCGGGATCGGCGCGCACATCGGCATCGCCACGCCGCCGATCTGGAAGTTCGGCACGGAGGAGCAGAAGCAGCGCTGGCTGGTGCCCGCGATCCGCGGGGAGAAGATCGCGGCGCTCGGCATCACCGAGCCCGGCGCCGGCTCGGACGTGGCGGGCATCCGCACCTTCGCCCGCAAGGTCGACGGCGGCTACGTGGTGAACGGCTCGAAGACGTTCATCACCAACGGCGTGCGCGCCGACCTGGTGGTCACCGCCGTGAAGACCACCGAGGAGGGCGGCCACCACGGGATCTCGTTCCTCGTGATCGAGAAGGGCATGGACGGCTTCAGCGTCTCGCGCAAGCTCGAGAAGCTCGGCTGGTGGGCGTCCGACACGGCCGAGCTGGCCTTCCACGACCTGTTCGTGCCCGACGAGAACCTGCTCGGCGAGGAGAACAAGGGCTTCTACCTGATCATGGCCAACTTCCAGTGGGAGCGGCTGCTGATGGCGCTCGGATCGGTGGGCGCGATGCAGGCGATGCTCGAGCGCACGCTGGAGTACGCGCGCGAGCGCGAGGCGTTCGGCCGGCCGATCGGAAAGCACCAGGCGATCCGCCACAAGCTCGCCGAGATGGCGGTCAAGGCGGAGACGGGACGCGCGCTCACCTACAACGCGCTGCGCCTGTTCAGCGAGGGCCAGGACGCTCTTCAGGAGGTCACGATGGCCAAGCTGAAGACGCAGCGCGACGCCTTCGACGTGGCCGACGACGCGCTGCAGATCCACGGCGGCAACGGCTACATGCGCGAGTACGACATCGAGCGCGCGGCCCGCGATGCCCGCCTCGGCCCGATCGGCGGCGGCAGCGACGAGATCATGAAGGAGATACTGGGGAAGACGCTGGGCTTGTAGCTATTTGCAGCGCTTTTCCTACGCCCCTGCCCACCGTGGCGGACACAGGACGGACACGGACTTGTTCCCGGGCGCTTCTGATTGCGTCCTCGGCGACGTTGCGCGCAGCGGGGTCGAACTCGTCGAAGACATGTCCGTAGACCTCCTGCGCCCCCGCTTGACGGGATTCGAGCTGATGCGCTCCCACTCGACCGCTCGCTGCATCACGCCCTGGAGGACGACAAAACGCGATGCACGGTGGGCTCCCCGACTCCGGCGTCGCGCAGGTCGACTCCTTCATGCCCGACCAGGAGCTCGAGGTTACGCAGCCCCAGGCTGCGCGCGCAGCCTGCCCGCCAGCCGTTCAGGCGCTCGCGACCACCTCGCGCACCTCGACGCTGTCGACCGTTACCCCTTCCGGCGCCGCCGCCCTGACCATCTCACTCGCGGCAGTTGGCCGCGTCCTCAGACTCCCAGATTGATATCGACAGGCCGCTGTTGTCCTTCCTCGTCCAGTAGCCGGCGACGAAACCCGGCGCCTGCGCGACGCGGGGAACGACCTGCTCCCGCAACATCACCTCGCTCCCCTCGGGGTCGGTGATCGTCACGTTGACCACGACTGCGTGCATCTTGATCCCTTCCATCTATCGACGGTCCCGCCGACCCTATCCGATCGACCGGTGGCGAGGCCGGCGATCGGCCGGCGCCGAAGCCCACGTCTTCTCGGGGCCGAATGAGGCGCCTTGCTTGGACCGACTCGCTGATCTTGGACCCCGCGACTCAGGAGCACTCTTCGATGATCAGGATCGAAGCTGGTGAAATGCCTGGTCTTTGCGGGGCGTCTGCACCGTCGCTGGACCCCCGCCGCCACGATCTCGGTCGGCTCGACGTCGAGGTAGCGATTGACCGCCAGCGGCCCGGACTCCGAAGTGGCGAACGCGGACCGCTCATCGGTTCGGCGCCAGCCTCGCAGAACATGGCCCGCCACGCGACCCGGACCGACCTCGCCCCGACCGCTTTCCTATACGTCGCAGAAGCGCGAGCACCGCTCCTGTCACCGATCGCGCGGGGAGGTGGGGGTGTGTGCGACAGACGGGCGCGCCGGGGATCCCCGGCAGCCTACACTCGTCCTCGCCTTGCTCACCCGTCAGACAGTGGCAATCGCAGCGCTCCACGTCTAAGGAGGCCTCATGGAACTCGCCGCCCGGATGCCCGGCCACCGCCGCCCCACGAAGTCAAAGCGTGCCCAAGTCGCAGTCTCTGCCGCCCGAAAGGCCCTGAAGGTCGCCTACGCCACCGGCGCGGCACAGGCGACAGTGAAGGCACGCGCGACGCCGCCGTCGCGCGCCCGGCGACCGCTGCCGGTCCTCCTGTTCGTGGGCGGCGGCGCCGCGGGCTACGCCGCGCATGACCGGATCAGGGCAATCATCGGCGGAAGCTCCCCGTCGCCGGACGCGGCCCAGGCGAGCCGCCCCGCACCTGCACCGAACGTGGCAGCAACTGACCGGGATACCGGCGACGTTAATGCGGGCGAGAGCGGCCCTTAGCAGCTCAAGGGCGCCACAGCCAGTGTGCCGCTTCAGTGGGTCGGACACAAAACGGACACACCAGCAACCACACATGGCCGACCCCCGAGAACACGGGTCTAGCTCATAGATGGAGTCTTTCCCGCTCCGAGACTGGGGTTCCGTGTGGTCGAGTGTTGTGCTCCGTCCAGCGACGAGATCATGAAGGAGATCCTGGGGAAGACGCTGGGCTTATAGCCGGCCGCAGGCGCGCCAAGGGTGGGGGTTGTCAACACCAAGGGTGTCTACCGACATCGACCGACCGGCGCGAGACTCGTGCACGACGCCAACGCCAGCACGAGGAGCTCAGACATGACGAACCACCTGGTACACCTCGCCGCAACCGCCCGCCACCTGCCGATCACCGATCCGCACTCTCTTCACGCGGCGGAGGTACGGTCGATGCAACGAGGACTGCGCCGCCTTGCCCTCCGCGGCGTGAGCGCGCGGCCGGTTGCATGGCGCCCGGCCTACTCGCAGCGGGCGGAGCGATCCGCTCCCGCATCGTCCTGACGACGGTCGGCTAGGAGATGCTGTCGATGCCTCGCGTCAGGTGATCTGGAGCTGTACCCGGCGGCTGCCACTCGAAGACGGCGATCAGGCAGCCGTTCTCGGTGCGCGAGTTGTGATGCGTGCCCGGCTCGTAGCTCACGAAGTCGCCCGGGCCGAAGACCGTGCCGTCGGAGTCGATCAGGTCGCCGTCGAGGATCAGGAACTCCTCCATGCCGGCGTGGTCGTGCGCGATCGTGACCGCGCCGGGCTCCATCCGCATCGCGTAGGAGCCCTGGCCCGTGGCATCGTCGTAGCTGATCGGCAGCCAGCTCATCTCCGGCTGCACCGGCCCCTCCATGTCGTACTCGCGGAACTCCGCGCTGCGGAGGTTGAAGATGCTGCGGCCGTCGCTCATGCGCGCAGCGTGACGCATGGGTGGGCCCGCCGCAAGAGCGAGCCCACCCGCGTCGCGTTCAGACTCCCACCCGCGAGCGCCTCCTCCCCAGCGACACGAGGCCCACGATCAGCCCCAGGGCGCCCACGATCAGCGCCGTGATCGCCAGCCCCTTGCTCGCGCCGCCGCTCTTCTTCACGACCGTGGTGGTCGTCGCCGGGGTGGCCGCGGCCTTGGAGCCGGCGCCCGAGGATGGCGGTGCCACCTGCCCGGCGGGCGGCCCGGCGTCGCCGGCCAGGTCGTAGGTGGCGCCGTCCTCCGGGCCCACGTTCACGGTCGGCGCCGGCTGCTCCGAGTCCGGCGTGCCGATCCAGCGCACGACCTGGCCGTTGCTGTAGGTCTGCACCGTCTTGAACGTGAGCGTGTCGCCGCTCTTGCCGGGCACCGAGAACGCCACGGGGAAGTTCTCGATGTAGCCGGGCAGGGTTCCCTTGCCCCTGTCCGCGATGAAGCTCGCCTCGGAGACCTCCTCGGTCACCAGCCCGTCGTCGGTCTTGATCGGCTTGGCCAGCTTGGTCTGGACGAGCTTGACCGTCCAGCCCGGCACCGCCTGCGGCTCGAACGCCGTGAACCCGGGCGGGATCTTCACGTCCACCCTCACCGTGCGCGCGTTGTCGGTCTCGTTGGGGACGCGGATGCTCACCGTCGGGAAGTCGCCCGCGGGGAGCACGTTCGGGTGGAGGCTCACGTGCGCGGAGGCCGCGGCCGGCAGGGCGAGCATGCTCGCCGTGGCGGCCAGCGCCGCCTTGGTCGTCTTGTTCAAGGAAGACTCCTTTCGCGTGGTTGTCAGGCTGTGGCTCGCGCCACCTGGGGCACGGCCCTGCCTGGCGGGGCGCGGGAGTCGAGGGCGCTTGCCACGAGCCGCCCTGCGCATGGCTTCCTGAACTCCGGGAGTGCCGGCCGCGGCTCCTGGTCGGGCTCGCGCCGCGGCCGGGAGAGCGCGCCGCGAGCTCGCGCGGCCCAGCAGCTGCTCGCCCGGGTAGCGGCCGGCGAGCAGCGCCAGTAGGAGCAGCAGGCACGGCAGGAGGAGGAGCAGGACGGTCAATGCACGTGCACCGGCATCGTGGTGGTGTACTCGTCGAACTCGGACGTGCGCACGGTCAGCGCGAGCTCCCATTCGCCCGGCACGTTCATCAGCGCGGCCGGCACGATGTAGTGGCCCGGACCGGCCAGCTGCGCGGTCTGCTGGAGCGGGCCGATGCCCTTCGACGGCATCGTCTCGGTGACGTCGACCTCCTTGGCGCCCGTGAACTGGCTGCCGTCCTTCGGGTTCAGCAGGTAGAGGTGGAGCTCGTTGGCGCCGACCCGGGCGGGGTCGACGTCATCTCGAGCTCGCGCCGGGCCGACCATGCGGGTGACGTTCACCGGCCCGCTGGCCGCCTGGATCGACGGCGCGTAGGAGGTCAGCGCCGCGGTCACGCCGAGCACCACCGCGATCACGGCCACCTCGGCGCGCAGCGCGCGCCGCAGCAGCAGCCCCGGCCGGCCGGGCGACTCGCCCCTCGCGCGGCCAGGCGCGACAGCTCGGGCACCGAGCGGCGGCGGTTGAAGGCGCCGAAGGCGATCAGCACGAGCAGCAGGCAGAACTTGATCAGCACGCAGCGCCCGAACGCCGTGTCGATCAGGTGCGCGGGCGTGCGGACGTAGACGTAGGCCTGGATCAGCCCCGAGGCCATGATCAGCGCGACCGAGGCCAGCGCGAGGTCCGAGAAGCGCCGCAGCGAGCCTGCCAGCAGGCGCGTGCGGTCGCTGCGGCTCGAGCAGCCGCGTGGCGGCTGGGAGCGGCCAGCAGCATGGCCACCGAGACCGCCGAGCCAGGCGCTCATGCCGAGCACGTGGAGCACGTTGGTCGGGAACAGCAGCCAGCGTCGGGTGCTGGGTGTCCGCGTGCCCGGCGAACGCCGGCACGAGCAGCAGGAACGCGAGCGGGGCGCAGATCAGGCCGAGCCGCAGGTTCGAGCGGCGAGCGCAGCGCCAGCCCGGTGGCCCCGAGCTCGGCGGGGCGCAACGCCGGCGCACGCTCGCGCCGCGGCGACAGGAACAGGGCCGCCAGCAGCCCGTCAGCGCCCACGCCAGCACGGCCAGCCCCCACACCGTGCCGAAGTGCGTGTGCAGCTCCTCGCGCACGATCTGCGGCGTGAGCGCCGACCAGCCGGAGATGTCCGCCGCGCTCGGCGGCCTCGAGCACGACGCCCGCCGCGGCGCTGACCAGCCCCGACGAGCGCGCGCCGATCACGAGCCTGCGCAGGCGCGCGAGCGAATGCGCTGCGACGCTGCTCGCCACTCCTCGCCGCCGCCGCCGAGCGAGCGCGAGCGCCGGCAGCCAGACGAGCAGCAGGAACAGCGAGCGCGCCCACGCCCACGGCGATCGCGGCGTACTGGAGCCCGCGGGCGACGCCGAACGCGACCTCGGTGCTCGCGCCCGGTGCCGGAGCCGCCGATGCAGCTGCGGAGACGGCCTGCCGGCCGCGCCGGGGTGCCCGATCGAGAAGTTGAACCCGCTCGAGACGATGTGGCCGTCGGCCGACACCACGCGGTAGGTGGCCGTGTAGGTGCCCGCCGGCAGGTGCGGCTTCAGGTGCACCCCCATCAGCGAGCCCGTGCCGTTCGGGTGGAAGGCGTCTCCCGAGTCGACCCGTTCCCGCGCGAGTCGAAGACGCGCACCGCGCCGAAGTTGCCCTCCACGGACTCGTTGAAGCGGAACGAGACCACGGCCGGCTGCGTGTGCACGGTGGCGTCGCGGGCCGGGCTGGTGCCCTCCAGCTGAGCGTGGGCGAACGCCGCCGAGGGCGCGCAGCAGAGCGCCGCCGTCACCGCGCCCGCGATCAGCAGCGCCCGTGGCCTCACCAGGCCTCCTTCACCGGCTCGGCGCTCGCGCGCGCGGGAGCGGCGTCGCCCCGCCGCCGGCGCCGGACCAGCGTCACGGCCCCGATGCCGAGCAGGGCCACCGCGATCAGCGACGCGATCGCCGCCACGCGGGAAGCCGCCCTGGCTGCCCACCCAGTACAGCGTGCCGCTGATCTGCCCCTTCTGCGCGCCGACGCTGAGGGGGATCTGGTAGTCGAAGACCTTCGTCTTCTTGTGCTTGTCCTTCACCTGTTGGGGCAGGTTGGCGCCCATCCAGTGCATGCGGTGGTCGTGCCAGATGAAGGAGCCGGTCTTGTCGACGACGCGCCACTGCGGGGGCGCCTTCGGGTTCGTGAACTTGGGCGGCGCGACGGTCGCGAAGTCCGAGACGTTGATGTAGGTCGCGGGCGACAGGTGGTTCTGCTCGACGGTCCCGTTGGGCAGGATCCGCGCGTAGGGCTCACCGTCGTAGCCGAAGACCGTGACCGTCTGGGTGGAGCGGTTGGTGAGCTGGAACTGGCTGTCGAACCCCAGCACCTGGAGCTTGACCCCGGGCACGGTGGGACTCACCCGGTCGATCACCGAGCGGTAGTTCGGGTTGCCCTGATGGGCACCCGCGGGCACCGCCCACACGGCGGCCATGGCCGCCGCAAGTACGAGCGCCCGCAGATAGCGGGACATCTGTCTGCACTCCTTTCGTCGCTGGCCTGAGCTGCGCTTCGCGAGCCGCGGAGGCGGCCCGGGCGCGTCTACGCGGTCAGAGCCAGGACGGTGGGGCGCGGCTGGGAGAGCAGGCGGCGAGCGGAGCCGCGGCGATCAGGAAGACGGGCGTGGGCCGCAGGATGCGGGCGGAGTCGCGCCTGAGCGGCGGACGCTCGCGACGCAGGCGCGCCGCGAACTCGATCGCCGCGCGACCCCCGCGGACGAGCAGGGCCAGCACGATGCCGACGGCAGCCGCGGCCGGAAGCGACAGCCAGCCTCCGTCGCCGAAGATGCCCTGGAGGCCCGCCGGATGACCCGCGGCAAAGAGGCCCTCGAAGAACTCCTGCGAGGCGTAGATGAGGACGAGCGCGAGCGTGGCGCCGAGCCACAGGCCGAGCAGTCCCCGGCGTGAGCACGAGCCGGCCTCGCCCGAGCGGAAGGCCCGGCCCAGCGCGCCGACGAATGCGCCGGCGCCCAGCGCGAGCAGCAGAACGAGCCAGGGCGCGAGCGAGTGCAGGTAGGAGTGGCCGCTCTCGGCCAGCTCGCTGCTTCCCTTGGGCCCGAAGGCCAGGAAGTAGCGCAGCTGGTGCACGGCCAGCGCGGCGGCCGGCATGAACGTGACCGGGGCCAGCCGGCTGGTCCGCCACGTGCTCTCCCGCGAGCGAGGCAACACAGTTCCAATCTACTCCCGACGACGGCCAAATGGGCCGGCAGGAGGCGGTGCGGCGTGCGTGCTCGAAGCGCGCCTGGCCGGCCGCGGACGCCTCGCCGCGCCCGAGGATCCAGTCGGCCAGGAGCACGCCGACGACGGTCGATCCAGCGGCGTTCAGGTTGTAGGCGTTCGCGCAGCGCAGCGACGAGTCGTGGCCGAGCGCCGGAGCCCATCCAGCACCGCCACGCCGCAGCGCGCAGCGGCGGCCTTCACGTCGGCGTCGATCCGCCGGCAGATCTCGAGCTGCCTGCGGTAGTTGTGGGAGCGCGGGAAGGGCGGGATCACCACACGCGCGCGACCGGCCAGGTCTCGGTGACCTCCATGAGGAAGCGCTCCAGGTGCTCAGCCCGCCGTGCCACATGGATAGCGGCCCACGATCCACCCACTGGCGCAGGAGGCGTGGGCCGGTGATGTGCCGGCCGAGGCGCCTGCCGGCGTCGGCGCGCAGGCGGTGGACGCGGGGCGTGGGGAAGCCGACCTTGCGGGCCGGCGAGCCCCCGAGCTGCACCACCACCACGTCGGGCTCGCGTCGAGGTGCTGTGCCGGCGCAGCGCTCCATGTCGGGCAGATCCGCGTAAGCGATCGCGAAGTAGTGCAAAGGCCACTCCGAGCCCCTCGCGGCGGAGCTCGGCTGCCACGAGCGGATAGCGGGTGGCGCGGTCAGGTCGTGCCCGAGGTCCATCGCGGAAGCTGCAGTCCCCACGTGGAGCAGCCGCAGCGGCCCTCGTCGCCGCTGCCGGTGCCCGGCCAGGTGCGGCCGAGGTCCGTTTCGGGGGTGCGCCAAGCCCGCGCGGTACGCCAGGCGGGCCAGCCGGCGTAGTGGCCGCGGACAGCTTCGACCTGTCTGCGGGACTGCTCGTGGACATCTCGACCGCTTAATATCGGAAGGTCGGGTGGAAGCCGGCAGGGCCTTGACGAGCCGTGGGAGAATGCGCACGGGGACTGGCCCCCCAACGCCGCAAGCACGCCGCCGCCATGCGCCCGAGGACACTCAGCATGCTCCTCACGCTCGGGGTTTTCCTCGGTGGACTTGGGCTGGTCTACGCGCTCGGCGGAGGCGGGGGCACGACGCCCTTGAGCGAGCGCCAGTTCAGTTTCCCGCTGAACAACACGCGGCAACAGGTGCGGGTCCTCTCGTCCATGCGGCTCGGCCACCTCACGCCGCAGGACGACGAGGTCGAGCTCACGCTCCAGAACGACTGCGTGACCGCGCACCTCTACGCCTACCTCTCGAAGGGCTGGGACCACGGGCCGGTGGATGCGGCCGCGCTGATCCTCGGCACGCCGCTGGTCTCGGACACGGGCATCGAGTCCACGCTGATCCGCCACGACGCCCGTTCGGCGCTCGTCTTCGCCCCCCGGGAAGACCGCGGGGTGCTGGTGGAGAAGGTGGGCCGGCGCGACTTCGACACGCTGTTGATCGAGCTCGATTCGCGGCGCGACTGCTCACAGGGCCAGCTACGGGCCGGATCGCGAGAGTTCCGCCATCTGTTCGACACTTTCCGCGTGCTGCCCGGGAAGAATTCGACAGCCTGAGGCGTTTTTGTGGGTGTGGACCTCCGATCCACACGGACCTGGAGCTCGCGAGGGGGTCGGACGCAGGGCCGCGATCGGCCCTCTCGCGCCCGGGTTAGTAGTAGAAGGGCGCGTTCGGGCCGCTGACCCAGGCATCCTCGCCCGGCTCAGGCACGACCTCTGCCTTGAGGTTGCTGAGCGCCTCGGCCACGCTGTTGTCCTGCGGGACGGTCCAGGCGAGGCCGGCGAGGTTCACGATCTTGCGGATCCGCGCGGTCTCGGGAACGACGACGCGCAGCTGCTGGCGCCGCCTGGTGAGGCGCCCGCCGAGGCGGAACAGCAGGTGGACGCCGGCGCTGTCTATGTAGGTGGCCTCGGAGAGGTCGAGGATCAGCCCGATGGCGCGCTGGGGCACCGAGCCCTCCAGCGCCGAGCCGATGTCGGAGGCGTTCGAGATGTCCACCTCGCCGACCACGCAGGCGATCACCGCGTTGCCCTCGGTGCGCGTGTCGAGCTGCGCCAGCGGGCTCATGCGAACGCCTCGCTGCGTGCCTTGCGGCGGAGGTGCACGGTGGTGCCCTCCGGACCGGGCACGACCTTGATCGAGTCCATCAATCGCCGCATCAACTCGAGCCCGCGGCCGCGCTCGCTGTTGCCGCGCGGCGGGCGCCAGAAGCCGAAGTCCCGCACCTCGATCTCCACCTCTCCGTCGAGGTTGACCGCACGCACCACGAAGTCGCCGTCACCCGGCGGGTATGCGTGCTCCACGGCGTTCATGCAAGCCTCGCCGCAGGCCACCTTGATCTCGTAGGAAGCGTCGTCGTTGACCCCGACCGCGGCCAGCCAGCGCTCGAGCGCCCGGCGCATCAACGCAAGCGAGGCGGGCTCGGCGGGCAGGCGCAGCTCGAGCGCGCCCGAGTCGACCGGCAGGAGGCGTGTGGCCAGCAGGGCCACGTCGTCGTTGATGGCGCCCGCCGGAGGCACGGTGGCCAGCAGGTAGTCGCACATCGCGTGCGGGTCGTCGGGCGCGACCTCGATGGCGGCTCGCAGGCGCTCCAGGCCGTCCTCGATCGAGACGCCGCGCTCCTCCACCAAGCCGTCGGTGTAGAGCAGGATCGTCGAGCCGGGCTCGATCACGGCCTCGCCGGCCGTGAAGCCGCCGAAAGGGAGCACGCCGAGCGGCACGAACTCGCCGCCGCCGAGATACCGCGCCGTGCCGTCCGGGCCGCACACGAGCGGCGGGAGGTGGCCGGCGCTGGCGAACGTCATGTGGCCGTCGCGCGGGTTGATCACCAGGTAGATGAGCGTGGCGATCCGATCCTGCTGCCAGTGGTGCATCAGGCGGTTGAGGCGCTCGATCACGCGCTCGGGCCGGTCGTCCTCTAGCGCGTAGGCGCGCAGGGAGTTGCGCAGCTGCCCCATCAGCGAGGCGGCCTCGATGCCGTGCCCAACCACGTCGCCGATGGCGAGCCCCACGCGGCCGTCGCTGTAGGGGACCACGTCGTAGAGGTCGCCGCCGACCTGAGTGCCGTCGGCGCCGGGCTGGTAGCGGGTGGCGAGGGCGAGGCCGGAGACCTCGGGGATGTTGCTCGGCAGCAGGCTGCGCTGAAGCGTCGCGGCGATGTGGTGAGCGTGCTCGTTCAGCCGCGCGCGGTCGATGGCCACGGCCAGGCGGTCCGCCGCGAGCTGCAGCAGCTGTGCGTCGTCGCTCGTGAACGTGCGGCCCTCGCTGGTGCCGACCTGCAGCACGCCGATCACGCGCCCGCCGTCCACCAGCAGCGGCACGGCCAGCACCGAGCGCACGCTGTCCTCCCACACCACCGATTCGATGTCGGACCGGGCCTGGAGGTCGTCCACGAAGACGGGACGCTTCTCCTGGGTCGCCCTGCCGGCGATGCCTTCGCCGGCCGCCACTCGCCGGGAGAACGCGCTTCCGGCGCCCCCGCCGCGCGCGGCGCGCACGGTGAGGCAGTCGCGATCCTCGTCGCGCAGCAGGATCGCGGCGCGCTCGACCTCGAGCACGCGGCTCACGCGGTTGAGAAGCTCGTTCAGCAGCTCGTCGAAGGGCAGGTGGGCGAGCGCGGCGTCGGCCACGGCCTCGAGCCCCTGCACCCGCTTCACGGCCTCCTCGGCGCGCGCGCGGGCCTTCTCCTCGATCGTCTGCATCTGGGCCCGCTGCGAGCGAATGCGCTCGATCAGGAGCAGCATCACCGAGCCCATCGCGACCCACAGCAGCGCGTCGGTGGCGATGTCTACGTGCGTGTGGGGAGCATGGCTGTAGGCCAGCGGCAGCGACCCGAAGACCACCACCGAGGCGATGAAGAAGGCGCCGCGGCGAGGCGGGTTGGTGGCCACCCCGGCGCCGAGCCAGAGTAGGAAGAGCGCCCGGTAGGGCGATGCGCCACCGGCGAGCCACTGGAGCAGCGCCGTCTGCGCGAGCCCCAGGTAGCAGACCATCAAGAGCTGGTTGAAGCCGGCGCGCTGCTGATCCAACATCACCCAGCGCGAGCCGACGGCCGAGAGCGCGACGATCAGGACGGCCGTGGGCCAGCCCGCGACGCCGCTCTGATCGGTGGGCGGAGCCATCGCGAGAAACGCGATCGTGAGCGCGGCGCTCGACCCCCCAGATCATCCCGACGAACTTCCGCGCCGTGTCGAGATCGGACCCCATATGGGGACGCTCTCGCTTCGCGAAAAGCTCGACGAAAGGCTCGATTCTGGGCAGGGGCGCCCTTTCCCGCAGGGCCATTGAGGTGTGATCGTCAGAGACGGGTGCACCCTTGACCCAAACGAGCAAGAAACGGCCAATCGTCTGCCGGGCCGCCTACGTCATGATCCCGCCACACGAATTAGGCCATACGAAGGAGAGAACCAGTGGGAATACTCGACGGCAAGGCGGCGATCGTCACGGGCTCGGCCCGGGGTATCGGTCGCGCCACAGCGGAGCTGCTCGCCGAGCAGGGGGCACGGGTCCTGATCAACGACCTCGACGGCGACGTGGCCGAGCAGGCCGCAAGCGAGATCCAGGGCGACACCACGGTATTCGCCGGCGACCTGACCAAGCCCGGGGTGCCGGACGAGCTCGTGAAGAAGGCGCTCGACGACTTCGGCCAGCTCGACATCATCGTCAACAACGCCGGCTACACCTGGGACGGCGTGGTCCACAAGATGAGCGACGAGCAGTTCCAGGCCATGCTCGACATCCACACGGTCGTGCCGTTCCGGGTCGCGCGCGCCGCTGCCCCGTTCCTGCGCGATGCGGCGAAGCAGGAGCGCGAGGCGGGCGAGGAGGTGTTCCGCAAGATCGTGAACGTCAGCTCGATCTCCGGCACCTTCGGCAACGCCGGACAGGCCAACTACGCGGCCGCGAAGGCCGGGCTGGTGGGGCTGACCAAGACGCTCGCCAAGGAGTGGGGCCAGTTCAAGATCAACGTGAACGCGGTGGCCTTCGGGTTCGTCGAGACGCGCCTGACCGCGGCGAAGGAGAACGCCGAGACGATCGAGCGCGGGGGCGAGGCCATCCAGCTCGGTATCCCCGAGCAGATGCGTGCGATGGCCGCGGCGATCATCCCGCTCGGCCGCGGGGCCACTCCGAAGGAGGCCGCGGGCGGGATCTTCCTGCTCTGCACCCCCTGGGCGAACTACGTCCACGGGCAGGTGCTTCACGTCACGGGCGGCCAGTTCGGCGGGATGACCGGCGGCTGACCGCTCGCTTCAGAACAGATCGCGCACGCCCGCCAGGAACGCCTCGGCGGCCGGCGGGCGGGTGCGATCGGCGCGATAGAGGATCGAGACCGGCACGCGCAGCGGCTTCGGGGCCACGCGCAGGACCGCGACCGGCGGTCCCTCGTCGAGCGCGAACGAGCGCGGCACCAGCGACACGCCCAGCCCGTGGGAGACCAGCGCGCGCAGGGTGTTGATGTTGTTGGTCTCGAGCGCGGCGCCGCTCGACGACCCGGCGCGCGCGAGCTCGGCGTCGAGCCGCTGCCTGACGGCCGAGCCGCCGAGGAACCCCACGAGCGGCTCGCCGTCCAGCGCGGAGAAGGAGACGCTGCGCCGGCGGGCCAGCGGGTGGTGCTCCGCGACGATCACCGCCAGCTCCTCCTCGAACAAGGTCTCGCCGGCGATGCCGTCGCCCGCCTCGTCCGGATCGACGAGCGCGAACGCGAGGTCCAGCCGGTCGCTGCGCAGCATCGCCAGCACCTGGGCCAGCGCCTCCTCCACCAGACGGATCTCCACCCCCGGGTAGGAGCCGCTGAAGGCCGCCAAGAGCGACGCAGGGTGCAGCTTGCCGATGCTCGGCAGCATCCCGAGCGAGAGCGTGCCGCGGGTGAGCCCGCGCAGGTCATCGAGCTCGGAGCGCAGCGCGTCGGCCTCGGCGAGCACCCGCGTGGCGCGCGCCAGCGCGAGCGCGCCGGCCTCGCTCAACTCCACCTGCCGGGTGGTGCGCCGCAGCAGCTCGATCCCCAGCTCCTGCTCGAGCCGGCGGATCTGCTGGGACAGCGCGGGCTGCGCCACGTGCAGCTCGCGCGCCGCGCGGGTGAAGCTGTGGTGATGGGCCACCGCGGCGAAGTAGCGCAGCTGGCGCAGCTCCATCCGCCAATCGTAAAGCGCGATAAGTCCTAGGCCAAGCGTGTCTTTGACTTATGAGTCTCCGGTCCTGGAAAATGCGGCCATGACCGCCGCCTCCCCCGTCCGGCCGACCCCGATCCGGCACGACCTGCGGCCGGGCGATCTCGGCACGGTCACCGCCTTTCAGGGCAGCGAGTACGCGGAGCAGTACGGGCTCGACCACACCTTCGAGGCGCAGGTGGCCAGGGGCGTGGGCGACTTCGGGATGAAGCTCGCCGCCGACCCGGAGGCCGGCCGCCTCTGGATCGCGGAGGACGGCGAGGGGATCCTCGGCTGCGTGGCGGTGAGCCGCGAGAGCGAGGAGCTGGCCCGCCTGCGCTGGTTCCTCGTCCGCCGGGCGGCGCGCGGCCAGGGCCTCGGCCGCCGCCTGCTCGAGGCCGCTCTCGACTACACGCGCGAGCGCGGCTTCCCGAGGCTCGAGCTCGTGACCTTCAGCGAGCTGCGCGCCGCGGCACATCTCTACGACGAGGCCGGCTTCGAGCTGCTGAGCGCCACCCCCCAGCCGCTCTGGGGCCGCGAGCTCGAACTGCGGCACTACGAGCTGACGCTCTAGGTCAGACCGCGCTCGGCGCGGGGTCCTGCTCGTACCACGAGAGCGCGTACTTGCCGTCGTCCAGCTCCCTGGCCAGCTGGGTGAGGCGCAGCGGGCGGAAGGTGTCGCACATCACCGCCAGCTCGTCGGTGCGGGTCTTGCCGAGCGACTTCTCGGCCAGGCCGGGCGCCGGGCCGTGCGGCAGGCCCGACGGGTGCAGCGTGATCGACCCCACGTCCACGCCCTTGCGCGAGCCGAACTCGCCGTCCACGTAATAGATCATCTCCTCCGACTGGAGGTTCGAGTGGTTGTACGGGATCGGCACGGCGTTCTCGTCCCAGTCCAGCAGCCGCGGGCAGAACGAGCAGATCACGAAGTTCGGCCCCTGGAAGGTCTGGTGCACGGGCGGCGGCATGTGGATGCGGCCCGTGACGGGCTCGAAGTCGTCGACGGAGAACGTGTACGGGTAGACGTAGCCGTCCCAGCCCACCACGTCGAGCGGGTGGTAGTCGAGCTTGTAGTGCTGGTGGCCGTCGCGCACCCGCACCACCAGGTCGAACTCGCCGCGGTCGCGGTGGGTGACCAGCTCGGTGGGCGCGTGGAAGTCCCGCTGCGAGAAGGGCGCGTGCTCGAGCAGCTGCCCGTAGCGGTTGCGGTAGCGGTTCGGCGTCTCGATCTCGCCGGGCGTGAAGAAGGTGAGGAAGAGCTGCTCGTCCGCCTGTGGCACCAACCGATAGGTGGTGCCGCGCGGGATCACCACGTAGTCGTGCTCGCGGTAGGGCAGCGTGCCGAAGATGGTCTCCAGCTCGCCCTCGCCGCGGTGGACGAAGAGCACCTCGTCGCCCTCGCCGTTGCGGTAGTAGTAGTCGTGCCCGACGTCGGGACGGCAGATCGCGATCTCCACGTCGCCGTTCCACATCAGGAGGCGGCGGCCCATCACCGGGTCGCCCTCGGGCTGGACCCCAGCGGTGTCGATCAGGTGGTGCGAGTGCGCGTCCGGCACCCACTCGACGCGCTCGATCGGCTGGAACTCGCCGAGCGCCATCACGCGACAGGGGGACTCGAGGTGGTAGAGGATCGACTCGTTGCCGGAGAAGCCCTCGAACCCCATCACCTCCTCGGTGAGCAGGGTGCCGTTGTCGCGGAAGGCGGTGTGGCGCTTGCGCGGCACGCTGCCGCGGCTCTCGTACCTCACAGGTTCCCCCTCAGCTCCTGCTCGCGCTCGATCGCCTCGAACAGCGCCTTGAAGTTGCCCTCGCCGAAGCCGCGCGAGCCGTGGCGCTCGATGACCTCGAAGAACATCGTGGGCCGGTCCCCGCTGGGCTTCGTGAAGATCTGCAGCAGGTAACCCTCGTCGTCGCGGTCGACGAGGATGCCGAGGCGGTGGAGGTCGGCCACGTCCTCCCGGATGTGCCCCACACGCCCCGGCACCTCGTCGTAGTAGGACTCCGGCGTCTGCAGGAATGCGACGCCTCGGTCCCTGAGCTCGGCCACCGTCCTCACGATGTCCGTCGTCGCCAGAGCGATGTGCTGCACCCCTGGCCCCCTGTGGAATTCGAGGTACTCGTCGATCTGCGACTTTCTCTTTCCCTGGGCGGGCTCGTTGATCGGGAACTTGAGCCGGCCGTTGCCGTCGGTCACGACCTTCGACATCAGCGCCGAGTACTCGGTCGAGATCTCCTCGTCCGAGAAATGGATCATCTCGGTCATCCCGAACACGCGCTCGTAGAAGTGCACCCACTCCTCCATGTGGCCCAGCTCCACGTTGCCGACGACGTGGTCGATCCCCAACAGGAGGTTGTCCGGACCCCGGTTGGCCTCCCCTCGCCGCTCGAAGCCCGGCAGGAACGCGCCGCGGTACTCGTCCCGCTGGACGAACGTGTGGCGCGTGTCGCCGTAGATGGCGATCGAGGACAGCTGCACGCGGCCGTGGTCGTCCTCGATCCAACGAGGGGTCGCCAGGCCGCGGGCGCCGTGCTCGACCGCCGTCCAGTAGGCCCTGGCGGCGTCCGGCACGCTCAGCGCGATGTCGATCACGCCGTCGCCGTGGTGCTTGTGGCGATCGCCGATCTCATCGTCGCCGCCGAGCGTGCCGGTCAGCACGAGCCGGATGCGCCCCTGTTCCAGGACCCGCGAAACGCGGTCTCTCCGCCCTGTCTCGAGGCCCTGATAGGCGACCTCCTGGAAGCCCATCGCGTGCTCGTACCAGTACGCCGCCTGCGCGGCGTTGCCCACGTAGAGCTCCAGGTGATCGATGCCGTGAACCGGCATGTGATCCTGCCTCTCCACGGCTGCTGCAGCCTGGAGCTCCTCGGTTGCCATGGGCACTCCTCCCTCGGGTGCGCGTCTGCAGGTAATGTTTCTACTGTCAAAGGGCGTTTGCAACGGCTATTCGTTGCAAACAGGTGTCCAGGAGGCCGTGAATGGACCAGACCGACGAGCGAATCGTTGCACTGCTCCGGGAGGACGCCCGGCGCTCCTTCCAGGACATCGGCAAGCACGTGCACCTGTCCGCGCCGGCAGTGAAGCGGCGGGTGGACAAGCTCGAGGCCACAGGGGTCATCCGTGGCTACACGGCGGTGATCGACCCGGCCGCGTCCGGCTGGCACACGGAGGCGTTCGTCTACCTGTACTGCGACGGGCGCATGCCGGCCGACGCGATCAAGCAGGCGGTGGAGGCCGTGCCGGAGGTGGCGTCCGCCCACACAGTGGCCGGCGAGTACAGCGCCGTGCTGCACGTGCTCGCGAAGGACACCGCGGACCTCGAGCTCGCGCTGGAGAGCATTCGCTCGAAGGAGGGCGTGTCGCGTACGGTCTCCCAGATCGTGCTGTCCACGCTCTTCCAGCGATGAGGGTCGTCGCCGCGGTGAACCAGGACGACGCCGGCGCGGGCGTGTTCGGCGAGGTGATCCGCGCGCGCGGCGCGGAGCTCGTCGAGTGGCGCCCGCCCAGCGGCGACCCGCCGCCCGGCGATGCCGACGCCGCGCTCGTCCTCGGCGGCGCGATGCACCCGAACCAGGACGCCGACCACCCCTGGCTCCCGACCGAGCGCGCCTGGTTGGCTGAGCTGCTCGAGAGCGGGGTGCCCACGATCGGCATCTGCCTGGGAGCCGAGCTGCTGGGCCAGGCGGCGGGCGGGGAGATCGTGCGGCTGCCGGTGGCCGAGATCGGCTGGACCGACGTGGAGCTGAGCGCCGAGGCCGCCTCCGACCCCCTGCTCGGAGCGCTGCCAGCGCGCTTCCCCTCGCTTCAGTGGCACAGCTACGCCGTGGAGCCGGCGCCCGGCTCGCCGGTGCTCGCCCGCAGCGCGGCTTGCGCCCAGGCCTACCGCCTCGGCGAGCGCGCCTGGGGCATCCAGTTCCATGCGGAGGTCACCCCGGAGATCGTGAGCGACTGGATCGCGGACGCGGAGGCCGACGCCCGCCGACGACGTGCGCGAGGCCGGCGTGGACCTGAGCGCCCTGCGGGAGCGCACGGCGCGGGAGATGTCGGGCTGGAGCGAGCTGGGCCGCGGCCTGTGCGAGCGCTTCCTCGCGCTCGCTGGCGGCTGACGCTACTCGGCCTTCGGGCGGCGTTCCTCGGCGAGCGGCTTGCCACTCTCGTCCATCATGGCCACCGGCGGCCAGGGCCCGAACCAGTTGTCGCGCGCGCCGTCGAGGGTGAAGACCGCGCCCGAGAAGTAGTCGCCGGCCGGTGACGGCGAGGTAGGCCACCAGCCAGGCCTGCTCCTCGGGCCGCCCGAGCCGCTGCAGCGGCACCGTGGCCGCCACTCCGCGCCGCACCGGCTCCGGGTACTTCTGGATCGCGTCGGTCTCGAAGTGGCCGGTGGCGATCGCCGTCACGCGGATGCCGAAGCGGGCCCACTCGATCGAGAGCGCGCGGGTCATGTTCTCCACCGCCGCGCGCGCGGCCGCGGAGTGAACCATGCCCGGCAGCCCGTTGTGCGGCGAGAGGGTCACGTTCACGACCTTGCCGCCGCCGGCCGGGATCATCGCCTTCGTGGCCACCGCGTGGGTCATCAGCCAGGTGCCCTCGAGGTTCAGCCTCACCACCGTGCGGAAGCCCTTCGGCGTGATGTCCTCGGCGGGCGACATGTACTGGCCGCCCGCGTTGTTCACCAGCATGTCGATCTTCCCGTGCCGCTCGAGCACCCCGTCCACGAGCGCGGCCACGTCGTCCTCCTCGCGGATGTCGGCCACCACGGCGTGGCAGCGGCCGCCCTCGCACAGGGACGCGGTCTCGTCCAGCGGCTCGGACCGGCGCCCGGCGACCGCAACGGTGGCGCCGCAGGCGGTCAGCTCGATTGCGGTGGCCCTGCCGAGGCCCGAGCCGCCACCGGTCACGAGCACCACCTGGCCGTCGAGCAGTCCCGCACGGAAGATCTCGCTGGGCATCGGTCGGCCAGACTATCGTCACTCCCGCTATGGCCACCGCGGCTGAACCGCAGCCCGCATCGCTCCCGATCACGGGCGGCCGGGATCAGGCCACCGTCCGGCTGTGGCCGCTCCTGTGCGCCACCGCCAAGGCGCCGCCCGCGTGGTTTCACCGGGCCGACGGCCGCCTCGCCGGCGCGCGAGCTCTCGGCATGGGCGTGCCCAACGACCAGTGGATCGAGTTCCCGGTCGTGGCGTTCCTGGCCGAGCACCCGGGCTTCGGTCACTTCCTGATCGACACCGGCTTCCACTCGTCGGTGGCGGTCGATCCGAAGCAGAACCTCGGGCGTCTGGGCACGATCGTCTTCAAGGGCATCAAGATGGAGCAGTCGCAGGCGGTCACGCACCAGCTGCGCTCGCGCGGCATCGAGCCGGCCGGCATCAAGCTGGTGCTGATGACCCACCTCCACCTCGACCACGCCAGCGCCATCTCGGACTTCCCCGCCGCCACCTTCCTGCTCAGCAGCGCCGAGTGGCAGGCAGCGACCGAGCCGCGCGGGCAGCTGCGCGGCTACGTGAGCCGCCAGTTCGACCATGCCTTCGACTACCGGCTGCTCGACTTCGGCTCCCAGCAGTCGGAGTCGTTCGCCACCTTCGGCCGCTCGTTCGACGTCTTCGGCGACGGCAGCGTGCGCCTGGTCTTCACGCCCGGGCACACGCGTCGGCCACCTCTCGGTGATCCTCAGGCTGGCCGGACGGGAGGCGCTGATCGCGGGCGACGCGATCTACACGCTGCGGACGCTGCGCGAGTCGGCGCTGCCGCACCAGATGGCGGACGAGCACGTCTTCCGGCGCTCGCTGAGGGAGATCCAGCTCTACGCGGAGCAGACGCCGAACGCGCTGATCGTGCCTGGGCACGACATGACGGCCTGGCGAGCGCTCGAGCCCGTCTACTAGGCGAAGGCCGCCTCCGGCCGGGAGCCCAGCAGCTCCTCGAGCTCGAACGGCTCGGCCTTCACGATCGGGCGGCCGTCGGAGTCGAACCAGTCCTCGAAGGGACGGTCGTACTGCAGCTCGATGCCGTTGCCGTCGGGGTCGCGCAGGTAGACGGCGAGCGTGCCGCCGTGGTCCTGGGCGCCGTCGATCGGATGATGGTGGTCGAGCAGCCGCTGCGTGGCCCGCGCCAGCGCCGTGCGATCCGGGTAGCGGATCGCGAAGTGGTGAAGGCCCGTGTGGCCGGGGCCGGGCGGCGTGCCGCCCTCGCTCTCGAACGTGTTCAGCGCGATGTGGTGGTGGTAGTCGCCGGCCGCCGAGGAACACCGCCGGCAGGCCGATGTCGGGGCCGTAGAAGCGCACCGTGAAACCGAGCGCGTCGCGGTAGAAGGCGGTGGCGCGCGCGAGGTCCGAGACCCGCAGGTGAACGTGGCCGATGCAGGCGCTCGGATCGATCTCGGTGTGGGTCGTCGGTGGCACTGGGCTTCCTCTCGTTCAGGTCGTCGTGGGGTTCCTGAACGATCGCGGACGCGTGGGCGTGCGACGACCGGGTTAGCTGGCCAGCGGGTCTTCGGGTAACCGTAGGCCGGTCAGCTGGCGATGGGGCGGCGGCCGGCAGCCTGGGCCGCCCGCCGCGCGGCCCGGGCGGCGCGGATCGCCCGCTTGCGGCCGTTCTGCTGAAGCCCGTAGTAGAGCTTCTCCACCTCGGCGAAGACGACCTCGCTGGCCGCCTGCGCCTGCTCGCGCGTGGGGTTCTCGACCTGCTCGAACCTGATGGGATCGCCGAACTGCACCGTGACCTTCGGGAACTGCAGGCGCGTCCAGTTACGCACCTTCGCGGACCCGACGATCGCGGTTGGCACCACGGGCACTCCCGACTCGAGAGCCAGGCGGCCCACGCCAGGCTTCGGCTCCCCGAGATCGCCACTGCGCGAGCGGCCTCCCTCGAGGTACATCAGGACCATGTCGCCTCGCCCCAGGATCGTGTGCGCGGTCTTGAACGCCTCGGCGTCCTGGCGGCCGCGCAGCACGGGGAACACCCCGCCGTGGGTGTAGATCCACTGCATCGGGGGAGCGAACAGCTGCGACTTCGCCATGAACTGCACCTTGCGGCGCAGGTAGGCGGCGACGAAGAAGTGATCGAGGTAGGAGAAGTGGTTCGGGGCGAGCAGCACGGGGCCCTCGTTCGGAACCTTCTGCGAGTCGATGCAGCGGCCGCGATACACGATCGCGACGTAGGGCACGAGCAACAGCCGCACCATGTCGTAGACCCAGTCCGGGCGGCGCCGGCGCGCCCGCTCGTGGAAGCGAGCGAAATGCTCCGGAGGCCGCGGGTCCTTGTAGACCTGCTCCTTCACCTAGGCGTTGTTACCCGCCCGCGGGGGCACGGTTACTCGCCGCTCAGCGCCGCGACAGGTACACGCGCGCGATGTCGGCGCAGCTGGCGGGCCCGGTGGAGGAAGCCGCGCCGCGGTGCGGCCGGTGGCGCGATGCTCGAGCTCGAGCTCGATCTCCTCGAAGGCGAATCCCGCCCGCAGGGCGTCGATGTCCATGGCCGTCTCCATGCCGAAGCCGGGCGCGAACGGGAGCACGGCGATGAGCACCCCCGGGGTGAGCGCGCGCTGCCCGGACAGCGGGGCCTGCAGCACGCGGCCGGCGCGCTTCTCCACCGCCCAGCGCGCGAACCGCAGCGCCAGGCCGAAGCCGCCGCCTACCCGTCGGGCGAACACGGCCACGGCTATTTCCGCGGCGCCGTCCGCGACCCGGGTCACGAGCGCGCGAGAGCACCGCCGCCGAGGCGCCCAGGTCGCCGTCGCAGAGCAGCACCACGGCGGGCGTCCCGTCCGCCAGCAGCTGGTCCGCCGCCAGCGTGTTGGCGCCGCCCTTGCCCAGCCGCCGCTCGCCCGCGCACGAGCTCGGCGCCGGCCTCGAGGGCGATCTCCGGCGTGCGGTCGGTCGAGCCGTCGTCGGCCACGATCAGGCGCGCGCCGGGGAACGTCGCGCGCAGGGCGGAGAGCGTCGCGCCGAGGCGCTCCTGCTCGTTGTGGGCGGCGACTAGCGCCGCGATTTCCGGGGGCACCGGCCGGTATCGTGCCGCAAACTCTCGGACGAGGAGGCCGCGTTGCCAGACGTTGAGGCCCACATCACGGGCACTGTGTGGAAGATCGAGTGCCGGGTCGGCCAGCAGGTCGAGGAGGGCGACACGCTTGTGATCCTCGAGTCCATGAAGATGGAGATGCCGGTGGAGGCCGAGGACGACGGCGTGGTGACGGAGATCACCTGCGAGGAGGGCCAATCGGTGTCGGAGGGGGACACGCTGGTTGTCCTCGAGTAGCTCGACGCGTGAGCTCGCATCCGGCAAGCTGCTGCTCGACGAGCCGGCGGAGCACGTCACCCGGCTGAAGATCTCGAACCCCGACAAGCGCGGGGCCCTCGACCACGAGATCCTGGACACGCTCGCCGAGACGGTCCAGGGGCTCGACGCCCGCTGTCTCCTGCTCACGGGCGACGGGAGCATGTTCTCGGCGGGCTACGACCTCGGCAACCTCGACGAGAAGAACTTCGAGGAGCGCGCCGAGGCGCTCGTGGCGCACCCGTTCCACGACGCGATCGAGGCGCTCGACGCCTATCCCTACCCGGTGCTGGCCGCCCTCAACGGGCACACGATCGGTGGCGGGCTCGAGCTCGCGCTGACCTGCGACATCCGCGTGGCGGCGCGCGGCATCAAGCTGGGCATGCCGCCCGCGAAGCTCGGCCTGATCTACTCGCACACGGGGCTGCGGCGCTTCATCGAGGTCTGTGGCGTGGCGAACACCGCCGAGCTCTTCTACGTCGGGCGCAACGTGGACGCCGACCGCGCCGCGCGGATGGGTCTCGTGAACCACGTGGTGGAGCGCGAGGAGCTCGACTCGACCGCGCTCGGGCTCGCCGCCGAGATCGCGAGCAACGCCCCGCTCTCCCTGAAGGGCAACAAGCGCGTGATGCGCGCGCTGCGCGAGACGACCGTCGAGCTGACCCCCGAGCTCGAGCAGGAACTCGTGGACCTGCGCGAGTCCTGCTTCGCGAGCGAGGACTTTCGCGAGGGGGTACGGGCGTTCGCGGAAAAGCGGAAGCCGCGGTGGCGCAACCGTTAGCGGTTCTTCAACCGTCCGACCTCACGCCTACCGTGGCCCGGCAACCGTCGCCGCCATCGGGAGGTCGAGCTTGCCGCCGCTGATCACGTACGAGGAGGCCCGTGCCCTCGGGGAGATCGAGGAGCACGACGAGATCCTGAAGCTCGTCGATCGTGCCTTCGAGGCGCGCGTGGAGCGCTTCGGCGACTCCACCGACCTCTGCTCCCTCGTGAACGCGAAGTCCGGCGGCTGCGCGGAGGATTGCGGCTTCTGCGCCCAGTCGCGCTTCGCGGAGGCGGACACGCCGATGCACGCGATGATGAGCCCGGACCAGATCCTCGAGCACGCGCGCGCGGCCGAGGCGGCGGGCGCGCATCGCTTCTGCATGGTCACGCAGGGACAGGGGCTCTCCAAGCGGGACTTCGAGAACATCGTCGAGGGCGCGCGCCTGGTGGCCGAGCACACCTCGCTCAAGCGCTGCGCCTCGATCGGGCACATGTCGGTGGAGCGCGCCAAGCGGCTGAAGGACGCCGGCATCCAGCGCGTGCACCACAACGTGGAGACGGCCGAGTCCTACTACGACGAGGTCTCCACCACCGTGCGCTACGAGGGCCGCATCCGCACGATCGAGGCGGTGAAGGAGGCCGGGCTCGAGACCTGCGTGGGCGGCATCCTCAACCTCGGCGAGTCGCGCGAGCAGCGGGTGGAGATGGCCTTCCAGCTCGCCGAGCTCGATCCCGACAGCGTGCCGATCAACCTGCTCAACCCGCGCTCCGGCACCAAGTTCGGCGACCGCGACTTCATGGATCCCTGGGAGGCGGTCAAGTGGATCGCGATCTTCCGCCTGATCATGCCGGCGGCGCTGTTCCGGCTCTGCGGCGGGCGGATCGAGAACCTCGGCGAGCTGCAGCCGCTGGCGGTGAAGGCGGGGCTGAACGGCGTGATGATGGGCAACTTCCTCACCACGCTGGGCTCCGAGCCGGAGGACGACCGGCGCGATGTTCGAGGAGCTCGGGCTGAACACCGCGCGCCAGCCCGACAACGGCTCGAACCCGCGGCCCGACAACCGCTCCGGCTGGCTCGAGGGCGACACGCCGGACACCCCGATCGACCGGCTGATCGATCGCCAGGACGAGGCCAGCTTCTGGAACCCGGCCACCCAGCTTCGCCACCGCAAGAAGACCTCGGTGCCCACCGCGGCCCGACGGCGCGCCGAACCGCGCGCGGCCGCTCGAGGTCGTGCAAGTCGGGCCACGACAGGGAGGAGGCGGCGTGACCGACATCGCGGAACGGCTGGACGACCTGCGCGAGCGCGGCCTCTATCGCCGCATGCGGCTCGTGTCGGGGCCGCAGGGGCCGCGCGTGCTGCTCGACGGCCGCCCGGTGCTGCTGCTCTGCTCGAACAACTACCTCGGCCTGGCCGATCACCCGCGCGTGCGCGAGGCCGCCGCCGAGGCGGCCATGCGCTGGGGCGTCGGGCGCCGGGGCGTCGCGGCTCGTGTCGGGCAACATGACGGTGCACCGGCGCCTCGAGGAGCAGCTGGCCGACTTCAAGGGCAGCGAGGCCTGCGTGCTGTTCGGCTCGGGCTACCTGGCGAACGCGGGCATCGTGTCCACGCTCGCGCGGCGAGGGCGACGTGGTGCTCTCCGACTCGCTGAACCACGCCAGCATCGTGGACGGCTGCCGCCTGGCGAAGGCCCGCACGTTCGTCTACGACCACTGCGACATGGACCACCTCGAGTACGGGCTGCGCGAGGCCGAGGGACGCGCGAGCCTGATCGTCACCGACGGCGTCTTCTCGATGGACGGCGACATCGCGCCGCTGCCCGAGATCGTGGAGCTGGCCGGGCGCTACGACGCGCGCGTGATGGTGGACGAGGCGCACGGCACCGGCACGCTCGGGCCCGGAGGGCGCGGGGCCGTGGCGGCCGCCGCGCTCGAGGATGAGGTGGACGTGGTGGTCGGCACGCTCGGCAAGGCGCTCGGCTCCTACGGCGCCTACGCGTGCTGCGACGCCTCGATGGCCGAGTACCTCGTGAACAGCGCGCGCACCCTGATCTTCTCCACGGCGCTGCCGCCGCCGGCGGTCGCGGGCGCGATGGCCGCGCTCGAGATCCTGCGCGCGGAGCCGCACAGGGTCGACAAGCTGCGGCGCAACTCCGCGCTGCTGCGCGAGGCGCTCCTCGCCGAGGGGCTCGACCCGGGCGACTCGGAGACGCAGATCGTGCCGCTCGTGGTGGGCGATCCGGCGCAGGCGATGAAGGCCTGCGAGCAGGCGCTCCAGCGCGGCGTGTTCGCGCAGGCGATCCGGCCGCCGACCGTGCCGGAGGGCACCTCGCGCCTGCGGCTCGCGGTGATGGCCTCGCATCGCTCGGCCGAGCTGCGCCAGGCGGCGCGCGTGCTCGGCGCGGTGGTGCCGCACGTGCCCGCCACGGTCACGGCGCCGGAGCGCCAGGCAGCCGACGGCGCGCCGCGCGTGTTCGACGGGCTCGCCGAAGCCGCCTAGCCGGATCCCCGTGCGCGGGGTCTTCGTCGCCGGGACCGACACCGGCGTCGGCAAGTCGATCGTCGCCGCGGCGATCTGCGCCGCGCTGGCGGCCCGCGGGCGAGCGGGTGGCCGCGTTCAAGCCAGCCGTCACGGGCCTCGACGACGAGCCCGGCGAGTGGCCGCGCGACCACGAGCTGCTCGCGATGGTGGCGAGCGCCGGGCAGTCGCCGGAGGAGGTGTCGCCCGAGCGCTTCGGCCCGCCGGTCTCGCCGCACTACGCCGCGCAGCTGGCGGGCAGGTCGATCGAGCCGCCGGCGCTGGTCGCCCGCGCGCGGGCGCTGGCCGAGCACGCGGACGTGCTGGTCTGCGAGGGAGTCGGCGGCCTGCTCGTGCCGCTCACGCCGGGCTACCTGATCCGCGACCTGGCGCTCGACCTCCACCTGCCGCTCGTGATCGCGGCGCGGCCCGCGCTCGGCACGATCAACCACACGCTGCTCACCCTGGAGGCGGCGCGCGCGGCCGGCCTCGACCCGGTGGGCGTGGTGATGACGCCCTGGGCGGACGACGACCTTGGCGCGCTCCAACCGGGAGACGGTCGAGCGGATCGGCGGCGTGAGCGTGAGCTGCCTGCCCCGCGTCACGCGGGACGCAGCTGGCGGAGGCAGGGGCGCGGCTGCCGCTCGACGACTGGCTGCGGGCCGGCTAGGACTCGATCGGCGCGCACCTTGGGGCCGGTCTCGTCCTCCGGCACGTGCCCGTCGCGTCCCACGTAGCCGTCCTTCCCGCCGACCACGACGAACACCGCGTCCTCGTCGCCCACGTTGCGGAACTGGCGCACGGTCTTGGGATCCACGCGCGCCAGGCCGCCGGGGCCGAGGCGGTGGGCCGAGCCGTCGCCGAAGACCATCTCGAGCTCGCCGCTGTGCACGAAGTAGAGCTCCTCCTGCTCGTCGTGGAAGTGCTTGCCCGCCTCGATGCCCGCCGGCAGCACGATCGCGTTCACGCCGAAGGCGGTCACGCCGAGCGCCGCGCGGATCTTGCGGAAGCCGTAGCCCTCGCCAAGCGCAGTCGAGGTTCCCGACCGCATAGCCCTCGCCCTCCACCACTTCCATGACCTCGGTGCTCATGTCCCCTCCAGGCTCGCCGGCAGCAGTTGCGTGATGCTACCCGCAGGCGGCCCGCGGCGATGCGAGAGGGTCAGGCCGTGGACTCGGCCTCCTTGCGCTCGCGCTCGGCCTCGCGCAGCTCCACCCGCCTGATCTTGCCGGTGAGGGTCTTCGGCAGATCGTCGACGAACTCGATCTCGCGCGGATAGGCGTAGGCGGAGTGGCGCTCGCGCACGTGCGCCTTGATCTCGTCGGCGAGGCCGTCGGTGGGCTCATGGCCCTCGCGCGAGCACGATGAAGGCCTTCACGATCGTGCCGCGCCGCTCGTCGGGCGAGGCCACCGCGGCCGCCTCGATCACGGCCGGGTGCTCGACGCACGCCGACTCCACCTCGAACGGCCCGATCCGGTAGCCGGCCGAGATGATCACGTCGTCGGCGCGGCCGGCGTACCAGACGTACCCGTCCTCGTCGGTCTGCGCGGCGTCCTTGGTGTGGAACCACTCGCCGCCGAACACCTCCTCGGTGTCCTCCGGCCGGTTCCAGTAGCCGAGCGGGTAGTGGGGGTTGGAGCGCGCCTTGAGGCAGATCTCCCCGCGCTCGCCGGCGGGCAGCGGGTTCTCGTCCTCGTCGAGGATCGCCACGTCCCAGCCGGGCATCGGGCAGCCCCATCGAGCCCGGTCGCACCTCGACCGTCGGGTAGTTGCCACAGAGCGGATAGCTCTCGGTGAGGCCGTAGAAGTCGAGCACCGTCAGCCCGTACTGCTCGCGGAACCAGGTGATCACCTCGGGGTTGAGCGGCTCGCCGGCCGAGCAGACGATCCGCATCCGCTCGAGCGGGTAGCGCTTGCCCGCGTCCGAGACCGAGCGCATCGAGCGCAGCGCGGTGGGCGTGGTGAACATGTTCTCGATGCCGTTCTTCGAGAGCACGCGCAGCTGCTCCTCCGGGTCGAAGCCGCCCTTGCGCGCGTAGACGTACTGCACCGCGCCGTAGCGCCAGGGACCCAGCAGCGGGCAGATGCCGGCGGCCCACGCCCACTCGCCCGAGCCGTGGAACAGCTCGCCGTCCTGGACGTCGTGGGAGAACTCGAACTCCTCGTGCGCGAGCAGGTAGCGGTGGGCGTGCAGGATCCCCTTGGCCTGCCCGGTGGTGCCGGAGGAGTAGTAGAGCTGGGCCGGGTCGTCGGCCGAGGTGTCGACCGTGTCGTAGCGCACCGAGGCCTTCTCGAGCGCCGCGGCGAGGTCGATGTCGCCCGCCTGGCGCTCGCCTCCGTCCGGCGAGTCGAGCACGAAGATCACCTCCGCCAGCCCGTCGGGGATGCGGTGGCGGTTCTTCGTGTCGGTCACGAGCACCTTGGCGCCGGAGTCGCGCAGCCGGTGCTGGATGCCCTCGTCCCCGTAGAGCACGGACATCGAGAGGAGGATCGCGCCCGCCTTGTAGGTGCCGAGGAAGACCGCCGCGGTCTCGGGCAGCGACGGCAGCAGCGTGGCCACGCGATCGCCGCGCTCCACCCCGTGCGCCTCGAGGGCGTTGGCGAACTTCGCGGAGAGGTCCTGCAGCTCGCCGAATGTCACCTGGCGCTCGTCGCCGCGCCAGTCCTCCCAGAGCATCGCCATCCGGTCACGCGCGTGCTTGTCGCACACATCCGTGGCGATGTTGTAACGCGCGGGAACCTCCCAGCGGTGCTGATCGCACATATCCCGGTAGCTGCCCAGCCGGTACTTTCTGTAGCTCATCGCTCCTCCTCTCCTCGGGCCGCGGCCCCTTCTTGGCGGCGGCCCAGCAGGATGGATCCTCGCACCTTCATACCGCCACCGCAGCTCAAGCTCGCGCCCCTCCCCGCGGTGGGCGACCCAGCGCCGAGTGCGCCGCCGCTCGGCCCGCTCCGCGGGCCCGCGGTGGTGGCGTTCCTGCGCCACGTTGGCTGCCCGTTCGCCGAGTCCACGGTGAGGGCGATGACCGAGGTGGCCGACCTGCACCCGGAGATCAGGTGGATCGTGGTCAGCCATGCCTCGCTGGCGGCCACCGACAGGTGGTGTGCCGAGGTGAGGGCCGGCCTGAGGCTCGAGCTCGTGATCGACGAGCGCCGGGAGCTGTACGCGGCCTGGGGCCTCGGCCGCTCGAGCCTGGCTCACTTCGCGGGGCCGCGCTCGCTCGCCAGCGTTGCGAGGCTGCGCCGCCGCGGGATCGGTCAACCGTCACCCGGTGGGCAGCCGCTGGCAGCAGGCGGGCACGTTCGCGATCGACTCGCACGGCGCGATCTGCTGGCGTCACCTGCCGGGGCACGCCGGCGACCTGCCGGACTTCGACGCGGCCGCCGCGGTCGCCGTCATCTGAGCGTTTCCGACCACCCTCCGAGCTAGCTTGCCCGCCGTGAGCCTCGCCTCGGACGATCGCCGCTACCTCTGGCACCCGTTCACGCAGCAGCGGGGCTGGGAGAGCGAGCAGCCGCTGATCATCGAGCGCGCCGAGGGCACCGACCTGATCGACACCGACGGGCGCCGCTACATCGACGGCGTCTCGTCGCTGTGGTGCAACGTCCACGGTCACCGCCACCCGCGGATCGACGCCGCCGTGCGCGATCAGCTCGACGCCGTGGCGCACAGCACGATGCTCGGCCTCTCGCATCCGTCGGCGATTCAGCTCGCGCGCCGGCTGGTGGAGCTCGCCCCGCCGGGCCTCACGCGCGTGTTCTACTCGGACAGCGGCTCCACCGCCGCCGAGATCGCGCTGAAGATGGCGTTCCAGTACTGGCAGCAGCAGGGCGGCGCCGACAGCCGGCGCACCCGCTTCGTGTGCGCTGCGCGACGCCTACCACGGCGACACCATCGGCTCCGTCTCGGTGGGCGGGATCGACCTCTTCCACTCGATGTACCGGCCGCTCCTGTTCGACACGCTGAAGGCCGAGCCGGGCGACGCGGCCGACATGGAGCGGCTGCTGGCCGAGCACGCGGACGAGGTCGCGGCGGTGATCATGGAGCCGCTGGTGCAGGGCGCGGCGGGCATGCATCGTCCACCCCGAGGGCTACCTGCGCGACGTGCGCGCGCTGTGCGACAGGTACGGGGTGCTTCTCATCTGCGACGAGGTGGCCGTGGGCTTCGGCCGCACCGGCCGCATGTTCGCCTGCGAGCACGAGGACGTCGCGCCGGACTTCCTCTGCCTGGCGAAGGGCATCACCGGCGGCTACATGCCGCTGGCGGCCACGCTCGCCACCGAGCGCGTCTACGAGGGCTTCCTCGGCGAGCACGAGGAGTTCCGCACCTTCTTCCACGGCCACACCTACACCGGCAACCCGCTCGCCTGCGCCGCGGCGCTGGCCACGCTGGACGTGTTCGAGGAGGAGCGCACGCTGGAGCGCCTCCAGCCCAAGATCGAGCTGCTCGGGCGGCTGCTCGAGCCGGTCGCCGAGCTCCCGATGGTGGCCGAGGTCCGCCGCCGCGGCTTCATGTGCGGCGTCGAGCTGACCGGCTTCCCGGTCGAGGCCCGCATCGGCCACGCGGTCACGCTCGAGGCGCGCCGGCGCGGCGCGATAGTGCGCCCGCTGGGCGACGTCGTGGTCCTGATGCCGCCACTGGCCATCTCCGAGGCCGACCTGGAGCGCCTGGTCGTGATCCTGTGGGAAGCGATCGTGGCCGTGGCGAGCGACCAGCGAGCTCGCAGCCGCGTAGACAGTTGACAGTTGACAGGTGACCCGCCGGCCCCGCGGTAATTCCGGCCGCGCTGATCCTCTCGCCCCCAACTGCGAACTGTCAACGCCAGCGCCCTACCCGTCGTACGGCGAAAAGTCCCTCTTCCTCGCTCCGCAGACGGGACAGAACCAGTCGTCCGGGATGTCCTCGAACGGGGTGCCGGGGGGCACGCCGCCGTCGGGATCTCCCTCGGCGGGGTCGTAGATGAATCCGCACGATTCGCAGATCCAGAGTTGCTGGGTTGCGGCCTCCACAGTCCGGGCAGGTTAGCGGGAGTAGGCTGCGCCCGATGGCACACGACAAGCCCCACGACGATGAGGGTCGACCGCCCGGGCCCGGGTGAGAAGCTCAACAGCGGCGAGGTGAAGCCGGCGCGGCCGGCGGCCTCCGTGATGGTCCTGCGCGACAGCGACGCCGGCCCCGAGGTGCTGCTGGTGGAGCGCAACCCCGAGTCGCGCTTCATGGCCGGCGCCTGGGTGTTCCCGGGCGGGGCCGTGCACGACGACGACTCGGGGCCCGCCGGAACGGCAGCCCGCGAGCTCACCGAGGAGGCGGGCGTCGCAATCGCCGACTCGGACGAGCTGGTGCCGTTCTCGCGCTGGATCACCCCGGCCGAGGTGGAGATCCGCTTCGACACCTGGTTCTTCGTGGTGGAGTCGCCGCCGAATGCCGAGGCGGTGTGCGACGGCGAGGAGTGCGTGGACGCTGCGCTGGCTCACCCCGCGCGCCGCGCTCGAGGCGTACGCCCGCGACGAGCTGCTGCTCGTGTTCCCGACGATCAAGCACCTCGAGGAGCTGTCCGAGTTCGACTCGGTCGAGCAGGCGCTCGCTCACGCGCGCACGCGCAGGGTCCAGCCGGTGCAGCCGCGCGTGCTCGTGGACGGCGGCGTGGCACGCGTGGTGCTCCCGGGCGAACCCGGCTACGCCGACTAGCCTCATGCCGCCCGAGGGCCTCACCGTCGCGGTGACCGGCCCGACCGGGGATCTCGGCATCGCTCTCGTCTCGGCGCTCGAGCGCTCTCGCGGCGTCAAGCGGATCGTGGGCATGGCGCGGCGGCCGTTCGATCCCGCCGACGCCGGCTGGAAGAAGACCGAGTACCGCCAGGGCGACGTACGCGACCCGGACAGCGTCCGCGACGCGCTGAGGGGCGCCGACGTGGTCGTCCACCTCGCCTTCGCGATCCTCACGGCGAGCGACGCCACGCGCGCGATCAACGTGGACGGGTCGCGCATCGTGTTCGAGGCCGCGGTGGCCGCCCGCGCGAAGCGCCTCTGTTACGCGTCGAGCGTCGCCGCCTACGGCTTCCACTCCGACAACCCGAACTGGCTCACGCGAGGACGTGCCGCCGCGCGGCACCCCGGAGCACTTCTACTCGCAGCAGAAGGCGGAGGTCGAGCAGGTTCTCGCCGACGTGCTGCTCGGCCGCAGCCGCACCGAGGCCTACGTCTTCCGCCCCTGCGTCGTCGCCGGGCCGCGCGCCCAGATGCTGCTCGACGAGATCCCCTACGTGCGCCTGTCCGAGGCGATGCCGGACGCGGTGCGGCGCCTGCTCGCCGCGATGCCGATGCTGAAGCCGGTGATCCCCGATCCCGGCACGCGCTTCCAGCTCGTCCACGAGGACGACGTGGCGTCCGCGTTCGTGGCCGGCGTGCTCGGGAGGGGCGCCCCGGGCGCCTACAACCTCGCGGGCGGCGGCACGCTGCGCGTCAGCGACCTGGCCCGCGCCCTCGGCTGGTACTCGATCCAGATCCCGGAGCTGGCCGTGGACGCCACCGCCGAAGTAATAGCCCGCCTACCCGGCTCCCCACCCCAGCTGAACTGGATCCACTCAGTGCGGAAGGAAGTGCTCATGAAAACGGACAGAGCAAAGCGCGAGCTGAAGTGGAAACCGAAGTACTCGGGGAAAGCCACGTTGAAGGCGCTTGTGGAGGCGAGGCGGGACTAGGTGTCGGGTGTCGGGTTCGTCGGGTGTCGGAGATGGAACCCGACACCCGAGACCCGCCACCCGAGACCTAGAGAGCCCGCCGGTACAACCGCGCGAAATCTTCCTCCGTCGGCTCTCTCGGATTGACAAGCGTGCACGCATCCCCCATCGCCCCCTCGACCAAGGCGTCAATCCCCTCCTCGGGCACGCCGACCTCGGATAGGCGGCTGGGCAGGCCGAGCGTGGAGCTGAGCGCGCTGACGTGGCCGGCGAGCGCGTCCCCAACGTCGGCGTCCGAGCCGCCGCTCTCCACGCCGAGGACCTCGCAGACGTCCCGGTAGCGGTCGGCGATGTCGCTCCCGCCCGCCGCGTTCCAGCGGATCACGTGCGGCAGGTTGATCGCGTTCGCCACGCCGTGCGGCACTCCGTAGCGCCCGCCACAGGGGTGCGACATCGAGTGGGTGATGCCGATCGCGCCGGAGCCGGTGGGGACGATCGCCAGCGCCGCGGCCACCAGCATGTTGCCGCGCGCGTCCTCGTCCCCGGTGTCGGTCACCGCGCGCTCGAGGTTCGCCCCGATCAGCCGCAGCGCGTGGAGGGCACAGGCATCCGCGTGCGGGTTCCACTCGCTGGACACGTAGCCCTCGATGGCGTGGGTGAGGGCGTCCATCCCGGTGGAGGCGGCGATGGCCGCGGGAAGGGTCGCGGTGCGAGGCCGGGTCGAGGATCGCCAGCCGCGGGAACAGCGGGAAGTCCGCCACCTCCATCTTCAGCCCCTCCTCGGGGTCCTTCACCACGGCCGCGAACGACACCTCCGAGCCGGTGCCGGCGGTGGTGGGGATGCACGCGAGCGGCGCCAGCTCCTGCGGCCGGCCCATCCCGTCGCCGTCCCGCGGCAGGCCGAAGAAGCCCTCCCAGTCGCGGATCTGGCCCCCGTGGGTGAACAGCACGTCGGCCGCCTTGGCCGTGTCCATCACGGAGCCGCCGCCCACGGCGAGGAAGGAGTCGGCGCCCGCCTCCCGGGCCGCCTCGGCGCAGGCGGCCACCACGTCGGTGGACGAGTCCTGCGGCACCGCGTCGAACACGCCGGCGCATTCCAGCCCCCCGTCCTCGAGGCCCGCCACCACCCGCTCGACCAGGCCGGTGGCGCGGATGACCTGGTCGGTGACCACGAGCGGCCGGCTCGCTCCCTCCTTCGTGAACTCGAAGCCCGCGCTCTCGATCAGGCCGCGCCCCGCGATCACCCGCGTGGGCGCGGTGAACTGGTAGAAGTCCTTGAAGCCCGCCAGCCGGCGAGCGCCCCCTGCCTCCACGCGCTCAGGCGGCCTTCAGCAGGTCGTCCCTACCGGCTTCCTCGAGGATCTTCCGGTAGCGCGGGAACACGGGCTTCACGAGCGGCACGAGCCTGAGGATCTTGGCCACGGGTCCCTTCGCGCGCATCTGCCCGCGGGCCAGCGCCACGGTCACGTTCACGCCGCCCGAGCCAGAACTTGTGAGCGGTGTCGGCCTCCATGGTCATCACCACCTCGGGCTCGAGCTCGGTCGGGCCGAGATCCACCTGAGGCTCCTCGTCCTCGATCATCTTCACCGTGATCTGGGACTCGGGCTCCCGGTACTGGTACTGCACGATCGTGTTCGCCTTCTGGAACTTCGGCGCCAGCTCGTCGTCCTTCACGAGCTCCTGGAACAGCCGTCCAATGAAGGCGTAGACCTCCGCCTCGTCTTTGAAGTAGGGCACCTGACCTCTCTCCTTGCCGGGTACGGCGGCGATTCTTGCGGATCCGGGGCCGTCGCGCGCTTGATCTAGTCTTTTGGGCGCCGTTAAGCACCGGGAGGGTTTTCGGGGGGCAGCACAACCCGAGACGGGAACGGGTGTTGCATTCACCTGTACCGCCTCGCCGGCGAGGCTCTACCAAACCCAGGCTTGCACCGCGCCCTTCGCACGCTCCCGCTCGTCTTCGCGCTCATGCTCGCGCTGCCCGCGCACGCGCTCGCGAGTGGCACGGCGGCCGCGGCGCCCACCGCGAAGGTGCTCTACCACGACGGCTACACCGGCCGCTACCTGCTCGACGGGACCTGGTATCTGCGCCTGGATCCGCTCGATCAGGGCCTGGCCCAGGGCTTCCAGCGGCAGGCCAGCCTGACCGGCTGGGGCGCGATCACGGTTCCCAACGCCTGGAACGCCACGGACCTCTCCGACGCCAGCCAGCGCGGCGGCGTGGCCTGGTACCGCAAGGACTTCCGCGTGCCGGCGGCGACCAAGACCACGAGCTGGGTGGCGCGCTTCGAATCGGTGAACTACCGGGCGCGGGTCTACCTCAACGGGCGCCAGATCGGCACGCACGAGGGTGCCTACCTGCCGTTCGAGGTCCCGCTCACGAACGTCCGCAAGAAGGGCGTGAACCACCTGGTCGTGCGGGTGGACAGCCGCCGCTCGGACACGGACCTGCCACCGCTCGTGGACTCCGACAACGGCACGCCGGGCGGCGGCTGGTGGAACTACGGCGGCCTGCTGCGCGAGGTCTACCTGCGCAAGGTCGACCGCGTGGACATCTCGAGCTTCGTGGCCCGGCCGATACTCCCGTGCCGGGCCTGCGACGCAAGCGTGCTGGTCCAGGCCACGCTCCACAACGTGGACGGGAAGAAGCGCAAGGCGGGCTTCCACGCCTCAGTGGGGGGCCTGGCCGCGCACTTCCGGCCGGTCACGATCCCGGCACACGGGACCCGCCAGGTGTCGGCCAAGGTGACGATCGCCAACCCGCGCCTGTGGGAGCCGGGCGACCCTCAGCTCTACCGCGTGAAGGCCTCCGTGAGCGTCAACGGCCACACCGGGGCGGGCTACGACGTGCACATCGGGATCCGCTCGATCAAGGTGAAGAACGGCCGCCTGATCCTGAACGGGATCCCCACCACGCTGCGCGGCGCGAGCGTGCACGAGGAGGCGCCCGGCACCGGCGGCGCGCTCACCACGGACCAGGTGCGCGCGCAGTTCAGCCAGCTCCAGCAGGTCGGCGCCACGCTCACGCGCTCGCACTACCCGCTCAACCCGCTCTTCCTCGAGCTGGCGGACCGCGCCGGGATCATGGTCTGGGACGAGATCCCCATGTACCGCATGAGCGACGAGGCGCTGCGGCTCAAGTCGGTGAGGGACAAGGGGCTCACCGACATCCAGGAGATGATCCTCCGCGACCAGAACCACCCGTCGGTGCTGACCTGGTCGATCGGCAACGAGAACCCCTCGAAGCCCGTCTTCGGCCAGACCCGCTACATCGAGGCGGCCCACACGCTGGTCAACCAGATGGATCCCACGCGCCTCCTGGCCTTCGACATCGCGGGCTATCCCTCCACCCCGAAGATCCCGCAGTACAAGTTCATCACCGCGCTCGGGATCAACGACTACTTCGGCTGGTACCCCGGACCGAGCGGCCAGCTCGTGGACCGCAACGGCATCGGCCCCTACCTCGACCAGATGCATGCGTTCTATCCGCGCCTGGCGCTGTTCGTGACCGAGTACGGCGCCGAGTCGAACCGCCACGGCGCCGTCGACGAGAAGGGCACCTACGAGTTTCAGGACGACTGGCTGGCGTTCCAGAACAGCGTGTTCGACTCGAAGTCGTTCCTGAACGGCGCGATCGTGTGGATCCTGCGTGACTTCAAGGTGCGTCCCGGCTGGGACGGCGGCAACCCCGTCTCAGGCGCGCCCTACAACCAGAAGGGCCTGCTGGATCAGAACGGCAATCCGAAGCCGGCCTATCCGCTGCTCCAGCGCATCTACGAGAACGTGCAGCGGGCCGGCGCCGCCCGCATCAAGGCCGCGGACGCGGGCCTTCAGGCAGCGAGCCGGTAGACGGCTCCCGCGAGCGAGGCGACGTAGATGCGCCCGCGGGCGTCCTCGCCGAACGAGCTGAGGCCGGTCAGGTGTATGGGCAGCGTCCGGGCGCCGACTCGCATGGCCGGGCCGCAGCTTCACGGAGTAGATCCCCTTGTTGCAGTTGTCGCCGTAGAGGTAGCGCCCGTAGAGGCCCGGCAGCGAGCGGTCGCGCACCACGTAGCCGCCGACGATGGCGCAGAAGCCCGCCTTGTGGGAGCGCACCAGCACCGGCGGCGCGTAGGCGCCGCGGATCGGCACCGACGAGTAGCGGCGGAAGCCCTCGTAACCCTTCCAGCCGAAGTTCAGCCCCGCGGCCTTGCCCTTGCCCTCGAAGTCGATCTCCTCGTACTTGTCCTGCCCCACGTCCCCGATCGCCAGGTCGCCGGTGACCTTGTCGAACGAGAACCGCCAGGGGTTGCGCAGCCCGTAGGCGTAGATCTCGGGACGGTCGCCGCGCTGGGACGTGAACGGGTTGCCGCTCGGGATCGAGTACGCACGGCCGCCCGCGGCATTCGGGTCGATCCGCAGGATCTTGCCGAGCCAGGTGCCGAGGTTCTGGCCGTTACCCAGCGGATCGCCCTCCGAGCCGCCGTCCCCGAGGCCGATGTAGAGGTCGCCGTCGGGGCCGAACTGCAGCTGGCCGCCGTTGTGGTTCGGGAACGACGAGTGGTCCTGGAACAGCACCTGCCGGCGGCTGGCCAGGTCCGCGCGGTCGGGGTTGCTCGAGCGGCGCAGCTCCTGCACACGGATGTTGCCGCCGCGGTCGGTGTAGTAGATGTAGAACTTGCCGCTGCGCGCGTAGTCCGGCGCGAACGCCATCGAGAGCAGGCCGCGCTCGCCGCCCGAGGAGACGTCGCTGCGGATATCGAGGAACGGCGTTGCCGAGCTGGCGGCCGTTCTTCACCACCATGATCCGGCCGGCCTGCTCGACCACGAACACGCGGCTGTTGTCGCCCGGCGCGCCCGCGACGTAGACGGGCGAGGAGAAGTTGCCGATCCGCACCAGGCGGGCGCGCAGCGCGCTGCCGTCAGCCGTTTGAGACGAGGAATCGGACGCGGAATCGGACGAGCCGTTCGAGCTGCATGCCGCGAGCATCAGGCAGAGGGCGAGCCCGACCAGCGGCCCGCCCCGTCTCATGCCGCGACTGCCTTGTAGTAGCGCACCGCGAGGCCGGTCAGGAGCGTCTCGAAGCAGGTCTCGAGCGACAGCTCGTTGGCGTCCGCGTAGCCGCGCAGGCCCTGCGTCTCGATGGCCACGCTCTGGTCGATCACGTCGTCGACGAGGTCGGGATGCTGGTCGGAGAAGTACGCGCCCATGGAGTAGAGGTTCGTGTCCATCAGCGACTCCACGAACAGTTCGTCGCTCTGCTCCTTCCGCTTGGGCATGCGGCCGCAGATTACTCGCTATCAACGGCACGGAAACTCGTCCGTTAGTCCGCCCAATTTCCGAAAAAATGGTTGCGCCGTCTGTCACGACCGATAAAGTCCTCCGTAGGCACACACGACGACGGGAGGGAAGTTCATGGCGATCCATCTCACCCCCACCGAGCTCGCGCGTGAGGCGGGGATGCAGCGGAGGGAAGTCATCTCCAAGTGCATGGAGCTCGGGGTGCCGATATTTCAGGGGCGGATCGACAAGACGCTGTTCCTCACCTCTCTGAAGTACTCGCAGAGCAGGCAGCTCGCGAAAGCCTGACCAGGGCCGCGCGGCGCTCCTAGCGCCGCGACACTGCGCCGAAGTGTCTTCCTCGGCATAGAATCCTTGGCCGGTTGGCCAAGACGCGCGAGGAGGACCTGATGGAAGTGGGGACGTTCACCGCCGCCGAGGCGAGCACCGGCTCGCGCACGATGGCGGATCTGGCGCTCGCCGCCGGAGCGAAGTTCGCCGACAGCCCCGCCCTGCGCCACAAGGTCGGCGACGAGTGGGTGGACATCACCTACGCCGAGCTGGCCGACAAGGTCAGGACCGTCGCCGCCGGGCTGATCGACCTCGGGATCCAGCCGGGCGACAAGGTCGCGATCCTCAGCCAACACGCCGCCCCGAGTGGACCTACGCCTGCTTCGGCATCCTCGCCGCCGGCGCCGCCTGCGTCTCGATCTACCAGACCAACTCGCCGCAGGAGTGCCACTACGTGCTCGCACCACTCGGAGGCGCGCGCGGTGTTCGTCGAGGACGAGGAGCAGCTCGCCAAGGTCCGCGCGGTCCGCGACGACCTCCCCGACCTCGACACGTGTCGTGGCCTTCACGCCGGGCGACCTCGATGAGCGCCGATCGGCCTCGACGAGCTCCGCGCGCCGCGCCGACAGCGCGCCCGCCGGGGCCGTGGACGAGCGCGTGGCCGGCGTGTCGCTCGACGACAACTGCCTCTACATCTACACGTCCGGCACCACCGGGCCGCCGAAGGGCTGCATGCTCACCCACGGCAACTACCGGCGCGTGACCGACATGGTCGAGGCCGAGAACAGCGATGCAGGGCGAGGAGGTCGTCTACCTCTTCCTGCCGCTCGCGCACGCGTTCGCGCTGCTGATCCAGTTCGTGGCGATCGACCTCGGCAGCACGATCGCGTTCTGGGAGCGCGACCCGCAGAAGATCATCCCCAACCTGATGGAGGTCAAGCCGACCTACTTCCCGTCGGTGCCGCGCATCTTCGAGAAGATCTACACGCTGGCGAACAGCGTCGGCGACCCCGACCGGAGAGCTCAAGCAGGCGGTGGAGGTGGGCTTCAAGGTGCGCCAGCTCCAGGAGGCGGGCGAGGAGGTGCCGGCCGAGCTCCAGGCGGCGTTCGACCAGGCCGACGCAGGCGCTGTTCCAGAACGTGCGCAACCTCTTCGGCGGGCGGATCCGCCAGTGCGTCACCGGCGCGGCGCCGATCGCCAGCGAGATCCTCGAGTTCTTCTACGCCTGCGGCGTGCCGGTGATGGAGGGCTACGGGATGACCGAGACGTCCACCGTCGCGACGCGCCAACCGCGTCGGCGCGCTTCCGCTTCGGCTCGGTGGGCAAGCCGCTGCCGGGCGTGGAGGCGAAGATCGCCGAGGACGGCGAGGTGCTGCTGCGCGGCGACGAACATCTTCCAGGGCTACTTCAAGAACGAGGAGGCCACCCACGAGACGCTCGTCGACGGCTGGCTGCACACCGGCGACCTCGGCTCGATCGACGAGGACGGCTTCCTCTTCATCACCGGCCGCAAGAAGGACATCATCATCACGGCGGGCGGCAAGAACATCACGCCGGCCAACCTCGAGAACGGGCTCAAGCAGAACCGCTGGATCTCGCAGGCCGTGGTGGTGGGCGATCGGCGGCCGTTCCTGGTCGCGCTGATCACGCTCGACCCGGAGGAGGCGCCGGCGTTCGCCGAGCAGCACGGGCTGAAGGTCGAGGACCTGCCCGAGTCCGCGCGAGATGCGCGCCGAGGTCCAGAAGGCCGTGGACGAGGTCAACTCCGAGGTGGGCCCCGTCGAGCAGATCAAGAAGTTCAAGATCCTGCCCGCGGACCTGTCGCAGGAGACCGGCGAGCTCACCCCCACGCTCAAGGTCAAGCGCAACGTGGTCACCGAGAAGTTCGCGCGCCGAGATCGATGCGGTCTCTACCGCAGTCGGTAGAGTAGCGCTCAGGGATGCGCCACGTAACGACCCCACCGACACCGGCGGCCTGTTCGTCGGGCGCCGGCCCGGAACCGCTCCGCTTCGCTATCGCGACGCGCCGGTCGGTGGCCGGCGGCCCGCGCCGCGGGCCGCGACGCGCGTGGTGGCCGGCGTTCCTGCTGGTCGTCGAGACCCTGCTCTGCCTGAGCCTCTTCGGCCCGCAGCCGATCGGCTGGCTGTGGGTCGGCTCGCAGGTGGACTACGCGACGGACTCGATCATCGCTCGGCATCCTCTCCGCGTTCGCCGGCATGCTCGCCACGCTGATGATCACGCTGAGCCTCGCGCGCCGGGTCGACCACGCCTGGAAGCTCGTGCGCCGCGCGGCCGGCCACTGAGCAGAAGCGCGGGGCGCTCGAGCGCATCTTCGTGGTCAGCGCGGGCATCGCGGCGATCGGCTTCATCTTCTGGTTCCTGATCATCGCCGGGCCCGGCGCCGGAGATCGCGCCCCGTAACCGCGTAATGGGCCTGCTCGACTACTACCGCCAGTTCGAGGACGTCGACGAGGAGGAGTGGAACCGGGGCCTGCGCGAGCGGCGCGCCCGCGAGCGCGCGCTGGCGCTCGAGCGGGTGCCGAGCGTGGACCTGTCCGGCACCGAGTGGCCCGACATGCCCAACTCGGAGGTGGTGAACGCGGCGATCGCCCGTGCCCGCGGGCGGCGTGAACGGCTACCCGGACCGCCACGCGGCGGGCATCCGGGCGCAGCTGGCGGAGCGCCACGGCGTCGCGCCGGAGCAGATCGTGGTCGGCAACGGCGCGGCGGAGCTGCTGCAGGCCGCCGCCTTCAAGCTGCTCGGCGCCGGGCGACGAGCTGGTCACGCCCTGGCCGTCCTATCCGCTCTACCCGCTGATGGCCGCCCGAGCGGGCGCGCGGCCCGTGCCGGTGGACCTGAGCGCCGGCCGCGCGGACCACCGCCGCGCTGCTCGCGGGCGTGGGACCGAGCGCACGCGCGCCGTCGTGCTCTGCAACCCGAACGACCCCACCGGCACCTACCTGCCGGCCGCCGAGGTGGCCGCGCTGGCCGGCGCGCTGCCCGGCGGACGTGCCGCTGCTGGTGGACGAGGCGTTCGTGCAGTTCCAGGACGTGGAGGACGAGGACGCCGTCCTGCGGCTCGTGGACGACCTCCACGACGTCTGTCGTGTTCCGCACCTTCTCGAAGATCTACGGGCTGTCGGGCCTGCGCGCCGGCTACGCGGTGGGCTCGGCCTCGGCCGGAGAGCTGCTCGACGCGCTCGCGCCCGCCCTCGGCGTGAACGCCCTCACCCAGGCCGCGGTGGAGCAGGCGCTGCGCATCGGGGACGCCGAGGTGCAGCGCCGCCGCGAGCTCGTGATCGAGCAGCGCACCCGCATGCTCAGCGCGCTCCACGACCTGCCGGTCGATGCGCCCGACCGAGCCAGGCCAACTTCGTCTGGCTGCACGCCGCCGGCCTGACCGGCGCCGAGCTGGCGGCCCGCCTCGAGCGAGGCGGCGTGATCGTCGCCACCGGCGGCCCGCTGGGCGACGGACGACCACGTGCGCGCGTCGATCAGGAGCGCCGGGCGCAACGGACCGGCTGCTGAAGGCGCTGACGCGAGGCGCTTCGCTAGCAGTTGGCAGTTCGCAGTTCGGCAGCTGCGACCTGCGACCTGCGACCTGCGACCTAGTCCTGCGCCTGCTGCAGCAGCGCGCCAGTCGTCTGCTCCAAGATCCGCCGCCAGCGCGGCAGTCCGCTCCCGCTCCTTCTCGAAGTGGCGGATCACGCGGCGCACGCGGGTGGCGGAGATCTCGATGCCGTGCCTGGCGCAGATCTCGGCGAAGCGGTCGTAGTCCTTCGCCAGCTTGATCGTGACCGACTCGAAGCCGTGACGGGCGATGTCCACCCGCTTGGTGAAGTTCATGATGTTGGTCTCGAACATCAGCTCGTCGTTGGGCTCGGGCTCGATCAGGATGATGTCCACGCCCGGGTACTTCTCCGACCACTGGCGCACCGACTCGTGCAGGCGCTGGTGCACCAGCAGCTTGAACGCCTGGTAGCCGATCTGCGGGAAGCCCATGTCGCTGACCCGGCGCACCCGGCTCCCGAGCATCGTGGGGATCATCTTCTGGAAGTCGTTCACGTAGGGCACGAGCGGGTTGATCACCACGATACGAGCTTGGCCCCGTGCTCGACCGCGATGTCGAGGTTGGTGGTGGACTGCAGGCCGCCGTCCACGAGATGCCGGCCCTTCACCTCCACCGGCTTGTAGACCATCGGCAGGGCGGTGGACGCCGCGACCGCGGTCGGGATCGGCACGTCGTCCCAGCCGTCCTCGCCGAACACCACGCGCTCGCAGGTGTCGAGGTCGGTGGCGGGCAGGTAGAGCTCGCTGCCGAGCAGGCGGAAGTCGCGCGTACGGTCGAGGTCGCCGAGCACGTCCATCAGGTAGCCCTCGATGCCGCCGCCGTCGTAGATGCCGGCCGGCAGCCCCTCGGCCAGCCCCACCACCAGGTCCATCACCGACACGGCACGCAGGTTGGAGGCGACGTTGCGCGCCATCCCGACGAGGCGCAGCGGCAGCAGGGCCGCGCTCTTTGCGAAGTCGAAGTAGTTGGGTCGCAGCAGCGTGCCCAGGTCCACGTCCCGGAACGGGGTGGGCACCTGCTGGTTCACCACCCGCATCATCTCCTCGGGCGTAACGCCGTTCGCCGCCAGGCTCGCCACGAACGAGCCGGCGCTCGTGCCCACGTAGATGTCGAACTCGTTGACCGTGCGGTTCACGGCCAGGAGATCGAGCGCGCGCAGGGCGCCGATCTCGTAGACGCCGCCCGTGAAGCCGCCGCCCCCGAGCACGAGGGCGGTCTTCGACCTCCGCGGCGGACGCCGGCGGCGCGCACGGCTTCCCTCCGCCGGCTTCTCTAGCTTGACGACCTTGCCCATCCCGATCTCCAATCGATTATTTCAGTGATCGGCAGGACCGCTACCCAAGTCGAGTCGCGTTGTTCTAAACGGAGGATGCGCAGACTCGCCTGCCTCGCCGTGCTGGCCGCCGCGCTGCTGCCCGCCGGCGCCGCCCAGGCGCAGGGGCCGGCGGCGCTCTGCGCGAACCCTGGCCTCAGCGATGCGCGCTGCGCCGGGCACGTCCGGCGCCTATGTGCTGGATGCCACGAGAGAGCACCGTGCTGTTCCAGAGGCGAGCCACCACGCCGCGGATCCTGGCGTCGAACACGAAGCTGTTCACCGCCAGCGCCGTTCTCGCACAGCTCGGTAGTGAGCGCCACGCTGCCCACATCGCTCGAGAGCGACGGCAGCGGCGACTCCGCTACCGGCATCTTCACCGGCGACGTCTACCTGCACGGCGGCGGCGACCCCACCTTCGGCACCGCGTCATTCGACAAGCCGCTACTACGGGCGAGGGCGCCACCGAGCAGGAGCTTGCAGCAGGAGCTCGCGGACACCGGGATCACGCAGATCACGGGCCGGATCATCGGCGACGAGTCGCGCTTCGACTGCCTCCGCGGCGGTCCGAACTCGGGCTTCGGGCTCAACGTGGTGGACCTGGGAGGGCCGCTGAGCGCGCTGTCGTTCGACCGCGGCCTGGCCAGCCCGAACGGCGGCTCGATCCAGCGCAACCCGCCGCTCTTCGCCGCGCAGCAGCTCACCAGGGCGCTGAAGCACGCTGCACGTCCGCGTCACGCCGAGAAGGCGACCACCGGCAGCACGCCCTCGGACGCGAAGACGCTGGCCAGCGTCAGGTCGCCGTCGATCGCCCAGCTGGTCAGGATCACGCTGAAGGACTCCGACAACTGGTTCGCCGAGATGCTGCTGAAGGACCTGGCCGCCTCGCGCGGCGGCCAGGGCACCACCACGAGGGGCGCCAGCGCCGCGATCGCGTTCGCTCGCCAGCTCGGCGTGACGCGTGCAGATGAACGACGGCTCCGGCCTGTCACGCGCCGACCAGGCGTCGCCGCAGCAGGTGGTCAAGCTGCTCGACAAGATCCGCAACCGCGATGAGTTCCAGGCGCTGTACAACGGCCTGCCCATCGCCGGGCGCGACGGCACGCTCAGCACCCGCATGCGACACAGCGCCGCGCGCGACCGCTGCCGCGCCAAGACCGGCACGCTCTCCAACGTCAGCACCCTGTCCGGCTATTGCAAGTCGCGCGGGGGCGATCTGATCGAGTTCTCCCTGCTGATGAACAGGACCGGCGTGGCGAGCGCCCACACGCTCCAGGACCGCATGGCCAACGCCATGGCGGGCTTTACGGGCTAGCTCTCACCCAGCAGCTCGAGCAGCCCGGGCTCGTCGAGGATCGTGGTGCCGAGGTCCTGCGCCTTCGTGAACTTCGAGCCGCCCGGATCCTCGCCGGCCACCACATAGTCGGTCTTCTTCGACACCGAGCCCGTGACCTTGCCGCCCGCCGCCTCGATGCGCTCGGTGGCCGCCTCCCGGGTCATGTTCGGCAGCGTGCCCGTGAGCACCAGGGTCTTGCCGGCCAGCGCGCCCTTCTCGGCCTGCGGCGGTCCGCCCTCCTGCTCCAGCTGCAGGCCGAAGCCGCGCAGGCGCTCCACCAGCTCGCGCGTGCGGTCCTCGTCCAGCGTCTCGGCCACGGTGCGGGCGGTCACGGGGCCCACGCCCTCGGTCTCCTGGATCTCCTCCTCGCTGGCGGCGAGCAGGGCGTCCATCGAGCGGAACTGGTTCGCCAGCGCCCGGGCGGTCACCCAGCCCACGTCCTGGATGCCGAGCCCGTAGAGCACGCGGTGGAACGGCTGCTGCTTCGATTGCTCGATCGAGGCGATCAGGTTGTTGGCGGACACCTCACCGAATCCCTCCAGCTCCACCAGCTGCTCGGCCTTCAGCTCGTAGATGTCCGCCGCGTTCTGGATCACGCCCTCGCGCAGGAAGCGGATCACGGTCTCCTCGCCGAAGCCGTCGATGTCCATCGCGCCGACGAAGTGCTTCACGGCCTGCAGCACCTGACCGGGGCAGCCCGCCTTGTTGGGGCAGATCGTCCACACCCCTTCGTCGGGCTTGATCGTGGGGGTGTCGCAGCGGGGACAGCGCTCCGGCGGGGCAGGCGGCTTGGAGCGGCCCTTGCGCTTCTGCGCCTTCGCCGTCGGCGACACCACCTGGGGGATCACGTCGCCGGCGCGCATCACGATCACCTCGTCCCCGTCGCGCACGTCCTTGCGCCGCAGGTCCTCCTCGTTGTGCAGCGTGGCGAGCTTCACGGTCACGCCCGGAGACCTGCACCGGCTCGAGGTTGGCGAACGGGATCATGTGGCCGGTCCGCCCCACGTTCCATTCCACGCTCCTGAGGGTCGTCGTGGCCGTCATCGGCGGGAACTTCCAGGCGATCGCCCCGCGCGGCTCGCGCCCCACCACGCCCAGGCTGCGCTGCAGCTCGAGGTCGTTGACCTTCACCACCACGCCGTCGATCTCGAAGTCCAGCGAGTCGCGGCGCGCCTCCCAGGCGCGACAGGCCGCGGCCAGCGGCTCGATGTCGTTGTAGACGGCCACGTCGGGGCTCACCTTGAAGCCGTGCTCGCGCAGCCACTCGAGCCACTCGAACTGGGTGGCCAGCGACAGCCCCTCGACCACCCCCACGCCGTATGACCACATCGAGAGCGGGCGTGCGGCGGCGAGCTGCGGGTCGAGCTGGCGGATCGAGCCGGCGGCGGAGTTGCGCGGGTTGGCGAACGTGGGCTCGCCGGCGGCGGCCCTCTGTTCGTTCAGCTTCGCGAAGTCCGAGCGCGGCAGGTACACCTCGCCGCGCACCTCGAGCAGCGGCGGCGCACCGTCCACGCGCAGCGGGATGGACTTGATCGTGCGCAGGTTCTGGGTCACCTCCTCGCCGATCTCGCCGTCGCCACGGGTAGCGCCCCGCGTCAGCACGCCGTTCTCGTACACCAGCGAGATCGCCAGGCCGTCGATCTTCGGCTCGGCCACGTACTCGATCCGGGCCTCCTCCACGCCCTGGCGCTTCAGCAGGTTGTGCATGCGGGTCTCCCACGCGCGCAGCTCCTCCTCGTTGCGCGCGTTGGCGAGCGACAGCATCGGCTGCAGATGGCGCACCTGCTCGAACTTCTCGAGCGGCTTGGCGCCCACCCGCTGGGTCGGCGAGTCGGGCGTGAGCAGCTCGGGGTGCTCGGCCTCGATCTCCCGCAGCTCGCCCAGTAGCGCGTCGTACTCGGCGTCCGAGACGTCTGGATCGTCCAGCACGTAGTACTGGCGGTTGTGGTGCTCGAGCTGGCGGCGGAGCTCCGCCGCGCGATCGGAAGGGCTCTTACTCAACCTCTCGCGCCGCGGGTCGAAGCAGGCCGTCGAGGTCGTAGCCGGCGAGCGCATCGATGCCGGCCACGTCGGTGAGGTCGAAGTGGAGCGGGGTGACCGAGATCATCCCGTCCGCGATCGCCGCGAAGTCCGTGCCGTCCTCCCGGTGGTAGTCCGGGTCGTCGCCGTAGATGCGGTAGCGGCGGCGGCCGTCCGCCTCCTCCTGGAGCTCGAGCCGGTCGCGGTAGATGCGCCGCCCGAGCTTGCAGGCGCGCGCCCCTCGCACCTCCCCAGCTGGGCAGTTCACGGTCAGCAGGGTGCCGGGCGGCATCGGCAGGCGGTCGAGCTCGTCCACCATCCGTGCAACGAACGCGGCGGCCTGCTCGAACTCGTACTGGCCGCCCGCCCGGAAGTCGAGTGCGCCGTGGTCGGACTGCTGGGAGACGGCTATCGCCGGTAGGCCCAGCACGATGCCCTCGAGCGCCGCAGCCACCGTGCCCGAGTAGGTGATGTCGTCGCCGAGGTTGGCGCCGTGGTTGATGCCCGACACGATCAGCTCCGGCTCGAACTCCACCAGCCCGAGCGCGGCGAAGCGCACGCAGTCCACGGGCGTGCCGTCGGTGGCGAAGCCGCTCGTGCCGTCGCCGAAGTCGACCTCCTCGACCCACAGCGGCTTGCGGGTGGTGATCGAGCGCGCCGTGGCGCTGCGGTTCGAGTCCGGGGCGATCACGGCGAGCTCCACGCCGGGCAGCTCGAGCAGCGCTCGGCGCATCGCGTGTAGCCCGCTCGCCTGGATGCCGTCGTCGTTCGTGAGCAGGATCTTCATCGAGCCACCTGAGCATAGTGTTCGCCCCAGCCGTGGAGACCCTGACGAGATACCGGGTGGCCGCGCTGCGGCGCTACCGCCTGCTGCGCCTGCGCGGGGACGCCGTGGAGTGCCCCTGCTGCGGCGGGAGCTTCCGCGCGTTCATGCCCGGGAGGGACGGGAGCAACCCGATCTGCCCCCGCTGCGGGGCCCACGCGCGCCACCGCGCGCTGTGGCTCTATCTGCATGAGCGCACCAACCTGTTCAGCGAAGAGCTGTCGCTGCTCCACTTCGCCCCCGAGTACGCGCTGCGGCGCCTGTCGACCCTGCCCAACGTGCGCTACCTGAGCGCCGACCTCGACGCCCCGGACGTGATGGAGCACTTCGACATCACCGCGATCCCGCACCCGGACGACTCCTTCGACGCCATCCTCTGCATCCACGTGCTCGAGCACGTGCCGGACGACCGCGCGGCGATGCGCGAGCTTGCGCGCGTGCTGAAGCCGGGTGGCTGGGCGATCGTGATGGTGCCGATCGCCCTCGACCGGCCGGACACCCACGAGGACCCGTCGATCACGGACCCGGCCGAGCGCGAGCGCGTCTACTGGCAGGCCGACCACGTGCGCCTCTACGGCGCCGACTTCCCGCAGCGCCTGCGCGAGGCCGGCTTCGAGGTGAACGTGGACCAGTGGGTGCGCGAGCTCGACCCGCAGGTCAGGACCCGCTACGGCCTGTTCGCGCAGGAGGACATCTACGTCTGCAGCTAGTAGCGCACGCGCTCGAGGTAGAGCCCGTGCGGAGGAGCCGTGTCGCCCGCTTCGCTGCGCGGCCGCCCCTCCAGCAGCCGCCTGAAGCCCTCCACCTCCAATCGCCCCCGCCCCGCCTCCAGCATCGTGCCCACCAGGATCCGCACCATGCGGCGCATGAAGCTGTCGGCCTCGATCCAGAACTCGATCGCGTCCTCGCCGTCGTCCAGCCATTCCGCGCGCATCACGTCGCGCTCGAAGCGCACGTGCTCGGTCTCGGTGGGCGTGAACGCCGTGAAGTCGTGCGTGCCCACCAGCGCGGCCGCGCAGGCATCGAGCGCCTGGCGGTCGAGCGCGTGCGGCCAGTGCAGCGAGCGCCCGTGCTCGAACGGGCTGGGCGCCTCGCGGGTGAACATCCGGTAGCGGTAGGTGCGGCTGAGGGCGTCCCGCCGGGCGTCGAACCCGTCAGGCGCCGGCTCGCTGCGCACCACGCGCAGGTCGTCGGGCAGCACGCCGTTGATCGCCCGCGCCGGGGCGGGCTCCCCGGCGTGGCTGGCCACCTGGCCGAGAGCGTGCACGCCGGCGTCGGTCCTGCCCGCCACCGTCAGCTCCACCTCCCGCTGCAGCACGCGCCCCAGCGCCTCCTCCAGCACGGCCCGCACCGTGCGGCGGCCGGGCTGCGGAGCCCAGCCGGCGAACCCGCCGCCGTCGTATTCGATCAGCAGCCTGGCGGTCACTAGCCGCGCTTGCGCGCGACCACCACGAGGTACTCCGCGTCGATCACGACGCTTCCGTCGTCCGCCTGGTTGTACTCGTCGATCAGGGCGAGCAGCTGCTGCTTCATGGCGTGGCGGTCCTCCGAGGAGAGCGACCGCACGCGCGCCTGGGTGGGACCGGCGTTGCGACTGAACTCGAACCAGCCGTCGGGCGAGTCGTACTCGTGGCGGACCATGTGGCGCTCGACGGCGATCGACGACGCGAGCCCTGACAGCCGCTCGCGGGCCACGTCCTCGTCGCCCCACAACGCCGGCACCGGCACACCGTCGGGCATTGGCACGAACTGGCTGCCGAAGGCGAACACCTTGCCCTGGAAGCCATCCGGCGCCCAGGACGCGAGCCCGACGGTCCCGCCGGGCCGCACCACCCGGAACATCTCCGCCGCGGCCACGTCGGGCCGCGGAGCGAACATCGCCCCGAACACCGAGGCGCAGCAGTCGAAGCGGCCGTCCTCGAACGGCAGCTGCTCCACGTCCGCGACGACCCACTCGACGTCGTAGCCCTCGCCCGAGGTGCGTGCGGATCCGCGCTCGACCATCCCGGGAGTGAGATCCGACGCGACCACCGCCGCGCCCTCGCGGGCGGCCAGCAGCGCCAGGTTGCCGGTGCCCGCGGCCACGTCGAGCACCTCCTGCCCGGCCGAGATGGCGCAGGCGTCGAGCAGCGCCTGAGCGGCCGGGAACGTGGACTCGGCGATCACCGAGTAGTCGCCCAGCTCCCAGGAGTCCCGGACGTGCCCCTTGTAGTCGGCGAAGTCGCTCACCGGGGAGCTAGACCAGCTCGAGCAGGACCATCTCGGTCGAGTCCGACCGGCGCGGGCCCAGCTTGAGGATGCGCGTGTAGCCGCCCGGCCGCTCGCGTGTAGCGGGGGGCGATCTCCTCGAACAGCTTGTAGACCACGAACTTGTCCTGGCCCAGCCTGGCCATCGCCTGCCGGCGGGCGTGCTGATCGCCCCGCTTGGCGAGGGTGATCAGCCGCTCGAGGTCGGGCTTCACCGCCTTGGCCTTGGCCTCGGTGGTGGTGATCCGCTCGTGCGTGATCACCTCACGCGAGAGGTTCATCAACAGCGACTTGCGGTGCGCAGTGCTGCGACTGAGCTTTCCGCGATCCTTTTGGTGGCGCATCGGACTCGGGAGGGTAGCGGGACGCGCTAGCCCGCGCGCAGCGAGAGGCCGCGCGCCTCGAGCGTCTCGATGACCTCTTCGATCGACTTGCGACCGAAGTTCGGGATCGCGTTCAGCTCCGACTCCGACTTCTGGAGCAGCTCGCCGACGGTCTGGATGCCGGCGCGCTTCAGGCAGTTGTACGAGCGCACGCCGAGCTCGAGCTCCTCGATCAGGATGTCGTCCATCCCGCCGGGGGCCCGGCCGCCGGCCTGCGGGCCGCCGGCCGCGGCGACCGCGTCGAGCCCGCCGTCGCCACCGCCGCGGAGCGCCTCGAGGCGCTCCTGGTCGGTGAAGATCGAGAGGCTCGAGATCAGGATCTCGGCCGCCTCGCGGAGCGCCGCCTGCGGCTCCACGGAGCCGTCGGTCTCGATGTCGAGCGTCAGCTTGTCGTAGTCGGTCCGCTGACCCACGCGGGCCGCCTCGACGGAGTAGGCCACGCGCTTGACGGGCGAGAAGATCGAGTCGATCGGGATCACGCCGATGGGCTGGTCGTCCGACTTGTTCTCCTCGGCGGGCGAGTAGCCCCGGCCGCGGCCGATCGTCAGGTACATCTCGAGCTTCGTCTTCTTCTCGAGGGTGGCGATGTGTGCGTCAGGGTTGAGGATCTCGACGCCCGAGGGCAGGTCGATGTCCTTCGCCGTGACCTCGCCGGGGCCGGTGGCCACCAGCGGCGCCTCGATCTCGGTGGCGTCGGTGTGCATCCGGCACACGATCTCCTTGAGGTTGAGGACGATGTCCGTCACGTCCTCCTTCACTCCCGAGATGGTGGAGAACTCGTGGGCCACGCCCTCGATGCGCACGCTGGTCACCGCCGCGCCTGCAAGCGACGACAGCAGCACACGGCGCAGGGAGTTGCCGAACGTGTAACCGAAGCCGCGGTCTAGCGGCTCGATCGTGAACGTGCCGTGGTTTTCCTCGACGTTCTCGGCCGATATCTGGGGAGTCTGAAACTCGAGCATGAGTGGTTCCTTCGCGTCTTGGGCTCGCCGCCGGGCCGCTCAGCGCGGTCGTAGGGCGGCAGCGGTCACTACTTCGAATACAGCTCGACGATCAGCTGCTCCTGCACCGGAGTGTCGATCTCCGACCGCTCCGGGAGGCGCAGTACCTTCGCCGTAAGGCCGTCGTGGTCGGCCTGAAGCCAGGCCGGAACGACGGAAATAAGTTCTGTTGCGTCGCGGATCGTCTGCGTGGCCCCGCTACCCGCCTTGAGCGCGATCACCTCGTCGGGGCGCACCTGGTACGAGGGGATGTTCACCCGGCGACCGTTGATGGTCCAGTGTCCGTGCAGCACGAGCTGCCGTGCCTGGCGCCTCGAGGCCGCGAAGCCGAGTCGCACGAGGACGTTGTCGAAACGGGTCTCCAGCTGGCGCAGCAGGTTCTCGCCGGTGACGCCCGGCTGGCGGCTGGCCTTGGCGTAGTAGCTGCGGAACTGCTTCTCGAGCACGCCGTAGAAGCGGCGGGCCTTCTGCTTCTCGCGCAGCTGAAGCCGGTACTCGGACTGCTTCTGGCGCCCACGGCCGTGGTCGCCCGGCGGATATGCGCGGCGCTCGACGCCGCACTTGTCGGTCAGGCAGCGCTCGCCCTTGAGGAAGAGCTTGATGCCCTCCCGGCGGCACTGCTTGCACTGTGGTCCGCGATCCCTGGCCATCAGACACGCCTCCGCTTGCGCGGCCGGCAGCCGTTGTGGGCCTGGGGCGTGACGTCGCGGATGCTCGTGACCTCGAGGCCGGCCGCCTGCAGCGAGCGGATGGCCGTCTCGCGCCCGGAGCCCGGGCCCTTCACGAACACCTCGACCTTCTGAAGTCCCTGCTCCATGCCCTTCTTGGCCGCCGCATCGGCGGTGACCTGTGCGGCGAAGGGCGTGGACTTGCGGGAGCCCTTGAAGCCGGCGCCGCCGGCGGACTCCCACGCGATCACGTTGCCCTCCTTGTCGGTGAGCGACACGATCGTGTTGTTGAAGCTTGTCTTGATGTGGGCCTGGCCGAAGGGGATGTTCTTCTTCACCCGCCGCCGGCCGCGACCGCGTGCTGGCCTCTGCTGCGCCACTTACTTCTTCACCTTCTTCTTGCCGGCGACCTGCATCCGCTTGGGGCCCTTGCGCGAGCGCGCGTTCGTCTTCGTGCGCTGGCCGTGCACCGGCAGTCCGCGACGGTGGCGGAGGCCGCGATAGGCGCCGATCTCCATCAGGCGCTTGACGTTCTGTGAGCGCTCGCGGCGCAGATCTCCTTCGACGGTCTCGTCGTTGTCGATCGCCTCGCGCAGCTTCACGACCTCGTCGTCGGTCAGGTCCTTGACGTAGGTGTTCGGGTCGACCCCGGCCTTCAGGAGAACCTTGCGCGAGAGCGACGGGCCGATGCCGTAGATGTAGGTGAGACCCACCTCGACCCGCTTGTTCAGCGGAATGTTGATGCCTGCAATACGTGCCAAACCGCTACCCCTGACGCTGCTTGTGACGCGGGTTCTGACAGATCACAAGGACAGCGCCATGACGGCGGATGATCTTGCACTTCTCGCACATCGGCTTAACTGACGCCCGGACTTTCATCGCACTCCGCGACTCGTTGGATCAAAGAGAAATGGCGCAAAGCCCAGGAGACGGCTTCGCGCCCAAACCGGCAGGCGTAAAGATAGCACCCGGCCGCAGGCGGCTCGGCCCGGTCATGCGGCGCGGCGCGCCTCCTCGAGGTGCCAGGGCGTGAGGATCCGCGGACCCTCCTCGGTGATGGCCACCGTGTGCTCGAAATGGGCGGCCAGCGAGCCGTCCTGCGTGTAGACCGACCAGTTGTCCGAGGCCATGCGGATCGGGTGGTCGCCCACGTTCACCATCGGCTCCACCGCCAGGACCATTCCCGGCAGCAGGTCGACCCCGGTACCCGGCTCGCCGTAGTTCGCAATTTGCGGATCCTCGTGCATGTCCCGGCCCACCCCGTGGCCGACCAGCGAGCGAACCACCGAGAAGCCGTCCGCCTCCACCCGCCGCTGGACCGCGTGGGAGACGTCGCCCAGCTTGTTCCCGGGCCGGCACTGCTCCACCGCCTCGAACAGCGAGCCCCTCGTGGTCTCGAGCAGGCGGCGCGCCACCGGGCTGACCTGGCCGATCGGCACCGTCACCGCGGCGTCCGCCACCCAGCCGTCGAGCACCACGCCCACGTCGATCGAGAGGATGTCCCCGCGGCTCAGCTTGTAGGGCCCCGGGATCCCGTGAACGACCATCGAGTTCGGCGAGGCGCAGATCGAGCCCGGGAAGCCGCGGTAGCCCTTGAAGGCCGGCGTGGCGCCCTGCGAGCGGATGAACTTCTCCGCCGCCTCGTCCAGATCGCCCGTGGTCACGCCGGGCCGCGCCTTGCCGCGCAGCATCGTCAGGCAGCGGGCAAGGATCTGGCCCGCCTCCGCGATCTTGTCGATTTCCTCCGGCGATTTCCTGATGATCATGGTCGTCTCTGGAGGGTAGTGACCCGTGATCGGCGCTCTAGAGCTCGTCCTCGAGGCGCAGCGTCGCCAGCGTCGCGCGGATGTGGTCGTGGACCTCGCTGGGCGGGCGGGCCGCGTCGAAGCGGCGCAGGATGCCCTGCTCGTCGAAGTAATCGATCAGCGGCTTGGTCTCCTTGTGGAAGACCTGCAGGCGGCGTTCGATCGTCTCGGGCTTGTCGTCGTCGCGCTGGATCAGCCGTGAACCGTCCTGGTCGCAGATGCCCTCGCGCTTGGGAGGGTCGAAGTCCAGGTGGTAGAGGTGGCCGTTCTTGACGCAGATCCGCCGGCCGGACAGCCTGCGGATCACCTCCTCGTCGGGGGCATCCAGCAGCAGCGCGGCCGTGAGGCGGCGATGGCGCTGCGCCAGGCCCCGGTCGAGCACGTCCGCCTGCCCGCGCGTGCGCGGGAAGCCGTCGAGGATGAAGCCGTCGGCGGCCACCGGCGTGTCGATCCGCTCCATGATCACGTCGCAGATCAGGTCGTCCGGCACCAGGTCGCCGCGGTCCATGTACTCCTTGGCCTTGGTCCCCAGCTCGGTGCCGTCCTTCACGGCGGCGCGCAGGATGTCGCCGGTCGCGTAGTAGGGCAGGTCGAAGTCGCCGACCAGGCGCTCCGCCTGGGTGCCCTTGCCGGCGCCGGGCGGTCCCAGCAGTATCAGGTTCAGTTCAGGCATGGAAGGCGGAGTAGCGTATCGCTCACGCGCCCACGCGGCCGGAACTAGCGGTTTCCTGCAATCTGTGCGCGTGGCCGAGGGCTATCCGCAGCACGTGTTCGCGCTCCCGGACGGAGCCACCGAGGTGATCCTCGTGCGCCACGGCGCCTCGGAGCTGGCCGTCCCGGGCAGCCCGTTCCCGCTCGTGGAGGGGCAGGCCGACCCCGCGCTGGCGCCCGAGGGCGAGCGGCAGGCGGAGGCGCTCGTCGAGCGGCTGGCCGGCGAGCCGCTCGCAGCCGTCTTCGTCACGAGCATGAGGCGCACGCAGGAGACGGCGGCCCCGTTTGCATCCCGGCTGGGGCTCGAGCCGACGGTGCTGCCCGAGCTGCGCGAGGTGAACCTCGGAGAGCTCGAGGGCGGCGAGTGGCGCATCCGGGCGGCCAACGGCGATCCGATCGTCGCCCGCGTCTTCGCCGAGCAGCGCTGGGACGTGATCCCGGGCGCCGAGCCCGCCGAGGAGTTCGCCGCCCGCTTGCGCGCCGGGCTGGAGCGGATCGTCGAGGCGGTGGGTCCGAACGCGGTGGCCGCCGCCGTGACCCACGGCGGGGTGATCGGCGAGCTGCTGCCACCAGGCCACCGACAGCCGCCCGTTCGCGTTCGTCCACGCCGACAACGCCTCGCTGACCCGCCTGGTCGTCCTGCCCGGCGGCGGCTGGCTGCTGCGCAGCTTCAACGACACCGCGCACCTGTCGAACCACGCGTAGCGCGCCGGGCTGCGCTACTTCAGGAAGCCGGCGTAGTTGCGCATCATCAACTGCGCCTCGAGCTGCTTCATGGTGTCCAGGGCGACGCCCACCACGATCAGGATCGAGGTGCCGCCGAAGAAGAAGTTCGCGCTGGTCTGGTTGATGAGAATCGTCGGGAGGGCCGCGACCGCCGCCAGGTAGAGGGAGCCCGGGAACGTCAGGCGCGCCAGGATGCGATCGAGGAATTCGGCCGTGGGTCTGCCTGGCCTCACCCCCGGGATGAAGCCGCCGTACTTCTTGAGGTTGTCCGCCTGCTCCACGGGGTTGAACGTGACCGCCGTGTAGAAGTAGGTGAAGAGGATGATCAGGATCGACTCGCCGATGATGTAGGCGGTGCCGTTCGGGCTGAAGAAGACGGAGAAGTCGCGCGCCGTCTTGCTGTGGATCAGCTCGCCGATCGTGGGCGGGAAGGCCATCAGCGAGGCGGCGAAGATCACCGGGATCACGCCGGCCATGTTCACGCGCAGCGGCAGGTAGGTGGAGCCGCCGCCGGCCATCCGGCGGCCGACCACGCGCTTCGCGTATTGGACCGGGATCCTGCCGCTGGCCCTCCTGGATGAAGACGATCGCCGCGATCACGCTGATGGCGATCAGCGGCATCATCACCTTGAAGACCTGATCAGGGTTGTTCCACCAGGCCGTGATGCCGTGCGGGATGCGGGCGACGATGCTCGCGAAGATCATCAGCGAGATGCCGTTGCCCACGCCGCGCTGGGTGATCAGCTCGCCGAGCCACATCACGAGCACCGTGCCGGCGGTGAGCGTGATCACGATCAGCATCATCGAGCCGAAGTTGAAGTTCCGCAGCACGCTCTGGCTGTTCGAGGAGAGGCTCCTGAAGAGGAACACGTAGCCGATCGACTGGGCGAGCGCCAGGCCGACCGTGAGGTAGCGCGTGTACTGCGTGATCTTCTGCTGGCCGACCTCGCCCTCGTTCTTCAGCTTCTCGAGCGAGGGCACGACCACCTGCAGCAGCTGCAGGATGATCGAGGCGGTGATGTAGGGCATGATCCCGAGCGCGAAGATCGCGAAGCGGGACAGGCTGCCGCCCGAGAAGAGGTTGAGGAAGCCGAGGACGTTCGAGCCCGCGAACTGCGACGAGATGCCCTTGACCGCGTCGAGGTTGATGCCCGGCGCCGGGATGTAGGCGCCGAGGCGGTAGAGCAGCAGCATCGCGGCCGTGAACGCGATCTTCTTCCGGAGATCAGCGATCCGGAAGGCGTTTACGAAGGTGCCGAGCACTGAACCGAGGTTAGCTGTCGAGGATGATGCAGGCGCCGCCCGCAGCCTCGATCTTCTCTCGCGCGGTCTTCGAGAAGCCGTGCGCGTGCACCGTGAGCTTCTTGCCGAGCTCGCCCTGGCCGAGGATCTTCACCGGCACCTCCTTGCGCGTGGCCAGGCCGTTCTCTGGCGAGCGTCTCGGGGGTGACCTCGGCGCCGTCGTCGAAGCGCGCCTCGAGGTCGCGAAGGTTCACCGGCTGGGTGTGGGTGCGGAAGTTCTCGAACGGCATCGACTTCTTCATGTGCGGGCCGCGCAGCTTGCGCATCCGCATGTGAATCGGCATCTGGCCGCCCTCGAAGCCGGGCCGGCTCTTGGAGCCCGCGCGAGAGCCGGCGCCCTTCTCGCCGCGACCTGAGGTCTTGCCGAGGCCGGAGCCCTCGCCGCGACCCACGCGCTTGCGCGGGTGGCGCGAGCCGGGGTTCGGCTTCAGCGAATGAAGTCCGATCTCCTGAGGCATCTAGGCCTCCTCGACCTTCACGAGGTGGCGGACGCGGTAGACGGCGCCGAGCACCGTGGGGTCGTCGGTGCGCTCCGTGGACTTGCCGATCCGCCCCAGCCCGAGGGTGCGCAGAGCGCCCTTCTGAACCGGGTTGGTGCCGTTGGTGGACTTCACCTGGGTGATCCGCAGCTTGGCCATCAGGCGGGCGCTTCCTCGGTGACCGGCTCGGCCGCTTCGACGGTCTCCTCCGCCTGCACCGTCTTGCCGTTGCCGCCCTCGGGGATGCCGAGCACCTGCCGGACGGTGAGCCCGCGCAGCTGGGCGACCTCCTTGGGATCGCGCAGCATCTGAAGGGCGGTGACCGTGGCCTTCACGAGGTTGATCGGGTTCTGGCTGCCGAGCGACTTCGAGAGCACGTCGTGGATGCCCGCGAGCTCGAGCACGGCGCGCACGCCGCCGCCCGCGATCACGCCCGTACCCTCGGAGGCCGGCTTGAGGAAGACCTTGCCGGCGCCGAAGATCCCGGTGACCTCGTGCGGGATCGTGGTGTTGTACATCGGCACCCTGAAGAGGTTCTTCTTGGCCCGCTCGACGCCCTTCTGGATCGCGAGCGGCACCTCGTTTGCCTTGCCGTAGCCGACGCCGACCACCGAGCGCTCGTCGCCGACCACCACGAGAGCGGTGAACGAGAAGCGCCTGCCGCCCTTCACCACCTTCGCGACGCGGTTGATCTCGACCACGCGCTCCTGGAGGTCTCCGGCTGGGGTTACCGCTGTTCTGTCTCTAGCCATAAGTTATGGACGAGGGTATCGAAGCCTCAGAAACGCAGGCCGCCCTCGCGAGCGCCCTCCGCCAACGCCTTGACCCTGCCGTGGTACTGGTAGCCGCCGCGGTCGAACACGCAGGCCTCGACCCCGGCCTCCTTCGCCCGGGTGGCGAGCAGCGCGCCCGCGCGCTTGGCCTGCTCGGTCCGCTGCAGCGCGGTGAGCTCCTTCTCGGTCCAGGTGACGGCCGCCACGGTGTGGCCGCGATCGTCGTCGATGAGCTGGGCCTGGATGCCCCGCAGCGAGCGGAAGACCGACAGCCGCGGACGCTCCGCAGAGCCGCGCACCTTGGCGCGGACGCGGCGCCGGCGGCGCAGGCGCTTGGCGGGCTTGGTGGCGACGGTCATGCGCGCTTACCGACCTTCCTGGCCACGTACTCGCCCTCGTAGCGGATGCCCTTGCCCTTGTAGGGCTCGGGCGGGCGCACCTTGCGGATGCGCGCGGCGATCTCGCCGACGGCCTGCTTGTCGATGCCCCGCACCACGATCTGCGTGGGCAGCGGGACCTCGAACTCGATGCCCTCGGGCGCGTCGATGTGAACCTGGTGGGAGTAGCCCACCGACAGCTCGATGTCGCGACCCTGGAGCGCGGCGCGGTAGCCGACGCCCTGGATCTGGAGGCGCTTCTCGTAGCCCTCGGTGACGCCGTGGACCATGTTGAAGATCAGGCTGCGTGTGAGCCCGTGGAGCGCGCGATGCTCGCCGCGATCGGTGGGGCGCGTGACCACGACCGTGCCGTCGTCCTGCTCCACCTTCATGTCGCGCGAGACGCGCTGCTCGAGCTGGCCCTTGGGGCCCTTCACGCGCACGAGCTCCGGCTCGATCGTCACCTCGACGCCGCTCGGCACCGGGATGGGCTGCTTTCCGATTCGGCTCATCTACCGCTCACCACACGTATGCGACGACTTCGCCGCCCACTCCTGCGTGGCGCGCCTCGTGCCCGGTCATGACGCCCTTCGAGGTGGAGATGATGGAGGTGCCCATGCCGCCGAAGACCTTCGGGACGTGGCCCGCGGGCACGTACTCGCGCCGGCCGGGCCGGGACACGCGCTTCAGGCCCGTGATCACGGGCGCGCGGTCCTCGGTGTACTTGAGGCGCACGCGCAGGGTCTCGCCGACGCGGGCGGACTGGGTCGCGTAGTCCTCGATGTAGCCCTGCTCGCGCAGGATCCGCGCGAGCTCGGTCTTGAACTTCGAAGCCGGGATGTCCACGTATTCGAAGTCGGCCTCGAGCCCGTTGCGGATGCGGGTCAGGAAGTCGGCTATCGGGTCGGTCATCGACATGGCGCCGCTACCAGCTCGACTTGGTCAGTCCGGGGATGTAGCCCTCGTGCGCAAGCTCGCGCAGGCAGATCCGGCAGAGGCCGAACTTGCGGAAGTAGGCGCGCGGGCGGCCGCACCGCTTGCAGCGGTGGTAGCCCCTCGTCTTGTACTTCGGCGGGCGCTGCTGGCGCACCACCTGTGAAGTCTTTGCCACTACTAGCTCTCCTCTGCACCCTCTGGGGTGCCTTGGTCGGTGCCTTCCTCGCCTTCGGCCCCCTCGCCCTCCGCCTCCGGCGGCTTGGCGTAGGCCTCGGGATTCTCCTCCTTGAGCTGCTCGAGCGCGGCCTGCTCGGCCTCTGCGCGCACGCGCGCTTCCTCCTTGCGGCGCTCCTCGTCGGCGGCCTCTTCCGCCGCCGTGTCCTCGCCCGGCCGGCCCTCGTGGGCGAACGGCATGCCCAGCGCCTCGAGCAGCGCGAACGCCTCGAGGTCGGTGGCGGCCGACGTCGTGATCGTCACGTCGAGGCCCCGCACCTGGTCGATCGAGTCGTAGTCGATCTCGGGAAAGATGATCTGCTCGCGCACGCCCATCGAGTAGTTGCCGCGGCCGTCGAAGGAGCGCGGGTTCAGGCCGCGGAAGTCGCGGATGCGCGGGATCGCGATCGACGTGAGGCGGTCGATGAACTCCCACATGCGCGCGCCGCGCAGCGTCACCGCCACGCCGATCGGCATGCCGTCGCGGATCTTGAAGTTGGCGATCGACTTGCGTGCACGGCGCAGGTTCGGCTTCTGCCCGGCGATCGTCGCGAGCTGCTCCGACGCCGCGTCGAGCAGCTTGGTGTCGACCTTGGCCTCGCCCACGCCCATGTTGAGCGTGATCTTCTCGAGGCGCGGCGTCTGCATCACGCTGGAGTAGCCGAAGCGCTCGTGCAGCTGCGGCCGGATCTCCTCGTTGTAACGCGTCTTGAGACGCGGGCTGACCTTGGGCTCGGCGACGGCCATCAGTCGATCGCCTCGCCGGACTTGGCCGCCACGCGCACGCGCCTGCCGTCCTCGCCACGCTTGATGCGCACGCGGGTGGGCGCGCCGCCCTTGGGGTCGAGCAGCATCACGTTGCTGATGTGGATCGGCCCCTCCTTCTCGATCACGCCGCCGATCGCGCTGCCCCGCTGGGTGTCGCGGACCGTCGTCGGACGCTGATGGCGCTTGACCATGTTCGCGCCCTCCACGTAGACGCGCTGGTTCTTGACGTCCACGCGCAGCACGCGGCCGGTCCGGCCCTTGGCCTTACCTGCCATCACCTTCACCGTGTCGTCTTTGCGGATCTTGAGCGCCATGTGGTTCAGAGAACTTCGGGGGCGAGACTTACGATCTTCATGAAGTTGCGGTCGCGCAGCTCTCGGGCCACCGGGCCGAAGATGCGGGTGCCGCGCGGGTTCTTCTGCGGGTCGATCAGGACGGCGGCGTTCTCGTCGAAAGCGATGTACGTGCCGTCCTCGCGGCCGAACTCCTTCTTCGTCCGCACGACCACCGCCTGCACCACCTCGCCCTTCTTGACCGATCCGTGCGGGATGGCCTGCTTGACGGTGCCGACGATGATGTCGCCCACTCCAGCGTAGCGGCGACGCGATCCGCCGCTCACCCTGATGCAGAGGATCTCGCGCGCGCCGGTGTTGTCGGCGACCTTGAGGCGCGTCTCGGCCTGGATCATCGGGCCCTCTCCAATACCTCGACGAGCCGCCAGCGCTTCGTGCGGCTGAGCGGGCGGGACTCGATCACGCGGACCGTGTCGCCCTCGTTCGCCTCGTTCTTCTCGTCGTGCGCGTGGAGCGTGGACGACGAGCGGACGATCTTCTTGTAGGTGCGGTGACGGCGGGCCACGTCGATCCGCACGGTGATGGTCTTGTCCGGCTTCGCGGAGACGACCACGCCCTGGCGGACGCGCGGGCGGCCGGGACCGTGCTCCTTCGCCTCGACGGGCGCGGGCGCCTGCTTCGGGGCGGCGGCGTCCTTCTCACGCCTGTGCTGGCGGTAGCGCCGCCTCTGCGCGGCACGCGCGCGGCGGGCCTCGGCGCGCTCTGCGGCGCGCTCCTCGGGGGTGCGCGACGGGCGCGCCTCGCCCGAGTGGGTCGAACGCTTTGTCTTGCGCAGCACCTTCGGATGCACGACCTCGACCGGCTCCGCAGCCGGCGCGGGCGCCGCGGGCGCGGCGGCCTCGGCCTCCGGCTCCTCGCTGGCGGCGGGCTCCTCGGCCTCGGGCTCCGGCTCCTCGGCGGGCGGCTCCTCCTCGACGGGGGCCTCGGCCTGAGGCTCCTCGGCGGCCGCCTCCTCCTGAGGCGCCTCCTCGGCCTGCGGCGCCTCCTCGGGCGCCTGCTCGTTCTGCTCTTCCTCGATCATTGGCTCTGTCGCTTCAACTCTCTCTCGACGTCTAGTCCGCGCTCGTTGGCCACGGTAAGGCCGCGCGCGAGCTCGCGCTTGGCCTGGCCGAGCCTGGCGGTGTTCTCGAGCTGCCCCGTCGCGTGCTGGAAGCGCAGGTTGAACAGCTCCTGCCGCTTGTCGCCGATGAAGTGGGCCAGCTCCGGGTCCTGAAGGCTGTTGGCGTCGGTGCGCTTCACTCGTCCTGCCCCTCGCGCACCACGAACTTGGTCTTGACCGGAAGCTTGTGCCCGGCGAGGCGCATGGCCTCGCGGGCGAGCGGCTCGGGCACGCCGGCCAGCTCGAACATCACGCGGCCGGGCTTGACCACGGCGACCCAGCCCTCGGGCGAGCCCTTGCCGGAGCCCATGCGGGTCTCGGCCGGCTTCGCCGTGACGGGCTTGTCCGGGAAGATGTTGATCCAGACCTTGCCGCCGCGCTTGATCTTGCGCGTCATCGCGATTCGGGCAGCCTCGATCTGGCGGTTGGTGATCCAGCCGCGCTCGAGCGTCTTCAGGCCGTACTCGCCGAACTCCACGCGCACGCCGCCCTTGGCGTTGCCGGGCATGCGGCCGCGGTGCTGCTTGCGGTGCTTGACACGCTTGGGCTGCAGCATCGGCTAGCGCCCTCCTCCGGGGCCGCCGCCGCCGCGCGGGCCACGGCCACCGCCGCCGCCCCACCGCGTCCGCCACGCCCACCGGGACCGCCGCCGCGACCGCCGGGACCGCCCGGTCCGCCGCCGCGACCGCCGCGGCCGCCGTCACGGCCACCGCGTCCGCCGCCGGGCCCACCCGGGCCGCCGGCGCCTGCCGTGGCCTGCTGGGGAGCCTCGATCTGGGTCAGGTCCTGCGCGAAGCCCGAGGGCATGATCTCGCCCTTGTTGATCCACACCTTCACGCCGATGCGGCCGAAGGTGGTGCGGGCCTCGTAGAAGCCGTAGTCGATGTCCGCGCGCAGCGTGTGCAGCGGCACGCGGCCGTCGGAGTAGCCCTCGGTGCGCGCCATCTCGGCGCCGCCCAGGCGGCCGGACACCTGGATCCGCACGCCCTTCGCGCCCGAGCGCATCGCGGAGGTGAGCGCACGCTTCATCGCGCGCCGGAAGGCCACGCGGTTCTGCAGCTGCTCGGCCACCGACTGCGCGACGAGCTTGGCGTCCAGCTCGGGCCGCTTGATCTCGAGGATGTTCACCTTCACGGACTTGCCGGTCATCTTGTGGAGCTCGCGCCGGAGCGCGTCCACCTCGCTGCCCGACTTGCCGATCACGATGCCCGGCCGAGCGGTGTGGATGTTGACCTCCACCTCGCTCTTGTTCTTGCGGATGGTGATGTCCGAGAGGCCGGCGTGCGCAAGCTTGTTCTCGATGTGGTCGCGGATGTGGACGTCCTCGAGCAGGTAGTCCGAGAACTCGCGCTCGTTGAACCACTGGGACTTCCAGTCGTGGATGTAGCCGACCCGCAGGCCCTCCGGATGGACTTTCTGACCCATGTTGTGCGGCTACTCCTTCGGTGAAAGCTGGATGGTCATGTGGCTCGTGCGCTTGCGGATCCGCGTCGCGCGGCCGAGCGCGCGGGGACGGTACCGCTTGAGCGTCGGCCCTTCGTCGACGTAGACCTTGCGGATCACGAGGTCATCGGGGTCGAGCTCGTGGTTGTTCTCCGCGTTGGCCACGGCCGACTCGAGAAGCTTGAGAACGTCCCGGGCCGCCGCTCGCGGCGTGTGGGTAAGGATGGCACGCGCATCCGCGATCGACTTGCCGCGGATGTGGTCGACCACGAGGCGGGCCTTGCGCGGGGCGCAGCGCACGTACTTGGCCTGGGCCCGCACGACGACGGTGCCGTCCGCGGCGCGCCGGGCGCGGTGAGGTCCGATGCACGGGCGTGGGCGCCGGAGCGGCGGTCTCGGCAGAGCGGCGGCGGCCGCGCCTGGGCTTAGCCTCGCCGGCCTCGTCCTCGCCGGCCTCCTCGGCTGCGTCGTCCTCGTCCTCGTCGTCGTCTCGGTCCTCGGCGTCGGCGTCGGCGTCGGCGGCGACGGGCTCCTCCTCGTCCTGCTCTTCTGCTTCCTGCTCCTCCGCTTTCGGCGCCGCCGCCTTGCGGCGCGTGCGCTTCGGCTTCGGCGCCTCCTCGGCCTCGGCTCCGCCTCGGCCTCGCGGCCTCGGTGGCCTCGGCGGCCTCGGGCTCGGCGTCGGCCGCCTTGCGGCGACGCGTGCGCTTCGGCTTGGGCGTCTCCTCGGCGCTTGCGTCGACGGCCGTCTCCGGCGTCTCCTCGGGCTCTGCGCCCTCGGCTGTGGGCTTCGGCTCGTCGGTCATCGCATCTTCGCTCTGTCGGAGCCTGCGTGACCGCGGAACAGGCGGGTGGGCGCGAACTCGCCGAGCTTGTGCCCGACCATCGACTCGGAGATGAACACGGGCACGTGCTTACGGCCGTCGTGGACGGCGATGGTGTGGCCCACCATCTCGGGGAAGATCGTGGACGCACGCGACCAGGTCTTGAGCATCTGCTTCTGACCGGAGGAGTTCATCGCCTCGATGCGGCCGATCAGGCGTTCCTCGACCCACGGTCCCTTCTTGGAAGATCTGGACACTCCGCGCTACCTCTTCTTCCTTCTCCGCCGGACGATCCAGCGGTCCGACTGCTTGTTCTTCTTGCGCGTGGGGTAGCCGAGCGTCGGCACGCCCCACGGGGTCACGGGATGGCGGCCCGGCGTGGTTGAGCCCTCGCCGCCGCCGTGCGGGTGGTCGACGGGGTTCATCGCCGTGCCGCGCGTCTGAGGACGGCGGCCCTTGTGGCGGCTGCGCCCGGCCTTCCCGATGTCGATGTTCTGGTGCTCCACGTTGCCGATCGTGCCGATGCTCGCCCGGCAGTCCACGTCCACCATGCGCATCTCGCCCGAGGGCAGGCGCAGCGTGGCGCGCTCGCCCTCCTTGGCCACGAGCTGGATGGCGGCGCCGGCGGAGCGGCCCATCTGACCGCCGCGGCCGGGCGTGAGCTCGACGTTGTGGATCACGGTGCCCGTCGGGATGTTGCGCAGCGGCAGGCAGTTCCCGATCTGGATGTCGGCGTTCGGTCCCGGACTCCACGGTGCCGCCGACGCGCAGCCGCTGCGGCGCCAGGATGTAGCGCTTGTCGCCGTCCGCGTAATGAAGCAGCGCGATGTAGGCGGTGCGGTTCGGGTCGTACTCGATCGTGGCGACCTTCGCCGGCACGCCGTCCTTGGTGCGCTTGAAGTCGATGATGCGGTACTTGCGCTTGGCGCCACCGCCGCGGTGGCGCGAGGTGATGCGCCCGTAGGAGTTGCGCCCGCCCGTCTTCGTGAGCCCCTCGACGAGGGACTTCTCGGGCGTCTTGCGCGTGACCTCGGCGCGGTCCGACCAGGTGGAGAAGCGGCGGCCGGGGCTGGTGGGCTTGTGTTTCTTGATGGCCATCGATTACTCGCCCAGCTCCTGGCCCTCGAAGAGCTCGATGGTGTCCTCCGGGTGCAGCTGCACCACGGCCTTCTTCCACTCGCGCGAGCGGCCGAAGGTCTGTCCGCGGCGCTTGGGCTTCGACTTGACGCTCATCGTGCGTACCTCCTGCACGCGCACGCTCCAGATCTCCTCGACGGCCTGGCGGATCTGGGTCTTGTGGGCGTCCGCGTGGACACGGAAGGTGTATTTGTTGGCCGCGAGGAGCGCGTAGCTCTTCTCCGAGACGATCGGCCGGATGATCACGCTGCGGGCGTTCACGACTCGTCTCCGTCGGGCTTCGCGGGCGGCGCGGCCAGCTGACCCAGCCGCTCGAGCGCGGACTGCGAGAGCACGAGCCGCGCGGCGCCGATCACGTCGGCCACCCCCACGTCGTCGGCCGACAGCACGCTGATGCCGCGGATGTTGCGGAAGGACTTGGCGCAGGTCGCCTCGTCATCGGCGCCGAGCACGATCAGGGGACGCCCCTCGCCGAAGGAGTCGAGCGCCGCCGCAGCCTTCTTGGTCGAGGGCTCCGCGTAATCGGCCGGGTCGATCACCGCGAGCGTGCCGCGCTCCGCGTGGAGCGACAGGGCGGCGCGCAGCGCCTTGCGCCGCGCCTTGCGATTGACCTTCACGGTGTAGCCGCGCGGCTTCGGGCCGAAGGCGATGCCGCCGCCGATCCGCTGCGGGCTGGACAGCGCGCCCGCGCGAGCGCGGCCGGTGCCCTTCTGGCGGAAGGCCTTGGCGCCGGTCATGGCGACCTCGCCGCGGGTCTTCGTGGAAGAGGTGCCTCGCCGGCGGGCGTTCAGCTCCGCGCGCACCGTCTCGTGGACCAGCGCCATGTGGAACTGCTCGCCGAAGACGGCCTCGTCGAGGTCCGCCTTGCCGGTCTTCTGGCCGAGCACGGCCGCCGTGGGCTTAGCCATGGCGCACGTCCGTCCTGATCTCGACGGTGCCACCGCGCGGGTCCGGGCACCGAGCCGCGGACGAGCAGCAGGTTCTTGTCGGCGATCACGTCGACGATCTCGAGGCCGCGCTGGGTCACGCGCTTGTTGCCCATCTGGCCCGGGCCGCGGATGCCCTTGAACACGCGCGAGGGCGTGGCCGAGGCGCCGATCGAGCCCGGGGCGCGCACGTTGTGCGAGCCGTGGCTGACCGGGCCGCGGGAGAAGTTGTGGCGCTTCACGGTGCCCTGGAAGCCCTTGCCCTTCGAGGTGCCGGAGACCTTCACGGTCTGGCCCTTCTCGAAGCTGTCGACCTTCACGGTGTCGCCGATCTTGAGCTCGCCGGCCTCGTCGCGGAACTCGGCGAGGTGGCGAAGCGCCGGAGCGTCGGCCTTCTTCAGGTGGCCGAGCTCCGGCTTGGTGAGCCGCTTCTCCTTGGTCTCGCCGAAGGCGAGCTGCACGGCCACGTAGCCGTCGCGCTCGTCGGTGCGGATCGCGGTGACGTGACAGGGGCCCGCCTCGATCACGGTGACCCTCTCCACCCGGCCGTCCTCGCCGAATAGCTGAGTCATCCCGATCTTCTTTCCGAGGAGTGCCGCCATGCGCGCCTCAGACCAGCTGGATCTGGATGTCCACGCCGGCTGGCAGATGGTCGAGCCGCTGGAGCGAGTCGACCGTCTTCGGCGTGGGCTGGTGAATGTCGATGAGCCGCTTGTGGGTGCGGATCTCGAAGTGCTCGCGCGAGTCCTTGTCCTTGAACGGGCTGCGGATCACGCAGTAGACGTTCTTCTCGGTCGGTAGCGGCACCGGTCCCGAGACCGTGGCACCCGTGCGCTCGGCCGTCTCGACGATCTCCTTGGCGGCCGTCTCGATCGCCGAGTGGTCGTAGGCCTTCAGCCGGATGCGGATTTTGTTTTGCGTTATCGCTGCCATTTTTGATTCCTTCGGACATACCGAGGGCGGACCCGTTCTACTAAGGGGCCCGCCCCCTGAAGCTCGTGTCAGTCGAGCGAGGTACTACTCGATGACTTCGGTCACCACCCCTGAGCCGACCGTGCGACCGCCTTCGCGGATTGCGAAGCGGAGGCCCTGGTCCATTGCGATCGGCTGGATCAGCTCGATGGACATCTGGATGTTGTCTCCCGGCATGACCATCTCCGTGCCCTCGGGCAGGTTGGCGACGCCGGTCACGTCGGTGGTGCGGAAGTAGAACTGCGGGCGGTAGCCCGAGAAGAACGGCGTGTGGCGGCCGCCCTCCTCCTTCTTCAGGCAGTAGACCTCCGCCTTGAACTTGGTGTGGGGCGTGATCGAGCCGGGCTTGCAGAGCACCTGGCCGCGCTCGATCTCCTCGCGCTTGGTGCCGCGCAGCAGGCAGCCGACGTTGTCGCCGGCCTGGCCCTGATCGAGGATCTTGCGGAACATCTCGACGCCGGTGACGACCGTGTTCGAGGTCTGCTCGTGGATCCCGACGATCTCGACGGTCTCGCCCGTCTTGACGATGCCCTGCTCGATGCGGCCCGTGGCCACCGTGCCGCGGCCGGTGATCGAGAAGACGTCCTCGACCGGCATCAGGAACGGCTTGTCCAGGTCGCGCTCGGGCTCCGGGATGTAGTTGTCGAGCGCGTCGGCGAGCTCGAGGATCTTGCCCTTGGCCTCCTCGTCGCCCTCCAGCGCCTTCAGCGCGGAGCCGATGATGAACGGGATGTCGTCGCCCGGGAAGTCGTACTCGTTGAGCAGGTCGCGCACCTCGACCTCCACGAGCTCGAGGAGCTCGGGATCGTCGACCATGTCGGCCTTGTTCAGGAACACGACGATGTAGGGCACGCCCACCTGGCGGGCGAGCAGGATGTGCTCGCGCGTCTGAGGCATCGGGCCGTCGGCCGCGGAGACCACGAGGATCGCGCCGTCCATCTGCGCGGCGCCGGTGATCATGTTCTTCACGTAGTCCGCGTGACCCGGACAGTCGACGTGGGCGTAGTGCCGGTTATCGGTCTGGTACTCCACGTGCGAGGTGGCGATCGTGATCCCGCGCTGCTTCTCCTCGGGCGCGTTGTCGATCTGGTCGAACGACATCGCCTGCCGCCGGACTTCTCCGCGAGAACCTGCGTGATGGCCGCGGTCAGCGTGGTCTTGCCATGGTCGATGTGACCGATGGTGCCTACGTTGACATGCGGCTTGTCGCGCTCGAATTTCTCCTTCGCCACTGGTTCTCGCTCCTTTCAGAAAGCTCTACGGCCCGCCAGCAGGCGAACCCCGGAAACATACTCTTCTTTAAGCACCCGCTCCCACCGGCTCTCCGGTGCGGTGCTCCGACGATTCCCTCTGCGAGGTTGTTGGGGACTTCCTCGTAGCGGTCGAACTGCATCGTGTACTGCGCGCGGCCCTGGGTGGTGGAGCGCAGATCGGTCGCGTAGCCGAACATCTCGGCTAGCGGCACGCTGGCCCTCACGGCGAGGGCGTTGCCCCGCGGCTCCTGGCCCTCCACGCGGCCGCGGCGGCGTGACAGGTCGCCGATCACGTCGCCGAGGAACTCCTGCGGCGTGACCACCTCGACCGCCATGATCGGCTCGAGCAGCACGGGCTTGGCGCGCTTGGCGGCCTCCTTGAGGGCCAGCGAGCCCGGCGATCTTGAACGCGATCTCCGAGGAGTCGGTGTCGTGGTACTTGCCGTCGGTGAGCGTGACGCGCACGTCCACCATCGGGAAGCCGGCCTTGACGCCCGTCTCGAGCGCCTCCTCGATGCCCTTCTCGACGGCCGGGATGAACTCGGACGGGATCGAGCCGCCCTTGATCTTGTTGATGAAGTCGAAGCCCTCGCCCGGCGCCGGCTCGATGTCGATGTAGACGACGCCGTACTGGCCCGAGCCGCCGGTCTGGCGGATGAACTTGCCCTCGACCTTCGTGGCCTCGCCGCGCACGGTCTCGCGGTAGGCCACCTGCGGGCGCCCGACGGCGGCCTCGACGCGGAACTCGCGCTTCATGCGGTCGACCAGCACCTCGAGGTGCAGCTCGCCCATGCCCGAGATCACGGTCTGGCCGGTCTCGTCGTCGGTGCGCACCTGGAAGGTGGGGTCCTCCTCGGCGAGGCGCGCCAGCGCCGTGGACATCTTCTCCTGGTCGGCCTTGGTCTTCGGCTCGATCGAGAGGTGCACCACCGGCTCCGGGAACGTCATCGTCTCGAGGCGGATCGGGGCGTCCGGCGCGCACAGCGTGTCGCCGGTCGACGTCTGCTTGAGGCCGACCGCCGCGGCGATGTCGCCCGCGTAGACCTCGTCCTGATCCTCGCGGTGGTTGGCGTGCATCATCAGGATGCGCCCCACGCGCTCGGTGCGGCCGGTGTTCGCGTTCAGCACGCGGCTGCCCGCGCTGAGCTTGCCGGAGTAGACGCGGAAGTAGGTGAGCTTGCCGACGAACGGGTCGGACATGACCTTGAAGGCGAGCGCCGAGAAGGGCTCGTCGTCCTTCGGCTCGCGATGGAGCACGTTGCCGTTGCCCTCGTCGCTGCCGGGGGCGAGGCCCTCCATCGGCGGGACGTCGAGCGGGCTCGGCAGGTAGTCGATCACCGCGTCGAGCAGCGGCTGCACGCCCTTGTTCTTGAACGAGGAGCCGCACAGCACGGGCGTCATGGAGATGTCGAGCGTGGCCTTGCGGATCGCGGCCTTGAGCCGGGCGACGTCGATGGCCTCGTCGGAGAGGTAGGCCTCCATCAGCTCGTCGTCGTAGTCGGCGATCGCCTCGATCAGGTGGGTGCGCGCCTCGTGGGCCACGTCCACGTGGTCGGCCGGGATGTCGGTCTCCTCCCAGTCCTGCCCGAGGTCGTCCTTGTAGACGATGGCCTTCTCGCTCACGAGGTCGATGACGCCGCGTGAAGTCGCCCTCGGCGCCGATCGGCAGCTGGATCGGCACGGGATGCGCGCCGAGGCGGTCGACCATCGTCTGCACGCCCTGCGCGAAGTTCGCGCCGATGCGGTCCATCTTGTTGATGTAGGCGATGCGCGGCACGCGGTACTTGTCGGCCTGGCGCCAGACCGTCTCGGACTGCGGCTCGACGCCGGCGACGGAGTCGAACAGCGCGATCGCGCCGTCGAGCACGCGCAGCGAGCGCTCGACCTCGACGGTGAAGTCGACGTGGCCGGGCGTGTCGAGGATGTTGATGCGGTAGTCGCGCCAGGTGGCGGTGGTGGCGGCGGAGGTGATCGTGATGCCACGCTCCTGCTCCTGCTCCATCCAGTCCATCACCGCGGCGCCCTCATGCACCTCGCCCATCTTGTGGGTGCGGCCCGTGTAAAAGAGGATGCGCTCGGTCGTCGTCGTCTTACCCGCGTCGATGTGGGCCATGATTCCGATGTTGCGTGTGTGGTCTAGTGCGACTTGTCGTGCCATGAGGTGTGAAGCTTTCGGTATGTCGTCAGGCAGAAAAAAGGCCCCTCCGGGCCCTTGTCAACGCGACGAGTTGTGCCCGGGGGTCGGCTCTATGTGGCAGCAGTCTCCATGGAAGTGAATCGAACCCAGCCGCCTCCCGCGACCGAGCGCAGCGCACGCCTAAAGGCTGTGCCGCGAGCGGCTCGAAATGCTAGCAGAGCGCTTTTCTCGCTCCGGAGGGCGACTCAAGCCGCCTCCGAACGCTCCTTCTCGGCCTTGGCGGAGCGGGTGGAGTGCTGATGATAGTCAGCGACTTTTTGACCCTGTATCACGTGGATGTGGGCGGCTCCGGATGCGCGCAGCTGGCCGACCCCGGGCTGGCCGACGCCTGCAGCACGACGGGCGGCGAACACCACGGATATGCGCTCCTGATCCTCGGCGTGCTGGTGCTGCTGATGACCTGGGGAGCCGCGGTGGGCGAGAGCCGGCCGGCCGGGCTCGCGCTGCTCGTCCTGGGCGCGGCCGGGCTGGCGATCGCCCTGGGCGTGGACCTGCCGGACGTGAACAAGACCGGCGTCATCGGGCAGCGCTTCGCCGAGGCGCAGGCGAACCCGGGGCTGGGCTTCTACCTGGAGTTCGGGGCTCGGGGCTGGCGATGCTGGCCGGGGTGGTGCGGCTGCTGCGGAGATCAGCTCGGCCCGTGCCCGTGGCCGCGGCCGCCGCCGACGGCTAGCAATAAGGGCGTCGCCCAGCTGGGTGCGAAAACCAAGGGCTGCAAGGACGCAGGGAGGCCGTAGGGCGCTAGCCCGCGGCCGACCGCAGGACGCCGCAGACCGCCGGTTTGCAGCCGCCCAGCTACCAGCGGTAGTGGGCGAAGGCCTTGTTGGCCTGCGCCATCCGGTAGATGTCCTCTTTGCGCTTGTACGCGCCGCCCTGCTCCGACTGGGCGTCGAGCAGCTCGCCCGCGAGGCGCTCGGCCATCGTCTTCTCGCGGCGTGCGCGCGAGAACTCGACGAGCCAGCGCACGGCGAGCGTGCGGGCGCGGCGGGAGGGGACTTCCACCGGGACCTGGTAGGTGGCGCCGCCGACTCGGCGGGAGCGGACCTCCAGGTTGGGGGTGAGGGCGGAGATCGACGACTCGAGCGCCTCGACCGGCTCCTTGCCGCTGCGCCGGGAGAGGATCTCGAGGGCGTCGTAGACGATCTGCTCGGACAGGGACTTCTTGCCCGCGACCATCACCTTGTTGATGACCTGCTGGACGAGGCGCGACCCGTGGACCGGGTCGGCTTCGATCACTCGTATCGCTGCGGCTGCGCGGCGGGGCATCGGTGCGTTACTTCGCCTTGACCCCGTACTGCGAGCGGGCCTTCTTGCGGTCGCCGACGCCGGCGGCGTCGAGCGTGCCGCGGACGACCTTGTAGCGGACGCCCGGCAGATCCTTGACGCGGCCGCCTCGCACGAGCACCACCGAGTGCTCCTGGAGGTTGTGGCCCTCGCCCGGGATGTAGGACGTGACCTCCATGCCGTTGGTCAGCCGCACGCGGGCCACCTTGCGAAGCGCCGAGTTCGGCTTCTTCGGCGTGGTGGTGTAGACGCGGGTGCAGACGCCGCGCCGCTGCGGTGCGGCGAGGCGCTTCTTGCGGCCCTGCCCGGACTTCAGGCCAGGCGTGGCGACCTTCTTCTTCGGCTTGTTGCGTCCCTTGCGGACGAGCTGGTTGATGCTCGGCATGCGGCCGCGGATGCTAGCAGTGGCAGCTGCGGGTTGACGGGACGTCGGCCGTTGGCAGTGCAGTTGGCGCGAGCCGGCGTCGAGAGCCGGCTCGGACGGTCCAACGCGCTGCGAAGCGGCTGGCCGTTGCCGCGCCAGCGGCGACGGCTTCGGCCGCGCGCATCGGCGCCGGCATCACGGCCGCGGCGGCGATGACGAGGATGAAGGCGAGGCTCTGGAGCACGATGCCGAGCGGGTTGGACGCCATCGGGTCGCCGAAGACGATGATCCCGCCGGCGATGGCCGAGACGTTGGCACCCGCGCTGGTGAGCGTGATGACCGGCACCGCCTCGCCGACCTGCAGGCCGCGGGCCGAGGCGTAGAAGGCGACGATCGAGGCGATGAGCGCGACCGCGAGCCAGGGCGAGAGCAGCCCGAGCGGGCCCGCGTGTCCCGACCGCGCCGGTGAGCGCCTTGATCGCGACGTCGGAGACGCCGAACAGGATGCCCGAGGCGCAGCCGAGGAAGAGGCCGTGGTGCTCGTGACGGGCGCCGAACTTGGGCGACAGCACGAGCATCGTGCCGACGAAGAGCAGCGCCGGACTCGAAGCGCGGCCATCGCCACGCGCGAGTAATGGGAGTGTGCGCCGCCGGTGTGGGGAAGCGTGAGCGTCAGGAGGATGAGGCCGATGGCCATGAGGCCGACGCCGATGCACTGGCGCCGGCCGACGCTGAAGCCGAAGCAGCGCTCGGCGAGGACGGTGAGGAGGACGAGGCCGCCGGAGATGACGGTCTGGACGATCGAGAGCGGGGCGAGCGCCATGGCCGCGACGTGGAAGCCCCACGCGCCGGTGGCGACGAGCATGCCGAGCGCGAACCACTTCGAGCGGTAGAGGGCGACCGCGCTGCCGAACCGGATGGCGCCACTCGACGGCGGGCGCCGCACATGCGCCCTTGTGCTTCCACAGGAAGCCAAAGTTTGTGGCCAGCGCGCAGAAGAGCGCCAGCAGGATGCCAAGTTCGACAGTCATGAAGAGTTGAAGGCGACCGACTAACTACTTCCCCGCCGTTACTAGACGGCTATCGGCCCGATGTGCCAGCAGCTTGAGCCTCAGGCGCCTCCGGTCGACCACTCTAGCTTCTAGTTCGCCCCGCAGATTCATTCCCACGTTAAGAGTCCGTAAAACAAATGAACCGAAAGCGCTGCAAAAGGCCACTCCTGTTCTTGGACGTGGACGGCGTGATCAGCCTCTTCGGCTTTCCGTCCAGGGAGCCGCCGCCTGGACGCTTTCACTGGATCGACGGCGTGATGCACTGCATCGACGAAGCCTGTGGGGAGCGTGTGAGAGCCCTCTCAGAGCGCTATGAGGTCATCTGGGCCACGGGTTGGGAGGAGAAGGCGAACGAGTACCTGCCGCACCTCCTGAGCCTGCCGACGCGCGAGCTGCCGGTGCTGAGCTTCGACGGCCGGGCCAGGTTCGGCTCGGCGCACTGGAAGGTCGATGCGATCGACGAGTACGCGCGCGGCCGAGCCGGCCGCCTGGATCGACGACTTCCTGGACGAGGAGTGCGAGGCCTGGGCGCGCTTCCGCCGGGAGCCGACGCTGCTCGTGCGCACGGAATCGGCACACCGGGTTGACCGACGAGCTCGTGGAGCAGCTGCTCGACTGGGCCGACGCGCTACGGAGCGAGTGAGGAGCCGCGCCAGTGGCGCGACCCCTCTCGCTGATTACTTCTCTTCGTCGCCCTCAGCCGGCGGCAGCGCCAGGTCGGCGAGCTCCTCGCCGAAGGCCTCGCCGTTGCCACCGTTGCCGAAGGAGAAGCCCTCGAGCTCCCCGTCGCCCGTGAGGCCGAGCTCGGCGGCGAGCTCGTTCTCGTCGAGCAGTCCCATCTCGTCCGGCGTGGGCCGCGGGATGGGCTCCGTGGGCTCGATCTCGAGCCGCCGGTACCGGCGCAGGCCGGTGGCGGCCGGGATCAGCTTGCCGATGATCACGTTCTCCTTCAGGCCGAGCAGGCGATCGGTCTTGCCCTCGAGCGCCGCGTCGGTGAGCACCTTGGTGGTCTCCTGGAACGAGGCGGCCGAGAGGAACGAGTCGGTGGCGAGCGATGCCTTGGTGATGCCGAGGATGACCTCCTCGTGCAGCGCCGCCTCGCCCTTGCCCTTCTTGACGTCGCCGTTCACGCGCAGGAACTCGTGACGGTCGACAAGCTGACCGGGCAGGTACTGGGTGTCGCCCTTCTGCTCCACCCGGACCTTCTTCATCATCTGGCGGATGATGATCTCGATGTGCTTGTCGTTGATGTCCACGCCCTGCGACTGGTAGACCTTCTGCACCTCGGCGACGAGGTACAGCTCGGTGTCCGTACGGCCACGGATCTCGAGCAGCTCGTGCGGGTAGATCGACCCCTCGTTGAGCTGGGCGCCCGCGTTGATCCTGTCCCCCGCCTGCACGAACAGGCGCGTGCGGCGCGGGAAGCTGTACGCGTGCTCCTCGCCTGAGGCGTCGGTGACGATCACCTTCAGGGCCTTCTCCGTGTCCTCGACCGAGACGACGCCCTCCTGCTCGGCGAGCTTCGCCAAGCCCTTCGGCTTACGTGCCTCGAACAGCTCGACGACGCGCGGGAGACCGTGCGTGATGTCGGCTCCTGCGACGCCACCGGTGTGGAAGGTCCGCAGCGTGAGCTGCGTGCCCGGCTCGCCGATCGACTGGGCGGCGATGATGCCCACCGCGTCGCCGATCGCCACGAGCTTGCCCGTGGCCGGCGCGATGCCGTAGCAGCGCTGGCAGATACCCGAGTCGGCCTCGCACTTGAGCACCGAGCGGGCCGTCACGTCGAACGGCTCGTCCGCGTGGGCCTCGACGATGTCCGCCAGCACCTCGCGGGTGATGATCTCGTTCTTCTCGACGAGCACCCGTCCGCGCTTGGTCTTGATCGTCTCGGCTGCGAAGCGGCCCACGATCTGGCTGTTGGGCGCGCCCGTGTCCGTGAGGGCCGGGAGCGTGACGTGCTCCTTGGTGCCGCAGTCCTCGAGGCGCACGATGACGTCCTGCGCGACGTCCACCAGACGACGGGTCAGGTAGCCCGAGTCGGCGGTGCGCAGGGCGGTGTCCGCGAGGCCCTTGCGGGCGCCGTGGGTCGAGATGAAGTACTCGAGCACCGACAGGCCTTCCATGAAGTTGGCCTTGATCGGGCGCTCGATGATCTCGCCCTTCGGATTTGCCATCAGCCCGCGCATGCCGGCGAGCTGGCGGATCTGCTTGAACGATCCACGCGCTCCGGAGTTCGCCATCATGAACACCGGGTTGAGGTGATGGAGGTTCTTCTGCATCGCCTCGCCGACCTCGTCCGTGGCGGCCGTCCACTTCTCGACCACGGCCTCGTGACGCTCCTGGCCCGAGATCAGGCCGGTGTCGTACTGGTCGTGGATCTCAGCGACGTCGGCCTCGTAGCGCTCGAGGATCTGCTCCTTCTGCGGCGGGATGACGACGTCGTTCTTCGAGATCGTGATGCCGGCCTGCGTGGCGAAGTGGAACCCGAGCTCCTTGAAGGCATCGAGCACCAGCGCGATCGCGTAGGGCCCGTACTGGTCCACCAGGCCCTCGATCACGTTGTTCATGTCGCGCTTGCGCAGCGGCTGGTTGACGAACGCGTAGGACGCGGGGTCGTACGTGTCCTCCAGGACTTCCCGCGAGCGCGCGCTCCACACGGTCGTTGAAGATGATCCGCCCGACCGTGGTCAGGACGTGACCGCTCAGCACTGACGCGGCGGTACTCCGCCAGGTCGTGCAGCTTCACCATGCCGTGCTCGTAGGAGAGCTCGGCCTCCTGCGCGGAGCGGTACACGTGCGGCCGCTTGCCGTGCTTCTTCTCGTCCCACTTGCCGGCCTGGAGGGTCTCCTCGAGGTCGACCAGCTCGTCGGGCATCGGCCCGTAGGTCAGGTAGTAGGCGCCCAGGACCATGTCCTGGGTGGGCGTGGCGAGCGGCGAGCCGTGCGCCGGCGACAGGATGTTGTTCGCCGACAGCATCAGGATGCGCGCCTCCGCCTGCGCCTCGGCTGAGAGCGGCAGGTGGACGGCCATCTGGTCGCCGTCGAAGTCCGCGTTGAACGCGTGACAGACGAGCGGGTGGACCTGGATCGCCTTGCCCTCGACCAGCACCGGCTCGAAGGCCTGCAGGCCGAGGCGGTGCAGCGTCGGAGCGCGGTTCAGCAGCACGGGGTGCTCCTGGATGACCTCCTCGAGGACGTCCCAGACCTCCGGGATCATCGAGTCGACCATCTTCTTGGCGGCCTTGATGTTCTGCACCGCCTTGCGCTCGACGAGCCGAGCCATGATGAACGGCTTGAACAGCTCGAGGGCCATCAGCTTCGGCAGTCCGCACTGGTGGAGCTTCAGGCTGGGGCCGGCCACGATGACCGAACGGCCCGAGTAGTCCACGCGCTTGCCGAGCAGGTTCTGGCGGAAGCGGCCCTGCTTGCCCTTGAGCATGTCGCTGAGCGACTTGAGCGGGCGGTTGCCCGGCCCGGTGACGGGCCGGCCGCGGCGGCCGTTGTCGAACAGCGCGTCGACGGCCTCCTGCAGCATGCGCTTCTCGTTGTTGACGATGATCTCGGGCGCGCCGAGGTCGAGCAGCCTCTTCAGGCGGTTGTTGCGGTTGATCACGCGCCGGTAGAGGTCGTTCAGGTCGGAGGTGGCGAAGCGGCCGCCGTCCAGCTGCACCATCGGGCGCAGCTCCGGCGGGATCACCGGCACGGCCTCGAGGATCATGTGCTCGGGCTTGTTGTCCGAGTTGATGAAGGCCGAGACGACCTTCAGGCGCTTGACCGCGCGGCTCTGCTTCTGGCCCTTGGCGGTCTTGACCTCCTCCTCCAGCGACTCGCGCTCGTCCTCGAGATCGACCTGCTCGAGCAGGTCGCGCACCGCCTCGGCGCCCATGCCGCCGCGGAAGTACTCGCCGAAGCCGAACGGGGACCCGAAGCGGTCCTTCAGCTCGCGGAAGACGGTCTCGTCCGCGATCACGTCCTTCGGCTTCATCTCCCGGAACAGGTCCCACACCTGACGCATGCGCTCGGCCGCGTCCTCGATGTAGGCCTCGGTGTCCTGGATGTCCGAGTCGAACACCTTGCGGATGTCCTTCTCGAGCTTCTCGCGATCGTCGTCGGCGAGCTTCTTCAGGTTGATGTCGAGCGTCTCGGCCCAGAGCAGGTCGTCGTCCGAGAAGCTGGTCTGCTTCCCGCTCGACAGGTACTCGATGCGGCGCTCGAGGGACTCGCGCAGCTCCTGGACGCGCTCCTCCTTCTCGGCGTCGTAGGAGTCGAGGACCTTCTGGACCTCCTTCTCCAGCTTCGCCAGGTCCTTCTCGCGCGCGTCGTCATCGATCCACGTGACGATCGAGGCCGCGAAGTAGAGGACCTTCTCGAGCTCCTTGGGAGCCATGTCGAGCAGGTAGCCGATTCGCGACGGCACGCCCTTGAAGAACCAGATGTGCGAGACCGGCGCGGCGAGGTCGACGTGTCCCATGCGCTCGCGGCGCACCTTGGAACGCGTGACCTCGACGCCGCAGCGCTCGCAGACGATGCCCTTGTAGCGGACGCGCTTGTACTTGCCGCAGTAGCACTCCCAGTCCTTGGTGGGACCGAAGATGCGCTCGCAGAAGAGGCCGTCCTTCTCGGGCTTGAGGGTTCTGTAGTTGATGGTCTCCGGCTTGGTGACCTCGCCGGACGACCAGCTCCGGATCTGCTTTGAGGAAGCCAGACCGATGCTGATGGCGTCGAAATTGTTGATGTCGATCAAAAGAGCTCCTGGTGGGTCAAAAGGCTTGGTTCGGTCTGGGTGGCGCTACGTGGCTTCCCCTTCGATGTACTCGGCGTCCTGTTCCTTGGCGGTCTCGTCCGTCTGGCCGCCCTCGCCCTCCGCCTCGACGGTGTCCTCGGACTCGTCCGCGGCTTCGTCGGCCGGCCCGGCTCTCACGCCGGAGAGGTCGATGCCGAGCTCCTCGGCGGCGCGCAGCAGGTCGTCGTCCTCATCGCGGATCTCGACTCCCGCGCCCTCCTCGGACTTCACGTTCACATCGAGCGCGAGTGACTGCATCTCCTTGAGGAGCACCTTGAAGGACTCCGGAATGGAGGGCTCGGCGATGTTCTCGCCCTTGACGATCGCCTCGTAGGCCTTCACGCGGCCGACCGTGTCGTCGGACTTGATCGTGAGCATCTCCTGGAGGGTGTATGCGGCGCCGTATGCCTCGAGCGCCCACACCTCCATCTCGCCGAAGCGCTGGCCGCCGAACTGCGCCTTGCCGCCCAGCGGCTGCTGGGTGACGAGCGAGTAGGGACCCGTGCTCCGCGCGTGGATCTTGTCGTCCACGAGGTGGAGCAGCTTCAGGATGTACATGTAGCCGACGGTGACCTTCTCCTCGTAGGGCTCGCCACCGCGACCGTTGTAGAGCTGGGCCTTGCCGGCGCAGCGCCGGCCGGGACGCTCGTTCATGTCGATGTCGAACTTGATGCCGCGGTCCTTGTGCTCCTCGGACCAGCGCACCAGCGCCTCGTCGACGTCCTCGATCGTCGCGCCGTCGAACACGGGCGTGGCGATGTTCACGCGGCCGCCGTTCTGCTTGGCCTGCTTGTAGGCCTCGGAGCCGTCGTCGTACCAGCCCTCACCGGCCGCCCAGCCGAGATGCGTCTCGAGGATCTGCCCGAGGTTCATCCGGCTCGGCACGCCGAGCGGGTTGAGGATGACGTCGACCGGCGTGCCGTCCTCGAGGAACGGCATGTCGGCCTCGGGCACGATCTTCGAGATCACGCCCTTGTTGCCGTGACGGCCGGCGAGCTTGTCGCCCTCCGCGATCTTGCGCTTGGTCGCGACGAACACGCGCACGAGCTCGTTCACGCCCGGCGGCAGGTCGTCGCCCTTGTCGCGGCTGAAGGTGAGCACGTCGATGACGACTCCGCCCTCGCCGTGGGGCACCTTGAGCGAGGTGTCGCGGACCTCGCGCGCCTTCTCCTTGAAGATCGCGCGGATCAGCTTCTCCTCGGCCGTGAGCTCGGTCTCGCCCTTCGGCGTGACCTTGCCGACCAGCAGGTCGCCGGAGCCGACCTCGGCGCCGATGCGGACGATGCCGCGGTCGTCGAGGTTGCGCAGCGACTCCTCGGAGCGGTTCGGGATGTCGCGGGTGATCTCCTCGTCGCCGAGCTTCGTCGTGCGGGCGTCGACCTCGTACTCCTCGATGTGGATCGAGGTGAGCTCGTCGTCCTTCACGAGGCGCTCGGAGATGATGATCGCGTCCTCGAAGTTGTAACCCTCCCAGGACATGAAGGCGACCAGGCAGTTCTTGCCGAGCGCCAGCTCGCCGTAGCTCGTCGAGGAGCCGTCGGCCAGCACGTCGCCCTTCTTCACCTTGTCGCCCACGGAGACCCGCGGCTTCTGGTGGATGATGGTGCCCTGGTTGGAGCGCATGTACTTGTGCAGCTCGTGCTCCTCCCGCTCGACCACCACCTTCTCGGCGTCGACGTAGGTGACCTCGCCCGACTCGGCCGACAGCAGCACGTCACCGGTGTCGATGGCCGCGCGGGCCTCCATGCCGGTGCCCACCAGCGGCGGCTCCGTCTTCAGGAGCGGCACGGCCTGGCGCTGCATGTTCGAGCCCATCAGGGCGCGGTTGGCGTCGTCGTGCTCGAGGAACGGGATCAGCGCCGTGGCCACCGACCAGATCTGGTCGGGGGACACGTCCATCAGATCGACGTCCTTCGGCGCGGCGACGATGAACTCGCCGTCGCGCGAGCGGCAGGTGACCTGCGGGCCCCTGAGCTTCGACGTCCTCGGATCGAGCTCGGCGTTCGCCTGGGCGATCACCTTCTGCTCCTCCTCGTTGGCGTCGAGGTGGACGATCTTGTCCGTGACCACGCCGTCCTCGACGATCCGGTACGGCGTCGTGACGAAGCCGTGCTCGGACACCTCCGCGAAGGACGCGAGCGAGCCCATCAGGCCGATGTTCGGACCCTCAGGCGTCTCGATCGGGCACATGCGGCCGTAATGGCTGGGATGCACGTCGCGCACCTCGATAGGCGCGCGCTCGCGCGTGAGGCCGCCGGCGCCGAGCGCCGACAGGCGCCGCCTGTGCGTGAGGCCGGAGAGCGAGTTGGTCTGGTCCATGAACTGCGAGAGCTGCGAGGACCCGAAGAACTCCTTCTGGGCCGCCACGACCGGGCGGATGTTGATGATCGTCTGCGGCGTGATCGTGTCCGCGTCCTCGGTGGTGAGGCGCTCGCGGACGACGCGCTCCATGCGGTAGAGGCCGATCCGGAATGCCTCCTGGATCAGCTCGCCCACCGTGCGCAGGCGCCGGTTGCCGAAGTGCTCGTACTCGTCGAGCCGCTCGGCGATGGGCTCGCGCGGGTAGCTCTGGCCCTCCAGCGCGTAGTCCTTGATCGGCTCGCCGTCGTCGTACTCGCCCGACTCGGGGATCCCGAGGGCCTTCGGCAGCGTGATCAGCTCGCGGATCAGCTCGATGATGTCGCGGTGGGTGAGGACCCTGGTCTCCAGGTCCTCGTCCAGCCCCAGGCGCGAGTTGAGCTTGTAGCGGCCGACGCGCGTGAGGTCGTAGCGCTTCGGGTCGAAGAACAGCTGGTTCAGCAGGGCGCGGGCGTTGTCCACCGACGGCGGCTCGCCCGGGCGCTGCTTCTTGAACAGCTCGACCAGGGCGCCCTCCTCGGTCTTGGTGACCTCGGTGTCGGCCTCGATCGTGTTGCGGATGTAGAGCGAGTTCTCGAACATCTCGAGGATCTGCTCATCCGAGGCGTAGCCCATCGCGCGCAGCAGCACCGTGATCGGCAGCTTGCGCTTGCGGTCGATGCGGACGTAGACGCGGCCCTTCTTGTCGATCTCGAGCTCGAGCCACGAGCCACGAGCCGGCATCAGGTTGGCCGTGAAGACCTGCTTCTCGCGGTCCTTCGGCTCCATGACGTAGGCGCCGGGGGAACGCACGAGCTGCGTGACGACCACGCGCTCGGTGCCGTTGATGATGAAGGTGCCCCAGTCGGTCATCCACGGGAAGTCGCCCATGAAGACGGACTGCTCCCGGATCTCGCCGGTCTCCCGGTTCTGGAAGGCGACCTTGACGGTCAGCGGTCGGGCGTAGGTGAGGTCCTTCTCGCGGCACTCGGAAATCGGTGCCACCGGCTCGTCGAAGGTGATCTCCTCGAAGACGACGGCGAGGTTGCCGGTGTAGTCCTCGATGGGCGAGACGTCATTGATGGTCTCGCGGAGGCCGCCCTTCTCGGTGTCGACGAGCCACTCGAAGGACTTCCTCTGTATGTCGATCAGGTTGGGTAGTTCAAGAACGTTCTCTAGGCGGGCAAAAGTGCGACGCGAGCGATCAGCAACACGTGCCAAAACAGCGACTCCTTAAAAGATTCAGGCGGGCAGCAGGCGGGCGCAAAGCGCGACCCGCGAATATAGCACAGGCACCCGCGCCCACCCAGGGGCGTCTATTCCGCTGCGACTAGGCGCGGAATCAAGCCATCACGGACCCCGTCCCGAGGCTTCGCGATATGTGGCGAAGCACTGCTCGAGGGACGGCTACGGCTATAGGCCGCCGGAAACGGTAGCTGGTTTTGGTGGGTTTGGCTACCCGGAGGAGCGGGTGCACTGGGTGACGGCAGGGCGTTAGGGTTCGCCCGTGGCTCTCGAGTTCGAGACTCTCGCTTCGGGGTACGGCCTGGTCGAGGCGCCTCGGCCGGACGGGAGCGGCGGGGTTCTGTTCTCCGACGTGATCCGTGGCGGGGTGAACCGCTGGACGCCCGCGGGCGTGGAGCTCGTGCTGGAGCGGCGGCGCGGGGTCGGCGGGCTCGTGCCGCACGCGGGCGGTGGGGTGCTGGTCACCGGCCGCGACCTCTCGCTCGACAGCAGGATGGTCGTGCGAGCGCCGCGCGGCGTCACCGGCTTCAACGATCTCGTGACCATGGACGACGGCAGCGTGCTGGTGGGCGCCATGCGCTTCAGGCCGATGCTGGGCGAGCCCCCGGCCCCCGGCGCCGTCTGGCGCGCGGTGATGGGCGGCGGGCTCAGCATGTTCGCGCCGGACGTGCGCTGGCCGAACGGCATCGGGATCTCGCCCGCGGCCGACGTGGTCTACGTGAGCAACTACACGGCGGGCGAGGTGCTGGCGTTCGACGCCGAGGGAGGCAGCCGGCGGGTCTTCGTGCAGCCGGCGGTCGGGCAGCCGGATGGGCTGGCCGTGGACGTGGAGGGCTGCGTCTGGGTGGCCCTCGGCGAGGGCGGAGCGATCTGCCGCTACACGCCGGACGGCGAGGTGGACAGGGTGCTCGAGCTTCCGGGCGTGTTCGTCGCGAGCGTGGCGTTCGACGGGGAGACGCTGCTCGTGGCCACCGACGGGGCGCTGCTGCGGACCGAGGTCGGCGTGGCGGGCCGGCCCGTGCCGCCCGCCACGATCGCGGCCTCGGCCGTGTCGATCTGAGCTACTTCAGCTCGACCGAGCCGCCGGCTTCCTCGATCTCGGCCTTCAGCTTCTCGGCCTCCTCGCGCTCGATGCCCTCCTTCACGGGCTTCGGCGCCTCGTCGACGAGAGCCTTGGCCTCCTTGAGGCCGAGGCCGGTGGCCGCGCGGACCACCTTGATGACCTGGATCTTCTTGTCGCCCGAGCCGGTGAGCACGACGTCGACGGTGGTCGACTCCTCCTCGGCGGCGGCGCCGTCGCCACCCGCCGCGCGCCCGCGGCCGGGGCCGCTGCGGCGACCGCCGTGGCGGACACGCCGAACTCCTCCTCGAGCGCCTTGATGCGCTCGGACAGCTCGAGGACCGAGATGCCCTTCAGCTCCTCGATCCAGTCTTCGGTACTTACCTTGGTGGCCATTGCGGGCCCTCCTTACTCGCCCTCGGAGGGCGTCTCTGACGATTCCTCTTCGGCCGCCTCGGGCTCGGCCTCGGCGGCCGGCTCCTCTGCGACTTCAGCTTCCTGTTCCGGCTCGGCCTCGGCGGCCGGAGCCTCTGCCTCGCGGCCGGAGCCTCCGCCTCCGCGGCGGCCTCCTCCTCGCGGCCCTCTGGCTCGGCCTCGGCCTCGGCCGGAGCCTCCTCCGCCGGCGCCTCGGGCCTCTGCCTGCGGCTCCTCGGCCGGGGCCTCCGCCTCCGCGGCGGGTGCCTCCTCGGCGACGGGCTCCGGGGCCGCGCCGGTGACGAGGCCCTGCTCCTCGATCTGCTTCAGCTGGCTGGCGAGCCCCGAGATCATCGAGGCCAGGCCGCGCACCAGCGTGGTGATCGGCGACGCGAGCACGCCGACGAACTGACCCTGGAGGACGTCGCGCGCCGGAAGGCGCGAGATCGACTCGATCTGGTCGATCGACAGCGGCTCGCCGTTCATGCGGCCGCCCTTGAAGGCGAGCGTGTCGGTCTGGCGGCGGAACTGTGCCAGCGCCTTTGCCGCGAGGGCGGCGTCGCCGCCCTCGGCGGTGACGAAGGTCAACGCGGTCGGGCCCTCGAGCAGCTCCTTGAGCGACTCGGCGCCGGCCTGGTCGGCCGCGCGGATCGTGAGGCGGTTCTTGACCACGCGGAACGTGGCGCCCGCCTCGATCAGGCGCCCGCGCAGCTCGGCGGCGTCCTTCACCGACAGGCCGCGGTAGTCCACCGCGAAGATCGCGTCCGAGGCGCGGATCTGCTCCGCGACCTCGTCGATTACCGCTGCTTTCTGCTCGATGTTCATGACAGTTACCTCCGCGGGCGTCCCGCCCCGCGTGTTGATTCAAAGCTTCGACATCCGGTCTCAGATTTGATCCTCTAGTCAAAGAAAAGCCCGCACGCAGGCGGGCTCGGAGAAGCACAAAGGCTCTCACCGGCTCCGCCTGCCCCGGTCTTATGCGTGCGCAGCCGGGGGTCTCGGGCGATCGGTGTGTGCAGGTCAGGCTACAGCTGCGGCGCCCTCGACGATGTTGCGGGTCTGGAGCGGGTCCACGCGGATGCCCGGGCCCATGGTGGTGGCGAGCGTGATCGTGCGCAGGTAGCGGCCCTTCGCGGCGGCGGGCTTGGCCCGCACGACCTCGTCGATCAGGGCGGCGTAGTTCTCGAGCAGCGCGCGCTCGTCGAAGTCGGTCTTGCCGATCGAGAGGTGGACGATCGCCGAGCGGTCGGTGCGGTACTCCATGCGCCCGCCCTTCGACTCGCTGACCGCCTGGGCCACGTCGTCGGTGACGGTGCCCACCTTCGGGTTCGGCATCTTGCCCTGCGGGCCGAGGATGCGGCCGAGCCGGCCGACCACGGGCATCATGTCCGGCGTGGCGATCGCCACGTCGAAGTCCGAGAAGCCCTCCTCGATCCGCTTGGCGAGGTCCTCGTCGCCCACGATGTCGGCGCCGGCCTCCTCGGCCTCGCGCGCCTTGTCGCCCTTGGCGAACACCGCGACGGTCTGCTCGCGGCCCACGCCGTGCGGCAGCGAGATCGTGCCGCGCAGCTGCTCGTCGGCGTGGCGAACGTTGAGGCCGGTGCGGATGTGGCACTCGACGGTCTCGGAGAACTTGGCCGACTGGAGCTCCTTGACCAGGGCGATCGGCCGCGGCGGGCTCGTAGACCTGCTCGCGGTCGACCTTCTCGTACAGCTCGCGGTAGCGCTTGCCCCTGGCCATCAGCCGACCTCGACTCCCATCGAGCGCGCGGTGCCCTCGATGATCTTCGCGGCCTGATCGAGGTCGCGCGCGTTCAGGTCCGGCAGCTTGGTCTCGGCGATCTGGCGCACCTGCGCCGGCGTGAGATCTTGGCGACCTTCTCGCGGTTCGGCTCGGCCGAGCCCTTGGCGATGCCGGCGGCCTCCTTGATGAGGACGGCGGCCGGCGGGGTCTTCGTGATGAAGGTGAACGAGCGGTCCTCGAAGACCGTGATCTCGACCGGGATGATGCGGCCGTTCTGATCCTGCGTCTGGGCGTTGAACGCCTTGCAGAACTCCATGATGTTCACGCCGTGCTGGCCCAGGGCAGGGCCGACGGGCGGGGCCGGGTTGGCGGCGCCGCCGGGAACTTGGAGCTTGATCAGCGTTAGGACTTTCTTTGCCATGGCGAGTAGAGTGCTTGAGCGAGGTTCAGCCGGGAGTGACTCCCTAGATCTTCTTGACCTGATCGAACCCGACTTCAACCGGCGTCTCGCGCCCGAAGATCGAGACCAGCACCTTGAGCTTCGCGCCGTCCTCGTTGATCTCGGAGATCTCGCCGGAGAAGTCGGACAGCGGGCCGGAGACGACCTTGACGGACTCGCCGATCGAGAACTGGGCGCGGGTGCGCGGGCGCTCGGCGGTCTCGCGGTTCAGCAGGCGGTCGATCTCGGCCTGGCTCAGCGGGACCGGCTTGTTGGACGCGCCGACGAAGCCGGTGACGCCGGGGGTGCCCTTCACGAGACCCCACGAGTCCTCGTTCAGGTCCATGTTCACGAGCACGTAGCCGGGCATCGTGCGCTTCTCGGTCTGGATCTTCTGACCGTCCTTCATCTCCGAGACGACCTCGGTGGGGATCACGATCTGGCGCACGTTGCGCGCCTGGTTGAGCGAGACCACTCGATGCTCGAGGTTCTGCTTGACCTTGTTCTCGTGTCCTGAATAGGTGTTTACGGCGTACCAGCGAAACATCGTGTCCCTTACAAGATCTTGTTGATGAGTTTCGAGAAGACCGCGTCCAGCAGACCGAGGTAGGCCCCCATCACGATTACGAAGAGGAGCACGACGCCGGTGAGCATCGTCAGCGTCTGGCGATCCGGCCACTCGACTCGCTGAAGCTCAGCCCAGACTGCGATCAGGAAGCCTATGAGCCTATTGTGCCGACGCCGTCCGTGCGGTTCGGCCGGGTCGCGGCGCCGCCCTCTGGGCCTCGAGACGCCCTCCTGAGGCGTGCCATCGAGCTCGTCCAGACGCGCCTCGAACTCGACCTCGTCGAACTCCTCGCCTGAGTGCTCGTCGAACTCCTCCTCGAGCTCCTCCTCGAGCTCCAGGTCGTCCTCGATCTGCTCCTCGCTCCCGATGTGCGGCGCGTGAGGAGAGTGCTCGAGCGTGTTGTCGCTGCGGCCCAGGTCGGTCGGCGGCGCGCCGGAGGCGAGATCCGCCTCCTCCTCGAGCGCCTCCCGCTCCTCGGCGGTGTCCTCGCGCGGCGTCCCGTCCGGGTGCAGCGAGTCGAGGCGAGCGGCTCGCCGCTCCGCCTGGCGCTGCTTTGCCCGCTGACGGTTCCTTGACATCGGTCCTGCCCGAGTCAGCTTGCGCCGCTCACCGGGTTTCGCGGTGCAGCTTGTGGCTGCCGCACCAGCGGCAGTACTTGCGCATCTCGATCCGGCCTGGATCGTTGCGCTTCGACTTCTGGGTTTGATAGTTCCGGCGTTTGCACTCTTCACAAGCGAGTGTGACGCCGATTCGGACTTCTCCGCGAGCCATGGGCTCCCCTTGGCGACATGGACGCTGTCCCGGGCACGGAACGACCCCTCGGAGGGGTCGCTTACTCAGGCAGCGCGAGGTTGCCGGGTCAGTCTAGCGCGGCCCCGCGGCCGACCCACGCGATCGCGCGCTCAGTCCGCCCTCAAATCGGACCCTCCGGGGTCCGCGGCCAGCGGGAGAGTGACCTCCGCGAGGTCCTCGAGCTCGCTCGGCCGATCGCCCAGCAGCAGCCAGTGGCCGTGCTCGATTCGCTCCACCAGACCGCGGTCATGGAGCCGGCCGAGCGCCGTGCTGACGCTCGGGCGCCTGGCTCCGACCACGCGCGCGAGGAGAGCGTGCGTGAGCGGCACACCGAGCACCGTGCCCTCCGGCGTGACCCGCCCCCAGCTGTCGGCGTAGTACCAGAGCACCGCGAGGAGCCGCGTCTCCACCAGCTTCAGGTGGCTGACCGCCAGCTGGAAGGCGAGCGCGTGCGCGCGGCGCACCATGCGGTCCATCAGCGCCGCGGCGACCTCGGGCCACGGCGCGACCCGCGCGGCGAACTCTCTGATCGAGCACCGCCACGGCTCGTGGGCCGAAGCACGTCCCAGCCGATCTCGAAGTGAACCGATGGGTCTGTCGTCTCGCTGGCCATCGGGCGCAGGACGTCGCCCGGGCCGAGTAGCTCGGACGCGCGCCGTCCCTCGATCACGACCTCTCGGGAGAGGAGACCCTCGAGCACGAACAGCCCGTAGAGCGCCCGCACCGCGTCGATCGACGGATCCCAGCGGCCCGGCTCGAACGACAGCACCGCCACCTGGGCGAGCGCCCGCACCTGCTCGGCGCTCGACTCGTCGAGCCCCCTGAGCAGGTCGGGATCCGCGTCCGCAAGCGAGATCCGGACTTCGCTCTTGGGATCCAACACCGTCAGCTCGTCCCTGCCCTGCGGTTCCCCTGTTCGGCCATCCTGGCGCAATAGCAATCCAGTGACCACACGCTCGGCGAAGGTACCAGAACGGGTTTGCCCGGGCACGGTTGGTGCAGGAGGGTTGAGCGACGCTGCCCTACGAGCCGGCTGCGATCCCGACGATCGGCTCGCGCACCAGCGTCTCGTAGATGCTCACGATGCGCCCGATGTTGCCCTCGAAGGTGAGCTGCCAGCGGCGCTCGTGCCAGACCGCGACGCAGCGCCGCCAGGTCGGTCTCCGCCAAGCGGCCGGAGAGCTCGGAGACATCATCCAGGCAGATCCCCAGCCCCTGCTCGCCGACGAGCCGGCTGAGCGCCCGATGGCGCAGGGTGACCGCCGGCAGCCCGCAGGCCGCGTACTCGTAGAGCTTGTTGGGCACCAGAGCCTCGAGGTGCGCGCCGTTCACGCCGCCGTTGAAGCCCGCCCAGCCGCAGTCGTGATGGGGCAGGACCTGCAGGAGCACCTCCGGGCTGAGCGGGTCGTGGCAACGAAGTCCGGGAGTGGAGAGCGCGAGCGCCTTGTACGCCGGCGATTCGTGCGCGGGGTAGATGTCCAGGGTCAGTCCCTGAGCGACGATCGCCCTGAAGATCTCGCGCAGGTCGTAGTGGCCGCCGTCCGTGGACAGGGTGCCCTCGTAGACGACTCGCCCCGGCTCCCCGTTGCGATCCTCCGCCGCGGGGAGCTCGTCCGGTAGGTCCCGCTCGAGCGCGTAGTTCGGGAAGACGCACGTGAGCCGCGGCAGCACATGGCGGGCGCCCGCCTCGTGCGAGCAGCTCGGGCGAGGCCGCGACGAGCGCGGCGCTCTCCTCGATCGCACGACGCTCGAGCTCCAGCGTGTCCAGCGGCTGCGGGAAGCCGTCGTCGTAGGGCGTCCCGTGCAGGCTCTCCAGGCCGCGGATGTCGTGAATCACCGGCACGCGCGTCCCCGTCAGGTCGTTGGCGAGCACCGTGAGCGAGTCCGGCGGATTGAGGCTGTGGATGATGTCCGGCCTGAACTCGGCAAGCGCCTCGCGCAGGTCGCGCGCCGGCCGCTCCCCGAGCTTCCACCAGCCGCCGAACAGCTCGTCGCCGTTGCCCATGGACTCGCTGAGCGTCCGGCCGCGATAGGCGAAGCCGAGCTCGATGTCGGGGCGCATGGCGCCCAGCGCGGCGCCGTACTTTCGGGCACGCGGGCAGGGCTGCTGCTGGAGGAAGAGGACGCGCATGGAGGGCCGTTTTCCGACCTACCCCGATTCGCCCGGCCGCAATCGTGATGGCTCCCGCGGCACCCGAAAACGTCTCCAATCGGACCGCTATCATCACTTATGTTTCGTAAGTAGATATGGAGTCCTAACCGTGACCTCTTTGAGACTTATCCCAATGGAAGACACCGTCGTGTTCCCCGGCATGGGGGTCACGATGACCGTGGACGTGGGTGACGACGAGCGCGTCGTCCTCGTTCCGCACCACGAGAACGAGTACCTGGAAGTCGGCGTCATCGCCGAGGTTTCCGACCACATCCGCCTGCCGGGCGGCGGCCGAGCCGTCTCCCTGACCGGCGAGCACCGGGCGCTGATCGGCGCCGCGGGCACCGGGGCGGGCGGCGAGCTGCGCGTGGACGTGGACGAGCGCCCGGATGAGGTGCCCGTCGACGGCAAGACGCGCCAGCTCGAGCGCGAGTACCGCGCCGTGGTCGAGGAGATCCTCGAGCTGCGCGGCGACGACGGACGCATCGCGGCCTTCCTGCGCGCGATCATCGAGCCGGGCCCGCTGGCGGACTCCGCCGGCTACTCGCCCGACCTCAACTACGAGCAGAAGATCGAGCTGCTCCGCACGATTGACGTGACGGAGCGACTCGAGCTGGCCGTGCGCCTGCAGCGCGAGCGACTGGCCGAGCTCCAGGTGCGCAAGCGCATCCGCGACGACGTGCAGGAGGGCGCTGAGAAGCAGCAGCGCGAGTACTTCCTGCGCAAGCAGATGGAGTCGATTCGCAAGGAGCTGGGCGAGGACGAGGGCTCGATCGCAGGCGAGTACCGCGAGAAGATCGAGGCCGCCGACATGCCCGAGGAGGCGCATGACCAGGCGCTGCGCGAGCTCGACCGCCTCGAGCGGATGGGCGAGCAGTCGGGCGAGGCCAGCATGATCCGGACCTACCTCGACTGGATGGTGTCGCTGCCGTGGAGCAAGCGCTCAGACGAGCGACTCGACCCGGTGTTGGCGCGTGAGGTGCTGGACGCCGATCACGCCGGCCTCGAGGACGTCAAGGACCGCATCACCGAGTACCTGGCGGTGCGCAAGCTGCGCCAGGAGCGTGAGATCGAGGCCGATCCGCGTTCGGGAGCGATCCTCACGCTGATCGGCCCTCCGGGCACCGGCAAGACGTCGATCGGCGAGTCGATCGCCCGCGCCACGGGTCGCGAGTTCGTTCGCATGTCGCTGGGCGGCGTGCGTGACGAGGCCGAGATCCGCGGGCATCGCCGCACCTACATCGGAGCACTGCCGGGACGGCTCGTTCGCGCACTGCGCGACGCGGGCACGATGAACCCGGTGATCCTGCTCGACGAGGTGGACAAGGTCGGCGCCGACTGGCGCGGAGACCCCTCGGCGGCCCTGCTCGAGGTGCTCGACCCGGCCCAGAACCACAGCTTCCGCGACCACTACCTGGACGTGGAGCTGGACCTGAGCCAGGTCCTGTTCATCGCGACCGCCAACCAGGCGGACACGATCCCGGGCCCCCTGCTCGACCGCATGGAGGTCATCCATTTCGACGGCTACACGAGCGAGGAGAAGCTCGCGATCGCCAAGGGCTACCTGTGGCCGCGCCAGCGCGACCGCAACGGCCTGCGCGAGGACGAGGTGACGATCGCGGACGATCTGCTCCGCACCATCGTGAGCGAGTACACGCGCGAGGCCGGCGTGCGCAACCTCGAGCGAGAGCTCGGCACGTTGCTGCGCAAGGTCGCGACGCGGATCGCATCCGGCACCGCAGAGGCGCCGGTGGCGATCGACCTCGACACGGTGCGCGACGGTCTCGGCCGCCAGAAGGTGTTTCACGAGTCCGCGGCTCGCACGGCGGTGCCGGGCGTGGCGACGGGCCTGTCGGTGACCGGCGCGGGCGGCGAGGTGCTGTTCGTCGAGGCCACCGGCATGCGCGGCGATGGCGGGCTGGTGCTCACCGGTCAGCTCGGGGACGTGATGAAGGAGTCGGCTCGCATCGCCCTCTCCTACGTCCGCGGGCACTCCGACTCGCTGGGCGTCGACGAGCACACGTTCGAGAACCAGGAGTTCCACGTGCACGTGCCCGCGGGAGCGATCCCGAAGGACGGCCCGAGCGCCGGGGTCACGATGGTCACGGCGTTCGCCTCGTTGCTCAGCGGCCGGCCGGTGAAGCACACCGTCGGGATGACCGGCGAGGTGACGCTTCAGGGACGCGTGCTGCCGATCGGCGGCCTCAAGCAGAAGGTGCTGGCCGCCCACGCGGCGGGCCTCACCGATGTGGTGCTGCCGGAGCGGAACCGCGGCGACCTCGACGACATTCCAGCCGAGGTGCGCGAGCAGATGAGCTTCCACCCCGTGATGACGGTGGATGAGGTGCTCGAGCTCGCGCTGGAGCCCGCGCTCGATGCCGCGCTGTCGTAAGTGTCAGCCAGTGCCCGAGGAGGTCCGCCGCGCGGCGGACCTCCTCGAGCGGCGCTGGCTCATCTCGATCGTGTTCGCCGCGCTCAGCGGAGCGATGCGCTTCAACGAGTTCGTGGAGGCCGTGGACGGAATCTCGCCGCGGATGCTCAGCGAGCGGCTGCGGGACCTCGACCAGGCGGGGCTGATCGAGCGCACGGTGAGCCCAACGATCCCGCCGACAGTCGAGTACCGTCTGACGCCTCGCGGCCGGGCCTTGGCTCCATTGATGGAAGCGCTGCGCCAGTACGCGGCCGCCCCACTTTGAAAGGAAGCGTCATGACGAAGGTCTTGTACACGGCAGAGGCTCACGTGACGGGGGGCCGGACGGAAGGCCACGGCTACACGCCGGACGGCCAGCTCGACGTGCAGCTGCGCCGGCCCACCGAGATGGGCGGCGAGGGCGACGGCACCAACCCCGAGCAGCTGTTCGCCGTCGGCTGGGCGGCCTGCTTCGAGGGTGCGCTCGGCGCGGTGGGACGCCGCGAGAAGGTCGACGTGGACGACGCGGCGATCGACTCGAAGATCAGCCTGATCACCACGGAGGAGCGCGGCTTCAACATCGCGGCGCGCTTGGACGTGACCCTGCCGAGCATCAGCGACGCCGCCCAGGCCGTGGCGATCGTGAAGGCGGCTCACCAGGTCTGCCCCTACTCGAACGCCACGCGCGGCAACGTCGAGGTGGAGCTCACGGCCAACGGCCAGCCGGTGGAGTAGCCGCCGCGAGCGGTCCCCCCGGCTCCGGGCGGTCGGGCTCTACCCGGCCGCCCCGCAGCAACCCGCGCAGGCGCGCGCCCTGCTCGGCGCGTAGCGCCGCAACGGCGAGCGAATCGTCGACGACGGGCGCGCGGCCGGCCGCCGACGCCAGCCAGCCCGCCAGCAGGCCGAGCCCGCCCAGGACGGGCGGGCGCTCCACCAGCATCCGGTAACCCGCTCGCACGAGCACGAAGGTGGGCCGGTAGCCCATGTAGTGGGCCCCGCGCCCCTCCTCGACCCGGGCCCGCCACCAGCGCTGCTTCGAGCCGCGAGCGCGGTGGTGGAGCACCTCCAGGCCTTCGAGCGGGATCACCTTCCAGCCGCGCGCCTTGGCCGCGTACTCGTCGATGCCGTCCCAGCCCATCGAGGGCCGCAGGCCTCCGATCTCCTCGAGGCACGCGGCGCGGTAGGCCTTGATCGCGCCGTGGACCGTGTGGCGCCCGACGCGCTCCGGCACCCACTCGCCGGTCCGCCCCTGGACCAGAACGCGGCCGCCCACGATCCCCGCGCGCGCGTCGCGCGCGAAGGTGGCCGCCACACGCTCGAAGTAGCCGGGCGGCAGGGACAGGTCGCCGTCGAGCTTCACCACGAACTCGTGCCCCTGGCCGAGCTGCGCGTGGCCGCGCTGGAACGCGTGCACCACCCGTCCGCCGCGGGCGCGCTGGCCGTCGGCGCCGGAGTCGATGGCCGTGATCCAGGGCTCGCGGGCGGCCAGGGAGCCGGCCAGCTCGCGCGTGCCGTCGCTCGAGCCGTCGTCCACGATCACCCAGCGCTGCGGGCGATGGGTCTGGGCGAGGATCGACTCCGCGCGTGGCCGCCAGGTGCGCGGCCTCGTCCTTCACGGGCGTGACGATCGCGTAGGCGGGCAGCGTCACGTCCGCTCCCGCTCGATCGGGCGCACTCCCAGCGCGCGGACCGCGATCGCCTGCCGCGCGCGAGCCCACCAGCGCGAAGCTCGCCGGCCGCCTGGCGAGCGCGGCGAGCGCGGCCGGGCGCGAGCGCTCGCGCAGGTCGGTGACGCGCGCGAAGCCGGGCGGTGGATCGCCGTGCGCCCCGGGCAGGAGCGCCAGCGACGGTCCCCCGTCGCGTGCCACGGCCGAGCTTCGCCGCCGCACCTGCAGGCGCCATATCCACAGGCGCACCAGCGCGGGCGCGCGCGTGGGCCGCGCGAGCGGCGGCCGCGCGGCGCACGCCCGCCGCTCAGCCGATAGAGGTCCCAGGCCACCGCGGCGCGCCAGCGCTCCACCTGCGCGCGCGAGAACCAGGGCCGGTCCGCGTACGAGCAGGCGATGCGCGTGTGAGCGGCCTTCATCTCCTCGCGCTGGCTCGACACCTGCGCGTCGTGCACGTGGTAGATCGCCCCGACCTCCGGCCGCACCAGCCCGCTGCCGTGCTCGAGGCAGCGCAGCAGGAAGTCGAGGTCGGCGCAGTGCGGGAGGCGCTCGTCGTAGCCGCCCACCTCGAGCGCCAGCTCGCGCTGGTACATGCCCGCGCTCACCGGCACCGGGTTCTCCGGATAGATCACGTCGGCCGGGCTGGACAGCACGAGCGGGCGGCCGCGGGCGGCGCCGTGGAAGCGGTCGCGGGCGGGGTCGTCCGCGCAGCGCAGCGCGGAGCTGGCCACGAGCACGTGGTTCTCGCGGCTGCGCCAGAGCGTCTCGAGGTGGTGCGGCAGCCACTCGTCGTCGGAGTCGAGCAGCGCCACCCAGGGCTGGCTGGCCGCCATGATCCCGCTGTTGCGCGCGCCGCCCTCGCCGCGGTTCGCCGGCGTGGCGAATCACCCGCGCGCCCATCTCCTCCGCCACGCGCGCGGTGGCATCGGTGGAGGCGTCGTCCACCACGATCACCTCCGCCGGCGCGCGGCGCTGCCCCTGCACGCTGGCGAGCGCCCGGCGGAGCATCTGCTCGCGGTTGTAGGCCGGGATCACCACCGACACGGGCAGCGGCTCGGACCCGTTGGCGGCAGCTCGGGCGGGCGCGCTGGCGGGCGCCGCGTTCGGCATCAGCCGGCCGAGCTCGAAGGCCCAGGCGGTGAGCGGATCGATGGCGCCGACGATGGCCTCGTCGCGCCTTCCCCTCGCCGCTGAGAGTCCCGCGCGCGCGAGGCGAAGCGTTCCCCAGGCGGCCAGCCCAGGCCAGCGGCCGGCGGGAACGAGCCCGGATGGCGCTGGTCGAGCCAGGCCGCGCCGGCTCCCATGCGGGCCCGCTGGCGAAGCAGCTTCCCCAGTGTTCGGCGGCTCGAATGCACCACGAGCGCGCGCTCGCGGGGCTCGATCGCCCAGCCCGCGTCCCTCAGGCGGAAGCAGATGTCCGCGTCGCCGCCCGAGCGCACCTCGTCGCAGAACCCGCCCACCTGCTCGAAGGCGGAGCGCCGGATGGCGCAGTTCGCGGTCTGCACGTAGGCCCAGTGGCCGGCGCCGAGGGTGTTGGCCTGGCTCATCGTCCGCCCGAGCGCCGCGAAGCGGGCCGCGGCCGGCGCCCCGGCGTCGCAGTCCTCGTCCGCGATCTCCCCACCCAGGACGCCGGTGGCCTCGCGACGGGGGCGGGTCGAAGTAGCGCTCGAGCAGGTCGCGCGCCGGGCGTCACGTCGGCGTCGAGGAAGAGGAGCCACTCGGCCCGCCCACGCTCGGCGCCGCGGTTGCGCGCGTAGTAGGAGGACTGGCGCTCGGGCGCCTGGATCACCTCCGCGCGGCCGACCCCCCGCACCGGCTCGGCGCCGGGCGGCCGGTTGTCGACGATCGTGAGCGTGTCGGCCTCCCCCAGCGGCAGCGTCGCCATGCCGCTTACCAGGCGCTCCAGGGACGCGCGCGGCCCGAAGAACGGAACGACTACGTCCAGCGCAGGCCTGTGACCCCCCACCTCCATGCGGGCGCGAATATAGCCCCGGCGCGGCGTTCGCGCGCCACCTCGGCTAGCGCCGGCAACCGGCGCAACCCGCGAGGGGGTGTGCCTATCATGCGCGCAGTTCGCTGGTGCGGGAACCGGCGATTGCAGGGGGGAAATCGGTTGCAGACGGTTTCGGAAGTCCGAGGCAGGGGCGCTGCCCCATTCAAGGTTCGCCACGCGGTGCGGGACCACTGGGTCCTCGTGCTGACGCCGGTGATCGTGCTGATGGCGGTAGCCGGGGTGTTCGCGTTCCAGCGCACCCCCACCTACACGGCCGAGTCGAGACTCACGCTGGGGCAGCTCGACGTGGCCGCGCAGGCGCCCAGTTACGTCACCGCCGCGCAGGGGCTTGCAGCCACCTACGCGCAGGCGATCCACGCCGGCAACGTCACAGGGCCGGCCGCCAAGGCGCTTCACATCACGCCGATCGAGGCCAGCAAGCGCCTGCTGGCCACGCCGGTGGGTCAGACACCCCTGTTCCTGATCGATGCGAAGGGCCCGTCCTCGACCCAAGCGGTCAAGCTCGCCAACGCCGCTTCGCGGGCGATGGTGCGCTACGTGGACGGGCTCAACGCATCGGCCGCCGGCGTCGAATCGTCGCTGGCGGCGTACCAGCGCGCGTCGACGCAACAGCACCGCACGTCGCTCGCCGTCGCGCAGGCGCAGGTGGCCTATGCGCGCCATCCGAGCGTGCACACGCGCAGAGCGCTTGCGCGGACCCTCCAGCGGTCCGACTCGGCCAAGTTACGCGCGACGGTGCTCGCCGGGCGTCTACGGCAACGCCAAGCGCGTGGGAGCGACGAGCAACGTGCTCCAGATCCTGGCCCCGGCCAGCTCGGCCGCGAGCGATCGCAGCTCGATGGCCCAGAAGCTGTTCTTCATCGCCGCGCTGGCCGGGCTCTCGATCGGGATGGCACTGGCGGTGCGCAGCGGCACGCGGCCCGTCGAGGAGCCCGCCCGGCAGGTGAGGGCGGCGCCAGCCGCGTAGCGCAGCCGTGGCGCTCGCCGTCTCGCTGCACCTGGGGTCGAGCCCGCTCGAGCTGGCCATCTCGGCGCTCGTCGTGGCTGGGCTGGTCGCCGCGGTCTATGTGGCGCGCTTCATCGATCCGGCCTGGCTGCTGTCGGCGGGAATCGCCACCGACGTCTTCATCGGCAGCGGCGCCAAGCTGGGCGTGCCGGTCAGCCCCAGCCGCGTGCTGATCCTCGCCGGCAGCATCGCGGTGATCGCGCGGGCGATGGAGGGCGGCCGCCCGTTCCCGCTCAGGCCGCAGCCGCTCCACGTGCTGCTGGCGGTGGTGTCCGTGTGGGGGCTCGCCTCGGCCTTCCTGTCCGGCACGCTGCACCTGCAGGGCACGACCTACGAGCTGCTCGACCGCCTCGGGCGTGATCCCCTTCTGGCTCTTCTTCCTGGCGCCGCTCGCGTTCGCCACCGAGCACCAGCGGCGGATCCTGCTCGGCACGCTCGTGGCGCTCGGCGCCTACCTGGGCGCGACGGCGCTGTTCGAGACCCTCAAGCTGTACGCGTTCGTGTGGCCGAAGTACATCCTCGACCCGGCGTACGGCTCGCATGGCGACCGCGCGCGCGGGCCGTTCGTGGAGGCGATCGCGAACGGGATGGGGCTGTTCGCCTGCGCCGTGGCCGCCGGGATGGCCATGGCCGTCTGGCGCGACCGGCCGCGCGTGCGCAATGCCTGCGGCGCGGTGCTGGGGCTATGCGCGGCCGGGTGCCTCTTCACCCTCACGCGCGAGGTGTGGCTGGGGGCCGCGATCGGCGGCCTGGCGGCAATGGCCGGGTTCGCGGAGCTGCGGCGATTCGTGCTGCCGGCGATCGCCGTGGGCGCGGCGATGACGGTGATCGCGCTGGCGGCGGTGCCCGGCTTCGCGGGGAGCGTCCACAGCCGCACGCACGACGACAGCTCGCTCTGGGTGCGCAAGAACGTGGCCCGGGCGGCGGTGAACATGATCGACGCCAAGCCGCTGCTCGGCTTCGGCTGGAACGGCTTCGTGCCCGACAGCGGGCCCTACTTCCAGGCGGCGGACACCTATCCGCTGAAGGGGATGGGCGTGCCGGTGCACAACCTGCTGCTCCGCAACGCCGTGGAGCTCGGGCTGATCGGCACGGCGCTGTGGGTCCTGGCACTCGTGCTCGCCGTGGGAGGCGCGATCCTTGCGCCGCCCGACACCCCGGAGCTGCGGGTCTGGCGCATCGGGATGGTCGCGCTCGCGCTCGACTTCCTGGTGATCATCAACTTCGCGCCGTCCTCGTACGCGTTCCCGACGGCGCTGCTGTGGACCTGGGCGGGATTGCTGGGGTCGCCGCTCACGCGGCCGGAGCTCGCGCCCGAGCGGCGGCGCGGGCGCCTGACGCTGGTGGGCGGTAGCCGCGCTCGGCTAGAGCCTCGACAGGCTCAGCCCGATCCGCGCCACGGCCCCGTGCAGCAGAAGCCGGGCCGCGAACGGCAGCCCGTGCACGCAGGTAGCGGCTGGCCAGGCGCCGCGGCTCCTGCGCCAGGCGGTGCACCCATTCGAGGCCGCTGCGCTGCATCCAGACCGGCGCGCGGGACACGTGGCCGCCGACGAAGCCGATGCTGATGCCGATGCCGAGGAACCAGGTGTGTGGGCTGCGCTCGCGCAGGCGGGCGATCACGTGCTCCTGCTTGGGGAACCCCAGCCCGACGTAGACGATGTCCGGCTGCGCTTCCTCGAGGATGCTCTCGATCTGCTCCATGGACCGCTCGTCGTGCTCGAAGCCATGAGGCGGGTAGATCATGCCCGCGATCCGCAGGCCGGGACACTTCTCCTTCAGGCGGCGCGCCGCCTCCCAGCCCGCCTCGCGCGTGCCGCCCAGCACGAAGATCGACGCGCCGCGACGGCCGGCCTCGCAGCTGAGCGACCAGATCAGGTCGGAGCCGGCCACCCGCGCCGGCAGCGGCGTGCCCGCGATGCGGCTGGCCCATACGAGCGGCATCCCGTCCGCCAGCACCAGGTCGGCGGTCTCGAAGAGGCTCCGCAGGCTGCGCTGCTTGCTGAACTGGCGCAGGTGCTCGAGGTTGGGCGTGATCACCCAGCCTCCCCGGCCCTCCTCCAGCGACCGGCCGATCGTGTTGACGACCTGGTGCTCGGTGACCCGGTCGATCTGCATTCCCATCAGCGACACACGCTCCCGGACGTCCATCGCCACCTCCCTATGCGGCGGCCGCCGCGGGCTCGCGCTCGTCGAGCGCGGGCGTGGATCGGCCTGTCGTGGCTGACACGGTTCCCTCGAGAAGCTCTTCAAGACGGGCGGCGGCGCGATCGAGGTCGAACGCCTCCTCGACCCTGCGCCGGCCGCGCCTGCCCATGCTCGTGCCGCAGCTCCGGACTGGCCGCCAGGCGCTCCAGCGCGTCGGCGAGCCCGTCGGGCCGCCCGGGCGCGACGAGCAGCCCGCAGGCGCCGTCCTCCACCACCTCGGGCACCCCCATCACGCGGGTGCTCACCACCGGCAGCTCCGCGGCCATCGCCTCCATCAGCACCACGCCCAGGCCCTCGGCCAGCGTGGGCAGGCAGAAGGCGTCGGCGGCGGCGTACCAGCGCGGCAGCTCGTCCTGGCCGACCGCCCCTGCGAAGTGGACGCGGTCGACAGCGCGAGCTCGCCGGCGAGCGCCTCGAGGCCGGCCCGCTCGGGTCCGTCGCCGACGAAGGTCGCATCGATCTCGACGCCCCGCGCGCGCAGGGTCGCGAGCGCCTCGATCAGCAGCGCGTGACCCTTGCCCGGAACGAGGCGCGCCACGGTGAGCACGCGCAACGGCCCGGACGAAGCCGACTCGGGGCGCGGGGTGAAGGCCCGAGGGTCGAGCCCGCAGCGCACCACGTGCAGCTTGGCCCACTGCTCGCGCCCCACCAGCTTCATCAGCTGGGCGCGCGTGAAATCGCTGTTGCAGACCACGAAGCGCGCGCCGCCGATCTTCGCGGGCAGCCGGTGCGGCGTCTCGTCGAACAGCTCGGTGGCGCCGTGCATCATGAAGCTCCAGCTCCAGTCCGGACCGCCGAAGCCGGCCGCCAGGAGCGCCACCTCCGAGCCGACGTTGGCGAAGTGCGCGTGGAGGTGGCGGACTCCGCGGCGGCGGCACTCGCTCCACACAAGGATCGCCTCGACGAAGTAGAACGCCCGCCACAGCCGTTGGCGCAGGCCTGGGGGCGCGAGCCGCAGCGACGCCCCGAGCGTGGCGGCGTAGCGCAGCGGATGCGACGCGAGCGCGCGCAGGTGGGCGGTGGCCAGAGCCAGCGGCCGCGCCGGCAGCACGGCGAAGGTGCGGGAGTGCTCGTCGCGATCGGCCGCCGACAGCAGCTCCTCGTCCCCCGGCCGGCGGATCGTGAACGTGTGCACGTCGACCCCGCGCGCCCGTAGCGCGCGCACCTCGCGCACGATGAACGCGTGAGAGACCGCCGGGTAGCGGCTCACGACGCAGGCGAAGGAGCGCTCAGAGGCCACGTCGGGCGAGGACGAAGGGGACCGTGCGGATCAGGATCTTCAGGTCGAGCCAGAGCGACCAGTTGGCGCGGTAGAGGTAGTCGAGCTTCACCATCTCGTGCAGCGGGATGCGGGCCGAGCCGAGCACCTGCCAGGCGCCGGTCATGCCCGGGGTGACGTCGAGGCGGCGGCGCAGCCAGCCGTGCACCTGGCTGTCCTCCTCGGCCACGAGCGGCCGCGGTCCGACGAGGCTCATCTCCCCGCGCAGCACGTTCACGAGCTGCGGCAGCTCGTCGAGCGAAGGCTCCGCAGCAGCCGGCCGACGCGCGTGACCCGCGGGTCGTTCGCGATCTTGAAGAGGCCGACCGCCTCGTTGAGCGCGAGCAGGCTCGGCTTCTGGGCGTCGGCGCCCTGGTGCATGGTGCGGAACTTGAGGAGGTTGAACGGCTCGCCGCCGCGTCCCACCCGCCGCTGCCTGAACAGCACCGGGCCGCGCGAGCTGAGCTTGATCGCGACCGCAATCGTCGCGAGCAGGGGCGCGAACACGATCAGCACCGCTAGCGAGCCGCAGACGTCGAAGCTGCGCTTCAGGAGGCGCGAGGAGTTGGTGAGGCCATACCCACGCACCCCGAGCAGCGGCGTGCCCTCCACCTCGTCGAGCGCCACCGACCAGCCGACGACCTCCAGCAGCCGAGGCAGCAGCGTGACCTTCACGCCCACGGACTTGATCAGCCGGATCTTGTCGAGCAGCCGGTCGCCCGCGGGGGTGGTGCTCGAGTCGATCACGACGCGATCGATGCGGTGTCGCCAGAGTGCGCCCGCCACGTCGGTGAGGCTGCCCAGCACCGGCGGCGAGCCGGCAGGCGGCGGCGGGAGCTCCTCGTAACGGCGATCGCCGTCTAGCGGGATGTAGCCGACCACCACGGCGTTGATCAGCGCGCCGGACTGGAGCTTGCGTCCCAGCTCCTCGGCCGTGGCAAGGGTCCCGAGACCAGGCAGCGCTCGCTCGGAGCGCGGCTCAGCACGATCCTGCGCGCCACCGCGCGGGCGAGGCCGAGGCCGAGGAACAGGAGGGCCCACAGTGCCATGACCTGGGCTCGCTCCAGCCGTCCGTCCACGAAGGCGCCCTCGCGCGAGCCACACCAGCAGCGCGCACACCGTCGCCACCTGGAACAACGCGGGCAACTCGTCCACGGTGCTCTTACTGAGCAGGTTGTCGTCGCGGTCGTAGAGGCCGGCGACCTTCCCGATGCGCCACGATCAGTGCCAGGAGCAGGCCGGCGGTCGGCGCCGGGCGGTCGCCGCCGAGGACCACCACGGAGGTGAAGGCGACGAGCAGGGCCACGGCGTCGGCCGTGGCGAGCGCCCGGCGGAAGCCCGTGTCACGCCTCATGACGACGGGCGACTGCTCTCCCTCGCGGAAGGCGCCGAGCTCCGCGCCGCGCCATGGGAAGCGCAGCCCGCGTGGCAGCCGGCCTCCGAAGCGCCGGCGCACCGCCGGCGACTCGATCGTTTCGAGCATGGCTGGTCCGCGCCCGCTCGTGGCGTAGTTCCCCTGCTCCGTCTTCACTCAGCGTCCTCCCGAGACGCGTCGTACAGGGCGCGTAGTTATGCACATCCGAGTTGACTGATGCGTCAGTCCGTACGATCCGCCCGTGCCGGGAGAGCCGATCGTCAGCGTCGTGATCCGAGCGAAGGACGAGGCCGCCCGGATCGGCATCACGCTGGCGCGCCTGAACGCCCAGACCCTCGCCGACGAGATGGAGGTGCTGGTGGTGGACTCCGGCTCGCGCGACGGCACGGTGGAGATCGCCCGCGCCGCCGGCGCGGCCGTGATCGAGATCCCGGCGGAGAGCTTCAGCTACGGCGGCTCGCTGAACACCGGCAGCGCGCAGGCCCGCGCGCCGCTGATCGTCGCGCTGTCGGCTCACGCGTTCCCGCCCGACGAGCACTGGCTCGAGCGGTTGCGGCGGCCGTTCGCCGACGAACGCGTGGCGTGCGCGTGCGGCTACCCGAAGGGGCCAGACGGGGATCCGTTGACGGGGCGGGTGGTGCAGGACCTCGAGCATGGCTCGCGCAAACCCGTTCTGGGGCTACTCGAACTCCTCGGGCGCCTTTCGCGCCGAGCTCTGGCGCGAGCGCCCGTTCCGCGAGGACATGCCGGGCACCGAGGACAAGGAGTGGGCCTGGCACTGGCTCCAGCAGGGGCGCGTGGTGGTCGTCGACCCCACCTTCGCCACCGAGCACTCGCACCGCGACGAGGGGCCGCGTCAGGTGTTCGCCCGCGCCCGCAACGAGTGGGCGGGCTACGCGGCCTACCTCGACCTCGAGCCGTACGGCAGCGCGCGACCTCGTCCGAGATTGGTGGACGGGGCCTCGACGGCTACCCGTCGCACCTGCGGGCGCGCACCGGCTGGCGGCGGGCCGCCCGGCTGGCCGGGAAGTGGCGCGGGCGCTCCACGCGAGCGGTGATAATCCCCGACGGGATGGGGGTGCTTCGAGCCGCGACGCGGCGATTCGTGTCGCGTAGGTCAGGGGAGGGAGCAAGCGAGGCTTGGGAGCTCGCCTACTGGCGCGAGCGCCGGGCCGCCCACGGTCCGCTCGAAGCTGAGCAACGCGCTCTACGGCTGGTGCTTCACCGATTCTTCGGCTTGCCGCTCGAGCTCTACGACGGCAAGCGCGTGCTCGACCTCGGCTGCGGACCGCGTGGCTCCCTCGAGTGGGCCGAGCGTGCCGCCGAGCGCGTGGGGCTCGACCCTCTGGCGGACGAGTACCAGCGCCTGCACAGCCGCGAGCACGCGATGACCTACGTGGCCGCCCCCGCCGAGGCGATCCCGTTCCCCGACAGCCACTTCGACGTGGTGTCGACGATTCAACTCGCTGGACCATGTGGACGATCTGGCCGAGGCGATCGCCGAGCTGACGCGGGTCACCCGGCCACGGCGGACTGGCGCTGATCCTCACCGACGTAAACCACGCGCCCACCCCCACCGAGCCGCAGAGCTACTCCTGGGACGTGCTCGATCGCTTCGGCGGCGCCTGGCGCCTACTCGACCGCCGCGACTACGAGCGGCTACGGGGACAACATGTACGACAACCTGCGCGCGGCCACCCCCTACGACCATTCGCGGGGCGATCGGCAGGCCCGGCGTGCTCGCCGCCCGGCTGGAGCGGAGCCCGGGGCGATGATCCCGATGCGCGAGAAGCTCGACCCGCGTGGCTTCAGGCGGCGCAACATCGACTCGGCCTGGTGGCACTGGCTGGTGAACGACGTGGCGGCGTCCCCCGCGCTCGACCGCCGCACGCGCTCCAAGCATCCTGCGCCGCGCCGGGATGGACGTCGGCAAGGGCATCGTCGAGTCGTGCTGTTACTTCTTCAGCGCCAACCTCACCCTGGGCGACTACGCCGTGATCAACCAGCACGTCTACCTCGACAACAAGGAGCACATCTCGATCGGGCCGCGCTGCGGCATCTCGATGGGCTCGATGCTGTTCACGTCGAACCACGAGATGGGCGACGACATGAAGCGCTGGGCCGAGTTCAAGCCCGCACCGATCCGATCGGCGCCGGGGTCTGGCTCGGCGCGCGGGCAATCGTGATGCCGGGCGTGACGATCGGCGACGGCTGCCTCGTGGCCACCGGCGCGGTGGTCGCCAAGGACCTGGAGCCGAACGGTCTCTACGCGGGCGTGCCCGCGAAGCGCATCAAGGACTTCTAGGCCTTCCAGGCCTGATGCACCACGTGCTTCACGCTCCAGCCCGCACGCGCCCGCGCCTTGAACTTGCTGCGCTGCTCGACGCGGTCGAAGCCGGCGGTCCACAGCATCCGCCGCCAGGTGCGGATGCTCGGCAGCCAGTAGACCACCGCGCTGTCGCGGTCGGCGAAGTAGCGGCTCGACCGGGAAGGGCACGAGCCGGTCAGCGGGTCGTACTCCTCGGCTGAGACGAACGTGCCGCGGCAGAGGCCGGCGATGCGCTCGAGCGCGAGCAGCTGGTCGCGCAGGTGGATCAGCACCGAGCCGCAGAAGACGAAGTCGAACTCGCCGATCTCCTCCGGCGTGGCGTGGTAGATGCTCAGGTTCACGCGCTCGACCTTCGAGTCGAGCAGCTCCTTCGCGAGCCGGAAGCCGGCGCCGCGCGGCGTGTCCGGGAACACCTTCGGGCCGCCGCCGCGGGCGGCCAGTCGAGGTCGCGCTCGTCGTCCAGGTCGAGCGCGATCACCTCCGCGCCGCGGCGCTCCATCTCGAAGGCCCAGAAGCCGTCCCAGGTGCCCACGTCGAGGGCCCGCATGCCGTCCATCCGCTCCGGCAGCCCGTAGTGGTGCATCTGGTTTCGCAGGTCGAACATCCCCTCTGTCACCTGCCCGCCCGGCAGCTCGAGCGTGTGGTACCAGCCGAGCTCGTCGACTCTCTGAGTGATCGTGTCCGTGGTCATGGCGCGGCAGGGTAATGTCGCCGCGCGAGTTCGCGCCACCTGCCTCCGCAAGCGCTTTCTCGATGGCCTCGTTGTAGCGGCGCTCGCTGAAGCGGGCCGCCGTGGGGAAGCCTCCCTCCCGCAGCCGGGCGCGCAGCGGCGCGTCCTCCGCCAGCCTGGTCACCGCCGCGGCGAGCGCCTCGGGCGAGTTGCGCGGCGAGTACACGAGCGCGTTCTCCTCGTGCCGCAGGTACTCGGCCGAGCCGCCGCTGCCGGTGGCCACCACCGGCCGCCCGACCGCCATCGCCTCGAGCGGGACGAGGCCCCATGGCTCGTCCCACTGCACCGGGAACAGCACCACGTCGGCGTTCGCGTAGACGCCCGCCAGCCGCTCGCGCGGCTCCGCTGAGAACTCGAGCCGCCGGTCCACGCCCAGCGCCGCTGCGCGCTCGCGCAGTTGCGCCGACGTAGGCCGGATCGCCCCGTCCCTGGAGCACCAGCGTGGCCTCGGGCGGCAGCTTGGCGAGCGCGTCGAGCGCCACGTGCACGCCCTTGCGCTCGTCCATGCGGCCGAGGTAGAGCAGCCGCCACGACCAGTCGCGCACCGGCGCGGCGGTGAACAGCGCGTCGTCGATCCCCGGGTGCTCGACCCGCGGGCGCTCGAGCGGCCAGCCGGCGCGATGCTGCGGCGCTGCACCTCCTGGCTGTTGAAGAGCCAGGTGGCCGCGCTCTCGAGGCGCACCGCGGCGGGCAGGCCGGTGAGCCGCTCGGCCAGCGGCGCGGCGGCGCGCAGGCGGCGACAGCCGCGCAGCCAGGCATCCACGCGCGGGCCCCACACCATCCACTCGTCGCCCACCACGCCCACCGCCGGGAGCCCGGCGCGGCGCACCGCGCTCGATCAGCCCGAGCGACATGCCGCCCATCCCCCACCAGTTCAGGACGTCGGGGCGGAACTCCGCGAGGTGGCGCTCCAATATGGCGCCGGCACTGCGCTCGAGCGCGATCCGCTCGCGCCAGCCCCGCTTCGGGAAGGCGTGGTCGTGCCAGTACCAGGGCAGCTCGCGATGGACGTCCGGGTCCTCCGCGGCCTCCGGGCCGACGCCCGGCTCGCGGTGATCGGTGGTGAGGACGCGGACCGAGTGGCCCGCCTCGCGCAGGTGCGCGACGGCCGAGCGCCAGGTGAGCTCGTAGCCGCCGCCGGGCGCGTGCGGCGGGTAGATGTTGCCCAGGCTGAGGACCCGCAAGGCGCCGCGAGGATAGTGCGAGGGGAACCGGCGCCGCGACGATAAGTCGCCGCTACCTTTCCGGCGCATGGGTACGCGTCATGGATCGACGGTCGAGTGGAGGCAGATCGCGCGGGGACCTCGGCCGCTCTACCACGTCCTCACCTGGCATGACATCGAGGACTGGGCCCCGCAGGACTTCTACGACGTCGGGCGATCGGACTGGGAGGACTTCCGCTCGCATTGGTCGCACTACGCCGGCGAGCTCGGCGAGAGCTGTCTGGAGATCGGCTGCGGCGCCGGCCGCATCACGCGGATGCTGGCCGGCGAGTTCGAGCGCGTGGAGGCGGTGGACGTGTCCACGGACATGATCGCCAAGGCCCGCGAGGCCGCGCCGGGCAACGTGACCTTCCACCAGGTGGACGGCGCCCAGTGCCGATCGAGGACGGCTCCGTGGACGCCGTGTTCTCGGTCCACGTGTTCCAGCACCTCGAGAGCATCGAGATGGTGGCCGACTACCTCTCCGAGGCCCGGCGCGTGCTCACGTCGGGCGGCACGTGATGATCCACATCGCCCTCGCCAGCGAGCGCCCGCGGATGCTCGGCCGCCGCGGCAAGCTGCGCCGCGAGCTGCGGCTATGGCGCAGCAGGCGCGCGCTGCGGCGCGGCCGCGAGCACTTCGCGGTGCGCTACCTGGAGCACACGTTCGAGGACGTCTGGCGGCTGTTCGACGAGCGCGGCTTCGAGCGCATCGAGCTACGCGCGTTCCCGGTGCGCTCCAACGGGTACCACCACGCGTTCTGGCTGGCGACGAGCCCCTGAGCCCTCGGCCGCGGGAGCTGCGGGGACCGGACCCCAGCGCCGGCGCAGCCGCAGGAAGGGCCGCTCCACCGCCAGGTAGCTCGCGGCGGCCACCGCCAGGGCGAGCGCCGCGCCGGCCGCGAGCAGCCCGAGGGCGCCGAGCCGCGCGTGGTTGTTCAGCTCCCGTATCACCGGCACATGCCAGAGGTAGAGGCTGTAGGAGGCCACTCCGATGGCCGCCAGCGGTCGCGCGCCGAGCGTGCGCACCAGCCCGCTCTCGCGCACCGGCAGCACCACCGCGGCGACCACGAGCAGCGCCGCCACCGCACAGAGCGGCTCGGCCCAGCGGATCGCCTGCGCGGCGACGAGCCACAATCCCACCGCGGCGAGGATGAGAGCGGTGGAGCCGGGCAGCCGCCGCGGCCGGCGCTCCAACTCGGCGCGGCCAAGCGCCAGGAACATGCCCGCGGTGAAGTTGAAGAACGTGGCGGGCAGCGAGTAGCGCCAGCGCAGGTCGGGGGCCGCGGGCGCGTGCACCTTCACGAACCACACGGCCAGGCTCGCGCCGGCAACCGCCCCGAGCAGCAGGGCCGCCGCGCGCAGCGAGCCGCGGCCGAGCCGCAGCAGCGCCCACGCCAGCAGCGGCAGCAGCGCGTAGAACTGGAGCTCCACGACGAGCGACCACATCGGCGTGTCCAGCGTGCCCACCGTGCTCCTGAAGTACGACTCGGACAGGGTGGCAAAGCGCCACCACTGGCCAAACGTGCCGCCGTGCTCGCGCAGCAGGAGCAGGGTCGCCACCACGACGTAGTAGAGCGGCAGGATCCGCAGCACCCGGTTGAGCGCGTAGCGGCGCAGGTCGATCGGGCCGCCGTCGCCGTGGTCACGGCGCACGAACGGCCAGAACAGCAGGTAGCCCGTGAGCGCGAAGAACAGCCAGACGCCGTAGCGCCCGGCGCCGGCCAGCCGGTGCGGGAAGTCGTCGCTCGTCCCGAGCTTGAACACGAACACGTGGCCCGCGAGCACCGACAGCGCGGCGAGCGCGCGCAGCGACTCGATCCGAGCCGAGCGGACCTCTCCCGCCTGCACCACCTCGGCGCCCCCCGCCATAGCGCGGCAACGATAGAGCGGCGCCCGCGCCCCATGCGCAGGTGGCGCACGCGGGACCGCTTGTGCGTACCCTGCCCGGCCGTGACGACCGCAACGGACATGCAGCGCTACTGGGACGAGAAGGCCCGCGAGGACGCCTTCTACTTCGTGGACAACCGCCTCGACTACCGCTCCCCGGACGTGGAGCGCTTCTGGGCGGGAGGCGAGGAGGCGCTCGGGCTCCTGCTCGAGATCGCCGGCGCATCGATCGAGCCGGACGACGTGATCGTGGACATCGGCTGCGGCCTCGGGCGCCTGACCCGCGCCGCGGCGGCGCGGGCCGCCCGGGTGCGGGCGATCGACGTCTCCGAGGAGATGCTCACCCTCGCCCGGCAGCACAACGCCCAGCTCGACAACGTGGACTGGATCCACGGCGACGGGCGCACGCTGCAGCCGATCGAGACCGGAAGCGTGGACGGCTGCGTCTCGCTGGTCGTCTTCCAGCACATCCCCGACCCGGCGATCACCTTCGGGTACGTCCAGGAGATCGGCCGCGTGCTGCGGCCGGGCGGCTGGGCCGCCTTCCAGGTGTCCACGGACCCGCGCATCCACCGCCCGAACCAGCGGCTGCGTGACCGGGCCCTGTCGCTCGCCTGGCGCGCCCCGCGCGGGCAGCGCAACCCCGCCTGGATGGGCTCTGCGGTGCGGGTTCCGGACCTGCGCGCGGCCGCCGCCAAGGGCCAGCTGGAGCTGGAGCGCGTAGAGGGCGCGGGCACGCAGTACTGCACCGTGCTCGCTCGCCGCAGGTAACCGGCTAGCCCGGCCCCTCGTTCCTGGTAGCTTGCCCTCGTCGGGAGTGCGATGGCTCGGGAGGCCATGGCGGGCAAGGGGCAACAGGCACGGAGGGCAGGGGTCTCTGCGACCGCAAGCGCGGATCGCTTCGCCGCGCTCGGCGGGCGCAACCTGCGCCAGCAGGCGGCGCGCGGCACGCTGATCAACTCCGGCTTTCAGGTCGGCCTCGCCGGGCTGTCGTTGCTGCGCCGGCTGGTGGTTGCCGCCTACCTCACGCGGGCCGAGTTCGGCGTCTGGAGCATCGTGCTCGACCACCGTGATCACGGTCAGCTGGCTGAAGCAGCTGGGCGTGGCGGACAAGTACGTGCAGCAGGACGAGCCCGACCAGGAGGCCGCGTACCAGAAGGCGTTCACGATGGAGCTCGCCACCTCGTGCGCGTTCTTCATCGTGATCGCGGCCGCGCTGCCGTTCTACGGCATGGCCTACGGCGCCTCGAGCATCGTCGCTGCCCGGCATCGTGCTGGCGCTGAGCGTCCCGGTGTCGGCCTTCGAGTCGCCGATCTGGATCCCCTACCGGCGCATGCAGTTCGTGCGCCAGCGCGTGCTGAGCGCGATCGATCCGGTCGTGTCGCTCGCGGTGACGATCGCGCTCGCGGTGCTCGGCGCCGGCTACTGGGCGCTGGTGCTGGGCGTGCTCGCGGGCAGCGTCGCCGGCGCGGTCGTGGCCACCGTCACCTCCCCCTACCCCACGCGCTTGCGCTGGGACCGCGGCACGGTCAGGGAGTACGCGAGCTTCTCGTGGCCGCTGCTCGGCCTCGGCGTGAGCGGCCTCGTGGTGCATGCAGGGCATGCTGCTCGTCTCGAACCGGGCGGTCGGGCTCGCGGGCGTCGGCGTGATCGGTCTCGCTGCGTCGATCACCGCGTTCGCCAGCAACGTCGACGCGATCATCGGCCAGGCCCTCTACCCGGCGGTGTGCGCCGTCGCAGAGAGCCGCGACAAGCTGTTCGAGGCGTTCGTGAAGTCGAACCGGCTGGCGCTCGTGTGGGCGATGCCGTTCGGGGTCGGCCTCGCGCTGTTCGCCTCCGATCTCGTGCACTTCGTGTTCGGTCCCCGCTGGGAGCCCGCAATCGGGCTGCTCGCCGCCATGGGAGTGATCTCCGCCGTGTCTCAGATCGGCTACAACCACTCGATCTTCTTCAGGGCGGTGAACCAGACCCGCCCGCTGTTCAAGCTCGCCCTTCTCGGCCTGGCGAGCTTCTTCGTCGTCGCCGTGCCGCTCATCCTCGCGTTCGGACTGACCGGCTACGCGATCGCCTGGGCGGTGATGACACTGCTCCAGGTCGCCGGGCGCGGCTGGTACCTGTCCAAGCTGTTCGACGGCTTCCGCATGGCGCGCCACTTCGCGCGGGCGATCGCGCCGAGCGTGCCGGCCGCCGCGGCGGTGCTGGCGGTGCGACTGGCCGAGCCCGCCGGCAGGACGCCCGCGCTGGCGCTCGCCGAGCTCGTGCTCTACGTGGCGGCCACGATCGCCGCGACGATGCTGTTCGAGCGGCCGCTGATGCGGGAGGTGGCCGGCTACCTGCGGCGCGGGACGGGGCCGGCCGCCGGCGGCGTCATGACCACTGCGACCTCAGACGGCTCGGTCGCCGCCCCGCGCTTCCACGCGGACCGCCCCACCGACCTGCGCCAGGCGCCGCGCTCGCACCGCCTCGCCTACGTCATCCGGGCGCTGCCGAAGGGGCTCGAGGAGCTCGCCGCCGATCTGCCCGCCAGTGGGACGGGTGCTCGACTACGGCTGCGCCGACGTGCCCTACCGGCGCTTCTTCTCGCCCGACGCCGAGTACGTGCCGCCGACCTGCCGGGCAACCCGCAGGCGCGGCTCGAGATCCTGCCCGACGGCACGCTGCCCGAGCCCGACGACGAGCTTCGACGTGGTGCTCTCGACGCAGGTGCTCGAGCACGTCGACCGACCCGGGCTCTACCTCGCCGAGTGCCATCGCGTGCTGCGGCCGGGCGGGCGCATGCTGCTCTCGACGCACGGGATCATGGTCTTCCACCCCGATCCGGTCGACTACTGGCGCTGGACCTGCGACGGGCTGCAGCGGGCGGTGCGCGACGCCGGCTTCGAGATCGTGCGCTTCGAGGGCATCGTGGGCCTGGCGGCCACCGGGATCCAGCTTTCCAGGACGCGCTGGTCTACCGCATGCCGCGGCCGCTGGGCCGCGCGTTCGCGTTCTGCATGCAGACGCTGATGGGCTGGTGGACCGCTTCCAGAGCCGCGAGAGCCGCAGGTACAACGCGCTGGTGTTCGCGCTCGTGGCGGAGAAGCCATGAGGGGCGTCCGGCGCTTCTGGCGCGCGACGCGCTACCGCCAGCTGCGTGCGCAGCCTGGCCGGGCCCAGCTCCTGCGCGCGTTCGCCGACGCCTACCCGCACGCGTTCTTCGTCGAGATCGGCTCGAACGACGGCGAGCAGCACGACCACCTGCGGCCCTTCATCCTGTCGCGGCCCTGGCGGGGGATCATGGTCGAGCCCGTGCCGTACGTGTTCGAGCGGCTGCGGCGCAACTACGAGTCGCAGGGGCGGATCGAGCTCGAGAACGTGGCGGTGGCCGAGGAGGACGGCGAGCTGCCGTTCTACTACCTGGCGAGCCCACGCAGGAGGAGCGCGAGACGCTGCCCGACTGGTACGACGGGATCGGCTCGTTCTCGCGCGACGCCGTGGTGGGGCACGCCGCGCACATCCCGGACATCGAGAGCCGGATCGTCAGCAGCGAGGTCACGGCGCTCACGTTCGAGTCGCTCTGCCGGCGCAACCGCGTGGAGCGGGTCGACCTCCTGCTGATCGACACCGAGGGCCACGACTGGCAGATCCTGCGCAGCATCGACCTCGACCGGCACCGCCCGCGGCTCGTGATCTACGAGCACTACCACCTGTCCGCGCGCGATCGCGCGGCCGCCCGCGAGCACCTGGCGCGCCACGGCTACGAGACGATGGAGGAGGGCTTCGACACCTTCTGCCTCGACGTCTCCGAGCGAGGACGCGCTGACGGAGACGTGGCGGACGCTGACGCCGGCGGTGGCGGGCGTGGCGGCCTACGAGGAGGCGCGGTGAGCGCGGTCCACACGCGCCTGCGCAGGCTCGTGCGCTCGCGCTCGGTCGAGCCCCACCCCGACGCTGGTCGCGGCTGACGCCCGAGGACCGGCGCTACCTGACCTCCTTCTACGACGACCGCGTGCCGCTGCCGCCGGGGGCCGGGGCCGAGCTGTCGCAGCGCAACCCGCGCCTGCGCGAGCTGCGCGAGGCATACGCGGCGCTCGACCTGCCGGTGACCGCGGCGTCGCGCTGGAACGCAGCGGCGCGTCGAGGCGTTCCTCGACCTGCGCTGGTTCCGCGGCGAGACGCTCATCACCTGGCACTACCGCGAGCTGCCGCGCGTCACGCGCGCTGAAGTACTTCGTGCTGCTGCGCTACGTGGCGGAGCGCGACGCGCTCGGGCTGCTCGAGCGGCTCGAGGAGGACGGCGCGTTCGGCTGCTGGACCTTCGAGTACCCGGGCTACGGGCGCGTGAGCCGCGACCTGCTCGAGTCGGTGAACGAGCTGGCGTTCCTCGAGCGCGAGCTGGGGCTGTCCGCGCGCGAGCGCTTCTCGGTGCTCGACATCGGCGCGGGCTACGGGCGCCTGGCGCACCGCGCGGTGGCGGCCTACCCGCAGCTCGACGACTACTGCTGCGTCGACGCGATCCCCGAGTCCACGTTCCTCTGCGAGTACTACCTGCGCCACCGCGGCCTGGCGCCGCCGGCGCGCGTGGTGAGCCTGGACCGCGTCGAGGCCGAGCTGCGGCCCGGCTCGTTCGACCTCGCGGTGAACATCCACTCGTTCTCCGAGTGCACCTACGCGGCCGTCGAGTGGTGGGTCGAGCTGCTGCGCCGCCTGCGGGTGCCCAACCTGCTGGTCGTGCCCGAACGAGCCCGACGAGCTGCTCACGCTCGAGGCCGACGGCAGCAGGCGCGACTTCCGCGAGCTGATCGAGCGGGCCGGATACCGGCTCGTCGCGATCGCGAGCGGGTGGTGGAGGACGACGCCGTGAGCGAGCTCGTTCGGCTGGACGACCGCTTCTACCTGTTCGCTATGGCGCCTTGAGCTCGGCGGAGCTGCACGTCTCCTGCGCCGCCGAGGGCGACTACGTCGCGCACAGCGCCGCGATGATCCACTCGGTGCTCGAGCACGCCGACGGCCGGCGCGTGTGCGTGCACTACCTGCACGGCCCGCGCTTCGCCTCGCGCGCGGCCGAGCTGCTCACCGGCATGGTGGAGGCGGGCGGCGGCTCGATCTCGTTCCTGGAGGTCCCCGACCGCGAGGTCGCGGGCCTGCCGGTCCTGCCCCAGTTCACGCAGGCGATGTGGTACCGGATCTTCCTGCCCGAGCTGCTGCCCGACGTCGATCGGGTGCTCTACCTCGACGCCGACACGCTCGCCGTCGACTCGCTCGCGCCGCTCTGGGAGGTGCCGCTCGGCGACAGCTACCTGGCGGCGGTCACGAACGTCTTCCAGCCGAACCACGTCCACCGCCCGGCCCAGCTCGGCCTGCCCGGGCCGAAGGTCTACTTCAACAGCGGCGTGCTGCTGATGAACCTCGACCAGATGCGCCGGGACGACTGCACCGAGGCGCTGCGCGGCTTCGCGCTGCGGCACAGTCCCGAGGAGATCGAGTGGCCGGACCAGGACGCGCTCAACGTCGTGCTCGGCGAGCGGCGGCTCGCAGCTGCACCCGCGCTGGAACTGCATGAACAGCGTGCTCACCTTCCCGCACAGCGCCGCCGTGTTCGGCTCGCGGGCGGTGGCCGCGAGGCGCGCCGCCACCCCGGCGATCCGCCACTTCGAGGGCCCCGCCCAGAACAAGCCCTGGCACCGGGCCTGCGATCAGCAGCTGCGCGAGCTCTACTTCGAGCACCGGCGCGCGACGCCGTGGCCGCACGTGGAGCTCGATGCGGCCAGGAGCGCCGCCCGCGCTGGCGGCGCTCGGCGCCAGCCGGTCAGTGCTTGACGGCTATCCGGCCCGTGTAGTCGATGCGGTTGAGCAGGAGCGGCGCGGCCTGGCGCTCGAAGTACTCGTCGACCGCGCGGCGAGCGCCGTCCCAGTGGCCGTAGTCGTCGATGATCAGCACGCCGCCGGCCGCGAGGCGCGGGTAGAGGTGCTCGAGCTCGTGGCGCGTCGACTCGTACCAGTCGGTGTCGAGCCGCAGCAGGGCGAGGCTCGGCGGGCGCGTGCTGCGGGCAGCGTCTCCTCGACCGGGCCGCGGACGAGCTTGAGGTTGCGCTGACGGGTAGCCGGTGGCCAGCAGCGTCTCGCGCACCTGCTCCTCGCTGAAGATCTCGCGGTCGAACAGCTCCGACCACGGGCGCTCGTCGCCCTCCTGCGCCGCCTGCCAGGTCTCGAGCGCGGGCGGGTCGAGCGCCGACACGTCGTGCTCGGTGGGCGCGGTCATGCCCTCGAAGGTGTCGTAGAGGTGGATGTCGCGGTCGCTCGTCGCCCTCGCTCCTGGAGCGTGAGGACCATCGCCAGCACCGAGCCGCCGCGCCAGACGCCGCACTCGGCGAACGCACCGGGGATGCCGCGCCGGACGCAGTAGCGCACCGCGTCGATCAGCGCCTGGAGGCGCTCGTCGCTCGTCATCGTGAAGGGCCGCACGCGGTCGATGATGTGGCGGTCCAGCACCGGCTGCGGGAGCGAGCCGGCGGGCGCGCGGCGCGGCCTCGGCCGCGCGCCGCGGAGCATCCTCCTGAGCGTCTGCTGCAACGGGCTCATGACGCGCCGGATGGTTCCAGAACGCGCGCCCGCACGCGCAGGTCGGGTAGAGCTGCGGCCCTAGTCGCTCGGCTGCTTGCAGAGGTAGAGGTCGTTGCGCAGGGACCCGTGGCTCGGCATCACGCCGTGCCGCTCGGCGGCCGAGTAGTCCATCTCCTCCGCGTACGGCACCACGCAGACGCAGAAGCCGGCCTCGCGCAGCCGCTCGTCGAGATCGCGGCCGTAGGCCCGCAGCCCTCCGGCCTCGACCGTGCGCTGCAGATCGCGGCTCACCGGCGCCTGCACCACGGCCAGCCCGTCGGGGGCAAGCACGCGGCGCAGCTCCCTCATCGCCTGGGCGTCGTCGGGCGCGCCCTCGAGCACGTAGCTGCAGAGGATGCGGTCGAACGACGCGTCCTCGAAGGGGAGCGAGGTGAGCTCGGCTCGCACGTCGGCAAGCGGGTTCTCGGTTCCCACCGTCACGTAATGCGCGCCGTCGAGGGTCCGCAGCCGCTGCTCGATGCAGGGCTCGGGCGCCAGGTGGAGGATGCGCACGCCCGGCGCGTCGAGCAGCGCGCTCTGCGTTCAGGTACAGCCACAGGAGCCGCTGGCGCGCACGCGACCCGCAGCGCGGGCACTCGAGCTCCGCGGCTCCCCCGGCGCTCGGCTTGAAGCGGCCGAAGCGCCCGTCGCAGCACGGGCAGCGCACCTCGCTGCCCGCGAAGCGCACACGGTCGCGAAGACGACCGACCAGACCTCTCTCCCCATGCGATCGATTGACGATCACGGTCACCCCCTGCCCGGGTGGAAAAAGGTTAAAGGAGCCCGACCGCCGGTGGGGCGGGCGGAGTGTCACCGTCATTACACTCGCGCGCCATGCGGGTGAGCGTGGTGGTGCCGGCGCGCGACGCCGCGGCCACGCTGCCGCGGACGCTCGCCTGCCTCGCCGCGCAGGAAGGCGCGCCGGAGTTCGAGGTGGTGGTGGTGGACGACGGCTCCTCCGACTCCACCGCCGACATCGCCGCGGCCGCCGGCGCTCCGGTGCGGCTGGTCCGCGCCGGCGGCGTGGGCTCCGGCCAGGCGCGCAACCTGGGCGTGCGTGAAGCGCGCGGCGAGCTGATCGCGTTCACCGACGCCGACTGCTTCCCCACTCCGGGCTGGCTGGCCGCCGCGCTCGCCGCGATGGGCGACGCCGACCTCGTGGCGGGGGCGGTCGCGCCCGATCCGGCGGCGGAGCTGGGCCCGTTCGACCGCACCGTCTGGGTCGAGCGCGAGACCGGCCTCTACGAGACCGCCAACCTCGTGATCCGCCGCGACCTGTTCGAGCGCATCGGCGGCTTCGAGCGCTGGCTCGAGGACTCCGGCCCGCGCAGGGGCTGGACCAATCCCGAGCTGGCCGAGGACGTCTGGCTGGGCTGGCGCGCCCGGCGCGCCGGGGCCCGCAGCGCGTTCGCGCCAGCGGCGCTGGTGCACCACGCCGTGCACCGCCGCGGCGCGGTGGGCTATGTGTCGGAGCGCTGGCGTGCGCGCCACTTCCCGGCGCTCGCGGCGCGCATCCCCGAGCTGCGCGAGCAGTTCTTCTTCGCGCGCGTGTTCCTCAGCCGCCGCAGCGCGACCTTCGACGCCGCCGTGGCGGGCGCCGCCGTGGCCGCGCTGGCGCGCAGTCCGCTGCCGCTCGTCGCGGCCGCGCCGTACGGCCGCCACCTGGTGCGGCGGGCGCGTCCCTTCCGCAGGCGCGGGCCGGCCGTGGCCGCCGTGGAGCTGGCGGCCGACGCGGTCAGCGCCGGCTCGCTGGCCTACGGCAGCGTGCGTAACCGCTCGCCGCTCCTCTGAGCGGCCTCGATCAGGGCGGCGAGGCGGACGCTCTCGGCGCGCAGGCTGCAGTGCTCGAGCACGAACGCGCGTCCCGCCGCGCCCATGCCGGCGCGCGCCTCCGGCGCCAGCTCGAGCAGCGCCGCGGATCGCCTCGGCGAGCGCCTCGGGATCGCCGGGCGGCACGAGCCGCCCCCACTCCGGTCGCACCACCTCGGGCAGCCCGACCTCGTCGCTCGCCACCACCGGCAGCTCCATCGCGAGCGCCTCCTTCACCACCACCGGCATCGTGTCGCGGTCGCCGTCGGCGGCGACCTCGCAGGGCGCCGCCAGCAGGCTCGCGCCCTCGAGCAGCGTCGCGCACCTCATCGGGCCGGCGCGGGCCGGCGAGCTCGACGAGCGATTCGAGCTGAAGCGAGCGCACGTGCTCCTCGAGCTGGGCGCGGAGCGGCCCGTCGCCGACGATCGTCACGCGCTCGAGCCCGGGAGCTCCCTCAGCAGCGCCGCGGCCTCGATCAGCCGCCCGAAGCCCTTCTTCTCCACCAGACGGCCCACGGCGACGACGCGAGCCGGGCCGGGCGGGTACGGGACCGGCGGCGGAAGCGCTCGCCGTCGACGCCGGTCACGAGCCGCTCGAGCCGGGCGCGCGGCCGGGGCTCCGAGCAGGTCGCGCAGATAGGCCACCGAGTAGTCGCAGGCCGAGACCGCGAAGGCGGCGCGCTCGTGCTTCTCGCGCAGGTTGCGCGGCAGCTGGAAGATGTCGTAGCCGTGCGCATCACGCTGTAGGGCAGGCCCAGCAGGCGCGCCGATCCGCAGCGCGTCGAGCGCGGCGCCCGCCGCGAAGTGCGCGTGCAGGTGATCGGCCCGGAAGGCGGCGATCCGGCGGGCCTGCGGCGCCAGCTGCGCGCAGCGGCGGGACGCGCTCCTCGCGCCGCCAGCGCCGCCGCCGCCCGAGGTCGCGCAGGCACGCGCAGCGGGTGGCGGGCCGCCAGCCAGGCCATGTCCCGCAGGCGGCGCCCCCTCGAATCGTCGGCACGGTAGGCGGCCGTCCAACCCGCGCGCGGCCTCGAAGTCGGGGTTCGGTGCATGCGCGGCGGACTCGACGCGAACCGCGTGACCAAGCGCCACGAGCTCGCGCGCCTCCCCGGCGATGAACGTCTCCGACAGCTCGGGGAACTGGTCCACCATCAGCGCGATGCGAAGCGAGGGCGGGTCAGCCACGGCCGAGCAGCTCGAGGTAGAGCGCCTCGTACCCGGCGGCCAGGCGCGCGCTGGAGAAGCTCTCCGCCCGCTCCCGGCAGCGCGCCCGCGTGCCCGCGTCGGCGGCCAGCTCGAAGCCCTCGAGCAGGGCGCGCGCCACGGCGCGCTCGTCGCCGTCCTCGAACAGCACGCCGATCCCATCGCGGTCCACCACCTCCGGCACCGCGCCGTGATCGGCGCCCACGACCGGCGTGCCGCAGGCAAGCGCCTCCACCAGCACGAGGCCGAACGCCTCGCGGTAGGCGGTGAGCGCGGCCACCCACGCGCGCGCGTAATAGGGCGCCAGCTCGCTCGGGTCCTCCACCGGGTCGATCAGGGAGATGCCCTCGCCGTCCAGCCCGTGGCGCGCGAGGCCGCCGGGTCGCGCGGCCGGATCGCCACGAGCCGGGCATCGGGCCGCTCGCGCCGAACCCGGCGGAAGGCGGCGGTGAGCAGCCCGAGCCGCTTGCGGGCGTCGTCGGGCATTGCCGCGCAGAAGATCGTCGGCTCGGGCGCGCGCTCCGCGCAGCGGCGCGAACGCGGCGAGGTCCACGCCCGGGTAGATCGGCCGCGCCTCCACGCCGAACCAGCGCCGCATCGCGTCGGCCGCCGTGCGGCTCGAGGTGACCACCGCGTCGGAGCCGCGGATCGCCCGCTCCAGGATGCGCAGCTTGTGCCGCTTGTCGGCGAGCACCGGCCGGTCGGGCAGCCCGCCGTAGGAGAAGACCGCCGGCCGGCCGCTGCGCTCCGCCCAGCGCACCGCCGCCAGGGCATCGGTGGGATAGAACGCGTTGGCGAGGTCGTGGCTCCCCGCGCGCAGCGACGCGTAGCTGAACGGCACGTGGGTGAGGTACTCGGGGTAGAGCCGGCGCGTCAGCCGCCGATCCGGCGGCCGCCAGTTGCGGATCACCTCGAGGCCGTCCTCGCCGCGAGCGGCCGGGCCGCCCGGGGTGGCTCGTGATCAACGTCGGGCGAGTGCCCGCCCGCCACAAGGCCGCCCGCCAGCTCCCGGATCAGCCGCTCGGAGCCCCGCTTGACCTCGGGGAAGTAGCACGGGTTGAGCAGCGCGACCCGCAGTGGGCCGCTCACAGCATCAGGGTCCGGTAGCGGACGCTGCCCTTCGCCATCGTCCACATCTCCGAGGCGTCGACCACCGCCCGCCCGGCCAGCTCGGCGGCGGCCCGCAGCCGGCCCATCGGATGGGAGCCGCGGTGGGGCAGCGCGTGCAGCACGTAGGGAACCGCGAGCAGGGCGAGCAGCGGCTCGCGCCTGTGGAGCGCGACGCCCGCGATCGCCCCGGGCAGGAACGCGTGCGCGCCGCTTCCAGAAGACGCCGTACTCGAGCTGCTCGCGCAGCTGCGGGTGGCGCTTGAACACGAGCGGCAGCGTCTCCCAGCGCTTGTTGAACCGCACCGCGCCGAGCAGCGAGAAGGTGTCCACCGCGTGGTAGGTGAGCGCGTCGGGCGCCCCCACGTACGGCGCGCCGCGCTCGCGCACGCGCGCGGCGAGGTCGAGGTCCTCGCCCGCGCTGCGGATCGACTCGTCGAAGCCGCCGACCTCCTCGAGCCTCGCGCGCGGGTAGAGGATGTTGCAGGTCTGGGCGTGCGGGCCGGGCGGGTCCACCTCGATCGAGCGCGGCCGCGGCGCCCATTCCATGATCTCCGCCTCGAACGGATCCGGCCTGGTGGCGCCCTGGACGATCGCTCCGGGGTTGGCGTTCGCGGCGGCCAGCAGCCGCTCGAGCCAGTCGGGCTCGGGCCGGCAGTCGTCGTCGGTGAACGCGATCAGCGGCGCCCGCGCCTCGCGCCAGCCGGCGTTGCGCTGGATGGACGGCCGTGCCGGTGCCGGGCTCGAGCCGCACGTGGCGCATGTGCCCGGCGGCGGCCAGCGGGTGGGTGCGAACCAGCTCCGCGGTGTCGTCGGTCGAGTCGAACACCACGACCAGCTCCCATTTCTCCCGCGCGAGAGTCTGCTCCTCAAGCGCGTTGAGCAGCCAGCGCAGCCTCGTCCCCCGCTCGTGCGAGGGAACGACGACCGAGACCTCGGGTCGTGGCCCCTCCATGGCGCGGTCAGGTTAGTGAACCCCGGCAAAGCGCGATCCAGTCCGCGGCGGGGAAACGGGTAAAAGCTGACCTCTAATAGAGTGTTTCCCCGTGAGCTACGAGCTGACCCACCTGCGAGCGCTCGAAGCCGAGGCGATCCACATCATGCGGGAGGTGGCCGCCGAGTTGGAGCGCCCGGTGTTGCTGTTCTCGGGCGGCAAGGACTCGATCGTGCTGGTGCGGCTGGCGGAGAAGGCGTTCCGTCCCGCGAAGTTCCCGTTCCCGCTCATGCACGTGGACACGGGCCACAACTTCCCCGAGGTGATCGAGTTCCGCGACCGCCTCGTGGACAGCCTCGGCGAGCGCCTGGTGGTCGCCTCCGTGGAGGAGTCGATCCGCAACGGCCGCGCGGTGGAGGAGACCGGCCCGCGCGCCTCGCGCAACCGGCTCCAGACCGTCACGCTGCTCGACGCGATCGCCGAGCACGGCTTCGACGCCGCGTTCGGCGGGGCCCGCCGCGACGAGGAGCGCGCCCGCGCGAAGGAGCGCATCTTCTCGTTCCGCGACGACGCCGGCCAGTGGGAGCCGAAGTCCCAGCGGCCCGAGCTGTGGTCGCTCTACAACGGCCGCATCCGGCGCGGCGAGCACGTGCGCGTGTTCCCGCTCTCGAACTGGACCGAGCTCGACGTCTGGCAGTACATCGCCGAGGAGGAGCTCGAGGTCCCCTCGATCTACTACGCGCACGATCGCCAGGTCTTCAAGCGCGACGGCATGCTGTACGCGCTCAGCCCGTTCGTGGAGCTGATCGACGGCGAGGAGCCGTTCGGCGCTTCGGTGCGCTACCGGACGGTGGGCGACATGTCCTGCACCGGCGCGGTGGCATCGACCGCCGTGACGCTCGACGCGGTGGTGGCGGAGATCGCCGCCACCCGCATCACCGAGCGCGGCGAGACGCGCGCGGACGACCGCGTGAGCGAAGCGGCCATGGAGGACCGCAAGCGCGGTGGCTACTTCTAGTGAGTCCCGAGACTAGGCTCACCCTCGTCGAGGGCAACGGCGCGCCGGAGCCCGCTGTCGAACGCCGGGCCGGCACGCTGCGCATCGCCACGGCGGGCTCTGTCGATGACGGCAAGAGCACGCTGATCGGCCGCCTGCTCTACGACTCCAAGCAGGTGCTGAGCGATCAGCTCGAGCAGCTCGAGGAGACGAGCCGCCGCCGCGGCGACCTCGAGATGGACCTTGCGCTGCTCACGGACGGCCTGCGCGCCGAGCGCGAGCAGGGCATCACGATCGACGTGGCCTACCGCTACTTCGCCACCCCCCGGCGGCGCTTCATCCTGGCCGACACCCCCGGGCACGTGCGCTACACGCGCAACATGGTCACCGGCGCATCCACCGCCGACCTGGCGCTGATCCTCGTGGACGCCCGCCGCGGCGTGATCGAGCAGACCAAGCGCCACGCCTTCGTCGCCTCGCTCGTGGGCGTCCCCCACCTCACCGTGTGCGTGAACAAGATGGACCTGGTGGACTACTCGGAGACCCGCTTCGAGGAGATCGTCGAGTCGTTCGAGGACTTCGCCGCCAAGCTCGAGCTGACCGACGTGGAGTTCATCCCGATCTCCGCCCTGCACGGCGACAACGTGGTGGATCGCTCGCTGCGGATGAAGTGGTACGAGGGACCGCCGCTGCTCTACCACCTGGAGCACGTGCACGTGGCGTCGGACCGCAACCTCGTGGACTGCCGCTTCCCCGTCCAGTGGGTGATCCGCCCCGGCGAGGAGGACGGCCGCCGCGGCTACGCGGGACAGGTGGCCGCGGGCGTGCTGCGGCCGGGCGACGAGGTGCTGGTGATGCCCTCGGGCGACACCACCCGCATCGCCTCGATCGACGGCCCGCAGGGCCCGCTCGAGGAGGCCTTCCCGCCGCTGTCGGTGGTCCTGCACCTGGAGGACGAGCTGGACGTCTCGCGCGGGGACATGATCTGCCGCCCGAACAACCGCCCCGCCCGGGCGCGCTCGCTCGAAGCGATGGTGTGCTGGATGAGCAATGACGCGCTGGCCGCGGGTGACCGGCTGCTGCTCAAGCAGACCACGCGCTGGGTGAACGCCACGGTGGAGGACGTTCGCTACCGGGTGGACGTCCACGGACTCCACCGCGACACCACGGCCACGTCGCTCGAGCTGAACGACATCGGCCGGCTGAAGCTGCGCACCAGCGCGCCCCTGGCGGTGGACGACTACCGCCGCAACCGCCACACGGGCAGCTTCATCCTCGTGGACGAGGCGACCAACGACACCGTCGGCGCGGGCATGATCGTGGAGGCCCACACCGGCGAGTCGGCCGGGAGCGCGATCACCGACGCCGGCGCCCGCTCTCCCAACGTCACCTGGCACGCCGGCGCGCTCAGCCGCGACGAGCGCTGGCAAGCGGTCGGCCAGCGCGGCGCCACGATCTGGCTCACCGGCCTGCCGGCCTCGGGCAAGTCCACGATCGCCGCCGCGCTCGAGCAGTGGCTGGTCTCGCAGGGCCGCATGGCCTACCTGCTCGACGGCGACAACCTCCGTCACGGCCTCAACGGCAACCTCGGCTTCTCGCCCGAGGACCGCGCCGAGAACGTGCGCCGCACCGCGCAGGTCGCGCGCCTGTTCGCGGATGCGGGCGCGATCGCGCTGGTGAGCCTGGTCAGCCCCTACGAGCGCGACCGCACAGCCGCGCGCGAACTGCACGGCGAGCTCGAGCTGGACTTCGTCGAGGTCTATGTGAACACGCCTCTCGAGGAGTGCGAGCGCCGCGACCCGAAGGGCCTTTACGCCCGTGCGCGCCGCGGCGAGCTCGCGGGGATGACCGGTATCGACGACCCCTACGAGGCGCCGACCGCGCCCGAGGTGGAGGTCGGCGCCGGCGCCGTGGACGACGCGGTGGCGGCGATCGTGGCCGAGCTCGAGCGGCTCGGCGTCATCCTGTAGATGGATTGATCTAGCGATCCTCGAGCTCGACCACGTCCAGCTGGCATGCCCGCCCGGCGCGGAGGATGCAGGCGCGCGCGTTCTACGGCGGGCTGCTGGGTCTGGCGGAGATCGAGAAGCCGGAGCCGCTGCGCGAGCGCGGCGGGGTCTGGTTCCGGTGCGGACCCCAGCAGCTGCACCTGGGCGTGGAGGCGGACTTCAGGCCCGCCCGCAAGGCCCATCCCGCGCTGCGCGTGTCCGGCGAGGGAGAGCTCGAGGCGCTGGCCGAGCGTCTCGGCGAGGTGCGCTGGGACGACGAGCTGCCGGGGTTTCGCCGCTTCTACGTGGACGATCCATTCGGGAACCGGATCGAGCTGCTTGCGGCGCTTGGGGCCTAATCCAGCTTAAGAATTCGCTAATTGCGTTGTGCCAGGACTCGGCCGGGGTCTAGACTCCGCCGCGCGCTGACGCGCCTCGGGGGCAGGGACCGACCCACCGGAGAGAAATCTGTGGGGAGGGACCGCGCTCCGAACTCGCCAGAAGGGGGATCCCTTGTCTGCCATCCAGAGTCCCGTCGTCCGGGACGACGTCGAGCCGGTCAACCATGAGACGCGTGATCGCACGATCACGGGGTTCGTCACCGGCATCCCCGTGCTGGCGCTCGGCCTCGTGGCGTGGCAGCTCTGGGACAAGGCGCTTCATTGGACCGACCTGCTGATCTTCGTGATCTTCTACATGCTCTGCGGCCTCGGGGTGACCGTCGGATTCCACCGCCTGTTCACTCACCGCAGCTTCGCCACGAGCCCGAGGCTGCGCTTCATCTTCGCCGCGCTCGGCTCGGCCGCGATCGAGGGTCCCGTGATCTCCTGGGTCGCCGACCATCGCAAGCACCACGCCTTCTCGGACAAGGAGGGCGACCCGCACAGCCCGCACGTGGGACATGGCGGCGGTCTGGTCGGCGCCCTGCGCGGCCTCGCTCACGCACACGTGGGCTGGCTCTTCATCCACACCCAGCGCGGCGCCAAGCGAGCGCTACGCTCCCGACCTGATGAAGGATCCCGTGGTGAGCTTCGTGGACCGCACTTTCATCATCTGGGCGGTGGGTGGGCCTGGCTGGCCCCGTTCGTGCTCGGCCTGGCCATCGGCCACTCGCTGAAGGCCGGCCTCACCGCGCTGCTGTGGGGCGGAGCCGTGCGCATCCTGGTGCTTCACCACGTCACGTACAGCATCAACTCGCTGTGCCACTACTTCGGCCGCAAGCGTTTCTCGACGGGAGACGAGTCGCGCAACCTGCTCTGGCTCTCGCTGCCCTCGCTTGGCGAGGCGTGGCACAACAACCATCACGCCTTCCCCACCTCTGCCGCCCACGGGCTGCGACGCTGGGAGCTCGATCCCTCGGCACTCGTGATCCGTGGCCTGGAGAAGCTCGGCCTCGCGTGGAACGTCGTGCGGGTCAGCCCGGAGCGCCAGGACCTGAAGGCGTTCGCCGGCGCAGCCTGATGCCGTTCGCGCGTACCGCTCCCTTCCGCGAGGAGCTCGCCCGCTGCTTTCCCGAGCGGCCCTTCGAAGTGGAGTTCTGGGACGGCACGCGACTTCCGGCCACCGACTCGAACGGCGGTGGGCCCCACTTCACCGTGCGGTCGCCGCAGGCCGTGGCGCACGCGCTGCGCGCGCCGGGCCAGCTGGGCATCGGGCGCGCGTACGTGTCGGGCATGCTCGAGGTCGACGACGTGGACGCCGCGCTGAAGCTGCTCGACACCTGGCAGCC
>CAVSNA010000021.1:0-97472 GCA_963729205.1 uncultured Thermoleophilaceae bacterium
GACCACCGCAAGCACCACGCCTTCTCCGACCGCGAGGGCGATCCGCACAGCCCCCACGTCGGCCACGGCGGCGGCTGGCGCGGCGCGCTCAGCGGCCTCCTCCACGCCCACGTGGGCTGGCTGTTCATCCACACGCAGCGCGGCGCCAAGCGAGCGCTACGCCCCCGACCTGATCGAAGGACCCCGTGGTCAGCTTCGTCGACCGGACGTTCATCGCTGTGGGCGGTCGCCGGCCTGGCCGCGCCTTCGTGCTCGGCGTGGCGATCGGCGGCACGTCGGGCGGCGGCCTCACCGGCCTGCTGTGGGGCGGCGCGGTGCGGATGCTCGTCCTGCACCACGTACCTACAGCATCAACTCGCTCTGCCATTTCTTCGGCCGCCGCGGCTATCGACACGCGCGACCAGTCGCGCAACCTCGCTCTGGCTGGCGCTCCCCTCGATGGGCGAGTCGTGGCACAACAACCACCACGCCTTCCCCACCTCCGCCGCCCACGGGCTGCGGCGCTGGCGAGGTCGACCCCTCGGCGATCGGTGATCCGCGGCATGGAGAAGCTCGGCCTCGCGTGGGACGTCGTGCGGGTCAGCCCCGAGCGCCAGGCGCGCAAGGCCGCCGGCCCGGCCTAGTGTCTGAGTCGGCCGTGCCGCCGCGCACCGCCCCGCTGCGCGCAGGAGCTCGAGCGCGCCTGCCCGAGCGGCCGTTCGCGGTCGAGTTCTGGGACGGCGCGCGACTGCCGGCCAACGGCCGGCGGCGGGCCCACCTTCCGCGTGCGCTCGCCGCGGCGCGGTGGCGCACGCGCTGCGCGCCCCGGGCCAGCTCGGCCTGGGCCGGGCCTACGTCTCGGGGAACCTCGAGGTCGACGACCTCGACGCCACGCTCGACCTGCTGGACAACTGGGAGCCGCCGGCGCTCGACGGGCGGACGCGCGCGCGGCTGCTGCTGGCCGCCGCTGCGCGCCGGCGGCCTCACGCGGCCGCCGCGCCGTGCCCGGCGGCCGAGCTGCGGCCGCGCGGCAAGCGCCACAGCGTCGAGCGCGACGCGCGCGCGGTGCGCCACCACTACGACGTCTCCAACGAGTTCTTCGCCCTGTTCCTCGACGAGTCGATGACCTACAGCTGCGCGGTCTTCTCCCGCGGCGCCCAGACGCTGGAGGAGGCGCAGGAGGCCAAGCTCGAGCTGGTCTGCACCAAGCTGGAGCTGCAGCCGGGCCAGCGGGTGCTCGACGTGGGCTGCGGCTGGGGCAGCTTCGCGATCCACGCCGCCGCAGCGCACGGCGTCTCGGTCACGGGCATCACGCTGTCGGAGCCCCAGGCGAGCTCGCCCGCCGCCGGGTGGCCGAGGCCGGGCTGGCGGACCGCGTGGAGATCCGCGTGGCGGACTACCGCGAGCTGCGCCGACGCGCCGTTCGACGCGATCGCCAGCATCGGGATGGTCGAGCACGTCGGGCGCGAGCCAGATCGACGCCTACGCGCGCCAGCTGGCGCAGATGCTGCGGCCCGGCGGGCGGCTGCTCAACCACGGCATCGCCCGGGTGCGCACGGCGAGCCCGAGGCGGGCCCGTTCTCCGAGCGCTACGTCTTCCCCGACGCGGCGCCGCTGCACCTCTCGCGCATGCGGCGGCGCTGGAGCGCGCGGGGCTGCGAGTCCGAGCACGTCGAGGGCTTCCGGACCGACTACGCCGAGACGCTCGGCCACTGGGTCCGGGGCCTGGACGACAACCTCGACGAGGCCGCCGCCTGGCCGGCGCCGAGCGCACCCGCGTGTGGCGCCTCTACCTGCGCGCCGCGCGCAACGGCTTCGAGACCGGCTTCACGTCGATCTACCAGGTGCGCTGCTCCCTGCGCTGACGGCGCCCCGCAGGTCGCCGAGGGGCGGTTGAGCGACCGTAGACTGGACTCCATGAAGCGTGGGAACGCCCAGCTACAGGCGGCCGGGCATCGTGGCGCTCGAGGCGATCGGGGCGATCGCAGCGGCCACGCTGCTCGTGGCCGCGCTCGAGGGTGTGGCCTCGGTGGGCGATCTGCGCGCGATCTACCTGCTCGCCGTGCTGTTCGTGGCCATCCGCCGCGGCGGGCGGCCGCGCTCGTGACGGCGCTGGCCAGCGTGCTCGCGCTCAACTTCTTCTTCATCGAGCCCCGGCACCAGCTGCGATCGCGCACTCCGAGAACGTCGTCGCGCTGGCCGTGTTCCTGGTCGCCGCGGTCGTCGTCGGCCGGCTGGCAGCGGCCGCGCGCGCGGGCACGCGAGGCCGACGCGGGCGCGACTGGCCGCCGCGCGCGAGCGCGAGGCGGCGATGCTGGCCCGCGCCGCCTCCGACGTGATGGCCGGCGCGAGCCTCGACGACCGAGCTGCCGCGGACGCCTCGGACGGCGCGATGCCGCGTGAGCTGGCCCGGTGCCCTCCCAAGGACGAGACGCCGTCCGGCTGCCGCTCGCGTCACGGCCCGGGCTGGCTGTACGCGCCGCGGCGCCGGGTGGAGCGCGAGGACGCCGAGCGGCTGCGCGCCGCTCGGCCCGCTGATCGACGTGGCGCTCGAGCGCCAGCGGCAGGCGACCGTCGGCCGAGGCCGAGGCCGCGCGCCGCGCCGACGGGGCCAAGACGGCCGTGCTCCACGCGATCTCCCACGACCTGCGCTCGCCGCTGACGGCCATCACCACCGCGGCCGGCGGCCTGCCGACGCGAGCTCTCCGCGCCGACCGCGCGGACCTGCTGTCGGTGATCGAGGACGAGGCCGCGCGCCTGGCCCGCCTGGTCGACGACCTGCTCGACCTGTCCCGGATCGAGGCCGGCGCCGTGGACCCGCGACCGGACTGGTGCGACCTGCACGACGTCGTCGCCGGGCCGCGGCCGGTGCGGGCTGCCGCGAGCATCCGTGGATCGAGCTGCCCGCGCGACCTGCCGCTCGTGCGGGCCGACCCCGCCCAGCTCGAGCGCGTGTTCGCGAACCTGCTCGACAACGCGGTCCGCTTCTCGCCCGACGGCGACCCGTCGGTCACCGCCGGCGCGGCGGCGGCGCCGTCACGGTGACCGGTGGCCGACCGCGGGCGCGGGATCGCCGTCGAGCCAGCGCGAGCGCGTGTTCGAGCCGTTCGTCCGCGGGCCGGGCCGGCCGCGGCTCGGGCCTCGGCCTCGCGATCTGCCGCGGCTTCGTCGAGGCCAACGGCGGCCGCATCCGGCTGCTCGCGACACCGGCGAGGGCACCGCGTTCGCCGTGTCGTTCCCGCTCGTGCGGCAGCCGGCCCGCTCGCCGTGAGCGGCGCGCGTGCTCGTCGTCGACGACGAGCCGCAGATCCTGCGCGGCCTGCGGGTGGTCCTGCGCAACGCCGGCTACGACGTGGCGACCGCGGAGACGAAGGCGGAGGCGCTCGACGCCGTCTCGGTGCGCCCGCCGGACGCGATGGTGCTCGACCTGGTCCTGCCGGACGGCAGCGGCGTGGACGTGTGCCGCGAGGTGCGGCGCTGGAGCGGCCTGCCGATCATCGTGCTCTCGGCGGTCGGCGACGAGCGCGAGAAGGTGCGCGCGCTCGACGCCGGCGCCGACGACTACGTCACCAAGCCGTTCGGCACCGAGGAGCTGCTCGCGCGGCTGCGCGCGGTGCTCCGCCGCTCGGCCGACGACGCGCGGCGAGCCGGCGGTCGACGGTCGGCGACCTCGTCGTCGACCTCGCGGACCGCCGCGTGCGCCGCGGCGGCGAGGAGGTGCACCTGACGCCGATCGAGTTCGACCTGCTGCGCGCGCTCGCGCGGCACCGCGGCAAGCTCGTCACCCACCGCCAGCTCCTGCAGGAGGTCTGGGGGCCCGGCTACGAGGACGAGACCCACTACCTGCGCGTCCACGTCGCCCACATCCGCGCGAAGATCGAGCCCGACCCCTCGCGCCCGGGCTACGTGCTCACGGAGCCCGGCGTCGGCTACCGCCTGCGCGAGCCCGCCTAGCCGGCCCCTTTACGAAATCTCTACGCCCCCGCGCGTTCTTAGCGGGCCGTTGACGGAGCGCATCCGAAGATTGGATGCGGGATGTCACGCCTGGGTGGCAAATGGCCCGCGAGTCGAGCAGGGCCTGCGCCGGACGTCGGCGTGCCCGGGCTGTTCGCCACGGCCTACGGGAACGTCGGCTCGTCGATCTACTACGCGCTGGGCCTGGTCGCCGCCCACGCGCTCGGGCTCACGCCGGTCGTGTTCATCTTCGCCGGCGGGCTGTTCGCGCTGACCGCGAAGACCTACGCCGAGGGCGCCTCGATGTATCCCGAGGCGGGCGGCTCCTCCTCGTTCGCCCGCCATGCCTTCAACGAGGTCGCCTCGTTCTTCGCCGGCTGGGCGCTGACGCTCGACTACATCATCACGATCGCGATCAGCGCGTTCTTCGTGCCCCACTACCTGGGCGCGTTCTTCCCGGCGCTGCGCCACAACCCGGGCGACATCATCGGCGGCGTGGCGGTGATCGCGCTGCTCGCCGCGCTCAACATCCGCGGGATCGGCGAGTCGGCCAAGCTGAACATCTTCCTGGCGCTCGCCGACCTGGTGACTCAGGTCGCGCTGGTCGTGCTGGGCGCCGTGCTCGTGCTCAACCCGTCGTTGCTGGTCAACCAGGTGCACCTCGGCGTCGCGCCGAGCTACCGCGAGCTGCTCTTCGCGCTCTCGATCTCGATGGTCGCCTACACCGGCATCGAGACCGTGTCGAACATGGCCGAGGAGGCGAGGGACCCCGACCACGACGTCCGCGGACGGTCAACTTCGTGCTGATCGCCGTGCTGGGGATCTTCGCCGGGATCTCGATCATCTCGCTGTCGGCGCTGCCGGTCACGCACGACGCGCCGGGCCACTCCCACGCAGCTCGGCACGACGTACGAGAACGACCCCGTGCTGGGGATCGTCTCCTCGCTGCCGATCGGCACGGTCTCGAGCTGGCGTTCCGCTACTACGTCGGCATGCTCGCGGCGACGATCCTGATCATCGCCACCAACGCGGGGCTGATCGGGATCTCGCGCCTGTCGTGGTCGCTCGCCGAGCACCGCCAGCTGCCAGGCGTCTTCGCGCGCGTGCACCCGAGTACCGGACCCCGTACTTCACGATCGGCTTCTTCTCGGTGCTCGCGGCGGTGCTCCTGATCCCGGGGAAGACCGACTTCCTGGGCAACCTCTACAGCTTCGGCGCGATGCTGTCGTTCACCACCGCGCACGTCGCGATCGTGGCGCTGCGCTACAAGGAGCCCGACCGCAAGCGCCCCTACCGCGGGCCCTGGAACGTGCGCTTCCGCGGCGGCAGCCTGCCGCTCGGCGTCGGTGCTGGGGGCGATCGGCACGTTCGCCGCCTGGGTGTCGGTGGTGGTGCTGCACGAGGAGGCCCGCACCGTCGGCATCGGCTGGATGGTGATCGGGATGACGATGTACTTCTGGTACCGCCACGCCCAGGGTCTCGATCCGAAGGCCCAGTACAGGATCGAGCACGGCAAGGCGCCCGAGGGGTTCAACGAGCTGGCCTACGGCTCCGCGCTCGTGCCGATCTTCGGCAGCGACATCAGCGCCGGAGCGCTGCGCCGCGCGGCCAAGCTGGTGGGCGAGGACGCGATCGTGGACGCGGTCTACGTGATTCAGGTCCCGCCCCAGCTGTCGCTCGACGCCGGGATGGAGGAGGAGGAGCGCATGGCGGGCAGCGTGCTGGAGGCGGCACGCTCCGCGCGCGCGAGTCGCACATCAAGGTGCGCACCAGCGTGATCCGGACCCGCAATCCCGGCCAGGCGCTGGTGGACGAGGCGCGCCTGCGCGGATCCGAGATCGTCTACTTCGACATGGCGCACGCGCCCGCCGCCGAGCGCGTGTTCGGGCCGATCACGAGCTACCTGCTGAGGGTGCGGCCCTGCCGCATCGTGATCGAGACGGCGGGCCCGATCCACGAGGCGTCCGGGAACGGCGCGCTCGGCGAACGGAGCGGCCGCGGGGAACGGGGCGCGCGCGCCGGCGCTGCGCTGAGCGGCGGCGGCCTCAAGTCGCCGTCGTGGTCGGTGTCCTTGCTCGGCTGACCCGGGGCGCGGTGTCGGGGCCCAATCGTCGGCGTCCTCGTCGCTGGGCGGCGGCCCCGGGGGTCGCGCCCCTGCGCTGGGGTCCGGGAGCCGGTCCGAGTCCGGGGCCGGGCGGCGGCGGGGACCGGGCGGCGGGACCGCCGCTCTCCCCGGCCAGCGGCCGCTGCCCGTGACCCCCGGGCCGGACGCCGCCGGGCCCGCGCCGCTCGCGCGAACGTGGGCGTGCGAGCCGTCCTTGGCGACCGCCTGCCGCGGGTGCGTGGCGGCGACCACCGCGCCCGTGCCCGCCGCGGCGAGCGCCACCGCCGTGGCCGCCTTGAGCACCGCGGCCTTGGCGGCCACGCCGCCTGCTGCACCGGCCGCGCCGCTCGCGCTCGCGCCGCCGCCCAGCGCGTGCCCGATCACCACCTGCCTGACCACGGGGGTAGCCGCCACCGGCAGCAGCGCCGACAGGGCCACCCGCTGGCGCGCCAGCCCCAGCTCGAAGTCCCGGCAGCCGGTGCAGTCGCGCACGTGGCGCCTGAGCGTACGCCGCCTCAGCCCGGCGCCGTTGAGCGTGGCGAGTTGCTCGCGGATCTCCCGGCAGGGCGTCTCGCGAGCCTGCTGGCTGGCCATCAGCGACTCGCGCGCCTGGAACACGAGCGCCTTGACCTTGTCGGGTGGCACCGCCAGCACGCGGGCCACGTCGTCGTGGCGGAGGGTCTCCAGCTGGGTCAGGATGAGTGCGGCACGCTGCTCCTCGGGCAGGCGCGAGATGTCGCGCAGCAGGTCGTGGAGGTGCTCGCGCCGCTCGACCTCGACGGCGAGGCCCTCGACGCTCGGCTCGCGCTCCACGGGCTCGGCGATCCCGAGGCCGCGCTGGCGCCCGCGCAGCATCGTGCGGCAGCGGTTGCGGGCGATCGCGAACAGCCACGGCTTCAGCTCGATCGCGTTGGCCGTGCCGATCAGCGCCTTGTAGGCGGACAGGAAGACGTGCTGGGCCGCGTCGTCGGCATCCTCGGGCTGCCCGAGCATGTGCCGGCAGAAGGAGCGGATCGGCCGCTCGTAGCGGTCGTAGATCGTCTCGAACGCGCGCGTGTCGCCGGCGCGCAGGCGCGCGATCAGGCGCTCGTCGGAACCCAGCTCGAACCGGGATCGAGCGCTGGCCGCGTGTCGTCCGGTGACCCGCACCCAGCCATTATCGCCCTGTCGCCACCCGCGTGACGACCACCCAAATGGGTTAGTGGGCCGGGACCTGCTCCGTCTGGTAGAAGAGGTTCCAGGAGGCCTGGACGGGATCCAGGAAGTACGGCGGCTGGTGGTACTTCAGCGCCGCGTCGTAGTTGTAGTTCTTGATGTAGCCGGTGCTGATCGTGCCGCCGCTGTTCGTGCCGACCGTGCCTCTGAACTGCTGGGCGATCGCGCCGGTGATCGAGAGGTTGCCCATCGGGGCGCCGCAGCCGTAGTTGTCGACCATGAAGGAGTGGTTGAGCGAGAGGATGGCGGCCTCGATGGTGGGGCTCGTGAGGTAGCCGGTGCTGCCGTCCTCCGGAGACGAGCTGCCGTTGGTGCCGCTCGAGCACGGGTGGTAGACGCGCACGAAGCCGTTGGCGATGAGACCGAGCACCGACGAGCTCGAATGGGTCAGGTCCCCGTCGATGATCACGTCGTTCTCGGCCGCGATCGTCAGGTCCGCCGCCGAATCGGTGGTGGAGTGCACCCAGGCGTCGCCACAACCGCCGCCCGACGGGTAGCCCTGGCTGGCGCTGAAGCTGGTCGAGCAGGTCCCGTTCTGGACGTAGATGATGCCGGCGGGCGGGTAGCTCGTGCCCGACTTGAGGACGGTGCCGGAGCTGCTGACGACCCTGGCGCCGCTGCTCGTGATCGTGATGTGCACGGGCCCGGTGAAGATCCACGTCGAGTCCGCGTAGCTCTTCAAGGCCGCGTTCGTGGTTGGCATCTGCAGGTTCGGGGCGCCCCACGTGGTCGTGCCGTTGAACGTCGGGCTCGAGCCCCCGCATTGCCGGTAGCCGGCCGGGTCGGTGGCCTCGACGCTGTCGTTCTTGCCGGAACGGCCGAAAGTGGGACTGCCGCAGACGTAGAACTCGTCGTTGGTATGCACGGGGCCGTTGATCTGGTCCCCGTTGATGAACTGCTGGTCTCCACAGTTGCTGGCGCGACCGTCGCGGTGGTACTCGGCGCAGCTGGAGGAGGTGCCGGCTGCGAGCGGGTCCGGGGTCTCGAAGTTGGTGAACCAGAGATAGTTGAGGAAGCCCTCGCGCTTGAACGTGCCGATGACGCTGCGCTTGACGCCGCGGTAGTAGCCGGTCGAGCGGATCGCGAGCTGGCCGGTGGACGGGTCGATCACCGAGGCGCTGGCGGTGGACGAGCAGGCCCCGCTGTAGTTCGGCGCCTTCAGCAGCTCGATCTCGTAGCGGGCCTCGGAGTTCGGGATCGCCTGGCTCGAGGATGTGCTGTACGCCGTGCCGGGCGACTGGATCGGCGACGTGTAGCAGTTGGACCAGTAGTTGGTGTTCTGGTTGAGGTGCGCGAGGTAGTAGGCGACCCCGGCCTCGGCCGCGTCGTACGCCTGCTTGTAGTACTGGTCGTGCCGCGTGACCGTGGTGTCGCCGTCCGAGGCGGCGAACGCCGCTGCGACCAGCAGCGTGCCCACGAGCATCACGCCGATCACGATGATCATCGTGAAGCCGCGCTCCGCCTTCAGAGAGATCTTGCTCAACCGCTGTCGCATGGCTGTCCTGTGGGGTCCTCGGGGTCGATCGCGCGCCAGAACACGTAGTCCTGGAACGTCGTCGCCTGCTTGTTGCCCGTGTCGGTGACCGCGATGCCGGTCGGCAGCACCTTGAACGCGACCGCCATCTCGACCACGTTCGACTCGTCGGTGGTGGAGAGCGGGGTGGTGAGCGGCGTGCTGGACACGGTGCTGCTGCCGGACGACGCCGCCGCGTAGTACTGGAACAGCTTCCCGCTCGGCAGGATCACGTTCGTGGCCAGCGTGGTGGTCTTGTACGGCGAGGCCACGACGAGCGGGTTGATGCTCGTGACCTTCGCGTCGCGTCTCCGTGATCTTGTTCGACGCGTAGGTGATCGTGTGCTGCTCGGGGAAGGGCTGGTTGGTGGTCGGGTCGCGCTGTGCGCTCGTCGCCGCCGAGGGATCGCCCATGTAGGTGAAGAAGGTCATCGTGTTGTCGCCGCCGCTCGTGATCGGCATCAGGGCCGGGCTCTGCTGCACGCATACCTGAGAGCGCAACTGGCGCGTGATCAGCTCGAGCGCGTTGCGCCCGCGCTGGAGCGCGTCCTCGCGATCCGCGATCGCCTTGTTGCCGAGGAACGAGCGGTCGATGACCGTGAACGCGGCGAGCAGGATGATCATCCCGAGCGCCATCGCCACGACCAGCTCGGTGAGGGTGAAGCCGCGGGAGTCGCGCAGGCGACTCATGGACATGATCCGGCCGCCGAGGACTGCCAGGTGTTGATCTGCAGCGTGATCGCCGAGCCGGTGGCCGTGTTCGTGACCGTTCCGGTGGCCTTGTGCGGCGAGCCGGCGTTGTCGTCGGCGCAGACGGTCAGCGCGCCGAAGGGGTAGCCCGAGCTGGTCACGCCCGAGCTGTTGGTAGCCGCCATGGCCGGGTACAGGGCGCCGCACACGTCGGTGACGCGCACGTCCGCGTTCTGGAGGTTCGACACGCTGCCGCCGCTCGTGGTCTGCTTCTTGACGGTGACCGTGAGCTTGGGCTGCATCAGGTAGGCGGTGCTCGCGGACAGCGTGATCGTGGCGCCGGGGGTCACGGTCGCGGACCTCTGGTTGGCCGTGGGGGGCTTGGCCGCGTCGCAGCTGCCCGCCCAGACCGAGTAGGCGCTCGTGAACGGGAAGAGCGTGACCGGGGTCGTCATCGTGCCGCCCGAGGCAACCGCCGAGGCGGTGTCCGTGAGGCCCGTGCCCGTGAAGAAAGAGCGCTCCTGGCTGCCCGAGAGGCCGGTGTTGAAGATCGTCATGCCGCGGCCCACCGCCGTCGTGCCGCCGCTCTGGTCCTTGAAGCTGGCCTTGATCGCGCCGGCGTTGTCGTACTGGAACTGGGTGAGGGTGGAGCGGCCCTGGACGACGGTGATCGGCAGTGAGGTCTGGGCGTTGTTGCCGTCCACGTCCACGTAGCCGGTCTTCGAGAAGGTGACGTGGTAGCTCGAGCCCTTGAGGAAGCCGAACTGCGCGCAGCCGTTGGAGTCGGTCGTGTCGTTCTTGGACGAGTCCTCATCGAGGGCGACCGGGATCCCGGGGACGCCGGTCGTGCCCGTGCGGTCGACGATCTGCACGGCGGCGCCGCTGAGGTCGGCCCGCGGGGACAGGAGGCTGTCGATCGTGACGGGCTTGTTCTTGTTCGTCGGGTCGGTGACGGTCGAGCTGATCTTGAGGTAGCTGGCGAGCGTGGACGCGCTGGTGCAGCTGGTGGTGCCGGTGCTGTCGGTCGCGTACGCGACGCTCGACGTGACCGAGTAGGTCAGCCCGCCGACGGTGATCGTCTGCGTATAGGGAGTCTTGATGTAGGCGTTGAGCGCGCTCGCGTCCATCGAGCGCATGCGCTCCTGGTCCTGCTGCGCGAGCGTGGCCGCCATCGTGCGGTTGCGGTTGCGCCCGGACGCGCTCGATGCGCCGTCGAGCCCGGAGTAGATGGCCAGCCCGGCGAGGACCAGCACCACCGCGCTGATCATCACCTCCACGATCAGCCAGCCCCTCTCCTCGCGAACCGGAAGCCGTGCGGCGAGCCGCGCGCGCAGGTTCATGCGCGGACCTCAAAGTGGGCAGGCGAGCCGGCCGGGCAAGGGTTACCCATGGAACTCGTATCGGACCGGGGAGGGTCCGCCTTTAGCGCGCTAGTGCGGATCCGGACGAGCGCCGTGGGATATTCGTCCAGCCGGGGACCGCCGCTTCAGCGCCGGTCCGGCTTTCGGGATGCGGGCTTCGCGCTCATGCACATGCACGCCTCCTTGAAGCCACGCCCCCAAACGGCCATTCTTCGTCCCATGCCCGTCTCGCGAGTCGCGCGCTGGCATGTCGATTCGGGGGAGTTGGGCGAAGCCTGCCCTCGTTGGGCTCGCTGGAACGGAGCGCTCGACCACCGCTACACCCTTGGGGTCGAGGAGGAGCTGATGCTCCTTGATCCCGCGAGCGGCTCGCTCGCCGCGTCGTGCGACGGCACCCTCGAGCAGCTGTCGCACGAGCTCTCGCTGCACGCCTCGCCGGAGACGCACGCCTCCGTGATCGAGCTGAGGACGGGGGTGCACACCGATGTCGCAGGGGTGGTGACTGAGCTGGCGGCCCTGCGCAGCCAGCTCGGGCCCGAGCTGGAGGCCCTCGGACTATCGGTCGCGGCGGCGGGGACCCATCCGATGACCGTCAGCGGCGAGACGGTGGTCTCGACCGCCCCGCGCTACCGCCTGCTCCACGACACGCTGCGCTCGCTCGCGCACAGGGAGCCGACGATGGCGCTGCACGTCCACGTGGGTGTGCCGGATGCCGAGGACGCGATCCGGCTCGTGAACGCGCTCCGCGGCTACGTGCCGCTGCTCATCGCCCTGTCGGCCAACTCCCCGTTCTGGCAGGCGCGCGACAGCGGCTTCGACTCCATGCGCACGGTCATCTTCCACGCTTTCCCGCGCACCGGGCTGCCGAGGCGCTTCGACGGCTACGGCGACTACGTGGACGCGCTCGATCCCGTGATCCGAGCGGGGGCCGTCCCGGATCCGAGCTTCTTCTGGTGGGATGTGCGCCCGCAGCCGAGGCTCGGCACCGTGGAGGTGCGGGCGATGGACGCCCAGACCACGGTCGCGGATGTGGGCCCGCTGGTCGCGCTGATCCAGTCGCTCGCGCTGATGACGCTCGAGGACGACTCGCCGCCACCCGCCGTCGGCGCCGAGGTACTCGACGAAAACCGCTTCCTGGCGGCGAGGGACGGCATGGCCGCACGGCTGATCGACCCTGAGGGTGGGCAACTCGTGCCGGTCCGGGAGACCGTGCATGAGCTGGTCGCCGGTTGTCGCCCCCACGCGCGGGCGCTGGGCTGTGCGAGCGAGCTCGAGCGGGTACACCTGCTGGCAGACTCGAACGGCGCCCGCCGTCAGCGCAACTTCGCGGCCGCCCATGGCCGTCTCGACCGTCTGGTCTCGAACCTGGCGGATCGTTTCCTCACGACCGAAAGGAGCAGCTGATGTGCCGCTGGCTCGCATACTCCGGCTCGCCGATCCTCATCAACCAGGCGCTCTACATGCCCGCTCACTCGCTGATCGACCAGAGCCTGCATTCGCGGCTCGGCGCGGAGACCACGAACGGCGACGGCTTCGGCGTCGGCTGGTACGGCGAGGGCCCGATCCCCGGCGTGTTCCACAGCACCGAGCCGGCCTGGAACGACCAGAACCTGCACGAGCTCGCCAACCACATCCGCTCGCCCCTCTTCTTCACTCACATACGGGCGGCGATCGGCAGCGCCGTGCAGCAGTCGAACTGTCACCCCTTCCGCCACGAGAACTGGCTCTTCATGCACAACGGCTACATCAACCAGCTCGCCACGATGAAGCGCGACCTGGTCCTGGCGATCGACCCGTCCCTCTTTCCGGAGATCAAGGGCCAGACCGACACCGAGGTGCTGTTCTACCTCGCGCTGACCTTCGGCCTGCAGGACGATCCGCCGGGCGCGATCGAGCAGGCGATCGGCCTTGTCGAGGCGGTCGGCAGCCGGCTGAACATCCCCAACCCCTTCCAGGGCACGATCGCCACCACCGACGGCGAGAGCACCTGGGCCGTGCGCTATTCGACCGAGGGCAAGTCGCGCACGCTCTTCTACACGACCGATGTGGCCACGCTGCGCGAGCTCTACCCCGAGCGCGAGCTGTTCCAGGAGGTGTCGACGGACACGCGGCTGATCGTGTCCGAGCCGCTCGGCGACGTGCCCGGGGTCTGGAACGAGGTGCCGGAGGCCACCTGGGGCGTGGTCCGGCCCAACGACGACGAGCTGCACCCCTTCCAGCCCAAGCCGCCGGCGACGTCGGTGGCGGTGCCTGCCTAACGCGGGCGCTGAGCCATCAACCGCGGTCCTTGAGGAACGCGAGGACCGCCTTGTTGAATGCCTCGGGGCGATCCGCGCAGGACTTGTGCCCTGCGCCGTCGATCAGTGAGAGCACGGCGTGGGGCAGGCCATCGACCAGTCGCTGCGAATACACCCGCGGCACCTCGATGTCCTCGGTCCCCCAGAGCACGAGCGTGGGTGCTTCGATCTCCCCGAGGCGGTCGTCCACGCTCCAGTCGCGGATCGCTCGCAGGGACTCGACGTAGCGCTCGACGTCCATCGCGCGCCAGGCCTCCTTCTGCGCCTCGAACTCGCTGGCGTGCTCCCCCACGTAGCGCTCGGAGAACGCGAACAGCAGGTTCAGCTCGAACATCAGGTCGTGACCACCCTGCTGGATCGACTCGATCAGCGCGAAGTTGATGAAGCGGCGGAAGTGCTCCGTGAAGACCCCGCTGAAGCTATCCGCCAGCACGAGCCGCCGGACCCGCTCTGGGTGGTCCAGCGCGAACTGGAGCCCGATCGCGCCGCCCAGCGAGAGCCCCACGACGCTCGCGCTCTCGACCTCGAGCTCGTCGAGCAACGCCGCCAGGTCCCCGGCGCACGCCGGGATCGAGAACTCCCCCTCGTAGTCCGACTCACCGAAGCCGCGATGGTCCATGAGGATGAGCCGGAAGTGCTCGGAAAGCACCGGCACCTGGCTGCTCCAGTAGCTCTCCGAGCTCCCCGTGCCTCCATGCAGCAGCACGACGGGCGGCCCGTCTCCGATGACGCTGTGGTGGATCACGACGCGTCAACCGGAAGCGCTCCGACCAGCCGGATCGGCGAGCCGGTTCCCGGGATGATCTTCAGGGGGAAGCCGAAGACCGTGAAGCGCTTGCCCGACACGCCGCCGAGCGCGCCGATGTTCTCGATGTGCGTGACGCCCGCGGCCCGGCAGACCATGTGCACGGGGAAGTCGTAGCGGTCGGGGACGTCGACGCTCGGGGCCTGGTTGCCAAAGGTCTTGACGCCGTTGTCGATCAGCCACTGAGCGCTCTCAGCGACTAGGCCCGGGAACTGATCGATGTAGTCCGGCGACCCGCTGGTGCGCTCGAAGTGCCCGGTGTGCAGGAGCACGATGTCGCCCTTGCGCAGCTCGAGACCGTCCTTCTCGAGCGACTTCTCCAGCTCCTCGATGGTTATCGGCGCGCGCGCTGGCAGGTGCTGCAGGTCCACGCAGATCGCGTCGCCGCAAAACAGGTCGAGCGCCATCCGGTCGATCGTCAGGGCGTCCGGATCCGGGTCGAAGTGGACCAGCGCATCGACGTGTGTCGAGGCGTGGTCGGACATGATCAGGAGCCGCGCGGCGTACGAGAAGCCGGTGTTGAGGACGCCCTTCGAGTTGGCGTGACTCTCATAGGGGTAGACCTCGACCCGCGGGTGCAGAGGGTGCATCTGGGTCTGCTGGGAGACCTCCTGCGAGAGGTCGAACAGCTCTACCTGCTGGCCGAACAACGTGGTCGCGACTCCGGTGGGCGGCGTCATTGCCTGATTACTCCTTCGGGCTGATTGATGGTGCGGCCTCGCGCTCCCGGACGACTCCGCGGCGAATCCTTCAGGTGGGGGTGAGCGGCAGACTTTCCACGAATTCGATCTGGCGCGCTTGGTCGTGGGCATTCCTGGGAGGACGCGATGGTCTCAGAGGGGTGGCGAGGATCCGCGGCAAACGCCGCTTGGTGGTCTGGCTGACGGCTGGGCCGTGGCTGGCGCGCCTGGGCCTGGGCGGATCGACCCCGACTGCGCCCGCCACCGCTGTGCGGGGCCAGCCGGGCTGACCCCTCCCGACGCGGATCCGAGGAGAAGCCGACTATCGGACTCGAACCGATGACCCCCTCCTTACCATGGAGGTGCTCTACCAACTGAGCTAAGTCGGCGCGGGCGTCGAGTCTAGCTGTCGGCGGCGCTGGCCTGACGGCCCAGCGCGAGGCGCGAGCCGCAGTAGGTGTGGAGCAGGAAGAGGGCCCCGGCGAAGATCAGGAGATCGCCCACGCTCAGCACGTTGCCGATCGGCCAGGGGCCGGGCACGGGGATCACGTCGCCCAGGAACAGCAGGTGCGGGTGGGTGACCGCGGCGGAGTTCGCGAAGCCGTCGGAGCTGTCGATGCCCGCGACGCGCAGGGCGCTCGCGGTGGCCGGCATCACGCCGTCGTTGAGCGAGATCGCAAGCAGGTTGAGCGCCGCGCCGCATGCGAGCAGGGGCATCCCGGCGAGGCGGCGGTTGGCCACCAGGAAGATCGCCACGCAGCCGTAGGAGGCGAAGTGGAGCACGACGTGGAGCTCGTGGCTTCCCCCCGGCCACTGCGTGATCCCCACCTGCAGCGCCGCGGCGAGCAGCGCGGCCCAGACCGCGCGCACCTCGAGCCGGCTCAGCCGCCCGAGCTGACCGCCGGCCAGCGGAACGCTCACGACGCAGGCGATGGCGGCGATGACGAGCAGCATCAGGCCGCGACGAACGCCTGTCGGGGAAGCAGGACCGCGCCATCCGCGACGGGGACGGGCGGCTGCGCAAGCATGCGGGCATCCCACCAGGTGGTGAGCTCGGCGGCCGGCAGCGCGTGGCTCAGGTGGTAGCCCTGGGCCAGCTCGACGCCGAGGTCGGACAGCCGATCGAGCGTCTCCGCATCCTCGATGCCCTCCGCCACCGTGCGCAGCGCCAGGTTGCGGGCCAGCTCGATGGTCGACTTGACGATCACCACGTTGCGGCGGTCGGAGTTCATCCCGAGCACGAAGGACTTGTCCACCTTCAGCTCGCTGACCGGCAGCTCGGTGAGGTAGGCGAGCGAGGAGTAGCCCGTGCCGAAATCGTCGATCGCGAGCGACACGCCCAGCCCGCTCAGGTCCTGCATGGTCGCCTTCGCCAGGGCGGGGTCCGCCATCAGCGAGCTCTCCGTCAGCTCCAGCGTCAGCGAGCTGCCGTCCACGCCGTGCAGGGCGAGCAGGCGCTCCACCTCGTCGGGGAAGCTGCGATCGAGCAGGCAGCGGGCCGAGATGTTCAGCGACAGCGAGAGCTCCTTGCCCTCATCGTGCCAGCCGCGCAGGTCCGCCAGGCCGAGGTCGATGACGTTGTAGGTGAGGTCCTTGATCAGGCCGGTGTGCTCGGCCAGCTCGATGAAGTCGACCGGCCGGAGCAGCCCGCGCTCGGGGTGGTTCCAGCGCACGAGCCCCTCCGCCCCCACGGGAGCGCCGAGGCGGACGTCCACCTGCGGCTGGTAGTGGAGCAGCAGATCGTCGGCCGAGCGCGCGCCGCAGGTCCGTGACGAGCGCCAGCCGCGCGTGGCTGTGGTAGTCGTCCTCGGCGCGGTAGGTCACGAGCGAGCGCTGCGCGTCCTTGGCCTTGTACATCGCCACGTCGGCGCGCTGGAGCAGCGTGTCCACGTCGCCGCCGTGCTCGGGGTACCAGGCCACGCCCACGCTCGCGTCAAGCTCGATGCTGATCCCGTCCGCCTCGATCGGGGTCTTGAGGGCGACCTGGAAGCGCTGCACCGCGGAGTGCACGCCTGCGCGTCGACACGTTCGGCATGAAGACCGCGAACTCGTCTCCGCCCAGGCGGGCGACGAGTCGTCCTCCCGGAATGCGGCCTGCAGGCGCGGGCCGACCTGGCGCAGGACCAAGTCGCCGTGGTGATGGCCGAGCGTGTCGTTGACCTCCTTGAAGCGGTTGAGGTCCACGAGCAGGATGGCCGCCCGTCTCGACCCGGGCTCGGCGAGCGCCCGGCCCACCTCCTCGCGGAACCAGCGCCGGTTGGGCAGCTCGGTGAGGCTGTCGTGTGTGGCCTGGTGCTCGGCCCTCGCCATCCGTACGGCCTGCCGGCCCGCAGCTGTAGACCGCGAGCAGCGGCATGAATAGCAGCGGGAACAGCGCCGGGCTGAAGTCGAGCACCGTCACCACCGCCGGGGCGAAGCAGAGCAGCACAGCGCCGACGGAGAGGCTGAAGATCAGGTCGCTGCGGAGAGCGGTGAAGGATCGGCGTGCCCTCGTGGTAGGTGGTCGCGCGCGTGACCAAGAGCAGGTTGACCAGGAAGAAGGCCCCGGCCGCCGCTCCCACCGCGAGCAGGTCTTCGAGGCTGAAAGCCTTGCTCCCGAGCGGTGCCTGATGGCCGACCACGAGCCGCGAGCACCATCGCCGCCGCGACGAGCGTCAGCGCGTACTGGCCCATGTTGAAGCCGACGCGCCACCAGCGCTTGCCGGCAACCACGTCCTGGATCGCTGGAGGCCGTGAGCTGCGCCGCCAGCGCGGGCATCAGCCCCGCGCACAGGAGCAGAGCGAACGAGAACATCGTCGAGACCGTCACCTCGCCGTCGCCGGACAGGCGCGGGATCTCGAGCGGAGCAGCTCGCCGAGCAGGACGCTCACCGCGAGGGCCCAGAACTCGAACGTCGCGAACTGTCGGGCTGCGGCGGCATGGCCCGCCACGAGCGTCGATGAGCAGCGCGGCGCCCGACGCCGCGATCGAGACGCAGAAGATGTGGACTGGTTGAGGGCGGCACAGTCGTGGAGGGTATGGGGTTTGGGCGCCCCGGCCATTCGGCCGGAGCGCCCGCCCGCCGGTTAGAACTTGTGGCCGGCCCCCAGTCAACGATGATCGCGACGAGCGCGACGATCGAGGGTCAGCAGCTTGGCGTGCCGGAACTTGAACTTGGACTTGGACACTCGGTCCCTCCTGATCAGTGCCTTTAAAGACGCCGCGACGGGCGCCTGAGCCGGCAACCGAGCTATCTCGCCTCGTTGCGAGACCTCTGGCTTTGCGTCCCCGCCTCACGGCGGGTTTGCCTTGGGCAGCTCAAACTGCGGTGCACGCCCTAGATCGAGCAGGAGCGTCCGCCACCTTTAGGAAACTCGACAACTTTTTCGCTCTGTTCAGGTGTCCAGCGGCGGCGCCCCGCCGCACTCTCGGCGCTGGCTATTCGCTCGAGCTGGCCGTCGTACAGCGCGAAGATGGCGCCCTGGGGATCGACGACCACCGAGATCTTCGCGATCCCGATGTCGATCGGTCCGGCCATCAGGCTGCCGCCGAGCTCCTGCGCCTTCGCTCCGGCGGCGTCGATGTCCTCGACCGCGAAGTAGACGAGCCAGTGGGGCGGCGTGCCCGGCGGGTTCGGCTCGTGCATGCCGCCGTTGGCGCGCTCGCCGACCTTCATCACGAAGTACTTCATCGGCATGTCCTCGAACTCGTCGAAGGTCCAGCCGAGGAGGCCGCCGTAGAACGCCTGCGCGCTGTCGAGATCCGGCGTGGTGAGCTCGTTCCAGCACATCGCGCCGGGCGAGTTCACGAGTCCTGCGCCGATGTTGTCGCGCGGCTCCCAGGCCATGAAGTACGCGCCCTGCGGGTCCTGCAGGACGGCCATGCGCCCGGCCGTCATCACGTCGAACGCGGGCGTGTGGGCCGCGCCGCCCAGCTCCTTGGCCCGCTCGACCGCCGCGTCGGCGCTCTCGACCGTCACGTAGCTGTTCCATGCCGGCGGGGCGCCGGCGTCGCGCTGCTGCTGTGGCTGCTCGGAGATGGCGGCCACCGTCTTGTCGCCGACCAGCTGCATCGAGTAGTAGGCGCCCTCGTCGCCGACGGGGAGGTCCTGTGCCTTCCAGCCGAACAGTCCGGCGTAGAAGCTCTTGGCCGCCTCCTGGTCGGTCGTCGAGAGGTCGGCCCAGCTGAATGTGCCCGGTGTGTATTTCGTTCGTTCGCCCATGCGGGCGAGGGTAGCGATCCGCGATGAACCGCATCGTGCGCACGCGCGTAGAGCGTCACGATGCGTTCGTTCGACCCCCGCTCCGTGGGCAACCTCGAGACTCGCGCCTGGGAGACCTACTACCGCCGCAAGTGGGTCGCGTTCCTGATCGCGTCGGTCGGGCTGGTGCGCGCCGCGTTCGAGATGGGCTGGCGCGACACGCTAAAGGGGGCCTGGCTCGTGTTGCGGGCCAATCAGAAGTGGGCGCCGTTCCCGGACAACGACCCGGACGCCGCCCGCGCGCTGATGACGCGCTTCTACCGGCTGCTCGTGGCGAGCGAGGGAGCGAGCTTCGACCCGGTCCGCGCAGCCGAGCTGGAGGTCGAGTGGTGGCGCGCTCATCGCGAGGACCAGCATGGCGCCGGGCCCGACTCCGGCGAGGCGCTGATCGGTGCGCTGCGGGACCTGTACGCGTACACGTACGGCGTGGATCCCGCCGACGTCCGCCAGGCCGCGGCGCTGCGAGCGGAGGCGATGGACGTCTCCGATCGCTGGGTAGCGGCCGGCTGCGACGTGGACGACCCGCTGCTGGCTCAGGAACGGGCGCTGCTGGTGAGGTCGTACGCGTCGCTCTTGGCCGCCGTGCACCGCTAGTTGTTGCACGCCGGGCGCGTGGTTGTTGCGCCAGCCACCCCACCGGATGCATCGCGCCGCGCAGACTTCGTCGCGTGATCAGGGTCTACGAGTTCAAGGCGGCTGAGGAGAGGATGCGGCAACTGCTCCATAAGGGCGGGTTGGCCCAGCCCGACCGGGTCGAGTACTGGGAGACGAGGGTCGCCTTCTACTGGGACGAGCCCAAGGTTGTCGTCACGGTGGACGTCATCCCTGAGCTCGACGACGCGCCGCCACCGAGCTGAGCACCGCGCCGACGTGCGCGGGCTCGAAGCGCACCTGTGCGCGGGTGAAGCGCAGGCAGGTGAGGCCGGCCGCGGTGTGGGTCTGGTCGCGCAGGCGATCCCGGGCCTGTTCGGCCGGGGTGCGGTGGTAGCGCAGGCCGTCCGTCTCCACGATCAGGCCGAGGTCCGGCCAGTAGAAGTCGACCTTGAAGTCGTTGACGTACTGCTGCGTGAGCGGCAGGGGCAGGCCGGCCTTACGGGCGATCGGGAGGAAGCGCCGCTCGGTCTCGGAGTCGGTCAGCGTGAAGGTGCGGTGGTCGAGCACCCTGCGTACGGTTGACGCGCCCCGCCGCCGGCCCATCTCGCCGGCGGCCGCTCGCAGCGCCTCGGGATCGATCAGGTCGAGCTTGTCGGCCTCGTTGATGGCGGTCTCGAGCTCGTGGCGGGTGAGTCCGGGCGCGAGGTCGACGATCGTCGTGGCGGGGGTGGTCACCGGGATGCCGTGGCGGACCGTCGTTTCCTGCGCGGTGAGGCAGCGGCGGTGGGCGGTGATGCCGGGGCGGCGGTGGAGCGACATGGGCCGGCATCGAAATCTCGATGTCAGCGCGCACGCTGTGGCCGGATGCCCCAGAGCGCCGCCGCGCTCGCGTGACTGAGTGCGGCCTCGGGTCCACAGGCCAGAACGGCGGCCATGAAGAGCCCGTGCCGCGTGAGCTCTGGTCTCCCCACCGCGTAGACGCCGCGCCACACGGGGTGCAGCCGGCCACGCCGAACTCGATGCTTGACCGCGTCCGGGCTGAAGCCCAGCTCGATCAGTTGCCCTCGCGTGACGACGCCATGCTGCCGCCGTGCAACGGCCCACAGGCTCGCCGGCTGAAGCTTTTGGTGCGCCATGGCCCACCGAAATGCTTCAGCGGAGCGCGGATTCGCCCCGGCAACCCCTGCCACGGGCCCAGAGCAATGGGGGGAGCAGGATTCGAACCTGCGTAGGCTAAGCCAACGGGTTTACAGCCCGTCTCCTTTAACCACTCGGACATCCCCCCGAGCGGTCGTGGATTCTAGAGGCTAGACCGAGGCGTCTTTGAGGCGCTGCGCTTCGGGCAGGCTCTCGAGCTTCTTCAGCGTGTTGTTCTCGATCTGGCGGATGCGCTCCCGGGTGACCCCGAACGCGCGACCCACCTCCTCGAGCGTCCGCGCCTGGTGGCCCTTCAGGCCGAAGCGCATCTCGATCACCTCGCGCTCGCGCGCGGGAAGAGCGTCGAGAGCCTTGCGCACGTTCTCGCGGCGCAGGTTCTCCACGGCCAGCTCGAAGGGCGACTCGGCGGTCTCGTCCTGGACGAAGTCGCCCAGCTCGGAGTCCTCCTCCTCGCCGATCGGCTTCTCGAGCGAGATCGGCAGCTGCGACATGCGCAGGATGTCCTTCACCTCGCGCGCGGTGCACTCGAGCTCCTTGGCGATCTCCTCCGGGGTGGGCTCGCGGCCCAGGTCCTGGACGAGCTGGCGCTCCACGTGCACGACCTTGTTCAGCTTCTCGACCATGTGCACGGGGATGCGGATGGTGCGCGCCTTGTCGGCGATCGCGCGGGTCACGGCCTGGCGGATCCACCAGGTCGCGTACGTCGAGAACTTGTAGCCGCGCCGGTAGTCGAACTTCTCGACGGCGCGGATCAGCCCGAGCGAACCCTCCTGGATCAGGTCCAGGAACGTCAGGCCGCGGCCGAGGTAGCCCTTGGCGATCGAGACGACCAGCCGCAGGTTGGCCTCGATCATGTGCTGCTTGGCGGCCATGTCGCCGCGCTCGATGCGCTTGGCGAGGCCGACCTCCTGATCGGCGGTGAGCAGGCCCACGCGACCGATCGAGCGCAGATAGAGGCGGAGAGAGTCGAGGCTGGGCTCGACGGTGAGGTCGATCTCCACCTTCTTCGGCGCCGTGGGGTCCTTCTCGGCGGGGAACGGCTGATCGGGCGTGACCGGCTTGCCGTCCTGGGACAGGATCTCCACCCCGTGCTCGACCAGGTGCGCATGCAGCTCCTGCACCTGCTCCTTCGTGACCTCGACCTCCTCGAGACAGGTCGCGATCTCCTCGTACGTGAGGTAGCCGCGCTCCCGTCCCTCGGTTACGAGGACCTGGAGCTCCTCTACCTCGCTAAAGGGAGCGTCGGCCTCAGTGGGCTCGAGAACCCCAACGTTTTCCTTTGCGCTCAACCCACTCTCCTAGATGCGTGTTTCGACGCCCAGAAAGGCGGCCGTTCGACCCGCGAAACTCATATGTCAACTACGAACGCGGTATCGACCGCGATGGGCTGAGCCAGTCATATCCCGCGCCGCTGGGGCGTTCGGGTGCATCGAGCCTGGGGCCACTATACCCTCGATTGCGCGGATTGCCACCAATCTGCAGCAGCTATCTTGCAAGCTCCGTAATGAGCGAACCACTCCCGACTCTCGAGGACGTTCAGGCGCGCCGCCCCACGACGCACGTCTCGCTTTCGCGCGTAGGCGTCACCGGCGTGGAGAAGGTCGTGCGCATCCAGGCGAACGGAGACGAGCAGCTCTTCTACGCGCAGCTCGAGTGCTTCGTGGATCTCGGGCCGAAGCAGAAGGGCGCTCACATGTCGCGCTTCGAGGAGATCGTGAACGAGGCGATCGAGGAGGTCGTCCTCGGCGAGGCCTTCAAGGCGGAGACGCTCGCGGCCCACATCGCCGAGCGAGTGCGCGAGCGCCAGGGCGCCCGGCGCGCCGAGGTGACCATCAAGGCGCGCTACCCGGAGCACAAGCCGGCGCCCGTCTCGGGCGTGCTCACCCAGGAGCTGTACACGATGCTGGGCTCGGCGGTGGCGTCGGAGTCCGGCACGCGACGGCTGATCGGCGTGCAGGCGCAGGGCATGACCGCCTGCCCCTGCGCGCAGGAGCTGGTGGCCGCGCGCGCGACGGAGCGACTGGCTGCCGACGGCTTCACCGACGACGAGATCGAGCGCGTCCTGGAGCACGTGCCGGTGGCCACGCACAACCAGCGCGGCCTGGGCACGCTCTACGTGGGCTGCCCCGAGGGCTGCACCAAGGAGATCGAGGCCTCGACGCTCCTGAAGATGGTCGAGGACTCGATGAGCTCCGAGATCTACGAGCTGATGAAGCGCCCGGACGAGGTCGAGGTGGTGGAGAAGGCGCACCGCCGCCCCCGCTTCGTGGAGGACTGCGTGCGCGAGATGATCCGCATGGCCGTGGAGGAATTCGGCTCGCTCGGCCCGGACTACTTCGTGCTGGCGCGCCAGGAGAACCTGGAGACGATCCACCAGCACAACGTGGTTGCCGAGCGCTACGGGCTGCTCGAGGAGATCGAGCGCGAGCTGCGCGACGACTCCGTGGTGGCCCATCACGTGAGCATGCGCGAGTGGCTCGACGGCGCGTAGGCGCCCGACCTCGTACATCCGTGGAGGAGCGCCCCTGCGGCCTCCAGCCTCGTGCGATAGTCACCGACCGCACAAGCATGGAGGTGGCTTCGATGCTCGAGCAGCAAACAGGAATACGGCTGTCGCAGGATGCGGCGATCGTCCTCGGTCTGGCACGTACGGCGGTGCCCTTTGCCGCGTCCCACGAGGACGAGGCGGAGCGCTGGGTGCGCGTGCTGAGGATGCACGGCCAGGTGGGCCTGGCCATGCAGGCGCTTGGCGTGGGCGAGGCTCCGCTCGAGACGACCGCGATGCCGCATGCGGTGCGCATCACGCGCCGGCGCGACACCAGCGGCCGCATGGTCGGGGAGGTGGAGCGGCGCGCGATCGAGCTGACGGCGGAACGCGACGGCGACCTGGTGAGCACCGTGGACGTGTTCTTCGCGCTGCTGGACGTCTACGGCGGCGCCTTCGACCGCGCTCTCTACATCCGCGGCACGACCCGCATCGAGCTGACGTCCGCGCTCAGCGCGAACGGCCACCCCGTGCCCGCGCCCTACGGCGGCGGCGCGCCGGCCGGGCGCTTCAACGGCTAGAGACGCCGCTCGCGGGACCTAAGCGGAGGACTGGGCGCTGAGCTGCTGGCGCCGCAGCACCTCGATCCCCGCCGTGCAACCGAACGGGCCGAGCGGCGAGACCGTGGCGGCCAGCAGCGGCCACGGGAAGACGCCGCGGCGGCAGCCCACCGCCACCGCGATGCTGAGACAGATCCAGGCGATGCCGTGTATCCAGCCGATCACGAGCTGGGTGTGCTGCGACATCCCTCCGATCCACACGACGAGCAGCACCGCGAAGATCAGCGACTCGATCGCGGAGTAGATGCGCACGGCGCGGAAATACGTCATGGCCGGAGCTTAGAGGCGCACGCCCTAACACCAGCCAACACGGCAGCGGCAATACCCAACACGGCAGTGGGAATACTGGATTCCCCGCGTAGCGGCCGCTTTTTCCGCGCGTCTCCGGACCAGGAACCGTCACGACTCCGCACACCACAGCCGCGCCGGGTTGTCGCTTCCGGCACGCCGCGTCCGGTGGCCGAGAGCGGGGCGGTGAGCCCCGAGGTCGCGCTCGTCGGAGCGCTCACGCTGGTCGCGGCCGCGCTGCGCTTCTCGACCCTCGACGTGCAGAGCTTCTGGCACGACGAGGCGGTCACCGCCCACCGCATCCTCCAGCACAGCCTGTTCGCCACGCTCGGCAAGATCCCCGGCAGCGAGGACACGCCGCCGCTCTACTACCTGCTGGCCTGGCTCTGGACGCGCGTCTTCGGCATCTCCGAGGTTGGGCTGCGCTCGCTGTCGGCGCTGATCGGGACCGCCACCGTGCCGGTCGCCTTCCTCGCGATGCGAACGCTGACCCCGCGGCGGGCGCCGGCGCTGGCCACCGCCGCGCTCGCGGCCGTGAGCCCCGTGCTCGTCTGGTACTCGCAGGAGGCGCGCGCCTACATCCTGCTGGTGCTGCTCGGCACGCTCTCGTTCCTGTTCTTCCTGCGCGCGCTGCGCGGGCGCTCGCGGCGGGACCTCATCTGGTGGGCGGTCAGCTCGGCGCTCGCGCTCTGCACGCACTACTTCGCGGTGTTCCTGCTGCTGCCGGAGGCGCTCTGGCTGCTGCGCTCGCGCGTGGGGGCGCCGAGGGAGCGCTGGGCGGCGCTCGGCGGCGTCGGGGTGGTCGGCGCCGCGCTGGTGCCGCTCGCCTTCCACCAGGCGCACCGCGGCCACGCGAGTTGGATCTCGGACATCCCGCTGGCGAACCGGGTCGGGGATCTGCTGAAGGCGTTCGTGCTCGGGACCGTCGGACTCGCCCGCGATCGTCCTGTCGGTGGTCGACCGCAGCGCTCGTGGCCGCGGCGGTGCTGCTGCTCTTGGTTCGCGGCGGCGTGCGCGAGCGCCTGGATGCGCGGGTGCCGCTGATCGTCGGGGGCGCCGCGGTGCTCGTGCCGCTGGCCCTGGCGCTCGTGGGGCTCGACTGGTTCTTCCCGCGCAACCTGCTGGCCGCGTGGGTGCCGCTGGCCGGGATCGTCGCGCTCGCCTGCGGGCTGCCCTCGGCGAGGCGCCTGGGCACGGCGATCATCGTTGCGCTCTGCTGCTGCCTGCTGGCGATCACGGTCGCGATCGACTTCGACGCGCGGCTGCAGCGGCCCGATTGGCGCGGGGTGGCGCAGGCGCTCGGGACCCTCGACGGGGCCGCGCGCGCTCGTGGTGCCGGCCACCGGTGACGACCCGCTCGAGTACTACCTGCCCGACGACACCGAGCGCATCCTGCGCCTGCACGCAAGCGTCAGCGAGATCGACCTCGTGGGCTGGCCCGACGCGGGCGTGCCCGTGCCGCGGCCACCCGTCAGGGGCTTCCGGCTCGTGGCCGCGCTGCGGGTGAAGACGCTCACGGTCTACCGCTACCGGGCCGCGCACCCGCTGCTCGTGCCGCGCGCGATCTTGCTGCGCGACCACCTTGGGAAGGAGCCGCCGGCGGCGCTCCAGCAGGGGGTCCCGGACTGACACGTTCGCTTACCCCACCCGCGCCCGTGCGCGGCCGGAGGCGCTCGGGGCCGACGGCCGCGCCGGCGCGCGTCGCGAGCAGCGAACGCGGCGATCGCCTGGCGCTGGTGGCGCTGGCCCTGCTCACCGCGATGCTGGCGGTGATGGCGCTGGGAGCGGGCGGGCGGCAGTCGTTCCTCGTGCCCGCCACGCGGCGCGGCCTGCCGGCATCGCTGTCCGGGCCGCTGGCTCAGCTAGGCTCTCGGAAGCCTCACCGGCGCGCAGTTCCTGTGGCTGCTCGTGGGTTCCGCGCTCTGCTATCTGGCGGTTCTGGCGTGGGGGGCGCGCCTGCCCGTGCGCTGGGTGCTCGCGGCGATCGTGGGCCTGCACGTCCTGTTCGCGCTCGCGCCGCCGCTGCTCTCGAAGGACATCTTCAGCTACCTGAGCTACGCGCGGCTCGGCGTCTTCCACCACGTGAACCCGTACCTGCACGGGCCGGCGGTGGCGCCGCACGACGCCGTCTACAGGTTCGTGGGCTGGCGCCATGTGCCGAGCGCCTACGGGCCGCTGTTCACGATCGTGACCTACCCGCTCGCTCACCTCGGGCCCGCGCCGAGCCTGTGGACGATCAAGGTCGGCACGGCGCTGGCCGGGCTCGGCGCCGTGGCGCTCGTCTGGCGCTGCGCCGAGCGTCTCGGCCGCGCACCGCTCCCGGCCGCGATGTGGGTGGGGCTGAACCCGCTCTGGCTCGCCTACGGCATCGGCGGCGGCCACAACGACGTGATCATGCTCGCGCTCACGCTGTCCGGCGTGGCACTGGTGCTCGCCGGGCGCAGCGCCTCCGGCGGGGTGGCGCTGATCGCCTCGGCCGCGGTGAAGGCGTCCTCGATCGTGGCGCTCCCGTTCATGCTGCTGCGCGACCGGCGCCCGTGGCGCGAGCTCGCCGGAGTCCTGGCCGCGGTGATCGTTGTCGCGGCGCTGTCGCTGGCGGTGTTCGGCACGGACGTGTTCCGCCTGTTCCACATCCTCAGCACGCAGCAGCAGCTGGTCTCGGGCGACAGCATCCCGGCGCAGCTGACCCACTTCGTGGGGCTCGCGGGCGTGACGCCGCTCGTGCGCACGCTGCTCCACGCCTTCGAGCTCGGGGCGATCGCGTGGCTGCTCTGGCGCGTGTGGCGTGGCGCCGACTGGATCGCCGGAATCGGCTGGGCGATGCTCGTGCTCGTGGTGTCCAGCACCTGGATGCTCGGCTGGTACACCCTCTGGCCGCTTCCCTTCGCCGCCCTGTCAAGCGACAGGCGGCTGCGCTTCGCGACGCTCAGCCTGTTTGTGTACTTCGTGGCGCAGCGCTGGACGATCCTGCTCGGGCAGGGTTGAACGGCACCCGGCGCGAGCCGCCGGCCGGGTCGCGCACGATCTCGTAGACGTCCACGATCTTCCCGTGGGCCGAGGTCATGTCCAAGCACACCCGGTACTCGGGCAGCCGGTGGGTGGCGCAGACGCTGTCGAGCTTCGAGTGCAGGCGCACGCGCGGGTTGCCGTAGCCGGCCCTGCCGCCGTTGCTCGTCAGGTAGCTGTCGAAGGTCGCGATGTCGCGCTTCGTGCCGTGGTTGTTGCGGACCTGGCTGACGCCGTTGACGACCGCGGCGATGGCGATCGCGACGACCGCGGCCACGATCAGCGCGTCGCCCAGGCGAGGGCGGCGCCCAAGAAATGGAAGCGCCTGCATGCGCACCAGGCACAGTAGCTCGACTTAAGATGGGAGGCGATGATTCGGGGAGCGAACGAGGCCGGCGGCGCCGGCATCGCGCTGGCGCGCATCCGCGGACGGCTGCGCGGTCGGCTCGCGTGGGCGATCGGGATCCTCTTCTTCATCGGCGTCAGCGTGGGCATGGTGGCCGCCGAGGGGCTCACGATCTCGCGCGACTGGGTCTTCGTCTGGTCGATGCTCGGGCTGCTGCTGCTCTCGCTCGGCGACATGAAGCGCTGGTTCCGCGGCCTGGTGTTCGACTGGCTGCCGTTCGTCGGGATCCTGTTCGTCTACGACATCGCGCGAGGCGGCGCCGACAACCTCGGCATCGCGCCGCACACCACCACGGCGATCGACGTGGACCGCACGCTGTTCGGCTCGCCGATCCCCACCGTCTGGCTCCAGGACCACCTCTACCACCCGTTCGCCGTGCGCTGGTACGACTACGGCGTCTTCGGCGTCTACATGACGCACTTCTTCGCGACCGTGGTGGTCGCGGCCCTGCTCTGGCGCTACGCGTACCCGCAGTTCCGGCGCTTTCGCACGCATGATCCTCGCGCTCACCGCCGTGGGCTTCCTCACCTACGTGCTGTTCCCCGCCACGCCGCCGTGGCTGGCGGCGCAGCAGGGCCACCTGCCCTACATCCACCGCGTGATCGGCGAGATGTGGAACCACACCGACGGCCTCTACCCGGCCGCGGGCCTGTTCGAGAACGGCAACGGCTACGTGAACGAGGTGGCGGCCATGCCGTCGCTCCACGCCGCCTTCCCGGTGCTGATCCTGCTGTTCTTCTGGCGAGGAGCTCGCTGGTGGCGGCGCATCCTGCTCGTGGCCTATCCGCTCGCCATGGCGTTCACGCTCGTCTACGGCGGCGAGCACTACGTGACCGACGTGCTGGCCGGCTGGATCTACGCGGTGGTGGTGTACGGAGCGGTGCTGGCGATCGAGCGGGCGCTCGCCAGACGCCGGGGCCGAACGGTCCCGGCCACGCCCGCCACGCCGGCCGAGGCGCCAATAGCGAGTGCCGCCGAGGCCGCGGGCTAGCTAGGACGAGATCCTCACCCGGCGCGTGAACTGCGAGTCGAAGACGCCGCTCGAGTTGAACTCGCGCTCGACCGCCATCCAGTCGTCCCAGGCCGGGTAGAGGTCCGCGATGCGCTCGGCGCTGAGCGTGTTGTACTGGCCCCAGTGGGGGCGCACGTCGAGGTCGGCGAGCCGCTCCTCGTAGCCCTCGAGCAGCGTGTAGCCGCCGCGGCTGCCCGCCACCATGATCAGCTCGATCATCATCGTCGCGCGCCCGTGCATCATCGAGGCGTGGGCATCCGATGCAGCCACGAAGCGCAGCGCGATCGGGGAGGTGTGGAAGATGCGCTCGGCCGCCCGCTCGCGAGCGATCGCGAGGATCCTGTCCACCGCCTCGAGGTGCCGGCCGCCCTCTAGCGCCACGCCCAGCTCCATCGAGTAGGCCGGCAGGTGGTTGGCCTCGCCGATGTTGAAGACCTTGTACGAGACGTTCGTGTAGCCGTCGTCGACCATGTCCTTCAGCAGGGAGTCGAAGCGCTTGGTGAGCAGCGACGGCAGGAAGCGCGCCAGCAGCCGCAGCAGCACGCCCGTGATCGGCAGCGACGACTCGAGCTCGGTGAGCAGGTTGCGCTGGAGCTTGTCGTCGGGCAGGCCGGCGGGCGGCGGGGTCTCGGCGCGTCGCGTGACGAGCACGCGGTGGCTCCCGTCGTGTCGTGGATACGGGTTGAGGAACAGCTCGTAGTGGTCGCCCTCGCCGAGCACGCCGTCCTCGGTGAGCGTCGGCCTGACGTCCTCCCAGGTGGAGAGCGTGCGCACCTCGTTCAGCCAGAACTTCTCGCGCACCTCGATCACGAGCGAGTGGATCAGGCCGAGCGTGCCGATGCCGCAGACCGCTGCGCGGAAGCGAGCGTCGTCCTGCACCAGGCTGAGCTCCGGATGTGCGAACGACGCGGGATCCGTCGGACCGCCGGCCGGCTCGAGCCGAAGCGCCCGGCCGCCCGCCACAACCAGGTCGAGCGAGCGGACCACGTTCGGGAATGGGCCCCAGCGCAGGCCCGAGCCGTGCGTCGAGGTGGACACCGCGCCTGAGATCGTCTGCGCGTCGTAGCCGCCCATGTTCGTCAGCGCGAGGCCGAGCGCGTCGAGCGCCGCGTTCAGCACGTGCAGCGGAGTGCCGCCGAGTACGCGCACGAGCGAGCGCTGCCGCGCCTCCGCCCGCAGCATCTCCTCCTCGAGCGGCAGCAGCCCGCTCAGGTGCAGCGGCTCGATCAGGTAGCCGTCGGTGAGCGCGACGTCGGACCACGAGTGACCCGCGCCCACCGCGCGGACCGTCGTGCCCTCGCGCTCCGCCCGCTGGACCAGCTCCACCAGGTCGTGGAGCGCGGGCCCCGGCGTCACGACCTGACGCGGGTTGCAGCTCTGATTGCCCGTGTGGTTGTGCCAGACGACGGGCTGATCGTACTCCCGCCCTCTAGCCCGCCACCTTCGCCGTCGGCAGCGTGACCCGCACCTTCGTGAACTGCACGGACCCGCCGGCCGGATGGGTGTTGTAGATCGTGCTCTGCGCCACCAGCTGGAGCGTGAAGCGCGAGCTGTGCTTCATCGTGGCGGCCACCATCTCGAGCGGCAGGCTGAGGCTGTGCTGACGGCCGTCGAGCGTCACCGGCAGCGGCGTGATCTGGTTGCCCAGCACCTTGCCGCTGGCGCCGTCCACGATCTGGGCGAGCACGCGAGCGTTGCTCGTCGGAGCCGTGCCCGTGTAGGTGATCGTCAGGCGCGGAGCGCCCACCACCACGGCGGTGGTGCGTGGGGGCGAGATCTTCACGTTCACGGCGTTGGCGGCCTTGGCGGCCGCGAACTGGCCGGCGACCGACGGCGGGATCGCGCCCAGCGAGCCGGGCGGGACCAGCGCAGGGCCCGAGCCGCCCGCCGCGACGAGCGAGAGCGTCCCCGAGCCGTCGCCCGCGAGCGGCGTGCCCGCGGGAAGCGGCCAGCGGGGAGCCGAGTACGAATGGCCGTTCTGGTCGAGCCATTCGAAGCCGGCACCGGTATCGACCGACTTGCGGCCCTTGAGATAGCGCGCGAACCACGCCAGCGTGTCGCGCTGGATGCGCCCGGTGTCGCCCGGCTTCGTCAGGCAGACGCCGTGTCCGCCGCAGAACCAGAGCATCTTGGTGGGAACGCCGTGGGCGCGCAGCAGGCCGTAGTTGGTGACTGCCTCGTGCAGCGTGAAGAGCGTGTCCACCGTGCCCTGGATCAGCAGCGTGGGCGCCTTGATGCGGGACACGAGGGCCCCCGGCCCGCGCGAGGTGAAGAAGGCGCGGCTTGCGGCGTCCTGCAGGAACGAGCCGGCCGCCTGCGTCGCGCTCGTCACGATCTCGGGGTCGAGCCTGGCACCCGCCGCCGCGGAGGCCGCGTAGAGCGCAAGCCCCCAGCCCGACTTCACCGTGTCGTTCTTGCCGAGGCTCGTCTCCAGCGAGTTCCAGGCGATGTCCGGCACGATCGCGTCGATGCGATGGTCGATCGCGGCTGCGACGAGCTGGATGCCACCGCCGTACGAGGGGCCCGCCATGCCCACGCGGGGGTCGCGGCGCCCGTCGAGCTGGGCCTCGGGCTGGCGGGCCACGTAGTCGATCAGCGCGGACACGTCGCGTCCCTCGAACTTCGGGCTGTCTATCTCCACCGTGCCGCCCGAGCCGCCGAACCCGCGCGGGTCCCAGGTGAGCACGTTGTAGCCCGCCCGCCTCAACGGGCCGATCCCCACCGCGCCGCCCCCGGTGGATGTCGCCCCGTTCTCGTTGGTGGAGCCCGGCGAGCTCCAGCCCGGGCCGACGAGCACGGTGGGCACGCGCGCGCCGTGCTTCAGATGCGCGGCCGGGAAGAAGTGCACGACGAGCGACGTGCCGTCGAACGAGCGCACGGTGGTGTCGCGGGCGGTGGCGGCGGCCGGTAGCGCCAGCAGGGCAGCGGCAGCCGCGGCGGCGAGCAATAGGCGAGTACGGGACATCGGTGACACGGGCGGAGCTCTCCTCTCGGTTCCCTCGAGCGCCGCCCGCGCGCGGCGAGTCTACAGACCGGCGATGTGTCTCACGCCAGGACTCGCGTTCGCGCGCACTGACGGCTGCCACGAGGAACTGGCCCAGGTCACGCAGCTCGCCCGTGACCTGAGCCTGCCGCTCGAACTGTCACCCCTCGTCGTAGGGGTCCTCGTCAGCCGCGAGCTTGAGCGAGCACTCCTTCACATCGCTGAAATGCCGCTCTTGGATCGGCAGCGCCCAACTCACGAGCTCGCCGACCTTCTCGCTCGCCAGCCCTTCGTCGTTCAGCTTCTCCGAGCACCGCCCCAGTGCCCCGACCTCGCCGGCCTCGGCCATGGTCAGGAACTCGAACCCGTCGAGACCGTCCGCGTCGTCGCCCAGGTAGGTCGACATCATCTCGCCGGCCTCGCCCTTCGTCTCGCGCGCCTTGTTCAGGATCGCCGTCTTCTTGCCCTCGCGCTCGTCGGCGAGCACGCTGCACCGGCTCTCGGTCTCTTCCGCCTCGTCGACGCATGCGCCGCAGGACGTCAGCGATGCCCTGGTCGTCAACGCGAGTCCCTCGACCTTCTTCGTGGCGTCCTGCGCGGCCTGGGCCAGCCCCAGGACCTCCGCAAGCTTTTCCTCGATCGTCGTCAGCTCGGCCATGCGGTCCATCCCTTTTCTCGGGTTGAGATTGGGCTACCCAACGTCGGTGTCCGCAAACGGAGCTCGGCTAGCGGAGCCCGGCGGCCGGTACGCGCGCTCCACGTAGTCGTGCAGCATGCGCGTGGCGCAGAACTCGGGCCCGAGCATCCGCAGCGAGGCGCGGACGCGGCCGAGCCAGGCGGCTGGGATGCCGCCTGCGTCGCGCTCGTAGAAGGCGGGCACCACCTCGTCCTCGAGCAGGCGGTAGAGCTCGGCCGGCATCGCGCGCGTCCTGGGCGCCGTGATCGGCCTCGGTGTCGCCCGGGAGCGACCAGCCATGCGCGGGGTCCGCGCCCTCGGCCCACCAGCCGTCGAGCACGCTCAGCTGCAGCCCGCCGTTCATCGCCGACTTCATCCCGCTCGTGCCGCTGGCCTCGAGCGGCGGCCGCGGCAGGTTCACCCACACGTCGCAGCCCTGCACCAGCCGCGCCGCCGTGGCCAGGTCGTAGTCGTCGAGGAAGATCACCCGCTCCGCCACCACCGGCGCCCCCTTGAGCTGGAACAGCGCCTGCAGCACCCGCTTGGCCTCCTCGTCGCGCGGGTGGGCCTTGCCGGCGAGCACCACCTGCACGGGACGCTCGCCGCCGAGCAGGGCCAGCGTGCGCTCGGGGTCGTGCGTCAGCAGGCCGAGCCGCTTGTAGGTGGCCACGCGGCGCGCGAAGCCGAGCGTGAGCACGCCGGGGTCGAAGGTCCGGGCCGCGGCCTCCACGTACTCGGGGAGGTCGTCGCGCCCCAGCCGGTCGCCGACGCTGCGCTCGCGCGCGAAGCGCACCAGCTCGCCGCGCTGCTCCGAGCGCGCCGCCCACAGCTCGTCGTCCGGGATCGCGTCCACGCCGGCCCAGGACGCGGGATCGTCGGCGCGCTCGTCGCCACCCGTCGCCGAGGTGGCGGTCGAGCAGCTCGCGCATCGGAGCGCCGACCCAGGTGGGCACGTGCACGCCGTTCGTCACGTGGCCGATCGGGACCTCGTCGACCGTCCGCTCCGGCCACAGCGCCGTGCCACATCTCGCGCGCCACCTCGCCGTGGCGGCGGCTCACCGCGCCGGCGCTGCGGCTCAGGCGCAGCGCGAGCTGCGTGACGCCCACCGGCTCGTGCGGGTCGTCGGGGTTCGTGCGGCCCAGGCGGATCAGCTCCGAGGCGGGCATGCCCAGCTCTCCGGCGAGGCCGGCGATGGCCGCCTCCACCTGCTCGGCCGGGTACGAGTCGTTGCCGGCGGGCACCGGGGTGTGCGTGGTGAAGACCGTGCGCGCGGCGGCCGCGGCCAGCGCGTCGGAGGGCGAGGCGCCGGCGGCCACGTCGGCGCGTGCGAGCTCCACCGGCGCCAGCGCGGCGTGCCCCTCGTTGAGGTGCAGCGTGCCGGGCTCGATGCCGAGCGCGCGCAGCACGCGCACCCCGCCGACGCCGAGCACGACGTACTGCGCCAGCCGCGTGCCGGGGTCGCCCACGTACAGGCGCGAGCTGATCCAGCGCGCCGGCGGCGTCGTTCTCCGAGTGGTCGGTGTCGAGCAGGTAGAGCGGCACCCGGCCCACGTCCACGCGCCAGACGCGCGCGCGCACCTCGGCCTCCCCCACCGGCACGCTGACCTCGAGCGGCTGCCCGTCATCGGCGCTGACCAGGGCCGCGGGCAGCCGGCCGGGATCCGTGTCCACCCAGTACTCGTGCTGCCAGCCCGAGGCGTCGATGCGCTGGCGGAAGTAGCCCTGGTGGTACATCAGCCCCACGGCGACGAACGGCAGCGCCCGGTCGGAGGCCTCCTTCACCATGTCGCCGGCGAGCGCGCCGAGGCCGCCCGAGTAGACGGGCAGCGAGCCGTGGATGCCGTACTCCGCGCAGAAGAAGGCGACCGGCCGCTCCGGCTCCACCGGCCCGTCAGCGTCCGGGCGCTCGAGATCCGCCCGCAGCCTGGACTCGAGCGCGGCCACACGCTCCACCAGGCCCGCGTCCTCGGCGGCCCGCCTCAGCGAGCGCGCGGGAGCCTCCTGAAGCAGCCGCACCGGGTTGCGCCCGCAGCGCTCCCAGCGCTCGGCGTCCACGGAGGCGAACACGGCGTGGCCGTCCGGATCCCAGCTCCAGCGGTAGTTGTAGGCCACGCGCGCGAGCGGCGCGAGCGGCGGCGGCAGGCACTCGGCCAGCTCGCCGGCAGCGCGTCGCAGATCGGGCGCCTGGGGCCACACGGCGCGGGATTATCGCGAGCCGCGAGCGCGGGGCGGCGCTACCCTGCCGCCGTTGACCGCCGACGCTCCGAAGACCCCTGCTCACCTCGGCGTGCTGGCGTTCGGCGACTCGATCACGAACGGCGGCGGCGAGCTGCAGTGGGGAGTCGCGCTCCAGTCCTGGGCGCAGTGGCTGGCGCGCGGGCTCGGGCTGCCCTACACGGGCTGCGCGACCGACGGCGCGCGCGTGCGCGACGTGGTGGACGCGCAGATCCCGGCGTTCGAGAGCCGCAGCGCCCACCCGGGGGCGCGCTACGAACTCGGCTGCCTCTACATCGGCGTGAACGACGTGCGCTCGCCGGACTGGGACGCGGCCGCCTTCGAGCCGCCATTCCGCGAGGCGCTCGCGTTCCTCGGCGAGCGCTGCGACCGGGTGCTGACCCTGACCGCGCCGCTCGACCTCGGGCGCCCGCGCGCGGGCGCGAAGGTGGAGGAGCTGGACCGGCTGGTGGAGCGGGCGGCGGCCGACGCCGGAGCGCTGGTGCTCGACCTGCGGCAGTTCGGAGCGCGCAACCTGGTGATGGCCGACCACGTGCACCCCACCGCGTTCGGCCAGATCTGGATCGCCGAGCGGGCGCTGGACCTGCTCCAGCGCGACGGGCGTGGCGGCGGCGCGTGCGCCCGTCGGCGCTGATCAGCTACGAGACCTCGCGCTGGAAGCGCCTGCGGGGCGACGCCACCTACGCCTACCGCAGCGCGAAGTCCGCGCTGTCCTGCCTTTTCAGGCCATAGCCCGGAAAAGTCAGGACGGCAGCCGCCCCGCGGCCTCGGTGGCCTCCCGCAGCCGCCGCCCCAGCGCCGGCGTCAGCGCTCCCCGCTCGAGCCGCCAGCGCCAGGCGCCGCCGGCGCGCCCGGCCGGTTCATCCGCCCCTCGCTGCCCAGGCCGAGCACGTCCTGCGCCTGCACCATCGCCACGCGTGCGGGCGAGGAGAAGGCGAGCCGGATCAGCGCCCACCACGGACGGCGCTCGCGGATCCCGCGGCGGGCGAGCTCGGCCTTGACCAACGCGAGTCGCTCGCGGGTCGAGCGACTCGTACCAGCCGCGCACGGTGTCGTGGTCGTGCGTGCCCGTGTAGATCACGCGCTGCTCGACCTGGTGCTCGAAGCGGTGCGGCGAGTCCGGCTCGTCGGGCTCGAAGGCGAACTGCACCACCAGCATCCCGGGCAGCCCGAGCGAGTCGCGCAGGCGCTCCACCGCGCGGGGTGATCACGCCGAGATCCTCCGCGACGAGCGGCAGCGCCGCCCAGCTCCCGCCGGGCGGCGTCGAACGGCGCGCGTCCCGGACCGCGCTCCCAGTGACCCGACGCGGGCGTCGCGCGCGTCCGCGGGCACGGTCCAGTAGGCCACGAAGCCGCGGAAGTGGTCGATCCGCATCAGGTCGAAGAGCTCGAACGAGCGCCGCAGCCGCTCGACCCACCAGCGGTAGCCGCGCCGCTGGAGCGCCGGCCAGTCGTAGAGCGGGTTGCCCCACAGCTGCCCCTTGTCGGTGTAGGCGTCGGGCGGCGTGCCGGCCACCACGCCGTCGCGGAACAGCTCGGGGTGCGCGCGGTGGTCGGCGCTGTCCGGCGCCACGTAGATCGGCAGGTCGCCGTACAGCCGCACGCCGCGCTCGGCCGCGTACGCGCGCAGGGCGAGCCACTCGCGCTCGAAGCGCACCTGGTCGGCCACGGCGCCGCGGCCCGACAGCCGCTCCCAGTCCCCGATCCAGTAGGCCTGGCGCTCGCGGAAGTCGAGCTCCTCCGACCTCGACACCGGCGCGCGCGGGTCGGCGAGCAGGCCCGGCCAGCCGGCGAACGCCGAGCGCGCCTTGTAGGGCGAGCGGTAGCGGTCCGGCGGTCCGAGCGGCAGCACCTGCCACCAGCGTCTGCCCCGCCGCGGCCAGCCAGTCGGCGAAGCGGTAGGCCTCCGGCCCGAGCCGCCCGCCCGGCAGCGAGGTGGGATGGAGCTGGACGCCGCTCGAGCGCGGCAGCGGCGTTTCTCTGGGCAAGGGCAAGGGGCGAGCGGGTTTCTTGGCGGCCTGGTGTGGATACTTCGCGGACTAGGTGCCCGACTCGACTGGCAGCCAACCACCGGAGCGAATCCAGATCCAGTATCCGGCACCCGCCGTGGATGGCGGCCGCTACCCGGCGAAGCGCTGCGTGGGCGACGCCGTGACCGTGTCGGCCGACATCTTCCGCGACGGCCACGACATCCTGCGGGCGGTGGTGCGCTACCGCGGGCCGGGCGACCGCCGCTGGCGCGAAGCGCCGATGCGGCAGGTCGACGCCGAGCGCGACGGGGTGCGCTGGGAGGGCGAGCTGGAGGTGGACCGCCAGGGGCGCTGGCAGTACACGATCGAGGCCTGGAGCGACGTGTTCGCCACCTGGCGCGACGAGCTGGAGCGCAAGATCGCGGCCGACCAGCACGACCTGGCGGGCGAGCTCTCCGAGGGCCTCGTGATCGTGCGGGCCGCGCTCGAGCGCGCCGAGCACGAAGCAGGACAGGGCGCTGCTCGAGCACGCGCTGGCCACGCTCGAGGATCCGAAGATCCCGGAGACGGCGAAGCACGACCTGGCGCTCGGGCCCGAGCTGTTCGCGGCCATCGAGCGGGACGTGGAGCGCCACGGCCCCGCGACCCTGAAGGAGCCGCTGACGATCGAGGTGGACCGCGTGCGCGCCCGCTTCGGCGCCTGGTACGAGCTGTTCCCGCGCTCGTGGGGAGGCCTCAAGGGCGTGGAGAAGACGCTGCCGCAGCTCGCCGAGCTGGGCTTCGACGTGATCTACCTGCCGCCGATCCACCCGATCGGCCTGACGAACCGCAAGGGCCGCAACAACGCGCTGAAGGCGCGCAAGCGCGACCCGGGCTCGCCCTGGGCGATCGGCTCGGAGGCGGGCGGGCACGACGCGGTGCACCCCGACCTCGGCACGATCGACGACCTGCGCGCGCTGACCAAGAGCGCCGCCAAGCTGGACATGGACATCGCGCTCGACTTCGCGATCCAGTGCTCGGCCGACCACCCCTGGCTGAAGGAGCACCCGGAGTGGTTCCACCGCCGCCCCGACGGCACGCTCAAGTACGCCGAGAACCCGCCCAAGCGCTACCAGGACATCTACAACGTGAACTGGGAATCGGAGGACTGGCGCGGCCTCTGGCAGGCGCTGCTCGCCGTGGTGCTCCAGTGGGTGGAGTGCGGCGTGAAGGTGTTCCGCGTGGACAACCCGCACACGAAGCCGTTCGCGTTCTGGGAGTGGCTGATCGCCGAGGTGCACAAGCGCGACCGCGACGTGGTCTTCCTCGCCGAGGCGTTCACCCGCCGGGCCGTGATGCGCCAGCTGGCCAAGCTCGGCTTCAGCCAGTCGTACACCTACTTCACCTGGAAGAACTCGCGCTGGGACCTGACCGAGTACGTGGCCGAGCTGGCCTACTCGGGCGAGCAGGAGTACTTCCGGCCCAACTTCTTCGCCAACACGCCGGACATCCTCCACGCCTACCTCCAGCACGGCGGGCCGGCGGCGTTCGAGGCGCGGCTGGTGCTGGCCGCCACGCTCAGCCCGAGCTACGGGATCTACTCGGGCTACGAGCGCTTCGAGAACGAGCCGCTGCGCGAGGGCTCGGAGGAGTACCTCGACTCGGAGAAGTACGAGATCAAGAAGCGCTCCCTCGACGGGCCGCTGCTGCCGCTGATCCAGCGCGTGAACGAGATCCGGCGCGACAACGCGGCGCTGCAGGAGCTGTCCAACATCACCTTCCTGGACACCGCCAACGACGCCCTGATCGCCTACGCCAAGCAGTCGCCCGGGAACGCGGTGATCGTGGTGGTGAACATCGACCCGTTCCAGGCGCAGGAGGGGGTCGCGGTGGTGCCGGCGCACATCGGGCTGCCGCCGAGCTTCACCGTGCACGACCTGCTGACGGACGAGCGCTACCAGTGGCGCATCGGGCCGAACTACGTCCGCCTCGAGCCGGGCGTGCGTCAAGCCCACGTGGTGCGGGTAGAGAGCTAGACCTATGGCCACAACGCAGCAGCCCGCGCCCGCCGCGGCGCAAACACGCCAGTGGTTCGAGGCCGAGCCGCTCTGGTTCAAGACCGCGGTCTTCTACGAGATCCACATCCGCGGCTTCCACGACGCCAACGGCGACGGCTCCGGCGACTTCCGCGGGCTGACCGAGAAGCTCGACTACCTGCAGTGGCTCGGCATCGACTGCGTCTGGCTGCTGCCCTTCTACCAGTCGCCGCTGCGCGACGGCGGCTACGACATCGCCGACTTCTCGAAGGTCCACCCGGACTACGGCAGCGTGGACGACATCCACGAGTTCATCGACGCCGCGCACGCGCGCCGGATCCGCGTGATCGCGGATCTGGTGATGAACCACACCTCGTCCGACCACCCCTGGTTCCAGGAGTCGCGCTCCAGCCCGGACTCGCCCGAAGCGCGACTGGTACGTGTGGTCGGACACGAACGACCGCTACCCGGACGCGCGCATGATCTTCGTGGACACGGAGACGTCGAACTGGACCTGGGACCCGGTGGCGGGCGCCTACTACTGGCACCGCTTCTTCTCCCACCAGCCCGACCTCAACTACGACAACCCCGCCGTGCAGGACGCGATGCTGGAGGTGCTGCGCTTCTGGCTCGACCTCGGCATCGACGGCTTCCGCCTCGACGCCGTTCCCTACCTCTACGAGCGCGACGGCACCAACGGCGAGAACCTGCCCGAGACGCACGCGTACCTGAAGCGGGTCCGCAAGGAGGTGGACGAGAAGTACCCCGACCGCGTGCTGCTCGCCGAGGCCAACCAGTGGCCGGCCGACGTGGTGGAGTACTTCGGCGCGGGCGACGAGTGCCACATGGCGTTCCACTTCCCGGTGATGCCGCGCATGTTCATGGCCGTGCGGCGCGAGGAGGCGGCCCCGATCTACGAGATCCTCGACCAGACGCCGGAGATCCCGGACAACTGCCAGTGGGGCCTGTTCCTGCGCAACCACGACGAGCTGACGCTCGAGATGGTCACCGACGAGGAGCGCGACTACATGTACGCGGAGTACGCGAAGGACCCGCGCATGAAGCTCAACCTCGGCATCCGCCGGCGGCTGGCGCCGCTGCTCGACAACGGCCGCGACGAGATCGAGCTGATGACGGCGATCATGTTCTCGCTGCCGGGCTCGCCGGTCGTCTACTACGGCGACGAGATCGCGATGGGGGACAACGTGTTCCTCGGCGATCGCGACGGCGTGCGCACGCCGATGCAGTGGACGGGCGACCGCAACGGCGGCTTCTCGCGCGCGGACTTCGCCCAGCTCTACGCCCCGCCGCTGATGGATCCGGTCTACGGCTTCCAGGCGGTGAACGTGGAGGCGCAGCTGCGCACCGCCACCTCGCTGCTGCGCTGGCTGCGGCGCTTCATCGCACTGCGCAAGGAGCACCCCGTGTTCGGCTTCGGCACCTACGAGCCGCTCGAGCCGTCGAACCCGCGCATCTTCGCCCACCTGCGCAGCTTCGAGGACGACCTGGTGCTCTGCGTTCACAACGTGGCGCGCTCGGCCCAGGCCGTGGAGCTGGATCTGTCAGCGTACGAGGGCCGCTATCCGGTTGAGTTGTTCGGCCGCTCGCGCTTCCCGCGCATCGGCCAGCTGCCCTATCTGCTCACGCTCGCCCCGCGAGGCTTCTACTGGTTCCAGCTGATCGAGGAGGACGAATTGGAGGAAGGTGCCTGACGCGGTGAAAGGCATCGCGGGCGGGGATCTCTCCTCGCTCGACGTGGAGGCCGTCGGCTCCTGGGTCGAGGGCCAGCGCTGGTACGCGTCCAAGTCGCGCCACGTGACGGCGGTCGAGCTGATGGAGAGCATCGTGCTCTCCGACGAGCCGCCGCTGCTGGTGCTCGCGCTGCTCCAGGCCCGCTTCTCGACCGGCACGCACGAGCTCTACCAGCTGCCGCTCGGCGTGGCCGGCGCCGCCGACGTGCGCTCGGAGGACGCGATCCTGGCCACCCGCTCCTGGGCGGTCTACGACGCGCTGGCGGAGCCCGCGCACGGGCGCGAGCTGCTGCGGCGGATCGACGCCCAGGAGACGATCGACGACCGAGGAGGGCGAGTTCAGCTTCAAGCGCGTGGACGGCATGCGCGCAGCTCGCCGACGACGTGGAGGTGCGGCCGATCGGCGTGGAGCAGTCGAACTCGTCGCTCGTGTTCGGCGACGAGCTGGTGATGAAGGTCTTCCGCAAGCTGGAGGCCGGGCTCAACCCGGAGCTCGAGCTGCTGCGCTTCCTCACCGCGCGCGGGTTCCCGAACATCGCCCCGCTCTACGGCTGGTACGAGTACGACGGCCGCTCGCTCGGCACCACGCTGGGCGTCGTGCAGCAGTTCTTCCCGGACGGCGTGGGCGGCTGGGAGCTGGCGCTCGAGGAGCTCGGACACGAACCCGGAGGCCTTCCTCGCGCGGGTCGCGAGCCTCGGCGAGGTCACCGCGCAGATGCACACGGTGCTGGCCTCCGACGCCGGCGATCCCGCCTTCTCGCCGGAGGAGCCGAGCCACGAGGCGCTGTCGCTGCTCACCGCGACCGTGGACGAGGACATCGAGCGCGTGTTCACGCGCCTGCCCGAGGACGAGGCCCTGGCGCCGATCGCCGGCTCGGGCCAGGACGTGCGCGAGCGCCTCGAGCCTGCTGGCGCAGCTCGGCGTCGGCGGCCGCGTGATCCGCACCCACGGCGACTACCACCTGGGCCAGACCCTGCACACCCCGCGCGGCTGGGTGATCCTCGACTTCGAGGGCGAGCCGGCGCGGCCGCTTCCCGAGCGGCGCCAGAAGCGCTCGCCGCTGCGCGACGTGGCGGGCATGCTGCGCTCGTTCGCGTACGTGACCTCGGCGGCCGAGATCGTCCGCGGCCGGGCCGGCGCCGGAGGGGTTCGAGCAGCGCGCCCGCGAGGCGTTCCTCGAGAACTACCTCGTCCCACATCGAGCCTGGCCTGCTGCCGGCGGGCGAGGCGGCGATCGCCAACCTGCTGTCGGTGTTCGAGCTCGAGAAGGCCGTCTACGAGCTGAGCTACGAGCTCGACAACCGACCGGACTGGGTGGCGATCCCGGTGGCGGGGATCAGGCGACTGCTGGAGACGCGAATGAACGTGCGCCACGCGTGAGCTCGACGCGCTCGTGCGCCGCGAGCACTCGAACCCGCACTCGGTGCTGGGCGCGCACCAGGACGACGGCGGCGTGGTGGTGCGCGCGCTGCGGCCCGCGGCCAGCGCGGTGACCGCGCAGCTCGCGGACGGGACGAGCTGGAGCTCGAGGAGATCCACCCGGGCGGCGTGTTCGAGGGCTTCGTGGAGGGCGCGAAGGAGCCGCTGCGCTACCGGCTCGAGGTCGACTACGGCGACGGCGGCAGCTTCACGATCGAGGACCCGTACGCGTTCGGGCCGACGATCGGCGACCTCGACCTGCACCTGATCGGCGAGGGCCGCCACGAGGAGCTCTGGCAGCGGCTCGGCGCCCACGTGGTGGAGCACGAGGGCGTCGCGCGGCACCGCGTTCGCGGTCTGGGCGCCGGCCGCCCGCGCGATCAGCGTGGTGGGCGACTTCAACTCCTGGGACGGGCGCCTCCACGCGATGCGCTCGCTCGGCTCGGGCGGCATCTGGGAGCTGTTCCTGCCGGGCGTCGGAGCCGGGCGCCCGCTACAAGTACGAGATCCTCGGCGCCGACGGCGAGCTGCACCTGAAGGCCGACCCCTGCGCCCAGCAGGCCGAGCTGCCGCCGCAGACCGCCTCGGTGGTCGAGCGCGAGCCGTCACGAGTGGCGCGACGCGGAGTGGCTCGAGCGCCGCCGCGCGGACCGTGCCGCTCGACCGGCCGATGTCGATCTACGAGGTCCACCTCGGCTCCTGGCGGCTGAACCCGCTCGAGGACAACCGCTCGCTGAGCTACCTCGAGCTGGCCGACGAGCTGGCGGCCTACGCGCTCGACATGGGCTTCACCCACGTCGAGCTGCTGCCGGTGATGGCGCACCCGTTCAGCGGCTCGTGGGGGTACCAGGTGAGCGGTTACTTCGCGCCCGCGCCGCGCCTACGGCTCGCCGGACGACCTGCGCGCGTTCGTGGATCGTCTGCACGCAGCAGGGCATCGGCGTGATCCTCGACTGGGTGCCGGCGCACTTCCCGCGCGACGAGTTCGCGCTGGCGCGCTTCGACGGCACCGCGCTCTACGAGCACGCGGACCCGCGCCGCGGCGCCCACCCGGACTGGGGCACGCTCGTGTTCAACTACGGCCGCCACGAGGTGCGCAACTTCCTGGTGGCCAACGCGCTCTTCTGGCTGCGCGAGTACCACGTCGACGGCATCCGCGTCGACGCCGTGGCCTCGATGCTCTACCTCGACTACTCGCGCAAGGAGGGCGAGTGGGTGCCGAACCAGTTCGGCGGCCGCGAGGACCTCGACGCCGTCGCGTTCCTCAAGGAGCTGAACGAGGTGCTGTACGGGCGCGAGCCGGGGGTCGATCTCCGCGGCCGAGGAGTCGACCGCCTGGCCGGGCGTCTCACGCCCCACCTACCTGGGCGGCCTGGGCTTCGGCTTCAAGTGGAACATGGGCTGGATGCACGACACGCTGGGCTACTTCCAGCAGGACCCGATCTACCGCCGCTACCACCACCACGAGCTGACCTTCAGCCTGATGTACGCCTTCAGCGAGAACTTCATCCTGCCGCTGTCGCACGACGAGGTGGTGCACGGCAAGGGCTCGCTCTACTCGAAGATGGCCGGGCGACCGCTGGCAGAAGCTGGCGAACCTGCGCGCCCTCTACGCCTACATGTGGGCGCACCCCGGCAAGAAGCTCCTGTTCATGGGCGGCGAGCTCGCGCAGGAGGCCGAGTGGAGCCACGAGCGCTCGCTCGACTGGCACCTGCTGGAGCGGCCCGAGCACGCCGGGCGTCCAGGCGCTGGTGCGCGACCTCAACCACGCCTACCGCGAACGAGCCGGCGCTGTGGGAGGTCGACTCCGACCCGTCCGGCTTCTACTGGCTCGAGCCCAACGACGCCGACAGCAACGTGGTCGCGTTCGCGCGCGCCTCGAAGGACGGCGAGCGGGTGCTCGTGTTCGTGGCCAACCTCTCCCCGGTCCCGCGCGGCCCCTACCGGCTCGGGCTGCCGCGTGCCACGCGCTGGCGCGAGGTGCTCAACACCGACTCGACGTTCTACGGCGGTAGCGACGTCGGGAACCTGGGTGAGATCAAGCCCGAGCCGATCCCCTGGCACGACCAGCCGTTCTCCGCCGAGCTCACGCTGCCGCCGCTGGCGGCGATGTGGCTGGTGCCGGATGAGGACTGAGCCGCGCGCCGAGCGGGCGCTCTATCCGTGGGAGCGGCCGCTCGGGGCCTTCCCGCGCGACGACGGCCAGACGAGTTCCGCGTGTGGGCGCCGCACGCGGAGTCGCTCGCGCTGGTGGTGGCGGGGCGCGAGCTGGCGCTCGAGGATCCGGACCTCGGCGTGTACGAGTGCGTGACCGAGGCGGCCCACGGCGACGACTACGTCTACGTCGTGAACGGCCGCAAGCTGCCCGATCCCTGCACGCGCTGGCAGCCGCGCGGGCTGCGCGGACCCTCGCGGGTGCTCGACGCCGCGCTCGCTTGCGACGGCGCCGCGTTCGAGACGCCGGCGCTGGACGAGCTCGTGCTCTACGAGCTGCACGTCGGCACCTTCACGCCAGGAGGGCACGTTCGACGCCGCGATCCCCCATCTCGCCGAGCTGGCCGAGCTGGGCGTGACCGCGATCGAGATCATGCCCGTTGCCGAGTTCCCCGGCGCGCGCGGCTGGGGCTACGACGGCGTCTACCTGTCCGCCGCGCAGTCGTCCTACGGCGGGCCCGAGGGGCTGGCCCGGCTCGTCGGCGGCCGCGCACGAGGCGGGGCTCGCCGTGGTGCTGGACGTGGTCTACAACCACGTCGGCGCCTCCGGCGTGAAGGCGCTCGAGGCCTTCGGCCCCTACTTCACCGAGAAGTACGAGACCGCCGTGGGGCCGCGCGATCAACTACGACGACGCCCTCTGCGACCCGGTGCGCGAGTGGGTGCTCCAGAGCGCCGAGGGCTGGGTGCGCGACTTCGGCCTCGACGGCCTGCGCCTGGACGCCATCCACGCGATCGTGCGACTCGAGCGCCGAGCACGTGGTGGCAGGCGGTGGCGCGGCGCGTGCACGAGCAGAGCCCGCGCGCGCTGGTGATCGCCGAGAGTCGGGCCTGAACGACCCGCGCGTGGTGCGCCCGCCCGAGCGCGGCGGCTGGGGCTGCGACGCCGCCTGGGCCGACGACTTCCACCACGCGCTGCGCGTGCTGCTGACCGGCGACCGCGACGGCTACTACGCGGAGTTCGGCTCGATGGCCAAGCTGGCGAAGGCGTTCCACCGCCCGCACGTGCACGACGGCGGCTACTCGAGCTTCCGCCGCCGCCGCTTCGGCGCCCCGGCCGAGGACGTGCCCGCCGGAGCGCTTCGTCGTCTTCTGCCAGAACCACGACCAGGTGGGCAACCGGGCCTTCGGCGACCGCCTGCCGCGAGCGGCGCAGCCGCTCGCCGCGTTCTGCACGTCTGCTTTCGCCTTCACGCCGATGCTGTTCATGGGCGAGGAGTACGGCGAGAGCGGCGCCGTTCCAGTTCTTCTCCGACCACATCGACAAGAAGATCGCCACGGCCACGCGCGAGGGCCGCAGGCGCGAGTTCGCGGCGTTCGCCAGTTCGGCGAGGAGGTCCCGGACCCGCAGGTCGCCGGCCACGTTCGAGGCGCTCGAAGCTCACCCGCGAGCGCGACCCGGAGCTGTCGCGGCTCTACTGCCGAGCTGCTGAGCGCCCGCCGCCGGCTCCCGCCCGGCGACGCCGACGAGATCGCCTTCGACGACGAGGCGCGCTGGCTGCGGGTGCGTCGCGGCGCGCTTCCGAGCTGGTCTGCAACTTCGCCGATCGGCCGGCCCGCGTACCGTGTGCCGGATGGCGAGCGTGCAGCTTGCGACGCACGGGGAGCCGCGGGTCGAGCGACGGGCATGTCGAGCTCGGTCCGTTGGCGGGGGCGCTGATCGCGGTGACCGAGGTCTGGCCGGGCCGGCCGTTCCCGCTCGGGGCCGAGTGGGACGGCTCCGGCACGAACTTCTCGCTGTTCTCCGAGCACGCCGAGCGGGTCGAGCTGTGCCTGTTCGACGACCACGACAACGAGACGCGCGTCGAGCTGACCGAGCGCACGGCGCTCAACTGGCACTGCTACCTCCCGGGCGTGGGACCGGGGCAGCGCTACGGCTACCGCGTGCACGGGCCCGTACGCGCCGGCCGAGGGCAACCGCTTCAACAACTGCAAGCTGCTGATCGACCCCTACGCGAAGGCGATCGACGGCGTGGTGCGCTGGGAGGAGGACGTGAACGTCCTGCCCTACGTGCCCGACCGGCGACGAGGACGCCGACCTCGAGGCCGACGACGAGGACGACGCGCCCGCCATCCCGAAGTCGGTGGTGATCGACCCGCACTTCGACTGGGAGGGCGACACGCCCGCCGCGCATCCCGTTCGCCGACACCGTGATCTACGAGACCCACGTCAAGGGGTTCACGATGCGCCACCCGGGGATCCGCGAGGACCTGCGCGGCACCTACGCCGGGCCTGGCCGCCGAGGAGGCGCATCGCCTACCTCACGCTCGCTCGGGGTCACCGCGGTCGAGCTGCTGCCGGTGCACCACATCGCCGACGAGGCGTTCCTCGTCGAGAAGGGCCTGCGCAACTACTGGGGCTACAGCACGATCGGCTACCTCGCCCCCCACTCCGAGTACGCCGCCACCGGCAGCCGCGGCGAGCAGGTGCGCGAGTTCAAGGGGATGGTGAAGGCGCTGCACCGGGCCGGCATCGAGGTGATCCTCGACGTCGTCTACAACCACACCGCCGAGGGCAACCACCTGGGCCCGATGCTGTCGTTCAAGGGCGATCGACAACCGCGCCTACTACCGGCTGATGCCCGACGACCCGCGCCACTACATGGACTTCACCGGCACCGGCAACTCGCTCAACCCGGTCCACCCGAGCGTGCTGCGGCTGATCATGGACTCGCTGCGCTACTGGGTCACCGAGTGCCACGTGGACGGCTTCCGCTTCGACCTGGCCTCGCGCGCTGGCGCGCGAGCTCTACGACGTCGACCGGCTGTCGGCGTTCTTCGACGTGATCCACCAGGACCCGGTGCTGTCCCAGGTCAAGCTGATCGCCGAGCCCTGGGACGTGGGGCCGGGCGGCTACCAGGTGGGCAACTTCCCGGTGCTGTGGTCCGAGTGGAACGGCATCTACCGCGACACGATGCGCGACTTCTGGCGCGGCCAGGCCGGACCGCGGCGACTTCGCCTCGCGCGTGACCGGCTCCGCCGACCTCTACAAGGACGAGGGCCGCGACCCGCTCGCCTCGATCAACTTCATCACCGCCCACGACGGCTTCACGCTGCGCCGACCTCGTCTCCTACGACCAGAAGCACAACGAGGCGAACCTCGAGGACGGAACAGCGACGGCACCGACGACAACCGCTCCTGGAACCGCGGCGCCGAGGGCCCGACCGACGACCCGGCGATCCTCGAGCTGCGCGCCCGCCAGCAGCGCAACTTCCTCGCCACGCTGTTGCTCTCCCAGGGCACGCCGATGCTGCTCGGCGGCGACGAGATGGGCCGCTCCCAGCACGGCAACAACAACGCCTGGTGCCAGGACAACGAGATCTCCTGGTACGACTGGGACGACGCCGAGCGCGAGAGCGAGCTGCTGGAGTTCACCCGCCGCCTGATCCGGCTGCGGCGCGACCACCCGGTGCTGCGCCGCGAGCGCTTCCTGCTCGGCGAGGAGCAGAAGGGCTCGGGCCTGCCGGACGTCTGGTGGTTCCGCGCCGACGGCCGCCGCATGACCCGGCGCGACTGGCAGGACGGCGCCGGCGTGCTCGGCATGTTCCTGAACGGCGCCGAGATCACCACGCCCGGGCCGCGGGGCGAGGACATCGAGGACGACTCGTTCCTGCTGCTGTTCAACGGGCACGGCGAGGACTGCGTGTTCACGCTGCCCGAGCCGGCGCTTCGGCACGAGCTGGGCGCTCGAGCTGTCCACCGCCGACCCGGCCGCGCAGCCCGACAGCGAGCGGCTGGCGGCCCGCGGCCGAGCGTGCCGCTCGTGGCCCGCTCGCTGGTCGTGCTGAAGCGCGCGTCTTGACCGAGCTGCGCGCCACCTACCGGCTCCAGCTGGCCGGCGAGTTCGGCTTCGCCGCGGCCCGGGAGCTCGTGCCCTACCTGGCCGACCTGGGCGTCTCGCACCTCTACCTCGCGCCCTCGTTCGAGGCCCGGCCGGGCTCGACCCACGGCTACGACGTGGTGGACCCGGGGAAGATCTCCGACCGTCCTCGGCGGCGAGCAGGAGTTCCGCGCGCTGGCGGACGCGGCCCGCGCCGCCGGGCTCGGCATCGTGCTCGACATCGTGCCGAACCACATGGCGGTGGACGACGCCAACCGCTACTGGGCCGACGAGGCGCTGCGGCGCAAGTTCTTCGACATCGACCAGGTCACCGGCCGCCACCGCCGCTTCTTCGACATCGACCACCTGGCCGGCGTGCGCCAGGAGGACCCCGAGGTGTTCGAGGAGACCCACCGGCTCGCGCTGGCGCTGGTGCGCGACGGCCTGGTGGACGGGCTGCGGGTGGACCACCCCGACGGCCTGGCCGACCCGGCCGGCTACCTCGAGCGGCTGCGCGCCGGCGGCGCCGAGCGCGTCTGGGTGGAGAAGATCCTCGACCCGGGCGAGCGGCTGCGCGACTGGCCGGTGTCCGGCACGGTGGGCTACGAGTTCCTGAACGACGCTGACGGCGCTGTTCGTCGATCCCGCCGGCGAGGCGCCGCTCACCGAGCTGTGGGAGGAGATCTCGGGCGACCGGCGCCCGTTCGCCGAGGTTGCGCTGGAGGCCAAGCTCGAGCAGGCGCGCGGCACCTTCGCGCCGGAGCTGGAGCGGCTGGGGCGCGAGCTGCGCCGCGAGCCGCCGGGCGACCTCGCGCGGGCCGTCGCGTCGCTGCCCGTGTACCGCACCTACGTGGAGGCGGCGGCCGGGATCGTGGCCGAGGCCGATCGCGAGGCGATCGCGGAGGCCGGGCTGCCGGACGAGCTGGCCCGCATCCTGCTGCTCGACGAGCCGGCACCGCCCGAGTTCGTCACGCGCTTCCAGCAGACCACGCCGGCGGTGATGGCGAAGGGCGTGGAGGACACGGCCTTCTACCGCTACGGCCGGCTGCTGGCCCTGAACGACGTGGGCGGCGACCCGCGCGCTTCGGGATCGACGTGGAGACGCTTCCACGCGGCGAACGCCGAGCGCGCCGAGCGCTTCCCGCTCGGCCTGGTGACCACGCAGACCCACGACGCCAAGCGCTCGGGCGACGTGCGGGCGCGGATCGGCGCGCTGGCCTCGATGCCCGAGGAGTGGGCCGAGCGCGTGCGGCGCTGGTTCGAGCTGAACGAGCCGCTGCGCGGCGGCGGCGGCGCCCGACCGCGTGGAGGAGTACCTCCTCTTCCAGACGCTCGCGGGCGCCTGGCCGATCGAGTGCGAGCGCGTGGAGGCCTACATGGAGAAGGCGCTGCGCGAGGCCAAGCGCAACACGAGCTGGGTGGACCCGGACACCGACTGGGAGGACGGCGTGAGGCGCTTCTGCCGCGCGCTCTACGAGCACCGGCCGTTCCTCGACGACTTCGAGCCGTTCGCCGCCACCGTGGCGGAGGCCGGCGAGCGAGTCGCGCTCGGCCAGCTCGTGCTCAAGCTGACCGCGCCCGGCGTGCCCGACATCTACCAGGGCGACGAGCTGCCCTACCGGGCGCTGGTGGATCCCGACAACCGCCGCCCGGTGGACTGGGCGCTGCGGCGCAGCCTGCTGGCGCTGATCAAGGCCGGCGCGGCCCCGGACCGCGAGACCCGCAAGCTGTGGCTGATCGAGCGGCTGCTGGCGCTGCGGGCGCGCCGCCCCGAGGCGTTCGCGGGCGCCTACGAGCCGCTGGACGCCGCGGACGGCGTGTGCGCCTACCTGCGCGGGGGCGAGGTGCTGGTGGCGGTGGCGGTGCGCGCCGGCGCCCGCTCGGTGCTGCGTCGCGCCCGGGCTGGCGGGACGTGCTGGGCGGAGCCCACGACGGCGTGGCAGTGCTGGAGCGGGATGGCCGGTAGGCTGCCGGGCGCGTAACCATGCGGATCCTGCTCATCTCATGGGAGTACCCGCCGGTCGTGGAAGGGGGACTCGCTCGGCACGTGCGAAAGCTGTCCGAGCAGCTCGTGGCCGACGGCGTGGAGGTCCACGTGCTCACCCGCGGGGGCGGCCACCTGCCCGCCGAGGAGGACCGCCACGGCGTGATCGTGCACCGCGTCCGGGAGCCCGCCTACCCCAAGGACGTGGACGCCTTCGTGCGCTGGGTCGACGCGATGAACACCCACATGCGCGTGCTCGGCACCGAGCTCTGCGAGCGCTTCGACTTCGACCTGGTCCACTCGCACGACTGGCTGGTGGCCGGCACGGCCGAGCCGCTCGCCCGCGGCCTCGGCCTGCCCTGGCTCGTGACCGTCCACGCCACCGAGTTCGGCCGCCACCAGGGCTGGGTCGACAAGTACCCGCAGTCCCACATCCACGCGGTCGAGCAGGCCATGGTCCGCAACGCCGACCACGTGATCACCTGCTCGCACTACATGCGCGGCCACGTGGGCACCACCTTCCGCGTGCCGCCCGCGCGCATCTCGGTGATACCGAACGGCATCGACCCCCACGACCTCGACCACGTGGACCCCGACCTCGACGCCCTGCGCGCGAAGTACGCCCAGCCGGACGAGCGGCTGGTGCTGCTGGTGGGCCGGCTCGTCTACGAGAAGGGCTTCCACCTCGCGCTCGACGCGCTCGCCCAGGTGATCCGCCGCTTCGGCGACGTGCGCTTCGTGGTGGCGGGCACGGGCACGGCCGAGGCGGAGCTGAAGCGCCAGGCGCGCCGGCTCGGGCTGAGCTCGCGCGGATCGTTCCTCGGCTGGGTGGGCGACGACAAGCTCCACTCGCTCTACCGCGTGGCGGACCTCTGCATCGTCCCCTCGATCTACGAGCCGTTCGGCCTCGTGGCTCTCGAGGCGATGGCCTCGGGCACGCTGTGCATCGTGGCGGACACCGGCGGCCTGCGCGAGGTCGTGCCGGGCGACGGCCGCGTGGGCCGGCGCTTCCGCTGGCGCGACTCCGGCTCGCTCGGCGAGATTCTCGAGGACGTGCTGGCCGACGACGCCGCGCGCGAGCGCCTCGTGGCCGAGGCCCGCGAGCACGTGCTCCAGTTCGACTGGGCCGCGGTGGCCCGCGAGACCCGCCGGCTGTACGGGGATCTGGTCACGCCGCTGGTTCGCGTCTGACCGGCGCTTACTGCGGCAATAAGGGCGGCCCGAGGCGAGTTTTCTCGCCACCGTCCTGCCTTGACAACGCATACGGTTGTCAAAGCAGGACGGTGCCGCGGAATTGGGACCGGTGCCACCTCCATGCACCGCTTGTTGCTGTCGTAAGCGCGGAGCCCCCGCGCGGAACGGAGTCAACATCCACTCCCATGCGCGTCCTCATCTGGAACCTCTTCCACGGACGATCACTCCCGGGCATCGGCCGTGACCTCGAGCGCGAGTTCGCCGAGCGCATCGCGGGCTGGGAGTGGGATCTGGCGCTGCTCCAGGAGGTGCCGCCCTGGTGGCCGCCGTCGCTCGCGCGCGCGGCCGGCGCCGAGCAGCGCAGCGCCCTCACCTCGCGCAACGAGCTGCTGCCGCTGCGCCGGGCGGTCGCCAGGCGCTGGCCGGACCTGATCAAGTCGAACGGCGGCGGCGCGAACGCGATCCTCGCGCGCACGCCGATCGCCGCCCACCGGGCCCTGCGCCTGAGGCGCCTGCCCGAGCGGCGCGTGCTCCAGCTCGCGCGGCTGGCCGACGGCGTGTGCGTGGCCAACCTCCACGCCAGCACGGTGCCGCGGCTGGCCCGCGAGGAGCTCGCGCGCGCCTGGACGCTGGCGCTCGAGTGGACCGGTGGACGCGCCGCTCGTGTTCGGCGGCGACCTGAACCTGCGGGACCCTGAGGCGCCCCGGCCGGAGCTCGCTCACGTGGCCGCCCGCGATGTGGATCATCTCTTCGTGCGCGGCCTGGAGCTCGCCGGCGAGGTGGTCAGGCCCGACCGGACGCTGCCCGGCGGCCAGGCGATGTCCGACCACCCGCCGCTGCTGATCAGCCTGAGCTGAGGCTCAGGCGGCCACGACCTCCGCCAGCACCTCGGGCGGCGGGCCCTCGTCGCCCTTCGCAGCGCGGGCGGCGCGCTCGGCGCGCACGAGGATGATGCAGGGCACGATCGCGAGCGCGGTGAGGCCGGCGGAGAACCAGAAGGCTGTGCCGTAGGCGTCGGCCTGCGCCGAGAGCGTGTGCGCGCCGACCAGCGCGCGCTGCAGCACCACGGCGAGCACCGCGGTGCCGATCGACCCGCCCACGCGCTGGAGCACGTTCAGCTGCGGAGTGGCGTGGGACAGCTCGGAGCGATCGAGCGACGCGAAGGCCGCCGCCATCGCGGGCATGAAGGCGAAGCCGATCCCCATGCCGCGGATCAGCATCGCCACCGATATCAGCGGGATCGGCGTGTGCGCGCCGATCAGCCCGAAGGGAATCGTGGCCAGCGTGGTGAGCGTGACCCCGAACAGCGCGAGCGGCCCGCCACCCCAGCGATCGGTGAGCTTGCCGGCGAGCGGCATCACCAGCGCCATGCCGATTCCCAGGGGGGCGGTGAGCAGCCCGGTGTCGACCACGCTCTCGTGACGGATGTCCTGCCAGTAGAGCGGCAGGAGGATCATCGAGCCGAACAGCGCGGCCCCCAGGCAGAACATCGCGAACGACGCCGACGCGAACGTGCGCCGCCGGTACAGGTGCAGGTCGAGCAGCGGCGCCGGAACGCGCAGCGCGTGGACGACGAACAGCGCGATCAGCACGATGCCTGCCAGGAAGGGGAACACCACCTTGGCGCTGGTGAAGCCGCCGGTGGCGCCGATCTCCGCCAGCCCATAGGTGAGCAGGGGCACGCCCGTCGACAGCAGGATCAGGCCGAGCACGTCGAGCCGGTCGACCTTTCCGCGCGCCACCGTGGGCAGCACGCGCAGCGCAGCCACCACGGCGATCACGCCGATCGGCAGGTTCACGTAGAAGATCCAGCGCCAGCTCGCATGGTCGAGGATCAGGCCGCCGATCGTGGGCCCGAGGATCGGCGCGAGCATCGCCGGCACGGCCACGATGCTCATTACGCGCCCCATCCGCGAGGGCCCGGCCGCCGTGGCCATTATCAGCTGGCCGATCGGCAGGATCATGCCGCCGCCCAGCCCCTGGAGCACGCGGAACGCGATCAGCTCGTTGCTCGAGCTGGCCAGCCCGCAGAGCGCCGAGCCGGCCGTGAACAAAACCAGCGAGACGATGTAGACCTGCTTCGCGCCGAAGCGCCGGGCGGCCCAGCCGGTGACCGGGATCACGGCCGCCAGCGCCAGCATGTAGCCGGTCACGACCCACTGGATCTGATCGATCGTGTCGTGCAGCTCGCGGCCGAGCGTGGCGAGCGCGACGTTGACGATCGTCGTGTCGAGGATCGACATGATCGACCCGACGATCACGACCAGGCTGATCCGCCAGACGTACGCCGGAATGCGATCGTCGGCCGCGTGGCCGCCGTTCTGGGAGGCGGCCTCGCTCATGGCGCGGCGGGGACCACCACCAGCGGTCGCTCGTCTGCCGCGTGCTCATCGGTGTCGAACGCGGGCGTGTCCAGGCGCTGCACGTGCGGCATCAGCTCGAGGAAGGGGTCGGCGGTCTCGAGGAAGCTGATGCGCGGCGTTCGGTAATGCATCGGCACGATCCAGCGCGGACCGATCCGCTCCGCCACCGCGGCGGCCTGCTCGGCGTCGAGCGTCGGGCCGCCGCCGACGGGCAGGAACAGCAGGTCCGCCTGGCCGATCGCCTCGGCCTGCTCATCGCGCAGCGCGGTCTGGCCGAAGTCGCCGAGGTGCGCCACACGCACACCGCCGAGGTCGAACACGAAGATCGTGTTGGGGCCGCGCTGGGTGCCCGCCACGGGGTCGTGCTCCGAGGCGATCCCGACGACCTCGCCGAGCGGCGACTCGTGGGTGCCGGCGGTGGAGCGCAGCACGTGCGGCTCCCCGCCGATCACCTCGACGCCGTTGTGGTCGCCGTGCTCGTGGGTGACGAGCAGGAGGTCGGCCTCCACGCCGTCGATCGCCGGATACTCGAACTGCATTCCCCTGGCCGCCATGCCCGAGAGGTCGCCGAAGGGGTCGATCACGACCACCTTGCCGTCGGCCTCGAGTCGGAACGCGGACTGGCCGTACCACTCAACTCGCATGCTGCTCCTCCGTTCGCCGGGTGGATCGCCTGGCCTTCACGCGAATCTCCTCGCCCCGCGCCCGCTCCGCCTCCTCGCTGTGCTGGTAGCGGCCGCCGCGCAGGAGTGACGCCCCGGCGGCGATCAGGCAGGCCATGATCGCGAACCCGAACGCCTCGCGCAGCCCGGTGTGGAACGGACCCGAGATCAGGTGCGGGAAGAACGAGCGACCGGTGAGCAGCTCGCGGTTCGGCGCCGAGAGTGCCGCCAGCGCGTGCGGGCCGAGGAGGTGCTGGATCGGGTTGTAGCCGAGGAAGGCGGCGAACAGGATCGAGACCGGCGGCAGGTGCGCCACGCGCTCCGCGGTGGGCGCGGCGACGCCGTGCGCCTCGAGCCCGCTCGTCATCGCGTGCGGCAGCGTGGCCGCCAGCCCGGCGATCATCAGCGTGAAGAAGATGCCGATCGAGATCACCTGAGCCGAGTTCTGGAAGGTCTGGTTCATGCCCCCTCCGGCGCCGCGGTCCCCGGGCGGCAGGCTGTTCATCACCGCGGCCCGGTTGGGCGAGGCGAACATCCCCATCGCCACGCCGTTCAGCGCCAGGATCGCGGCGAACAGCGGATAGGGGAAGTTGGTGGGCAGCAACAGCAGCAGCCCGAAGCTGAGCGCGGCGGCGATCATCCCGCCGGTGGCGAACCCGCGCGCCCCGAAGCGGTCTGAGAGCACGCCGAACGTGGGCCCGGCGATCAGCATGCCCGCCGTCAGCGGCAGCATGTAGATCCCCGCCCACAGCGGCGTGCTGGTGAAGTCGTAGCCGTGCTGCGGCAGCCATATGCCCTGCAGCCAGATGATCAGCATGAACATCAGCCCGCCTCTGGCGACCGCCGCGAGGAAGGTGGACAGGGTGCCGAACGTGAACGCCCTGATCCGGAACAGCGTGAGGCGGAACATCGGGTCCGGCACCCGCCGCTCGATGGCGACGAAGGCGGCAAGGCAGGCCGCCCCGCTGCTCAGCAGCGCGATCACGCGCGGGCTGCCCCAGCCGGTGGCGTGAGCGCCGTAGGGACGGATGCCGTAGGTCACCGCGACCATCGCGAGTATCAGCCCCACGGCGAAGGTGACGTTGCCCCACCAGTCGATCGGCCGTCGCCGCGGCGTGCTGCGCTCCTCGAGCTTGAGGTACGCCCACACGGTTCCGAACAGGCCGACAGGCACCGAGATCAGGAACACCAGGCGCCAGTCGATCGGCGCCAGCAACCCTCCGAGCACCAGGCCGATGAACATGCCGCTGACACCCACGATGTTGTTGATGCCGAGCGCCGTGCCGCGCTGGTTCGGGGGAAACGCGTCGGTGATGATCGCCGACGAGCTCGCCAGGAGGCACGCGCCCCCGATCCCCTGGACCAGCCGGAAGCCGATCAGGTAGGTGGCGCCCGCGCGCCCGGTCATCCAATCGATCGCGAGCAGCAGCGAGGCCGCCGTGTAGATCACGAAGCCGAGGTTGTAGATCCTGACCCGCCCGAACATGTCGCCCAACCGGCCGAGGCTGACGATCAGCACGCTCGCCACGACTATGTAGCCGAGGATCATCCAGAGCAGGTAGAGGCTGTTGGAGGGGACGAGCGGATCGAGGTGGATGCCCCTGAAGATGTCGGGCATCGCGATCAGCGTGATCGACACGTCGATCGTCGCCAGCAGCACGCCGAGCGTGACGTTCGAGAGCGCGATCCACTTGTAGCGGTCGTTGTCCGAGGCAGGCCCGGCGGCGAGCGGTCGTCTCAGTCCAAACACTCCCACGCCCGCCAAACAATACAGGTAAGCTGTACAGTTTGCCTGTCTGAGGTAAGGTGTGCGCATGCCCACGAGCGACCGACCCGGCGCTGTTGGCGGCCGAGCTGCGCGTGGTCCTCGGGCAGCTGATCCGGCGCCTGCGCGCCGAGCACCGCTTCCCCCTCTCGCACGGCACCGTGCTCGGCCGGCTGGACCGCGAGGGCGAGCAGAGCGTGAGCGATCTCGCCATGGCCGAGCGGGTCCGCCCCCAGTCGATGGCTCAGACGGTCAGCGACCTCGAGACCGACGGCCTCGTGGCCCGCAGGCCGGATCCGAGCGACGGCAGGCGGGCGCTGGTGACCCTCACCGAGGAGGGTCGCGCCGCGCTCGATGCGGATCGCCGCCACCGCGACGGCTGGCTGGCGCTGGCGATCGCGGACGACCTCTCCCCCGACGAGCAGGCCGTCCTCGCCCGCGCCGCCGAGCTGCTGCGGCGCATCGCCGAGAACTGAGGCGCGGCCCCGGCCGGGCGGCTTCAGCTCGCGGCCAAGCCGTCGATCCCGAGCGCCAGCATCCGCCGCCAGGCGTCCGGCCCGAACTGACCGGCGGCGCGAGTGGCGGCGAAGATCAGGCGCAGGTCGAGCGTGGTGGCGTCGGCCCGCAGCCGACCCTCGGCACGCGCGGCGGCGAGCAGGCGCTCGAGCGCCGCGAGCGTGTCCGCCAGCGCGCTCTCGACCGCCGGATGCTCGGACAGCGTGGCCATCGCCTCGCCCAGGACGTCATCCGCGGCCTGGCGCTCGGCGAGCGCCCACAGCAGCCCGGTGAGCGCGGCCCAGGGCCCATCCGTCGCTCGCCAGCGCCGCCTCGGCCCAGCGCACCGACTCCTCGAGCCGCTCGACCACGAGGGCGGCCAGCAGGTCGGTCTTGGAGGGGAACTGGCGGTAGACGCTGCCCACGCCGGCGCCGGCGGCCGCGGCGATCGCGGGCACCGGGGCATCGAGCCCGTCCTTCGCGAAGACCGCTCCCGCGGCGCGCAGAAGCGTGGCCCGCTTCTCCTCCACGTCCAGCTCAGACCAGCACGGCGAGCTGACCGGAATGGTCATTCCGCTACTGTACTGGCTCTGCTCGAGCGGGGTGATAGAGCGCTCAGGAGCGGGTAAGCCGTAGATGACGTCCAAGGACCGCACGCATCCGAATGTGACGCTCGCCGTGCTCTCGCTCGGCGCGATCGCCTACGCGATGCTGAGCTCGACGGTGATCCCCGCGCTGCCGACGCTGCAGCGCGACCTCCACACCACCGAGACCGGGATCGCCTGGCTGCTCACCGCCTACCTGCTCGCCGCCTCGGTGGGCACCCCGATCCTCGGCCGCCTCGGCGACATGTACGGGAAGGAGCGGCTGCTGCTGTGGACGCTCCTGATCCTCGTCGTCGGCACCGTGATGGCGGCGCTGTCGAGCTCGCTAGGGGTGCTGATCGTCGCCCGCTTCATCCAGGGCGCGGCGGGAGGCATCTTCCCGCTCGCGTTCGGGATCGTCCGCGACGAGTTCCCGCGCGAGAAGGTGGCCGGCGGCATCGGCCTCCTGTCGGCGATCCTCGGGGTGGGCGGCGGCGCCGGGATCGTGCTCTCCGGCGTGATCATCGAGCACCTCAGCTACCACTGGCTGTTCTGGATCCCGCTGGTGCCGGTGGTGATCGCGGCCGTGGCCACGTGGCGCTTCGTGCCGGAGTCGCCCATCCGCGTGCCGGGCCGTGTGAACTGGCTCGCCGCCGTGCTGATGACGATCGGGATCTCGGCGGCGCTGCTTGCGATCAGCGAGACCACCACCTGGGGCTGGGGATCCCCGAAGACGCTCCTGCTCCTGCTCGTGGGCTTCATCTTCATCTTCCTCTGGATCCTGGTGGAGGTGCGCAGCGACCATCCGCTGGTGGACATGACGATGATGCGCGTGCGGGGCGTGTGGACCACGAACGCCTCCGCCTTCCTGCTGGGGGCCGGGCTGTATGCCTCGTTCGTCGTCTTCCCGCAGTTCGCCCAGCTGCCGACGAGCACCGGGTTCGGCTTCGGCGCGTCGGTGGTGGTGTCGGGCCTGTACCTGCTGCCCACCACGGTGGGGATGACGATCCTCGGGCTCAAGGCCGGTGCGATCTCCGCCCGCTTCGGATCGCGCGCCGCCCTGCTTGGCGGGCACGCTGTTCTCCACCGCGTCGTTCGTGATGCTGGCCGTCGCCCACGAGCATCCCTGGGAGCTGCTGGTCGCCGCAGGGCTGCTCGGCGTGGGCATCGGCCTCGCCTTCGCGGCGCTGGGCAACCTCATCGTGCAGGCGGTGCCCAGCCATCAGACGGGCGTGGCGAGCGGCATGAACACGGTGATGAGAACACTCGGCGGCGCGCTGGGCGGCCAGCTCTCGGCCACCTTCATCGCCAACAACATGTCGCGCGGAGAACCCACCGTCACCGGCTTCACCCAGACCTTCTGGATGGCCACCGGCTTCCTCCTCGCGTGCCTCGTGGCCGGGGTTCTCGTGCCAAAGCCCGGCTCGCCGCAAGCGGACCCGGCGCTCAGCCGAGGCGGCCGTCGTGGTCGCCGAGCGCGTTTAGCCTGTGGATCCCCACAAGCCCGCCCGCCGGCGGCGCTGTGGGCATGACCGCGCGCCGCGTAGCTTCGCGTCCGTGAGCGACGGCTACGCGGATCTCGCCCGCATCGACCTCTCCGGCCGCATCGCGATCGTCACCGGCGCCGCCTCCGGCATCGGCGCCGCGATCGCCCAGGCGCTGGCCGCGGCCGGCGCCGCGACGCTGATGGTGGACCGCGACGCGGCCGGCCTGGAGGCCACGCGCGCGGCGGCCGAGGCGGAGCAGGGTCGCTGCGAGACGCTGACGCTCGACGTGACCGACGAAGACGCGCCCGCCCGCATCGTCGAGACGGCGCTGGAGCGCTTCGGCTCGCTCGAGATCCTCGTCCACGCGGCCGGGATCTTCGAGACGCACACGATCGCCGACTTCCCGCGCGACGCCTTCGACCGCATCCTCGCGGTGAACCTGCGCGCGCCGTTCTTCATCACCCAGGCGGCCATCCCCCACCTCCGGGCCGGCGCTTCGATCATCGTGATCGCATCGGGGTCGGCTCAGATCCCGTCGCCACTCGGCAGCGTGTACGGGGCGACCAAGGGCGCCCTCGTCACGCTCACGCGCGCGCTCGCATCGGAGCTGTCGCCGCTGGGCATCCGCGCCAACGCGATCTCACCGGGCCCGATCGACACACCCCTGCTCGGCTCCGCGCTGGCCGACCCCGCCACGCGGCGTGCAATCGAGGCCGCCACGCCGATCGGGCGCCTGGGCACGCCGCGGGAGATAGCGGCGGTCGCGCTCTTCCTCGCCTCGGACGCCGCGTCCCTCGTGCACGGCGCCAACGTGGCCGTTGACGGCGGCACAACGGCCACGTGGAGCGTCGCGGCCGAGGGCAACCCGCTCGAGGACGAATGAGCGCGGGCCACCGGTTCGCCGGCCGTGTGGCGCTCGTCACCGGCGGCGCCAGTGGGATCGGCTACGCGAGCGCTCGCCGGCTGACGGCGGAGGGCGCGCGAGTGGTGATCGCCGACGTGGACGCCGCGGCCGGCGAGCGCGTCGCGGCCGAGAACGAGCCGATCTCGTTCATCGCTTGCGACGTGACGAGCGCTGCCGACGTGGAGTTGCTGATCGAGCGGATCGTCGCCGACCACGGGCGGCTCGACGCCGCCCACGTGAACGCCGGGATCCCAAACCCGCCGCTGCTCCTGGCCGACACACCCGACGACGTGTTCGACGACATCCTCGCGGTGAACCTGCGCGGCATGTTCCTGGTCTGCAAGCACGCGATCAGGCACATGCTCAGCGAGAGCGGCGGCGCGCTCTGCTGCACGAGCTCGATCCACCAGGTGGCCTCCTATCCGATGGCGGGCCCGTACGCGATCGCGAAGGCGGGCATCGGCGCGCTGGTGCGGGCGATCTCGGTGGAGTACGGCGCGCGCGGGATCCGTGCCAACTGCGTGCTGCCCGGCGCGGTGCTCACACCGCTCGTGGCGCAGCACATCGAGGACTCCGAGAATCCCGCCGCGCAGCGGGAGATGATCGAGAGCCTTCAGACCATGAAGCGCTGCGCGCAGCCGGACGAGATCGCCGCCGTGGTGGCGTTCCTGCTCTCCGACGACGCGTCGTTCATGACCGGCTCGTCCGTGGCGGTGGACGGCGGCTCCCTGTCGCAGCTCCCCGGCCTGGACATCCTCGGCGCCGGCGTCAGAGGCGATAGACGCGCTTGAGGTTGTCGCGCAGCAGCAGCGCCTCGGTCTCCGCGTCGAGCCCGAGCTCGGCCACGCCCTTCAGCGAATCCGCGTACTGGAGCACCGGGTGGTTGGTGCCCCACAGCACCTTCTCGCGCCCCTCGCCGCGGACGAACTGGATCAGCTCCGGCGCCCAGTCGCGCGGCAGCCAACAGTCGGCGCCGATGTACACGTTCGGGTGCTTCCACGCGACCGAGACCATCTCGCGGTCCCACGGGTAGGCGGTGTGGATGCAGACGATCTTGAGATCCGGCAGCTCCACGGCCATCTCGTCGATCGCCTCCGGCCGTCCGACGTTGTAGAGCCCGGTCTGGAACGCCTGCCCCACCTGGATCTGCACCGGCACGTCCAGCTCGATGCACTTCCAGTAGAAGGGGTAGTAGCGACGGTCGGCCGGCGACAGCCCGAACCAGTGCGGATAGCTGTGCGCGCCCACGAAGCCCAGCTCGGTGACGGCGTGCTCGAGCCTGCGCACGCCGCCCGCCACGTCGCGCGGGTCGATCCCGGCGTTGGCGAGGATCCGGCCGGGCACCTCGTCGCACATCTCCTTGATGTACTCGTACGAGACCTCCCAGCCGGTGCCGACGATCGCGCAGACCAGCGCCGCCTGCACCCCCACGGCGTCCATCTGCTCCACCAGCCCGGCCGCCGTCCACTCGTTGCCCCAGATGTCGAGGTGCTCGAAGCTCTGCCTGAGCATCGGGACCTGACTCAGCGTGCCCGCCTTGGTCTCCGGCGTGAACGGGACGACCACCACGTCCAGCGCTCCATCGACAGCCATCGGATCCCTCCTCCGGTCTTGGGTCTCGGACGCCGCGCATCCTAAACCGGGTAGGTTTGCCAGTGCAGTGACCCGACGGCTCGCGCAACTGGTCCTCACCTGCTCCTTCGGCGCGCTGCTGGCCGCGCTCCCGGGTCCCGCCTCGGCCACCTCGATCGCCGGCCCGAACGGGAAGATCGTGTTCGCCAGCGGGCGGGCGAGCAAGGGCATCCCGACCCCCTCCGCCAGCGACGCCGACGCGCGCATCTGGGTGGCCGACGGCCCCACCGCCACGCCCGTGCAGGTCACGACGCTGCCGGCGGGCATGCAGCACCGTCACCCCAACTGGTCGCCGGACCACAGCAAGATCGCCTACGCCGCCGGGACCGCGTTCAGCCCCACGAGCCACTACGCGATCTGGATCGCCGACCTGAAGACCGGCGACCAGACCGAGTTCGTGCCCGCCGCCGACGGTCAGGACCGGCCCACGTGGTCGCCCGACGGCACCAAGATCGCCTACGGCTCGGGCGGGAACATCTTCGTGAAGGACATCGCGCCGGGCTCACAACCGGTGCAGATCACGATCGGCACGACCGACCAGCGGCCGGTCTGGAGCCCCGACGGCAACACGCTCTACTTCAACCGCGGAGCCGCCGGCAACCGCGACATCTACAGGGTCACGCCCGTCGTCGCCGGACGGCACCGTCACCGGCGTGCTCACCGACGCGACCGACGACTGGCAGCCCGCGGTGTCGCCCGACGGGTCGCGGCTCTGCTTCCTGCGCGGGCCGCAGACCGACATGGCCGACCTCTACACCGTCAACGTGAACGGCACGGGCGCCTCGCCGTTCTCGACGACCGCGAACGTGGGCGACCTCAACTGCGTCTGGTCCCCGAACGGCTCGAGCGTGCTCTTCACCCTCGGCGCCTTCGGGGCCGGCGACCTCGAGACGAGGGACAAGAACGGGAACAACCCCGACCTGCTCACCAACCTGAACGTGGCCGCGCACTTCGACGGCAACGCCGACTGGGCCACCAACTTCTCGCCCAAGTGCGACAACAAGACCACCCCGCAGGTGGCCGTGAACGGGTTCACGAGGATCGCGCTCAGCTGCACCGACCCCGACGCGGGCCTGGGCGCCGCGCCGCCGACCCCCACGCCGCTCGACGGGGACGCGCTCAGCATCGCCTCCCCGCCGGCGCACGGCGACATCGGGGCGCTCTCGCGACGACGGCAAGCTGATCTACACGCCGAACAAGAACTTCCGCGGCACCGACACCTTCACCTACACGGGCAACGACGGCACCTCCGACTCGGCGCCGGCCACGGTGACGGTCAACGTGGGCATCGCGACGGGCGGCGGCAGGGACGTGACCGATCCGCTGGTGGCGGGGCTGAAGCTGTCGTCGAAGCGCTGGCGGCTCGGGCCGGCGTCTGCCCCGGCTCGCGCGCGTGGGCGTGGGCACCACGATCTCGTTCAAGCTCAGCGAGCCCGGCACGGTCAAGCTCAGCTTCCAGCGCGCGACCCGCGGCCGGCGCAGCGGGCGCAGGTGCGTGAAGACCACGCCCCGCAACCGCACCAAGCGCTCCTGCACCCGCTTCGTGAGCGCGGGCAGCATCAGCGGGCTGCACGCGAAGGCGGGCCTCAACAGCGTGCGCTTCCAGGGCCGGCTCAGCCGCTCGCGGCGCCTCGCCCTCGGTAGCTACCGGGTCGTGGTGAGCGCGGTGGACGCCGCCGGCAACAACTCCCGCAAGTACAACAGCTCCACGTTCACGATCGTCGCCGGCTGAGCGATGGCAACCAGGAAAGAGGAACACGATGTCAGTGCCCCGTTTGACCGCCGCCACACTCGCCGCGGCCGCGGCTCTGCTCGTGCTCGCACCCGTGAGCCACGCCAGCGTGACCTTCGGCAGCCGGCTCAACCACAATCCGGCGAACTCCGGCGAGTGCCAGGCTGCTCACCACGCCCTGCACGCTCGCCTCGTTCATCGTGCCCACCGACCCGAACGGCGACCCCTACTCGGGCGGCGCCCCGACGGCCGGCGTGATCACCAAGTTCCGCATCCGCGGGTTCGGCGGAAACGGCGCGCCGGCCAGCGTCACGTTCCGCCTCGCCGATCTGACCGTGGATCCGAACAACAACAGCAGCGCGCTCGCCACCGCGGCGGGCACGGGACCCACCGTGACGATCCCCGCCGACACGGGCGGTGGCGACACGCCGATCCTCGACTTCCCCGGGCGCGTGCCCGTGAAGAAGGGCGATCACCTCGCGATCGACGGCACGAACGTGAACGCGACCTACAACAGCAGCGGCGACAAGTTCAGCTACCTGTTCGCGCCGCCGCTGGTCGACGGCCAGGGCGCCCGCGGTTCCACCAGCGTCACCGGCGAGCTGCTGGTCCAGGCGGTGATCGAGCCGGACGCCGACCACGACGGCTTCGGCGACGAGACCCAGGATCAGTGCCCGACCCAGGCGAACACCCAGGGCCCGTGCGACAAGACGGCCCCGACCGCGAGCGGGCTGAGCGTGAGCGGCGGCAAGATCGCCTACCGGCTGTCCGAGGCGTCCACCGTCAGCCTCGCGCTCCAGAAGGCTACGACGGGCCGCCGGGTCGCCGGCAAGTGCGTGCGACCGACGAGCAAGAACCGCACGCGTCCGCGCTGCACGCGCTTCGTCGCGCTGCGTAGCGGTCTCAGCGGTCCGGGCAACGCCGGCGCCAACTCGCTAACGCTGCCCAGGGTCCACGGCCGCAAGCTGGGCGCGGGTCTCTACCGCGTGACGATCACGGTGAAGGACGCGGCCGGCAACACGTCGACCTCGACCAAGAGCTTCCGCATCAAGCCCGCGCGCGCCTAGCCGAGAGGCGTTCACCCCAATCAGGTGAGGGCGAATCACCCGCCGCCCGGCAGGGTGCGGGTAATGCCCGCCAGGACGACCGCCGAAGCGATCCGATGAGCGACGAATCGCTCGTCGCGCTCGCCGCGGAGGCGTTCATCTACGGCTTCCCGCTCGTGTTCGACCTGGATGAGGTCGACCGCTTCAACCGGCGCGGGATGGGCAGCCTGCCGCCGGGGACCTTCAACAGCTTCAGCCACGCGACCGGGCTCGCCGGCCCAAAGGACACGTTCGTGTCGATCAACAACGACACGATCTACTCGATCGCGCAGCTCGACGTGAGCGCCGGCCCGGTGCGCATGGACGTGCCTGACAGCGACGGGCGCTACTACGTGCTCCAGTTCGTGGACGCCTGGACGAACAACTTCGCGTACGTCGGGCATCGCGCCACCGGCACGAAGGCCGGTTCGTTCCTGCTGGTCGGGCCAGATTGGGCCGGCTCGGCCGACGGCGATCGCACCGTGATCCGGCTGCCCACGGCGATCGCGAGCATCGTGGGGCGCTGGGCCGTGAACGGCGAGGACGACCTGCCCGCGGTCCGAGAGCTCCAGTCACAGCTGAAGCTCAGCCCGACCGCCGACAGCCCCGGGGCCGGCCTGCCACAGCCGGATCCCGCGGTGCCGGAGGAGCTCGCGTTCTTCGAGAAGCTGCGCGGCTGGATGCGGGCGTTTCCGCCCGCCCAGCGCGATCTGGATTACCAGCAGCGCTTCGAGCCGCTGGGGCTGTTCGAGCTGGACACGCCCTATGCGGACCCCGCCTTGGCTCTGGCCGGCGCCCTCCGCGACGGCCTCGCGGCCGGCAAGCAGTACATGGAGGATGCGCTCGTGCACGGCTCGAGCCCAGAGGTGAACGGCTGGAGCCTCACCTACCACGTGTTCGACTACAACCTCGACTACTTCGAGCTGGGCACGCTCGATGACCCGGCCTGGAAGATCAGTGACCCCAAGCTGCGGCTCATCGGGCGGGCGCTGGCGGCCCGTGGCGGGCTATGGGGCAACCACGGCTACGAGGCCGCCTACGCGATGAGCTACAAGGACGGCGGAGGCGCGCAGCTCGAAGGAGCGCACCGCTACGAGATGCGCTTCGAGACCACGCCGCCGGTGGGCGCGTTCTGGTCGATCACGATGTATGACCTGCCCGAGTTCTACCTCGTCGAGAACCCCATCCAGCGCTACTCGGTGGGCGACCGCACCCCCGGCCTCGTGCGCGGCGACGACGGCACGCTGGCCATCACGATCCAGCACGACGAGCCCGATGCGCCCGAGGCACGAGCCAACTGGCTGCCCGCCCCGAGCGGCCGCTTCCGCCCGATCCTCCGCATGTACGAGCCCGACGCGGCGGTCTTCGACGGCAGCTACACGCTGCCCGCCATCACCCGCATCGACTGACGCAGCGCGCTCAGTCCCTGAGCCCGCCGATCCCAAGCGAGCCGTCGGGGCCGGCCGGTGCCTCGATCGCGGGCGGGGTGGTCGAGGGATCGTCGAGGAAGTCGGCGCTCGGCACGAAGAACAGGTTGCCGGTCACGGCCGTCGAGAAGTCGAGGATGCGGTCGTAGGTGCCCGGCGGGTTGCCGATGAACATGTTCTTCAGCATCTGCTCGATCACGTCCGGGCTGCGCGCGTAGCCGATGAAGTAGGTGCCGAACTCGCGCGCGCCGACGGCGCCGAACGGCATGTTCATACGGACGATCTGGCGCTCCTCGCCATCGTCGTCGACGATCGTGTTCAGCGCCACGTGTGAGTTGGCCGGCTTCACGTCGTCGGGCAGCTCGATGTCGCTCAGCTTCGTGCGGCCGATCGCGCGCTCCTGCTCCTCGACCGGCAGGGCGTCCCAGGCGTCCAGGTCGTGCAGATACTTCTGCACCACCACGTAGCTGCCACCGGCGAAGTCGGCGTCCTCCTCGCCGATCAGCACCGCCGCCGCGGCGGCGGCTCCCTCCGGGTTCTCGGTGCCGTCCACGAACCCGAGCAGATCGCGGTCGTCGAACGACCTGAACCCCTGCACCTCGTCGACGACCTGCACGCGTCCCGCGAGCCGGTTCATCAATCGCTGGGCAAGCTCGAAGCAGAGGTCCAGCCGATGGGCGCGGAGGTGGATCAGCAGGTCGCCGGGCGTCGCAACGGCGGTGTGGGGGTCGCCCTCGAACCCGGGGAACGGGTGCAGCCCGGCCGGGCGCGGCGCGCCGAAGAGGCGATCCCAGAGGTCGGAGCCAAGACCCACCACGCAGGTCAGCCCGCCCTCCGGGACCCGAAACCCGACCGACCGCCGCAGGCCGCTCACGTCCAGAAGGAGGTCGCGCACGTCCTGCTCGGCACCGGCATCGACGGTGGCGACCAGGAAGATGGCCGCCTCGGTGAGTGGTGTCAGAACGCCTTGTGGCTCAGCCGGGGGCACAGCACATCCAGATCTCGCCAGCGACGGAACCCTACCGGGCAGATGTCGATTTCCGGGGTCCCCGTTCGTCTCCCTTACGAACACCCGGACCAGGAGGAATCATGAAGACAGGTAGGAGGATCGCAGTAGTAGGAGCGACCGGAAGGGTCGGCCATCACGTGGTGGACGTGCTCGAGGAGCGCGGACACGAGCCGGTGGCGATGTCGCGCTCCACGGGCGTGGACGTGATCACCGCCGACGGCCTCGCCGAGGCGCTGGAGGGCGTGGAGGCCGTCGTCGACGCCGCCACCGGGCCCTCGCCGGACCAGACGCAGGCAACGGAGTTCTTCACCACCGCGGCGCGGAACCTCCAGGACGCTGGCGAGCGGGCTGGCGTCGAGCGGATCGTCGTGGTGTCGATCATCGGCACCGACCGCTACACGGCGGGCTACGGCGCGGCGAAGATCGCGCACGAGCAGGCGTCGCTGTCGGGCCCGGTCCCGGCAACCATCCTGCGCGCGGCGCAGTTCCACGAGTTCGTCTCGCAGCTCGTCGAGTGGAGCACCGACGGTGACGTGAGCCGCGTGCCGGAGATGCGCACCCAGCTGGTCGCAGCCAGGAGCGTCGCCGAGCGGGTGGCCGACCTGGCCACGGACCTCGACCCCGCAGCCACGATCTCGGAGATCGCCGGCCCGCGGGAAGAGAGCCTGGTGGAGATGGCGAAGCTGCTCGTGGCGCGGCGCGGCAACGGGTTGCGGATCGAGGGCACGGTGAACACAGACGACCCGGACCACGAGCTCAACCTGAACGGGGCCCTGCTGCCGGGCCCGGACGCCACGCTCGCCGGCCCGACCTTCGAGGAGTGGCTCGACTCGACGTCCTGACCGGCCCGAGGAGGCCGCGGGTCAGAGGGCGTCGATGCCCAGGACTTCCGTCATGTAGCGACCCGCGGCCTCCGATGCCTCGTCCGGCGTGCTCCCTTGCTGCCGGGCGTCCATGTAGGCCGCGTACCAGTCCCACCAGTTGTGGGGGGCATGGGTCTTCTCGTATGGGTCGTGATGGTCGGCTGTCTCGTGAAGCAGGTCGGCCAGTGAGGCAATGTCCATGTCACTCCTCCCCACCCGGGGTAATTTCAGCGAAACTGATGCCGGCTCGGCAAACTCAAGGAGGAACGATGACGCAAAGCCCGGAAGCCGCCCACCCAGGCCTGAGCACCGCCGGCTCGGTACCACTCACCCGCGATCAGTCGCGGGCCGTGTTCGGGCAGGTGATGGGCTACGTCGCACTGACGCTCGGCTTCCTGGCCCTCGGCGCATACATCGGCCGCAACATGAGCGGCGGGGCCGGAATCCTCTTCTTCATCGCGGGGTTCGGATGCGTCTTCGGGCTCAACATCGCCTCGTCGCGCGGGAAGAACCAGCTTGCGATCACGCTGCTGTTCGGCCTCGGGCTGTTCCTGGGGCTGGCGCTTGGGCCCGTCCTGAACTCGTATGCACAGGCCGATCCCTCGGCGCTCTGGCAGGCCGCCGGCGCGACCGGCGGGTTCGTGGCCGTGCTCGGCGCGGGCGGGTATGCAACTCGCCGTGACCTGTCCTCGTGGGCCCGCTTCCTGTTCTTTGCGCTGCTGGCGTTGCTCGTGTTCGGCATCGTCGCGATCTTCGTCTCGATCCCGCACGAGAACGTGATCTGGTCCGTCGCCGGGCTCGTGATCTTCGGCGGCTACACGATCTTCGACTTCAACCGGCTCCGTCGCGCGGGCTCCGACAGCGCGGTGCCGATCGCGGCAAGCATCTTCCTGGACGTGCTGAACATCTTCCTGTTCTTCCTCCAGCTCTTCGGAGGCAACCGGAACTAGGCGCCTGAGCAGAGGGGACGAGCAGGCTCACCCGTTCCGTGTGATGCGGGACCAGCGCGGCGGGGCGATCTTGCACATTGTCCACCCCCGCACAGGAGAATCCAGATGACTTTGACGGCCGAGACGTCAGCGGACGCCACAGCGATCCGGCCCTTCCACGTTGACATTCCGGAGGAGGCCGTGGACGACCTCCGCCGGCGCATCGCGGCGACACGCCTGCCGGAGAAGGAAACCGTCGGAGACGCTTCCGAGGGCGTGCAGCTGGCGACGATCCAGGCGCTCGCGCGCTACTGGGGCACGCGACTACGACTTCGGGCGCGTCGAGGCGAGGCTGAACGCCCTGCCGCAGTTCATGACCGAGATCGACGGCCTCGACATCCACTTCATCCACGTCAGGTCGCCGCACGAGGACGCCCTGCCGCTCATCATCACCCACGGCTGGCCGGGTTCGGTGGTCGAGATGCTGAACGTCATCGGCCCGCTCAGCGATCCGACGGCACACGGCGGCAACGCGGAGGACGCCTTCCATCTGGTGGTCCCGTCGATCCCCGGGTACGGGTTCTCGGGCAAGCCGACCTCCACCGGCTGGACCCCTGATCACATCGCCAGCGCCTGGGTCGAGCTGATGAAGCGCCTCGGCTACACCCGATTCGTGGCACAGGGCGGCGATTGGGGCGCGATCATCACGGATCTGATGGGTGTTCAGGCACCCCCGGAGCTGATCGGGATTCACTCCAACATGCCGGGCGCCGTCCCGCCCGAGATCTCGGCCCTGTTCGGGCCGCTGCGGGCCGACCCGCCGGCGGCCGACCTCTCAGCCGACGAGCAACGTGCCTACGAGCAGCTGACCGACGTCTACACGAAGGGCATCGGCTACGCCATCGAGATGCTGTTGCATCCGGAGACGCTGTTCGGAATATCGGATTCGCCCGTCGGCCTGGCGGCCTGGATGCTCGACCACGACGCGAAGAGCTACGAGGACATCGCACAGGCGTTCGTCGGGGGAAGCCCAGTTGGCAACCTCACGCGAGACGAGGTCCTCGACAACATCACGCTCACCTGGTTCACGAACACCGGGATTTCCTCGGCACGGCTGTATCACGAGAACGCGCTGGGCTTCTTCGACGTCAAGGGCGTCTCCGTCCCCGTTGCCGTGACCGTCTTTCCCAAGGAGCTCTACCAGGCCCCGAGGAGCTGGGCGGAGAAGGCCTACCCCAACCTCATCTACTTCAACGAGGTCGACAGGGGCAACCACTTCGCCGCCTGGCAGGAGCCGGAGCTGTTCACCACCGAGGTGCGGGCCGGGTTCCGGTCGCTTCGCTAGATGAGCCTGTTCGACCACCGGCAGTTCCCCTCGCTCGGCGGGGCCACCGAGTGGATCAACTCCGAGCCGCTCAGCCCCGACGGGCTGAGCGGCAAGGTGGTCCTCGTGAACTTCTGGACGCTGACGTGCATCAACTGGCTGCGCCAGGAGCCGTACGTTCGCGCGTGGTCGCAGGCCTATCGAGACGACGGGTTGGTGGTGATCGGAGCCCACACGCCCGAGTTCTCCTTCGAGCACGACGTCGAGCGGGTGCGCCGCGCCACGAAGCAGCGGGACATCGACTACCCGGTCGCCGTGGACAACGACTACGCGATCTGGAGCGCCTTCGACAACAACTACTGGCCCGCGCTCTACTTCGTCGACCGGGAGGGAATCATCCGCGACATGCACTTCGGCGAAGGACGCTACGAGCAGTCGGAGCGCGAGATCCAGCGCCTGCTCGACATCGATCGCGAGCTCGTTCCGATCGAGGGGATCGGCTTGGAGGCGGAGGCGGACTGGGACCACCTGCGCACGCCCGAGACCTACGTCGGCTACGCGCGCGGCGAGCGCCTCGCCTCACCCAGCTCCGCCGCGTTCGACGAGCCCAGCACCTACGAGCTGCCCGAGGAGCTGACCGGCAACCGCTGGGCCCTCGCCGGCCAGTGGACGATCCGCGCGGAGAAGGTCGCGCTCGACCAGGCCGGCGGGAGCATCGCCTTCCGCTTCAACTCGCGCGATGCGCACGCCGTCCTGTCTCCCGGGGAGCGAGAGCCGATCCCCTTCCGCGTGCGCATCGACGGCGACGTCCCCGGCCGGTCACACGGCTTGGACGTCGACGAGGATGGCAACGGCCTGCTCGAGGACGGCCGCCTGTACCAGCTCGTGCGCGAGCAGGACACGGTCCGCGAGCGGACGCTGGAGATCACGTTCCTCGAACCCGGCGCCGAGGCCTACTCGTTCACGTTCGGGTAGTCAGACCACCCCTGAGCGTGGCCCTTGGGCCTGCGGTTCCGGGCGGAGCGCCTCGGCGACCTTAATACGCGCCCGGAAGACGCGCGTCGTGAGGGTGCCTTCGGGAATCCCCAAGGCCTTAGCGGCCTCGTGGTACTTGAGCCCGGCGACGTCGACAGCGACGAGCGCATCGCGGAACTGAGGCGAAAGCGCCGAGATCGCCTCGTACACGAGCCGCCCCTCGGCGACCTCATGCGGCTGCCGCGAGGACACGTCTTCGAAGTCGTCGATCTCGTCGTCGGCTGCGAGCGTGGGCCTGCTGCTCGCGCGACGGTGGTCGCTGATGAAGGTATTCCGCAGGACGCGCAGCAGATAGCCGAGGTCGTCGTCGTTCCGGAGGAACCGTGGCCGCGACAGCACCCGAACGTAGGTGTCCTGGACCATGTCTTCCGCGCGTTCCGGAGAGCCGCAGTACGCGAGCGCGGCGCGGTAGAGACGATCGAGATGGTCTCCGACCCGCTCCGGATCGAGCAGGCGCCTTCCACACTGGGTGCCCGACCGTGTGGCAGCCGGCGACTTGATCCTGGCGGAGACCACGGAGCTCAGCCGGCGTCAGGGTCGCTGAATGCGAGCACCCTGACCTCGTCGGCCGTCAGGGCCTGGCCGCCGATGCCCCACTCGCCGCTAGCGACCTCCTCGACCGTGCACCACGTGATCCGGCGCATGCCCTCACCAGCAATCTCGACCATCGCCTCGCTGAGGCGCTCTACGATCTCCCGCTTCTGAGGCGCGGTGAACACCCCCTCGATGAGCTTGACCTGGATGAGCGGCACGCTGTTCTCCCTCGTCGGAACCGATTGCTTGCCGTCATGCTCCGCGGGATCAGCGCCCCGCACATCGGGCGCACCCCTGACATCGGCCCCCGAACATTGCGCGGCGCTCGCCCCGGCGCTTACGATCTGCCGGCGCATGAACAGGTCCGCGGTTGCCCGGCCGGACGCGCTGCTCGAGCGCGAGCACGAGGTCGAGCGCATTCGTGCCGTTCTCCATGCCGCGGGAAATCGCGACGGTGGAGCCCTGATCATCGACGGCCCCCCAGGGATCGGCAAGTCGCGGCTGCTCGAGGAGGCGCGCGCGCAGGCACCCGTCCTCGGCCTTCTGGTCCTCCAGGCGCGGGCGACGCAGCTCGAGCAGGGGTTCGCGTTCGGGGTCGTGCGCCAGCTCTTCGAGCGGGTCCTGGTGGAGGCCGGGGAGGGCGAGCGTGAGCGCTGGCTAGCGGGAGCGGCGGCGCTGGCGGGGGACGTGCTGATCGGAGTGCCCGCCACGCCCGGTGCGGCAGCGGCCCGCGGTCCGTCCGCGGGCGATCCCGGCTACGCGTGGCAGCACGGGCTGTATTGGCTCGCCTCGAATCTCTCGGCGGATGCCCCGCTCGTGCTTGTGGTCGATGACCTGCAGTGGTGTGACGCGCCATCGGCACGCGCGCTCGCGTTCATCGCACGCCGGATTGAGGGACAGCCCCTCGCGCTCATCCTCGCCACCCGGCCGCCCGACCCGGAGCTGACGCCAGAGGCGGCGACGCTCGTGGCAGATCCCATCGTTGAGGTGCTGCGTCCGTCAGCCCTGACCCCGCCGGCCGTCGAGGCGCTCGTGGCCGCCCGGTTGTCCGACGAGCCAGACGATCGGTTCGTGCGTGCGTGCATCGAGGTGACGGGAGGCAACCCTTTCCTCCTCGGCGAGCTGCTCGACGAAGCCGATGCGTCTGGTCTGAAGCCCACCGCGGCCGCCGCCGCCGAGCTGGGCGCACTCGTGCCGCGCGGCGTCGCCAACGCGGTGCTGCTCCGTCTCTCGCGCCTGCCGCGGAATGTAGCCGCGCTCGCTCGCGCCCTCGGCGCGCTCGGCGACGGCGCGCAGATCGGTGACGGCGCGCGACTCTCCGGACTCGCCGACGCCGACGTCGAGGCGGCAACGGGTGCTCTGGTCTCTGCCGGCGTCGTGGAAGCCGGCGGCACCGTCCGCTTTACGCACCCCATCCTGCGCACGGCGATCTACGGCGACCTGTCGCCCGCCGAACGCGAGCGGCTGCACCGCGCTGCAGCGGAGATCCTGCGCGAGCGCGGAGCACCCGCCGCCGAGGTCGCAGCGCACCTCATGCACACGGAGCCCGGCGGCGACCCCCAGACGGTGGCACTGCTCAGGGACGCTGCGCGCGACGCGCTCGCGCTGGGCGATGCGGTCGGCGCTGCCGCCCTCCTGGCCCGTGCCCTCGACGAGCCTCCGCCTCACGCCGAGCGCCCCCCGTTGCTGCTGGAGCTCGGCGAGGCGCTCGCTCGCGCCGGCGCTCCAGAGGCGGTCGCTCCGCTCACGGAGATCGTCGAGCGCGGCGAGGACCCGGCCGCGATCGCCGCCGCGGGAATCGAGCTCAGCGGCATGCTGTTTTTCGCCGGCCGCGCAGCGGAAGGCGCCGCGATCCTGCGCCGCGCCCAGGAGCGGCTCCCCGCGGGGAGCCGGCCCGCGAGCGGCTCGAGGTCGCGCTGCTGGGCCTCAGCTCCACCTCGGCGTCGGCCCGGCGCGAGGCCACGGCGGCGTTCGCCGCCCTGCGAGACCCGGGCGGACCGGCACGCAACGTGTTGCAGGCCACCACACTCGCGACCCTCGCGATGGACGAGGTGCTGTACCTGCGCTCGGCATCCACCGCGATAGACCTCGCGGAGCGGGCGCTCGCGGCGGGGCTCCCACTCGAGCCGCATCGCGGTGAGAACTGGGTCAACCTGGCCCTCGCCGCGCTCGGGATCGCGGACGACCTTGACGCGGCCCTACGGGGCACCGACGAGATCGTCACAGGGGCGCGCCAGCGCGGCGCGGCACTGACGGTCGTGACAATGTCGGCGCTTCGAGCGCTCATCACGCTGCGCTGCGGGAACCTGGCGGCAGCCGAGGCCGACGCGCAGACGGCCATCGAGCTGGCACCCGACCTGCTCGGCGCCAGGTTCCTCATTCTGGCGGTGTCGGCGGCGGTGCTCGCCGGGCTCGACCGTGACGAGACCCCCGACTCGCTCCGGCTGCTGATCGACCGCACCGGGGTTAGGTACGACCGCGACTTCACGTCGAGCTCGCAGCTGCGCTACGCCTCGGGAGTGCTTCGCGCCGCCGCCGGCGACCACGAGGCGGCAGTCGAGGAGCTACTGGGTTGCGGGATTGACGATCCGGCGTTCGGCGGCGAGAACCCGGCCATGCTCCCGTGGCGTTCGGCGGCCGCCCTTTCTCTCGCCCAGCTCGGGCGCCACGACGAAGCTCGGGTTCTGGCCGCTGACGAGGTGCGTCGCGCCCAGTCGTTCGGAGCGCGGCGCGCGATCGGCATCGCCATGCGCGCGCAGGCGCTTGTCGGCCCTCCCGCGGAACGGACAAAGACGCTGGAGGATGCGCTCGAGGTGCTGGCAACCTCCCCCGCACGCCTCGAGCATGCGCGTGTGCTGCTTGACCTGGGCGCGACGCTGCGCGCCGCGGGAAAGCGCGCGGCGGCACGGGAGCCTCTGCTCGAGGCGCTCGCGCTGGCCGCTCGCTGCGACGCTCTCGCCCTGGAGCGACGGGCGCGTACCGAGCTCACTGCGATTGGTGTTCGGCCTCGGACGACCGACCGCGGCGGCACCGGCTCGCTGACTCCGAGCGAGCGGCGCGTGGTCGAACTCGCCGCCGCGGGAGGGACCAACCGCGAAATCGCCCAGACGCTGTTCGTCACCGAGAAGACGGTGGAGACCCACCTCGGGCGGGCGTACCGCAAGCTCGACGTGTCGTCGCGGCGGCAGCTCCCGGCTGTGCTTGCGCGCGCTGAGGGCTAACGCTCGCGCCGGCCGAAGGCTTCCACCGCGACTCGGATCGATTCGGCGAGACTCAGGCTGCCTCTGCGGGAACGACGTACTGGGCAACCCACTTGCCCGTCGCCTGCCTGCTGACCGCGTTCACGCGGTTGTACGCGTTGATCGTCGCGATCGCGATCACGAGGCCGGCAAGCTGCTGCTCGCTGTAGTGGCGCGCGGCCTCGTCCCAGATCTCGTCCGAGACGGAATCGGGATTGTCGGCGAGGCGAGTGGCGGCCTCCGTGAGCGCCAGCGCGGCCCGCTCGGCGTCGCTGAAGTACGGCGCCTCGCGCCAGGCAGCGACCAGGTGGATCCGCTCGCTGCTCTCACCGGAGTGCTCGAGCTCCCGGGTGTGCATGTCCACGCACACGCTGCAGCCGTTGATCTGGCTCGCGCGCAGCTCCACCATGTAGAGCGTGGTCTCCGGAATCCCGGCGCTCTTCGCCGAGGCTCCGAGACCCTGAAACGCCTCGAGCGCGCCGGGAACGCTGAGTGCCGGGTTTTCGATTCTTGCCTGCATGATCGCCGTCCTTTTGGGTCGTGGACTGTCTCTACCTCCAAGACAGGCCACGAGGCGGGACTGTGACACCCGAGCCACTTGGAGGTGTCACAGGCGGGGTCTACGTCTTGTCTTGAGGGGTACGGGTAATCACTCAAGGAGCCAACGATGAAAGTGTTTGTGGCAGGTGCGACGGGAGCGATCGGCAGGCAGCTGGTCCCGCGTCTGGTTGCCGCCGGTCATGAGGTCACCGGCATGACCCGCAGCGAGTCAAAGCAGGCGCTGCTCCGTGAGCTGGGCGCTGTTCCGGTGGTCGCGGACGCGCTCGATCCGGATCAGGTCGCGGACGCGGTGGGCCGGGCAAGGCCGGATGTGATCGTGCATCAGCTGACCGCCCTCGCCGGGATGCAGCGCTACACGGAACGCGAGGCCGCGCCGACCAACCGCGTGCGGACCGAGGGCACCGACCACCTGCTCTCCGCCGGGCAGGCGGTGGGGGTGCAGCGGTTTGTGGCACAGGGCGTGGCGGGCTTTGGCGCATATGGGCGCAGCGGCACCCTGGTGAAGAGCGAGGAGGACCCGCTCGACCCCGCCCCGGTGAAGGAGATGCGGGAAACCCTGGGCGCGCTCAAGCACCTCGAGCAAGCGGTCCTCGGAGCCGAGTGGACGGAGGGAATCGTGCTCCGCTACGGCGTCTTCTATGGACCGGGCACGACGCTTGCGCCGGGCGAGGAGCAGTTCGAGCTGATTCGCAAGCGCAAGTTCCCGGTGGTCGGCGACGGCGGCGGCGTCTGGTCGTTCATCCACATCGCCGACGCGGCCGAGGCGACGGTGGCGGCGATCGAGCACGGCAGCCGCGGCGTCTACAACGTGGTCGACGATGAGCCCGCCCCGGTGGCCGAGTGGCTGCCCGTCCTGGCTCAGGAGCTCGGCGCCAAGAAGCCGCGGCGCGTGCCGCGCTTCGTCGGGCGGCTGTTCGCCGGGGAGCCCGGCGTGGTGATGATGACCGAGATCCGCGGCGCGTCGAACGCGAAGGCCAAGCGTGAGCTGGCGTGGCGCCCGGCGCACCCGAGCTGGCGACAGGGGTTGGCAGTGGCATGAACGATCGCGAAGCAACTGCTCGACGAGCTGCGGCCCGTCGCGTTCGCGATCGCCTACCGGATGCTTGGCAGCGTCTCCGAGGCCGAGGACGTGGTCCAGGAGGCGCTGCTGAGGGTCCATCAGGCGCTCGATGGCGGCGAGCAGATCGCGTCGCCGCGCGCGTTCGTTGCCACGGTGACCACCCGGCTGGCGATCAACGAGCTGCGCTCCGCGCGCGCCCGCCGCGAGCGCTACGTCGGCGAGTGGCTGCCGGAGCCGATCATCACCGACGGCCAGGATGATCCGGCCCGGCACGCCGAGACGGCCGACTCGCTCTCGCTGGCGATGCTGGTGCTGTTGGAGAGCCTCTCGCCCGAGCAGCGAGCGGTGCTGCTGCTTCACGACGTGTTCGACTACCCCTATCCGGAGATCGCGGGGATCGTCGGCAAGAGCGAGGACAACGTGCGCCAGCTGGCCACCCGCGCCAGACGCCACGTCGAGCAGCGCCGGCCCCGCTTCGAAACCACGCGCGAGCAGCGCGACGAGCTGGCACGCCGGTTCGTCGGCGCCGCGGAGCAGGGCGACCTCGCCGAGCTGGAGGCGCTGCTCGCGCACGACGTCCAGCTCACCGGCGACGGCGGCGGCAAGGTTCCGGCGCTCGCGCGTTCGCTCCGCGGGCGCAACCGCGTGGCGCGCACGGTGATCAACTGGTTCCGCATGATCGTGCGGCTTCCGGGTGTGTCGGTTCGCCTGGTCGAGGTGAACGGCGGCGCCGGAGCGCTTGTTCTCGACGAAGAGCAGCGGCTGCTCAGCGTGATGGCGCTCGACATCGCCGGCGGCGAGATCGCGGGCATCAACGGGATCGTCAACCCCGACAAGCTGAGGCACCTCGGGCCGGTCGCGGATTACAAGGCGGTGCTCAGGTCGGCTCGATGAGCCGCGGGCCCGTCGGTCAGCTGCGCGCGTAGCTGCCGTGGCGGTACCGCGCTGACCCAGCGCGGCGAAGGAATCGGGATCTCGGTGCTCGACTGGGCGGAGGCCGTCCTGCACAACGGCCTCGGCCGTTACGAGGCGGCTCTGGCCGCCGCCCGACGGGTCACCGAACAGCCGCAAGAGCTCAGCAGCTCGCACTGGTGGAGGCTCGAGTTGATCGAGGCAGCCGTCCGGGCCGGAGCTCCCGAGCTGGCCGACGATGCGCTCAGACCTCTCGTCGAGATGGCGCGGGCGACCGGCACGGACTGGGCGCTCGGACTCGCCGCACGCTCGGGTGCGCTCCTCGTCGATGGCCGGCGAGCCGAGGACCTGTACGTGGAGGCGATCGAGCGACTGGGCCGATCCCGCATGCGGTTCGATCACGCTCGCGCCCACCTCCTCTACGGCGAGTGGCTGCGACGCGAACGGCGGCGCGTTGACGCCCGCAAGGAGCTCCGCGCAGCCCACGACCTCTTCGCCGACTTCGGCATGGAGGCATTCACCGAGCGGGCGCGAGTGGAGCTGCAGGCCACGGGCGAGCATGCGCGCAAACGGACCGTGGAGACCCTCGACCAACTGACTCCGCAGGAGGCACAGGTCGCGCGCCTCGCCGCTGAGGGAAACACGAACCGGGAGATCGCCGCTCAGCTGTTCATCAGCCCCAGCACGGTGGAGTACCACCTGCGCAAGGCGTTCCGCAAGCTCGACGTGAAGTCACGCACGCAGCTCGCGCGCCGCTTGTAGCCTCGAACGCTCGTACTGGCCAGGGTCGCGATCCTTTGGACCAACACCCCCGACGGAATCGAGCCATTCGATGAGCGAGATGCAAGCTGAGCAGCGAAGTGCGGTTGTGTTCGGAGCGCGCAATTTGGGTCGCGCGGTGATCGAGCTGCTGGTGAGCGACGGCTGGGCGGTGACGGGCGTGGCGCGGTCGCAGAGCACCCTGGATGGCGTCAGCGCGGCCGGCGCGCTCGCCGTGAAGGCGGACGTGACGGACCCCGCGAGCGTGTACGGCGTGCTGGAGCAGGCGGCCGTCGCTCACGGTGGAGTCGAGCTCGTAGTGAACGCAGCCGCCGCGTACGGCGGCGACCGCAGCGGCCCGTTCGGCGGCGGCCCGATAGCCGAGGCCAACCTCGACGGCTTCGATTCGTGGACCGCGGCTCCGGCCCGGGCGGCCTTCTCGTTCCTGTCCGCCAGCGGACGATTCGCGGTCGCGCAGCGGAGGGCAGCCACCCTCGTGCAGGTCACCGGCGGCTCGGCACGGCGCGCGCTGCCGGGCCGTGGTCTGTGGGCGGCGGGATCGTTCGGCGTGCGAGCGATCACCAATGCGGCCGCGCTCGAGCTCCGCCCCCAGGGCATCCAGGTCGCGTTGCTGATCGTCGACGCGGGCATCCAGCCGCTCGACGGCTCCACCCGCCCCGGTGTCTCGCCGGAGGCGCTCGCCGACCCGCGCAGGCTCGCCGATGCCGTGCTCTTCCTCGCCAACCAGGACGCGCGCTCGGCAACACATGAGCTCCAGCTCACCCCGCTCGCCGAGAACTGGACGCCCTGAAGCGCGGCGAATCACCGTGATCCGGTGACGTCGAGTCACCTGCCCGGCGGCAAGACTCGTGGTGGCCAACCCAACCGAAGGGATCCTCCGTGAGCACCGAGCAGCGAGAGAACCTCGACGCGATCCTGCGACAGGGAGCCCTCCCAGTCGACGGCGATGTCAACGAGCAGCGGCAAGCGCTCCGGGAGTTGATATCCGCGCAGCCACTGCCCGCCGACGTGAGCGTGACCTCAGCGGCGCTCGGCGGTGTCCCAACCGCCGAGATCACGATCGACGGCATCGAACCGCGCGACGTTGTTCTCTACTTCCACGGCGGCGTCTACGTGATTGGGGACGCCTTCCTCGCCGCCGGCCTGGCCTCGGAGGTCGGCCGGCGGACGCGCGCCAAGGTCATCTCGGTCGACTACCGGCTCGCCCCTGAGCACCCGTACCCGGCGGCGGTCGACGACGCTCTTGCCGCCTATGAGGCCCTCCTGCAAGACGGCACCCCTCCCTCGGACATCGCCTTCGCGGGAGAGTCCGCCGGCGGCGGACTCGCCATCGCCACCCTGGTCAACGCCCGCGATCACGGGCTACCCCTGCCAGCCGCGTCCCTCGTCATGTCACCGTATGTCGATCTCACCCTGGCCGGGACGACCATCGACACCAGGCGCGAGGTCGACCCGCTGCTCAGCCGCGAAGCACTCCAGGCCCGAGTCCCCGACTACACGTCGGGACAAGACGCCGCTCTTGGCCTCATCAGCCCCCTCTTCGCCGACCTGTCCGGCCTGCCGCCGCTGATCATCCAGGCGGGAACTCACGAGGTTCTCCTCGACGACGCCCTCCGCCTAGCGCAACATGCCGCCACCGCCGACGTCGAGGTGATCCTCGACATCACCCCTGGGGTTCCCCACGTCTTCCAGGCCTATCACCCGATCCTCGACGAAGCGGCCGCGGCGCTGGACAGAGCCGGAGAGCTCCTGTCGGCGCACCTCGCCGGCGCAGAACGCGTCACCGCATAGCGCAAGAGCCATCCACCTGAGGCGAACGAGTCCAGGCCCGCTATCGACAACGGGGGCACCGAACGCTGTCAACGCGACCGAGCTGCAGCAGCACGCCTCCGTCTAGCCGCTGGCCAGCGCAGTCATCGGAATCAGGTGATGACCACTCACCTGATCGTCGGGGAGTCTCGAGCGGTCCGTTCCACAGAGACAAGGAAGCCGATACCCCAATGACCAGCCAAGCGATTCGCGACCCGCTCGGAGACCCTCTCATCACGCCGCAGAACGCGGCGTTCATCTTCATCGACTACCAGCCCGAGCAGCTCGCCACGGTCAGGTCGATGGATCACGAACTGCTGCTGAAGAACGCCGTGTCCACCGTCAAGACGGTTAAGGCTTTCGGCGTGCCCGTCGTCCACTCGACCGTCAACGTTGCCTCCGGTCAGACCCAGCCGACGCTGCCCGAGCTTGCCGAGCTGCTGGAGGATGACGCGCCTCTCGACCGCACGACCGTCAACTCCTGGGAGGACACGGAGTTCGTGGAGGCCGTGCGGGCGACCGGGCGACGCAAGCTCATCCTGTGCGCTCTGTGGACCGAGGTCTGCATGGCATTCGCAGCGCTCGACGCCCTGCGTGAGGGCTATGAGGTCTATCCCGTCGTGGACGCGATCGGCGGCACGTCGCCCGAGGCGCATCGCGCTGGGTTGGAGCGGGTCGTCCAAGCCGGCGGGCAGCCGATCAGCTGGGTGTCGCTCGCCTGCGAGCTGCAGCGCGACTGGGCACGACTCGAGACGGTTCCCGCGATCGTCGAGATCGTCCTGACCGACCGCCTGCTGAAGGAATGAGCGGCACCGTCGACCTTCCTGCAGGGCTGTTCACTCAGTCAGGGACGGCTCGTCCGGCGCAGACAGGCTGAGCACGGTGCCGGCCACCGCAGGAGACGCATCGATCTTCGCCTCCAGCGCGCGGAGCCGGACGGCGACGTGCGACTCGGTGTCGTCGCCGCGCAGGTCGACGTCGCCGATCACCGAAACGAGACGCGGACCGACGATCTCGAGGCGTAGGTAGGTCACACGGGCGACCTCGGGCTCGGCGAGCAGCGCCCGGATCGCCGCCGCGCGGATTCGGGGATCGGCCTCTTGCCCGATCAGGAACTCGCGGTTCCGGTCGATCAGAACCGTCGCGACCACCGCGAGCAGGACACCGACGAGAATCGATCCGACGGCATCTGGGGTCGACGAGCCCGTCAGCTCGTGGAGGCCCAGTCCGACGGCCGCGATCACCAGGCCGATGAGCGCGGCCGAGTCCTCGGCGAATACCGCCCGAAGCGTCGGGTCGCTCGTGGCCATGACCGCGCCGATCAGGTCCCGATCCAGCAACTCGGCCGTGGGCCGAGCTTGCCGGACCGAGCGCAAGAACGAGATTCCCTCGAGCACGAAGGAGACCGCGAGCACGACATACCCGACGACGAAATCGCTCGCGGCCGCGGGATGCAAGAGCTCCTGTACGCCATGCGTCACCGAGACCGCGGCCCCGGCCACGAACAGGCCAAGTGCCGCGAGCAGCGACCAGACGTAGGCCTCTCGGCCATGGCCGAGAGGATGCGCGCGGTCGGGCGGTCGGCGCGACCGACGGAAGGCGATCAGCAGGAACACCTCGTTGCCTGTATCCGCCCAGGAGTGCGCCGCCTCGGCCAGCATCGATGCCGACCCGGTCACCAGCGCCGCAGCCGACTTCGCGACGGCGACGAGGAGGTTCGCGCCGAAGGCGATGAGAACAGTGGTGAGGCTCCCGGAGCCGCCGCCACTCGCCGAGCCCGAGAGCCTGCCGAGGAACGGCTCTGACTTCGCGGCGGGACTGCCGTCAGTGGGCGGCATGTTCCCCAAGCATCGTCGGCCGCCTCAGGTCATGCGCCGGTAACGCCACACGGAGAGCGGGATGAACACGGCCAGGAGGCCGGCGATCCAGGCGATCGCGCCGCCGAGGGAGGATGGTGTTCCGGGGACGAGGGCGAGGGAACGCGCTGCGTTCGCGGTCAGGGTGACCGGGCTCGCCTTCGCGAACGCCTGCAGCCAGCTCGGCAAGGTCGAGACCGGCACGAACACCGAGCTCGCGAACACGAGCGGAAACAGGATCACGAAGCCGGCCGATTGGGCCGCCTCGGCGCTGCGCACTGTCAGCGCGACGAAGGCGAAGATCCAGCTCAGCGCGAGACCGAAGGCGCTGACAAGCGCTATGCAGCCGATGGCCTGGGCGACGCCGGCCTGGAAGCGGAAGCCGATGATGTAGCCGACGATGATCATCAGCACGATGATCAGGACGTTGCGGACCAGGTCCGCCGCAGTACGGCCGATGAGCACCGCGGACCGTGCCATCGGCATCGAGCGGAAGCGGTCGATCACGCCGAGCTTCAGGTCGTCGGACAGGCCTACCGCCGTCATGCTCGCCCGGAACGTCACCGACTGAACGAGGATGCCGGGCAGCAGGTAGTCGATGTAGCTCACGCCGGGGGGCAGGGAGTGACTGATCGCGCCGCCGAACACGTACGTGAACAGGAGCACGAACATGATCGGCTGGATCGTCGAGAAGACCAGCAGATCCGGTTGGCGGACGAAGTGGCGCAGGTTGCGCACGCTGACCACCCGCGCGTCGGTGAAGTCCGCGCGAAGCTCCCGCGGCGAGACGCGCCGCCACCGCGACGGTCGCCTCGCGGCCGGGCGGACGGCCGCAGCGGACGCGAGCAGCAGGAACGCTCGGGGCCGGTCCGATCAGGCTGCCCGTCGCCCGTCGCGACCTCGGCCGCCGCCCCGTTCTCGCTCGGCGGCGCGCCTGTCAGCTGCAGAAACACGTCGTCGAGCGTCGGCCGGCGCAGCCCGAGATCGCTCACCGCGATCTCCGCCTTGCGTAGCGCCGAGGCCGCATCCTCGATCATCTCGAGGCCATCCCGCGGCGCCGGAAGCGTCAGCTGCGCGAGCCGCTCGCCAGGCTCCGGCTCACCGCAGCCAATCCCGGCCAGCGCGGCCCGTGCGGTGTCCCGTTCCGCGGCGCTCACCAGCTCGACCTCCAGGATCTGGCCGCCGACCCGGTCCTTGAGCTCGCTCCCCGTGCCCTGCGCGATCACCCGACCGTGGTCGATCACGGCGATCTGGTCGGCGAGCTGATCTGCCTCCTCGAGGTACTGGGTGGTGAGCAGAAGCGTCGTCCCCTCGCGGACGAGCTCGCGCACGACCGACCAGATCTCATTGCGGCTGCGCGGATCGAGGCCGGTCGTCGGCTCGTCCAGGAACAGCACGCGCGGGCGGGTCAGCAGGCTCGATGCGAGGTCGAGACGTCGCCGCATCCCACCGGAGTACGTGCGGGCCAGGCGGTCGGCGGCGTCGGCCAGGTCGAAGCGCTCGAGCAGCTCGTTCGCCCGCCGGCGAGCATCCGCGGCCGAGAGGTCGAACAGGCGTCCGAACATCTGGAGGTTCTCCCGGCCGGTCAGCATCTCGTCGACCGCCGCGAACTGGCCGGTCAGCCCCAACAGCTCCCGCACCCCCGCGGCGTCGTGGACGACGTCGCGGCCAAACACCTCGGCCCGTCCGGCGTCCGGAGCGAGCAGCGTGGCCAGCACCCGGACGAGGGTCGTCTTCCCCGCGCCGTTCGGCCCCAACAGCCCAAAGACCGTGGCCTCCTCGACATCGAGGTCGACCCCAGCAAGCGCCGTGGTCGTCCCAAAGCGCTTGACCACACCCTCGACATGGACAGCCGGATCAGGCATCACTCACTCCCCGAAAATGATGGGCGCTGACTGCGGGCAAGTGGGCGACCATCGGGTCAGGTACGGATGAATGGTCGCAGCCGAACCGGAGGCGCGACTCCAGGACGAGCGACTCAACAACGCTTCTTCAGGCGGCAACCGTGGTCGTAGCGCCGCGCCCATGGCGGGCGCCGGGCTCAGCATCGGAGTAGTTGCAATTGCCGATCGCGTGACGGGCGAGCGCAGCCTCGACGGTGGGCACGCGAGGCTTGGCTCGGCCGGGGAGAATCACGATTGCCAGCAAGGTGCCGAGCACGAACATTCCGGCCGCCCACCAGAACGCCGTCGTGTAACCGTGGACTGCCGCGGCGTCAGCCAGGCCGGGGGTGCGGAGGTGATCGGCCGTGTAGCTGGCGACGGCGCTGGCGAAGATCGTGCTCAGCAGGGAGGTGCCGATCGACCCGCCGACCTGCTGAGAGGTGTTGACCATCGCCGATGCAACCCCGGCCTCGCTTCCCTCCACGCCCAGCGTCGCCGTGGAGAACGTCGGCGCGAAGATGCATCCCATCCCGAGACCGAGGACGAGCAGCCCGGGAAGGACATCGCCGGCGTAGCCGGAGTCGGGCGTCAGGCGCGTGAACAGGAACATCGCGATCGCCCCGAGCGTCGTGCCCACGAGGACCAGCGACTTCACCCCGGTGCGTTGGATCACGCGGGTCTGCACGATCGTCGAGGTGACCACCAGTACGCCGGTCATCGGGAGGAACGCCAGTCCGGTGGTCAGCGGAGAGAGTCCGAGCTGCTGCTGCAGGAAGTAGGTGAGAAACAGAGACACGGCAAAGATGCCGGCGCCGGCCAGTGCGAGCGTGGTGTACGAGCCGCCGCGGGCACGGTCCCAGAGGATGTGCAGGGGCAGTAAGGGATGCTTGGCTCGGCGCTCGATCAGCACGAAGGCCGTCAGGAGCACGGGGCTGGCGACGAGCGCCACGATCGTGGCTGGGGCACTCCAGGAGTGGGTCGCGGCGTTGGAGAACCCGTAGACCAGCGCGAACAGCCCCAGCGCTGAGGTGAGTACCCCCGGTATGTCGATCGGATCCCGCTCGGGAGCACGGTGATTGACCAGCAGACGCAGCGCGACGATCGTCGTAGGCACGGCGATCACAAGGTTGACGTACAGGCACCAGCGCCAGGACAGGACTTGGGTGAGAGCGCCGCCGAGTATCAACCCGAGCGAGGCGGCACCGCCGGCGATCGCACCGAAGATCCCAAACGCCGTGGGCCGGTCTGGAGACCCCTCGAACGTCACCGTGAGCAGCCCCAGCGCCGAGGGTGCGAGCAGCGCGCCGAATGACCCCTGGAGCGTTCGGGCGGCCACGAGGACGCCGAACGACTGAGCCAGCCCGCCGATCGCCGAGGCGATCGCGAACCCCACCAGCCCGGCGATCAGGGTCCACTTGCGCCCGAACAGATCACCGAGCTTGCCACCCAGCAGCAGGAGGCTGCCGAACGCCAGCGCGTAGGCCGTGACGATCCACTGCCGGCTCTCGGTCGAGAAGTGCAGCGCGTTCTGGGCCGAAGGGATCGCGATCGTCACGATCGTCGCGTCCAGCACAACCATGAGCTGCGCGACGCTGAGCAGGGCCAGAACTGACCATCGGTTCGGTTCGCGATCCGTCGAGGCCAACGGAATCGGCTGGGGCGTTGTCATGGACGGCAATGTCCCCGCGAATCAGGTGAGCCGTCGTCGCCGGATCCAGGCGATCCAAGCACACGGCCTGGCGGATTCGCCTTCCAGAGCGCTACGCCTTTCCTCAAGCCGACGGAGGGATTCGAACCCTCGACCCCCGCTTTACGAGAGCGGTGCTCTGGCCAACTGAGCTACGTCGGCGGACCGGGTCAGTCTAGCTACGGGGCCGCGCCCTTCGGCAGCAGGTCGCAGAAGGCGAAGCCGTCGCGAATCACGCGCTCCCCGAGCTCGATTTCGATGCGGCGGGAGAAGATCGGACCGGCGTGCACGAAGGTGTGGAACTCGCCGTTCTCGCCGCAGGGGTCGACCCCGCCGGGCAGGTCGGTCAGCAGCTTCGAGTCGTACGCGCGCCCGACGAACGAGGCGTCGAGCTGCGCCGGATCCACGCATACCAGCACCGCCTCGAACCCGGCCTCGATGAACTCGAAGGCGAGCTCGGCCGTGTCCCGCCCCCAGAGCGGGAACAGCGCCTGCTTGCCTGCCAGCGCCAGCCGCTCCTCGCGGTAGGCGCGGATGTCCTCGAGGAAGAGGTCGGCAAACGCCATCGTGTCCACCCCGTCGAGCGGCGGCGACGACAGCGCCTCCGACATGCGCGCGTCGTACACCTCGTTCGGGCAGGTGGCGGGAATCCCGACCTCGATCAGGGGGACGCCGGTGGCCTCGGCCTGCGCGGCCACCAGCTCGCGCCGCACGCCGTGCATGCTCACGCGGCCGTAGTCCTCGGTCACGGTGGTGAGCAGCGCGGCCGGCCGCGGGCCGTCCTCGTCGAGCAGCGCCCGCAGGGCGAGCGCGGAATCCTTGCCTCCACTCCAGGACAGGGCCATGGCGCCGGTCATCGGCGCGAACCCTACGGGTGGGCAGCTAGCGGAGCGGGTTACCCGCGCGAGGGCGGGCCCGGACCGAGCTCATCACGGAGCGCACGCGATCGGTGAGCGAGCGCGGGCCCTGGGCCCGGCGCGGATCGAGTGCGGCGCCGCAGTACGCGCAGCCGGCTGCGAAACCACTCACGCGTTCGCCGCACTTGGGACAGACGTGGGGAGAGCGCATCGAGCGAGCGTAAGGGGTTTTGTTGAACCGAACATAAGTGCCAGTGAGGGGGCGAACCTCCTGCTCCTCGACCCTTCCCCGCCGTGTGGACCGCATCCGCCGCCTGCCGATCTACGCCGACCTGCCGGTGGGGATGGGCCTGCGCGAGGCCCGCTCGCTGCGGTCCCGCCTGGTCGGGCTCGCCTTCCTGCGGCACGTGAACGGCGACGACGCGCTGCTGATCCGGCGCTGCCGCTCGGTGCACACCTTCGGCATGCGCTTCCCGATCGACGTGGTGTTCGTCGACCGCGACTGGCGCGTGGTGCGGGTGGTGCGCGACCTGGCGCCCCGCCGGATCGCGTCCTGCCGCCACGCTGCCGCCGCCATCGAGGTGCGGGCGGGGGAGGCGGACCGCCTGCGCGCCGGGCTCAGCCTCCAACGAGCGCGCGCAAACGGAAGCTGAGCGCCGAGAGCGCGAGGTCCTCGCTCACGTTCAGCTCGAGCGACGGCGCGGACGTCCTCGCAGCGCTCGGCGGCCATCCTCAGCTTCACCGGATCGCGGCCCTCGGCGGCGCCCGCGAGCACCGCGATGCTGTCGGTGCCGAGCACGGCGGCGTCGGCGCCGGAGGCGACGCAGACCAGGTCGCGGAAGGCCACCGACGCGAGCTCGAGCCCGAGGTCGAGCAGCTCCGTGCGCGCGCGCCGGCCGTCGCGCTTCGCGACTCCTCGAACTCGCGCTCGAGCGCGCTGCGCTCGCGACCGCTTCGGCTCGGACTCGAGCCGCTCGCGCTTGCGCTCCTCCACCGCCTCCTCGGCCTCGGCGCGGCGCTCCTCGGCGCGCTCGAGCAGGCCGCGCCAGGGGTCGTCGGGGCTCGCGGCGCCAAGGGCGTCGAGCACCAGGCGCTCCACGTCGGCCCGCAGGGCCGCGCCCTCGTCGGAGGCCAGGAAGCGCGCGCGAGTGGCGTTGCCCAGCGCCAGCCGGCCGCAGGCGCCGGCGCGGCCGGGCTCCACGCCCTCCTCCTCGAGCATCGCCGCGATGCGCTCGGCGGGCAGCGGATCGAAGCGAACCAGCTGGCAGCGCGAGACCACGGTCTCGAGCACGCCGCCCAGGGGGTCGGTGAGCAGGATCAGGTGCACGTAGGACGCCGGCTCCTCGAGCGTCTTCAGCAGGCGGTTGGCCACCTCGTCGTTCATCGTGTCCACGCGCTCCAGCACGAACACGCGCCGCCGCGCCTCGAACGGCGTGCGCGTGGCGGCCGCCACCACCGCCTCGTCCACGTCCGCCGACCCGCATCACGTGCGCGCCCGTGGGCCGCACCCAGGTGAGGTCGGGATGCGTGCCGTGCAGCACGCGCAGGCGCACGTTGTCCGGGTCGGGGTCGCCCTCGGCGAGCAGCTCCGCGGCGAGCGCCCGCGCGGCCGTGCGCTTGCCCGTGCCCGGCGGCCCGTGGAACAGGTACGCGTGCGACGGGCTGCCGGACTCCAGCGCCGAGCCCAGCACCATCCGCGCGTGCGCGTGGTCCTCGGTGCCGGCGAGCATCGGCATCGTCACGCCGCCACCACCCGGGCTGCCTGCACCGCCGCCAGCACGTCGGCGTGGACCTCGTGGGACGGCCGGTCGGCGTCGATGCGCCGCCAGCGCGAGGGATCCGCGGCCGCGAGCTCCTCGTAGGCCGCGAACACCGCCGCCTGCAGCGAGAGGCCCTCGTCCTCGAAGCGATCGAGCATGCCGGCGCGCTCCGCCGCCGCGCCGGGCTCGATCGAGAGCAGGATCGTGAGGTCGGGCAGCAGCCCGCCGGTGGCGAAGCGGTTGATGCGCTCGACCTCGTCCACGCCGAGCCCGCGCGCGTCGCCCTGGTAGGCGAGCGAGGAGTCGAGGAAGCGGTCCGAGACCACCACGCGGCCCTCGGCGAGAGCGGGCCGGATCACCTTGGCCACCAGCTCCGCCCGCGCGGCCGCGAACAGCAGCGCCTCGGCCTCCGGCCCCATCTCCACGGCCGGATCCTTCAGCAGCTCGCGCACCCGCTCGCCCACCGCGGTGCCGCCCGGCTCGCGCACGGCGAGCGCCTCGTCGCCCAGCGCCTCGCAGAGCAGCGCGCCTGCGTGGTCTTGCCGGAGCGGTCGATGCCCTCGAAGGTGACGAACAGGCCTGCCATCCGTGCGACGGTATCAGCGGCCCTGGAGGTGCTCGGACGCACCCAGCCCCGGGGCGAACGCAATCGCCCCGGGGCCGAGTCACCTCCGTAGCTGGCTATCCCAACGTCACGCTGCGGTGCAGCGCGCTGACACCCGTGGGGTCAGCGACCGCGATGCGCAGCGTGTAGCGGCCCGCTCGCAGGGAGCGACGCGAGCGCAGCGCCGCCTTGGCCGTGCCCTTGTGGCTCACGAGCGTGCGCGCCGTGGCCAGCACGTGACCGCCGCGGACGATCCGGAAGCGCAGGGCCGTGTGCTGAGCCGAGTGCGTCGCGTTGCAGGAGACCACACGCGCGATGCGCCGAGGTCCTGCGCGTCTCTGCAGCTCACGTGCGGCTTCGCCGGCGGGTTGCCCGAGCGCGCATCCCGCCTCGACGCCCAGCATCCGCACGGGCGAACGCGTCGACGCACGGACGCCACGGCGGACCAGCGCATACTCCGGCGCGGCTTCAACTACCACCGCGGCTTCGACGAGGCCGGGCAGCTCGACCAGGGCCTCGTCTTCGTGGCCTTCAACCAGGACATCGAGCGCCAGTTCGCGACGATCCAGAAGCGGCTGAAGGACGAGCCGATGGTCGACTACGTGACGCCCGTCGGCGGCGGCTACTTCTTCGCGCCGAGCGGCAGCCGCAACGGCTCCGACTGGGTCGGGTCGGGGTTGTTCCAAGCCTGAGCCCAGATAGCGCCGCTACCATCCCGGCGCGATGCGGACGCTTGTGACAGGCGGGGCCGGCTTCATCGGCTCGAACGTGGTGGACGCCGTCCTCGAGCAGGGCGACGAGGTCACGATCGTCGACAACCTCACCACCGGTCGGCGCGAGAACCTCGAGGGCGCGCTGGCCAAGGGAGCCCGCCTCGTGGAGGCCGACATGCGCGACGGCGAAGCCATGCGCGACCTCTGCGCTGACTGGCAGCCCGAGGTGGTGTTCCACCTCGGCGCCCAGATCGACGTGCGCCGCTCGGTGGCCGATCCCGCGTACGACGCCGGCATCAACATCCTCGGCACGATCAACATGCTTGCCGCCGCCCAGGCGTCGGGCGCGCGCCGCTTCGTGAACAGCTCCACCGGCGGCGCCATCTACGGCGAGGGCCGCGTCGTCCCCGCGCCCGAGACCCACCCCCAGGCGCCCGAGGCGGGCTACGGCCAGTCGAAGCTCGCCGCCGAGGGCTACTGCGAGCTGTTCCGGCGGCTGCACGGCTTCTCGACCGTGTCGCTGCGCTACGGCAACGTGTACGGACCGCGCCAGGACCCGCTCGGCGAGGCCGGGGTGATCGCCATTTTCATCGGCAAGCTGATGGACGGCGAACAGCCGCTGGTCTACGGCGACGGCCTCCAGACGCGCGACTACGTCTACGTGGGCGACGTGGTGAGCGCGAACCTGGCCGCTGCCGGCTCGGATGCCGGCGGGGCCTTCAACGTCGGGCTCGGGGTGGAGTCCACGGTGCTCGACATCGTCGAGATCCTCGGCCGGCTCGGTGACCGCCCGGACTTCAAGGCCGAGCACGCCCAAGCGCGCAAGGGCGAGATCCGCCACATCGCGATCGACGCCGGCCGGGCGCGCGACGAGCTCGGCTGGGAGCCCGAGGTGCAGCTCGAGGAGGGACTCGAGCGCACGCTCCGGTCGCTGGCGCGCTGATGTCGGCGGGCGCGGTCGTCGGGATCGTGCTCGCCGTGATCGTGCTTGCCGGGGCGGCGTTCCTGCTGCTCGGAGGAGCCGCGCGGCGCGAGCGCGCCGGGGACCTCGCCGCGGAGTTCTGGGACTGGCTGCGACTCGGCCGGTGAAGGCCCGCGCGCTCCTCGAGGAGTGGCGAGCGCTGCCCCCGCGCGTGGCCTGGTTCCGGGTCCGGGCGCGCCGGCTCGCCGGCCGGACGGGCGACGACTTCTCGCTCGTGTCGGCCATGCGCACGGACGAGCTCGGCAGGCTGCTGGCGCTGGCGCGCGGACGGCGCACGGTGGTCGAGCTCGGCACTGGCACGGCCTGGACCGCGATCGCCCTGGCGCTCGCCGACCCGAAGCGGCGTGTGGTCAGCTACGACCCGATCGCGAGGGGCGAGCGCGAGCGCTACCTCGATCTCGCCGGAGCGTCGGTCAACGAGCGGATCGAGCTGATCGAGCTGCCGGGTGAGAGCGGGCCGCAGCCGGGCGCGGCGGCGCCCGAGCTCCTCTTCATCGACAGCTCCCACGAGCGCGAGGAGACGCTCGCCGCCTTCGCGGCCTGGCGCGAGCGCCTCACGCCGGGGGCGGTCGTGGCGTTCCACGACTACGACGAGCCGCTCTACCCCGGCGTGACGGAGGCGGTGACCGAGCTGGGGCTGCGCGGCGAGACCTTCGGCCACCTGTTCATATGGACCTCCGATGCCGGAAACTAGGCGAAAATCGACACACAAGATGTGGTATTCCGGGCAGGAATGACACACAACACCTAGTAGAATTAGGGCATGCGCTGCCCGTATTGCCAGTTCGAGTCAACACGTGTCGTGGACTCCCGTCTGACCGACCCGGGCGATGCCGTGAGGCGTCGTCGCGAGTGCGCTGGCTGCAGCAGCCGCTTCACCACCTACGAGCGCGTCGAGGGGCCGATGCTGGTCGTGCGCAAGCGCGACGGACGGCGTGAGCAGTTCAACCGGGACAAGCTCGTCAAGGGGATGCTCGAGGCCACCAACAAGCGCCCGGTCGAGGTCGCGGACATCGAGGCCGTCGTCGACTCGATCGTCGGCGAGGCGCGCAAGCTCGGCGGCGAGGTCGACTCGCAGTGGATCGGGGAGCGCGTCGTGCGGGGCCTCGCGAAGGTCGATCGCGTCTCCGCGCTGCTGTTCGCGTGCATCTACAGGAGCTTCGCGGACCTCTCGGATTTCGAGGCCGAGCTGCGCCGCCTGCAGGACGAGCCGGTGCCTGGCGAGGACCAGCTCCCGCTGACCGTTCCGTCCGACCTCGGAGAAAACATGCCCAGTTCCCGCGCGGGCGTCCCCCGCCGACGGGAAGGAGAATTCGAATCCGTTAGGAGAGGTCATGCCGGACACCCGTAGCGCTGCCGAAATCCCCGCAACCCCTGGGGTCAAGGGGATCAGAGTCGAACGGCGCTACACGGAAGCCGGTGTGCACCCCTTCGAGGCGATCGACTGGGAAATCCGCGATGCCGTGATCGGCAATCCGGAGAAGCCGGCGTTCGAGCAGCGCGGGGTCGAGTTCCCGAAGAGCTGGTCGCAGAACGCCACCAACATCGTCGCCCAGAAGTACTTCCGCGGTCAGCTCGGCACGGCCGAGCGCGAGTCGTCGGTCAAGCAGATGGTCGGCCGCGTGGCCGGCACGATCGCCGGCTGGGGCCGCGAGCTCGGCTACTTCTCGACCGACGACGACGCCGACGCCTTCGAGTCGGAGCTCACGCACATCCTGGTCAACCAGATCGCGGCGTTCAACTCGCCCGTCTGGTTCAACGTGGGCTTCGAGGAGCAGCCGCAGTGCTCCGCCTGCTTCATCCTCTCCGTGCAGGACGAGCTCGACTCGATCCTCGACTGGAACACCAAAGAGGGCAAGATCTTCCGCGGCGGCTCCGGCTCCGGCATCAACCTGTCGAACATCCGCGGCTCGATGGAGCCGCTCAAGAAGGGCGGTCTCGCGAGCGGTCCGGTTTCGTTCATGCGCGGTGCCGACGCCTGGGCCGGCACGATCAAGTCGGGTGGCAAGACCCGCCGCGCGGCCAAGATGGTCGTGCTCGACATCGACCACCCGGACATCGTCGACTTCATCTGGTGCAAGGCGCGCGAGGAGGAGAAGGCCGCCGCGCTGCGCGACGCCGGCTTCGACATGCGCCTCGACAGCGAGCACTTCGCGTCGATCCAGTACCAGAACGCCAACAACTCGGTGCGCGTCACCGACGAGTTCATGGAGCGCGCCGAGCGCAATGAGGACTGGGAGACGATCGCGCGCGTCACGCGCAAGCCGGTCGACACCTACAACGCGCGCGAGCTACTGGGTCAGATCGCCGAGGCGGCGTGGCAGTGCGCCGATCCGGGCGTCCAGTACGACACGACGATCAACGAGTGGCACACCTGCCCGAACTCGGGCCGGATCAACGCCTCCAACCCGTGCTCCGAGTACATGCACGTGGACGACTCGGCGTGCAACCTCGCGTCGATCAACCTGATGAAGTTCCGCCGCCCGGACGGCAGCTTCGACGTCGAGGGCGTTCCAGCACACGGTCGACGTGATGATCCTGGCGCAGGAGATCGTCGTCGGGCCGTCCAGCTACCCGACCGAGGAGATCGGCCGCAACGCGCGCGCCTTCCGCCAGCTCGGCCTGGGCTACGCGAACCTCGGCGCGCTGCTGATGTCGAATGGCCACGCGTACGACTCCGACGGCGGCCGCGTCACGGCCGCCGCGATCACCGCGCTGATGACCGGGCGCGCGTACCGCAAGTCGGCCGAGGTCGCCTCGGCGATGGGCCCGTACGCGCGCTACGACGAGAACCGCGACCCGCACAACCACGTGATGCGCAAGCACCGCGATGCTTCGTACGAGATCGAGGACTCGCTGGTCGAGACCCGACCTCGTGGCGGCGGCCAGGCGCGCGTGGGACGAGGCGGTCACGCTCGGCGAGGTGCACGGCTACCGCAACGCGCAGGCCACCGTGCTCGCCCCCACCGGCACGATCTCGTTCCTGATGGACTGCGACACCACGGGCATCGAGCCCGACTTCTCGCTCGTCAAGTTCAAGGAGCTCGTCGGCGGCGGTCAGATGACGATCGTCAACGGCACGGTGCCGCTGGCCCTGCGCACGCTCGGCTACAACGACTCCCAGGTCGAGCAGATCGCGGCCCACATCGACGAGCACGCCACGATCATCGGCGCGCCCGGCCTGGCCGACGAGCACCTCGAGGTGTTCGACGTGGCGGTCGGCGAGCGCGCGATCTCGCACATGGGCCACATCAAGATGATGGGCGCGGTGCAGCCGTTCATCTCGGGCGCGATCTCGAAGACCGTGAACATGCCCGAGTCGAGCACCGTCGGCGACATCGCCGACGCCTACCTGCAGGCCTGGAAGCTCGGCGTCAAGGCGCTCGCGATCTACCGCGACGGCTCGAAGACCGCGCAGGCGCTGCGCACCGACAACAAGGACAAGAAGACCGAGCCGGCCGAGGCCGCTCCCGTCGATGTCCTGCCGATGCGCAACCGGATGCCGCGCGAGCGCGAGTCGATCACGCACAAGTTCTCGATCGGCCAGGGCCACGAGGGCTACATCACCGCCGGCAAGTACGAGGACGGCTCGCTCGGCGAGATCTTCCTCACCGACATCGGCAAGGAGGGCTCGACCCTCCGCGGGATGATGAACTCGTTCGCCACCGCGATCTCGATCGGGCTCCAGTACGGCGTGCCGCTCGAGACCTACGTGCGCAAGTTCTCCTACATGCGCTTCGACCCGGAGGGCATGACCACCAACCCGGAGATCCCGTTCGCGAAGTCGATGCCCGACTACATCATGCGCTGGCTGGCGTCGCGCTTCCTGGACGTCGACGTCCAGGAGGACCTCGGCATCCTCACCCCCGAGGTGCGCGCCCGCAAGGCTGCGCAGGAGGCGCTGCTGCGAGGCGACGCCCCCGACTCGGGCGGCGGCTCGAACGGCGGCAACGGCCACTCGGGCAACGGCCACACGAACGGCGGCAACGGCGGCGGCACCTCGGCGACAGCCGAGCCCAAGCCCGCGGCCCAGGCGCTGACGGACGAGCCCCCGGTGCGCCCGGCGAAGCTGGTCGGGCTGGATCTGGGCCCGGCGTGTGAGCAGTGCGGCGGGATGATGCAGCGGACGGGCTCGTGCTACACGTGCACGTCGCTGCGGCAACAACACCGGCTGCGGTTAGGGGGACTGCAAACCTGCGCCTGGCTGCGTCCTCGGTCGGCCGCGGGCTATCGCCCTGCGGCCTCCCTGCGTCCTTGCCAGGCTTGGTTTTCGTACCTAACCGGCGCGGGCCTGATAATCCCGCATGCGAATAGTTCGGTTCTCCCGGGGCACCCAGGTCTCCTACGGTGAGTGGGAGGGCGATCGGGTCTTTCCGCTCGATGGGGATCCGTTTGCCGGGGCCTCGCGCACTGGGGAGTCGTGGGGGATCGGGGAGGTTGAGCTGCTTGCGCCGGTGGCGCCTCCGCACGTGCTCGTCACGATGGGGGGCTACCTGCCGGAGGGCGTCGATCGGGTGCCGGCGGACGAGGAGCCGTGGCTGATTCCGAAGCTCACGCCCCAGATCAGCGGCGCGGACGCGGTCGTGGCCGTGCCGGGGGACGTCAAGTCGCTGTGGGTCGAGGTGGAGCTCGCCATCGTGATCGGCAGGACGGTCCGCTCCGCGTCGCTCGAGGAGGCGCGTGAGGCGATCTTCGGGTTCACCTGCATGAACGACGTCACCGCGGCGGACTTCCAGTTCGAGGACGTCGCGACGCGGCGTCCCTCCAAGGTGTTCGACATGTTCCGGTCGAAGTCGGTGGACAGCTTCGCCGCCCTCGGCCCCTGCATCCGAACCGACATCACGGAGGAGGACGTTGCCGCGGGCCTGCGGCTCACCACCCACGTGAACGGCGAGCTGGTGGGCGAGGGCAATACCCGCACCCAGAAGTTCTCCGTCAGCCGCTGGGTCAGCTTCGCGTCGGCGTACATGACTCTGCAGCCGGGCGACGTGATCTCGCTGGGCACGCCGTGCCCGTGCGACGTGGCGCCGGGCGATGTGGCCGAGCTCGAGGTGGAGGGCATCGGCTCGCTGCGCTGCCGGATCGTCGCCCGGGAGCCGTGAGTCAGGGCGCGAGCTCTGGTGGCAGCGCCTGCGGCCCGTCGGGATAGATGGTGCGCATCACCTCGGGGGTCAGCTCGAGCGTGTTCGCCGACTCGTGCGGCGAGCCGACTATGAGCCAGAGCTGGTCGGCGTCGGTGTCGTTGAAGAGCTGGCGGACGGTGTCCGGCTCCACGAACACGCTGCTCAGGGGCGACAGCGTCAGCAGGTCCTCCCCCACCCGCATCCGGCCCGTGCCCTCGAGCAGCACGTAGAGCTCGGCCGTCTCGATGTGGCGGTGACGGGTCGAGGCCTGCCCGGGCGCGACGCGCCACAGGCGCGCGCCGAACGTCGTCGCCTCGAGCTGGGCGCCGAGATCGGTGTTGAGGACGCCCATCTGGTTCGACTCCCGCCAGTGGGCGTCGTCGGCCGCCAGCACTCGGTAGGACATTCACGCGAGTTTTGCAGTTCGCCCGTGACCTACCCTCGGGGGGTGCTGTCGAGGCGCCTCGCTCTCTCCGACGCGGTCGCGATCGTCCTGTTCGCGACGCTCGGCCAGCTGTCGCACGACGGCGGCCTGTCCGTCGCCGGCTACGCACGCGACGCGCTGCCGCTGCTGATCGCCTGGTTCGCCGCGGCCGCCCTGCTTGGGACCTACCGCAAGCCCGACCGGCGCACGTTCCTGCTCACCTGGGCGCTGGGCGTGACCGTGGCGGTGGCGGTGAGGGCCGCGATCCTCGGGCGCCACCTCGGCGGCAAGGAGCTCGCGTTCCTCATCACGTCGCTCGTCTTCATCCTGCTGCTGACGCTGGCGGCGAGGGGAGTCTCCGGACTCGTCGCCGCCAGGCGCTGACGCGCGACGTCAGCCCAGCGACACCACCAGCATGCGGCGCTCGCCGCGCGGCGTCGGCACCCTGACGGTCGCGCCGGCACGGGCGCCCACGAGGGCGCGGGCCATCGGCGCCTCGAAGGACAGCCTGCCCTCGGAGGGCTTCGCCTCGGTGGCGGGCACGAGCGTGAACACGTCCTCGCGGCCAGAGGCCTCGTCCTTCACGGTCACGCGGGTCAGGGCGCGAAATCGGCGTTGCCGCTGAAGGCGACGCCGTAAGCCGAGCCGGTGATCTTTCCTTGCGCTGCATTCTCCAATGTGTCCGCGTAACCGGCGAGAGCGACGCCGATTTGTGCGCCAGTGATGTCACCGTAGTTTTGGAGATCGTTGGCGGAACCGCTGAACTCAGCGGCCATGGTCGGCATCTCATCGAATTGTCCCGTGGTTTTCTACATAGCCATTGTCCTTGTGACAGGAGACGCCGAAAGCGAACTTCGATCTACATAAAAACCACCGTCGATCGTGAGGCCGTCCAAATCGAAGAGAAGCTTGTAGCCGTCCGTGCCGTCGATCTTGTAAATATTGAAGTCTACTTCAAAGTTGGACAAGGCTTATTCCTTTCAAGAACGCCCATCGGGGGCGGGATGTCGGATTACCGTTCTGCTCGCGAACAGCGTGTATTTCGGCTGTGTTTCGGTAAGTGTTTCCATTGTTTCAAGCACCTCCCCGGGAGACCTGCGCCTCAGTGACCTCGGTCCACAGGTCGGCGTCGCACGTACCGTCGAGCAAAGTCGGCACCGCAGCGCGCCGGTTTTTGGGTCTACGGGGGCCTGTACGGACACTCCGTTTCAGACGCGTTTCCGCAAGGTTTCTATTGCTTCAGCGTGCCCGGCTGGCCGTGAAAACGTGACCGCGGGCCGAGTTGCCGTTTGCGTGAACGTCTCTTGCCACTTGCCTGCCATTGTTCGTCGCTAAATGATGCGCCGAACTGGGGGGCGAGCGCGTTTGACGGACAGAGCTGCATTGCCGACAGGCGGCGGGGCGAGTTCGCCGCCATGCTATCGTGCATGCGATCGGCATTACCGCGGTGGTCATTGGCGCCGGGGCGCTGATCTTCATGGACCATGAAACGCGGCGGACTTAGATCCTGACGGTCTCGGCCTATGCGGCTGGGCTGCTGGCCATGCCGATCCTGCTCGACCGTCCTACAACATGGCGGAACGGAGCCGGCATCGGGAGCTGCTGCGCCGTTTCGACCACGCCGCGATCTTCGTCATGATCGCCGGCACCATATCCCCTTCACGACGCTCGGGCTCCAGGGCCGATGGGCGGTCCGGCATGACGATCTTCGGTCGGGCCGTCGTAGCTTTTGCGTCGTCCTCAAGCTTTCCGTGCCGTCCCAGTACTTCCTGAAGCTGTCGATGCTCAGCCCGACCTTCGGCTGGATCTGCATGGTGATCATGCGGCCGCTCCTCGGTTCGGTCGGGGTTCCCGTCCTGCTCGCTCGCGGCCCGGCGGCATCATCGATTCGCCGGGCAACCACCGTCGATGTTCGACAACCCGCCTCTTCCAGCGGGCGATCTGGGCACGGCGTCGTCGTCGTCGCGGCGGTCGTCACCGCTGCGATCGTCACGCTGGTGCAGGGCTGATCACGCGCGTCGACTTCGATTCGCCGGCAAATGCTCGACCCGGCATCTGGCATGAGCTCGGTTGTGGCGCTGCCAACCGGCACTGGGGCGTGCTTATTCGACTGAATGCCTGCCAAGTCATCGTCATGATCGCCGATCGGCCGTGTACGGGCGAAATAGCCACCTTCGCGATAACGGCGTAGTTTGAGAACGGCATGACCAGGATCTATCTCGACTACAACGCGACGGCGCCGCTCCGCCCGGAAGCGCGTTCGGCGATGCTGGGACGCCCTGGCGGCGGTGGGCAACGCTTCGTCCGTGCATGGCGAGGGCCGGGATGCCCGTCGGCGGATCGAGACGGCGCGGAGCGAGATCACGCGGCTGGTCGGCGGCGACCGAGGCTCGTCACATTCACCGCCGGCGGGACCGAGGCAAATGCGACGGTGCTGACGCCGAACTGGGCTTCTCGGGGGCAGCCGCGTTGGCCGATGTTCTCCTCGTCGCGGCTACGGAACATGTCTCGGTGCTTTCCGGGCGGGCGCTTCCCGCCCGAGCGGGGCGGCGAGAATCCCGTCGATGTCGACGGAATCGTCGAGGCGGACGCGCTCGCCGGTCTCCTCGGCGAGGCGGCGGCCAAGGGCGGAAGGGCGTTGGTCTCCGTCATGCTCGCCAACAACGAGACCGGCGTCATCGAGCCGGTTGCCGAGCTGGCGCGGGTCGCTCACGAGGCC
>CAVSNA010000022.1:0-153318 GCA_963729205.1 uncultured Thermoleophilaceae bacterium
TTGATCTGCCGTGGCCACTGAGTCCCTGGGCCCGCGCCACGCCTATCTGTCGGTGTCAACCGCAGCCGCGGCGCACCAGAACTCTGTTGCGTCTCTGAGCTAGGGCCATACAGTGGGCGCTGGTGAGCGCCGCTAGGCAGTCCATGCCGAGCATGCAGATTGGGTTCATCCAGGGGAGAGAGGCTCCGTCTGCGGAATCCGCAGCTATCTGCACGTGGGTGCGACATCAACTCGTTCATCGTGCGGACTGCCTAGTCGCCCTTGTCTACCGTCCAAGCAGTGGGTGTGGTCGCGAAGTTGGCTGGGCTGCAGAGCTTGGACTTCCGGTCCTAGTTGTAATTCCAGAGCGGTGGGATACAAGTCCATTGGTCTCTAATTGCGCGGGAGGCGAAGGCCGGATCGAGTGCAGTGTGTTCAGCGACCCAAAGCAAGTCCGCGAGGATGTTGCCGCTTGGTTGAAGCGCAATAAGCGGCGAATTGAAACTAGCGACGAACGGCGGCAGCGTCCTCTCAATGAGTCCGAACCACTCCGGCGTGATTGTCTTGAGGCTTGGAGCCGCCTGTCGGCCCCCCAGCGGATCGAACTGGCGCGCGAGGTCGAAAGCTCAAACGGGTCCGTTGAAGCCACCTTGCGAGACCCGCTTGACTTGGCTTGGTCGACTGGAGATCTACAGGGCCGCCTCGCTCGCGCACTCGATGTGACCGGGAGCTCATTGTTCGGGAGGGTTTCACACGAACCTAGCCTTTCCGCTGGCGCCCTCGCCGCTTTTCACGAAGCGGTCGAGGAATACCGGGTGGGATGGTGACCCCGCGGCAGACCTCATGTTGGCGGGCATCGAACTCGAGCGGCGGCGTGAGACCCTAGAGGCCGCAGGCACGAAGTTGCGTCGGCGGCCCCTGACCACCCGAGTGGCTTGGAAGAGGTTGCATGACGACCGTTTGGCAAGCCCGCAGACTGGCTGAAGAGCTCGCCGAGTTCGTGCTAGGCGTGTTGGATGTCCACCGCGCCCGTGGGTCGACGTGCGACGTTTGGTGGAAGCCTTCGGAGTCCTCGTTCTTGACCGCCCCATAGACGAGGCTGGCCGTTTTCAATTTCGTCCGGTCCGTTCCTGTTATCGCTGTGAACGAGGGCGACCCCGAGCCGCGACGGCGCTTTACCGTCGCCCATGAATTCGCACACTGGCTGCTGGTCGCACCTGGGCCCGAGCGAGAAATGGCCGAGCGGACTCGGGCAGCTTTTCACTCTGAGGAGTACATGTGTGACAAGGTCGCCGGGGCGCTACTGATGCCACAGACGTTTGTGACGACCACCTATGGGACAGCCTCTCGAACAATGCAAACGGTTCAAAGCCTGGCAACGGCCAGTGGGGTGTCCCTTTCGGCCTCGGTAGTACGGCTGCGCGATGTACTCCGATGGCGTACGACATTGCTTCAATGGCAACACGTGGACGGCTATTGGCAACTCGATGCCGAAGCGGGTTTGCTACCGGCCCAACAGGGTCTAGTGGGGACCAGCGAGGCAACGCAATTCTCCTTCGATTACCTCGTCGGTAATTACCGGGGACTTGTGAAAGCGAAGATTCCTGTGTCGTATGACCGTCGGTATGTGCAGCTCGACGCTGAACTGCAGGTGACCGAGAAGCGGCTCTTGGTGTTAGCGTGCCTTCCATCGGCTCCACGCCGTGCGCCGCTATAGGGGCAGTGGCTACACGTCCACCAGCTGAGGCAACAAGGTCGACTGTGCTTCGGCCGTAAACCTCTAGCAAGAGTTTCGATCCTCCCTGCGTCCTTGCCAGGCTTGGTTTTCGTACCTAACCGGCGCGGGCTGATAATCCCGCGCATGCGCATAGTTCGGTTCTCCCGGGGCACCCAGGTCTCCTACGGAGAGTGGGAGGGCGATCGGGTCTTTCCGCTCGATGGGGATCCGTTTGCCGGGGCCTCGCGCACTGGGGAGTCGTGGGGGATCGGGGAGGTTGAGCTGCTCGCGCCGGTGGCGCCCCCGCACGTGCTCGTCACGATGGGGGGCTACCTGCCGGAGGGCGTGGATCGGGTGCCGGCGGACGAGGAGCCGTGGCTGATTCCGAAGCTCACGCCCCAGATCAGCGGCGCGGAGGCGGTCGTGGCCGTGCCGGGGGACGTCAAGTCGCTGTGGGTCGAGGTGGAGCTCGCCATCGTGATCGGCAGGACGGTCCGCTCCGCGTCGCTCGAGGAGGCGCGTGAGGCGATCTTCGGGTTCACCTGCATGAACGACGTCACCGCGGCGGACTTCCAGTTCGAGGACGTCGCGACGCGGCGTCCCTCCAAGGTGTTCGACATGTTCCGGTCGAAGTCGGTGGACAGCTTCGCCGCCCTGGGCCCCTGCATCCGAACCGACATCACGGAGGAGGACGTTGCCGCGGGCCTGCGGCTCACCACCCACGTGAACGGCGAGCTGGTGGGCGAGGGCAACACCCGCACCCAGAAGTTCGCGGTCAGCCGCTGGGTCAGCTTCGCGTCGGCCTACATGACTCTGCAGCCGGGCGACGTGATCTCCCTGGGCACGCCGTGCCCGTGCGACGTGGCGCCGGGCGATGTGGCCGAGCTCGAGGTGGAGGGCATCGGGTCGCTCCGCTGCCGGATCGTCGCCCGGGAGCCGTGAGTCAGGGCGCGAGCTCTGGTGGCAGCGCCTGCGGCCCGTCGGGATAGATGGTGCTCATCACCTCGGGGGTCAGCTCGAGCGTGTTCGCCGACTCGTGCGGCGAGCCGACTATCGAGCCAGAGCTGGTCGCCGTCGGTGTCGTTGAAGAGCTGGCGGACGGTGTCCGGCTCCACGAACACGCTGCTCAGGGGCGACAGCGTCAACAGGTCCTCCCCCACCCGCATCCGGCCCGTGCCCTCGAGCAGCACGTAGAGCTCGGCCGTCTCGATGTGGCGGTGACGGGTCGAGGCCTGCCCGGGCGCGACGCGCCACAGGCGCGCGCCGAACGTCGTCGCCTCGAGCTGGGCGCCGAGATCGGTGTTGAGGACGCCCATCTGGTTCGACTCCCGCCAGTGGGCGTCGTCGGCCGCCAGCACTCGGTAGGACATTCACGCGAGTTTTGCAGTTCGCCCGTGACCTACCCTCGGGGGGTGCTGTCGAGGCGCCTCGCTCTCTCCGACGCGGTCGCGATCGTCCTGTTCGCCACGCTCGGCCAGCTGTCGCACGACGGCGGCCTGTCCGTCGCCGGCTACGCACGCGACGCACTGCCGCTGCTGATCGCCTGGTTCGCCGCGGCCGCCCTGCTTGGGACCTACCGCAGGCCCGACCGGCGCACGTTCCTGCTCACCTGGGCGCTGGGCGTGACCGTGGCGGTGGCGGTGAGGGCCGCGATCCTCGGGCGCCACCTCGGCGGCAAGGAGCTCGCGTTCCTCATCACGTCGCTCGTCTTCATCCTGCTGCTGACGCTGGCGGCGAGGGGAGTCTCCGGACTCGTCGCCGCCAGGCGCTGACGCGCGGCGTCAGCCCAGCGACACCACCAGCATGCGGCGCTCGCCGCGCGGCGTCGGCACCCTCACGGTCGCGCCGGCGCGGGCGCCCACGAGGGCGCGGGCCATCGGCGCCTCGAAGGACAGCCTGCCCTCGGAGGGCTTCGCCTCGGTGGCGGGCACGAGCGTGAACACGTCCTCGCGGCCCGAGGCCTCGTCCTTCACGGTCACGCGGGTTCCGAGCGTCACCACGTCCGAGCTCGGCTGCGTCTCCTGCACCTCGGCGTGCAGGAGCTTGTCGCGCAGCGTGAGGATGCGCGTCTCGAGGAGCGCCTGGGAGTTCTTGGCGTCGTGGTACTCGGCGTTCTCCTTGAGGTCACCCCACTCGCGCGCGGTCTTGATGCGCTCGGCGATCTCCTGGCGGCCTTCGGTCTCGAGGCGCTCGATCTCCTCGATCAGAGCGCGACGGCTCTCGGGGGTCATCACAACGGTGTCGGGCATTGCGCTCCTTGATTCAGGGCGGCGCGCGGAGGCGTCCGCGGTCTTGGGGACTATCGGCGGGGTGACTGAGCTTCCTGAGGGGCCCGTCGTCTACCTCCTGCGCTGCGGGGACGGCACCCTCTACACAGGCTGGACCAAGGACCTCGAGCAGAGACTACGCGCCCATCAGGCTGGCAAGGGCTCACGCTACACGCGCAGCCGCCTGCCGGTCCAGCTCGCCCTGGCGATCCCGCAGCCCGACGCGAGCGCCGCCAGGCGTGAGGAGGCCAGGATCAAGCGACTGCCGCGAGCAGCCAAGCAGGCGCTGCTCGCGGCCGCCGCCTGATCTCAGAGCGCGTCCGGCTCCTCGGCGATCGCCGTCTTCGGGAGCACCAGCGCCAGCAGACCGGAGATCGCAAACGCCACCGCGGTGAGCGGCACTGTGTGCTCGAAGGCCGCCTGGAACGTGTGCCTGTCCAGGAAGCCGAAGAACACGGTTCCGATCGCCGCCACGCCGAGTGCGCCTCCCAGCTGCTGGGCGGTGCTGAACAGCCCGGACGCACCGCCCGCCGCATGCCCCGGCACCGCCGCGAGCACGACGTTGACCAGCGGGATCACAAGCAGCGCCAGCCCGGCGCCGGCCAACACCAGGCCCGGAACCAGCGGCCAGGGGTTGGTGCCGCCGCCCACGTGGTGCGCGCCGATGTCCACCCCGATCACGCCCACGGCCATCAGCGCCGCGCCGGCGACGAGCACGAAGCGCCCGTAGCGCTGCGCGAGCGGAACTGCCACCGGCGCCAGCATGAAGCTGCCAACGCTGAAGGCGACCATGGTCAGGCCCGCCCGTAGGGGCGAGTAGTGCTGTCCCGTCTGCGCCCAGAGGGCGAAGATGATCGAGAAGCCCTGAAGCCCCGCCGAGAAGGCGAGCTGCAGTCCGAGCCCCGCCGAGAACGCCGGGATCTTGAACAGCCGGGCCCGCAGGAGCGGGGCAACCCGCTGCCGGCCCTGCTCGGAGCGCTGCCGGCGCTCCTCGATCAAGCCGAGGGCGACCAGCGCCGCCACGCCGCCGGCGAGGAGCACGAAGCCCCATGCGGGCCAGCCCAGCCGGCGCCCCTCGAGCAGCGGGTAGACCACTGCCACCAGAGCACCGATCAGCAGGCCGGCGCCCAGGAGGTCGGGGCGACCGGCGGAGCGGTCGCGCGTCTCCGGCACGAGCTTCGCCGCCGCGACCAGTGAGAACAGCGCGACCGGCACGTTGACGAAGAACACCGAGCGCCAGCTCCAACCGAACAGGTTCGCGTCGGTAAGCACGCCTCCGAGCACGAGCCCGATCGCCGACGCGAAGCCGAGCACCGCGCCGAAGAGCCCGAACGCCTGGCCCCGCTCCGACGGCGGGAACATCGTTCGGAAGGTCGCCAGCACCTGAGGTGTCATCGCGCCGGCGGCGGCGCCCTGGACGACCCGGGCGATGATCAGCTGTCCCGGGGTCTGCGACAGGCCGGCACAGAGGCTGGCCAGGCCGAAGGCGGCGATGCCGAACAGGAACACACGCTTTCGGCCGAGCACGTCGCCGAAGCTGCCCGCGGTGATCAGCGTGGCCCCGAAGGCGAGCATGTAGGCCGACACCACCCACTCGACCTGTGTCGCGCTCGCCCCGATGTCGCCGCGGATCGTGGGCAGCGCGACGTTCACGATCGTCACGTCGAGCATGTCCATCAGGGCGGCGACCATCATCACCACGGCGGCGAGCCAGCGGCGCGGATAGGCGGCAGGAAGGGGAACGGCCCGGGTGAGGACCGGCGCCGGTGCTGCGGTCGTTGTCATCTTTCAGCCTCCTGTCTGGAACGTCATTCGTGTTATCGAACGCTGTTCTAGCACAGGCTGTGCCTATTGGCAACCATCGTTCGTGTCTAGTACGCTGTTCGAGAATGTCGGCCGAGAGATCGGAGCCGCTTCCTCCACCGCCCTGGCAGCGGTCGCCGAAGCGCGCCACAAAGGCAAAGCGCGAGCCCATCACCGCGGACGCGATCGTGGACACGGCGATGCGGCTGCTCGACCGCGACGGCCTCGACGCGCTGAGCATGCGCCGGGTGGCCGAGGAGCTCGGCACGGGGGCCGCGTCGCTCTACTGGCACGTGGGCAGCAAGGACGGCCTGCTCGACCTGGTGTTCGACCGCGTGATCGGCGAGCAGGTCGCCGACGTGCCCGACCCCGACCCCGAGCGCTGGGAGGAGCAGCTCAAGGAGGTGGCCAGGTCGATGCGCGAGACGATCCTGCGCCACCGCGACATCGTGCGCATCTCGCTCGGGCGCATCCCGATGGGCACGAACGCGATGCTCTACAGCGAGCGGGTGCTCGCGATCCTGCGGGCGGGCGGGGTGCCGGACCGGCTGGCCGTGCTCGGGCACCACGTGCTGATCGCGGCGGTGAACGGCTTCATGCTCGATGAGACGTCGGAGTTCCTGCCGCCAGACGGGGAGAAGATGGCGCTCGAGGAGGCGGCGGCGATGGGCCGCGACTACATCGCCTCGCTACCCCCCGACCGCTTCCCCAACCTGGTGGCGGTCGCCGACTCCTACGGCGTGACCGACCCCGACGAGCGCTTCGAGCTGCTCGTGGATCTGTTCGTCGGCGGCCTGGCGGCCCGGGCGCGAGCGGAGCAGAAGACCGACACACCGCCGCGGCCCCCCTCCTGAAAAGACCGCGGCGATGGTGTCGATTCCCGGCGCCTAGGGCGCCAGGGCCTTGGCCAGGTTCACCCGGCCGAAGCCGAAGGTGGAGTCGCGCCCCGGCGTGCCGAGGTCGTCCACCGCGCTGTCGAGCTTCGAGCGAATCTGAGCGGCCGTCCAGGTGGGGTTGTGGTACGCGATCAGCGCTGCGACCCCGGCGGCGTGCGGCGTGGCCATCGAGGTGCCCGAGAGCTGCTCGTAGCCGCCGCCGCGCTTCGTCGAGAGCACGTTCACCCCGGCTGCCGAGACCTCCACGTCGCTGTTGACGTTGGAGAACGAGGCATGCTGATCGGCCGAGTCCACGGCCGCCACCGACACCACCTCGGGGTAGCCGGCGGGGTACTCCACGGTCGAGTTGCCGTCGTTGCCCGCGGCCGCGACGACCACCGCTCCGTTGCCGTTGTTCCACGCGCGCTGCACCGCCTGCTGGAGCGTGGTGGAGGAGCCGCCGCCGAGCGACATAGAGATGACCCGATCGCCCTGCTGCGCCGCCCAGACGATGCAGTTCGCCACGCCGGAGATCGCGCCGCTGCCCGACGAGTCGAGCGCCTTGCACATCGACAGCTTCGAGTTGAAGGCCACCCCGGCCACGCCCTTGCCGTTGTTCGCGATCGCGGCGATCGTGCCCGAGACGTGGGTGCCGTGGTCGTTGTCGTCCGCGCACTTGCCCGCGACGACGGTCGGATCCCCGCCGATCACCCCGAGGAAGGGGAACGAGTTCACGCCGGCGCAGTCGGCCGTCTGGCCGACCAGGTCCTCGTGGCTCTGGTCGATGCCGGTGTCCACGACGCCGACCTTCACCCCGTCGCCCGACGGGAAGCCACCCAGGCCAGCCTCGTCCCAGCCCATGGGCGCCTGCATGTCTGAGAGACCGTAGAGCTGGCCGTAGAGCGGATCGTTCGGCACCGCCAGCGCGTGCACGATCTCGTCCGGCTCCGCGTAGAGCACCGCGCCGCTGCGGTTGAGCGCCGCCGCGGCGGCCTTCGCGTCACCAGCGACCTGCACCACCTGCGCGCCGACGCCGCTCACCCGGCCCAGCACCTTCTCCACCCCGCCCAGCTGCGCGGCGAGCCCGCGCGAGCCGCTCGAGGCCCCCGGCTGGTACTTGACGATCACCTGGTGCTTCACGTATTGGGTGCCCGCTGCGGAGGCCGACGAGGCCGCCGCGAACAGGGCGAAGCCGGCACAGAGTGCCGCGACCAGCGCTCGATGCTTCAAGAGATACCCCCTGCCTAGAGTTCTCCGACTTGTCCGCGCTCCCACGCGGCGCGGCCGATGCTACTCCCCGGCGACCGGTGCCGCCACCCGGTGCCGGCAGCCGCGCGCCAGGCATCATGCCCCGCGTGCCGCCCACCCGAACCTCCGTCCGCGCGCCCCATGCCGCCCAGGCCACACTCACCCGCGCGCAGGCGCGGCGCATCGCGATCGCGGCCCAGGGATTCGCCGATCCGCGCGCCCGGCGGGCCGGCCACGATGCGCCACCTACAGCGGGTGATCGACCGCATCGGGCTGATCCAGATCGACTCGGTGAACGTGGTGGCGCGCAGCCACCTGCTGCCGCTGTTCAGCCGCCTGGGCCCGTACGACGTGGCGCTGCTCGAGCGGGCCGCCGGACGCCGGCCGCGGCGCCTCGTGGAGTACTGGGCGCACGAGGCCTCGTTCATCCCGCCGGCCACGCACCGCCTGCTGCGCTGGCGGATGGCGAGCGTGGACACCGAGGCCTGGGGCGGCATGGTGCGGGTGGCGCGCGAGCAGCCGGAGGTGGTCGCGGCCGTGCTCGAGGAGGTGGCCGGCCGCGGGCCGATGACAGCGGCGGAGGTGGAGCGCGCGCTCGAGAAGCAACGCGCCCCGGCAGCAAGGAGGAGTGGGGCTGGAACTGGTCCGACACCAAGCGCGCACTGGAGTACCTGTTCTGGTCGGGCCAGGTCACCGCCGCGGGCCGGAGCTCGCAGTTCGAGCGCCGCTACGACCTGCCCGAGCGTGTGCTGCCGCCCGCGGTCGCGACCGCGCCGGATCCCGATCCGGTCGACGCCCGGCGAGAGCTGATCGGGATCGCGGCGCGCGCCCACGGCGTGGGCACCGAGCAGGACCTGCGCGACTACTTCCGGCTGCGCCCGCAGCAGGCGCGCCCGGCCATCGCCGACCTCGTCGAGACGGGCGAGCTGATCCCGGTGGGGGTGGAGGGCTGGGCGCGGCCGGCCTACCTGCACCGCGACGCCCGCCGGCCGCGCCGGATCGGCGCGAAGGCGCTGCTGTCGCCCTTCGATTCGCTCGTCTTCGAGCGGGCTCGGACCGAGGCGCTGTTCGAGTTCCGCTATCGGCTCGAGATCTACGTGCCGGCGCCGAAGCGGGTGCACGGTTACTACGTCTTGCCCTTCCTGCTGGGCGACCGGCTGGTGGGCAGGGTGGACTTGAAGGCCGATCGCGCCGCGGGGGTGCTGCGCGTACAGGCCGCCCATGCCGAGGACCATGCACCGGAGGAAACAGCCGAGCAGCTGGCGGGCGAGCTGGCCGCGATGGCGGGCTGGCTCGGCCTCGGGTCGGTCGCCGTGGCCACGCGCGGCAACCTGGCCGGCAGGCTGCGCCGCCTAATGTAGGTGGCCATGCCTTCGCGGGAGGACATCCGGAACGTCGCGATCATCGCGCACGTCGACCACGGCAAGACCACGCTGGTCGACGCCATGCTGCGCCAGTCCGGCGTGTTCTCGGCGCACAAGCAGGCGGTCGACCGCGTGATGGACTCGATGGACCAGGAGCGCGAGCGCGGGATCACGATCCTCGCCAAGAACGCGGCCGTGCGCTACGGCGACACGAAGATCAACCTGGTGGACACGCCGGGCCACGCCGACTTCGGCGGCGAGGTGGAGCGCGGCCTGACGATGGTCGACGGCGTGATGCTGCTGGTGGACGCCTCCGAGGGCCCGCTGCCCCAGACGCGCTTCGTGCTGCGCAAGGCGCTCGGCCCTGCACCTGCCCGTGATCCTCGTCGTGAACAAGGTGGACCGGCCCGACGCGCGCATCGGCGACGTGGTGGACGAGGTCTACGAGCTGTTCCTCGACCTCGACGCGGACGAGTCGCAGATCGACTTCCCGATCGTCTACACGAACGCCAAGGCCGGCTGGGCGGCGACCGAGGAGGGGGTCGAGGGAGAGAACCTGCGGCCGCTGTTCGAGCTGATCCTCGCCACGGTCCCGGCGCCCACCTACAGCGAGCGGCCACGGCTTGCAGGCGCGCGTGACCAACCTCGACGCCTCGCCCTACGTGGGCCGGCTCGCCCTCTGCCGGGTGCACCAGGGCACGATCAAGCGCGGGCAGCCGGTGGCCTGGTGCCGCCGCGACGGGAGCGTGGCGCCCGTGAGGCTCACCGAGCTGTACATGACCGAGGGCATGGCGCGCGTGGACGCCGACGAGGCCGGACCCGGGGAGATCATCGCCCTCGCCGGGCTCCCCGACATGATGATCGGCGAGACGATCGCCGACGCCGAGGACCCGCGCCCGCTCCCGCCGCTGACGGTCGACGAGCCGGCGCTGGGCATGACGATCGGGATCAACACCTCGCCGCTGGCCGGCCAGTCGGGCGACAAGCTCACCGCGCGCCTGGTCCAGGACCGGCTCGAGCAGGAGCTGGTCGGCAACGTCGTCGATCGAGGTGAAGCCGACCGCGCGCCCCGACACCTGGGAGGTGCAGGGCCGCGGCGAGCTTCAGCTCGCGGTGCTGGTGGAGACGATGCGGCGCGAGGGCTTCGAGCTGACCGTGGGCAAGCCGCAGGTGGTCACGCGCGAGGTCGACGGCAGCCTGCACGAGCCGATCGAGCGCCTCGCGATCGACATGCCGGAGGACTTCCTCGGCGTGGTCACGCAGATGCTCGCGCTGCGCAAGGGCCGGATGGAGCAGATGGTGAACCACGGCACCGGCTGGGTGCGGCTCGAGTTCCTGGTTCCCGCCCGCGGCCTGATCGGCTTCCGCACCGAGTTCCTGACCGAGACGCGCGGCACCGGGCATCCTGCACTCGGTCTTCGAGCGCTACGAGCCCTGGCAGGGCGAGATCCGGACGCGGCCGACCGGCTCGCTCGTGGCCGACCGCCGCGGCGCCACCGCCACGTTCGCGCTGCTGAAGCTGCAGGAGCGGGGGCAGCTGTTCGTGGGCCCGGGCGAGGAGGTCTACGAGGGCATGGTCGTGGGCGAGAACGCGCGCTCCGACGACCTCGACGTGAACGCGGTGCGCGAGAAGAAGCAGACCAACATGCGCGCGTCCACGGCTCCGACGAGCCCGTCAGGCTGGCGCCCCACCACCAGCTCTCGCTCGACCAGGCGCTCGAGTTCATCCGCGAGGACGAGTGCGTGGAGGTCACGCCCGCGGTGGTGCGGCTGCGCAAGGTCGAGCTCGACGCCGGCGTCCGGCAGAAGCTGGCGCGCGGGTCGAAGCCGGACCCGGTCGCCGCTGGCTAACAGCCCATAAAGCAGACTGTGGCAACCTGCTGGGTGTGACCGACTCGACCCCTGTGCTGGTGGCACGCGGAGTCACCCGCCGCTTCGGCCAGGGCGACACCGCGGTGGATGCCCTGCGCGACGTGGATGTGGAGATCCGGAGGGGACAGCTGACCGCTGTGATGGGGCCGTCGGGCTCGGGCAAGTCCACGCTGGTCCACCTGCTCGCCGGCCTCGACCGGCCGACGGAGGGCACGGTGGAGCTCGACGGCACAGACATCACGAAGCTCGACGACACCGAGCTCACGCTGCTGCGCCGCGACCACATCGGCTTCGTCTTCCAGTTCTTCAATCTGCTGCCGATGTTGACCGCCGAGGAGAACATCGAGCTGCCGCTGGCGATCGCCGGCAAGGAGCCCGAGCGCGCCTGGTTCGACCAGGTGATCGAGGCCACGCGCATGGGCGACCGCCTGACGCACCGGCCCTCCGAGCTGTCCGGCGGCCAGCAGCAGCGCGCGGCGATCGCGCGCGCACTGATAAGCCGGCCGAGCGTGCTCTTCGCGGACGAGCCCACCGGCAACCTCGACTCCGCCGCCAGCGCCGAGATCCTCGATCTGCTGCGGCACTCCGTGGACGACGTGGGCCAGACCGTGGTGATGGTCACGCACGACCCGCGCGCGGCCGCGATCGCCGACCGCACGCTGTTCCTCGAGGACGGCCGCCTCGTCCGCGACCTCGCGGGCGCTGACGAGGACGGCATCATCGCGGTGATGAAGGAGCTCGGCTCGTCGTGATCAGCGTCTCCCTCAAGGGGCTCCTCTCGCGCAAGCTGCGCTCGGTGCTGACCGCGATCGCGATCGTGCTCGGCGTGGCGCTGGTGAGCGGCACCTACGTGCTCACCGACTCGATCACGAAGGCGTTCGACTCGATCTTCCAGACGATCTACCAGAACACCGACGCGACGATCACCGGCCGCAACGCGCTCGACAGCAACGCGAACGACGTGGGAGGCAACGCCTCCACCCCGTCGTTCGACCAGTCGCTGCTCGTGAAGGTGCGCGCGCTGCCGGAGGTGAAGGATGCGATCGGCGGCGTGGCCGGGGAGCCGCAGCTCGTGAAGAACGGCAAGGCGATCTCGTTCGGCGGAGCGCCGAACCTCGGCTTCAGCGTGGACCCGGCGCGGCCGCAGTTCGAATCGCTGAAGCTGACGAGCGGCAGCTGGCCGACCGCGAACCAGGTGGTGATCGACACCTCCACGGCCAGCAAGAAGCACATCAAGGTGGGCGACACGATCGGCGTTCAGGCGCAGGGCCCGGTGGTGCAGATGCGCGTGTCGGGTCTCGTGAAGTTCGGCTCGGCAGCCTCGCTGGGCGGCGCGACGCTGGCGGGCTTCGACCTCGCCACCGCCCAGCAGCTGTTCGACAAGCAGGGCAAGCTCGACGACATCCGTGCCTCCGCCCGGCGCGGCGTGTCGCCGCAGCAGCTCGTCAGGCAGATCCGCACGGTGTTGCCACCCGGCACCCAGGTGCGCACGGGCGCGGAGCAGGCGCAGAAGTCGGCCGACTCCACCAACTCGTTCCTCACCTTCTTCAAGACCTTCCTGCTCGCGTTCGCGCGGCATCGCGCTGTTCGTGGGCAGCTTCGTGATCGCGAACTCGCTCTCGATCACGATCGCCCAGCGAACGCGCGAGTTCGCCATCCTGCGCACGCTCGGCGCCAGCCGCCGGCAGGTGCTGCGGGCGATCCTGCTCGAGTCGGTGACGGTGGGCGTGCTCGCGTCGGTCACGGGGCTGTTCGTGGGCCTGGGTCTGGCCAAGGGCCTGTTCGCACTCTTCGACGCGGTGGGCTTCACGCTGCCCAACAGCGGCCTGGTGTTCCAGGGCCGCACGGTGATCGTCGCGCTGCTGGTGGGCATCCTCGTGACGGTGGTCGCCAGCTTGCGGCCGGCGCTGCGCGCCACGCGGGTGCCGCCCATCGCGGCCGTGCGCGAGGGTTCAGTCCTGCCGGAGCGAGGCACCCAGCGCGGGCGCACGCTGCGCTCGGTCGGTCTCTCTGTCGCCGGCTTCGCGGCCCTCGTCTACGGGCTGTTCGCGCCCGGCCTGGGCACCTCCGGCGTGTTGATCTGGATGGGCCTCGGCGCGCTGATGATCTTCATAGGCGTGGCGCTCCTGTCCGCGCGCTTCGTGCCCGCGCTGGCCGGCGCGCTGGGTTGGCCGGCGGTGCGCTGGGGCGGCGCGGTGGGCCGGCTGGCGCGGGAGAACGCCCGCCGCAACCCGCAGCGCACCGCGTCCACCGCGGCGGCGCTGATGATCGGCCTCGCGCTCGTCACGCTCGTGGCCCTGCTGGCCGCGGGGATCATCTCCAACTTCAAGGGCGCCGTGAACGCGCTCTTCACCGGCGACTACGTGGTCACGGCGCAGAACAACTTCTCGCCGATGCCGACCGCCGTGGCCGACGCCGCCGCGCAGACCCCTGGGCTCGCGGCGATCGGCAGCGTGCGCGGCGACCAGTCGCGGATCTTCGGGAGCGTGGAGAACCAGACCGCGGTGGACCCGGACATCGGGCAGACGATCAAGCTCGACTGGAAGCAGGGCTCGCAGGCGGTGTTCTCGAATCTCGGCGCCGACGGCGCGTTCACCGACGACGGCTACGCGAAGAAGCACCACCTGCGGGTCGGCTCGCCCGTCGTCCTCACGACCCCCACCGGTGGTCACCTGCGCGTGACGATCAAGGGCATCTTCAAGCCGCCCGCCGGCGGTTCGCCGTTCGGCCCGGTCACGATCTCGAGCGCGTCGTTCGACCGCGCCTACCAGCAGCCCGAGAACCTGTTCACGTTCATCGACATGCACGGTGGCGAGAACGACGTCAACCAGGCCGCGCTCGAACGCACGCTCAAGGAGTTCCCGAACGCCAAGGTGCAGACCCGGTCGAAGTTCATCGACAACCAGATCTCGGGCTTGAAGAGCACGCTCAACGTGCTCTACGTGCTGTTGGCGCTGTCGATCATCGTGAGCCTGTTCGGGATCGTGAACACGCTCGTGCTGTCGGTGTTCGAGCGCACCCGCGAGATCGGCATGCTGCGGGCCGTGGGCCTCACTCGGCGCCAGACGCGGCGCATGATCCGCTACGAGAGCGTGATCACGGCGCTGATCGGCACGGCCACCGGCATCTCGCTCGGCATCGTGCTCGGCGCCCTGCTCGCGGCGCGCGTGGACGCGATCAACTTCTCGATCCCGGTCGCCAGCCTGATCATCTTCGTGATCGCGGCCGTGGTGGTCGGGCTGCTGGCCGCGATCTTCCCGGCGCGCAGAGCAGCTCGGCTCGTTCCATTGGAAGCGCTGAGCTACGAGTAGTCCACAGTCGACAGTCCACAGACCACAGAAACGACTCGGGCCCAGCTCTGTGGTCTGTGGTCTGTGGTCTGTCGACTCATTTACAGAGCGCGAATCGCGTAGCGCGCCGGGCGCTTGGTGGAGCCGATCCTGGTGCCTCCGGCGGCGATCGTGCGTCCGTAGAGGATCAGTCCCTGGTGTCCCCGGTTGGTGAGCAGCGGGGTGCGCGTGGCGGCGCGGCGGTCGGAAGCGGGCGGCTTGGCGGGCGTGTCGGAGCTCCGCGGAGCGAGGGTCATTGCCTCTCCTTTGACTTGGTCTCTCATCGCGAGACCAACGTACGATCGGCGGAATCGCACGCCTACCCACCCAAGGGGTGGAGTGGATCCAGGTCAGAGCTCGCGGAGCGAGACGACGCCCCGCTCGAGCGCCAGCTCGACGACCTTCGCGCGCTTCTGGTTCTGGGGCAGATCGCCGACCGCGAAGCGCTCGAACAGGCCGCGCATGTGCGTCTTCACGGCATCGACCGAGAGCACGAGCTCGGCGGCGATCTCGACGTTCGTCGCCGGCGCCGCATAGCGGCCTCCGTCCTTGAATGGCCGGCACAGCTCGACCAGCACCTTGCGCTGCATGGGCGTGATCTCGGCGGCGACCACCTCGTGGTCGAGGCTCGTCCTGGCCGCGGCGGACTCGTCCGGCCGGTGGAAGGTGATGAGGGTGGCCCCCACGCGTGCGACGTCACCGTCCGTCAGGCGCTGGCGGCGGGTCAGGCGCGCCCCGTTCAGGAAGGTCCCGTTGCGTGAGATGCCGTCGTCGGCCAGCGTCCAGGCCTCCCCAAGGCGCTCGAGCACGGCATGGGTGCGCGACACGCTGCTGTCCCAGGGCAGTGCAATGTCACAGGACTCGTCGCGCCCGATCGTCAGCAGCGGACGCTCGCCGTCGAGCGTGCTGATCACCTGCGCTCCCGACTCGTCCGAGAAGGTCAGGAAGGGCCTACCGGCCCGCTCCGCCCGGAGCCTTGCCTGCAGCTCGGCGACGGAGTTCGGTTGGCTCTCTGTCATGAGAGCTTGATCCTAAGTCCAGCGGAGCGGCTCGCCCGCCAGCCAGCTCGCGCCCTGCGCGTAGAGGCGCTCCACCTCCACGCCCGTGAGCCCGGGCATGTCCGGCTTCACGTCGTAGCCGATCGCGGTCTGCGCGTAAGCGAGGTGGCGGTAGCCCACCGGGAAGCGCTCGAGCACGGCGCGGTCCAGCTCGAGCCGCGCCGCCGGGTCGACGGGGTCGAGCCGGTCCTTCTCGTAGATCGGCTGGCGCAGGACGATCCCCCAGCTGCCGCCGCGCTTCTCCAGGAAGTCGTAGAAGCGGCCGGTGCAAACCACGTCGCAGACCACGTCGTGTACGGCCGCCCGCTGCGAGATCGTCATCTTCGTCTGGGCGACCGCGCGCTCGCCCGCGACGTCGATCGAGCTCCCGCCTAGGAAGTGCAGGATGCTGACGCCGCGCTCGAACCCCTCGCGGCTGACGCGGATGAAGTCGTCGGCGGAGCCCTGAAACCAGGTCGCCATCATCCAGCCGTCGTCGTGCCAGACCGTGCGGAAGCGATCCCAGTCGCCCGGCGTCGCGCCAGACGGCCCAGTTCTCCACGAGCTCGCGGATCGCGAGGCGGTCGTCCACGGGCGGAAGGCTATTAACCGGGGAGGACTGCGGCATGATCGCTCCGTGACCAGCCAGCTCTCGCTCCGGGCGGTGGCTGCGGCGGCGTCCGTGGCGCGCGACCAGGGTCTCGCCTTCGACGAGCCGCTGCTCCTCCACGATCGCAGCAACGTGCTCGTCCACCTGCGGCCGGCGCCGGTGGTCGCGCGCGTGTCCACGAACACGGGGCGGCTGCGGCCCGGCGAGGCGTGGTTGGCGCGCGAGGTCGCGATCGCGGGCCATCTCGCTCGGGCGGGCGCGCCGGTGGTGGCGCCGAGCGCGGCGCTCGACCCGGGGCCGCATGAGCACGACGGCCTCGTGCTCTCGTTCTGGGAGCTCGCCCGATCGAGCGGCGCAGAGGTCGACGCCCAGGCGGCGGGGCGCGCGCTGCGCGAGTGCCACGAGGCGCTCGCCGACTTCCGGGACGAGCTGCCGGAGCTCGGCGCGCTGGACGAGGCCGAGCGGCTGCTCGACCTCGTGAACCCTGCAGCAGACGACGCGGACCTGCTGCGCGAGCGGCTCGCCCGGGCACGCCGGGCCATCGAGGCGATGGCGCTCCCGAACGGACCGCTGCACGGCGATTCCCACCTTCGCAACGTCATCCAGACGAGCGGCGGGCCTCGATGGCTCGACTGGGAGGACACCTTCGCGGGCCCCGTCGAGTGGGACCTCGCCTGCCTGCTGGCGCACCCGCGCGCGTTCGGAGAGGACGAGGCGCCGGCCCGCGCCGCGCTCGACGCCTACGGGTGGGACGCGGGCGACGCGCGCCTCGACCCCGTTCGTCGAGGCGCGCGCCATCCAGCTCGCCCTGTGGGCGCTGTTCGTCGTCGACGGCCACCCGGAGGTGCGACCGCGCCTCGACGCGGCGCTCCGCTGGATCCGCGCTCGCTCTAGCTGACCACCGTGGCCGCCTCCACGTCCTGCGTGGTCGAGACGTCCTGCTTCTTGATGTAGTCGGGCCGCACGCGGATCGACGGGTAGTCCGCCTTCTCCTCGTCCGCGCGCTGCGCCAGGCCGCTCACGTCCTCGAGCCCGCAGGCCATGCGCGCCAGCTCGGTGAGCGGGCCGTCGGCCTGGTACTCCACGCGCTGCATCGTCAGCAGCTTGATCACCCACAGCGGCGTGCCGTTGAACTTCTCGAACATCGCGTGCCGCGCGCCCCACTCGGACAGGAAGCGCTCGTGGATCATGCGGAAGATCTTCGTGCGGTCCTCCGCGCTGGTGTTGTGGCCGCGCAGCGCGGCTCGCAGCGCGCCGCCCAGCTCCGGGTTGTCGAGGTCCGCCTTGGTCGGGTAGACCACCACCCCGCGCCCGCAGAAGTCGATCAGCGTCTCGATCATCTTGTGGACGTTCTCGAGGTAATACGCGCGGCCGAAGTCAACGAAGATGTTGTTCGGCTTGTAGAGCCCGCCGGGTGACATGAAGCCCGTCTCCTCGGCGGCGATCGTGAACGCGCGGCAGGTCTCCCTGAAGCGGATCAGGTCCGCCACCTGCGACGCCACGATCGGCGCCTGCGCCGTGCCCAGCGCCTCGGTGATCAGCACCCCGAGGCCGGCGATCATCTCGGCGTTCACCACGTGCCGGATCTGCGTCTCCGCGTGGATCCAGTCGAACAGGCGCTGCGGGTAGAACTTCGCGTGGTCCGGGTTGCCGATGTGGAAGACGCGGTCCCAGGGGATCAGGACGTTGTCGAAGTAGGCCATCCCGTCGAGCTCGTCGCCGCGGCTGGCGAGCGGGCGGTCGAACGGATCGGCGTCGGCCTGGGCCAGCGAGGGGCGCACGACGTGCGTCACGCCCGGGTCGTTGGCCTTGACGAGCGCGAACACGATCTGCTCCTCCACCGCGCCCGGCTTCCAGAGCACGCCCATGAAGATCTCGTTGGCGAACGCCACGCCGGTGCCGATCGCCTTCCAGCCGCGCACCACGATGCCCTCGTCGGTCTTCTCGACCATGCGCAGCATCGGCGTCTCGGCCACCGAGTCGGGGTCGGAGCGGTCGCCCTGCACGTCGAGGAACATCGGCGACGCCGACAGGTCGTTCGAGCGCAGGTGCTCCCAGGCGTTGCGGATGTTGTCCGCGAACGGGCGCCCGTCATGGCCGCGCGACTCCGTCTCCCACGGCTCCGGGTCCTGGTAGAGCGTGTAGAAGACGGGCAGCATGCTGGCCGGCGGGCGCGTGAACATCGCGCCGCGGGCCCAGTGGCGGAAGATGTAGTCGTGGTACTCGCGCCGCGCGACGAGGTCCTCCTTGGTGCGCGGCAGGAACCAGTGCTTGGCCCAGCGCTCGCCGTCCTCGTCGACGAACGTCATCACGTCCTGGTGCTGCGGATCGTGGTGCATGTCGTAGTACTCCGCGACCGCCTGGGCGAACCCGCGCGTCTTCGGATGCGTGGTGAGGTCGTCGATCATCTCGCCGCCGCAGAGCACGCGGCGGCCGTCGCGAAGCGACTCGAGGTACTGCTCTCCGGTCCTGATCATGCTGTCGTCTCCTCCTCAGATTCCGCTCATGGACAACATCTCCGAGACGTGCCCGAAGGCGTCGTCGGGACGCTTGACTGCGCCGAACTGGCTCGCGAAGTAGACGAGCGGGTTGCGGCCCGGCACGTGCCGGCAGTGGCGCACGGCGCCGATGAAGATCGAGTGGTCGCCGCCGGGCAGCTGCTCGTGCACGTCGCAGACGAAGTGGGCGATCGCGCGCTCGAGCAGCGGCACGCCGTGCTCGTGCGTCACCCGCAGCCCGGCGAACTTGTCGGCCCCCGGCCGCGCGAAGCGCAGCGCCAGCGCCTCGTCTCCCTCGCCCAGCACGTTCACCGCGAAGCGGCGGCTGCGCTCCAGCGCGGCGTGGGTGGGCAGGTGGTTGCTCACGCAGACGAGCAGCAGCAGCGGCTCCAGCGAGAGGGACGCGACGGCGCTCGCCGTCATCCCGGCCAGGCGCTCGCCATCCTCGGTGGTGATCACGGTCACCCCGGTGGCGAAGCGCGCTATGGCGTCGCGGTAGCGGCCCTCGAGCTCGCTGCCGCAGGTCGCGGCTGTCACGTGAAGCAGCTTCCTCGCGGGGAGTTAACCGACCCGAAACGGCCTCTCCACGGACCCTCGCGGATGGTGTTGAATGGGATCGAGGGATGAGCACTGCTCGCCGACCGGGCGCGGACGCCCGCGTGATTCGCAGGAAGGTCGCGGTACCGCCGCAGCCCGAGCGGCTCGTCGCCCGTCCGCGCATCGACCGCCTGCTGGCCGACCTGATCGACAGGCACCGGCTGGTGTGGGTGTGCGCGACGGCGGGCGCCGGCAAGACCACCGCCGTGTCCCAGGCGCTGCCGCTGCTCGAGCGCCGCGTGGCCTGGCTCACGCTCGACGACACCGACGCCGCCGCCGGGCGCCTCGTCACCTACCTGGAGGCGGCGCTGGCCGCCGAGGTGGAATCCGCCGCGGGCGTGGCCACCCAGGCGCTCGCCGCCCGGCTCCCGCATGCCGAGGCGGCCGGTCTCCTGGTGGAGGCCGTGGGCGAGGTGCCGGTGGTGCTGGTGATCGACGAGCTGGAGCGCCTCGAGGGAGCGCCGGACGCGCTGGCGGTGATCGGCGCGGTGGCGCGCTACGCGCCGCCCACGCTGCGGGTGGTGCTGATCAGCAGGCGCGAGGTGGCGATCGAGCTGGGCTCGGGCGCCGCGCTCGGCGGCAGCGTGACCGTGGCGGAGGCCGACCTCGCCTTCAGGGCCGAGGAGGCCGCCACCGCGCTGGCGAACGCCGGCAGGGCGGACATCGACCCGGCCGAGGCGGTGGAGGCCACGGGCGGCTGGGTGGCCGGGGTGCTGTTCGAGGCCTGGCGCTCGGACGAGCACGTGGTGGGCCAGGGCGGCGAGGCGGACGCGCTCCACGGCTACCTCTCCTCGCAGATCCTCGACCAGCTCGATCCCGCCGAGCGCGAGTTCCTGATCACCACCTCCCTGCTCGACGACGTGACCGCCGAGCGCGCCGAGGCCCTCGGCGAGGAGCGGGCGGCCGAGCGGCTGGTGTCGCTGCGGGCGAAGCACCTGCCGGTGGCGTGGCGGCCGGACGGCCGCTCGATGCGCTGCCACGCGCGGCTGCGCGAGTACCTGCTGGCGCTGCTGGAGCGCCGCGGACCGGCCGCGGTACGGGCGCTGCGCGCGGCCCACGCCGAGCTGCTGGAGGGCGAGGGGCTGTACGAGGACGCCGTCGAGGAGTTCCTGCGCGCGGGCAGGCCGGAGCGCGCGATGCGACCCGCGGAGAGCGCGATCGAGACCGTGATCGACCGGCTGGACTACGCGATGGCCGAGCACTGGCTGTCCGCGCTCGGCGACGTGCCGCGGCCGAGCGGCGCCACGCTGGCGGTGGCCGAGCTGATGCTGGCCATCGGCCGCGAGGACTACCGCCGCGGCGGCCGCGTGGCGGATCGGCTCGCACCTGGTGGGAGAGCGCGACCGGCTCGCGCGCGAATCGTCCCGCGCCGCGGCGATGATGGCCTGGAGCTACTGGCACCTCGGGCGCTGGCGCGACACGCTCACGGTCGGCTCGGCCGCGGGCGACAGCCCCGAGATGGACGCGGTGCGCTACACGCTCAACCTGGTGGACCACGAGCTGGTGGAGGCCGGCTCGCTCGAGCCGCGCCTCAGCGGCAGCCCGCTCGACGCCCTGGTGATGCGCGTGCACTACGCGCACGGCCGCCTGACGCACGCTGGCGGACCTGCTGCCCACCGAGCGGCTGGGCCGCGGCCGTGACCGCGCCCTGGCGGATCGGCTGCCTGCGCGCCACGGGCCACCCCGAGCAGGCGCTCGCGCTCTACGAGGACGCGCGCATCGCCGACTGGGCGCACGTCTGGCTGCACGCGATGGTGGGCCCGGAGATCATGATCGACCTCGGCCGGGCCGACGACGCGCGCGCCGCGCTGCGCCGCGGGCGGGAGATGACGCGCGCCTCGCGGCTCGGTGGTGTTCGAGATGCTGAACGAGCTGATCGAGGCGAAGATGGAGGTGCGCCTCAACCGCGACCCGGACGCCGCGCTGGCCGTGCTCGACCGGCTCCAGTCGCGCGCCGCCGGCCGCGAGTACCGCTTCATCGCCGAGCAGGCGGACCTCTGGCGCGGCCTGGCCCTCTTGATGAAGGGCGAGGACGAGGCGGCGCTCCGGCACCTGGAGCACGCGGTGGCGACGATGACCGCCGCCGATCGCCTGCTCGAGCTGCCGACCGCGGCCGTGTACCTCAGCGAGGCGCGCTGGCGCGCGGGCGACGAGGCGGGCGCCGACGCCGCCGCCGCGCTCGCCTACGAGGCCGCGCAGCGCCAGGGCTCGAACCACTACCTGCTGCGGGCGCTGACCAGCTTCCCCGCGGTGGTGGCGCGCATGATCGACGCCCAGCCCGAGGCCCACTCGCCCTGGCACGACCTGGGCCGCTCGCTGCTGGCTCAGGACGTGGCGCTGGAGCTGCCGTTCGCGGCGCGCGTGGAGCTGCGCGAGTTCGGCGAGCTCGAGATCCTGGTGGACGGCCGCCCGGCGCCGCGGCCGCGCATCGCCAAGAGCTACGAGCTGCTGGCCTACCTGCTCAGCCGCGCCAAGCCCGAGGCCTCGCGCGGCGACCTGCTCACGGCGCTGTTCGACGGCCGCTCGGACGACTCGGCGCGCTCCTACCTGCGCCAGGCGATCCACCAGCTGCGCGAGTCGCTCCCCGACGAGGTGGAGCTGGTCTCGGACTCCGCGGGCGTGCGGCTGGCCGACAGCCTCCGCGTGTCGAGCGAGTCCGCCGCGCCTCGAGAGCCTGCTCGCCGAGGCGGCCCGCCTCCAGGGCGAGGAGCGGCTTGCGGGCCACCACGCGGGCGCTCGCGATCGCCGAGCGCGGCGAGTACCTGCCCGGCGTGACCGGCGCCTGGGCGGCGGAGCGCCGCGAGCAGCTCACGCAGCTGGCCACGGACGCGCGCCACGAGGCCGCGGAGCTCGCCTTCGAGGCGGGCCGCTACCAGGACGCCGAGCGCCTGGTGGCGGCGATCCTCGAGCTCGACCCGTTCCGCGAGGGCGCGTGGCGCCTAGAGATGCGGATCGCGAGCGCGGTAGGCAACGACGACCGCGTGATCTCCGCCTACCGCAGCTGCGAACGTGCGCTTGGCGAGCTCGGGACCGCTCCCTCCACGAGCACGCGGCAGCTGCTGGACACGCTTCGCCGCTAGGCCCGGCGACCGCCCGTCGCGGGCCCGCGCGCTCCGCCACCCGGCGCAGCCGCAGCCGCTCCCGGCGGGCGGCCAGCCGCTCCTCCCTGTGCGCCTTGGCCACCACGTCGTGGTGATGGACCTGCACGTAGTGCTGGATCTGCATCGCGATCAGGAGCCCGGACAGGAGCACGGCGCCGCCGGCCACCCAGCGGCGCCGCGCGAGCGGCGCCAGCGGCAGCACCCAGAGGATGTACCAGGGCAAGCAGCCAGCCGCTCGTGGCCAGCTGCAGCAGCAGCGCGCCGGCGGCGCCCGTCAGCCAGTCGCGCTTGCGCCAGGCGTAGGCCGAGCAGGCCGAGCGCCCCCGCGGCGAAGATCAGGTCGAGCACATGCCGCCGGGCGGTGGTCAGGTGGCCGTAGCCCAGCAGGTGGCCCACGAAGCCGCCCACGCTCACCACGGTCCAGTTGAACTCGTTCTCCAGCTTCAGCACGTCGAGCAGCGAGCGCAGGTGGGAGCCGAAGACCGCGTAGGACGCGCCGCCGATCACGACGAACGCCAGCGCGACCCCCGCCAGCACGCGCCAGCGCCGCGGCGAGGCCACCAGCACGAACGGGATCACGAGCGCGGCGGACAGCTTGATCCCCACGGCCACCACGAGCAGCACGCCGCCCAGCAGCGGCCAGCCGCTCAGCACGAGCAGCGCGCCGCCCAGCAGCGGCAGCGCCATCAGCACGTCGTTGTGCCCGCCGCCGAGCGTGTACACGAGCAGGAGCGGGTTCAGCGCGAAGAACAGCGCCGCGGGCAGCGGCCGGATGCCCAGGCGCCGCGCGCAGGCCCAGATCAGCGCCGTGCAACCGATGGCCGCGAGGGCCATGATCCCCTTCAGCGCCCACATCTCCCCCGCCACGCCCAGCGGCACGAGCGCATAGGTGAGCAGCGTGAACAGCGGGCCGTAGGCCGTGGGCGTGTGGTCCCAGAGATGGCCCGAGGGCGGGAACGAGGGATCGAGCGGGATCACCGCCGCGCCGTGCTGGTACGGGTTGAGGCCGTGCAGCACGCCCATCCGCGAGTAGGCGATGTAGTTGAAGATGTCCGTCGAGAGCAGCGGCGGGGCCAGCGCGAAGATCGTGATCAGCGCGACCAGCGACGGCACCGCGATCCACGCGGGCAGCGCGCGGGAGCAGATCAGCGCCACCAGGTAGAGCGCCGACATCAGCACGAGCAGGTGCGAGATCCCGTTGATCGAGAGCGGTCGCCCGCCGTGCAGCGGACCCGCCATCCAGGGCGGGAAGCCGAGGTGCGAGGAGGGCACCAGCACGTGGGGGTCGGCCGTGGCCGCGGTGACGATCCGCAGCGCAGCGACGATCAGGGCGGCGAGCGCGGCGCTGCCCACCAGGGCGGTCAGCACGCGCACCGGGCGTGCGCTGAGGAGCCGGCTCAACCCGCGTCCGGCGACGGAGGTGATCGGTAGAGCCTCGGTGGCCATGCGCTCGACCACGAGTCAAGACGCTGGTCCCTTAGCGGCTGTTAGGAACCCGATTAAGGGCGATTAAGCACTCAGGAGGCCGGCTCCGGCCGTGGCGCCGGAGCCGGCCTTGCCTGAGCGGTCAGCCGGTCGGCGCCTGGCTCGGCTGCTTGCCGAGCGTCACCTGGACCGTGACCTGCTTGCCGCCTCGCACGAGCTGCAGCGACGCCTTGTCGCCGGGCTTCATGCTCGAGATCGCCGAGGCGAGATCGTCGGACGTGATCACCTTCTGGCCGTTGATCCCCTGGATCACGTCGCCGCCGAGGAGGATGCTCGCCCCATCCACCTGCTGGCGCTTGGTGCCGGCCTTGAGGCCTGCCTGGGCGGCCGGGCTGCCGGACTGCACGTTCTCGATCAGGGCGCCCGACTGCGCGCCGGTGAGCGAGCCCTGCAGGGAGCCGGCCACCGTGGCGGCGCCGACCCCGAGGTAGGCGTGCGAAACGTGGCCGCTCTGCTCGAGCTGGGCGGCGATGCCCTTCGCGGTGTTGATCGGGATGGCGAAGCCCACACCGTTGTTCCCGGCCTCACCGCCCGCGGCTGTCTGCCCGCCGGTCGCGATCTGAGCGTTCACGCCGATCACCTCGCCGTTCGCGTCGAGCAGCGGGCCGCCGGAGTTGCCGGGGTTGATCGAGGCGTCGGTCTGGATCGCGTTGTCGATGCCGAAGCCGTTCGGCGACGTGATGCTCCGGCCGAGGCCCGAGACGATGCCCTCGCTGAAGCTGTTCGTGTAGCCGAACGGGTTGCCCAGCGCGTAGACCGTGTCGCCGATCTGCGCCGCGTTCGAGTCGCCGAGCGTGAGCGGCTTGAGGTCGAGGCCCGTCGGGTCGACCTTCACCACGGCCAGGTCGGTGGAGGGGTCGGTGCCGACGACCGTGGCCGTGCGCGTGGTGCTCGGCTTCGTGTCGAAGGACACCGTGACCTTCGTCGCCTTGTCGACGACGTGCTCGTTGGTGAGGATGTCGCCCTTGGTGTCGAGCAGGATCCCGCTGCCGAGCGCGGTGCTCTGGCTGCTGCCGCTGCCGCCGCCACCGAAGCCACGGCCTCCGCCTCCGCCTCCGGCTCCGGTCGAGTCGTTGTTGCTCGTCGACAGGATCGAGACCACGCCGGTGTGCGTGGCGTTGTAGACGCTCGTCGCGCTGGAGCTCGAGCTCGACGTGACCGCCTTCACCGCGGAGGTGGACGACGACGACGAGCCGGCGGCCGGGCTGCTTACGGACGCCACCGTGGCCGTGCCGGAGCGGTTTGCGCCCCCGTCCGTGAACAGCACGAGCGCGAGCCCGAGCGCCACGACGGCGAACACGGCGGTGAACAAAGAGATCTTGAGATTGAGCAGACGGGCCATGCGGAAATCACCTCTGAAGATTTGACGGGTGAGATCCACCATGGATTCGAGCCCTGAGCGACCTCTAAGCCCGACCGAAGAAAGAGCGAAGAATGGGTCAGGAGCCGCGTCCCGTATCCTCGGTGACCGAGGAGGTAGCGATGCGCAGGGATTTTCTTGGTCTGCTGGTGGGGATGATGCTGCCGTTGGGGGCGCTGCTCGGCGTGCCCGCGTCGGCGCTCGGCGCCATCTCGAGCGCGCAGGTGACGGTCACGCCGTCGACGCTGGCGGCCGGCGCTCACCCGAACGTCACGGTGGTCGAGCAGTTCACCTACTCGGGCGGCGACACCGTGAAGGACACCACGCTGCACTTCCCGCCGGGGCTGATCGGCAACCCGCAGGCCACGCCGCTCTGCTCGCAGGCCAACTTCCAGGCTGACACCTGCCCGGCCAACACGCAGCTCGGCACCACCAGCGTCACGGCCACCGTGCTGGGCCTGCTCCAGACCCCCGCCGACGGCAGCATCTACAACGTGGTGCCGGTCGGGAACGAGCCGGCCCTGCTCGGCATCGTTGTGCGGCCGCTGGGCGGACTGCTCGGAAAGATCTTCCTCACCTCGGCCATCAGCCTGCGGACCGCCAGCGACTTCGGGATCGACTCGACGGTGAACAACATGCCGAACAGCACGTCCGGCCTCTCGACCGTGATCAACCAGGTCTCGCTCACGCTGAACGGGATGGCCGGCAACCCGCCGGCGCCGTTCATGACCAACCCGACCTCGTGCAAGCTGGCGACCACCACGCTCGTCGCGGACTCCTACAGCGCGCCGACCACCCCGGTCTCCGGCACGAGCTCGTTCACGCCCACCGACTGCGGCAAGCTGGCGTTCACGCCGAAGATCTCGGCCTCGATGGGCGGCCCCGGTGCCACGGGGGTGACTGCGCACGTGCCGTTCACCGCCACGATCAGCCAGCCGGCCGGCCAGGCCGGGCAGGCCAGCGCCGCGGTCACGCTGCCGGCGGGGCTCGGCGCGAGCACCAGCGGCGCCACCGCGCTCTGCACCACAGCACAGCTCGCGGCGGGTGCGTGCCCCGCGGGCTCGCGCGTGGGCACGGGCACGATCGCCACGCCGCTGCTCCCGCAGCCGGTATCCGGGCCCGTCTATGAGGTCGCGAGCGGCATCGGCCTGCCGGGCGTGGCCGTGGTGTTCGGCGGCAAGCTCCCGTTCACGCTCCTCGGAAAGGTCGGCGCGGGGGCGGGGAACCGCCTCCAGAACACCTTCGGCGGGCTACCCGACGTGCCCCTCTCCACCTTCACGCTGGCCATCGACGGCGGTCCCCACGGCCTGCTCTCCGCGAGCGCCAACCTTTGCAAGGGCCCTCAGCGCACCGTGGACGGGACCTTCGGCGGCCAGAACGGCGCCACCGCGAACGTGTCCGCCCCCGTGACGGTGATCGGCTGCCCGCTCAGCGCCGACGCATCCGGCCGCGGCTTCGCCGGCAAGCGCCCGCGGCTCAGCGTGACCGTGACGAAGGCCCCCTTGGGACCCGCGCTCCAGAGCGTCTCGATCAAGCTCCCGCGCAGCCTGAAGGTGCTGAAGGCCAGGCGCGGCATCTCCGTGCGCGCCGCCTCGGCCCTGCCGAAGAGCGCCTGGAAGCTGAGCAAGGGCACGCTCTCCCTCTCGCTTCCGAAGAGCGGCTCGACCCGCATCGCCGCCCGCCTCTCGGCCGGCTCGTTCCGGGCAGGCAGCAAGCTGCTCCGCACCCTCAAGCGCCATCGCAGCACCGATTTACGGCTGTCGATCCGGGTTCTCGACGTCAGCGGGCACACCACCGTGATTCCGCTGCAATTCACCGCCAAACGCTGAACAGGACGGGCCTCCTTTGCTATGCTAATTAGCAATGGAAACTACTTTGAGCCCGGCACTGAGCAGCGAGCTCCCGTCTCGCCTGCGGCTCGCCGTCGCGCGCACCGCGCGAAGGCTGCGGCAAGAGGCTGACGGCGGGCTGTCGCCGTCCCTGACCGCGGCGCTGTCCACGATCGAGCGCAACGGCCCCCTCACCCCGAGCCGGCTGGCCGAGCTCGAGCGGGTGCAGCGCCCCACCGCCACGCGGCTGGTGGCCAGGCTCGAGCAGGACGGGCTGGTGGTGCGGGAGACCGACCTCTTGGACCGCCGGGTCAGCCACGTGCGCCTCAGCAGCGAGGGGGCGCGGCTCCTGAAGCGGCTCCGCTCGCGTAAGAACGCCTATCTGGCCAAGCGCCTGCGCGGCTTGGACGAGGACGACCTGGCCACGCTGGAGCGTGCCACGGAGATCCTCGAGCGCATCCTGGAGGATCGCGAGTGAGGGCGCTTCGGCCCGCGCTCGGACGATCCTTCGCGTCGCTCTCCGTACCCAACTACAGGCGCTACTTCTGCGGCCAGATCGTGTCGCTGAGCGGCACCTGGATGCAGACCGTCGGCGAGCTCTGGCTCGTGCTCACGCTGACCGGCAGCGCGCTGGCCGTGGGTGTGACCACGGCGCTGCAGTTCACGCCGATGCTGCTCTTCGGCGCCTGGGCGGGTGTGCTCGCCGATCGCATGGACAAGCGCCGCCTGCTCACGATCACCCAGACGGCGATGGCCATCCCCGCGCTCGTGCTGTGGATCCTCGCGGCCACCGGGGTTGTTCAGCCCTGGATGGTGTTCGCGGTGGTGTTCGCGCGCGGCGCGGTGAACGCGGTGGACAACCCCACGCGGCAGAGCTTCGTGGTGGAGCTCGTGGGCTCGGGCGGCGTGGTCAACGCGGTGGGCCTGAACAGCGCGATCGTGCAGTCGGCCCGCATCGTCGGGCCCGCACTCGCGGGAATCGTGATCGCCACGGTGGGCGTGTCCACGGCCTTCCTGATCAACGCGCTCTCCTTCGGCGCGATGCTCGTGGCGCTGCGGGGGATGGACACCGAGGCGCTCCACCGCAGCGCGCTGACCCCGCGCAAGCGCGGCCAGCTGCGCTCCGCCGTGCGCTACGTGCGCGCCACGCCGAACCTGCTCATCCCGCTCGGGCTGACGGCCGTGGTGGGCACCCTCTCGTTCAACTTCCAGACATTGCTGCCGCTGCTCGCGCGCTTCTCCTTCCACGGCCACGCCGGCACGTTCGCCGTGCTGACCAGCGCGATGGGCGTGGGCGCGCTGGGTGGCGCGCTGTTCGCCAGCGCGCGCCAGACGGTTGGTCCACGCCTCCTCACCGGAGCGGCGATGACGTTCGGCGGCCTGCTGATCGCCGCGGCGAGCGCGCCCGACCTCATCCTCGAGGTGGTGGTGCTCGCCTTCACCGGCGCGGCCAGCGTGACCTTCGCCTCCAGCGTGAACTCGTCCCTCCAGCTGAACGTGCGTCCCAGCATGCGCGGGCGGGTGATGGCGCTCTACTCGGTCGTGCTGCTGGGCAGCAACCCGATCGGAGGTCCGCTTATGGGCTGGATCTCCGGCACCACGAGCCCCCGCGTTGGGCTGCTGGTGGGGGCGGTCGCGGCGATCGCCGCGGGGCTGGTGGCACGAGCGGCGTTCGCGCGCCTGCCAGCGGAGGAACCGGAGCAAGCGCAGCGCGAAGAGCGCCCTCGCCGGCAGACCGAGCCCAGCCTCGCCTAGGTCGCGTACTCCTCGCTGCCCATGATGTGCAGCGACACGTACGGCTCCTCCCCCACCACCCAGCTGTCGTGGCCGGGCGGGATGTAGAAGAAGTCGCCGGACCGCATCACCACCTCGCGGCCGTCGTCCATCTTGGCCACCGCCTCGCCGCTCAGCACGAGGCCGACGTGCTCGACCTGGCAGGAGCTCGCGCCGGTCGCCGCGCCCACGTGCTCCGACCACTTCCAGCCGGGCTCGTAGGTCGCACGCCCGAGCGTGGCGGGCCCGACCCGGTAGACGTCGAAGCGGCCCTTGTCGAACCGGCGGGTCTCCGCCGGCTCGTCGAAGTTCACCAGCGCGAGGTCCACGCGCTGGCGGGGGTGGCGCATGCCACGAGCGGGCAGGCGTGGTTCTTCACGGGCGGGCAGGGTTGGCAAGGGGGCGGCGTGGGCGGTACGGGCGTCGGTCCCGGCGACGGCGAGGCCGGCAGGGTCAGCTTCTGGATGGTGTGGCCGTGCGCGTCGCGGGCGGTCACCGATGCCAGGCTGGTCACGGCTCCCACCCTGCCGCCGAAGAAGCGCACCCGCCCGTGCCTGCGGCCGTGGTAGCGGCGGCCGGCGACGGTTCGCATGTCGAGCTTCGTGCCGTTCGCGAACAGTGCCTCCACGCTCTTCGCCTTCGCGCTGGCGGCCCCGCCAACGAAGGTCTCGCCGCCCACGGCGTATGCGAGCTGCTCTACGCCGAGCCTGCGTGGCGAGGCGCAGCCAGCGACGGTGCGGCCGGTGGCAACCACCTCGGTGCAGAGCTTGTGGCCGCTGTCCCAGGTGAGCACGTGGAAGGTCTTGTGCGACACCACGAGCACCGGCTCGTGCACGCTCTTCGCCGACTGCGCGGCGGGCGCGACCAGAGCGGCGCAGACGGCCACTCCCCCGAGAACTCGCATGAGCCTCCCGAAGCTCACGCCCTGAAGCCTACGCCGTCACGAGCTCCGCGGGCACCAGGTCGAGCTTCAGCGTGCGGCCCTGCCGGATCACGGTGATGGGCACGGTGGCCCCGATCAGCTCGGCCACCATCAGCCGCTGGAGGTCGCCCACGTCGTTCACGCGCGTGCCGTCCACCTCCACCACGAGGTCCTCGGGCCGCAGCCCCGCGCGCCCGGCGGGGCTGTCCTCCACCACCTCGACGACCTCCACGCAGTTCTCGCCCTCCCACCGCTCGCGCTGCTGCGGAGGGAGCGGCCGCACGCCGCCGGCCACGCCCAGGTACGCGCGGCGGACGCGCCCCTCGCTCATCAGCGAGCCGATGATCTTGCGCGTGGCGGCGTTGATGGGCACGGCCAGGCCGAGGCCGACGCCGGCCACCGCGGTGTTGACGCCGACCACGCGGCCGATGCTGTCCACCAGCGCGCCGCCCGAGTTGCCTGGGTTGAGCGAGGCGTCGGTCTGGATCAGGTTGTCGATCACCCGCACCGCCTGGCCCGAACGCGCGGGCAGGGAGCGACCCAGCGCGGAGACCACGCCCGCGGTCACCGAGCCGGCGAAGCCGTGCGGGTTGCCGATGGCCACCACGAGCTGGCCCACGCGCAGCTCATCTGCCTCGCCCAGCTCGGCCGCAGCGAGGTCGGACGCGTCGGCGCGCAGCAGCGCGAGGTCGCGACAGCGGATCGCTGCCCACGATCTCGAAGCTGAGCTCGCGGCCGTCGGTGAAACGTGGCGCGGCCGCTGCGCCTCGCGGCCGGCGACCACATGGGCCGAGGTGAGCAGGAAGCCGTCGGCTGTGAGCACAACGCCGCTGCCCGCACCGGCCGGGACGCGCCCGGCCCGGGTGCCGCGCAGCACGCGCAGGTTGGCCACCGACGGCCCGACGCGCTCCGCCACTCCCACCACCGTGCGGGAGTAGGCGTCGAGGGCGTCGAGCTCGGTCTGGCTCGGGGGACATCCCGGCGGTCACGACGCCTCCTCCGCCGCCAGGCTCACCTCCAGCTCGCGCTCCTCCGTGCCGCGGACGACCGTGAGCGGGAGCTTGCCGCCGCCCGCGGAGTCGAGCGCCGCGTAGAGCGCGTCCACGCCGTCCACCGCCTGGCCGGCCGCCGCTGCGATCAGGTCACCGCGCTCGAGACCGGCGCGCTCGGCGGGGCTGCCCTCCTCAACCTGCCGGACGAGCAGGCCGTCGCGCTCGGGCAGTCCCACAGCCCGGCGCATGCGGCGAGCCACGCGCGGCGGCGCCACGGCCACGCCGAGCCGCGGGCCGGCGGGCGCCTCGCCGCGGGCCAGGCCCTCGATGCGCTCGCGCAGCGCCGCCACCGGCAGCGCCAGGATCAGGTTGCCGTCGAGGCGGATCGAGTTGAGGCCCACCAGGCGGCCGTCGAGGTCCACGAGCGGCCCCCCGGAGGAGCCGCGTGGGAGCGCCGCCGTGTGCTCGATCGCACCGGCAATGCGCCGGCCCCGGGGGCCGCGGAAGCTGCGCGGCCCCGATGAGACGAAGCCGAGCGTGGCGCGCAGCCCGCGTCCGCCGGGATTGGCCAGAGCGACCAGGGCCGTGCCGATGCCCGGCTCGCCCTGCTCGGCCCACTCGAGCGGCGGGCGGCCGTTGGTCTTGACGTTCACCACGGCGAGGTCGAGGTCGCCGTCCACGGCCATCACCTGGCCGGGCTCGCGCGTGCCGTCGGAGAACGTGACGGTGGCCTCCTCGCGACGCAGGTTGTGCGCGTTCGTAAGGACGCGGTCCTTGGCGACGATCACGCCGGAGCCGAGGCCCCAACCCCGGCCTAGGCCCACCACTGAGGGGCCGAGGCGCTCTGCTGCGCCGGAAATCGCGTCCTGAAGCTCATTGAGCGCTGTCATGCTGGTCATCCTTGCTAGTAAGTTGCTGATTGCAAGTGACTACTTATACCACCGTCGCTGGAAGTAGCATCCGATCCGTGGCCGAGGACGCGCAGCTCTCACCGCTGGCGGAGGCGCTCACGAGCGTCGGCGACCGCTGGACGCTCCTGATCGTCGCGGCGCTGCTCGACGGTCCGCGGCGCTTCGGCGACCTCCAGCGCGAGCTGCCCGGGATCGCGCCGAACATCCTCACCCAGCGCCTGCGCAACCTCGAGGCGCAGGGCCTCGTGCTGGCCGAGCGCTACTCGGAGCGCCCGCCGCGCTTCGTCTACGAGCTCGGTGCCTCCGGCCGCGAGCTGGCCGGCGCGCTGCGCCTGCTGGCCGACTGGGGCGCGCGGCATCGCGACGACGTGGACGCGCCCCGCCACTCGGCCTGCGGCACTCCGCTCGAGGCCGTCTGGTACTGCCCCACCTGCGAGCGCCCCGTGGACGACGAGGACGCGGCAGACGTGCACTTCGCCTGACTGGAGCCCGACGGCGACTGCGGGTACGCTGGGAGTAGATGGACTCCGACGTAGTAGTGGTGGGGGCCGGGATCCTCGGGCTGGCCACCGCCAGGGAACTCCTGACCCGCCGTCCCGGGTCGCGCGTGCTCGTGCTCGAGCGCGAGAACGAGGTGGGCTTCCACCAGACCGGCCACAACAGCGGCGTGATCCACGCCGGCATCTACTACGCCCCCGGCTCGCTGAAGGCCAAGCTGTGCGTGGAGGGCGCCCGCGACATGTTCGAGTACTGCGAGGCGCGCGGGATCGACCACCGGCGCAGCGGGAAGCTGATCGTGGCCACCGACCAGTCGGAGATGGAGCGCTTCGACGAGCTCGAGCGCCGCGGGATCGCCAACGAGGTGCCGGAGCTGCGGCGCGTCGGTCCCGATGAGCTGCAGGAGATCGAGCCGCACGCGCGCGGCATCGCGGCGCTGCACTCGCCCGCCACCGGGGTGGTGGACTTCAAGCACGTGGCCCGCGCGCTCGCCGAGGACGTGAGGGAGGCCGGCGGCGAGATCCGGCTGGGCTCCGAGGTGATCGCCGTGAAGACGAGCGACAGCGAGGTGCGCCTGCGCATGGCCGGCGGCGAGGAGGCCGGCGCTCCGGGCGCGGTGTTCTGCGCCGGCCCGTGGTCGGACCGCATGGCGAAGGCGGCCGGCGCCGATCCCGACCCCGCGATCGTCCCGTTCCGCGGCGCCTACCTGCACCTGAAGCCCGAGCGGGCCGACCTCGTGCGCACGCTGATCTACCCGGTGCCCAACCCTGCGCTGCCGTTCCTGGGGGTGCACCTGAGCCGCCACATCGACGACCAGGTCACGATCGGTCCCACCGCCCTGATGGCCGCCGCGCGCGACCCGCGCCAGAAGGCGTCGATGCACGACCTTGCCGCCGCGCTCGGCTGGCCCGGCACCTGGCGCATGGCGCGGCGCTGGTGGCGCACCGGCCTCACCGAGATCCGTCACGCCATCTTCCCGCGCACGCTGCTGCACGACGCGCAGCGTTACGTGCCCGAGCTGAAGCTCGAGGACATCGAGCCCGGCCACTCCGGCGTCCGCGCCCAGGCCCTTGCGCGCGACGGACGCCTGATCGACGACTTCGTCTTCTCCCGGACCGGCCGCGTGCTGCACGTGCGCAACGCGCCCTCGCCGGCGGCCACCGCCTCCCTGGCCATCGCGCGCCAGATCGCGGACCAGGTGGAGAAGGACGTGCTGGCACCGGCCTAGACTCCCCGGCGTGAAACGCCTGGAGACGAGGCTCGAGGGCCCGATCCTGATCGAGCCCGCCGTGCACGGCGACTCGCGCGGCTTCTTCGTGGAGACCTTCCGGCGCAACGAGTACGCGCAGCTCGGCATCGACCACGACTTCGTGCAGGACAACCACTCGCGTTCGGCGCGCGGCGTGGTCCGCGGGATCCACTTCCAGCTGCCGCCGGGGCAGGCCAAGCTCGTGCGCTGCGCCCGCGGGGCGATCCTCGACGTGGTGGTGGATCTCCGGCGCGGCTCCCCCACCTTCGGGCAGTGGGAGGGGCACGAGCTGAACGACGGGAACCTGCGCCAGCTGTACGTGCCGATCGGGTTCGGCCACGGCTTCTGCGTGCTGAGCGAGCTGGCCGATGTGATCTACAAGGTCTCGGGCTACTACGACGCCGAGATCGAGCGAGGCATCGCCTACGACGATCCGGACGTGGGAGTCGAGTGGCCGAGGGACATCGAGCTGAGCGTGTCCGAGCGGGACGCGACAGCCCCGCGGCTGGCCGAGTTGGCCCCGCAGCTGCCGTTCTGAGCTAGCGCGTGCGGTACCAGTCCACGTAGCGCCCGCAGGCGGCGCTGAGCGGCACCGTCTGTGCGGGAGCCACCGGCACCGCGACGAACGCCCCGGGCAGGAAGAAGTGGCTGGTGGAGTAGATCGGGGCCGGGTTGGCCACGCTCACCGTGAGAACGATCGGAGCGCCCGTGCTGGTCACGCGCCCCACCGGCCAGAGCGGTCCGGGACGGTCCAGGTTGGGAGGCATGCGCACGTTCAGGCCGCCGCCGCGCACGGTCACCGCCTGCGGGCTGACGAACGGCAACGACACGTCCCACTGGCCCGCCGGCAGGTTGAGCGGCACCTGTGTGGACCCGCCGGGCACGAGCGGTGCCACCGGGGGCGAGGAGACCGGGGCCGGGCGGACACGGGCCACGCCCTGCTGCCGCGACAGCCGCAGCCCAGCCGGACTGCGGCAGTCGAGCACGGCCCCCGGCTGGCCGGACTCGGCCAGCACGCCCCGCGGCTGCGTTGGTCCCACGCGCTGCCAGACCTGGTAGGAGCGCGACTGGCCCACCAGGTGGAAGTTGGACGGCGGCTCGCTCTGAGCCGTGGTGCGGCTGGTGATCACGTAGTCGAAGCGGTTGAGCGTGGCGGCGTCCACCGAGTCGAAGTCGAGCGGCTGGCCGTACTTCCACGGCTTCGCAGGCTGGATCGCGGCCGGGATCGGCGACTGGAGCACAGGGCTGGACGCGGTGACGCCGAGCAGCTCCCACTTGAAGTAGTCGTCGTAGAAGAGGGCGAGCGTGGGGCGGTTGTGGAGCAGGGGCCGCAGCGAGCGCAGCTCGGTGACGTGGTCGGTGGGGCCGACCTGCGCCCCGCGCAACACGAGGTAGGTCGACCTGAAGGACGCACCGAAGAAGACCACGGCCACCACCGCCACCCCCACCGTCATGGGCGACCCCCAGCGCGAGCCGTCGAGCCGCTCCATGAGCGCGCGGCCGGAGATCAGCGCGACCAGCGGAGCGGCGATCACCAGCGACTTGGCGGCCACGTACGGCGACTGGTGGTGGCGAGCGTAGATGTAGACCAGCCCGCAGCCGAGGATCGCCGCCGGCCAGGCCACGTCGCCGCGCTCCAGCGTCCAGGCGAGCGCGAACAGCAGCACGAGCAGCGCCAGCGCGGCGAAGGCTCCGGCGCCGAAGGCGTCGTGCGGAACCACGCGGAAGTCCTCGGTGAGCCAGATCCCGAGCCCCTCGAACCACTTCAGCGGTCCCACCAGGTTCGCCAGCGAGCTGGTGTCGATGGCGCCGACCGTCCCGGCCTTGCTGCCGCCGTTCGACCGCCAGAACGTGTGGATGCGGCCGAGGTCCGGTGCCACCAGCACCACCAGCACCGCGATGCCGAGGAGAATCGCCACGCGGGCGTCGTTCACCCTGGCCGCCGCCTGGCGCACCTGCCGCCAGCCGCGGCCGAGCACCAGCCAGGCGGCGACCCAGCAGACGAAGATCGCCGCCGGCCACAGCAGCCCCGGGTATGAGTACACGTAGATCACCCCGGCCACCAGCACGGCCGCCGGGACGATCGACGCCCAGGGGCGCGCGAAGCGCTCGCGGGCGCCCTGCTCGAGCACGATCACCATCCCGACCAGGAGCAGCCCGAGGATCGGCTCCTTGAACGCGCTCTCCGCGTAGAACGCCGCCGCCAGGTAGGGCAGCGCCGCGAATACCGCCACCAGCCAGCGGCGCAGCCGCGACACGTTGCCGAGCGCCGCGAGCGCCGTCAGGCCCGTGAGCACCGGCGTGGCCATCAGCACCCCGGTGAGCGTCTTGTCCACGTCGCTGCCGAGCAGCTGGGCGAAGGTGGCCGCGATGGCGTGCGGTCCGAGCGGGTAGCCGGGGCCGTAGGTCTCGAGCGCCTTCAGCGCCGGCCGGCGGAGCTCCTCGGCGAGGAGCAGGTGCCAGTGCGTGTCGTTCAGGAACGAGATCCCGAGCACGCCGACGCGCGCGTTCGCCACGAAGGGCGTCGAGGCGACCACGAGCAACACCACGCCGACCAGCAGCCCGTCCGCACTCGGCCAGCCCCCGCGCGGGCCGCGCGCGACCCACAGCGAGGCCACGCACAGGACCAGCAGCACCACCACGGCGGTCCACGCCCGCCCGGGAAGGCGGATCGCGACCTCGCAGACGATCATCAGCGCCGGCGAAGCCCACCGCCGCGCCGAGCCAGTTCGATCCTTCCTTGCCGGCGAGTACGCAGATGCCGCGGCCGAGGACGATTGAAGCCAGGCAGATCAGGATCGCCGCGGCGTAGGTTCCGATCACGGCGGGGTACCTTAGACACGACCGCAGGCCAGAGCCGCCGTCCGGCCCCCCAAGCTACCCTCCGGCCGATGCACATCTGCACGATCATCGCCCGGAACTACCTGGCCGCCGCGCGGGTGCTGGCGCGCTCGTTCCAGGAGCACAACCCGGGCGGAACCTGCTGGACGCTGGTGATCGACGACCAAGGCGGCGAGGTCGATCCGACGGGCGAGCCGTTCACGGTCGTGCGGCCCGAGCAGCTCGGGATCGAGCAGTGGCACCAGATGACCGCGGGCTACAACGTGCTCGAGCTGTCCACCGCCGTGAAGCCCTGGCTGCTGCGCTATCTGCTGAACGAGCAGGGGGTGGAGCGCGTCGCCTATCTCGACCCGGACATCCAGGTGTTCGACTCCGTGCAGGAGGTCGACGACCTGCTGCGCGAGCACCCGCTGGTGGTCAACCCGCACCTCACCGCTCCCATGCCGCGCGACGGCCACAAGCCCGCCGAGACCGACATCCTCGTGGCCGGCTCGTTCAACCTCGGCTTCGCCGGCTTCGCCGCGGGCCCGAAGACGGAGGAGCTGCTGGCCTGGTGGTCGGAGCGCCTGGCCACCGACTGCCTGGTGGCCCCGGAGCGCGGCTACTTCGTGGACCAGCGCTGGATGGACTTCGCGCCGGGCCTCGTGGAGGGCCTCTTCATCCTGCGCGACCCCGGCTACAACCTGGCCTACTGGAACCTGGCCGGGCGCGACCTGCGCAGGCGCGGCAACCGCTACGAGGTGGACGGCCGTCCGCTGCGCTTCTACCACTTCAGCGGCTTCGATCCCGAGCGCCCGCACCTGCTCTCAAAGCATCAGGACCGCATCCAGCTGAGCGAGCAGCCGGTGCTGCTCGAGCTCACCCGCAACTACGCCCAGGCGCTCGAGCGCGAGGGGCACGCCGAGTGGTCCCCGCGGCCCTACGGCTTCGGGGAGCTGCCGGACGGCACGCCGCTCGACAACGTCGCGCGGGCGGTCTTCCGCGACGCCGTGAGCAGCGGCGCCCTACCCGACAGGGACATCTTCACGGAGGAGGGCTCCCGCGCCTTCCTGGCCTACCTGAACGAGCCCGCGTCCGTGGGCGGCGGTGCCGGGATCACGCGCTACCTCGCTCAGCTTCACGACTCGCGGCCGGACCTCCAGCAGGCCTTTCCCGACCTCGACGGCCCCGACGGCAGCCGGCTGACCGCCTGGGCGCAGGTGTTCGGGAGCGCGACCGGCACGGTGCCGCCGGCGCTGCTGCCGCTCGGCGCGGGCGACTCGGCGGACGCCGGGCACCTGGTGCCGGGCGTGAACGTGGCGGGCTACTTCAAGGCGGTGCTGGGGGTGGGCGAGCACGCCCGCCAGCTGGTCGCCGGCCTCGAGAGCCAGGGCATACCGGTCAGGCCCACCACGCTCCACCCGCACGCCAGCCCCGAGGACGAGTCGCTGGGCGTGCGCGGCACGACCGAGGACAAGGCCGCGTTCAACCTGCTCTGCGTGAACGCCGACGTGATCGCGGCAGTGGCCAAGCAACTGGTGGGCGACTTCTACAGCGGCGGCTACACGATCGGCTACTGGGCCTGGGAGGTCAGCGCCTTCCCGCCCGAGTGGCTCGGCGCCTTCAGCGCCGTGAACGAGGTGTGGGTGGGCAGCGCGCACGTGCACGATGCGGTGGCGGCCGCCGCCACGGTGCCGGTGGTCACGATCCCGCAGCCGGTGTCGCTGCCCGAGCGCAGCGAGTCGCCGGCCCCGCCGGCCGGGCTGCCCGAGGGCTTCCGCTTCCTGTTCGCGTTCGACTACTTCAGCGTGTTCCAGCGCAAGAACCCGCTCGCCGCCGTGGAGGCGTTCACGCGCGCCTTCGAGCCGGGCTCGGGCGCGGCTCTGATCGTCAAGTCGCTGAACCACGATCACGATCTCGACAGCCACGAGCGCCTGCGGCTGGCGGCGGCGGCCCACCCGGACGTTCACCTGATCGAGGACCGGCTCACGCCGAGCGAGCGCGACGGCCTCTTCAACGCCTGCGACTGCTACCTGTCGCTGCACCGCGCGGAGGGGTTCGGCTACACGATGGCCGAGGCGATGTGGGAGGGCAAGCCGGTGATCGCCACCGCCTACTCGGGCAACCTCGACTACATGACGCCGGAGAACTCCTACCTGGTGGACTACTCGCTGGTGCCGATCGGAGAGGGCCACGCTCCCTACCCGGCCAGCGGCGAGTGGGCCGAGCCCGACGTGGAGCACGCCGCGCGCCTCATGCGCGAGGTGTTCGACCATCCGGAGGAGGCCGCCCGGCGCGGAGAGCTCGCGGCCGCAGACATCCGGAGGACCCACTCCCCCGAGGCCGCGGGCCGCGCGATGGCGACCCGGCTGCGCCTGCTGATGGCCACCCCGGCGCTGCGCGCCGGCCGCGCCTCCGGCAAGACCTTCGGCGCCCTGCAGACCGACTGGGTGGCCGAGCGCATCAGCTCCGGCCCGATCGCGCCGAGGCCTCGCTTCGGCAGGGCCCAGCTGGCAGCGCGCAGGAGCCTGCTGCGCCTGATGAAGCCGGTCACGGTCCACCAGCGGCTGGTGGACGGCGAGCTGCTGAAGGGCATCGAGGCCGTGGACGGCAGCGTTCAGGCGCTGGCGATCTCCCACGCGGCGGCGCTGCGGCAGATCGACGAGCTGCGCGCGGAGATCGAGCGCCTGCGCTCGAACGGCTCCGGCTAGATGGCCACGGCGCGCGCACTCCACAGCTCCGGGAGCGCGCGGCGCGAGCAGCCGACCCTCAGCTCGCGGGATCGCGCGGCAGCGAGAGCGTGACGTCGGCGCGCGGCGTCGCCCCGGCGGGCAGCGCGCCGGCAGGCCCCCGGCTGGCTGGCGTCCAGCTCGTCCTCCAGCGTGGCGTCGCCCGTGCTGGCGAAGATCGCGTCGTAGTGGAGCGCGCGCGAGGCCAGCCACGCCGCCCGCGGACCGCCGGCCACCTCGACCCCCGCCGCCAGCAGCGCCCGCGCCTCGTCTCCGGGCGCCCCGGGCACGTGGACGGTGGTGCGCCCGGCGGGGCACAGCTCGGCCAGAGCACTCGCGAGGCGAACCGCGTCGTCGTCGAGCCGCCCCGCGAGCACCAGCAGCCGCGGATGGGCGAGCGCGTCGCGAGCCGCCAGCTCGCCGCGGCCGCTGAGCCCGTGCGGGCGGTCGGCGAGCACCGCCGCGAAGCGGGCGGCGAAGGTGACGCGGTTGCGGTCCGAGAGCTCCCAGGCGAGCTCCGTGCTGCCGGAGCCGTAGCGGATGTGCGTCGCGCTGGAGCCCGGCTCGTAGACCACGCGGCCGCCGGCGGCAGCCAGCCGCAGGCAGAGGTCGGAGTCCTCGTAGTAGGCCGGGGCGTAGATCGGATCGAAGCCCCCCATCCGCTCGAACGCCTCGCGCTCCACCAGGAGGCATGCCGCGCTCGCGTAGTCCACCACGCGCGGGAAGGAGTAGGCGAGCTCGCCCGGATCGCCGCCCTCGCCGTAGGATGCCGTGCGGCCACCGCGTCCCACGAGGGCGCCGGCCTCCTGCAGCGTGCCGTCCTCGTTCAGCAGGCGCGGCGCCGCGGCCACCACTCCCGGGCGCTGGAGCGCCGACAGGAGCGGTGCCAGCCAGCCGGAGTGGACCAGCGCGTCCGAGTTCACGAACGCCAGCACCGGCGCACGGGCGCGCTCGGCGCCCTGGTTGCAGGCCGGCCCGAAGCCGCGGTTCTCCGCGTTGCGCACGAGCTCGAGCCCCTCGACCTCCGCGGCCAGGCGGTCGGCCAGCCCGCCGGGCGAGGCGTTGTCCACCACGATCGCCTCGAACGGCTCCGGCGTGTGCCGCTGCAGCGCGTCGAGCGCCTTCAGGGTCCAGTCCAGCCCGCCGTGGGTGACCATCACGACCGATACCACCGGATCGGCGGCGACCGGGAGGCGCAGCGTCACGAGCGGCCGAGCAGCCGCCGCTTCAGCGAGCGCACGGGCGCGGACCAGCGCACCGCGCGCATCTGCAGCACCGAGTCGTAGCGCTGCTGGAGGTGGCCGTTCTCGCGATCCGAGCGCTCCACCTCGGCGCGCAGGCGGTCCACCTCCTCCTCCACCCCGCGGCGCGTCGCGCGCTCGGCGTCGAGCTCCGTGGTGGCGCGGTCGCCGCGATCGCGCTCCCGGTCGAGCGCCGTCTGCAGCTCCTCGAGCTGCTCCGCAACACGCGCGCGCTCGGCGGCGAGATGGCGGGTCTGGGCCTCGTGGGCACGCAGCAGCGCGTCGAAGCGCTCGTCGGCCACGCGCCTAGAGCTCCTCCGCGATGTGCGGCGCCTGGCGGGTGAACGCCCAGAGCCCGACCACGATCACCGCCAGGAAGATCAGCACCGGCCCCAGCAGGAACCGAGTCGGACCGCCGACGGCCGTCACCGCGCTCTCCACGTGTGGGTCGATCACCCACTTGCGCGCCTGCTGGAGGATGCACGCCAGCGGGTTCAGCATCACCAGGTGCGCGGCGCTCAGGCTCTGCTCCTGCACCTTCTCGATCGTGTAGATGATCGGCGTGCCGTAGAACAGGAGCTGGGAGACGACCGTCCAGATCGGCGCGACGTCGCGGTAGCGCACGTAGAGCGAAGAGAGCAGCATCGCCATCCCGGCGGCGAGCAGGATCAGCGGTATGAGCAGCAGCGGGAACAGCAGCCAGGTCCACATCGGCCGGATGCCGTAGACGAGCAGGAAGACCAGCACCGCCCCCAGGTTCAGCAGCAGGTTGATCGTGGAGGTGAGCACGGTCGCCAGCGGCACCACCATGCGCGGGAACTGCATCTTGCGCACGAGCGGCTCGCGCACCACCATCGACGCCACGGCCTGGCCGGTGGCCTCGCCGAAGAAGCTGAACAGCACGATGTTGAGCAGCAGCACGACGGGGTAGTCGCGGATGTTGCCGCCCACCCGCAGCACCTTCGAGAACACGACGTAGAGGACGCCGAAGAACAGGAGCGGTCGCATCAGCGACCACAGGTAGCCCAGCGCCGAGCCGAAGTAGGACATCCGGAAGTCGGTGACCGCGAGCATGCGGGTCAGGTTCCAGAAGCGCCGCGGGGTGCCGCCGAACGCGGACGGGCCGCGCATCTTGCGGGCCTTGGGCGAGAGCGGAAGCTCGGGGGTGGTGACGCTCATGTGGTCGCCTGCTCCAGCGCCTTCGACACCTCGACGGTGTGCTCCATCTGCACCAGGCCGCCGAGGTGGTCGCCGCCGTAGACCACGAGGTCGGTGGCGCGGTCGACCGCATCGAGCTGCTCCCCGGTGGCGGACTCGCCGACGCTGACGCCGGCGTAGTAGTGGCCGCTGCGCAGCGTGTTCTGCGCGCGCACGGTGAGCTGCGAGCGCTCGCCCACGGCCAGGGCGCCGTGCCCGTGGATCCCGTCGCTCGAGGCGGCAAACAGCCGCACCCGCTCCTCGTTCTCGATCCACAGCCCCACCGCCGGCGTCTCCATCGGCTCGAGCGCCTCGACCACGACCTGGATCGCGAACTCCTCACCGTGCTGGATGCCGTGGGTGCGCAGGCCGTCGGGCCCCTCGACCCACACGTCCACGACCCGTGCGCCGCGCTTGCCCAGGCCGAGCAGCTCGCGCTCCTCACGGGGCAGGCGGAAGTTCAGCTCCAGGTAGCGCCGGGCAACCTCGCGCGGGTCCCCGATCGCCTCCACCAGGCCGTCGTGAAGCAGCATCGCTCGGTGGCAGAAGCGCTCGACCAGGCCCATGGAGTGCGTGACGAGGACGATCGTCGTGCCCTCCTCGCGCATGCGGTAGAAGGTGTCCGCGCACTTCTGCTGGAAGGCCGCGTCGCCCACCGCCAGCACCTCGTCGATCAGCAGCACGTCGGCCCTGGACTGGACCATCACCGCGAACGCCAGCCGCACCTGCATGCCCGAGGAGTAGTTCTTCAGCTTCACGTCCACGAACTCCTCGAGCTCGGCGAACGCGATCACGTCGTCGAAGCGCTCGTGCGCCTGGCGCGGCGTCATGCCCATCATCACGGCGTTGATGAGCACGTTCTCGCGGGCCGTCAGATCCGGGTTGAAGCCCACGCCCAGCTCGATGAAGGGCGCCAGCCGGCCGGCGATCTCCATCGTGCCGCTGTCGGCCCGGTAGATCTCCGCCAGGCACTTGAGCAGCGTGCTCTTGCCGGAGCCGTTGCGGCCGACGATCCCGAAGAACTCGCCCTCCGCGATGTCGAACGAGACGCCGCGCAGCACGTGCTGCTCGTCGTACTCGCCGCGGCGGAACGGGTGCAGGGCTCGCTCCTTGAGCGTGTGCGACCGATTCCGCGGCCGGCGGAAGGTCTTCTCCAGATCTCGCACGCGGATTGCCGCGAAGGGCGCTGGCATGTCGTCGTCAGAATAGGCGCTGGACCCGCGTCAACTCGGCGGTTGGCGGCGCCGAAGCGCTGCCACCGGCCTGCGCAGGAGACCGGTGAGCCGCCAGCTCTTCGAGGTCACGACCGTGTCGTAGCGGCGTCGCAGGTCGTCCAGCTCGCCGCCCAGGGACGCCACGCGGGCGTGCAGCTCGGCGGCTGCGCGGTCGTGCTCCTCGAGCGCCTGCTGTTGCGCCTGCCAGTGCTCGGTCCAGCCGCGCAGGTCCACGTCCGTGGTCAGCGCGAGCGAGCTGCCGTCGGCCGGCAGCGGGCCGTCGCTCGCGATCGCCAGCGTGTAGATCTCGCGCCCGGGCTCGTCGCTCACGAGCTTGCGCAGCTCGACGCCCTCGACCGGCTCAGTGCCGCCGGCGGCGAAGCGCTCGTCGTCGAGCACGCCGGAGGCCATCCAGGTGTGCTGGCGGCGCAGCGCCACCGAGCCGAAGCGGCTCCCGAGGGCCTCGCCGAGCTCGTCGGGGGTGAGCTCGTGCAGGTGGTGGGGATTGCCCGGGGTGAAGACGTCGCGGTTGGGAGTGGAGATCACGAGCAGCCCGCCCGGGCGCAGCACGCGCCGCAGCTCGTCGAGCACCCGCTCGGGCTCGGCCACGTGCTCGATCATCTCGAAGCAGACCACGAGGTCGAACTCGCCGGCCTCGTACGGGAGCGCGGTGACGTCGCCCACGTCGAGGCGCACGCCTTGCGGCATGGTCGGCGCCATGGCCGCGATCACGCGCTCGTCCTTGTCGATGCCGACCACCTCGCTCGCGCCGGCCTCGGCGAGCATGCGCGACCCGTAGGCAGCCCCGCAGCCGGCGTCCAGCGCGCGCCTCCCGCCCGCGAACTGGCTGGCCCAGGCATAGCGCACGACGTGCTCGGCCTCGATCATCTGGCCCTTCATCGCGACCGGATCGAAGCGCTCGGCGAGCTCCTCCTGCGACTCCTCGCTGCTCGATGCGTCGCTCACGGGCGGCTAGGCGATGAGGCCGCTGACGGAGCAGCGCAGCGGCCGCTCGTACGAGATCCGCTCGTACTCGGGCGGCCCCTCGGCGGGCGAGAGCCGCAGCATCGCGCGCGCCGGTGCCTTGGGCGGCCAGGCTCCCACGCGCTCGACGTCGAACCCGCTCGAGCCGCACCACTCCTCGAGCGCGGTGGTGGAGGGGGAGAACCAGTTGCTCGGATCTTTCGACAGCTCGTCGCCGCGGTAGTAGCGCACCAGCGAACGGTCGCGGTCGCGCCGCTTCAGCTCGCTGTCGCACACCGCCGTCTCGAGCACCGCCTGACCGCCGGTGACGGCGCGCAGGTTGTCGAGTGCCAGCAGCGGGTGGCGGAGGTGGTAGAGCACGCCCCAGAACAGCACCACGTCGAACGGCTCGGGGAAGCGCTCGGCCAGCTCGTAGACCGACGTGCGCACGTACTCGACCTTCGAGTCGAGCAGCTCCGTGAGCTGGCTCACCCCGAACCACTCCGGCGGGAAGATGTCGACCGCCACCACGCGCGCCGGGCCGCGCCGCTCCAGCGCGAACGCCGCCCCGCCGTTGGTGGTGCCGATGTCGAGCACGGTCTTGCCGCTGAGGTCGTCGGGCAGGCCCGCGACCTGCACGAGCCAGCCGATGTCGTTGGTGCCCGGCGTGGAGACACCCGGGGCGAGCTCGAAGCGCTGGTGCCAGACGAAGGTGGCGTCCCGAACGAAGGCGGCGGCCTGCTCGGGCGTGGGCGGCATGGCCGGCGACCCTAGCACCTGCCGGGGCTCGATCGCCATTGCCCGGCGCCATGCCTACGATGGCGCTCCGGATGTCCAAGGAGAGCCCACACGTCGGCCTCAACCTCGTCTTTCTCGTGCCAGGCGAGACCGGCGGCATGGAGGTCTACGCGCGTCACCTGATCGAGTCGCTGGTGCGGGTTCGCCCGGACATCAGGCTCACCGCGTTCATCAATCGCAACGCCGCCCGCGAGCCCGGGCCGTGGCGCGACGTGCCCAGCGTGACCGTGCCCGTGAACTCCCGCAACCGCCTGGCGTGGGTGCTGGCCGACCAGCTGCTGGTGCCGCCTGCCGCCATGCGGGCGGGCGTGGACCTGCTGCACAGCCCGGCGAACCTGGCGCCCGCGTGGGGGCGCTTCCGCCGCCTCCTGACCGTGCACGACCTGATCCACAAGACCTTCCCCGAGGCGCACGAGGGCCTGCGCGCGCGGGCCGTCGGCGTGATCATGCCGCTCGGCATCCGGCGCTCGCATCGCGTGATCGCGGACTCGCGCTCCACGCGCGACGACCTGGTGCGGCTGATGCACGAGCCCGAGCGCAAGATCGACGTGGTGCCGCTGGGCCTGGACCAGCCGCACCCCGAGCGGGCACTGCCCGAGGCGCAGCTGCGCGAGCGTCACCGCCTCGGCGAGCGCCAGGTGGCGCTCAGCCTGTCCGCCAAGCGCCCGCACAAGAACCTGATCCGGCTGCTGGACGCGCTGGCGCTGATCCCGGCCGAGCGCCGCCCGGTGCTGGTGATCCCCGGCTACCGCACCTGGCACGAGCAGGAGGTGGAGGAGCACGCGCGGAGCGCTCGGCATCGAGGACGACGTGCGCATCCTGGGCTGGCTCGACGAGGCGGAGATCGAGGGCCTCTACGCGCTCGCCTCGTGCTTCGTGTTCCCCTCCCTCTACGAGGGCTTCGGCCTGCCGGTGCTCGAGGCGATGCAGCGCGGCGTGCCGGTGGCCTGCTCCAACCGCAGCTCGCTGCCCGAGGTGGCGGGCGGCGCCGCGCTGATGTTCGACCCGGAGCGCACCGAGGAGATCGCCGCGGCGATGGAGCGCCTGCTGGCCGGCGGCGAGGAGGCGGAGCGCCTGCGCCATGCGGGGCTCGAACGGGCGCGGCAGTTCACCTGGGACGAGACCGCCCGGGCCACCGCCGCGAGCTACGAGCTGGCCCTCGGCTCGTAGGCGACGGCGACGGTGTCCAGCGTGTGCGGCAGAGACAGCCGCTCGGCGTTGCTCGTGAACCAGGCCGTGGTGGACTCGCGCAGGTCGCGGCCCGCCTCGTAGACGCGGACGATCGCGTCGGCGAGCTCGTCCGGCTCGGCGGACTCCGCCACGAACCCGTTCACGCCCTCCTCGATCAGCTCGGTGGCGGCGTTGTCGGGATCGGCGACCACCACGCTCGGCGTGCCCTGCGCGGCCGCCTCCACCACGATCATCCCGTAGCCCTCGCGGCGCGATGGCAGCACCATGCAGAGCGCGGTGCGGAGCGTCTCGTCAACGAGCGCCATGTCCACGAAGCCCGGCGCGTCGACCACCCCGTTGAGGCCCAGCTTGTCGATCCGCCGCAGCAGCTCGGGCCGCTCGGGGCCGTCGCCGAAGATCTTGCAGCGCAGGCCGGGCACGCGCTCGCGGGCGCGGGCGATGGCGGGGACCAGCGCCAGCACCCGCTTCTCCGGGATGTGGCGGCCCGCGAAGATCACGGTGGGCGCGGCCTCCACCACCGGCCGCGGCTCGAGCGAGCCCGCGTAGAGGCCGCCGACCACCTCCACCTCGCCGCGGAAGCCCTCCTGGCGCAGGCGCTCGGCGTGCAGCTGCGAGAGGCAGAAGGCGCGCTGAGGGATCCGCAGGCAGAGCCGCTGGATCCTCCAGCCGACGAAGCCGCCGATACGGCCCAGGTACTCGTTCCAGTAGGCGCGCGTCCAGACCTCGTACCAGTCCACCACCAGCCGGTAGCGCCCCAGCGGGCGCAGAGCGGCCGCGGCCAGCAGCGAGAAGTAGGGGAACGCCCCGGTATGCACGACGTCGTAGCTGCGGCCGTGCCGGAGGAGGTGGAGGAACACCCCGATCCCGAACACGATCGGCGGCAGGATCCGCCGGCGCCCGCCCCTCGTGTAGAGCGACATGCCCGGGCCTACCGCCACCACCTTCACGCCCGGCACGCTCGGGTGCTCCCCGCGCGGCCACTGGCGCAGCGTGAGGTAGCTCACCTCGTGGCCCTCGGCCGCAAGCCGCTCGGCCAGGCTGCGCAGCCAGCGCTCGGCTCCCCCCACGGTGTGGGGATAGAGGCAGTCGTAGACGAGGCCGATGCGCATTGTCGGGGGGCAGTCAGCACCACCTCGACCCAGTCGAGCCGGCGCTCGGGCAACTGCCGGCAGCGAGCCGGCGGGAGCATATTGACTCCGGCTCAAGCTTCTACTTGGAGGGGCTCGGCGGCTGCGGCTCCTCGGTGGTGCGCATGCGTCGCCTCAGCCCGAGGATCGAGAGGAAGAAGGATCCGAAGATCGTCTGCACGCCGAGCACGATCAGGGTGAGCCCGGCGACGGCGAGCTTCTCCTCGCGCAACTCGCCGAAGCCGCGATGGATCCAGATCCCGACCACCGCGGCGGCCATCGCGAAGCCGATGAGCGCGATCAGCGTGCCCGCGATCAGCCCGTGCTCGAGCCGGAAGCGCGCGCGCAGCTTGTCGAAGAGCGGGTCGTGCTCGCCCAGGTAGTAGTAGGCGTAGGTCCGCGAGAACACGCCGAGCTGCGCCACCTGCGCGCCGACGATCGCGAACATCGACGCGGCGATCAGCGTGTGCAGCTGCCACTGGCGGCCGAACAACGGGGCGTTGAAGAGCGACACCGCGCCCACCACGATCCCCAGCAGGACCATGCCGAGCCCGGGCACCAGGAACAGCCACGTGGGGCTGTGCACGAGCAGGAAGCGCAGGTGCCGCCAGCCGTCCGAGAACGACGACAGCTTCGACTCGCCGGTGCGCGGGTGGTACTCGATCGGGATCTCGCGGATGTCGAGCCCGAGCTTGGACGAGCGGATGACCTGCTCGGAGGCGAACTCCATGCCGGTGGTGCGCAGGTCGAGCTTGGGCAGCAGGTCGCGCCGGAAGGCGCGCATGCCGCAGTGGGCGTCGGAGATGCCCGTGCGGAAGAAGAGGTTGAGCACGCCGGTGAGCACCGGGTTGCCCACGTAGCGGTGGAGCCACGGCATGGCGCCGCGGTGGATGCGGCCGCGCAGCCGCGAGCCCATCACGAAGTCGGCGCCGTCCTCGAGCGGCTCGATGAAGCGGTCGATCTCGCCGAAGTCGTAGGTCTCGTCGGCGTCGCCCATCACGATGTACTTGCCGCGGGCGGCGGCGAAGCCGGCGAGGTACGCGCTGCCGTAGCCCTTGCGCGACTCGTGGATCACGCGCGCACCGGCCTCGCGGGCGAGGTCGGGGGTGCCGTCGTCGGAGCCGTTGTCGGCGACCACCACCTCGCCGTTCAGCCCGTGCGCCTGCATCGTCTCGAGCGACTTGCGGACGCAGGCCTCGATCGCCTCGGCCTCGTTCAGCGCGGGTATGACGACGGAGACGACGACGTCGCCGTTGGCGCTCGGCTGCTCGACGAGCGCGCTCACGCTTGTGTGCGCTTCACTCATGTATCCGATAACCCCCGCGAACGCCGTAGGGTAGCGGTTGGCTGTCTCCGGCCCCCCTGGCTCCGGGGCCCGCGTTTCGGCTCAGGCAGCGCAACTTTCGACCTCACACGCAGTTCGCGCTAGTGTGACAGGCGTTCCGGCCGCTTCCGTCACCGGCCGCTTGGGGCGCCACTCACCTGGCGTATGCACAAACCCGATTCCAGCTTGAGCATCCAGGCAGGGCGCTCCGCGCCGATCCCCTCACTTCCCGTCGCCGGACGACGTCCGCCGTTGCGACGTGCTCGGCATCCCGATCGCGATGACGAGCTACGTGGAGGCGATGAACGTGATGGACGGCATGGTGGCCCGCCGCGAGCGCGGCTACGTCTGCGCCGTCGCGGTGCACGCCGTGATGGTCAGCCAGCACGACGCCGAGATGCGAGCAGCGGTGACCGGGTCCACGCTGACGGTGCCCGACGGCATGCCGCTCGTATGGGCCGCCAACTCGCTCGGCGAGCGCCTGCACAGCCGCGTGTACGGACCGGAGCTGATGAACCGCTACTGCGGCCGCTGCGCCGAGCGCGGTCACCGCGTGTGGCTCTACGGCGGGCGCGACCAGGGATCCCTGATGCAGCTCGCGCTCAACCTGCGCCGCCGCCATCCCGGCATCGAGATCGTGGGCGGCTACTCGCCCCCGTTCCGCGCGCTGAGCGTCGAGGAGGAGGACGCGATCGCCGCCCAGATCAACGCCGCCAAGCCCGACGTGGTGTGGGTGGGGATCGGCGTGCCGAAGCAGGAGAAGTGGATGGCGCGCATGCGCGAGCGGCTCGAGGCGCCGGTGCTATGCGCCGTGGGGGCGGCCTTCGACTTCCACGCCGGGCGCGTGTCGCAGGCGCCCTCGTGGATGCAGGACCGCGGGCTCGAGTGGATCTACCGCCTGGCCCAGGAGCCGCGCCGGCTCCTGCCGCGCTACCTCTACTACAACCCGGCGTTCGTGCTCAGCTTCGCGCGCCAGTACGCCCGTTCCCGTCTTCGCGGGCGGCGCTCGGCCGGCTGACAGTGGTCGTGGGCGTTGACGCCCGCGCCGCAGCGGAGGTGCCGGCGGGGCGCGGACGGGTCGTGCGAGAGCTGCTGGAGGCGCTCGCGGCCATCCCGGGCGAGCGGCGCTTCAAGCTCTACTGCCGCCGGCCGGCCGACCTGCCCGCGATCGACGAGCGCTTCGAGTGGGTCACGCTCGACGCCCCCGACCCGCTCTGGCACCTGCGCGCCGCGCGAGCCGCGAATGGCTCCTGCGACGTCTTCCTCTCCACGAACAGCTATCTGACCGCGTGGTTCCTGCGTGTGCCGACAGCGGTGCTCGTCTACGACCTGATCCCGTTCCGGCCCGGCGCGCGCGCCCAGCGGCGCGCCCAGCTGATCGAGAAGGCCACCATCCGCCCGGCGCTGCGGCGGGCCGCCGCGCTCCTGTGCATCTCGCAGGCCACGCGCGACGATCTCGTGGAGCTGTTCCCGCGCACGGCCGACCAGGGCGCGCGTCCTGCACCTGGCCGCCAACGAGCGCTTCCGGCGCGTGCGCGACACCGGCGAGCTCGACGAGGTCCGTGCCAGGCACGGCCTGCCCGGCTCGTTCGTGCTCTGCACGGGCACGCTCGAGCCGCGCAAGAACCTGCTGCGCCTGATCGACGCCTTCGTGGCGCTGCCGGACGAGCTGCGCGCCGGGCACGAGCTGGCGCTGGTGGGCCCTCGGGGCTGGGAGGCGGAGGAGATCGAGCAGCGCGTGGCCGCGCACAGCGCCGTGGTGCGGGTGCTGGGCTACGTGTCCGACGACGACCTGGCGGCGCTCTACCAGTCGTGCACCGCGTTCTGCTACCCGTCGCTCTACGAGGGGTTCGGCCTGCCGGTGCTCGAGGCGATGACGTGCGGCGCGCCGGTGCTCGCGTCGGACATCCCGAGCCTGCGGGAGGTGGCGGGGGACGCGGCGCTGTACGTGGACCCGCTCGACACCGACGCGATCCGCGCCGGGCTGGAGCGGCTGCTGGGCTCCGGCGACGAGCGCGGCGCGCTGGCCGAGCGCGGCCGCGGCCGGGCGCAGGAGTTCTCGTGGGACCGGACGGCGCGGGAGCTGCTGGCGGCGCTCGATGTTGTGCGTTTACAGCATCAATAAGGGTGCGAATTCCGACCTGCGTGCAGTTTCCACTGTATATCCAGGGAAACTGCACGCACGTCGGAATTCGCAGCCGTTATTGCTGCTGTAGACGCCGGTCCGGCGGGCGGCCGGCGCCCTAGCCCGGCCTCACCGACTCGTAGATCTCCTCCATCCGCTCCACGTAGCGGTCGCAGCGCGTACTCCTCGCGCAGCCAGGCTGCGCGTGGACTCGAGCCCCTCGCGGCCCTCGCCCGAGCGCCAGCGGCGGATCGCGTCCGCCGTCGCGCGCGGATCCTCGGCCGGCACCACCTGCACGCCGGGGCGGCCGGCCAGGATGTCGTAGACGCCGGCGCCGGGCGTGAGGATCACCGGGGTGCCCGAGGCGATCGCCTCCAGCGGCGCGAGCCCCCAGGCGTAGCGCTGGCTGAGGATCACGAACACGTCGGCCGCCACGAGCGTGTCCTTCATCTCGGCGTCGGACACCGAGCGGCGCGGCATCGTGACCCGATCGCCCAGGCCGCGCTCGGCGATCAGCGCCGACAGCCGGTCGGCGTAGCCGCGGGTCGACGTGGTCGGAGCCCACGATCAGCGCGTGGATCGACGGGTCGTCCCCCAGCAGCGCCATCGCCTCGATCAGGACCTCGAAGTGGCGGTGGGTGACGAGGATGCCGGAACCCACCACGAGGAACACGTCGTCGGGGATGCCGAGCCGCTTGCGGGCCTCCGCGCGGTCCGGCGGGTCGAAGAAGTGCGCGGGCGGCCCGACAGGGCACCACCACCGCGGGCTTGCGATAGCTGCGCCGCACCATCTCCACCTGCTGCGCGCTGAGCACCGCGATCGCGTCGGTGCGGCGCGCGTCGAGGAGATCCGGCCAGCCCATCGCGGCGCGCAGCGCGCGCCTGGTCGGGCGCGGGTCGCCGACGATCGTCTGCCTGGGCACGATCGCGCGCTCCCAGACCGACTCGTCGTTGCGCGTCCACACGAGCGGCACCGACAGGCGCCGCGCAGCGATCCGGCCCGGGCGCAGCGCCAGCCACTCGTGCGCGTTCACCACGTCGGCGTCGTAGGGCACCAGCCGAGCGACCTTCGGCATGTCGAGCCAGTAGCGGCGCGCCAGCTCCGGGGCGCTGCCGGGCAGCTCCGAGATGCCCTCCCGCACCGAGCGGATCTCGAGCTGCTCGGACGCGTAGAGGAACTCGCTGTCCGGCAGGTAGTCGTGGCAGGCGACCGTGACGCGGTGGCCGCGCCGCTGCAGGCCCAGCCCGAGCTCGAGCATGAGCCGCACGCCGCCGCCGCCGCCGGCCTTGCCGCCCACGTGGTGATGGACGAGCGCGACGTGCATCTACGAGGATCCCCTGGTCAAGCGGCCGGCATGGTATGTGCGATGCTCAGGCCACGGTCAGTAATCTGGCGCGGCATCGTACCCACGCGCTCAGCCGACCGCGACCCGGCCGTGGGAGGCACGCGCTCGCGGCGGTGAACCTGGTCGACACGCGCCGAGGCCGGGCCGAGCGTCATCCGCGGCAGCCTGCATGCGGCTCGGCGGACTGGTGCTCGGCACGCTCGCGACCGTCGCGTCGAGCGCGGTGATGATCCGCCACCTCGGCGTGGTGGACACCGGCCGCTTCGTCACGGTGATGGCGCTGGTGGTGATCGTCGGGAGCATCAGCGACCTCGGGCTTCGCGCCGTCGGGGTTCGCGAGTACACGGTGCAGACCGCGGGACGAGGGGCGCCGCTTCCTGCGCAACCTGCTCGGCATGCGGGTGCGTTCGTGCTCGGTCGGGCTCGCGATCGCGGTGGCCTTCACCCTGCGTCGCGGGCTACACCGAGCACGATGGTGATCGGCACGCTGCTCGCCGGGGTCGGGATGGTGCTGTACGTGGTCCAGCAGAGCCTCACGATCCCGCTCCAGTCGCGCCTGCGCTTCGGCTGGGTCGCCGTCGTTGCAGCTCATCTTCCAGGTGGCCGTGGCGGTCGAGGGCGTGCTGCTGGTGCTGCGTCGGGGCCGGCCTGCTCCCGTTCTTCGCGCTCTGGGCTGCCGATCCTGGTGCCGGTGCTGGTGCTCACCGCCGTACGTGGGCGGCCGCGAGACGCGCGTGCTGCCCGCGGTGGACCCGCAGGAGTGGCGCAGGATGCTGCGCCAGATCCTGCCCTACTCGGCCGCGGTCGTGCTCTCGGTCCTCTACTTCCGCGTGGTCCAGATCATGATGTCGGTGCTCTCGAGCGGCGACTCAGACCGGCTACTTCGGCGTCGCCTTCCGCATCCTCGAGACGATCACGACGGTCCCGCCGCTGCTGGTCTCCTCGGCGCTGCCGATCCTCGCGCGCTCGGCCCGCTACGACCCCGACCGCTTCGACTACGCCGGGCGCCGGCTGGCCGAGACGATGCTGCTGGCGGGCGTGGGCATCGCGCTCGTGGTCTTCCTCGGCGCGAAGTTCGGGGTCGACCTCGTGGCCGGGGCCGGACTTCGATCCCTCGGTGGAGGTGCTGCGCATCCTCGCGTTCGCGCTGCTGGGCACGTTCGTGATCGCGGCCCGCGGCTACGCGCTGCTCTCGCTCGGCCGCCTGCGCGCGATGCTGATCTCGAACGCGATCGCGCTCGGCGTGGTGTTCGCCGCCGGCATCCCGCTGATCAGCGCCCACGGCGCGACCGGCGGCGCGATCGCGCTGACGGCGGCCGAGCTCACGCTGGCGGCTGAGCTACGAGGTGGCGCTGACGCGCAGGCGCGCCCGCGCTGCGGCCGAGCCTGGGCTTCGTCGCCCGGGTGGCGTGCGCCGCCGGCGCTGGCGGTCGTGCCCGCGATGCTGCTCGACCTGCTCGCTCGCTGGCCGAGGCCCTGATCGGCGCGGCCATCTACGTGGTGGCGCTGCACGTGTGCGCGCGGTGCCGGTGGAGCTCCGCCAGGCGCTGTGCCAGGCGACGGCCCCCGGCCGCTGGGCGCACGCGCCATGAGCGGCGGCAGTGCGACGCATCCGGCGGGGGTGTCCGAGTCGGCTGGCGGAGCTCGTGCCGCCGGCGGAGGAGCGCTGCGGCACGCTCGCCCGCCGCGGGAGCCATGCGCGCTCGCGACGGCCGTGCTGCGGGCGCTGCGGCCGGGCCGCAGCAGCGCGCTCGTCACGCTCGAGGGCGGCGGCACGGTCGGCGGTGGACCTCGCCACGCCGCACGGGCGCAGGCTGTACGGATACGGCTTCTGCGAGCCCGCGTCACGGGCGCATGCGGATGCTGATCGGCCCTGGCGACGTGGTGCTCGACGCGGGGGCGAATATCGGCCTCTTCACCGTGATCGCCGCCGCGGCGTAGGGCCGCAGCGGCCGCGTGATCGCCTGCGAGCCGTCACCGCCCACGATGAGCCTGCTGCGCGACAACGTCGGGCGCAACGGCTTCGATGGGTGGACCTGCGCGAGGTCGCGCTCGCGGAGGCGCCGGGCGTCGAGCTCGTGGTGTTCGCGCCGGGGTCGGGCATCAGCTCGTTCGCTCCCAGCAGGCGGCCGCGAACCCGCGTGGAGGTCGAGGTCCGACCCTCGACGAGGTCGCCGGCGAGGACCTGGAGCGGACGCGGCTCGTGAAGCTCGACATCAGGGCGCGGAGCTGCGGGCGCTGCGGGCGCGGCGGGGCTGCTCGAGCGGGCCCGGCCGGACTTCATCGTGGAGCTGGAGCCGGAGCACTCGAGCGCCAGGGGGCGAGCCTCGAGGAGGTGCAGGAGTTGTTCGGGGACGCGGGCTACTCCGGCTTCGCGATCGGTGCACGGGGGCTCGAGCCGCTCGACGGTGCCTGGCACCGCCCGCGGGCGATCCCAACGTGGTCGTGCGCCCGCGCGAGCGGGCGGTGCTGACGTGCGGATCCTGATGCTCGGCTTCTACCCGCCGATGCGCGGCGGGATCTCGGCCTACGCGGCGGCAGCGTCGCGCGCCTGCGAGAGCAGGGCCACGAGGTCGCGGTCGCCTCGCCCGAGCCGTCGGACGCCGAGCACGTGCTCGACCTGACGACAGGCGGGCGCCGGGCGCGAACTGGCGCGGCTCGCAAGCGACTCCGAGCGACTGGTCGTGCAGTTCCACCCGGAGCTGCTCGGCGGCCCGGACTCGACGCTGCGATGCGCTCCGCGTCGCTGCTCCGGCTCGCGCTGGCCTGCGGGCGGAGTACAGCGCGGAGCTCTGCTTCCACGAGGTGAACTAGGGGCCGGGTCCGACGGCGCCGCTGCTGCGGCGGCTCGCCCGCTCGATCTGGAAGCTCGCGGACGAGATCACCGTGCACACCGAGCGCGAGCGGGAGGACTTCACGCGGGCGTTCGGGATCGACCGGGACCGCATCCGCGTGGTCAGCCAGGGCGCCCACATGCTGCGCCGCACCGGCGACGACCGCGCGGCGGCGCGCGCGGCGCTGGGGCTGCCGGCGGACGCCTCGATCCTCGTGGCGATCGGCTTCCTGCAGCCCAACAAGGGCTTCGACCGGGCGTCCGCGCGTTCGGCCACGTGGCCCCGGACGGGCGCGCTGCTGTACGTGGTCGGATCGGTGTGGCGCGAGGACGACGCGAGCCGGCGCATACGTGGACGAGCTGCGCCGACTGGCGCGTGAGACGCCGGGCGCGGAGCTGCGCGAGGGGTACCTGGCCGACGAGGAGTTCGAGGCTGGATCGTCGCGTCCGACGTGCTCGTACTGCCCTACGCGCTGGGCTGGTCCTCGAACGTGATGGAGCGCGGACTCCTCTACGACCGGCCCGTGATCATGTCGCGCGTCGGCGGGATGGCCGAGCAGGGGAAGGACCGGCCCGGCGTGACACTGGTCGACGACGACGAGGCCCTCGTCGAGGCCCTGCGCGAGGCGGTCGGCGAGCTGGCTCGCGACTCGGGCGGTAGCCCGCCCTAGCGTGCCAATGGCGTTCTGCACGCTGTGCAATAGTGCTGCGCCGCCAATAACGCCTCAGGAGGAAGTAGTGCCCGACCGTCCCCATCCGCCACGCACGAGCCTCACGACTCGTACGACCTGCCGGATCTGCGGCTCACCCGAGCTGGCGTCCGTCCTGTCGCTGGGCGACCAGTACATCGCCGGGGCCTTCGCCGAGCCCGGCGGCGAGCAGCCCGTGCAGCGCGCCATCCCGCTCGAGCTCGTCCGCTGCGACATGACGCGCGACGAGGAGGCCTGCGGGCTGATCCAGACCAAGCACACCGTGCCGGGCTCGATCCTCTACCACTCGTACTGGTACCGCAGCGGCATCAACCGCACGATGACGGTGAACCTGCACGGGATCGCGCAGGCCGCCCAGGAGCTGGTCGGGCTGTCGCCGGGCGACCTCGTGGTGGACATCGGCTGCAACGACGGCACGCTGCTCGACGGCTACACCGCCCCGAACATCTCGTACCTGGGCTACGACCCCTCGGACGTCTCCCGCTACGCCGTCGAGAAGGGCTACGACGTGGTGAACGACTTCTTCTCCGCGGGGCCGTTCATCGAGCGCCACGCCGACCGCAAGGCGAAGGTCGTCACCTCGATCGCGATGTTCTACGACCTCGAGCACCCGCGCGACTTCGTGGCCGACGTGGCCGCTGTGCTCGCTCAGCGCGGGGTGTGGGTGATGGAGCTGCACTACCTGCCGCTGATGCTCGAGATGAACTCGTTCGACGCGATCGTGCACGAGCACCTCGAGTACTACTCGCTGGCCGTGCTCGAGCGGCTGTTCGCCGAGGAGGGGCTCGAGGTCGTGCACGCCGAGCTGAACGACATCAACGGCGGCTCGATCCGCCTCTTCATCGGGCACGCCGGCAAGCTCGAGCGCACCCCGGAGCAGAACCGCTCGATCCAGGCCCTGCGCATCCGCGAGTTCGAGCTGGCGCTCGACGCTGCCGAGCCCTACGAGGAGTTCCGGCGCAACTCGGAGCAGGTCCGCGACGAGCTGTCGAAGGTCCTGCACGACCTCAAGTCACGAGGGGAAGACCGTCCACGTCTACGGCGCCTCGACCAAGGGCAACACGATCCTCCAGTACGCGGGCATCGATTCATCGCTGGTCTCGCACGCCGCCGACCGCAACCCGGACAAGTGGGGATCGGAGACCATCGCCACGCGCATCCCGATCATCAGCGAGGAGGATTCCCGCGCGATGAAGCCGGACTACTACCTCGCGCTGCCGTGGCATTTCCTCGACGAGTTCCTCGAGCGCGAGACGGAGTTCCTCGAGCGCGGCGGCCGCTTCATCGTGCCGCTGCCCAACGTGCGCATCGTCCCCGAGTAGACCTCCCGGTCGTAAGGTACGGGCATGCCAACGGGGAATGTGGCCGTCGTCGGCCTCGGGCGTATCGGCCTGCCGCTGGCGCTCTCCTTCGCCAGCCGCGGCCTCGACGTGGTGGGCATGGACAAGGTGCCCGCGGCGCTCGAGTCGATCGCCAGCGGGCGCATGCCGTTCCAGGAGCCGGGCACGCAGGAGCTGCTCGAGAGCGTGCTCGCGGGCGGCCGGCTGCGGCTGACCGACCGGATCGAGGAGGCGGCCGAGTGCGAGCACATCGTCCTCACGCTCGGCACGCCGGCTTTCAGCCACATCGAGATCGACATCTCGGACATCCGCAGCGTCACCGACGACCTGCTGCCGGTCCTGCATGAGGGCCACTCGCTGATCCTGCGCTCCACCGTCGCGCCCGGCACCACCGACTGGCTGGCCGGCTACGTGGAGCAGCGACGCGGCTTCACCGCGGGCGAGGACGTGTTCGTCTCGCACGTGCCCGAGCGGATCGCCGCCAGCCGCTTCCTGGAGGAGATCGACTCGCTGCCCTGCATCGTCGGCGGCGTGGGAGTGGGCTCGGGAGCGAAGGCCGCGGAGCTGTTCGAGGTCTTCGGCACGGAGATCGTGCAGACCACGCCGGTGCAGGCCGAGCTGGCCAAGATCTGGACCAACATCCTGCGCTACACCCAGTTCTCGCTGCCCAACCTCCTGATGATGAACTGCGAGCAGTACGAGGCGAACGTGTTCGAGGTGATCGACCTGATCAACCACGACTACCCGCGTGGAGGGATCGGCAAGCCGGGGCTCACCGGCGGCATCTGCCTGCGCAAGGACTTCACCTTCTCCGAGGAGCGCTCGAGCGCGCCGGGCATGCTGCTGGCCGTCTCCCGTGTGCACGAGACCGTGCCGTTGTTCCTGGTCGAGGGGCTGAAGCGGCGGCTCGGCGGCTCGCTGCGCGACCGCAAGGTCGCCGTCCTCGGGCTCACGTTCAAGCGCGACAGCGACGACGCCCGCGACTCGCTCTCGTACAAGCTGATCCGCCTGCTGGAGCGCGAGCTGGCGCACGTCTCCCGGCACGATCCGTACGTCCCGGCCGAGTCGGAGCCGCTCGAGAGCGCGCTCAGCGGCGCCGATGCCGTGGTGATCGCCACGAACCACTCGGCCTACGACGGGGTGCTGCCGCAGATCCCGCGGAGCGCGCTGCTGGTGGACCCCTGGAACGTCACCGGCTACGCCCAGGTGTTCGCGTACGCCGACGAGCTGGTGTCCGCCTCCTGATGCGGGTCCTGATCACCGGCGTCGGCGGCTTCGTGGGGAAGCACCTGGCCGAGCAGTGCGCCGAGCAGGGAGCGGAGGTGCTGGGCGTCGGCCGCAGCCCACTCTCGGGCACGCCCTTCGCCTACGAGCAGCTGGACCTGCTCGACGCCGAGGCGGTGCGCGAGCTGGTGGCGCGCAACGCGCCGGAGCGGGTCTTCCACCTCGCCGCCCTGGCCTCCGTGGCGCATTCCTGGGGCACGCCGATCGACGTGGTGCAGAGCAACGTGACCTCCACGCTCAACCTGCTGGAGGCGCTGCGTGTCGAGGCGCCAGAGACGCTTCTCCTCACCTCCTCGTCCGGCGAGGAGTACGGCGCCGTGGAGCCGGCGGCGCTGCCGGTGCGCGAGGACCATGGCCTGCGTCCCCAGAACCCGTACGCGGTCAGCAAGGCGATGTCCGACCTGCTGGCGGGCTTCTACGCGGACGCCCACGGCCTGCGTGTGGTCCGCGCCCGGGCCTTCAACCATGCGGGCCCGGGTCAGTCGGACACCTACGTGGTGTCCAGCTTCGCCCGGCAGATCGCGGAGGCCGAGGCGGCGCGCGCCGGAGGACGGCCGTGCGCTGATCTCGACCGGCAACGCGGAGGTGCGGCGCGACTTCAGCGACGTGCGCGACGTGGTGCGCGCCTACTGGCTGCTGCTCGAGCGGGGGGAGCCGAGCGTGTTCAACGTGTGCAGCGGCCGTGCGACCTCCGTCTCCGACATACTCACGCGCCTCGCGGCGCACTCCCCGCTCTCGGTGGAGCGCCGGACCGACCCGGCCCGCCTGCGCGCGGGCGAGGTGATGGAAATCAGGGGATCGCACGACAAGCTAAGCGAGGCCACCGGCTGGCAGCCCGAGATCGACCTCGATCAGACGCTGCGCGACACGCTCGAGTGGTGGCGTGAGCGCGTGGCCGCCGGGGTGACGGGATGAGCGAGACGCGGCGCGCGCTGATCACCGGCATCACCGGCCAGGACGGCAGCTACCTGGCCGACCTCCTGCTGGAGAAGGGCTACGACGTGCACGGCATGGTCCGGCGCGCCTCGACCGAGACCTTCCAGCGCCTCCAGCACATCCGCGACGACATCACGCTGCACACCGGCGACCTGCTCGACCAGCGCTCGCTCGGCGACGTGATGCGCGAGTGCGAGCCGGACGAGATCTACAACCTCGCCGCCATGTCGTTCGTGGCCGCCTCGTGGACCCAGCCCGTGCTGACGGCGGACTTCACCGGCGTGGGCGTGACGCGCATGCTCGAGGCCATGCGCGAGGTGGCTCCGGATGCCCGCTTCTACCAGGCCTCCTCGTCGGAGATGTTCGGCAAGGTGCTACGAGGTCCCGCAGAACGAGGACACCCCCTTCTACCCGCGCAGCCCCTACGGCGTGGCCAAGGCCTACGGCCACTTCATCACGGTCAACTACCGCGAGTCGTACGACCTTTTTGCCTGCTCAGGAATACTTTTCAACCACGAATCGCCACGCCGCGGCCTGGAGTTCGTCACGCGCAAGGTCACCCACGGCGCGGCCGCGATCAAGCTCGGCCTCAGCGAGGGGCTGGCGCTCGGGAACCTCGACGCCCAGCGCGACTGGGGCTTCGCGAGGGACTACGTCGAGGCGATGTGGATGATGCTCCAGCGAGACCGGAGCCGGACGACTACGTGATCGCGACCGGCGAGGCGCACAGCGTGCAGGAGCTGGTGGACATCGCCTTCGGGCACGTCGGCCTCGACCCGGCGGACCACGTCTCGCTCGACCCCCGCTTCCTGCGCCCCGCCGAGGTGGACCACCTGATCGGCGACTGCGCCAAGGCGCGCGAGAAGCTCGGCTGGGAGCCGCGGACCACGCTTCGAGGAGCTGGTGCGGCTGATGGTCGACGCCGACCTCGAGCTGCTGGCCAGCGGCGTGCCCCGGCAGCAGTCGGGCTGATGGCCTCGCGCGTCCTCGTGACGGGCGGCGCCGGCACGATCGGCACCGCGGTGGTGCGCCGCCTGCTGCGCGACCCCGAGTGGGAGGTGCGCGTATCCGACCAGCGCACCCCGCCCGCCTGGATGCGCGAGGCGTGCCAGGTCCACACGGGCGACCTGCGCGACCACGGCGAGGCGCGCGCCGCCGCCGAGGGCTGCACCCACGTGATCCACCTGGCGGCGATCGTCGGCGGGATCGCCAACTTCCACAAGCTGCCGCACACACTGCTCGAGGTGAACACCGGCCTCTACAACGGCGTGTTCCGGGCGGCGCTCGAGCAGCGGGTCGAGCGGCTCGTGTACGTGTCCTCGTCGATGGTCTTCGAGCGCGCCACCGAGTTCCCCACCACCGAGGGGCACATCGTGGACACGCCGATTCCGCGCTCGGCATACGGCTTCTCGAAGCTCGCCGGGCGAGGTCTACTGCCGCGCGCTGCACGACGAGCACGGCCTGCCGTACACGATCTGCCGTCCCTTCAACGCCTACGGGCCGGGCGAGATGCCCGACGACGAGCCGGGCATCGCCCACGCGGTCCCCGACCTGATCCGCAAGGTGCTCGCCGGGCAGCGGCCGCTTCAGATCTTCGGCTCCGGCGAGCAGACGCGCACGCTCACGCACGTGGACGACATCGCCGACGGCATCGTCACCGCGATGGCCCACCCGGCCGCCGTGGACGAGGACTTCAACGTGTCGGCGCGCGACGAGCTGACGGTCGCGGAGATCGCGCGGATCGTGTGGGAGGCCTGTGGCGCAGCCGCCCGACCAGTTCGAGCTGGAGCATCTGCCGAGCTTCGACGTGGACGTGCAGCGGCGCTGGCCCTCGGTCGAGAAGGCGCGCACGCTGCTCGGCTGGGAGGCCCAGATCGGAGTGCGCGAGGGGATCGCCCAGACCGTCGAGTGGCTGCGCGAGCAGGACACCGTGGGGTCGCGCGGTGGCTGAGCTCCACCCCGCCGCCCGCGAGCTGCTCGAGTCCGACGCGCTCGTCCATCTGGTCACGATCAACCCCGACGGCAGCCCGCAGGTCTCGATCGTGTGGGCGGGCCTGGACGGCGACGAGATCGTCACCGGTCACCTCCCGCTCCACCGCAAGCTCCGGAACGTCCAGCGCGACCCGCGCGTGAGCCTCTCCATCGAGGGCCCCGGCCTGAACCCGATCGGGCTGCGCGAGTACCTCGTGGTCCACGGTCGCGCGCGGATCGAGGAGGGCGGCGCGCCGGAGCTCCTGCAGCGCCTGGCCCACGTCTACCTCGGGCCCGACGTGAAGTTCCCGCCGATGGACGACCCGCCGGCCGGCTACGTGATGCGAATCACGCCCGATCGGGTGGGTGGCGTCGGGCCCTGGGCTGCTTAGGTCGCGGCGAAGGCGTCGGCCGCTTCCAAATCGAAGTCCCCGTAGTCGCTCCCCAACCCCTGCGCCACCAGCCCGGCTGCCGCGCAGCCCAGCCGCGCCGCCTCGCGCCGGTCGCGGCCCAGGGACAGGCCGCGCAGGAAGCCGGCCGAGAAAGCGTCGCCGCAGCCGGTCGTGTCGACCACGTCGACCTCGAAGGCGGGCACGTGCTCGACCGTGTCGGCGTCCACGATCGTCGCCCCGTCCGCGCCGCAGGTCGCGGCCACGCAGCCCACGCCGCGCTCGATCAGCGCGCGGGCGCCCTCCACGAGGTCGTCGGCGCCCGTCAGCGCCAGCACCTGCTCGCGGTTGGGCAGCAGGTAGTCGAGCTGCTCGAAGGCGGCGCCGATCCAGTCGAGCAGCCCCTCGCCCGGGGCCAGGATGTCCGCCGAGGTGACGGTGCCGCTCTCGCGGGCCCGGGAGAGGATCTCCGCCGCCGCCTCGCCGCCCATGAACTCCGGTGCGCCGAGGTGGAGGTGGGTGGCCTCGGCGATCGCATCCCAGGGAGCGTCGGCCGGGCCGTAGGTCTGGTTGGCGCCGATCACGTGCAGCGCGGGGCGGTCGCCGTTCGGGCGGATCGGCAGCACCGTGGCGGACGTGGGCGCGTCGTCGCGGCGCACGATCAGCGAGGTGTCGATGCCCTGGCGCTCGAGCAGGCGCAGCAGCATGTCCCCCACCTCGTCGCGGCCGATCGCGCCGGCGCAGCGCGTGGTGGCGCCGAGCTTGGCGAGCGTGAGCGCGGTGCCCGCGGCGGTGCCCGCCGCCGTGATCCTGATCTCCTCGACGAGCAGGCCGCCCTGCCCCTCGGGAATCGCGTCCACCGGCCGCACGAGCACGTCGAGCACGTGCACGCCCATGGCGATCGCCACCATCTCGCTCATTCGTTCTGGGCGAGCGGGCGCGGCGCGCCGTAGCGGCGCTCGATCGCCGCCTGCACCACCGCGTCCTGCTGCTCCTGGTCGAGCGCGCGCGGCGTGCCGATCATGCTGGCCCGCCAGTAGATCCCGCAGCCCCACTCGAGCAGCAGCGTCGCCTCCACGGCGGCGTCGAGGTCGTGCCCGTAGGTGATCGCGCCGTGGTTCGCCATCAGCGCGGCGGTGTGTCCCTCGAGGGCGTCGACCACGGTCTCCGCCAGCTCGGGCGTGCCGAAGGTCCGGTAGGGCGCCACGGGCACGCTGCCACCGAGCGCGAGCATCCCGTAGTGGACGCACGGCATCTCGCCCTCGAGCACGCAGGCCAGCGCCGTGGCCATCGGCGAGTGCGTGTGCACCACGCCGCCCGCGTCGTAGCGGCGATAGACGCCGAGATGCAGCTCCACCTCGGACGTCGGCGCGAGCTCTCCGTCCTCCACCTCGCCGTCGAGCCGCACGACCGTGATCTGCTCGGGTTCGAGCTCGGCCAGCACCCCGCCGGTCGGCGTGACGGCCACCAGCTCGCCGGAGCGCGCGCTGACGTTGCCGGCCGTGCCGATCACAAGCCCCTCCTGAGCAAGCCGGCGGCAGGCGGCGGCGACCTGCTCGCGCTCCCGTTCGAGCGTCATCGGCACGCGCGGCACCCTACCAACGGCCGCGAGGCCGACGTCCCTTCCGCGATCCGGACCCTAGCTCCCCAGACGCTCGTAGAGATCGAGCAGGTCGCGCGTGAAGCGCTCGGCGCCGTAGTGCTCGCGAGCCCGGGCGATCAGCGCGTCGCCCTCGCGGCGCCGGCGCTCGGGATCGGCCCAGAGGTCGGCCAGCCGCGCCGCCATGGCCGAGCTGTCCCCGCGCGGCACGCAGCGCTCCTCGCCGACCAGCTCCGGCAGCGCACCGGCCCGGGTGGCGACCACCGGCACGCCCGCGGCCATCGCCTCGAGCGCCACGAGCCCGAACGACTCGTCGCTGCGCGAGGGCACGAGCACCACAGCCGCCTCGCGCCGCAGCGCGCGCAGCTCGTCCACCGGCACCCGACCGAGGAACTCCACCTGGCCGCCGGCCGCGCTGCGCGGCGGTGCGCAGCTCGGCCTCCCCCGGCCCCGAGCCCGCGACCTTCAGCGGCACGCCCGCCGCGGCCGCCGCCTCGATCGCCAGCTCGATGCCCTTCTCCGCCGACAGCCGCCCCACCACCAGCGCGAAGCTCCCGCCGTGGGCGAGCGAACTGTCGGCGAAGCCCTCCTCCGGCAGGTAGTGCGGCAGCGCCTCCACGCGCTCCGCGGGCACGCCGAGCCCCACGATCTGGCCCGCGAGATAGCTGCTGGGCGTGACGAAGCGATCCACCACGTCGAGCATCTGCGACAGCTGGCGGCGCAGTGCGGTGGCGTAGACGGCGGCCTCCGGCAGCGAGCCCCTGCAGTTGAGCACGAGCCCCGGCAGGGTGCGGCCGTGATGGCAGCGGAAGCACGGCTCGCCACGACGGAACGCCACGCCGATCGCGCAGAAGAGGCGGAAGTTGTGGAGGTGGAGCACGGTGCGCGCCCCGGCGTCGCGTCCCGCGCGGCAGCGCACGCGGGCCGAGCAGCGGCTGGAGGTTGTGGGCGTGCACCACGGTGGCGCCCAGCTCGCGCGTCGCCCGCGCCACCTCCTCGGGCTCGGCGCCGCCGCGCAGCAGCCCGGCCGCGGCGCGGGCGTGGCCGATCTGCCCGGAGTCGCGCATCAGCGCCCGGTGCTTCACGCCCGCCGCCACCAGCGCCGCCAGGTGCAGGTCCACGGCGCGCTCCTCGCCCCCGAGCACGCGGTAGCGGTTGTGCAGCACGAGCACGCGCGGATCGCTCATCGCAGCCCCAGCTCCGGCAGCACCCGCTCGGACAGCACGCGGGCGACGGCGTCCGCGCGGAACGGCCGCAGCAGCTCCTGGGCGCCCGGCGGCGTACTCGGCGCGCGAGTGAAGGTCGAGCCCGGCCCGCAGCGAGCGCGCCAGCTCGCTGGGGCTCGAGTCGATCGCCACCAGCTCGGGGGCGAGCTCGCGCGCCAGCGGCAGCGCCTCGTAGGCGCCCGGCGACGGGCGCCGTGACGAGCGCGCAGCCGGCGGCCAGCGCCTCGAGCTGCGACAGCCCGTGGTCCTCCCAGCGCGAGGCGTTCGCGAACACGCGCGCCCGCGCCACGCGGTGCAGCCACTGATCGCGCGGCAGCGGGCCCGATCCACTCCACGCCGGGCGGGTTGGGCGCCCCGCGGCGCTCGAGCCAGTCCAGCGCCCGCGCGCGCTCCACGCCGCCGATCAGCAGCCGCTCGCCGGGGCGCGCGGCCTCGATCCAGGCCAGGCAGAGGATGTCCAGCCCGCGCTTGTCCGGGTAGCCGGCATAGGCGAGCACGTCGATGTCGCGCTCGGGCCCCGGGCCGATCTCCTCCACCGGCACCGGCAGCGTGACGCTGGGGGCCGACACGGGCAGCGCCATCCGCGCCTGCTCGCCCCAGGGCAGGACCAGCGTGGCGCGCGCCAGCACGGTGCGCTCGCGCGCCCGCTGCCAGGCGCCGCTGGCGCCGGGGCGGTTGAGGGCCGCCGGCGAGTCGAGGCGCACCGCGTGCGGCAGCCGCGGCGGACGCTGGAGCAGGGCCGCCGTGACGGTGGAGAAGATCGCGGCCCGGGCGTCGAAGGCCGCGGCCGGCCCGTCGCGCCGCCAGCGCCTCCACGAGATCGGTGACCGCCACCTGGCGGCGCAGCCTGCTCGGCCAGCGGGCCGACCCGCACCGGCACCAGCTCGCAGGAGAGGCCCTGCGCCCGGATCAGCTCCGCGAGGGCGTCGTCCGCGCGCCGCAAGCCCGGGCGTGGTGCCGAGAGACACGAGAGCGATGTCCAGGGTCTCCGCCACGCGGGGCAGGCTAACCTGCGGCCGTGTCAGCGCAGCCGGTCGTCACCGTCGTGCTCCCGACGCACGACCGCGCGGGCTACCTATCCGTCACGCTCGCCTCGCTTGCGGCCCAGGATCTCGAGAGCCATACGAGGTGATCGTGGTGGACGACGGCTCGCGCGACGAGACGCCCGCCGTGGTCGCGCGCGCGGGGGTGCGCTCGATCCGCAACGAGCGCCCGCAGGGGCCGAACTCGGCGCGCAACGCGGGCACCCGCGCCGCGGCCTCGGACCTGATCGCGCTGGTGGACGACGACGTGGAGGCCCCACCCGGCTGGCTGCGCGCGCTGGTGGAGGGCGCCGCGCGTCACCCCGAGGCCGAGGCCTTCGGCGGCCCCATCCGCGCCCGCCTCGAGGGCCCGGCGCCGCGCTCCTGCGGGCGTGAGCTGCCGCCCATCACCACGCTCGACCTCGGCCCGGACGACGTGGAGACCGAGCTCGTGTGGAGCGCGAACATGCTCTTCCGGCGCAGCGCGTTCGAGCGCGTGGGCCCGTTCGACGAGCGCCTCCCCACCGGCGGCGACGAGGAGGACTGGCTGCGCCGGCTGACCTCCCAGGGCGGCAAGGTCGTCTACCTGGCGGCGGCGGGGCTCGACCATCGCCGCGCCGGCGACGACGTGCGCCTGCGCTCGCTGATGCGCAGCGCCTACCACCGCGGGCGCAACCTGCGCGCCTACGACGCGCGTCGCGGCGTTGCGCCCGGCCTCGGTCGCGAGCTTCGAGTGCTGGCCGGCTGCGGCTGGCACACCGTGCGCCGCGCCTGCCCGCAGGGGCTCGTGATGGGCGCGCACTCCGCCGGCCGCGCGCTCGAGGCGGTGCGCCCGCGGTGAACTGGGCTCCCGACCCCGACAGCTTCCTGTCGGGCGAGACCGGACACGTGGCCGGCGTGCGCCACACGGTGAGCGCGAACGCTCGGCGACGCCGCGCTCGACGCTCGCGCCCGGCTCAGCGGGGCCGATCGCAAGCTCGACCAGCTGGCCGCGCACGGCCCGGCCCGCGACGTGCTCGTGCTGTCGGTCTACCGGCCCTCCACCGACTGCCTGCCGGGCGCGGTGGAGGAGCTGCTGCGCTCGCGGCACCGGGTGCGCCTGGCGCTCGGGTCCACCGGCGCGCCGGCGCCCGGCCCTCGAGGCGCACACGCTGGCGAGCAACCTCGAGGGCGGCAAGTTCCAGAACCTGAACGTGCTCCTCGGAGCTGGCCGCCGACCGCCCGCTTCGACTGGCTCCTGGTGGTCGACGACGACGTGGTGCTGCCGCGCCACTTCCTCGACCGCTTCATCGCGCTCTGCGAGCGCTTCGACCTCGCCCTGGCCCAGCCCGCCCAGGCCCTGATGAGCCACGCTGCCTGGAGGGTGACCCGCCGCCAGGGCGGGCTCGTACGTCGCGCGAGACGCGCTTCGTGGAGGTCGGCCCCGTCACGGCCTTCCGGGCCGACGCGGCGGCCGAGCTGGCGCCCTTCCCCGACCTCCGCTGGGGCTGGGGCCTCGACCTCCACTGGGGCGCCGTGGCGGCGGCGCGCGGCTGGAAGCTCGGCGTGGTGGACGCGGTGGCGGTGCGCCACGAGCAGCCGGTGGGCAGCCGCCTACAGCAACGCGGACGCGATCGAGGAGGCGGGCCAGTTCCTCGCCGGCGCGCCCGTTCGTGCCGAGCGAGGAGGCGCAGGAGACGCTCGTCACGCACAGGACGCTGACGCCGTGAGGGTGGCCGTGGTGGCGGAGTACTACCCGCGCCGGCGGGACCCGGTGCTGGGCGTGTGGGCCCACCGCCAGGCGCTGGCGGCCCGCGCGGCCGGGGCCGACGTGACCGTGCTCGCGCTCGAGCGCCCGCTGCCGCCCGCGTCGGCCCTGCGCTCTCCCGCCCGGCTCGGCCGTGCGCTCGCCGGGGCGGCCGCGCAGCCGCGCCACGACGAGCTCGATGGGCTGGAGGTGGAGTACGTGCGCTTTCTCTCTCCGCCGCGCGAGCGCAGCTACGCGAACTGGGACAGCTGGGCGCGGGGGCCGCTCGGGAAGGCGCTGGCCCGCCTGCACGAGCAGCAGCCGCTCGACCTCGTGCACGCCCACTACGCGCTGCCGGCCGGCGCGGCCGCGCTCGAGTTCACCGAGCGCGAAGCGGCTGCCGCTCGCGATCTCGGTGCACGGTGGCGACGTGCTCGGGCCGCTCGTCTCCACTCCCGCCGCTCGGGCGCGCGTCGCCGAGGTGCTCGGCCGGGCAAGCGAGGTGCTCTGCAACAGCCGCCGGACGCTCGAGCTCTGCGCCGAGCTGACGGGCTCGGAGGAGCGGATGACCGTGGTCCACCTGGGCGCCGAGGCGCCCGCCAACGTCACCGCCAAGCGAGTCGAGCCCACCATCGCCACGCTCGCCCACGTGATCCCCCGCAAGCGCCACGCCGACGTGATGCGCGCGCTGGCGGTGCTGGCGGGCCGGCTGCCCGAGCTGCGCTGGCTGGTGATCGGCGACGGCCCCGAGCGCCCCGCGCTGGAGCGGCTGGCCGCGCAGCTCGGCGTGGCGGCGCGGGTGGACTGGGCCGGACAGCTCCCTCACGACGACGCGCTCACGCAACTGGCCGGCTGCCATCTGATGGTGCTGCCGAGCGTGGACGAGGCGTTCGGCGTCGCCTACGTGGAGGCGCTGGCGTGCGGCGTGCCGGCGATCGGCTGCCGCGGCGAGGGCGGCCCCGAGGAGATCGCGGCGGCGGGCGAGGGGATGGTGCTGGTCCCGCCGCGCGACCCGGACGCGCTGGCCGAGACCATCGCCGGGCTGCTGGAGCAGCCCGAGCGCCTCGACGAGCTCGGGCGGGCCGCACGCGCCACCGCCGTCGAGCAGTTCTCGTGGGAGCGCTGCGGGGAGGCCACCGTCGCGGCCTACGAGCGGGCGCTGGCCGAGGGCCCGAGGTGAGGCCGGCCTGCCTGATCACCAACGTGGTCAGCGACTACCGGCGGGAGCCGTTCGAGATGCTCTCGCGCGAGGCGAACGTGGAGGTGATCGCCTGGGACGAGGGGCAGCTCACGCAGCTCGGCGCCGTTCGCAAGGCCGCCTCGGGCGACTACCGCGCGGTGATCTGCGGCCTCGGTGGCCGCGTGGCGCTGCCCGGCAGCTACCTGGCGGCCCGCGCCCGGCGCGTGCCGTTCGTGCTCTGGGCCTCGCTCTGGGGCCACCCGCGCACGGCGGCGCACGCCCTCTCCTACCTCCCGACGCGACACCTCTACCGCCACGCCGACGCGGTCGTGACCTACGGCCGTCACGTCAGCGAGTACGTGGAGGCCCGCCGCGGCCGGCGCGGCAACGTGATCGAGGCGCCACAGGCGGTCAGCGCCGAGGAGTTCGGCAAGGAGATCTCGCCGGAGCTGCGCCGCCACGCACGCATGCACGCCGGCGCGCCGGGCGAGGGCGGCTTCCTGGCGCTGTTCGTCGGTCGCCTGGTGCGGGAGAAGGGCGTGCGCGTGCTGCTGGACGCCTGGCGCCGGGCGGACCTCGGCGAGGGATCGGTGCTGGCGCTCGCCGGCGAGGGGCCGCTGCGAGCGGAGGTGGAGCGGGCGGGTGCCGGCGTGGAGGCGCTCGGCTTCGTGCCGCGCGACCACCTGCCGTCGCTCTACGCGGCCGCCGACGTGCTTGTCCTGCCCTCGATCCGAACCGAAACTTTCCTCGAACCGTGGGGGTTGGTCGTTAATGAGGCCATGCACCAGGGGACGCCAGCGATAGTCAGCGATGCCGTGGGAGCCGCCGCCGGCGGGCTCGTGCGGGACGGCCGCAACGGGCTGGTCGTCGCCGCAGGGCGACGCGGGCGCTCTGGCCGCGAGATTGCGCTCTATGGCAGCGAATCCGGATCTGCGAGCGGGTCTCGGGGCGACGGCACGCCAGGACGTCGCCGCATTCACATACTCTGCCTGGGTCTCGGGGATGCGGCAGGCGCTTGTCGCGGTAGGTGCGTTTTGTGAGGGATGATCTTGCTAGCCTGTTTGATGAGCGGCCCGTCAGGGCTCATTTTTTTGAGTCCGCCGCTCGTTCGCAGCGTCCCGTGCAGCAGTTATGGGAGCTGCTGGGCAGGGGAACCACAATCCTGATGCGTCGCCTTCGTGACACGCTGATCTTCGCCGTGACCATGGTTGCCGTGGTCGCTCCCGCCGTCGCCATCGGGCTCGTGACCGGCGCGGCCATGCTGGCCTCGCCCGAGATCGCCCAGGCCAGCCCGCAGGGCGTGATCCGCGACTGCGCGCAGGACGGCAAGCTCGACCACCAGTACTCGCTGGGCGACCTCAAGAAGGCCGAGCAGCAGCTGCCCACCGACGTGGACGAGTACACCAACTGCCGCGACGTGATCAACCAGGCCGAGGTGGCCGGGTCCGGCGGCCACTCCAAGGGCAGCACCCACGGCGCGATCTCGGGCGCGGGGCCGGGATCCGGTGGAGGCGGCAACGCCGCCGCCTCGCCGAACGACGTGAAGGCCCTCGCCCACGCCGCCAAGAGCGCGAGCGGCGGCGCTCCCACTCTCTCGCTCGGCGGTCAGAGCGTGCAACCGGGCGGCCCCGGTGTGTTCAGGACCGCCGGCACCGCCAATTCCCTTCCCACTCCGATCCTGCTGGCGCTGATCGCGATGGCCCTGCTCACGGCGGGCGGCGGCCTCGTCGCGCTGGGGCGCCGCTTCCCCGAGGTCATCGGTGCGGCGTCACGCATCTTCCGCCGCTAGCGTCCTCCTGGGCGCTGCGCTCGCGGCGATCGCGTTCGTCGCCAAGGGCGGCTCCGATCTCGCCACCCTCACCGGCGTAGAGCTCGCGCTCGTCATCGCCTGCGCGCTGCTCATCGCAGCCGCGGTGGTGCACGGTCGCAGAGGCCCGCTCGACGGCGGCTTCGCGCTGCTCGCGTTCGCCGCGCTCGCGGGCGTCACCGCGCTGTCGGTGCTGTGGTCGATCGCTCCCGATCTGACCTGGATCGAGGCGAACCGCACCTTCACCTACCTGCTGATCTTCGCCGCCGGCATCGCCCTGGCGCGGCTGGCGCCCGACGGCTGGTCGATCCTGCTGCGCGCGATCCTGGTGGCGGTGACCGTGGTGATCACCTACGCGCTCGCCTCGCGCGTGTTCCCCGGCTCGCTGGCCGCGAACGAGCTCTACGCGCGCATCTCGCAGCCCTACGGCTACTGGAACGCGGTGGGCCTGACGGCCGCGATCGGCATCCCGCCGGCCGTCTGGCTCGGCGCCCGGCGCTCGGGCCACGCTCCCGCGAACGCGCTGGCCTACCCGCTGCTCGGCATGCTGGTGGTGGCCCTCTTCCTCACCTACTCGCGCGGCGCGCTGATCGCGGCGGTCATCGCCCTGGCGATCTGGTTCCTGTTCGTGCCGCTGCGCGTGCGCAGCGTGATCGTGCTGACGGTGTCGGTGGTGGGCGCCGCGCCGGTGATCCTCTGGGCGCTCCACCGCGACGCGTTCACCAAGGACCTCGTGCCGATCAGCGTGCGCGAGAGCGCTGCCGGCGAGTTCGGCTTCCTGCTCGTGACGATGGTGGTGGCGCTGCTGGCCGCCGGGCTGATCATCGGCTTCCGGGTGGGGCAGGCAGGCGCCGTCGCTGCGCATCCGCAGGCGCGTGGGCACGGCGGCGGTCGCGTTCACCTGCGTGGTCCCGCTCGTCGCGTTCACCTCGGTCGCGTTCAGCCAGCGTGGGCTGACCGGCACGATCTCGGACCGCATCCACCAGCTCACGAACGAGACCTCGAAGACCTCGGGCGGCCCGCAGCGCCTCACCGAGACCTCGTCCTCGCGCGGGCGCTACTGGCGCAACGCGGGTCACATCTTCGCCGACCACCCGGTGCTCGGCACGGGCGCGGGGACCTTCGGCACGGCGCGCCTGCGCTACCGCACCGACCAGCTCGTGGCTCGCCACGCGCACGGCTTCTTCGCGCAGACGATGGCCGACATGGGCAGCCTCGGCCTGGCCGTCGTGCTGCTGTTCTCCGCGGCCTGGCTGGCCACGGTCTTCCGGGTATGCGGAGGACGCTGGCGCTGGTGGCGCCCGCGCGAGGGCGGCCCGGCGCCGTGGGATGCGGAGCGGGTGGGCATCGTCGCGCTCGCGCTGTCCGCGCTGGTGTTCGGCATCCACTCGGCGCTCGACTGGACCTGGTTCGTGCCCGGCTGCGCCGCGGTCGGGATCTTCGCCGCGGGGTTCGTGGCGGGACGCGGCCCGCTGCCGGTACTGGCCACCGCGGGCGCGCCGGCGGCGATGGTGTCCTACCGGCCGCCGAGCGCGCGCGCCTGGCTGAAGCTGCCGAGCAGCCCGGCTCGCGTGGGCGTGGGGCTCGCCGTGCTCTTCGCCGCGCTGATCTGCGCCTGGGCGGTGTGGCAGCCCGAGCGCTCCGACTCGGCCGTGCACGAGGCGCTCACGCTCGTCACGCAGGGGCGCTTCCAGGCCGCGATCGCGAAGGCCGACGACGCCCACCGGCTCGACCCGCTCTCGCCCAAGCCGCTGCTCGTGAAGTCGGCCCTCCAGGACTCCGCCGGGCAGAAGGCGGCGGCGCTCGCCACCCTTCAGGGCGCGGTGATCCACCAGCCGAGCAACCCGCAGCTGTGGCTAAGCCTGGCGGACTACGAGCTCAACCTGCACAACCCGACCGCCGCGCTCCAGGCCCTCGGGGCCGCGCTCTACCTCGACCCGCTCGACCAGGCCACCCGCAACGCCTTCCTCGCGGCCAGCGCCGCCAGCAGGGGCAAGAAGACGACGGCCCGCGCCGCCTCGGCGCCACCGGCCACGTCCACCGCGCCGGCGCCCTCGCCGGGCGAGTAGAGTCGGCCTCAGCGCTTCGCCAGCGCCAGCAGGCTGCCGGCGCTTCGCTCGCAGCGACGCCACCTCGAAGCCGAGCTCGTCCAGCACACGCGCGCAGCGAGCGGCGGGTGAAGAAGCGAATGTGGGGCGAGAGCGGGTCGAAGCCGCTCTCGAAGCCGCGCACCAGCAGCCCCAGCGCCGTGGACCTGCCGTTGGCCGGCGTGGTGATCGCGAGCGTGCCGCCCGCCGCCAGCACGCGCCGCGCCTCCGACAGGAGCAGCTGGACGTCGCGCACGTGCTCGAGCGTCTCCGCGCAGAGGACGAGCTCGAACTCGCCGTCGCCGAGCGGCAGCGGCGCGTCCGGCGTCGAGCTCCACCGCGCGCGCGTCCGGCAGCCTGCGCCGCGCGCGCTCGAGCGCGAGCGGGGAGACGTCGGCCAGCGTCAGCTCGGTCGCCCGGAGCTCGGCGCTCAGCCGCCCGTCGCCGCAACCGAGGTCGAGCGCCCGACCCACGGCGCCGAGGCGAGCGCACGAACTCCACGAGCTGAGCGGGAGGCGCCCCCGGGTTCTCGGGCACGAGCTCCCAGAGCTCGTCGTCGTAGCGGCTCGGCGTCACCACTCAAAGACATTAGAAGGTCACGCGGCTAGACTTGCCCGATGGCCCCCGCGACAGCGACTCCGCCCGGCATCGAGTTGATCGCCGACTTCGTGAACAGCATCGACCTCGAGCAGGAGACGGACGATCTGGCCACCGCCCCGGCCCTCCGCGACTGGCTCGGCGAGCGGGATCTGCTGCCCGCGGGCAGCACGGTGTCGGACGCGGACGTGGAGCGCGCGCGCCAGCTTCGGGAGGCGATCCGCTCGCTGCTTCTCACCAACAACGGCGCCCCGCTCGACAAGGGCGCCGTGACCAAGCTGAACGCCGCGGCCTCCGACGCGCAGCTGCGCGTGCGCTTCGCCGACGACGGACGCTCCGAGCTGATCCCCGACGAGGACGGGCGTGCCGGGAGCGCTCGCTCGCATCCTCGGCCTGACCTACACGGCGATGGCCGACGACACCTGGCCGCGGCTCAAGGCCTGCCGGAAGCACAGCTGCCAATGGGCGTTCTACGACCAGTCGAAGAACCGCTCGCGGACCTGGTGCAGCATGAAGGTCTGCGGCAACCGCACCAAGGCGCGCGCGTACCGCGAGCGCCTGCGCGGCTAGATTTCGGCGGATGCTCCTTCGCCGCGCAGTGGTAGCCGCCGCCATGCTCGCCACGCTGGTGCTCGTCTCCCCCGCGTCGGGCCTGTTCAAGGAGAAGTCCGTCTCCGGCAACCTCGACGCGGACCCGGACATCGAACAGGTGAAGGCGGAGCGGGTCCCGGATCCGACCGACCCGGCCGACAACGACCTCGCGCAGACCGCGGTGGACGTGCTGGACACCTGCGCGGGCACGCCGATCCAGACGCGCATCACGAGCGTCCAGGAGGCGCTCGTGACCCTGCGACTGGTGGACGCCGACACCCACGCGGGCAAGGACGTGTTCACCGACCTGCGCTCGGGCGCCTCCGGCCGGGTCGGCGAGATCCGGCTCGTGTCATGGCGGCCCCAGGTGGGCGGGCCGGTCTGCGCCGCGCCGCACATCCTGTTCAAGTACTCCAGCCGCCACCCCACCCACCGCCCGCCGGGCACGGTGGCGATGTCGGACTTCGTGGCCAGCGTGAGGGACTTCACCCCGCGCTTCCGCGGCAAGGAGCTGCGGCTGAGCGAGGGCTGGGTCACGCGCACGGACGCGCTCTGCTGCCCGACCTTCGAGAAGACCTCGTTCTACCGCTACGTGCCGGCGCGCGACCGCTTCATCCGCTACCACACGGATCTGAAGCGCAACAAGCAGCACTAGCGACCTCCCTCCCTCAACGGGGGGAAATCTTTAATTTCTTGTTGCGCAACTCACGAGGTCGAACGCGTGTTTTGCGGGGCACATCACGACCTCTGGGAGGGTCCGCAATGAAGCTCCGCAAAACGCGCGTAGTCAGCGCCATCTTCGCCTGCCTGGTGGCAGGCGCGATGTTCGCGGCCAGCGCCATGGCGGCGACGATCATCGGCACACCGCATCACGACAAGCTGGTCGGCACCGGCGGCCGACGACACGATCGCGGCCCTGGGCGGTCGGGACGTTGTCCGCGCGCTCGCGGGCAACGACACCGTCACCGGCGGGGCGCGGCTTCGACCGCCTCTACGGCGGTGACGGCAACGACACCATGAACGGCAACGACGGCGTCGACTTCGTCTTCGGCAACGCGGGCGACGACGACCTGTCGGGCGGCCCGGGCCTGGACTACCTGTTCGGCGGCACGGGCAACGACAAGCTCCACGGCGACGCCGGCCCGGACCGTCTCTACGGCGGCGCCGGTGACGACACGCTCACGGGCAACCCCGGCCTCGGCGCCGACCGCATGTTCGGCGGCTCGGGTAACGACAACATCACCGGCGGGGCCGGCCCCGACCGCCTGCACGGCGGTGACGGCAACGACGTCATGAACGGCGGCGACGGCAACGACCTGATGTCCGGCGGCAAGGGCGACGACCAGCAGCACGGCGGCAACGGCAACGACCGCATCTACGCCAACCTCGGCAACGACGAGAGCTGGGGCGACGACGGCAACGACGACCTGTGGGCGCTGGCCCGCGGCGACGTCCAGGGGCCGAACGACCTCACTGGCGACACCCTGCACGGCGGCAACGGCAACGACACGTTCCACACCCGCGACGGCGAGCAGGACAACATCGACTGCGGCGACGGAGTCGACACCGTGATCGCGGACTTCAAGGACGTGATCGTGGACGCCACGACGACCAACCCGAACGGCTCATGCGAGAACGTGATCCGCAAGGCGGCCGTGAACCGGCACGAGCAGAAGTCGGAGGACAAGTACCAGAGCCCTCGGGAGGACAGGAGGACCCACTAGCCGACTCGTCGGCGCCTCCCGTGTAGGAAAAAGCCCCGCTTAGGCGGGGCTTTTTCATGGGTGCAGCTGACAGTTGACAGTTCCGGTACGCGCGACGGACTGTCAACTGTGAACTGTCAACTGTCTACCAGGCCCCCTCGGCCCTGATAACCGCCGGGATCGTCTTCAACATGATCGTCAGATCGAGGAACACCGACCAGTTCTCCAGGTAGAGGAAGTCCAGCCGCACCAGCTCGTCGAAGTCGAGCTCCGAGCGGCCGGACACCTGCCAGAGGCCGGTGATGCCGGGCAGCACCAGGTAGCGCTTGCGGTGCCAGTCCTGGAGGCGGTCGTAGTCGCGCTGCGGCAGCGGCCGCGGGCCGACGAGCGACATCTCGCCGCGCACCACGTTGAACAGCTGGGGCAGCTCGTCGAGCGACCAGCGCCGCAGGAAGCCGCCCACCGGCGTCACGCGCGGATCGCTCTTGATCTTGAAGATCGCGCCGCCCGCCTCGTTCCACTTCTCGAGCTCCGCCTGGCGCTCCTCGGCGTCCTCGTACATCGTCCGGAACTTGAGGCACGGGAAGGGAGCGCCGCCGATGCCCGGGCGCATCGAGCGGTAGAGCACGGGGCCGCGCGAGCTGAGCCTCACGGCCAGCGCGCTGGCCAGCATCACGGGCGAGAAGACGAGCGCTCAGGAACAGCGCTCCGACGATGTCGAAGGTGCGCTTGATCAACCAGTCCGCTCCCTCGAACACCGGCGGCTTCAGCTCGAACAGCGGCAGCGTCTGGCCGGGCACGAACTCGACCCGGTCCATCAGGATCTCCATCGTCGACGGCGCCACGCGCACGCGCACCCCGTGGCGGTGGCAGCGGTCCACGAGCTCGACCGCCTCGCTCTGCGGGAAGTCGGGGTCCGCGATCAGGACCTCGTCGATCGAGCCGAAGTACTGGTCGAGCTGGTCGAGCGGGCCGAGGTCCTTCAGCCCGTTCGCGGGCAGCGGCGTGAGCGAGACGAAGCCCACCGCCTCCACCTCGGGGTGCTTGCCGCCGCCGAGCGCGGCGGCGACCTCCTGGATGTGAGGGCCGGACCCGACCAGCACCGCCCGGCGCCGGTAGCCCGCTGCGCGCAGCGCGGCCCCGCTCGCCTCCTCGAACACCCAGCGGAACGCCGAGACGTAGATCAGCGCGAAGAAGAGCGAGCCGTAGAAGATGTAGAAGGAGCTGAAGTGGCGGCCCTCGGCCAGGCTGTAGATGAGCGACACGATCATCACCTGGAACAGCGAGCCCACCACGCGCGCGAAGCCCGGCCGCGTGGCGCGCGGGCCGTAGAGGCCCGAGCGGGCGAAGAGCAGGACGGTGACCAGACAGGCCAGCGGCGCGACGTCGACGGCCTGGTGGTAGGTGAGCACGAGGTCCGACTTGCCGCGCAGCGCGGCCTTCAGCTCGAGCGCCGTCCAGATCGCGAGGAACACGCCGGCGAGGTCGAGGGTCACGAGCACTGCGCCGCGCAGCAGCGCGCGGCCCGCCTCGAGGCGCAGCAGTAGAGGCTTGCGCGCGCGAACATCGCGCACGGGAAGGTCGGCCGGAGCCGCCCTCTTCACCTCTTGAAGTTCTCTCACAAGGCCGTTAGCCATCCTCGCCCTGCCGTTGAAAACCGATGCGGCACACGAACGGATCGGTGCGCACGCTCCCCGAAAGCTGGACTCTAGCGGCGAAAGCGGTCTGTCAGCGCTGTGAGACGAGCGCTCGCCCGGAATCGCACCCGGGCGGAATCGGACTCGTTTGGGGTATTGCGAGAGGGCCGAAGGTGCCCGCATCCTGGCCTTCAGGCAAGGGATGCAGGAGGCGATCCGACAGGGAGGTCGGGCGGCGCGCCGCCCCACACGCGCCGAGATCGAGCCCGCCGCACGCGAGCTCGTCGAGCGCCACGGAGCCCAGATCATGGGCACCGCGCGACGCTATTCGCTGAGCGCCGAGGACGCCGAGGACGCCTTCCAGCGCGGCCTCGAGATCCTGCTGACGAAGGCGCCCTCGACCGACGAGGACGACCTGGTCCCGTGGCTCAAGACGGTCGTGAAGCACGAGGCCTTCGCGATCCGCAAGCAGCGCCTGCGGATGGAGCCCGCGGGCGACCGCGAACTGGCGGCCGGCGTCGCCCCGGCCACGCACGACCAGGCCGAGCGCAAGGAGCGACTGCGGCTGGGCGCCGAGGCGATGAGCCGGCTGAAGCCGCAGGAGGTGCGCTGCCTGCTGCTGCGCGCCGAGGGCTACTCCTACAAGCAGATCTGCGACGAGACCGGATGGACCTACACGAAGGTCAACCGCTGCATCACCGAGGGGCGCCGCGCATTCGTGGAGCAAGTGGCCGGGATCGAGTCGGGCGCCGAGTGCGAGCGGCTGGCGCCGCTGCTCTCGAAGCTGGCCGACGGCGAGGCGGGCGCCGAGGACATGGCGGCGCTGCGGCCTCACCTGCGCGGCTGCCTCACCTGCCGCGCCACCCTGCGCGAGTACCGCGGCGCGCCGTCGCGCATCGCCGCGCTGGTGCCGCTGCTGGCCGGGCCGCACGCGCTCGGGCGCCTGCTCCAGCGACTGCACGCGCTGATCGTGCGCGGGCACGACTCGCTCGTCCACGCGGCCGACGTGGCGAGCGCGCAGAAGCTGGCAGCGGCCGCCGCGGCCACCGCCGCGCTGGCGGGCGGCGGCGTGGCTACGGTCACGTCGCTCGACGGCGGGCACCACGCCCGCCAGGCTGTGGTGCGCCACCACGCGCGAGCCGGGCCACGCCACGGCGACGCGCCACGGTCAGGCCCAGCCGCCGCCGGTCGTGAAGCGCTCGACCGCCGCGCCCGAGAGCAGCCGGCGAGCGGCCGCGACTCCGCACCCGACGACGCGCGAGGCGAGCAGCAGCCACGGCCCAGCAGGAGTTCGCGCCCTCGCCCGTGCGGCCCGCCTCCACCCACGCGTCCGTGCCCTCGCGCGCGCAGCCGGGCGGCGAGTTCGGGCCCTAGGGCACGCTGAGCACGCTGACGGTTCCGCCGTCCGGCGAGTTGGCCGAGATCGCGTAGAGGAAGTCGCCCTTCGCCGAGGCGATCACCTGCTGGACCCCGATCAGCGTCGTCTTGGGGTGCGGACAGTCCTTCGGGTTCGCGCAGGCGTCGAGTCTGGCGAGCATGCGCAGGCGTCCGGTCTGCGGCCTGCGCGCGAAGGCCAGCACGGCGTCGTTGGCGGTCGCGTACACGCGCTTGCCGTCGGCCGACACCGCGACGGTCTGAAGCCCCAGGATGTTGCGCTGCAGGGTGCAGCCGCGACGATGGGTCGTGCTCAGGCAGCTCCCGCCCGTGCGGGTGAGCGAGCCCGCCGCGTTGATGCGGTAGCCGGTGAGCTGGAACGGCGTGCCGCGGTGGGGCGGCAGGTCGTAGCGGTCGGCGATGCCCACCGTGTAGAGGTTGCGACCGTCAGGGCTGATCGCGGGGTCCGACAGGTCGGGTCCCAGACGGTTGTCCACGGTGCAGCCCGGCACCCCCGCCGCGAGGCAGCCGTCCACGGGCAGCGGCACCGGCAACGCCCTCGTCGGCTCCACCGCCAGGCTCACGAGCGCGTCGAGATAGTTGGCCGCGTGCGGGGGCGCGTCGCTCGTGAGCGCGTAGACGTGGCGGCCGTTCGGCGCCCACACGGGCTCGCTCACCGCACGCCCGAAGGGGGTGGACTCGCAGCTCGGAGACGCCACCATGCTCTCGCAGCCGGAGAGGGTCAGCGCCCCGGTGCTTGGGGTTGCGGGCGAACACCCAGAGGTTGGGCCCGGTCACGTACACGCGCGCCCCGTCGGGGCTCACCGACACCTTCAGTCCGCTCAGGCCGGCGAGCACGGCGCAGCCGTCCCCGGGGCTGCTCGCCAGGCAACCGGCGGCGCCCGAAAGCTGCTTGAGCGAGCCGCTCGACCGGCGCGTGAAGACCGCAATCGACGACGCCGGCGGGTCGCCCGGGTCGTCCCGGTTGTCTGACACCACGTAGACGTTGTCGCCGTCGGGGCTCACGGCCACGCCGTAGGTGCCCACTCCGAACCCGCGCGCCTTCCCGCAGCCCTCCACGGTCACGTCGCTGTCCCCGCCCCGCTCGAGCAGGCAGCCGCCGCTGCCCTTGGCCTGCTTGATGGCGCCCGTTCGCGTGCTGATGTTGACGATGCCGATCGACGCGCTGGTGGTGCTGGCCACGTAGAGCGACTTCCCGTCCGGCGACATCGCGCCGTCCATCTGGTCGGGACTGCTGAACCCACGTGCCGGGGCGCAGCCGTGCAACGGGACCACCGACACGCACGTCCCGCGGCCCGTCTGGACGCGCAGCGCCGGCTTTGCGGCCATGGCGAGGCCAGGGCCGGTGGACAACGCCAGCACGGCCCCAATCAGGAGGATGGGCCAGCGTCGTCCGCGCACGACGGCGCCGATCCTACATTGGCGACCGGTAGCTCAGGTCGAGCTGGTCCCTGCGTCCCGACCAGGCAAGGCTGAGCCGCCAGCACCCGGCGGCGGGAAGATCGATGATCGACGGACCCGGCCCGCCAATCACCAGGCGCCGCACCGGCCTGCCCACGGCATGGTCGCCGTCCATGCGCTGGGCGCTGATCCTCAGGTTGGAGAGTGACTTCACCGGGCCCTTCGAGACCCACAGGATCTTGTTGCTGCGCACCTTCGACGGCGGTGAGAAGAGCGGGTAGCCGAACACCAGCGCGGCGATCCCTCCAGAGCGGCCGAGCACGTGCGGCAGCTTGGGATGGGGATCGGAAAAGCCGCCCCGTGCCCACACCGGCAGCACGCCCATGAGCACGGGCGACCCGCAGGACGGTGCCGATGCGGCGGCGTGGCCGCCGGAGCAGCCCATCAGCGCGCCGGTACATGCGACGGTGACAGCAAGGACGATCAGAACCCGCATGCCTCCGATACACCGCTGGATCCCAACGGGTTCCCGAGCGCGCTACCTTCAGGCGGCCAAATGGCTGAGGGGAGCATCCATCGGGTCGTTGTTGTCGGCGGTGGCTTCGGCGGGCTTCAGGCCACGCAGAAGCTGCGCCGGGCGCCGGTCGAGGTCACGCTGATCGACCGGCGCAACTTCCACCTGTTCCAGCCGCTCACCTACCAGGTGGCGACCGGCGCGCTATCGGCGGGCGAGATCGCCTATCCGCTGCGGGCGATCTTCAAGCGCTCTCCCAACGTGCGCGTGATGATGGCCGAGGTCTCCGGCTTCGACCTCGAGGCGCGCCGCCTTCGGCTCTCGCCCGTCGGGGACGTCCCGGCTCCGGAGTCGGTGCCGTACGACACGCTGATCGTGGCGGGCGGCTCGCGTTACTCCTATTTCGGCAACGACGACTGGAGCGAGTACGCGGCCGAGGTGAAGTCGCTCGAGAGCGCGCTGACCGTGCGCAGCCGCATCCTCAGCGCCTTCGAGGCGGCGGAGCTGGAGACCGATCCCGAGCGCCAGGCCGCCTGGCTCACGTTCGTGGTGGTGGGCGCCGGCCCGACCGGCGTGGAGATGGCAGGGCAGATCGCCGAGCTCGCGCGGGACACCCTGCGCCGCGACTTCCGGAACATCGATCCCCGCAACGGCCGCATCCTGATCGTCGAGGGCGCGGATCGAGTGCTCACCACCTTCCCGCCGTCGCTGTCGGCGAAGGCCGCCCGCTCGCTGCAGCGGCTCGGCGCCGAGGTGCTCACCAGCCGGCTGGTGGTCGGCATGGACGATCAGGGCGTGACGGTCGCCGTCGGCGAGGGGAAGACCGAGCGGATCCCCGCCCGCACCGTGGTCTGGGCCGCTGGCGTGACCGCGTCCGACCTGGCCTCGGAGCTGGGTGAGCTGACGGGCGCCGAGCGCGACCGCGCCGGCCGGGTGACCGCGGAGCCGGACCTCACGCTTCCGGGCCATCCGGAGGTGTTCGTGCTCGGCGACATGGTGCGGGTACGCGGCGCCGATGGCGAGCCGGTGCTCTACCCGGGCGTGGCGCCCGTGGCCATGCAGCAGGGCCGCTACGTCGCACGCGCCGTTCGCACGCGGCTGAGCGGCAAGGTGCCGCCGCCGTTCCACTATCGGGACAAGGGCAACGTCGCGACGATCGGCCGCGCGGCGGCGGTGGCCGACATCAAGGGCGTGAGGCTGAGCGGCTTCATCGCCTGGCTCACCTGGCTGATGATCCACCTCTTCTACCTCGTGGGCTTCCAGAACCGCATCCTGGTCTTCATCCGCTGGTTCGTGAGCTTCACCACCCGCGGACGCGGCGCGCGGCTGATCACAAGGTAGGCTGGCCCCTGGACTCGAGATGAACCACGGAAGGCTCAGAGGCTTCACCCTGGCGTTGACCCTTGCGGGCACGCTGCTGGCGGCGAGCCCAGCCGCGGCCGCCACCCTCTTCGCCGCCCCCGGCAGCACGCGCACGACCCAGCCCTGCGCCTCGGACACGCCCTGCAGGCTCGACTACGCGATGCTCGCGGCCGGGTCGGGCAGCGACGTCTCGGTCGCGCCAGGCGACTACTACGACACGGGCACCACGCCGCTGCCCGGCCTGCCTCCGGTGCCCTCCGGCGTGATCGTGCACGGTTCGAGCGTCAGCGACCCACCCGTGATCCACGGGCACGTGTTCGCGAACGCCGTGCCGTTCCTCGAGGTGAAGTCCGGCGGGACGATCAGGGATCTCGAGCTGATCTCGGACATGGAGTCGAAACCCGGCAACTTCTACGGCTACACGCTGCAGATCGACCCGACCGCCGTGGTCACGCGAGTGGTCTCGCACGGCATCGGCGCCTCGGGGGTGGGGATGACCGCCTGCGCGATGCTGGGCGGAACCCTGCTCGACACGGCGTGCATCGGCAGCGGCGGGTCGAGCGTCAACGCCGTGGGCGCCAACTCCAGCGCCTCGACGTCGTACGTGCTGCGCAACGTCACGGCAATAACGACCACGCCCGGCGGCACGGGCGTGGCGATGGGCACCTTCAACCAGACCGTCTCGATGACGGCGACCAACGTGATCGCCCGCGGCACGACCAACGACGTCGGCTCTCGTCGCGAACGACCCGGCGGGCACCTCCACGCTGACAATCGACCACTCGAACTGGGGCACGTTCGCCTCCAGCGGCACGGGCAACAAGGTGGTGGTGCAGGGCACCGGGAACCAGAACGGCCCGACCGCGGCCACGCCGCTGTTCGTCAACGCCGCGGCGGGCGACTACCGCCAGGCCACCGGCTCGCCGACGATCGACGCGGGCGTGACGGATGACGCCAACGGCCAACTCGCCCTCGGCGGCCTCGCGAGGGTGCTTGGGCTGCGCACGGACATGGGCGCCTACGAGCACGTGCCGGCGCCGTCGGCCACCAGCGGGCCCGCCACGGGCGTCACCGACAGCGCCGCGAAGATCACGGGCACGGTCGTGCCCGACGGCGTCGCCGCGACGACACACTTCGACTACGGCACGAGCGCCAACTACGGGAGGACCGCGAATCTGCCGACGGTCGCGGCCGGCGCGGGCACCACGCCCGTCAGCGCCAACCTGACCGGGCTCGCCCCCGACACCACCTACCACTACCGCCTGGTCGTCGTCGCGGGCACGCGTCACGAGCAGGGGCCAGGATCGGACCTTCCATACGCTGGTGACCCCCACCGGCCCGGGGGGCACCCAGATCAACCCGGCGGTGGCATCTGCGGTAACGATCGGCTCGCGCTGGAGGCTGGGCAAACACCTGCCGGAGATCAGCCGCAAGCGCAGGCCGCCGGTGGGCACCACGATCGGCTTCACCCTCTCCAAGGGCACGCAGGTCACGCTCACGTTCAGCCAGCGGATCGGCGGGCGCATGACGGGCGGCCACTGCCGGCGCAGGAGCTCCCGCAACCGCGGCAAGCGCCGCTGCACCTTCCCGGTCGTCCGCGGCAAGATCTCGCTGGCCGGATACGCGGGTCGCAACAGCCTCCACTTCGAGGGCCGGATCTCATCCGGCAGGAGGCTGAAGCCGGGACGCCACCAGCTCACGGTCACCCCAGTCGGCGCCTCTCCGGCGAAGAGCGTCAGCTTCACGATCGTGCGCTAAATAAGCTCCCCGCTGTGCGGGCCCGACACGTTCAGGCGCTCGCGGCCCTCACGGTGCTCGCGGCGATCCTGCGCTTCTCCACGCTTCACGTCCAGAGCTACTGGTTCGACGAGGCGGTCACGGTCGGGCTCGTGAAGTCGAGCTTCGGCCACATGCTCTCGCGGATCGGCGGCAGCGAGTCCACGCCCCCGCTCTACTACGCGCTCGCGTGGGTCTGGTCGCGCGTGTTCGGCACGGACGAGTTCGGGCTGCGCTCGCTCTCGGCGCTGGCGGGCACCGCGTTCATACCTGTGGCCTACGCCGCGGCGGCAGAGCTCGCGTCGAGGCGGGTGGCGCTGGTGATCGCGTCGCTCGCCGTCGTCAACCCGCTGCTGATCTGGTACTCGCAGGAGGCGCGCTCCTACGCGCTCGTGCTCCTGCTCGCGTCGATCTCGTTCCTCCTGTTCGCGCGGATGCAGAGGGCGCCGCGCGTCGGCACGCTGGTGGCCTGGACCGTGGTGTCGGCGCTCGCGATAGCCACCCACTACTTCGCGGGGTTCATGATCCTGCCCGAGGCGATCTGGCTGCTGCTGCGCTGGCCCGACCGGCGCCAGCCCGCGCTCGCCACAGCGGCGCTCGTGGCCGTGTCGGCGGCGCTCGTGCCGCTGCTGGTCGAGCAGCGCCGGATGAACCTCACGTCGTTCATCACCGAGCAGTCGCTGATCGGCCGGCTGCTGCGGGTGCCGAAGCAGTTCGTGGTGGGCTACGACGCGCCGGTGGACACGGTGCTGACGGTGGTGGCGGGCTGCCTCGTGGGTGTCGGGCTGTGGCTCGTCTACGCGCGCCTCGTGGAGCGCGAGCGGCGCGCCGTGCGCGTGTGCGCGACGATCGCCGGCGTCGCCATCGGGCTGCCGCTGCTGCTCGCCCTCGCGGGGGCCGACTACCTCGACACGCGCAACGTGCTCATGGCCTGGCTGCCGGCGATGCTGATACCGGCGATCGGGTTCGGGGCGAGGCACGCGGGTCGCACCGGGCATCCTCGCGGCGGCGGGTCTCGCCGCGATCGGGCTGTTCATCACGATCTCCATCTGGGCGAACCCTCGCTACCAGCGTGACGACAACCGCGGGCTCGCCCACGCGATCGGCCCCGTCACGGTGCCGAGGGCGATCGTGGTGACCCCCGCGTTCGCGCCCACGGCGCTCGCCGTCTACCTCCCGCCCTTCGTCACGCCCACCACGCAGCCGCTCGGCGGTGCGCGAGCTCGACCTCACCGCGCTGGCCGTGCGCAGCCCGAGCCTGACCGGCGCCGCGCCCCCGCCGCGGCCGGTGCCGGTCGCGCCGCAGCGCGGCCGGGCTGACGCTCGTCGAGAAGCGCTTCACCAGCACCTACACGCTGCTGCGCTACCGCTCGCCGGCGCCGGTCGCGGTCTCCCCCGCCGAGCTGCAGTCGCTGAAGCTCGACCCGCGCGACGCGGCAGTGATCTACCAGTCGCCCTAGCGGCGGCGGAGCACGTGCTCGTCGCCCACGCGGCGGGTGACCTTCTCGCCGTCCAGGTGCTCGAGCAGCGCCTGCGCGTACTTGCGCGAGGTGTCCAGCTCGTCGCGCACCGATGCGATCGTGGCGCTCCCGTCGCGCTCGCAGAGCGCGATCACCCGGGCCTCTAGCTCCGCGAGCGGCTCCGGATGGAAGTGCAGGTTGCGGGCCACGCGCACCGCCTGCCCGGCGCGCGACGAGCCGCCGCAGCCGCTCGCCCGTCTCGGCCGCCGACAGCCCGGTCTCCTCCGCCAGCTCGTTGTCGGTGCGCGGCCTGCGCCCGTCGACTCGCAGCAGGGCCGCGATGCGCAGCGCCGCCTCGTCGAGCGCGGGCGGCTCGGGCTCCTCGCTCGGCGCCGGCTCGGCGGCCGGCTCGGGCGCCGGCGGCTCCTCCCCGCGCTCCAGTGCGCGCAGCCGCTCCACCACCTCCTCGGAGGGCCCGTGCTTGCGCGGGTGGGCGTCGATGACCACGCCGCCACCCACGGTGTCGGGCGGGGCGAGCTGGCGCAGGATCACGCGGTCGCCCGCCAGCGGCACGAGCGGCGCCTCCAGCCGCAGCTGGGCGAGGCCGCTGCCGCCGGGCGCCAGCTCGTCGCCCTCGAGCGGCGACACTCGCGCCGGCGCCTCGCGCGTGCCGTGGTGCACGTGCACGCGCGCGCCCCGGCGCAGCGGGCGCGCGCCCGGCTCGAGCGTGACGGCCACGTCCAGCAGATAGGTCGGCTTCGAGCTCGGCGTCGCCCAGGGAGACCACGTCGCCGCGGCCCAGGTCGCGCCAGCCGACCCCCACCAGGTTGAGCGCCACGCGCTGGCCCGCCTCGGCGCGCTCCACCGGCTGGTCGTGCACCTGCACCGAGCGCACGCGCGCCTCGAGCCCGCGCGGCAGCACGCGCACCGTGTCGCCCTGCCCGATCGAGCCCGACCAGAGCGTGCCGGTCACCACCGTGCCGATGCCGCGCAGCGTGAACGAGCGGTCGAGGTGGAGGCGCGCCGGGGCGTCGTCGGTCTCGCGGCCCGTCACCCGCCCGGCAGCGCGCTCGAGCGCGGCCTTCAGCTCGTTCAGTCCGGTGCCGGCTTGCGCGGAGACCTTCACGATCTCAGCGCCCGGCACCAGCTCGGCCACCTCCTCCGCCGCCAGGTCGGGCTCGCCCAGATCGGCCTTCGTGATCGCCACCACCCCGATGTCCACCCCGAGTCCGTGCAGCACCGCCAGGTGCTCGCGCGTCTGCGGCATCACGCCGTCGTCGGCGGCCACGCAGAGCAGGAACAGGTCGATGCCCGAGGCGCCGGCCACCATCGTGCGCACGAAGCGCTCATGCCCCGGCACGTCCACCACCGACAGCTGCCGCCCGCTCGGCAGCGTCAGCGGGGCGTAGCCCAACTCGATCGAGATCCCCCTCGAACGCTCCTCCGGCAGGCGATCGGTGTTCTTGCCGGTGAGCGCTGCGACCAGGGCAGTCTTGCCGTGGTCGATGTGGCCCGCGGTGCCGAGCGTCGGTCACCGCAGCGCGGCGACCACACCGCTCACCGCCGCCCGAGCCTCGTCGTCGTCGAGCGTGCGCGGATCGAGCACCAGCCAGCCCTGCCGCGCGCGCCCGATCACGGGCGGATCGGCAGCGCGCAGGCGACGCGCGAGCTCGTCGAGCCCGAGCGGAGCGGGATCCACCGCGCAGACCGGGCCGCTCAGCTCGAGCAGCGGCAGCGCCCCGCCGCCCACCTTCGCGGACGCGGTGATCACCTGGGCGTCCGCGCCGGCCGCCGCCAGGGCGTCGCGCATCAGCTCCGCGCGGGCGCGCAGCTCCGCCTCGCCCACGGTGAGCATGCGCAGCACCGGCACGTCTCGCTGAGCACCGGCCGGGTCGCGGTAGAGCTTCAGCGTGGCCTCCAGCGCGGCGAGCGAGAGCTTGTCCAGCCGCAGCGCACGCGCGAGCGGATGCGTGCGGCAGCTGTCGATCGCCGCCGGCGTGCCGACCATCAGGCCGGCCTGGGGGCCGCCGAGCAGCTTGTCGCCCGAGAAGCAGACCAGCGCGCAGCCGGCCGCCACCGAGCGCCGCACCGGCGGCTCGTCGGCCAGCTCGGGCACGCGCTCGGCGAGGGCTCCAGAGCCCACGTCGTCGATCACCGGCACGCCCAGCTCGCACAGCTCCTCGATCTCCACCTCCTCCACGAAGCCCACCGTGCGGAAGTTCGACTGGTGGGCGCGCAGGATCGCGCCCGTGTCCGGCCCGAGCGCGCGCTGGTAGTCGGCCAGGCGCGTGCGGTTGGTCGTGCCCACCTCCACCAGCCGCGCGCCCGACTGCGCCACCACGTCGGGCACGCGGAAGGAGCCGCCGATCTCCACCAGCTGGCCGCGCGACACCACCAGCTCCCGCCCCGCCGCCAGCGCCGCCGCCGCGAGCAGCACGGCCGCGGCGCAGTTGTTCACGGCCAGCGCCGCCTCGGCGCCCGTCAGCTCGCGGAGCAGCGCCTCCACGTGCGCCTGCCGGGAGCCGCGCTCGCCCGCGCTCGAGGTCGTACTCGAGGTTGGAGTAGCCGCGCCCCGCGGCCGCGGCGGCCTCGATCGCCGCCTCCGGCAGCGGGGCCCGGCCGAGGTTGGTATGCACGATCACGCCGGTCGCGTTCACCACCCGCCGCAGGCTCGGCCGTGCGGCGGCGGCCAGCCGCGCGCGGGCGTCGGCCTCCAGCTCGTCAAGCGACACGTCGCCCGTCGCGCCCGCCGCCAGCGCCGCACGGCGGGCCTCGATCGCCGCACGCGCCGCGTCCACGGCGAGCGCGCGCGGCACGTCGGCCAGCCGCAGCGCGAGCTCGTCAACCGACGGGAGCGCGCGCAGCAGCCGGTTCAGCTCAGGGGCGTGTTCCCTCGACCCAGCGTCCCTCGCCACCCTCGATCTCCTTCTTCCAGATCGGCACCTCGGCCTTCAGGCGGTCGATGATCTCGCGCGCGGCGGCGAATGCCTCGGGCCGGTGCGGCGCCGACACCGCCACCGCCACGCTCGGCTCGCCAAGCGGCACATCGCCGACCCGGTGCTCGGCCGCGGCGGCACAGAGCCCGTGGCGCTCCACCGCGTCGGCCACGATCGCGGCGATCTTCGCCTCGGCCATCTCCATGTAGGCCTCGTACTCCAGCCGCTCGACCTCGCGCGTCACGCCCTGAAAGGTCACCACCGCGCCGGCGCGCGGATCGCGCACGCGCTCCACCAGCGAGTCGAGCGACAGCCGCTCACCGGTCACGCGCACGTGCTGCACGGCCGCCTCGCCCCCGCTCACAGGCGGCACCAGCGCCAGCTCGTCGCCCGCGTCCAGCAGCTGGTCCTCGGAGGCGTACTCGCGGTTCACCGCCATCACGAGCGGCAGCCCCTCGGCGATCCCGCTCAACTCGGCGAGCGCATCGCTGACGCGCGCGCCGTCGGGCAGCTCGAGCGTCACCTCGCTCGCACCCGCGCGCTCGCGCAACATCGCGAACAGGCGAACCGTCACCTCCATGCGGGCCATGCTAGTCCCCATTCGCGGCCTGGTGGAAGGTGTCCCCGCAGACAATCCTCAGCCCTCCTGACAAATTCTCAGCCCCACTGAGGATCTTTTGAGGGAAACCCCCACACGGCTCCGGGAACGCCGAGCGGGTAGCGTCTTGGCGTGGAAGTGGTGAGCGCGAAGCGGCAGAGCGCGTTCGATCGGGCGCCCGCGGAGCTCCTCGTGGTGGGCGGCATCGCGTCGGTCCAGATCGGCGCCGCCTTCGCCACCAAGCTGTTCGACCACCTCGGCCCTGCCGGCACGGTGCTGCTGCGCGTGGCGTTCGCCGCGCTGGTGCTGCTCGCGATCTGGCGCCCGTCGCTGCGCGGCTGGTCCGCCGGCGATCTCCGCCTGGTGGCGCTGTTCGGCCTCACCCTCGCGTTAATGAACCTCTCGTTCTACGAGGCGCTCAACCACATCCACCTCGGCATCGCGGTCACGCTCGAGTTCGTGGGTCCGCTGGCGGTCGCACTGGCAGGCATGCGCAGCCGGCTCGACCTGCTCTGGGCGCTGCTGGCCGGCGCGGGAGTGGGGCTGCTCGGCGGAGTGAGCGGCGCGAACCTCACCGGCGTTTTCTTCGCCCTGCTCGCCGGCGTTCTGTGGGGCGCCTACATCCTCCTCAACGCGCGCGTGGGGAGGACCTTCTCGGGTGGCGGCGCCCTCGCCGTGGCGATGACGATCGGGGTGATCCCCCTGATTCCGTTCGGCATCGCCGACGCCGGCTCAGAGCTGTTGAAGCCCAACCTGCTGGCGGTGGCCTTCGGCGTGGCGATGCTCAGCTCGGTGGTGCCCTATTCGCTGGAGCTGGAGGCTCTGCGCCGGCTGCGTCCCAGCGTGTTCGGGGTGCTCATGAGCCTGGAGCCGGCCATGGCCGCGCTCGCCGGCTTCGTGATCATCGGGCAAGACCTGAGCGCGCTCGATGTGATCGCGATCGCGTTCGTGGTGATCGCGAGCGCCGGCGCTACCCGCGAGGCGCGGGCGCCGGCGCCCGTCGACGTCTAACTCACCTCGCTGATCTTGCCTGTCTTCACGTCGTACAAGAACCCGCGCACGGACACGTCGTCGCCGATCAGCGGCGAGTCCTTCAGGAACTTGATGTCGTCGCGGATGCTCTGCTCGAGGTCCGGGAACGGCATGAAGTCGATCCCGCTCGCGTCGGCCCCGAGCGAGTCCTTCACCTTCGCGTAGACGTCCTCGTTCTGGAAGGTGACCATTCCGCACTCGGTGTGCTGGAGGATCACGACCTCGTTTGTGCCGAGCAGCTGCTGCGAGATCACGAGCGAGCGCAGGGCATCGCGCGCGAGGCCGCCGGCGTTGCGGATCACGTGCGCGTCGCCCTCCTCGAGACCGAGGATGCGCGACGGGATGAGGCGTGCGTCCATGCAGGCCACCACCGCGACCTTCCGGCCGGGGGGAATCGGCAGGTCGCCCTTCGTGAAGCCGGCTGCGTAGCCCTCGTTGGCCTTGACCAGCTCGTCGGTGACTGACATTCGAGCGTCCTTTCGCTTTGGGGGAAAAGCCGATCAAGAATAAGGGGATTCCCCCGGAGGGGGCGTCGACCGTATCCTTGGATCCATAGCCACCCGGCCCGACAAGCCCACAATCGCCCCCATCGTCGGCCCCGACGATCCGCGCCGCTTCACCGACTCGGGCATCGAGATCAAGCCCGTCTACTCGGAGGAGGACGTCCCCGACGGGCTGGCGGAGCGCCTCGGCGAGCCCGCCGAGTACCCGTTCACGCGCGGCATCCACCCGGACATGTACCGCTCGCGGCGCTGGACGATGCGCCAGTACGCGGGCTACGCGACCGCCCACGAGACCAACCAGCGCTTCCACTACCTGATCGAGCACGGCTCGACCGGCCTCTCGATGGCGTTCGACCTGCCGACCCAGCTCGGGCGCGACTCCGACGACCCGCTCTGCCTCGGCGAGGTGGGCCGCACCGGCGTGGCGATCGACTCGATCGACGACATGCGCCGCGTCTTCGACGGCATCCCGCTCGACCAGGTGTCGACCTCGATGACGATCAACGCGCCCGCCGCGGTGCTGCTGCTGCTCTACGAGCTGGTCGGCGAGGAGCAGGGCGTGCCCGCCGCGGAGCTGCGCGGCACGACCCAGAACGACATCCTCAAGGAGTACATCGCGCGCGGGAACTTCATCTACCCGCCCGAGCCGGCGATGCGCCTGACCACGGACCTGTTCGCCTACTGCCGCGAGCGCGTGCCGAAGTGGAACACGATCTCGATCTCCGGCTACCACATGCGCGAGAAGGGCTGCTCGGCCGTCCAGGAGGTCGCGTTCACGCTGGCGAACGGGATCGCCTACGTGCAGGCGGCGCTCGACGCCGGCCTCGCGGTCGACGACTTCGGCCCGCGCCTGGCGTTCTTCTTCAACGGCCACAACAACGTCTTCCAGGAGGTGGCCAAGTTCCGCGCCGCCCGCCGGATGTGGGCGCGCATCATGCGCGAGCGCTTCGGGGCCGAGAGCACGCGCTCGCAGACGATGCGCTTCCACACCCAGACCGGCGGCGTCACGCTGGCCGCCCAGCAGCCGGAGAACAACATCGTGCGCGTGGCGCTCCAGGGCTTCGCGGCCGTCTGCGGCGGCACCCAGTCGCTGCACACGAACGGCTTCGACGAGGCGCTGGCGCTGCCCACCGAGCGCTCCGCGCGCATCGCGCTGCGCACCCAGCAGATCATCGCCCACGAGTCGGGCGCCACCGACAGCGTCGACCCGTTCGCCGGCTCCTACTTCGTGGAGGCGCTCACCGACGAGATCGAGCAGCGCGCCCAGGAGCTGATCGACAAGGTCGAGGCGCTGGGAGGCTCGGTGCAGGCGATCCCGTTCATCCGCGCCGAGGTCGAGGAGTCGGCCTGGGGCTACGAGGAGCGCTACCGGATCAAGCAGGACATCGTCGTCGGCGTGAACGAGTACGTGACCGACACGATCGACGACGTGGAGATCCTGCGGGTCGACCCGCAGTCCGAGCGCGAGCAGGTCGAGCGGCTCAAGAAGTTCAAGGAGGACCGCGACCAGGAGGCCGTCCGCACCCGCCTCGAGGAGCTGCGCGCCGTGTGCCGCGGCGACGGCAACCTGCTCCACCCGATCCGCGCCGCGCTGAAGGACCACGCCACGATCGGCGAGGTCTCCGGCGTGATGCGCGACGAGTTCGGGGAGTACCAGGAGGCCTAAGAGGAAGGGAGGATTCGCCGGAGTCCGGCCGAAAGCCTTCTCGATGCCAACGGTCGAGGTATCTCGAACATTGGTGAAGTCTCCGCCGGAGCTGTGGGCAGATCTCGAGGGCGACTGCCTGTCCCAGGCGGTCGGGGAGGTCACCGTCCAGCCCACAGAGCCGGAGCGGGCGCTGTCCTGGGAGGCAGATGGGGCTAGCGGCACCGCTGTGCTCGAGCCCGCGGGCTGGGGCACCAAGGTCATCCTCACGGCCGAGGTCGAGGAGCAGGTGGCTGAGATCGGGTTCTGGGCGCGGCTTCGCAACGGCCGGCCCGAGCCCGTGAGCCGGCATCCCGACATGGAGCAGAAGCTCACCGAGCTGCTCGACAGCCTCGGCTCGGCGCACCGCCAGCCGTTCGTGCGCGACTCCTAGCGCCGCTTCACCTTGAGCGTCACGTAGGTCGAGCTGCGCTGGTGGTTGCCGGCCTTGTCCACCGCGCGCAGGATCAGCGCGTAGGTGCGGGGTGAGAGGTGGCTCACCGCGATCAGGTAATGGCCGCCGCCGATGGCCTTGGCCCGCACGGTCTTCGTCTTCGTCTTGGCACAGCGCCCGCTCCGCCGCGTGTGGCAGCGCACGATCGTCGCGCCAGCGCAGCTTCGAGTCCACCTTGGCGATGCCCGAGCTCGGCGACGGATCGGCCACCTGCAGGTTCACCACGCAGCGGCCGCGGGTGCTGCAGCTCTTGCGAGCCACGGCCAGGGTGGGGCGCTTGCTGTCCGTGACGGGAGGCGGAGGCGTCGTCAGGATCGGGCCCGAGCCGGTCACGTCGGCGCTGACGCCGAAGCCGTAGCCGCCGGCGGCCGTGGCCTTCACCACGCAGAAGATCTGCGAGCCAGCGTCGGCCGGCTGCACCGCGTAGGTGCTCTGAGCGGCGGGGCCCGCGATGCGCTGGAAGTTCTGGTTCCCGAGGTCCTTGTAGAACTGGTACAGGAAGCTCGGGCCGCCGCTCCAGGCGCCGGGCTGGCAGGACACCGTCTGGCCCGCGGCGGGCGTGCCGGAGACGGTCGTGGGGCTCTGCTGCTGCGGCGCCTGAGGCGGGTTCGAGGTGATGAAGGTCCCCACGTCGGCGTCAGCCACCCGATCGTAGATCCCGGGGAGGTTGGGCTGGCCGCAGCCCGCCCCGGACTCCACGAGGCCAGCGAGCACGTAGTCGTCCGGCGTCGTGCCCGGGCTCTGAGACAGGACCACCAGCGGGCCCCCGCTGTCGCCGAAGCAGGCGTCGTGGCCCGTGCTGCCCGCGCACAGCATGCGCGGCGTGATGCCCAGGCCGAGGCCCCCGTAGTGGTTGTTGTCCGCGCAGGTCGCGCTCGACACGACGGGCACCGGCACCGAGCGCAGGATCGTGGGATAGGCCGGATTCGGGGTGCCGTTCACGGGCTCTTGGGTGGTGTCGCCCCAGCCGCTCGCCGTTGCCGTCTTGCCGGCGGCGGCGAAGCCCATCGGGTCGGCCGCCGGGATCGGCGGCACCGGCGCGATCGGCGTGTTGCCGTCCAGGGCCGGTGTCGCGCCGGACCAGAGCGGCTGCGAGAGCGTGATCACGCCCATGTCGTAGTCGTTGGTCGTCGGGTCGTAGCGGGGATCGAACGAGCGCGGCAGCGGCCGGTGTCGTCGGTGCCGGGCTGGTTGAGGTCGTCGGTCCCGGCCAGCACGTGCAGCTGACCCGGTGGCGTGGCCTGGCCGCTGCCCTCGTCGAAGACGCAGTGCGCGGCGGTGGCCACGTGCGTCGCGTCCAGGATCACGCCGCCGCAGAAGAAGCCGTCCACCGCGTTGCCGCCGAGCTGGTTCCAGAGCTCGACCTGGAACGGGAACGAGTCGATGTTCGAGACCTGGGACCCGCCGACGATCGCCTCGGCGCGTTCCCGGAAGCGCCATGGCGGCGACGACGGCGATGGCGGCGATCGCTTTCAAGCGTCCCAGGATTCCAGATAGGGAAGCATCCGAGAGCTACCCCAGAGGGGGTACGGACTGGAAGTGGCTGCTTCACGAGCGCCCACGCGGGCTTCGGCTTGCCGTTCAGGTCGAGCAGTCCCTTCCTGCCGAACGGCGGCGACGGGCTCGGGTTGCCGCCGCTCCAGCCCGGCCGCACCGCGTAGTCGCGCAGCAGCCAGACAATCGCACCGCCGAGGTAGGGCGTCTGGTCCATCGCCGTCAGCTGCTGGTCGAGCCACTGCGCCTGGAAGGCGTAGGTGCCCTTCGTGGTCGCGGGTCCGACGCGGTTGCCCTCGGCGCCGAACTCGGTCACGAACAGCGCGACCCCGGGCAGCTGCGCCCGCACCGCGTCGAGCGCCGGGCGCACGTCGCTGAGCGGGTCGTCGCCATACCAGCCCACGTACTCGCTGATGCCCAGCGCGTCGAGCTTCGAGTAGTACGAGGGCAGCGTGCCGCCCGGACTCACGGTCTGGTCGACGCGCGAAGAAGCGGGTGGGGTCGAGGCTCTTCACCACGCTCTTCGCCTGGGTGAGGAAGCGCGACTCCTGCGCACCCGGCCGGACCACCTCGTTCTCCACGCTCCAGGCCATCACCGAGGCGTGGTTGCGATCGCGCAGGACGGTCTGGCGCAGGCGGTCGAGGATCACCCGGTTCAGCGGGCCGCGAGGTCAGGTCGCTGCCGCGCAGGCGCCAGACCGGGATCTGCTCCCAGAAGACGATTCCCGAGGCGGTCGAACGCCTCGAGCAGCGCCGGGCTGGGCGGGTAGTGCTGGCGCGTGAAGTTCGCGCCGAGCGCGACCAGCTCGTCCGCGATCGTGCGTCTCGTCCGCCGGCGTGAGGGCCGCGCCGTGCGCAAGCGTGTCCTCGTGAAAGCTCGCCCCGCGCAGGGTCAGCGGCTGGCCGTTCAGCAGCGGACGCCCGTCGGCGGCCTTGCTCCACTGCCGCACGCCGAAGTGGATCTCCGTGACCTGACCGCCGGGCAGCCTCACCTTCAAGAGGTAGAGCGACGGGCTGGCGGGGCTCCAGAGCGCGGCGTCGGGGATCTGGAAGCTGCCCTGGAGCCGCCCCAGCCGCCCGGCGCGCGACGTCGCCCCCGCTGACCGGCAGCGAGAGGCTGAAGCCGTTCGGGCCCGCTCACCTCCAGCGCGGCGTCCGCGCGGCGAGCGCCCGGCGAGTCGGCGTTGCGCACGCGGGCGCTGAACTGGACCTGGGCCGGCTGGCCGGGGGTGGCAGTGACCTGCGGATCGCCCAGGTCGAGCCGCGGCACCTTGCGCAGGTAGACCTCGCGCAGGATGCCGCCGTAGTTCCACCAGCCCCGGCTGCGACCGGCGGGCGGGATGTCGTTCGCGCTCGGCGCGCCCGTCCACGCGCACCACCAGCTCGTTCGCCCCGGCATGGATTCCGGCCGCGGCCAGCTCGAAGGGCAGGTACGCGCCAACGTGGCTGCCGAGCCTGCGGCCGTTCAGCCACACGTCGGCCCGCACGTTCACGGACTCGAAGCGGATGCGCCAGCCGGCCGCCCCGGCGGCGCTCGGGAGCGTGAAGCGCTCGCGGTACCACTGCACGCGCGAGCGGTTGCCCTTCGTCGTGTAGTCGTGCGCGTTGAAGGCGTTCGGCATCGTCACCGGGCGGAAGCCGCCCGTGCGGTGCGCGCTGGTCGTCCAGGCCGAGTCGAGCAGGTAGCGCCCGCTTGGCCCGTCCTGCGTAGAGCGGGTGCTCGCGCGGCGTGTACGCGCCGGCCGCGGCCGGCAGCGCGAGCAGTGCCGCGATCGCGATCGGAAGGAAGCGCCTCATCTGGGAAACAGAACCCTGCAGGACCCCGGACGATCCGGAGGCCCGACCGATCTTCTAGCATCCCCGCCCCGTGCGCCAGAAGGTGCCAGAGACATACGAGGAGAAGCTGGCCCAGCTCAACGAGCTGCGCGAGGCCGCGATCCACTCCGCCTCCGAGCAGGCGGTGGAGAAACAGCACGAGCGGGGCAAGCTCACCGCCCGCGAGCGGGTCGAGAAGCTGCTCGACCCAGGCTCCTTCAAGGAACTGGACACGTTCGTTCGGCACCGAACCTTCGAGTTCGACATGCTGAAGAACCGGCCCTGGGGCGACGCGGTGGTCACCGGTCACGGCAAGATCGACGGCCGCGACGTGTGCGTCTTCTCCCAGGACTTCACGGTCTTCGGCGGCTCGCTCGGCGAGGTGATGGCCGAGAAGATGTGCAAGATCATGGACCTGGCGGCCAAGATCGGCTGCCCCGTGATCGGCATCAACGACTCCGGCGGCGCCCGCATCCAGGAGGGCGTGGTGTCGCTGGGCGCCTACGGCGACGTGTTCGTCCGCAACGTGCAGTGCTCGGGGGTGATCCCGCAGATCAGCGTGATCATGGGCCCCTGCGCCGGCGGCGCCGTCTACTCGCCCGCGATGACCGACTTCATCTTCATGGTGAAGGAGACCTCGCACATGTTCATCACGGGGCCCGACGTGATCAAGACCGTGACCGGCGAGGAGGTCGACGTTCGAGGAGCTCGGCGGCGCGATGTCGCACAACACCAAGTCGGGCGTGGCGCACTTCGCGGCCGACGACGAGGAGAGCTGCCTCGAGGACGTGCGCTACCTGATGTCGTTCCTGCCGCAGAACAACCTCGAGAAGCCGCCGCGGCTGGACACGGGCGACGACCCCGACCGCATGGACGAGGCGCTCGACCACGTCGTGCCCGACAACCCGAACAAGCCCTACGACATGCGCAACGTGGTGCAGCCGATCGTCGACGACGGCGAGTTCTTCGAGGTCCACGAGCACTACGCGCGCAACATCATCATCGGCTTCTCGCGCCTGAACGGCCACGCGGTGGGCATCGTGGGCAACCAGCCCGCGCAGCTCGCCGGCGTGCTCGACATCGACGCCTCGGTGAAGGCCGCGCGCTTCGTGCGCTTCTGCGACGCCTTCAACATCCCGCTGATCACGTTCACCGACGTGCCCGGCTTCCTGCCCGGCACGAGCCAGGAGTGGGGCGGCATCATCCGCCACGGCGCCAAGCTGCTCTACGCCTTCACCGAGGCCACGGTGCCGAAGCTCACCGTGATCACCCGCAAGGCCTACGGCGGCGCCTACGACGTCATGAACTCCAAGCACATGCTGGCCGACTTCAACTTCGCCTGGCCCACCGCCGAGGTGGCGGTGATGGGCCCGAGGGCGCGGTGAACATCATCCACCGGCGCGACATCGCCACCTCACCCACGCCCGACGAGCGCCGCCAGAAGCTGATCTCCGACTACAAGGCGCGCTTCGCCAACCCCTACTCGGCGGCCGAGCGCGGCTACATCGACGACGTGCTGATCCCGCACGAGACCCGCCCGCGCCTGATCAACGCGCTCGAGACGCTGCAGACCAAGCGCGTCGCCCAGCCCAAGCGCAAGCACGGCAACATCCCGCTGTAGCGCATCGCGAGGCTACTTGAGCGACGCCGGAAGGTGCTCGAGCCCACCATCGAGCCGTACCTGTGCGCCGCCGTGCGGCCGATGCCGGGCCAGACGTACCAGCGGTAGAGGCCCGGCTTCAGCGAGTACTTGTGCCGGTTGAAGCGCCAGGTCTGACTTGAGCTGCACGCGCGAGCTCGTGGGCCAGACGCTGAGCACCTTCGTGCGGCCGCGGTAGAGCTGGAGGTTGTAGTAGTGCGCCTTGCGCGCCTTCGCCCAGCTCAGCGTGGGCGGCTGGCTGACCTCGGTGTCGAGGAAGGGCCGCAGCGTGGAGCCGTCGGGCACGCGCGCTGATCGCCACCGGGGCGCTCTGGTTGCCGGCGGCGTCGAGGCTGGTGATCGCGTAGGTGTACTTCCGTGCCGTTCCTCAGGCCCTGGTCCACGTAGTCGTGGTCGCTGCCCCTGTAGATCGTGACGGGCGGGCGCCGCCGGCCGGGCGCGCGGGTCAGGACGAAGCTGGCGGCGTCGCTCGGGGGAGCCCAGCTCACGCCGATCGTCCTGTTGCCCGGCACAGCGAACGGCTTCGACTTCGCCGGAGGCGTGGAGTCGTACTTGAACGAGATCGTCTTGGTGCCCACGTTGCCGGCGCCGTCGGTGCAGCTGCCCGGCGAGCTGGGCCGTGCCGTCGTCCGGGCCGGAGTAGGTGTGCGTGCTGCAGGAGCGCGATCCCAGACGTGGGGTCGGTGCCCTGGAAGCTGAACGCGACCGGGTGCGTGTACCAGCCGTTGTGGTCGGGCGCGCGGTCGGCCGCCGCGCCGGAGACGACGGGCTTGGTGGCGTCGTAGTGGAAGACGTCGCTCGCGTCGGTGCGGTTGCCGGCGTTGTCGCTGCAGCCGCCGGTCACGCTCGCCGCGGGGGTGTCCGGGCCGGTGTAGGTGACCGTGTCGCACGGGCCCATCCCCGAGCCGGGCGAGGGATCGGTGCCGGAGAAGGCGTAGGTCACGGCGTGCGTGTACCAGGCCGCTGCGCCGTCGGGCGCGCGGTCGGGGGTGCCGTCGACGTTCTGGGGCGGCGTGTTGTCGAACTTGACCGGGAAGCCGGCGGCGGGCGCGACGTTGCCGGCCCGGTCCTGGCAGGTGCTGGCGACGTCGTGCCGGCTGCCGCCCGAGTAGGGGACCAACAGCCCGCAGGCGGCCGGATCGACGCCCGAGAGCGCGTCCGTCCAGCCGAAGTTGACGCTGAACGGCAGGGCGAACCAGCCGGCCAGGTTGGGCTGGAGCGTCGGCGGAGGCAGTGGAGAACGTTGGCGGCGTCCTGTCGATCAGCACGTGCACGGTCGCCGACTTGACCGTCGTGTCCGGATACGTCACCTCGCAGGTGAGCTCCGTGTCGCCCTCGGTGTCCACCGGGTTCGTGTCGGTGCAGGCCGGGCTGGTGGTCTCGCCAGTTCCGGCGTTCGTCCAGCTGAACTGCACCTGCACGGCGGACTGCGTCCAGACGCCGCAGTCGGGCGTGCAGGTGGCGGTCACGATGTCGCTGTCCGCGGCGGACGCGGACCCGGGCGCCACGGCGAAGGCGGCTACCAGCACTGCGAGGATCACAAACGGAGGGAGTTTGCTCATTGAATTGTCGGGGTCGATGAGCGCCCTCGAGAGAGCACGCACCCCTATTTAGGAAATACCCCGACTCCGCGGGTCCGTCAAGCGCCGGGTGGCGCCACCCGCCCTACCCGGTCACGCGGAAGGTGCTCGAGCCGACGAGCTTCCCGTACCTGCGGCTGGACGCTCGCCCGATGCCGGGCCACACGTACCAGCGGTAGAGCCCGGGCTTGAGCGTGTACGTGTGGTGGTTGAAGCTCCACTTGGACTTGAGCTTCAGGCTCGGGCTCTTCGGCCAGACGCTGAGCACCTTCTTGCGGCCGAGGTAGATCTGCACGTTGTAGTAGTGCGCCTTGCTCGCCTTCGCCCACGTGAGGGAGGGCGCCTGCACGACCTCGGTGTCGATGAACGGGCGCAGCGTGGAGCCGTCGGCCACCGCGCTGATGGCGGCCGCGGACGCTCTGGTTGCCGGCGGCGTCGAGGGTGGTGACGACGTAGGTGTACTTGGTCCCGTTGGTCAGGCCCTGGTCGACGAAGTCGTGGGCGCTGCCCGCGTACACGACCGTGGCGGGACCGCCGCTCGCGAGCGAGCGGGTGAGGACGAAGCTGCTGCGCGTCCGCCGGCGGGACCCAGCTCACGGCCACGGACTTGTTGCCGGGCACCGCGAACGGCTTCGACTTGTCCGGGGGCGTGGCGTCGTACTTGAACGAGACCGTCTTGCTGGCGACGTTGCCCGCCACGTCCGTGCAGCTGCCCGACAGCTGAGCCGCGGCATCGGCGGCACCCGAGTAGGTGACCGTGCTGCAGGAGGCGATGCCGGACGCGGCGTCGGTGCCCTGGAAGCTGAACGGACACGGGGTGCGTGTACCAGCCGTTGTGATCGGGCGTCCGGTCCGCGGTCGCCCCGGACACGACGGGCTTCGTCGCGTCATAGCGCAGGGTCTCCGTGTCGAGGTCCGAGACGTTGCCGGCCACATCGCTGCACGTGCCGGTCACGCCGGCGCTCGCCGCTGTCGGGTCCGGAGTAGGTCAGGCCGTCGCACGAGGCGATTCCGGAGGTGGCGTCGGTCCCCTGGAAGGAGATCGCCACGGGGTGCGTGTACCAGCCGTTGTGATCGGCCGCGCGCGCGGGGCTGATCCCGGTCACCGTCGGCCTCGTCGCGTCGTACTGGAAGGTGTGCGGCACGAAGGCCGAGACGTTGCCGGCCCGGTCGCTGCATGCGCCGGTCAGGCTGGCGGTGGCGCTGTCGGGTCCGGAGTAGGTGAAGGTGTCGCAGGAGTCGATGCCGGACGTGGCGTCGGTCGCCCAGGAAGGTGAACGCGACGGCGTGCGTGTACCAGCCGTTGTGATCCGGCGCCCGGTCGCCGGTCGCGCCGGTGACGGTGGGCTTGGTCGCGTCGTATTCGAGGCTGTCGGTCGAGTTGGAGCGATTGCCTGCGACGTCCACGCAGCCGGCTGTCACGCTGGCGCTGGCGCTGTCCGGGCCGGAGTAGGTCGCGCTGTCGCAGCTCGCGAGGCCCGAGCCGGGCACGGGATCCGTGCCGTGGAAGACGTACGAGACCGGGTGCGTGTACCAGCCGCCGTAGTCGGGCCCACGGGCCGGGGTGCCGTCCACGTCGTCGGGGCCGATGCTGTCGAACTTCACCTGGAGGCCGGACGCGACCGCGCGGTTGCCGGCCTTGTCGTAGCACTCCATCTGAGGCGTGGCGATGCCGAGCGCGTCGGTCTGGGCGCCGGAGTAGTCGGGGGTGAGATCGCAGTTGTCGGTGTTGACGCCGGAGAGCGCGTCGGTCCAGACCCGCTTGATCTGGAACGGCGCCGAGAGCCAGCCGGCAGCGTTCGGCTGCAGGCTGGTCGTGGCGGCGCCCGAGGCCACGGGCGGGGTCTTGTCGATCATCACGCGGGCGACCCCCGAGGAGGTGTCGCCGTTGACGTAGGTCACGTCGCAGTGGAGCGTCTGATCGCCCTCGGCGGTGATCGTCTGGAAGGCGCCGTCCTGGCACTCCGGCGAGACGGTGGCCACCGCGTCGGTGTCCTCCTCCGGCCAGGCGAAGATGACGTTGACGTCGACCGGCACCCAGTGTGCACCGCTGGCCGTGCAGGTCTCGCTGCAGGTCACGGTCATGGGCTGAGTGGCGGCGGACGCCATACCGGGCGCCACGGCAAGGGCGGTCGCCACGACGGCGAGCGCAAACAAAGGACGGAGTTTGCTCATCGAATCGTTCGCTTTCCGGGGCACACGCCGCATCCGTGCGGCGCGCTACGAGTCAGGACGTACCCCCTTTTAGGAAGTAGCCCGACTTGGGCGGCCCGTCAATAGGTGGCGCGCAAAGATGGACACACCCGTTTTCCTGGCGCGTGCGTCCAGGTGGGAGGAGCGCGTGGAGGAGCGCGAGCGCGCCAGCGCTACTTGGTGACGCGGAAGGTGCTCGAGCCGACCATCGACCCGTAGCGATGCTTCGACGTCGCGCCGATTCCGGGCCAGACGTACCAGCGGTAGAGGCCCGGCGTGAGGCGGAAGCGACGCCCGTTGAACTTCCACTTCGACTTCAGCCGCAGGTGCGGACCCTTCGGCCAGATGCTGAGGATCTTCGTGCGCCCGCGGTAGAGCTGGACGTTGTAGTAGCGCGCCTTGCGGACCTTCTGCCAGCGCAGCAGCGGCGGGTGGTTGACCGCGGTGTCCAGGAACGGCCGCAGCGTCGAGCCGTCGGGCACCCCGCTGATGCCGGTCGGGGCGCTGGCGTTGCCGGCGGCGTCGTAGACCGTGAGCAGGTAGTTGTACTTGGCGCCGTTCAGCAGGCCGCTGTCCACGAAGTCGTGCGCCCCACCGGTGTAGACCAGCGTGGCGGCACCGCCCGACGCAGGAGCCCGCGTCAGCGAGAAGGTGTCGCCATCGCTCGGCGGCGCCCAGCTGATGTCGATCGACTTGTTCGCCGGGATGACGAACAGCTTGGCCCTGTCCGGCGGAGTGGCGTCGTACTTGAACGAGATCGTCTTGTTGGTGACGTTGCCGGCGTTGTCGGTACAGCTGCCCTTGAGCGAAGCGGTGCTGTCGTCCGGGCCACCGTAGGTCAGGTGACTGCAGGCGAGCGAGGCCCGAGGTGGCGTCCGTGCCCTGGAAGTTGAACGTGACCGGGTGCGTGTACCAGCCGTTGTGGTCCGGCGCCCGGTCCGCGGGGGTGCCGGTGATGTTGGGCGGCGTGTCGTCGTAGGCGAACGCCGCCGTGGCCCCCGGCGTGGTGAGGCCCGCCTGGTTCGTGCAGCTCCCGGGGATCGTGGTGCTGGCGCTGTCCGGCCCGGCGTAGGTCGCCGTGGTGCAGGTCACTGGGCCCGACACCGAGTCCGCGCCCGTGAAGGCCACCGTGAACGGGTGGTTGTGCCAGTTGCCCCTGTCAGGCGCCGGGAGCGCAGCGGCGACGCCCGTCGGCCCGGTGGCGTCGTACTTGAACGCGAAGCTGCCGCCGCCGGTGTTGCCCGCCTGGTCCGTGCACGACTTGCTGACGCTCGCCGTGGCGTCGTCCGGGCCGCTGTATCCCACGGAGCCCTGACACGACGGATCCGGCGGCGACAGCCCACCACCGTCGAAGAAGAACGCGACGCTCAGAGGGCTGGTGAACCAGCCGCTGGGGGCGGCCCGTGATTGGGCGTCATCGACGGGTTGTTAGGCGCCGTTCTGTCGATTGCCACCGTCGCGGTGGCCGAGCACGTGACCGTGGGACAGATCGTCGCGTCCGGATAGGTGACCGAGCAGGTGATGGTGTGCCCGGCCGCGCCGGATGTTGCCCTCGCGTCGACACGGTCTGGGCATCGCATCCCGACGAGGAGACCTCGGTCCCCTGACCGTCCCAGTGCGAACGTCACGCTACGTTGTGGTTGACCCACGTGCCGGCGCAGTCGGAGGAGCCGCCGCAGGCCGTGACCGCAGCAGCGCTCGCAAACGCCGGCACGATGGCCAGAGCCATCGCGGCCGCGGCCAGCAAGACCAGCAGCTTTAGCTTGCGCATCCGTCAGATGGTTCGCTGCGGCTGAGCCAGACGCAGCGTGAAGCGCAGCATATAGGCGCTCGCAGCTGCGAGCACCAGCAGCGCCAGGGCGGCAAAGGCGAGCAAGCTGCCGTTGCCACCATCATGCGAAGGCTTGACAGGTGCCACTGGGAGGACGTGCGTGGCAACCGGCGCCGTAGCGACGACTGGGGTGGAGGGTTGCTGCACCGGCTTGGCGGCTGCCGGCGCATGGTGGGTCTTCTTCTTGTGGTGCACGACGTGGTGGCGGGCCTTGTGCCGCGCACGACTCGTGTGCTTCGCCGGGCTGCTGTGAACGACCGGCGTGGAGGGAGCCGGCGTCGGCGTCGCAGCCGGCGGGGTGTACGTGGAAGTGACGGGCGAAGAGGTGACCGGCGCCGTGTGGTGCACGACCGGGGCGGGGGTGTGGTGCACGACCGGAGCCGGGTTGGGCTTCGGCTTGCTGGCGCCTGGCACCGGATCGGGCGCCGGCGTGGGCGAGGCTGCCAGCGCGGCGGCGGGGGCGACGGCGATCGCCGCGACGCCCAGGGCGGCGCAAAGTGCGCGGCTCACCCTGTGGGAGCGCGGGACGGGCGTGCCAGAGGCGTGCCGGGGCCGGTTCGGCTTAGTGAAGGGAGGGGGAGTCAACTGTTCGACCTACCATAACCACGGTACACCGGGTTTCCGTTTCGGGCCATAGCCTTTTGTGCCCAATTTGCTCAGTTCCTTCATCCGTGTGAGACGGCGGCTGTGAGAGGCTGCTTCGTCCATAATTTGCTGACCGTCTAGTTCGGTCATAACATGGATTCCGTGGAAGCCCAAACAGCTCTCCGGGCGCGCTATTTGCGCCGCCCCTACCACGTCGTGTTGATATCCGACGGGGCGGACGGATGGACCGCTCAGGTGGAGGAGCTGCCGGGTTGCGAGGCCCACGCAGCGACCGCTGACGAGGCCGCGCGCCAGATCCGCGAGGCGATGGAGGACTGGATCGCCGAGGCCATCGCCCAGCGGCGGACGATCCCCCGCCCGCGCCGCGACCCGGCTCGCGGCGGCAGGCTGACGCTCGGGCTGCCGGAGTCGCTGCGCGACGCGCTCAGCCAGGCCGCCGTCCGCGAGGGCCTCAGCCTGGACGTGTTCACCACCATCGCGCTGGCTGCGGCGGTGGGCTGGCGTCCGCGCGAGGACGAGTCGGGCAGCACCTGGATCAACGATCGCGCCGAGACCTTCTCGCCCTACGGCGAGGACCGCGTGCCCTCCTGGGTGCCGCTGGCCATCCGTGCGAACGTCGCGCTGATCGCGCTGGCCGTGTTCGCCGCGGTGGTGCTGATCATCGTCGCGCTCGTCCACGGCCTCTAGCCGCGCCGCCGACCTGACTACAGACGGACCAGCTGCGCCTTGACGGTGCCGGCCCGGTACGACTCGAGCACGGCCACGCAGAGCGCGAGGTCCTGAATCGCCAGGCCGGTGGAGTCGAACAGCGTGATCTCGTCCGGCGACTGACGGCCCGGCGCCGCTCCGGTGAGCACCGCTCCCAGCTCGGTCACCTGCTCGCGCGCGATGAGGCCGGCCTCCACGGCACCGGTGAGCTCTCCGCCGTGCGATGCCTGCGCCCACTCGTCGCAGAACAGCTTGCAGCGGGTTACGGCCTCGATCTCCGCCTCGGCCTTGCCCGGGCCGTCCGCCCCCAGCATCGAGAGGTGAAGCCGGGGGTGCAGGTCGGCGGCCAGAACCACCGGGGACTCGCCCGAGGTCACGCAGGTGACCACGTCGCACGCCAGCGCATCCTCGCGGGTGCCCGCCTCCCAGCCGAGCTCCCCGGCCAGCCTGCCGGCCGCCTCCGGATCGAGGTCGAAGCAGACGCCCGGGCCGAACTCCGCGGCCGCCAGGCAGCGCGCGGCCCAGCTGCCGTTGTAGCCGCAGCCGACGATGCCAACGCTGCGGCTGTCCTCGGGGCCGAGCTCCTGCGCGGCCACCGCGGCCACGGCCCCGGTCCGAAGCGCGGTGATCGCCCGCGCGTCGATCAACCCAAGGGGCTCCCCGTTTTCGGCGCTCGAGACGCAGATCATTCCCATCACCACCGGCAGCCCGTGGCGACTGTTACCCGGAAACGAGGTGACCCACTTCAGGATCGCGAGGCCGGCTCCCTTGGCGGGCATCGCGCGAAAGTCGCCCGCGGGAGACGCGTCGAGGTAGAGCTTCGCGGGCATCGACCACTCGCCGCTGGCGTACTCCACGAAGCCGTGGCGCACGCGCTCGATCGCCTCCTCGGGGGCCACGGCGGCCAGCACGGCGTCGTGGTTGAAGACGGGTATCTCGGTCATGGCGCGCCGACGATACCCTGCCGCCATGACCCGTAATGGCAAGCACAGCCCGGCCCGCCCGCGCATCGAGGTGGCCCAGGCAAGCGCCAGCCCGGAGGAGGCCGCCGCCATCGCGGCCGCGATCGAGCAGTTTCTGCGGGATACGGCGCCGCCGCCGGCAGCGGCGGATGGTGGAATCAGCCCGTGGCTGAGGGCGGCGCTGTTCGAGGGCGTGGGGTACGACCCCGACGGCCTCTCGCCCTGGGGCGACGCCGAGCCCTGGGGCGGCTAGCTGTCGTAGTCCCCGCCGCGGTGCTTCTTGAAGATGCCCAGCAGGGTCTTCGGGTCGGGCGACTGAGAGCCGTCCGACAGGGGGCCGTGGGGCTTCTGATCGCCGGTCTGCGAGTTGTTCTCGTCGTGGCCGGATCCGCCTGAGCCGCAGCCGTTGCCGTGCCCGTCGGGCTTCTTGTTGTTCTGGTCGTCGCCCACCACGTGCAGGGTCGGAAGCGAGGGCTTCTTGATCTGCGGGGGCTGAGTGGTGATCTGCTGCGGGGTGGGCAGCGTGGTGGTGGTCTGGTTGTTCGTGATCGGGGCGGTGGGCTCGGGCTGAGGAGTGGGCTCGGGGGTGGGCGTGGTGACCTTGTGGTGGTGATGCGGGTGGGGCTTGTGCTTCTTCACCGGCTGAGGCGGCGGAACGTAGGCGTCGGGACGCGGCACCGACGAGGCGAAGCGGTCGGCCGACGGTGGTCCGGTCTGCGGCGCGGCCTTGTGGTGCTTGGCGTGGTGCCGCGCACGCTGACGGTGGCGCGCGCGCTGGCGGAGCTTCCGCGCGGCGGAGGCGCTGGCGCTGGGTAAGTCCGCGGGCGTCGGGCCCTGCGCCGAGGCGATGATGTCGGGTGCCGACGCCGGCGCGCCGAGCTTCGACTGGGCCTTCGCGGGAGCCTTGGCCGCGGCGGCCGGCTTGTGCTGCTTGCCGCCGAGGGCGCTCGTGGCCGAGATCTGGACGTGCTTGTCGCCGCCGCCACTCGAGACGATGAGGGCAGCCATGACAGCCGCCGCCGCCACCAGTGGACTGGCGGCCACCGCCACCCGGCGCAATGCCCTCACGCGCCTGGCCTTGGTGACCTTTGCGGGCTTGGGCAGCGACGGGTTCGGCACGCCCCAGGCCTCCTCCGGGAGGTCGGGGAGGGCGACCAGCAGCAGCGCCAGCTCGGCGGGCCCGGGGACCGCGAGCTTGTCGGCCAGCTGGGCGATGCCGCGGGCGCGCCGCCGCGGGATCTCCGCGATCTCCACGCCGAGCGCGGCGGCGACCTTCTCGTCAGAGATCGCGCGTCGCAGCGACAGGTCCAGCAGGGCGCGGGTGCCGGAATCGAGCTCCTGCACCGCCTGGATCAAACGGGGGTCTGTACTGGCCATTGGAAGGGCGCGCGGAGGGAGCGCGGGCATAGGTTCGAGGACGGGCCTCCTCGAACGATCTTATGACCGGCCCCGGCGGCAAACCATCCCCGGTTCGGGTACCGCTCCGGCGGTAGCGCCGCTATCAGCGGAAAAAACCGGGCGACCCCGCGGCGCGCGGCGTTTGACGGCCGCGCGGAGCTTCTTGCTACCTTCCGCCGCCATGGCCGACCAGCCAGAGACGACCCTCCAGGAGCTCTCGCCCGAGCAGGTGGCGGAGCTCGACGACCTCCAGCTCGTGGACGTTCGCACCGACGCCGAGTACGCGGCGAGCCACCTCGCGGGGGCGCGCCACGTGCCGCTCGACCAGATCCCGTCGGTTGCGGCCGAGCTGGACGCGGAGCGGCCGCTCGTCTTCTACTGCCGCGTGGGCGAGCGCTCAGCGCTCGCCGCGGAGGCATTCCGCGGCGCCGGCTTCGACGCCTATTCGCTCGCCGGCGGCCTCGTGGCCTGGGCCGGCGAGGGCCGTCCGGTCGAGCCCGAGGGCGCCGAAGTGGCTCAGCACAGCAGCATTCCGGACTTCTAGGCCACGCTCCTCCGCGGAAAAGTCGAATTCTCGACCGGCTTTTGTAGTATTTGTCGTCGCCGGCCGTTCCGGCGCTCGACCACCCGATCAGGAGACGCGAAAGCCGATGGAGCCAAGCACGGCAAGCGACACCGGCGAGCTGCAGAAGAGCGGCGGCCGGGGATCGCTCGAGAGCCCGGAGGTCTACGAGAACGTGCCGGGCCACGTGATCCCGATCATCGAGCGGGAGTTCGACGACTTCGACACCCGCTCGGCAGGCTTCCTGCGCGGCCAGGAGGAAGAGGCCGAGTTCATCGGCTTCCGCCTGAAGCAGGGCGTCTACGGCCAGCGCCAGGAGAACCGCCAGATGATCCGGGTGAAGCTGCCCTTCGGCGGCGTCACGCCCGATCAGCTCGACGCCTTCGCGGAGATCACCGAGCGCTTCACGCCGCTGCGCAAGGGCCACATCACCACGCGCCAGAACATGCAGCTGCACCACATCCCGCTGCCCGACGCCGCGGAGGCAATCCGGATCCTCGGCACCGTCGGGCTGTCCAGCCGCGAGGCCTGCGGCAACACCGTGCGCAACGTCACCGGCGACCCCTACGCCGGCATCGTCGAGGGCGAGCTGTTCGACATCACTCCGTACGTCGGCGCCTTCGTCCGCTACTTCGTGCGCAACGAGGTCTGCCAGCTGCTGCCGCGCAAGTTCAAGGTCGCCTTCACCGCCGACGACAGCGATCGCGCGATCACCAACATCCACGACCTCGGCTTCATCCCGCGCATCCGCGACGGCGTGCGCGGCGTGGAGATCCGCACCGGCGGCGGCACCTCGATCATGCCGCGAGTCGGCTCCGCGCTCTACGACTTCGTGGAGATCGACAACGGCGACTACCTGAAGGTCTCCGAGGCCGTGCTGCGGGTGTTCGACCGCCAGGACGACCTGCGCGCCCGCCGCGAGCGCGCGCGGCTCAAGTTCATGGTCGACCGGATCGGGATCGACGCCTTCCGCGAGGAAGTGGACCGCGAGCTCGAGGGCGACTGGGTCGCAGAGAACGACTACACGCCCGATCCCCTTCTGTTCATCGACGACGAGGAGGCCGCGGCCCCCGGCGTCCCGCACACCACGGGCTCGCCGAACGGCGACAGCCGCGAGTTCGACCGCTTCGTGGAGGCCAACGTCACCCCGCAGCGCCAGGCCGGCTTCAACGCCGTCGCCGTGAAGGTCACCCGCGGCGACCTCGTGCCCGAGCAGTTCCGTGCCCTCGCCGAGATCATGCGCGACTTCACGGGCGGCTACGCGCGCACGACGGTCGAGCAGAACCTGGTTCTGCGCTGGGTGCGCGACGAGAGCCTCTACGACCTCTGGCTGCGGCTGAAGGAGATCGACCTTGGCGACGCCGGCGCGCACGAGATCACCGACGTGGTGAGCTGCCCCGGCACCGACAGCTGCAAGCTCGGCATCACCGCCTCGATGGGCCTGAACAAGGCGGTGGAGGACCGGCTCGCGGCGATGGAGCTCGACGACCCGCTAACGCGGAAGATCCACATCAAGATGAGCGGCTGCCCGAACGGCTGCAGCCAGCACCACATCGCGAACATCGGCTTCTACGGCGCCTCGATGAAGGTCAGCGGGCGCCAGATCCCGGCCTATGTGGCGCACGTCGCCGGCCAGTACGAGGGCGGCGAGGTGGCGATGGGCCAGCGCCTGAAGGTGCGCCTGCCCGCCAAGCGCGTGCCGGACGCCGTGGAGCGCTGGGTGCGCCTCTACGAGGCGAAGCGCGAGGACGGCGAGGAGTTCAACGCCTTCGTGCTGCGCACCGGGCCCGAGACGCTCGAGGCCGAGGTGAAGGACCTCTCGCTGCCGTCGGAGTTCAGCCTCGAGACGGTGAACCAGTTCATCGACTGGAACCGCCACGAGCCCTACAAGGTCGTGAGAGGTGAGGGCGAATGCGCAGTGTAGAACCGCTCACAGAGGCACCGAACCTGGAGGACTCGAGCGCCGAGGAGGTGCTCGCCTACCTCGTCGACCGCTTCCACCCGCGCCTGTACGTGGCCTGCTCCTTCCAGAAGGAGGCCTCGGTGATCATGGACATGCTGCTGAAGATCGAGCCCGAGGCCCGCTTCTTCACGCTCGACACCGGGCTGCTGTTCCCGGAGACCTATGAGACCTGGCGCCAGGTCGAGAAGCGCTACGGCGTGAAGGTCGACGTCTACCAGGGCATGAGCCTTGCCCGCCAGCGGCGCCTCCACGGCGACGAGCTCTGGGCACGCCAGCCGGACGACTGCTGCGGCATCCGCAAGGTCGAGCCCCTGAACGAGGCGCTGTCCGGCGTGGATGCCTGGGTCTCAGGGCTGCGACGCGACCAGTCGCCGACCCGCGCCACCACGGCCAAGTTCCACTGGGACGCCAAGCACGACCTCTGGAAGGCCAACCCGCTCGCGGACTGGTCCGAGAAGGACGTCTGGAACTACATCGCCGCGAACGACGTGCCCTACAACGAGCTGCACGACCGCGGCTACTCGTCGATCGGCTGCACGCACTGCACGCTGCCGAGCGACGACCGCGCCGGGCGCTGGGCGGGGACCGACAAGCTCGAGTGCGGCTTGCACGGCTAGCTGCTCTTGCCTGCGCCCCCAGCCGACGAGTAGGTTAGGCCCGTCACCCGAATAGGGGACCGCTGGCCCGGTCCCCTGGACAAAGGAGCTCTCCATGTTGACGAGGCTGCGCCTGCGTGCGCCAAGCCCCGCGATGGTGGTCGCGATCATCGCCTTGATCGTGGCGACAAGCGGCTCGGCGTTCGCCGCCGGCACGATCATCATCAAGAAGTCGTAGCCAGCTCGGCAAGAACGTCGTGACCAGCAGGCAGATCAAGAACAGCGCGATCACTGGCGCGGACATCAAGAACGGCGCGCTCTCGGGCGCGGACGTGAACGCGGGCACGCTGGGCAAGGTTGCCGCCGCCGGCGTCGCGGACCGCGCCGCGAGCATCGGGCCGCCGGAGGGCTACCACGTGGTGGGCGCTCCGGGTGAGCCGGCGTTCCAGAACGGCTGGAACAACGTCGGCGGTGCGTTCGCCACCATGGCGTACTTCAAGGATCTCGAGGGCGTGGTGCACCTGCGCGGCTCGATCACGGCGGGCATCTCGCCGACCGTGTTCACGCTCCCGGTGGGCTACCGGCCCTCCGGCACCGTGGGCTTCGCGGTGCTCGCCAACGGCGGAGCCCCGTTCGTGGGCAGCGTCGCGATCGCGAACAGCGGCACGGTGGGGATCAACTCCGGCACGCAGCCGTTCGCGCTCGACGGCATCAGTTTCCGCGCCGAAGCCTGAAATTCGGACAGTGAGGCCCGGGCCCGCCAGTCGAGGCGGCGCCTGGGCCCACTATCCTCCCGCCCCGATGTTCGGGAAAGTCCTTGTCGCCAACCGCGGCGAGATTGCCATTCGCGTGATGCGCACGCTCGAGGAGCTGGGCATCGCCAGCGTGGCGGTCTACTCGGAGCCGGATCGCGACGCACCGCACGCGCGGCGCGCCGACGAGGCCTTCCTGCTCGGCCCCGGCCCGGCCAGCGAGAGCTACCTCGTGGTGGAGAAGATCATCGAGGTCGCCCAGCAGTCGGGCGCCGAGGCGATCCACCCCGGCTACGGCTTCCTGGCTGAGAACGCGGCCTTCGCGCGCGCGTGCGAGGAGGCCGGGATCGTCTTCATCGGGCCGCCCGCGGATGCGATCGACGCGATGGGGTCGAAGACCCGCGCCCGCGAGCTGATGCGCGAGGCCGGCGTGCCGATCGTGCCCGGCACCACCGAGCCGGTGGACAGCGTCGAGGAGGCGCGCGAAGCTGATCGACGAGACGATCGGCTTCCCCGTGGCGATCAAGGCCGCCGGCGGCGGGGGCGGCAAGGGCTTCCGCGTGGCGGAGTCCGAGGACCAGCTCGAGAAGGCGTTCGAGGGCGCCGCGCGGGAGGGCGAGAAGTTCTTCTCCGACGCAACGGTCTACATCGAGCGCTACCTGCCCGACCCGCGCCACGTGGAGGTGCAGGTCCTGGCGGATGCGCACGGCAACGTGGTGCACATGTTCGAGCGCGACTGCTCGGTGCAGCGCCGTCACCAGAAGCTGATCGAGGAGAGCCCCGCGCCGGCCGTGGACGCGAAGCTGCGCGAGCGCATCGGCAAGATCGGCACCGAGGCGGCGCGCGCGGTGGGCTACCGCTCCGCCGGCACGATCGAGGGACTGCTGCAGGACGGCGAGTACTTCTTCCTCGAGATGAACACGCGCGTGCAGGTCGAGCACTGCGTCACCGAGCTGGTCACCGGCATCGACATCGTGCGGGAGCAGATCCGCGTTGCCGCGGGCGAGGAGCTCTCGTTCAAGCAGGAGGACATCGCGCATGCGCGGGCACGCGATCGAGTGCCGCATCAACGCCGAGGACGCCTCGAAGAACTTCGCCCCCGCCCCGGGCTCGATCGGCTCCTACCGCGAGCCGAGCGGGCCGGGCGTGCGCGTGGACTCGGGCGCCGAGGAGGGCTACGACGTGCTGCCGCTGTACGACCCGATGATCGCCAAGCTGATCGTCTGGGACGTGGATCGCGAGACCGCCACCCGGCGCATGATCCGCGCGCTCCACGAGTACGAGATCGGCGGGCTGAAGACGCTGATCCCGTTCCATCTCGCCCTGCTCGACACCGATCAGTGGCGCGCGGGCGAGACCTGCCGCGACCTCGTGGAGGACAAGCAGTGGCTGAAGCAGCTGGCCTTCGAGAAGCCCCCAGCCGCGGACGCGGACGGCGAGGAGCCGAAGGTCGAGCGCAGCTACTCGGTGGAGGTGTCCGGCAAGCGCTTCGACGTGAGGGTGATCGGCGAGGCGCCCGTGAACGGCGCCGGGCCCGCCGCCGGCGGGCCCAAGGCGCCCAAGCGGAGCGAGCGCGCGAAGGGCGCGGGCGGCGCCGCGGGAGCGATCGTGTCGCCGCTGCAGGGCACGGTGCTCAAGGTCGAGGTCGAGAAGGGCGCCTAGGTGGAGGAGGGCGCGCTCATCTGCGTGATCGAGGCCATGAAGATGGAGAACGAGATCACGGCGCCGGTGGCGGGGACGGTGGAGGAGCTGGGCGTGGCGGCCGGCGGCTCATCTCGACCGGCGACACGATCGCCGTCATCAAGTAGCGCCACGCCGAACGACGCCTGGAGTCCCTCCGCCCCCGTGGGCGTGACGTGCACGGCTCGCGTCCCCTTCGCCCGCTTCAGCCACTTCAGCTCGAACATGCGGTTCGTCAGGCCGGCGCCCAGCGCGCCGGCCAGGTGGTGGCGCTGCTCGCTCCAGTCGATGCAGTAACGGACCAGGGGGCGGCGGCTGCCGTGCGGGCGCTCGAGCTGCACGCCGAGTTCGCGCAGGGTGTCCGCGCCGCCCTCGGTGAGGCGGTAGTCCACGTCCCACCCAGGCGCGGCTAGACGGTCCTCGCGCGCCCGCTCTGGGTCGAAGATCCCGTCACCGCCCTCGAGGATCCCCCGCTCGAGCAGGGCGGCGAAGAGGTCCGTGCCTAGCCGCCCCGCCAGGTGGTCGTAACACGTGCGCGCCTCGCGGACGGCCTGGGCGCGGGTGCCCTGCCGCAGCGAGCGCACGGGCGCTGACGGCGCCACGCGGGCCAGCGCCTCCAGCAGCTCGCCGACGTGCGGACCCGCGAGCCGGAAGTAACGGTGGCGGCCGTGCCGCTCGGCGGTGACCAGCCCGCTGGACACGAGCCTGCTCAGGTGGGCGCTGGCGGTGGACGCCGCCACGCCGGCCTCATCGGCAAGCACGCTGGCGGGCAACGCGCGGCCGTCGCCGAGCGCCAGCAGCATGCGGGCGCGCCCGGGGTCGGCGAGCACCCCGGCCAGCGCGGCTATGTCCGTGTCTCCCTTCACGACAGCCAGGTTAGCGCGACGACATTTCGTTCCGAGACGAAATGTTCAGGCCACAGAATGAGGGCATGACGACGACGCGAATCAGGTCCGCCCTCCCGCTGCTGGCGCTGAGCCTGGGCTACTTCATGGTGATCCTCGACGCCACCGTGGTGAACGTGGCGCTGCCCTCGCTCGGGCGCGACCTGGGCGGAGGGGTCAGCGGGCTGCAGTGGGTGGTGGACGGCTACACGCTGGTGTTCGCCGGGCTGCTTCTGTCGGCCGGCTCGCTGGGCGACCTGCTGGGTGGCAGGCGCGTGTTCGAGGCCGGCCTCTGGCTGTTCACGCTCGCCTCCGCGGCGTGCGGGCTGGCGCCCTCGGTGCCGCGTGCTGGTGGCGGCCCGTCTGCTCCAGGGCCTGGGGGCTGCGCTGCTCGTGCCGAGCTCGCTGGCCCTGCTGCGCGCCGCCTATTCCGACGCCGGCGACCGGGCGAGGGCGGTGGGAGCGTGGGGCGGCGTGGCCGGAGTGGGAGCCGCCTCCGGCCCGATCATCGGTGGCGCGCTGGTGGCGGCCCTGAGCTGGCGCGCGGTGTTCTTCGTGAACGTGCCCGTGGGCCTGGTGGCCCTGGTGCTGGCCGCCCGGCCACCTGCCGGCGCGCACCGACCCGAGCGACAGCGGGCTGGACCCACTCGGCCAGGTCACCGCGGTGCTCGCGCTCGGCCTCGTCACGTTCGGGCTGATCGAGGGTGGCGACGCGGGCTGGTCGTCGCCCCTGGCCATCGCCCCCCTCGTCCTGTTCCCGTTCGCGCTCGCCGCGTTCGTCGCCGTGGAACGCCGCAGCGCCGGGCCGATGCTCCCGCTTGGCCTGTTTCGGAGCCGCACCTTCTCGGGCTCGAGCTTCGTGGGCCTCGCGATCAACCTCGGCTTCTACGGCCAGCTGTTCGTGATCACCCTCTACTTCCAGCACGTGCGCGGCTACTCGGCGCTCGGCACCGGGCTGGCGCTGCTGCCGATGGGCCTGTTCGTGGCGCTGGCCTCGGTGCTGTCCGGCAAGCTCACGGGCCGCCTGGGCTCGCGGCCGCCGATGCTGCTCGGGCTGACGGCTGCCGCCGCCGGCTTCCTGGGCCTGATCGTGGCCGGCGCCCACACGAGCTACGCGATCCTGGTGGCGCCGCTGATCGCCATCGGCTTCGGCATGGCGATGACGATGCCGGCCGCCACCGCCGCGATCATCGAGTCCGCGCCGCCCGAGCGCGCGGGCATCGCCTCCGGGGTGCTGAACGCGAGCCGGCAGGCGGGCGGTGCGATCGGCGTGGCGCTGCTCGGCACGCTGGTGGAGAGCGGCTCGTTCGTGCCCGGTCTGCACGTGGCGATGCTCGTGGCGGGCGCCGTGTTCCTCTGCGCCGCCGGGGTGGCCGCCCTCACCGTGGAGCGGCGCGTCTAGCCGGTCCGGCCGCCTACGGGGCGGGCCAGGTGGACCAGTTGGGCTGGCGCGACTGCGACGCGAAGGGTGCGTAGCCGGCGCCCGGGTCCGGGTGCCTGGTGCAGGCCGGGGAGGCCACGTTCGGCAGGCAGGGGTTGAAGGCGTGGACGTTCACGTCGGTCGCGTTGGTGCTCGCGTAGGAGGCGAAGGCAGGCGCGACGTAGCGGCCGTAGTCCTCTTCGATGTTGGTGTAGCCGTCGTGGTCCTGGTCGTCCGCGCCGTCCGGCACGCCGTCGCCGTCGGTGTCGCGGTCGAGCCAGTTGGTGCCGCTGTAGTTCAGGTAGTAGGTCCCGTCCTTCTGCGACACGGAGTCGCTGGTCCACCAGGCGGGGCCGCTGAGCGGGCCGTGAGCCTCGTCGAAGTTCGACAGGCCGTCGCCGTCGATGTCCTTCTCCTCGTCGGTGAGGAAGGGCTGGCCGGTGTAGTTGAACCAGCTCGGGAAGTCCGTGCCGGCGTTGTACACGCCGTTGCCGTTGACGTCGATGAAGCCCCAGGTGTCGCTGCCGTTGACGACGCCGTCGCCGTTCACGTCGTAGGGGCTCTGGGCGTTGGGGTCAGCGGGCGAGACCGGGCCGGTCGGGTTGCCGATCGGGTTGCCGCTGGGAGCCGGGTTCGTGGTCTGGTCGCCGTCGCTGTAGGCCACCACCATGATGTTGTTGTTCGGGTTGGGGCTCGGAGCGTAGGGCAGGAAGGTCTGAAGGATGTGGGGGCCGTCGATGCCGAGCTTCCAGGCGAAGGAGGCGGTGTACTCCTCCTTCAGCGTCAGGGAGTCGCCGTCGAAGTCGATGTTCGCGTCGCTGCCGTCGAGCGGGTTCGGGTACGGCTTCTTGCTGGCGGCCGGCCACGGGATCGAGCTCGAGTTGGCGTTGCGGTTCAGGTCGAGCGCGGCCTGGTACTCGTAGCCGTCGCTGACGCCGTCGCCGTCGGTGTCGTACTTGCAGGGGTCGGTGCCGAGGGCGACCTCGAGGGCGTCGGGCAGCATGTCGCCGTCGGTGTCGGCAGCCGGGTTGCTCGGGTGCGGCACGCAGTTGCCGTTACCCGGGGTCGCGCCGTTCTTGGGTCCGACCTTGGGGGACTTCGAAAGCTTGGTGAAGGCGTGGCCGGACTTCTTCGAGATGACGCGCACCTGCAGGCGCGTGTCCGTGAGCGCGCCGGACTTGTTGGCGAGGATCGCGGTGAGGCTGGTGGGCAGCGTGACCGTGATCGTCTTGCTGGTGGCCTTGTCGGCCTTGACCCAGACGACGCGCTTGCCGGCGCCCATGAACACCACCGTGTTCTTCTTCTTGCCCCGCACGAAGCCGCTGCCGCGGATCGTGAGCTTCTGCCCGATGTTCAGCGGAGAGCGGGTGGATCGACTTGATCGTCGGCGTTGCCGCCTTCTTGCCCCACGCGGGCGCAACGGCGAGCAGGGAGGCAGCGATAGTGAGCAGAGCCAGGAGGGTGCGACGAGTCATCGCCTCCTGTATCGGAGGTTCCGCGCCGGGCCTTTAGCCCCCGTTCGAAATTAACCCACGCGGGCGAGGTTCTCCTGATGGATCTCGCGCTGGCGAGCGGTATCGCGACCCTTCGGGAGGGTTGGACGCTCGTCCCCGCGGGCCACGGCATCGAGGTAGTCGAGGTCCTCGTCGAGCAGTCGCAGGGCGGTGTCGCGGCCGTGGACGGGGCCGTGCCCGGGCACCACGGTCTCCGCCGCCTCCACCAGGGGAGCGAGCCGGGCGAGCGTGGCCCGGTAGTCGTCGAGCGAGCCTCCCGGCGAGAGCCACGGCACCTCCACGCTCGACAGGTAGTCGCCACAGACGAGCAGCTCGTACGCGCGCGAGAGGAGCGCGGTGCCGTCGCTCGTGTGCCCGTCGGCGGGGTGCAGCTCCAGCTCCTGGTCGCCCAGCTCCAGGTAGCCGGGCACGGGAGCGACTGCACCGAGCCCAGGCCCAGCGGCGCCTCGCGCACCACGTAGTTACGCGCGTCCTCGTCGCGCAGCTCGCGCTGCACGGCGCCCGGCTCGGCGCGCAGGCGCTCCATCGTGGGGTCGCCCACGCCGAGAGCCAGCTCGGGGAACGCGTAGCGGCCCAGCACGTGGTCGTAGTCGGCGTGCGTGGCGAACAGCGCGTTCGGCTCGAAGCCGGCCTGGCTCAGGAGCGCCGGCAGCACCTCCAGCTCGTCCGGGAAGTAGGGCGAGTCGATCAGCAGCACCTCCCCGCCGGCGCGCAGCGCGGTGGCGTTCGTCTGCCAGATGCGGCTCGTGACGACCACGACGTCGCGATGGACGCCGACGGCCCTCATCTATGCGACGCCGAGCAGCTTCGCCGCGTCGCGCAGGGTCTTCACCTCGGCGTCGGGCTTCTTCTGGTTGGCCTCGAGCACGTCGCCGCGGCGGTTGACCCAGATCACCGGGATCTTCGCCTTGATGCACGGCTCGATGTCGGTGGAGTAGCCGCTGGCGATGTGGACCCAGCCCTTCTTGCCCTCGATCCGCCGCTGGCACTCCTTGAAGTGCGCCGGATCCGGCTTGTAGCTGCGGACCTGCTGGGCGGTGACCACGAGGTCGAAGTCGACCCTGAAGTGACGCCGGGTGGCGCCGAGCAGCTTGTCGTCGATGTTCGAGAGGATCCCGATCTCGAACTTCTTGGCGAAGCGCTCGAGCTGGGCGTTGGTCTCCCTGAATGCCTGCCATCCGGGCACGCTGTCGGGCAGGAAGCCGGAGCGCGAGGGCTCGAGGTCCCAGCCCATCTCACGGGCCGAGCGCACGGCCGTGCGCCTGAGCACCTCTGCGTACAGCTCGTACGAGCCGCGCTGGATCTCGTGCTGGATCTCGAGGAACTGCGAGACCACCGTATTGCGGTCCAGAGTGAAGCCGTCTCGCTGGGCCTCCTTCTGGTAGGCGTCGAAAGCCCCGGTCTCCCAATCGATCAGGGTGCCGTAGCAATCGAAGCTGACGAAGCGAACATCTTTAGGTAGCGGCAAAGGTCTCCTAGCCCGAGCGTTTCGATAGGGTGGCCGGCGGCCGGCGGGCGGCGGAACATTCTAGGAAGTAATGGACCTTCTCGAATACCAGGGAAAGATGCTGTTCGCCAAACACGGGGTTCCCGTGCCTGACGGACGACCCGCCAGGACCGTCGAGGAGGCCGCTCGCGGCGGGCGACGAACTGGGCTTTCCGGTGGTCGTGAAGGCCCAGGTTCTGATCGGCGGCCGGGGCAAGGCGGGCGGCGTGAAGCTGGCCAAGAACAGGGACGAGCTCGAGGAGCACGCCGGCGCGATCCTCGGCATGGACATCAAGGGCTTCACCGTCCACGAGCTCTACATCGAGGAGGCCTCGGACATCGAGGAGGAGTACTACGCGGCCATCCTGCTCGACCGCAGCGCGAAGAAGCCGATGGCGATGCTGTCGCGCCGCGGGGGCATGGACATCGAGGCCGTGGCCGACGAGGACCCGGAGGCGATCGCGATCGTCCACATCGACCCGCTGCTCGGCTTCAGCGACTTCTACGCGCGCCGCCTGGGCTTCGAGGCCCAGATCGCCGACGACGTGATCGCGACCGGTGGGCGCCCTGCTCGGGCGGCTGTACGAGACCTACGTCGAGGAGGACGCACTGCTCGTCGAGGTGAACCCGCTGCTGATCACCAAGGACCGCCAGGTGGTGGCGCTCGACGCCAAGGTCACGATCGACGGCAACGCCCTCTACCGCCACCCGGACACCGCCGCGTTCCGCGACCCGAGCGCCGAGGACCCGCAGGAGCGGATGGCGAAGGACCGCGGCCTCACCTACGTGAAGCTCGACGGCAACATCGGCATCCTCGGCAACGGCGCCGGGCCTCGTGATGTCCACGCTGGACGTGGTGGCCCAGGCCGGCGGCAGCCCCGCGAACTTCCTCGACGCCGGCGGCGGCTCGAAGGCCGAGGCGATCGTGGACGCCGTGGAGGTGATCCTCTCGAACGAGAAGGTCACCGCGGTGCTGTTCAACATCTTCGGCGGGATCACGCGCTGCGACGAGGTGGCCAACGGCCTGGTCACCGCGTTCGGCCAGATCGACGTGAAGGTGCCGTTCGTGGTGCGGCTCGACGGCACGAACGACGAGGAGGGCCGCGCGCATCCTCGCGGAGGCCAACCTCCCCAACGTGTTCGTCGAGCAGACGATGCTCGGCGCGGCGGCGAAGGTCGTGGAGCTGGCGGGGCCCGGCATGAGCATCCTCGTCGGCAAGGACACCAAGCTCGTGGTCTCCGGCCTGACCGGCCGCGAGGGCAGCTTCCACGGCCTCAACAACCGGCGCTACGGCACCGACGTGGTGGCGGGCATGACGCCCGGCAAGGGCGGCACCGACGTGGAGGGCATCCCGATCTTCAACACGCTGCACGAGGCGGTGGAGGCGACGGGCGCCAACACGAGCATGATCTTCGTGCCGCCGCGCTTCGCCGCGGACTCGATCCTCGAGGCGATCGACGCCGAGCGTCGAGCTGATCATCTGCATCACCGAGGGCATCCCGGTGCGGGACATGCTGCGCGTCTACACGCACCTCAAGCGCACCAGCACCACCCGCCTGATCGGCCCCAACTGCCCCGGCATCCTGTCGCCCGGCAAGGCCAACGTGGGCATCATCCCCGCGCACTTCTTCTCGGAGGGGAACGTGGGCGTGGTGTCGCGCTCCGGCACGCTGACCTACCAGATCGGCAAGGAGCTGGCCGAGCGCGGCCTCGGCAACTCGTCGATCGTGGGCATCGGCGGCGACCCGATCGCGGGCTCCTCCTTCATCGACATCGTCGTCGCAGTTCGAGGCCGACCCGGAGACCGAGCTGATCGTGATGTGCGGCGAGATCGGCGGCGACGAGGAGGAGCGCACCGCGGACTACATCGCCGAGCACGTCTCCAAGCCGGTGGTGGGCTACATCGCGGGCTTCACCGCGCCTCCCGGCAAGACGATGGGCCACGCCGGCGCGATCGTCTCCGGCTCGAAGGGCACCGCCGCCGCGAAGGCCGAGGCGCTCGAGGCCAAGGGCGTGCGCGTGGGCCGCACCCCCACCGAAGTGGCCGAGATAGCGGCAGAGACGGTCCGAACGGCCGTCTGAGCGCCGCCTTCCCGTATCTTGGCTGGTCGATGAACGCAGACCAAAAACTGATTTCCTTCGCGCGCGGCGCGCCCTCGCTCGACATCATCGCGGCCGACGAGCTCGCCGACTGCGCCTACCGCGCCCTGCGCGCGGATCCCGGCGGCGCCTTCGCGTACGGCACCGCGGTGGGCTACCCGCCGCTGCGCGAGTGGATCGCGGACCGCCACAGCGTGCCCGTGGAGCAGGTGGTGACGCACCAACGGCTCGATGCAGGCGGACGCCTTCCTGTTCGAGCTGATGGTGGCGCCCGGCGACCTGGTGGTGGTCGAGGCGCCCACCTACGACCGCACGCTGCTTGCGCTGCGCAATCTGGGCGCCGACATCCTCGCCGATCCCGCTCGAGCCCGACGGCATCGACGTGGAGGCGCTCGCCGTGGCGCTGGCGGAGGGCGCGCGGCCGAAGCTCGCGCACGTGATCCCCAACTTCCAGAACCCGGCCGGCTACACGCTGTCGCTCGACAAGCGGCGGCGCCTGCTCGAGCTGGCCGAGCAGTACGACTTCGTGCTGTTCGAGGACGACCCGTACGTGGAGCTGCGCTTCTCGGGCGAGCGGCTGCCGACGATGCTGTCGCTGGACCGCGCCGACAAGGTCGTCTACGCCTCGTCCTTCTCGAAGACGGTCTGCCCCGGGATCCGGGTGGGCTATCTCGTCGGGCCGGAGGCGGTGATCGCCGCGACGGTGAAGATCGCCACCGAGACCTACATCTCGCCGAGCATGGTGTCGCAGGCCATCGTCAACGAGTTCTGCCGCTCGGGCGCGCTCGACGGATCGATCGAGACCGTCAAGAACGCGCTGCGCGAGCGGCGTGACGCCCTCGCCGAGGCGCTCGAGCGCGAGCTCCCCGAGGCGCGCTTCGTCGCGCCCGAGGGCGGCTACTTCCTCTGGGTCGAGCTGCCGGAGGACGCCGACGTGGACCTGCTCCACGAGAGCGCGCGCGAGCACGGCGTCGTGTTCATCAAGGGCACGGACTTCCTCATCGAGGGCGGCCAGAACGCGCTGCGGCTGGCCTTCTCCGGCGTGACGCCGGACGAGATCGACGAGGGCGTGACTCGGCTGGCCGCCGCCTACAAGAGCCTGGCGGGCGCCGCGGCGTGACCGACGGCCCGCGGCTCGAGCTGCTGCGGCCTCGTGATATCGGCGGGCTGTTCCGGGACAGCTTCAACACCTACTCGGCCCACTTCGCCACCTTCCTGGCCCTAGGCGCCGCCGTGGTGATCCCGGTCGAGCTCGTGGTCTCCGGCATCGGACTGGGGCAGCTGAGCGGCGGCTACTCGACCAGCGTGACGCTGGCGGCCCAGGCGGTCGTGCTCGCGCAGGTGTACCTGCTCACCATCCCGCTGGTCACCGCCATGGTGGTGCACGCGCTGCTCGTGGTGGCGGACGGAGGCCGGCCGAAGCCGGGCCCGGCGATCACTCAGCGGCCTCGAGGCGTTCGGCCCCGTGTTCTTCGCGGTGCTGCTGGGGGCGGCCGGGGTGATCGGCGGTTTCTTCCTCTTCGTCGTGCCTGGGATCTGGCTGCTCGTACGCTGGTACTTCGCCCCGCAGGCCGTGGTGCTCGACGGGCGCCGCGGGATGGGCGCGCTTCAGCGCAGCGCCGAGCTGGTGACCGGCATGTGGTGGCGCGTGTGCGGTATCGCGCTGCTGGCGGGCATCTCGGTGGGCATCGGCGGGCGGCTGTTCGAGCTGCCCTTCGAGATCTGGGCCAAGGCCGCGGACAGCCAGGCGATCGCGCTGGTCGGCGAGATCGTGGCCTCGGTGGTCACCGCCCCGTTCCAGGCGCTGATGCTGACGCTGCTGTACTTCGACCTCCTGGCCCGCCGCAGCCTGCCGGCGACCGTGCCGCCGGTGACGCCACCGCCTTTGTAGGTGATTGGTGGAAGCTGTCCTGCTTTGAGCAACGCATACGGTTGCCAAAGCAGGATGCTTGCCCACAGCTCCACTTCGGGCCGCCCTTATTGATGCTGTGCCCGAGCGCCGCTAGCGCCCGAAGCGATCCTTCGTCAGCACCAGCTTGTCGGGCAGCACCGTGCGCGCCGGGGGTGAGGGGTCGGCGATCACCGAGACGGTCTCCGCCACGCTGCGCGTGACCGAGTGGCTATCGCCCCCGGCGTCGATCGTGACCTCGTCCTCGTCGGCCGATCCGAGCGTGCCCTCGAGGCCCGGGTAGAGGCCGGCGTCGTTGAGGTAGATCAGCAGGTCCTCGGCCTCGTTCTCGAAGCGCAGCACGCGCACCTTGGCGCCCTGCTCGACGTCCGCCAGCGGCACGCCCTCGATCCGCACGCCCTCCACGATCGGGTGGCCGTGCGGGCAGGTGGTGGCGTCGCCGATGGCGGCGAGCATGCGCTCCTCGAGGACGGGCGACATCGCGTGCTCGAGCCGCTCCGCCTCCTCGTGCACCTCGTGCCACGGGATGCCGAGCACGTCCGTGAGGAAGCGCTCGATCAGGCGGTGGCGGCGCACCACGGCGGAGGCGTGCTCGTGGCCCGCGTCGGTGAAGTCGAGCGACTTGTCGTCGCCTCGCTTCACGTAGCCGTCGGCCTCCAGGCGGCCCACCATCTCGTGGACGGTGGGGGCCGAGAGCTGCATGGCGCGGGCGATGTTCGCGCCGGTGATCGGCAGCCCCGCCTCCTTCAGCCAGTAGATCGTCTGGAGGTACTCCTCCTCCGCGACGGTCGCCTCGTGATCGGCCATGCAAGGATCCTAGCCATGTCACTCCCACTGAAGCCCCCCGTGAAGCCTCAGCTGGCGCGTCCCGCCAAGGAGCTGCCGGAAGGGGACGGCTGGCGCTTCGAGCCGAAGTGGGACGGGTTCCGCACGCTCGTGTTCCGCGACGGCGACGACGTGCAGCTCCAGTCCCGCAACGGGAAGCCGATGAACCGCTACTTCCCGGAGATCGTCGAGCAGATCCTGGCGCTGCCCGGGCAGCGGCTCGTGCTGGACGGCGAGATGATCATCGAGGTGGACGGCATCCAGGAGTTCGACCTCCTGAGCCAGCGCATCCACCCCGCGGCCTCGCGGGTGGAGATGCTCTCGAAGGAGACGCCCGCCGGGTTCGTGGCCTTCGACCTCCTGGCCGAGGACGACGAGGTGCTCTGCGACCTGCCGTACACCGAGCGCCGCGAACGGCTGACCGCCGTGGTGGCGGAACCGGTGCAGCTCACGCCCTCCACCGACGACCCGAAGGCCGCCGAGGTCTGGTTCACCGGGCGCTCCGAGGGCGTGATCGCGAAGGAGGCGGACGCCCGCTACCTGCCGGGGGAGCGCACCGGCATGCTGAAGATCAAGCGCGTGCGCACCGCCGACATGGTGGTGATGGCGTTCCGCTTCGGCAAGGAGGAGAACACCGTCGGCTCCCTGATCCTCGGGCTGTTCGACGACGAGGCCGGCGAGCTGCGCGTGGTGGGCCACACCTCGGGCTTCACCGCCAAGCAGAAGCGCGAGCTGCTGGGCCTGCTCGAGCCCTACCGCACCGGCGAGCGCGGCCAGGGCGAGGCGTCGCGCTGGAAGTCGGACGAGGAGCTGGTCTGGGAGGGGCTGCGCCCAGAGCTGGTCTGCGAGGTGTCCTTCGACCACATCACGGGCCGTCGGGTCCGGCACGGCGCCAAGTTCCTGCGCTGGCGCGAGGACAAGTCGCCCGAGGAGTGCTCGATCGAGCAGCTCCTCAGCTAGGCCGTCACGGCCTCCTTCAGGCCCAGCTTCTCCACCGCCACCTCGCGCATCTTGAACTTCTGCACCTTGCCGGTGATCGTCATCGGGAACTCGTCGACGATCTCCACGTAGCGCGGCACCTTGTAGTGCGCGATCTTGCCGCGGCAGAACTCCTTGAGCTCCTCGTCCGACAGCGAGGCACCCTCGCGCAGCTGCACCCAGGCCATGATCTCCTCGCCGTACTTCTCGTCGGGCACGCCGATCACGGACACGTCCGAGACCTCGGGGTGGGTGTAGAGGAACTCCTCGATCTCGCGCGGGTACACGTTCTCCCCGCCGCGGATGATCATGTCCTTCGAGCGCCCGACGATGTTGACGTAGCCCTCGTCGTCCATCGTGGCGAGGTCGCCGGTGTGCATCCAGCGAGCGGGGTCGATCGCCTCGGCGGTGCGCTCTGGATCGTCCCAGTAGCCCAGCATCACGGAGTAGCCGCGGGTGAGCAGCTCGCCGGGGTCGCCGCGCGGCACCGTCTCCCCGCTCTCGGGATCGACGATCTTGATCTCGAGGTGCGGGTGCACGCGGCCGACGGTGCCGACGCGCCGCTCGAGGCTGTCCTCGGCGCCGGTCTGGGTGGACACCGGCGAGGTCTCCGTCATGCCGTAGCAAATGGTCACCTCGTCCATGTGCATGCGCTCCACCACCCTGCGCATCACCTCGACGGGGCACGGCGAGCCGGCCATGATCCCGGTGCGCAGCGAGCTGTAGTCGAACGTCCCGAAGTCCGGGTGGTCGAGCTCGGCGATGAACATCGTCGGCACGCCGTAGAGCGAGGTGCAGCGCTCCGCCTCCACCGCCTCGAGCACCGAGCGCGGCTCGAAGGCGGCGTCCGGCAGCACGATGCAGGCGCCGTGCGTCGTGCAGGCGAGGTTGCCGAGCACCATGCCGAAGCAGTGGTAGAACGGCACCGGGATGCAGACGCGGTCGGCCTCGGTGTAGCGGCAGTACTCGCCGATGAAGAAGCCGTTGTTGAGGATGTTGTGGTGGGTGAGCGTGGCCCCCTTGGGGAAGCCGGTGGTGCCGCTCGTGTACTGGATGTTGATCGCGTCGTCGAACTGGAGCGAGTCGGCGCGGGCTCTCAGGTCGGCCTGATCCACCGAGGCGGCGCCCGCCAGCAGCTCGTCCCAGTCGCCCGAGTCGAGGAACCAGGTGCGCTCGATCGTGCGCAGCCTGGGCGCGACCTCGGCCACCATCGCCTCGTAGTCCGAGGTCTTGAACGAGCGCGCCGCGATCAGCGCCCGGCAGCCCGACTGGTTGAGCGCGTACTCGAGCTCGGTGGTCCGGTAGGCGGGGTTGATGTTCACGAGCACCACGCCCGCCTTGGCCGTCGCGAACTGCAGCAGCAGCCACTCGGCGCAGTTGGGACTCCAGATGCCGATCCGCTCGCCCGGCTCGAAGCCGAGCGCCATCAGCGCGCGAGCCAGCTCGTCCACCCGCTCATTCAGCTCGGCGTAGCTGTAGCGGAGGTTCTGGTGGCGCGAGACCAGCGCGTCGGCACCGGGCACGCGGGCCGCGGTTCGCTCGAGGTTGGCCCCGATCGTCTCGCCCAGGAGCGGCACGTCCGATGCGCCGTGGGCGTATGAGAGCGGCATTGCGCGATCGTACCCGTCCGCACAAGACGCCGACAGCGTCTTTATGGTCGGTCGCTACCTTCATTCGGTGCTCAGGAAGGCCGGATGCCTTGCTGCGCTGCTGGTGGGGGTCGTGGCCGCGCCGCCCGCTCACGCGGTTCAGCTCGTGAAGGTGGGCAGCTTCTCGGCGCCCACGTACGTGACCGCGCCCGCGGGCGATGCCTCGCGCCTGTTCATCACCCAGCAGGGCGGCAAGATCGTGCTGATGGTCGGCGGCGTGAAGCAGGCGACACCCTTCCTCGACATCACGAGCAAGGTCAAGCAGCCGAACGGCACCGAGCAGGGGCTGCTCTCGATGGCGTTCCCCCCAACTACGCGGCTAGCGGCAAGTTCTACGTCTATTACACGAGCCGCAACTGTCCCTCGTCCCCCGGCTGCGACGAACACGTGAGCGAGTTCCGCCGCTCCGCCTCGAACCCGAACGTCGCCGACCCCGCCTCGGAGCGCGTGCTGCTCACGATCCCCCACCCGAGCCAGACCAACCACAACGGCGGCCAGCTCCAGTTCGGCCCGGACGGGGACCTCTACATCTCGACCGGCGACGGTGGCGGCGGCAACGACAGCCAGCAGAACGCCCAGAAGAAGAACGTGCTGCTCGGCAAGATCCTGCGCATCAACCCCAGCTCGGGCTCGCCCTACGCGATCCCGGCGGGCAACCCGTTCGGGGGCTCGCTGTGTGCAAGCGGCTCGAACGGCGGCGCCACCTGCCCCGAGATCTGGGCCTACGGGCTGCGCAACCCCTGGCGCTTCTCGTTCGACACCGCCACGGGCGACCTCGTGATCGGCGAGGTGGGCGAGAGCTCCCAGGAGGAGATCGACTTCGCCCACCGCGGCCAGAACGTGGGGGCCAACTACGGCTGGCCCTGTTACGAGGGCAACCGCGTGAACTCCTCGGCGCCCAGCAGCGAGTGCGCGACCAAGCCGTCGCCCGTGGTGGCGCCGGTCTTCCAGTACCCGCACAGCTGCAGCGGGAGCTCGTTCTGCGGGTCCGGCATCATCGGCGGCTACGTGGTGCGCGATCCGTCGCTCGGCCCGCTCGTGGGTCGCTACGTGTACGGCGACCTGTCGAAGTCCGGGCTGCGCTCGCTCGTCCTCGGGCAGCCCAGCGCCTCGGGTGACAGCGCTCTCGGGCTGTCGGTCAGCGCCCTTTCGAGCTTCGGCGAGGACGCCGGCAACTGCCTCTACGCCGCATCGTTCGGGAGCGGCAGCGTGTACCGGATCGCGCCTGACTCGAACCCGACCCCGGGGCCGTGCCCGCTGGTCGGCCAGCCCCCGCCGCCCGGCCCGCAGCTCACGCTGAGCATCCGCAAGCTCCAGCACATCGTGCGGGTCAAACGGCTCAAGGTCAGCGTGACGCCGAACCAGGCGGGCACGATCGTCGGCAGCGCGCGGGTCACGATCAGCCGCCGCCACAACCACGTGCTGCGCTTCCGCGGGATCACGCACCGCAACGCGCGAGCGGGGCACAAGGCGGTTCTCAGGCTGCGGCTCACGCGGCACAACCTGTCCACGCTGCGCAAGCTGATCCACCGCCGCCACTCGATGGTCGCGAAGCTGACCGTCGTCGGGTGGAACTCCGCGGGCGGCACCACCACGGTGGTCAAGGCCGTGCGTCTCGTGCGCTAGCGGCCGTGAGGATCGAGGTTCAGCAGGCGGATGTGACGAAGCTCGAGGTGGACGCCATCGCCAACGCCGCGAACACCCAGCTCATGCACGGTGGCGGCGTAGCCGGTGCGATCAGCCGTGCGGGCGGTCCCGCGATCCAGCGCGAGTCGGACGAGAAGGCGCCGATCGCGCTTGGCGAGGCCGTCGAGACCGGCGCCGGCGAGCTGCCCGCGCGTTACGTGATCCACGCCGCCACGATGGTGCTCGGCGGGCCCACCTCGGCCGAGATCATCGAGCGCGCCACCGAGTCCACGCTGGCGAAGGCCGAGCAGCTCGGCTGCGGCTCGCTGGCGTTGGTGGCGTTCGGCACCGGCGTCGGCGGCTTCCCGCTCGACGAGGCGGCGCGACTGATGGTCGGAGCGGTGCTTCGCCACGACGGCGCGCTCGAGCGGGTGATCTTCGCGGTGCACGGCGATGACGCCGCGGCCGCATTCGAGGCCGCGCTCGAGCGCGAGTCCTAGGCGCGGCTCAGGGGTCGGCGCGGACGAGCACCGTGTCCACGACGGGGATGATCTCGTCGACAGGCAGATCGGCCTTCGACGCGTGCTCGCGGATCGCCTCCGGGCTCGTGGCCTGGTAGATGCACACGGTGCCCACCGAGCCGCCGCCCTCCTCGAGCACGTAGCTGCGGATCCAACGCACGTCGTCCGACATCTCCTCGTTGCCCACCTTGGTGGAGCGCTCGGCGGCAGCGCCCAGCTCCTCGGGTGAGCTCCAGCCGCTGCGGCGCAAAATCACGTAGGTATCCATCACATGCCTTCCAGTCAGAGGATCTTGGCGAGGCGACTCTAAACCCACTCGGCACTCCGCGAGCGACCGCCTGCCATCCTGATGGCAATGGCCCAGATCCCCACACAGCGCAACAACGGTCTGCCGTGGGACGGCCGGCCGGCGCGCGCGGACATGCTGATCATGGGCGGCATTGTGGCGAGCGGCCTGTACGCGCTGCTGCTGCTTCCGCTGGTGCCCACGCTGGTGGGCAGCCACCCGGCGCTGCTCGAGATGCTGCGCGGGTCCACCGTCGCGATCGTGACGATGGGCGCGCTGGCTCGCACCGGTCACGCATCGCTCGCCGTGGCGCTGCTTGCGGGCATCCCGTCGCTGATCGCGTTCGACTGGGCCTTTTGGTGGGCGGGCCGCCGCTGGGGCCCCCGCGCCATGCAGATGCTCGGCGGCTCACATCCGAAGGCCGAGAAGCGCGGCGAGCGGGTGCAGCGCCTGATGGCCCGCTACGGAGCCGTCGCGGTGATCCTGTCGTTCGTGCTGCCGGTGCCATCGGCTCTGATCGACGCGGCGGCGGGCTGGAGCCGCATGCGGCTGGTGGTCTTCATGGTCTGCGACGCGCTGGGAGCGCTCCTGTGGGCCGGCCTACTGGTGGGGCTCGGCTACGGCATCGGACAGCCGGCCGTGGACGTGGTCCACAAGATCTCCCGCTACTCGCTCCTGGCGACGATCGCGATCGTCGTGTTCATCGTCGGCCGGCAGGCGCGCGCCGGACGTCAGTCGGTCAGGGCTGACGTGCCGCCAGCGAGCTGATCACGGCCTCGTAGAAGCCTTCGCCGTTGCGCCCCTCGGTGACCTCCACGTTGCCGGGAGCGCCGCGGGTCACGTCGGGGTCCTTCTCCACCGCGTTCGCCACCAGGAAGAAGCGACCCACCACGGCGGCCACGCCGAGATCCTCGCGCGAATCGCCCACCCCGATGCACTCCTCGGGCGTGTAGCCACGCGCCCGCATGTGGCGCACCACGGCATCCGCCTTCGAGGCCTGCTTGGGCATCAGGTGGTAGACGTGCGGTGGCCCCGGCAGGTCGGGCAGCGTCGTCTTCGGCACGATCGCCCCGTTGTCCACCAGGCGCACCGCACCGTGGCCCCGCTCGGCGAGCAGGGCGTCGGCCTCCTCCACGGGCACCAGCCCGCGAAACAGGTGCGAGATCTCGCGGTTGAGGTGCCAGGGCTCGTGGTACTCGAGCAGCCCTGGGTAGGTGTCGAGCAGCAGCTGCGGCGCGCCGGAGTTCTCGATCTGGTCGTAGATCGAGCTGCCGTCGGCCGGCTCGAGATCGCCCGTGAACATCGTCTCCTCGCCGTCGATCACCATCCCGCAGCCCATCTCGAAGATGTAGGAGGTCTGGCCCATCAGCCGGGCGTCCTCCATCACCTGTGCCTTGCGCCGGCCGGACTTGATCACCACCTCGACGCCCGCGCGGTGGCAGGCCTCGAGCGCGCGCGCCGGCATCAGCGTGAAGCCGCCGTCGGCGTCGCGGAAGAGCGAGCCGGCCGTCAGCAGGGTGCCGTCGAGATCGGTGTAAACGCAGCGGAGCATTGGGTCTCGGGTGTCGGGTGTCGAGGTGTCGGGACACTAGTCATCGGCCGCGAATAGGCTCAACCCCGTGGCCATCGCCATCCAGAAAATGCCCTGGGATGACTTCCTCGAGGCCGCCAGGGGGAGCAGCTCGTCACCACCAGCCACGTGGGGGCTCAGCCGGCCGAGCTCGCTCCGCTGCCGGCCGATCTGCATCCGGCGCTGCTCGAGGCGCTCGCGACGAGCGGCGTGGAGCGGCTCTACTCGCACCAGGCCGCCGCGCTCGAGGCCGCGCGCGCGGGGCACACGATCGTCACGACAGGCACCGCCAGCGGCAAGTCGCTCGCGTTCAACCTGCCGGTGCTCGACACGCTCGCGCACGACCCGCGCGCCCGCGCGCTCTACCTCTACCCCACCAAGGCGCTCGCCCAGGACCAGGCGCGCAAGCTGTCCCAGCTCAGGGCGCGCTTCCTGCGCCACGCGATCTACGACGGCGACACGCCGCGCGACGAGCGCCGGGCGATCCGCAACCGCTCGAACCTGATCCTCACGAACCCGGACATGCTGCACGTGGGCGTGCTGCCCCACCACAAGAACTGGGGCGACGTGCTGGCCAACCTGGCCTGGGTGGTGGTGGACGAGGCGCACGTCTACCGCGGCGTGTTCGGCTCGCACGTGGCCAACGTGCTGCGCCGGCTGCGGCGGCTGGCCAACGCGTACGGCACCGAGCCCCGTTTCGTGCTCACCAGCGCGACGATCGCCAACCCGCTGGAGCTGGCCGAGGAGCTCACCGGCCTCGAGTTCACGCTCGTGCAGCACGACGGCGCCCCGCGCGCCGACCGCAAGATCGCGATGTGGAACCCGCCGCTCGTGGACGTGGACAAGGGCATCCGCACCTCCGCCCTGTCCGAGGCCGCCGCGCTGCTGGTGGAGCTGATGGAGCGCGAGGTGCGGACGATCTGCTTCCTGAAGTCGCGCCGCGGTGTCGAGCTGATCCAGAAGTTCGCCCGCCTGCGGCTCGAGGACGCGGGCCGCGGCGACCTGGCCGAGCGGATCGCGCCCTACCGCGCGGGTTACACGCCGGCGCAGCGGCGGGAGATCGAGCGCCGCCTGGCCGACGGCGAGCTGCTGGCGGTTGTGGCCACGGACGCGCTGGAGCTGGGCATCGACGTGGGCGACCTCGACGCCGCCATCTGCGTGACGTTCCCCGGCACGGTGGCGAGCCTGCGCCAGATGTGGGGCCGCGCCGGCCGCCGCACGCCCGGGCCTGGCCCTCTACGTGGCGGGCGACGACGCGCTCGACCAGTTCTTCTGCCGCCATCCCGAGGAGTTCCTCGACCGCCCGGTGGAGTCGGCGATCCTCGACTCCGAGAACGAGGTGATCCACCTCCAGCACCTGGTCACCGCGGCGTATGAGATGCCTCTGTCCGCCGACGACGCCGAGACGCTCGGCCCCCGCTGGCAGGGCTACGCCGACATCCTCGTCAAGCGCGGCGAGCTGCGGGAGCGCGCCGAGCGCTACACGCCACGCGGCGAGGGCTTTCCCGCCGGGCGGGTGTCGCTGCGATCGGCCGGGCTGGACTCCTTCGCCGTGGTGGACGCCGGCGGCGGGGAGATCATCGGCACGGTGGATGCCGCCCGCGCGCACTCGACCGTCCACCCCGGCGCGGTCTACCTGCACATGGGCCAGGCCTACGAGGTGGAGGAGCTCGACCTTCAGAACCGCCGCGCGCTCGTGCGCACGTTCAACGGCGACTGGTACACGCAGCCGAAGAAGGAGAGCGACACCTACATCGAGCAGGTGCGCGACCAGCGCTCGGCGCTCGGCGTGGAGCTGTCGTTCGGGATCGTCTCGGTCACCGAGGAGGTGGTGGCGTTCCAGAAGAAGCGCGTGGCCGACAACGAGATCCTCGACCTGCTGCCGCTCGAGCTCCCGCAGCAGCACTTCGTGACCCAGGCGCTCTGGTACGAGCTGCCCGAGCCGCTGCTGCGCGAGGAGTTCCCGCTGGACGTGCTCCAGGGCTCGATCCACGCCGCCGAGCACGGGCAGATCGCGGTGCTGCCGCTGATCGCGATGTGCGACCGCTGGGACATCGGCGGCCTGTCCACGGCCTTCCACCCGCAGACGGGCCGGCCCACGATCTTCATCTACGACGGCCACCCGGGTGGCGTGGGCATCACGCGCATCGGCTTCACCTGCTTCGAGACGCTGGTGGCGGACGCCCGCCGGCTGATCGACGAGTGCCCCTGCCGCTCCGGCTGCCCGTCCTGCGTGCAGTCGCCCAAGTGCGGCAACCTGAACGAGCCGCTGAACAAGAACGGCGCGCTCGAGCTGATGACGCGGATGCAGGCGAGCTGAGCCGCCCGCGCGGCGCTACTTGATCCCGAGCTGCAGGTGGCCCTTGAGGCCGGACGTGCTGGCGTTCACCCAGCCGTCGAGGTTGCCCAGCGGCCCGCTGACGAGCGCCCCGCCGAGCTGGCCGCTGAGCCCGCCGCCGGCAATGCCCGCCACGAGCTTCCCGACGATCGCGCCCGCGTCCGAGCTCGTCACCGAACGCGCCCTTGGCCCCGGGCACCTGGCGTGGGGGTCGCCGCGGCGAGCTCCGCGAGGCGGGCCGGGTCGGTGGCGAGCGCGAACACCTTGCCGACCACGCCGAAGTAGATGGTCTTGCTCGCCCGCTCCGGTGAGCTTGTAGAGGCCGCCCACCTTGGTCAGGCGTGCGCCGTGGAGCCCGGCGCCGCCGGCGAACGTGGGTAGAACCTGGCGAGCTTCGCCAGGGTCTTCGAGAAGGCAGCCGGATCCTTCGGCTCGGCGCGGAGCGCGTAGCCGCCGTCGAGGCTGACCGCCACGGTGGTGTCGCCGGAGAACTGGTCGATCACGTCCTTGTCGACGTCGATCCCGAGCTGCGCGCCGATCTGCGCCTTGGCCCGCTCGAAGTCGCCGAAGCTGCCGGGGCTGATCGTCTGCGCGGCGCTCTGGGCGAAGATCGCCACCTGGTTCAGCCCGCGCAGGCCGAACACGAGCTCACCCGGGCTTGCCCGAGACGCCGGGCGAGTCGTCGCCGGTTGCGATCGGCACGTCGGCGTCGGTGAGGCCCGACGGATCGGTCTTCAGGTTCATGTCGAAGGAGATCGCGTTGGCGCTGGCCGAGCCGGTCACTCCCAGCGTGCGCAGCGCGCCGACCCACTTGATCTTGCGCGCCGCCGCCGAGCCAGGGCTCTGCCCGAGCAGGCTCTGCACGTCCGCGTAGACCCGGACGAGGGCGTCCTTCGGCAGGTCGGTGAGGGCGTCCTCGAACTGGCTCGACGCTGAGGCCGCCGCCCTTGTCGTGCTGCTGGAGGGCCTGCAACAGGTGCGCCTTGTTGTCGGAGGCCAGCAGCACGTCGTCCTGCTGAGCGGTCTCGCCGCCGCCGTCGGTCTGGCTGTAGAGGGTCGCGCCGTTCGAGCTGCCGTCCGGCTTCAGGTCCTTGCTCTGCTTCAGGAGGCTGGAGAGCTTGTCCTTGTCCTTCACCTCGAGGGCGACGATGAAGCCGTTGCCGTCGCCGAGGAAGCTCTGTACGTCGGGCGCCGCGATCACGGCCGGGTTGCCGAGCAGCGGCTTGACCTGCGTGTCGAAGTTCAGGCCCTGCTTGTTCACGGCCTGCTTGAGCTGGTCCTCGACCTGGCCGCCGAACGAGAACTTGGCGGCGATCGTGCCGAGCGCCTGCCATTGACTGCCCTTCAGGTTCGTGTCGATCGCGACCACGAACGGCGCGCTCTTCGGCAGATAGCCGAGCGCCGTGTCGAGCGGGTCCCCGCCGCTGCTCCCCGACCCGCCGCTGCCGCAACCAGCGACAGCGACGGTCAGAAGGGCCAGGGCTGTGGCGAGTGCCTTGCGCATTCAGCGCTCGATCAATTCGATCCTGTATCCGTCGGGGTCGCGCACGAAGCAGATCCGGGAGCCACCCTCGACGACCGTGTACGGGGGCTTTTCGGGCTCGATGCCCTGTTCCTTGAGGTTCGCCAGCTTGCCGTCCAGGTCTTCGGTCGTGACGGCGATGTGGTTGTAGCCGGTGCCGAGCTCGTAGGAGTCGACGCCGTGGTTGTAGGTCAGCTCGAGGCGGGCGCCGTCTTCCGGCAGGCCCATGAACACGTTGATCGCCTCGTCGCGGATCGGCATCCGGCCGATCTCGTCGAAGCCCAACGCCTTGTAGAACGCGACCGAGCGATCGATGTCGCCGATCCTGTAACAGGTGTGTATTAGCTCGCTCATCGGCCGCAGACTAGCGAGCGTCTGTCGCTACCATCACCGGGCTTTGGCGAGGTAGCTCAGTTGGTAGAGCACACGACTGAAAATCGTGGTGTCGCCGGTTCGATTCCGGCCCTCGCCATCTGAGCGGGCTGCGGGCGCACCGACTGCGCGGCGTCCTCGGTCGACTCGCTTGCTGACGCAAGCTTCGCTCCCTGCGTCCTTGCCAGTCGGGCGTCCTCGCGTTCAGATGGCGAGGGCTTCGCCCTCACCTGGCTGGCTTCGCTGCTCATCGAACCGTCGCTTCCCGGCTTAGAGCGTCCACCTGCGAGATGCACTCGTGCACGGTCTCGATCCGTGGCACGGGGACGTCCAGCATGCGCGCCAGCTCGATGATCGCGCCGGTCATGCACTGATACTCGAGCGGCTTGCCGGCCTCGCGGTCCATGAGCATCGAGGTCCGGTGGTCACCGACCTCGAACGCGGCCTCGAGTCGCCGCTCCAGCGAAACGGGCAGCTCCACCCCCAGGCGCGCCCCCACGGCGGCCGCCTCCTCGAGCAGCGCGCGAAGCAGCTCCACCATGCCGGGCGAACGGGCGAGCTCCCCGAGCGTCGCGCCAGTGAGCGCGCTGACCGGGTTCAGGGCGGCGTTGCCAACCAGCTTCAGCCAGATCTGGTTGCGCAGCTGCGCATCGATGGGCGCCTTCAGGCCGCCGGCCCGGAACGCCGCGGAGATCGCTACACAGCGCTCGCTCCGTGAGCCGTCGGGCTCGCAGATCGGGAACCGCGTCCCCTCCACATGACGGATCACGCCGGGCTCCACGATCTCCGTGGCGCAGTAGACGACGCAGCCGATCGCCGACTCGGGTGAGAGCGAGCGCGCGATGATCCCGCCCGGATCGACCGACTCGAGCGTCGTGCCCTCGAGCGGTCCCCCGTGATGCGTGGAAGTACCAGTACGGGATGCCGTTCTGGGCGCAGACCACTGCAGCGTCGGGCCGCATCGCCGCGCCAAGTCCGGGGCGCCATCTCGGCGAGGCTGTAGGCCTTGAGGCCCAGAAAGACGACGTCGGCGTCGCCGATTGCGTCGAGCTCGTCGGTCGCCTCGGGGTGGGCGATGAAATCGCCGCGGGGACTGAGGACGCGGACGCCCTCCGTCTGCATGGCGCGCAGGTGCGGACCGCGAGCGATCAAGGTCACGTCCACGCCGCCGGCGTTGAGCGCCGCGCCGACGTAGGCGCCAATCGCGCCCGCGCCGACGACGGCCACCTTCACCCGGCGTCTCCGAGCACGGCCTGGCCGACGCGCTTGCGCTGGACCTTTCCGGTTGCGGTGCGAGGAATCTCGTCGACGATGCGGATCACCTCCGGCACCTTGAACGCCGCCAGGCGCTCGGCGCACCAGCTGGTCAACTCGCCCGCCGCGGCCTCGTCAGACACAACGATGGCCGCGCCCACCTTCTCGCCGTACTTGTCGTCGTCAACTCCGAAGCAGACGGCGTCCACGACGGCCGGATGCGCCTTGAGCACGTCCTCGATCTCGTAGGGAGAGATGTTCTCGCCGCCGCGCAGGATCATCTCCTTCAGGCGACCCACAAGCCTCAGATAGCCGTCGTCCAACCAGCCCCGGTCGCCGGTGCGAAACCATCCGTCGAAGAACGACTCGGCGTTTGCGTCGGGGTTGTTCTGGTACCCGCTCATGACGCCGTCACCGCGGATTACGACCTCGCCGGCGTCACCGGCCGCCACCGGAGTCCCGGCCGAGTCGACGATTTGCAGCTCGACCCCGGTGGGCACCCCCACGCTGCCAGCGAGCCGCGGGGCGGGCGGCAGGGGGTTGGAGGCCATCTGGTGGCTGGCCTCCGTCATGCCATAGGCCTCGACCACCGGCACGCCAAGCGTCTCCTCCATGCGCGTCATCTGCGCGGGCGACAGCGCGGAGCTGCACGACCGGACGAACCGGAGGGAGGGGAGCTGCGCGTCGGCCGGGGCGCGGCCGAGGAGCATCTGGTGGAGCGTCGGGCCGGCGGAGAACCAGGTGGCGTCGTGCTCGCGGGCCTGGGCCCAAAATCCACTCGGCGTCAGGCGCCGCGGGACGACGACGCAACCGCCAACGGCAAGCGACGACCAGACCGAAGCAACGAGCCCGTGCACGTGAAAGAGCGGCATGGCGCAGTACGACACGTCCTCGCGCGTGAGGCCGTAGAAGGCGGCGATCGTCTGCACCGACGCCGTGATGTTGGCGTGGGTGAGCGGCACCTGCTTGGGCCGGCTGGTGGTCCCGCTTGTGTGCAGGAGCAATGCGACGTCCTCGGGGAGCGCGGGATCGAATGCCCGGCGCGCACTTGATCCGCGAAGCACCGGGCCATCGGCCACCTCGATGATCTCGGTGGCGGATCCGATTGCCTCGCGCGCGGCGCCGATCTCACCCTCGGGAAGCAGCAGGAAGCGTGGCTCCAGGTCGTCGAGGTAGAACGCATACTCGTCGTGCTTGTACGCGGGGTTGAGCGGAGCGGCGCTGGCGCCCAGTGCGTTTATCGCGAAGAGCAGCTGTATGAGGTTCGGACCGTCGGGGATGACGAGCGCCACGCGATCGCCGCGAGCCACCCCGCGGGCGGCCAGCGTCTCGGCCAGCGCGTGGACTCGTCGAGCGCAGCTCATCGAAGGCCACGACCTTCCCGGCCTCGCCGACGATCAGAGCGGCGTCGGTGTCGTGACCCGTGTCAAGGAGGGCAGAGATAGTCGTCGGCATCATCTCGGGCTCCTGGGCGTACATGACTGCGCTGAGCCACGATCTCGGCCATGGATCGCCGGCTCCCCACCGTGGCAGATGTGGTCCGCCGCGCGGTGGAGGTCTGCGACCCCGACGGGACCGATGTGGCGCTCGCGAGGCTCGCGGAGCAGTTCGAGGACGACGACGAACCGGTCAGCGCCGTGCAGAACCTCGAGGAGCGGCTCGCGATCGCCGCCGAGGGCGCCGACTACGACGCTGAGAACCCGGCCGTGTCCGTCGCCAACGCGGTGGTGCTGTACCTCGGCTCGCACGGTGGCGAGGCGAGCTTCGATCGTGACCCGGACGAGCTGATCCGGCTCTCCGTCAGGGCGCAGTGGCACGGCGACCCGCCGGAGGCCGTCGCCGACTGGGTCGGCGAGGTCTAGAGCTCCTCCTCCTCGGGGCGCCAGGGCGGTTGCGCCGGCGCCGAGACGAGCGCTCGTCGGAGGAGCGTGAGCAGCTGACGGCGATCGGCGGCGGTGAGGCCGCCCAGCACCTCGTCCTCCACCTGCGCGACGAGTCCCCTGGCCCGCTCCAGCGTACGCCGGCCCTTCGGCGTGATCGACACCTCCCACGCCCGGCGATCGCCTGGACGCCGCCGGCGCTTGGCCAGCCCCGCGTCTTCGAGCTCGTTGATCAGCTTGACCATGGCGCTCGGATCGATGCCCATGTCGGAGCTGAGCTGGTGCTGGATGGACCCTTCGCGGGCGCCGAGCACGTTGAGCAGCGCGAACAGCGCGGGCGTGAGGCCAATCGAGTCGAGCTTCTCAGCGGTGCGCGTATGCGAGGCGCGCCATAGCCGGAAGAAGAGCTGGCCGGCGAACTCCGCCACCTCGAGGTCGCTCGACACCGACGCTGTCATCGCTCAAGCCTTGCAGATTCGCTGGACGGACACAATCATTGGATTTCACCACAATTGTGTCGATACCATGATCGCCCGTCCAAGGCAACCACGAAAGGAGCCTGCCATGACCTTCATCGAATCCGTGACCCTCGAGGTGCCCGACACCGCCGCCGCGGACGCCTTCTACACCGCAGCGTTCGGCCTGGACGATCGGCTGGCCCTCCGCGCCTCGGACGCGCCGACGACCGGCTTTCGCGCCTTCACGCTGTCGCTCGTGGTGTCCCAGCCGGCCACCGTCGACGGGCTGATCGGCGCCGCCGTGGACGCCGGCGCAACAGCGCTGAAGCCGGCCAAGAAGAGCTTCTGGGGCTACGGCGGCGTCATACAGGCCCCGGACGGGACGATCTGGAAGGTTGCGACGTCGTCGAAGAAGGACCGAGGGCCCGCCACGCGGGACATCGACGAGTTGGTGCTTCTGCTGGGAGTGGAAGACGTCGTCGCGAGCAAGTGGTTCTACGCCGACCGCGGCCTGGAGGTGGCGAAGAGCTTCGGCCGCAAGTACGTCCAGTTCGACACTGCGACACGTCAAGCTGGCGCTCTACGGTCGCCGCGCGCTGGCCAAGGACGCCGGCACCTCCCCCGACGGCAGCGGCTCGCACCGACTCGTCGTCGGCAGCGATGCCGGCTCCTTCACCGACCCGGACGGCTTCGCGTGGGAACCGGCGGGCGTCGCGACCGCGGCGTCTGCGATCGCGCAGCAAACTTGATCCGCAACCGGCCTGAGGAGATTCCAATGAGCCCAAAGAAGGACGCACAGAAGTCCACGGGATTCACGGCCGAGGAACGAGCCGCGATGAAGGAGCGCGCCAGGGAGCTGAAGGCGCAACAAGGGAAGAAGGCCGACGGCGAGAGCGACGTGCTCGCGAAGATCGCGGAGATGTCCACAGCCGATCGCACGATGGCCAAGCGGCTGCACGAGATCGTCAAGGCCAGCGCGCCGGACCTGGCGCCGAGGACCTGGTACGGGATGCCCGCCTACGCCAAGGACGACAAGGTCGTCTGCTTCTTCCAGAGCGGGGAGAAGTTCAAGACGAGATACGCGACGCTCGGCTTCAGCGAGAAGGCGAACCTCGACGAAGGCGCCATGTGGCCGACCGCCTTCGCGCTGAAGGAGGCTGACCGCCACGGAGGAGGCGAGGATCGCCGCGCTCGTTAAGCAAGCGGTTACGTTGACCTGAGCCCCGGGCGGCACGTTCAGGTTGAGGCGGAAGAGGTTGTCCGGGTCGTACCTGCGCTTCACCTCAGCGAGGCGCTCGAGGGTGGCCGGCGGATAGGCGCGTCGGACGCCCTGCTCCCCGTCATCGCCGAGGAAACCGACATAGGCCGCGGGGGTGCCATCGGAGAGCGCCGTCGCCAGGCTGCTGGCCCAGGCCTCGTGCTCCGGGCCGTCCTCCGGGCGCTCGTACATCGCGGCGACGTTCACCATCATCTTCGCCTCGCGATACCCGAACGCGGTCGCGCGGTCGGGGACGCGCGCCATCGCCCCGCCGAGGACGCGCAGCTGGGCGGCGGCCAGCGGGGCTGTCGAGGTCTCGAGGTGCTCGAGGATCGCCTCCGCCGCCCCGGGCGAGAAGGCATCGAGGAGGACGTTCGTCCCCGCGGCGAACGCCGGCGGCGGGCCCTCCGGCCCCTCGTACATCTGCGGGTAGCGGATCGGGCGGACCATGTCGGCGAGCGGAGGTCGCGAGCGCGCGGATCGGCGCGATCGCACGCTCGCCGGCCTCGGCATCGCCGGCGTAGACCATCAGGGCCATCACGATGGGCTTGCCGTGCTGCTCGGCGGGGATGAACGGCAGCCGGCGGCGCCTTCAGGATGTTCGCGATCACCGAGAGCTCCTCGGGTGCCGCCTCTGCCGCGGCGACCAATCCGGCGATCAGCCTCGGCGCTCGCCGGGAGCATGAGCATGCCGCCGAGGACCATCGTCGATCTCGTGGAGCCGGAAGCGCAACCGGGTCGCGACCCCGAAGTTGCCGCCGCCGCCGCGGAGCGCCCAGAAGAGATCGGGGTGGTTCTCCTCGTCCACCTCGAGGAGCTCGCCGTCGGCGGTGACGACCTCGGCGCCGAGGAGGTCATCGATCGTGAGGCCGTGCTTGCGGACCAGGAAGCCGATGCCGCCGCCCAGGGTGATCCCGCCGACGCCGACGGTGGCCGTGTCGCCGAGCCCGGTGGCGAGGCCGTGCTCGCCGGTCGCCCTGGTGTAGTCGCCGGCCTTCACGCCGGCCTGCGCCCAGGCGGTGCGGCCGTCGGCGTCGATCTCGACCGCGTTCATCTCGGAGAGGTCGAGAACGATCCCGCCGTCGGAGGTCCCGTGCCCGGCGCGGCTGTGACCGCCGCTGCGCACCGCGAGCTCGGCGCCGGTCTCCCGTGCCAGGTTGACCACGCGGGAGACGTCGGAGGCATCGGCAGCGCGCACGATCGCCGCAGGCCGGGCGGTCAAATCCGGTGAAGAAGACGCCGCGCGCGTCGTCGTACCGGGGGTCGTCGGGGGCAATCAGCTCGCCGTTAAGGTCGGCGCGAAGGTCGGAGATCGGGATGTCGGCCGTGGTCTTCATGTCCATTCCTCTGCTCGGGTCTTCTCCAATGACCGAGCAGGACGGCCGCATGTGACATGCGAGGGGTTTGTCCGCGGAGCTAGGTCACCTCGAACTCCGCCCTCAGCCGCGTGCCCTCGCCCTCGGGGCTCTGGAGCGAGATCGAGCCGTTCAGCACCTCGACGCGGTCCGCGAGCCCGCGCAGGCCCGAGCCGCGGCTGGCGTCGGCCCCGCCCTTGCCGTCGTCCTCCACCTCCACCACCAGACGCCCATCTTGGTGCGAGATGCTCACCGCCGCGTTCGACGCCTCCGAGTAGCGCGCCACATTCGTGAGTCCCTCAGCCACCACGAAGTAGGCCGCGGCCTCGATCGCGGATGGAAACCGCTCGGTGGTCACCGACAGCTTGACCGGCACCTCCGAGCGCCCGGCCAGGAGGGCGACCGCCGCCGCCAGACCGCGCTCCATGAGCACTGCCGGGTGGATCCCGCGGGCGAGCTCGCGCAGCTCGTCGATTGCCTGGTCCAGCTCGGCGCGTGCGCCGTCGAGCAGCTCGCGGCCGCGCTCCGCGTCGGTCCGCAGGGCATCGGCGGCCAGCCGCAGGGTGAGGGCGAGCGACACCAACCGCTGCTGCGCGCCGTCGTGCAAATCGCGCTCGAGCCTGCGGCGCGCCTCGTCGCCGGCCTGCACGATCCGCGCGCGCGACTCGATCAGCTCCTGCCGCGCGGAGGCCGAGGACAGCGCAAGCACCACAAGATCGGCGAACTCGCAGAGGCGCGTCTCCGTCCCGGGCGGCATCGGCTCTTCTCCCGCGGCCGCGACGATCAGCGGCGCCCCAGATGCGGCCGGCGACGGTGATCGGCGCACTGACGCTGCGGCTGAACCCAAGCCGGTGCATCTCCTCGGCGATCCAGCCTTTTCGGCCCTCGAAGCCGTCGATCCGCACCGGCTTGCCCGTGCGCAGCACATGGGCCACCCCGGTGTCGCCTGCCACCGGCACGTGGGTGCCCACCTCCATGCCGGGCGGTCCGGTGCCGTGCCAGCGACCCACCACGATCGCGCTCTTCTCGTCGGGCTCGTAGCGGATCGTCCCGGCGGAGCTGGCACCAAGCAGCCGACCCGCCTCCTCGGTCACCAGCTCGAACACCTCCTCCGGCTGGGCGCCGCCCGCAACCGCGGTGGCCACCCGCCGGAGAGCGGCCTGCTCCTCCACCAGCTGCGTCACCTGCTCCTCCACCAGCTGCGTCACCTGCTCCTGCACAGCAGCGCAGCCTAACCCGCTCCCTTCACCGCCTGCGACGCCGAGTGAGCTGTGCCGGATAGGGAGACTTGACGGGCGCTCAGCCCGACCCGGCGGTCGCCGCTACGACCGCCGGCTCAGGTGGTGCGGAGCCGCCCACCGGCAGGAGCAGGAGCGCGCCGACCAGGAAGCAGAGGCCCCCGAGGGCCGTCGTGAAGTTGGCGGCGGCGAGGTCCAGGACGTCGCCGGTCGACGGCACCACGTACGAGGCCACGGCGGCGATCCCGAAGAACACCGAGCCGAGCATGTTGAGCGCCGCGATCCGGAACGAGCGGGTGCGCCTTCGCACGCCTCGGCAGGCGAGATAGCTCGCAATCAGGAAACAGACGAACCGGCGACGTCCGGCCGCCAGATCAAGCGGTTCGTGGCCGCGTTGTCGAACGCCGCGTCGAGCGCCCGCCAGGTGCTGAGGTTGAAGAAGAGGGTGCCCACAAGCTGCACCCCGTCGGCCCAGCGGTCCACGCGGTCGCTCCGCGGAGTTGTCCCGAACTGAAGCGTCGCCGCGGAGGTGAAGGCGATCGACCCAGCAAAGAACACAGCCGCGTCGGCAACCGCCCCGACGGCCTGCACGAAACCGGGGAAGGGCCCGATGAAGAAGCAGGCGGAGCCGAGCGCGAACAGGATCGCTACCCACCACTGCGCCCGGCGGGGCGCCCACCAACCGGGGCCTGATTGCACGACGCGATCCTCGCACGGGCGGGGAGTGGGATGTCACCCGGTTCGGGCGATGCGCTCGGCACCCGCAGTCGAAAAGCTCGACCGCGGAACGCCGCGATCCGTGAGCGTCCCGCTGCTCCGAATCCCGCGACGCGCCAAACCTCAGCCCGAAAGGACGTGGACAAGATGACGCTCCACAGCAAGCCGGAAGCCTTCGCCTCGGCTCTCGTACGCGAGTCAGGCGTGTTGTCGCTCCCCCGGGACCAGATGCCGGCAGAGGGCACCGGCGGGCAGGTCGCGTACGACCTCCTCTCGAACGAGCTGCTCCTCGACGGCAGCGCTCGGCTGAACCTGGCGACGTTCGTGACGACCTGGATGCCGCCCTACGCGGCGCGCCTGATGGCGGACACCGCCGACAAGAACATGATCGACAAGGACGAGTACCCGCAGACGGCGGAGTTCGAGAAGCGCTGCGTGAACATCATCGGCCGCCTCTGGCACGCCCCCGGCAGCGGGGATGTGACCGGCACCTCGACCACCGGGTCGAGCGAGGCCGCGATGCTCGGCGGGCTGGCCCTCAAGTGGCGCTGGCGCGAGCGCATGAAGGCGGCCGGCAAGCCGACGGACCGGCCCAACCTGGTGATGGGCGTGAACGTCCAGGTCTGCTGGGACAAGTTCTGCCGCTACTGGGATGTCGAGCCTCGTCTGGTCCCAATGGAGGGCGAGCGCTATCACCTCACCGCCGACCAGGCCGCAGCGCACTGCGACGAGAACACGATCGGCGTGGTCGCGATCCTCGGCTCCACGTTCGACGGCAGCTACGAGCCGGTGAAGGAGATCTGCGAGGCCCTCGACGCGCTCGCGGCCGGCGGCGGCCCGGACGTGCCGGTGCACGTGGACGGCGCGTCGGGCGGGTTCATCGCGCCGTTCGTGCAGCCCGAGCTCGTATGGGACTTCCAGCTCCCGCGGGTGCACTCGATCAACGCGTCCGGGCACAAGTACGGGCTCGTCTACCCGGGTGTCGGCTGGGCGATCTGGCGCGATGCCGAGAAGCTCCCGCGCGACCTCGTCTTCGACGTGAACTACCTCGGCGGCAGCATGCCCACCTTCGCGCTCAACTTCTCGCGCCCGGGCAGCGAGGTGGTCGCGCAGTACTTCATGTTCCTCAGCCTCGGACGCACGGGCTACGAGGTCGTCCAAATGGCCGCATCGACCGTCGCGCAGCACATCGCCCGCGAGATCGCCGGCATCGGCCCCTACCAGCTGATCACCGACGGCAGCGAGCTGCCCGGTGCTCGCCTTCACGCGTGAAGCCGGAGGTCACCAACTACACGGTGTTCGACGTGTCCGCGCGACTGCGCGAGTTCGGCTGGCTCGTTCCGGCGTACACGTTCCCCGAGAACCGCGAGGACCTGTCCGTGTTGCGCGTCGTCGTGCGCGCGGGGATGACTCAGGACATGGCGGACCTCTTCCTCGCGGATCTGCGCAAGCAGACCGCCGAGCTCGAGGCCCTGGACGGGCCCCTGCCGCGGAGTGCGGGAGCGCGCCGCGGAGTCGTTCAAGCACTAGGGCCGCCGGTCGTGGGGATCCGCGTCGATACGGGGTCGTTCCTCGCGATCGTGGTGGCCGCGGCGCTCGCGGCAACGCTGTCGAGCGTCATCGGGTCGCGCGGGCTGTTCATCCCGGTGGTGGTGGTCGAGCTGGCGCTGGGCGTGGTGATCGGGCCACAGCTGCTCGATCTCGCGCACGTCGACGGGTTCACGGAGTTCTTCGCGGACCTCGGGCTGGGGATGCTGTTCTTCTTCGCCGGCTATGAGATCGACATCGCGCGCATCCGCGGAGAGCCGCTCAGGCTCGCCCTGCTCGGGTGGGCGATGTCGCTCGCGATCGCCTACATGATCGGCGGGGTGCTCGCTCTCGCTGGGCGTCGTCGTGTCGCTCGTGTACGTGGGGTCGGCGATCGCGACCACCGCCATCGGCACCCTGATCCCCGTGCTCTCCGACACGGGGGAGCTGCGCACCCGCTTCGGCACCTACCTGCTCGCCGCCGGAGCCGTCGGGGAGTTCGGGCCGATACTGCTGCTCACGCTCGTCCTCTCCACGCAGAGCGCGGTGCACAACGCACTCATCCTGGTCGGCTTCGTCGCGCTCGCGGTGGGGGTCGCGGTGCTCGCGGTCCGCTCGGCGGGCCGGACGATGCCGCTGTTCGAGAAGACGCTCGAGTCGAGCTCGCAGCTGGCGGTCCGCTGGATCGTCGTCCTGGTCTTCGCGCTGGCGCTGCTCGCGTCCGACCTCGGCCTCGATCTGCTTCTCGGTGGGTTCGCGGCCGGGCTGATAACGAGGCAGGTCCTGCAGACACGGGAGATGCCGATCTTCGACTCGAAGCTCAACGCGATCGCGTTCGGAGTCTTCATCCCGTTCTTCTTCGTCATGAGCGGGATGCGCCTCGACGTCGACGCGCTGTTCTCCAGCGTCTCCGGCGTCGCCAAGCTCGCGATCTTCTTCGTCCTCTTCCTCGTCGTGCGGGGCACGCCGGCGATGGTCCTCTACCGGCGCGTGCTGCCGCTCAAGGAAGACCGGATGGCGCTCGCGCTGTTCACGCTCCACGCAGCTGCCGCTCGTGGTGGCGATCACGACGGTCGCCGTCGACGGCGGTCACATGCGCACGTCAACTGCGGCAGCGCTGGTCGGCGCGGGCGCGCTGTCGACGCTCGCCGGTCCGCTGCACGGCCTCCACATGCGCCGCATGGCCGAGTCGAAGCGCGCGGCCGCCGGCGTGCAGGTGGAGGCGGCGGTGCCGGCGATCGTCCCGGATGCGTCGTGACACGACGCTGGGGGTGGCCGGCAGCTCGAGGCTGCGACCGCTCGCGCGAGCAGGCCGATCGTGCCCGCTTGCGCCACCCCTCTGGTGGTCAGCCGGATGAGTCGGGCGCGACGCGCGGCACGGGGCCGCGGACGTGCTCGGCCGGCGGTGTGTCCTCCGCCCCGCCCTCCACGTTGAGGCGCGGAAGCAGGCGATCGAGCCAGCGGGGCAGCCACCAGTTGGCCTTGCCGATCACGAGCATCAGCGATGGCACGAGCACGCTGCGCACGATCAGCGCGTCGAGGAACACCGCGCTGGCCAGCCCGATACCGAACAGCTTGATCACGCGCTCGCCTCCGAGGACGAAGGCCGCGAACACCAGCACCATGATCGCCGCGGCGGCGGTGATCGTGCGGCCGGTGGCGGACAGGCCGTGGGTGATCGCCTCGCGATTGTCCTCGCGCTTGTGCCACTCCTCGTAGATGCGGCTGACGAGGAACACCTCGTAGTCCATCGAGAGGCCGAACAGGATCGCGAACACCATCACCGGCAGGAAGGCCTCGATCGGGCCGGCGCGGTCCACGCCGATCAGCGAGGCGCCCCAGCCCCATTGGAAGATCGCCGTGATGAAGCCGAACGCGGCGGCGGCTGACAAGCAGGTTCATGAGCGACGCCATCGCCGGGATCACGAGGCTGCGGAACACCGCCATCAGCAGCAGGAACGACAGCAGGCACGACCACGCCGATGAACAGCGGCAGCTTGTTAGCGAGGACCTTCGAGAAGTCCTCGAAGATCGCCGTCTGGCCGCCCACGAGCACGTGCAGCCCGCTGCCCCGGTCGCGTCGGGGATCGTGTGGTCGCGCAGGCGGTTCACGAGGTCGGTGGTGGAGGCGTCCTGGGGCGAGCCGCGCGGCACGACGTTCGCCACGGCCACGCGCGGCGCGCCTCCCTCGCCGCCGATCACGCGCGCGGGGCGTGACCGCCACCACGTCCTTGGTCGTCTTCGCCGCCTGGACGCACGCCCGCGAACTGCTGCTCCGCCGCCTGGTCGGGCACCTTCGCCACGAGCTGGAGCGGGCCGTTGAAGCCGGGGCCGAAGCCCTTCGCCAGCAGGTCGTAGGCCTGGCGAGTGGTGGTGCTCGTGGGATCGTTGCCCTGGTCGGACGAGCCCAGCCGAATCGACAGGAACGGGACCGCGATCAGCAGCATCAGCGCCGTGGCGGCGATCGCGAACAGCGCGGGACGGCGCTGCAGACGCGCGGCCCAGCGGCTCCAGCCGGGCGACTCGTCGGTGTCGGACAGCCGGCCCTGCTCGGCCAGCTGGCGCCGGAGCTTGCGGCCGAGCACCTTGGGCCCGAGGAAGCCGAGCAAGCGCAGGCAGCAGCGTGAGCGCGGCGATGACCGTGAAGGCGACGACGATCGACGCGGCGATCGCGACCCCGTAGAGGAAGCTGACCCCGAGCGCGAACATGCCGAGCAGCGCGATGCAGACGGTCACGCCGGCGAACAGCACCGCCCGCCCGGAGGTGTCGATGGCCTCGATCGCGGCCGTCTCGGGGTCAGGCCGCGCAGCAGCCCCTGGCGGAAGCGCGTGACTATGAACAGCGCGTAGTCCACCCCCACGCCCAGCCCGATCAGGAGCGACAGCTCCGAGCTGAACGACGCCATGGTGATCACGTGCGAGAGCAGCCCGATCACCGCGATGCCGGTGCCGAGCGCGAAGCCGGTGGTCACGAGCGGCAGCAGCATCCCGAGCAGGGAGCCGAAGACCAGGAACAGAACCACCGCCGCGGCGAGGAACCCGAAGCCGGTGCCGCCCACGCCCTGGCGGTTGGCGAGCTCGATCGCCTGGCCGCCGAGCTCGACGCGGACGTTGTCGTTCTCGGCCGATTGCGCCACCGAGATCACGCGCTTCGCCGCGCTCTCCGGCAGGTCGTTCGCCTGCTCGTCGAAGGTGACGGTGGCGTAGGCGACCTTGCCGTTTGAGGAGATCTGCCCCGACGCGCCGGGCGCGAACGGCGATGTGACCGTGCCCACGTGCGGCTGCTTGGCCACCTCCGCGAGCATCGCGTCGACGCGCGCCTTCACGGCCGGGTCGGTGACCGACGCGCCGCCGCTGGTGGCGATCACGATCCGGTCGCTGTCGCCCGAGGCCTTCGGCGAAGCCTGCTGGAGCAGCGCCAGCGCGTCGGCGCTGTCGGTGCCCTTCAGCTTGAAGGAGTCGCGGTAGTCGCTGCCGGCGGCGCCGTGGATGAGCGAGAGCGCGACCAGACTGCGAGCCAGAGACCGAGGACGACACGACGATGCCTGAAGGACGAACGGGCCAGTGATCGCACTTCGATACCAGGCTAGCGACTGGTCAGAAGAGGCTGCTGATCCCCGAGACCGCCGCCTTCCCGAGCACGATCTCGAGCGTCACACCGGCCGCGCCGACCACGAGTCCGGCGCACACCACCGCGATGTCCTCGAGCAGCACGCCGAGCGAGAGCAGCACCACTCCCAGCGCCGGGAGGGTGTCGAGGCCCGTGAACGGGGGCGCGAGGAACGCGGCTATGGAGCCGGCGGCCGCGAACAGGCCGAACACGATGTTGCTCAGCCGGTGGTCGAACAGGAACGAGAGGCGCGGGCGCGAGATGCGCTCCAGGCGCCGGATCAGCTTCATCAGGCCGCGGATGAACTTCTGCTTGCGGGGACCGGCGAGGTCGAGCTTGCGCCAGCGGTCGGGCAGCCAGATCTCGTTGCGGCCGGCGATCAGCTCGATGCGCGAGCAGCACCGCGATGACCTCGAACACGTGCGTGGCGCCACCCGTGGGCAGCGGCAGCGCGGGCACGCCCAGCAGCAGCACGAACACGAGCGCGAAGCTGCCGCGCCCGAAGAGGTCGATCAGGCTGCCGAGGGTCGGTTCGCCCTCCGCGGCAAGCCAGCGCTCGAGCGCGCCGCTGACGCTCTCACGGCGAGTCCCGCGGAGTGCGTTTCATATCGTTTCGGGTGATGCCACGCGAGCCGAGGCGGCAAGAATCTTGGCGCGGTGCCGCCATCGTGAGCCACACGCCCCTCCCACCCGTCGAGCGCGCGCGTAGCGAGCTGGGCGAGCGCCGACCCGATCAGGGCGCCGGCGACGACGTCGCCCGGGTAATGCACGCCGGTGTGCACGCGCGAGTAGGCGACGAGCGCAGCCAACGCGCGCAGTGGGACGGCCGCCGACGGCAGAACGTGGCCCACGCCCGTGGCGAAGGCGAACGCGGCCGCCGAGTGCCCGGAGGGAAACGAGGTGGAGGACGGCATGGGCACGTGACGCGCCAGCGGGACGTGCTCGGCGGCGCGGTCGGGCCGGCGGCGGCGGCCGAGAGGCTTCACGCCGAGGTTCACCACGCCAGATGTCAACGCCACCGAGGCGAGCCCCATCCGTGGCGGCACGCCGTCCCTGGCGCCCGCCGCCCACGGCAAGCACGGCGGCCGAGGCCAACGACAGGCGCGAGTAGTTGGCAGCCTGCGAGAGGCGCGACATCGCGCGGTCGAGCGCGGGCGTGGGCGTCTGCGCGATCGCAGCGTAGATGGCCACGTCGAGCCGCTCGGCGTCCTCGAGCCAGCGCGCGGGTCGCGGCCGAGGCGTGGCGGGGTCGCCGGAGGGAAGGTCCACGTATGAGCGATCCTACGAGTCAGCAGCGAGCGGCGGCGCTCGGCGCCCTCCTTCTTTTCTTCGGAGGGCTCGTCCTCGCGCTGGTGGTCGCGGTGGACAAGTTCCCGCGCGGCCTGTTCGCGCTCGCCTGCGTCGCCGTCGGGGCGCTCGCGGCCTGGCACGGGGCGCTGCGGCGTGGCCCGCTTCGCGTCGCAGGGCTCGCGGTGGGCGCGCTCGGGTTCGCCGGGGCGATCGTGCTGCTGCTGAATCACGGTCCGATCGAGGAGGTGGTGGTAGTCGCCGCGCTGGTGCTGAGCCTCGCCTGCGCGCGCGCCGCGTTCAGCGCCCGCGCTGATCTGCCGCGCCAGCCGCCGCCGGAGCGGCCGGTCCTCTTCTACAACCCCAAGTCGGGCGGCGGCAAGGCCGAGCGGTTCGCGGTGGCGGACGAAGCGCGGGCGCGCGGGATCGAGCCAATCGAATTCGGCCCCCCGTGGGACCTTGACGGGCTCGTGCGCAAGGCAGTCGCCGACGGGGCGAATGGGCTCGCCATGGCCGGCGGCGACGGCTCGCAGGCGATCGTCGCCGCGATCGCCGCCGAGCTCGACCTCCCCTACGCCTGCATACCCGCCGGCACCCGCAATCACTTCGCGCTCGACCTCGGCGTGGACCGCGACGATGTGGTCGGCGCGCTCGATGCGTTCGTCGACGGGGGCGAGCGGCGCGTGGATCTGGCGGAGGTGAACGGGCGGGTGTTCGTGAACAACGTCTCGCTCGGCCTCTACGCCGAGGCGGTCGAGCGCAAGGGCTACCGCGACGCCAAGCTGCGCACGCTGCTCGACACCGTGCCCGACGTACTCGGACCCAAAGGCACGGGCCTCGACCTGGCGTGGACGGGACCCGGGGGGCACGAGCACCACTCGGGCGCCGTAATCATGATCTCGAACAACCGCTACCGGCTGGGCCGCGCCGTCGGCTCGGGCACGCGGCCACGGATCGACGACGGGCTGCTCGGAATCACCGTTGCCGGTCCGCCCAGCGATCGCGGCGGCGGCGGGCGCGCATTGCGGGAGTGGACCGCGCCGGCCTTCGAGGTGCGCTCGAACCGAACCGTGCCGGCTGGCATCGACGGCGAGACGGTGCAGCTCGAATCGCCCCTGCGCTTCCAGACCCGCCCGGGCGTGCTGCGGGTGCGCATCGCACCCCAGCATCCCGGCGCATCGCCGTCGGCGCTGATGCCCGAGGGCGCGGCAAAGACCGTGGGAGCACTGGCCCGAATCGCGGCCGGCCGCGCACCCATCAGGAGCTGAGCCTGGCTCAGTCCTTCGGGCGGTCGCGGTCGCGTGACGGCTGCACGCGCTTCGGCTCGCCCGGCATCTTCGGGTAGTCGGGCGGATACGGCATGTCGGTGAGGCCCTCGGCCTCGTCGCGCTCGTAGATGTCGAGCAGCGGTTGCAGCGAGTGCGACACGTCGTTGATCGCCGCGTGGCGATCGCCCAGCTCCGCGAAGCGCGCGGGCATCGTCTCGACGGTGAAGTCCTCGGGCTGGACGTTCGGCAGCTCGTCCCACTCGAGCGGCGCCGACACGGGCGCGCCCGGCTTCGGCCGGACGCTGTAGGCCGAGGCGATAGTGCGGTCGCGCGCGTTCTGGTTGTAGTCCACGAACACGCGCTCGCCGCGCTCCTCCTTCCACCACTTCGTGGTCACCTCGCCGGGGAGGCGGCGCTCCAGCTCGCGCCCGAACGCGATCGCCGCGTGGCGGACGTCGGTGAACGTCCAGCGCGGCTCGATCCGCACGTAGATGTGCACCCCGCGGCCCCCGGAGGTCTTCGGGAAGCCGACGTAGCCCAGGTCGTCCAACAGCAGCCGGGCCTCGGCCGCCACGCGCACGGCGTCCTCGAAGTCCGTTCCCGGCTGCGGGTCCAGGTCGATGCGCAGCTCGTCGGGATGATCGACGTCGTTCTCGCGCACCGGCCAGGGATGGAAGGTGATCGTGCCCATCTGGGCCGCCCAGCCCACCACGGCCACCTCGGTCGGGCAGATCTCGTCCGCGTGGCGCCCGGACGGGAACTCGATGCGCGCCGTCTTGAGGTAGTCGGGCGCGCCGCGCGGCACGCGCTTCTGGAAGAACGCGTCGCCGCCGCCCTTCTCGCGCGTGGACAGGACGATGCCCGGGTGCACGCCCTTCGGCCAGCGCTCGAGCGTGGTCGGCCGCCGCTCCAGCGCGCGCATGATGCCGTCCTCCACCGCCAGGTAGTACTCGACGATGTCGAGCTTGGTGATCTCGCCTGTGCGCTCGGTCGCGGGGAAGATCACGCGATCGGGGCTCGAGACCCGCAGCTCGCGCCCGCCGGCGTCGACCGTGGTGGCGTCGGAGGTGGCCATCTGCCAAGGAGGATGGCGCACAAGGGCCTCTCCCTGCCAACTGCGCCATAACTCAATTCGCTTCTGTACTCTCGCCCGCGGAGGCTTCGGGAATGGCGGGGGAGCGGAAACGAGCGATCGCGCGTTGGTGGCTGGGCGCCACCAGGCTGACGCGTGTGCTGGCACTGATGGCCGCCGTGGCGGCCACGGTCACGGTCGTCGAGGTCGCGACCGGCGCCTACGCCGAGTCGGGGCCGACCAACGACCTGTTCGCCATCGGCCAGGGCTCCGGGGACACCCCGGCGACGGTGCCGATCCAGCATCCCGCCGAGCCGCCGCTCGACGGCCACGCCGCTCGGGCACTGCGGCCCCGGCTCGAAGCCGGAGCCGGGCGTGGACGGCCGCGTGCCGGCCGGGTCGGCGGCGAACAGCCTCAGCTGCAACGTCTCGCTCGTCGGCCACCAGGGCACCGAGGGCGGCTTCAAGGTGTTCCGCTACATCGACACGCATGGGCACGAGTGCGCCTACTACGACACCACGCTGATGTTCCCGCTGAACGCGCTCAACCCCGGCGGCGGATCGGTCGGCGTGGCGGTGCTCGACATGTCCGACCCGTCGCACCCGGTGCAGACCGACACGCTCACCACGCCGGCGATGCTCTCGCCGCACGAGTCGCTGAACCTCAATCCCAAGCGCGGGCTGCTGGCTGCCGTGGCCGGCAACCTCGCCACCGCGCCGGGCCTCGTCTCGATCTACGACGTCCACGACGACTGCCGCCACCCGGTGCTGGACGCGGACGGCCCGTACGCGCGCTTCGGGCACGAGAGCGGCTTCTCGGCCGACGGCAAGACCTTCTACGCCACCAGCACCGCGCTGCAGTCGATCACCGCGATCGACGTGACCGATCCCAAGCAGCCGCACGCCATCTGGCAGGGCAACGAGTACGCGCACGGCATGACCCTCAGCGACGACGGCAACCGCGCCTACATCGCCGATCCCAAGGGCGACCTGCTGATCCTCGACACGAGCCAGATCCAGGCGCGCAAGCCGAACCCGCAGGCGCGCGAGGTCAGCCGGCTGACCTGGAACTCGGTGTCGATCCCCCAGAACGCGATCCCGTTCACGGAGAACGGCAGGCCCTACCTGCTCGAGTTCGACGAGTACAACCAGGCGACGCTCAGCCCGACCGGGAATCCGGACGCGGTCGGCGGCGCCAGGATCATCGACATCTCGAACGAGGCCAAGCCGTTCGTGGTGTCGAACCTGCGGCTGGCGATCGACCAGCCTGCCGAGCACGCGGCCGCCACCGCGGCGGGCGATCCCGGCACGCTGAACCCGGCGCAGGGCTACGCGGCGCACTACTGCAACATCCCCAGCGAGATCAACCCGAAGATCGTCGCCTGCTCCTTCATCGCCTCCGGCCTGCGCCTGTTCGACATCTCGGACCTGGTGCACCCGAAGGAGATCGGCTACTACGTGCCGCCGCCGGAGCCGCGCTCCGAGAACGGGTACATGGCCAGCGCCTACGCGATGTCGAAGCCCGCGTTCGCGCCCGAGCGGCGGGAGATCTGGTTCAGCGACGGCACCAGCGGCTTCTACGTGCTGCGGGTGGACAAGAGCGTGTGGCCCGACGCGTCGGGGGCAACCTCGGGGGCGGCGGGCACGCCGCGCTCGCCCGCGGCTGGCGAAGTGCAAGAGCGGTCGCAGTCACTTCCTCGTGAAGGTGCGGGCGCCGCGCGGCTCGAGGGTGCGCAGCATCCGGGCGACGCTGGCGGGCAAGCGGGTGCGGATCGTGCGGCGAGGCCGCGCGCGCTACGCCGACGTGAACATGCGCGGGCTGAAGAAGAGCACGGCGAGGCTGACCATCCGCGTGCATCTGGTGCATGGGAAGACGCGCAAGTCGAGCCGCGTCTACCGCCTCTGCCCGACCTGATCGGGAGGTTCCGCGTAGGCTGCCGATCTCGTGTTCGCCGCCTACGCCGCCAGCATCAACCCCGACGATCCGCTCTCCGGCCTGGAGCTCGGCGAGCGGCCGGACGCCGAGGCGCCCGACGGCTGGGTGATCGTGGACGTGAAGGCCGCCTCGCTCAACCACCACGACCTCTGGTCGCTGCGCGGGGTGGGTCTGGGCGAGGACCGCCTGCCGATGGTGCTCGGGCTGTGACGCCGCCGGCGTGGATCCCGACGGCAACGAGGTGATCGTCCACGCGGTGATCTCGGATCCCGACTGGCGCGACGACGAGACCTTCGACCCCAAGCGATCGCTCCTGTCGGAGAAGCACCCGGGGTCGTTCGCCGAGCGGGTGGCCGTGCCACGGCGCAACCTGGTGCCGAAGCCGGCGGAGCTGTCGTTCGAGGAGGCGGCCTGCCTTCCCACCGCCTGGCTCACCGCGTACCGCATGCTGTTCACGCGCGGGGGCGTGACCCCCGGGAAGACGGTCCTGGTCCAGGGCGCGGGCGGCGGCGTGGCCAGCGCCCTGATCGCGATCGGCAGCGCGGCCGGCGCGCGCGTGTGGGTGACCAGCCGCTCGGAGGACAAGCGCGCCAAGGCGGTCGAGCTGGGTGCCGACCAGGCGTTCGAGCCGGGCGCGCGCCTGCCCGAGCGCGTGGACGTGGTGATGGAGACCGTGGGCGCGGCGACCTGGAGCCACTCCGTGAAGTCCCTCAAGCCCGGCGGCACGCTGGTGGTGTCGGGCGCGACCAGCGGCGACGGGCCGTCGGCCGAGCTCACCAGGGTCTTCTTCCTCCAGCTCTCGGTGGTCGGCTCGACCATGGGCACGCGCGACGAGCTGCAGCGGCTCGCGCGCTTCTGCGCCGACGGCGACGTGCGGCCTCTGATCTCCGTCCACGCTGCCGCTGAGCGACGCGCGCGAGGGGTTCGCCGCGATGGCCGGCGGCGAGCTGTTCGGCAAGATCGTCTTCACGGTCTAGCTCGTCTCCAGCAGGTAGTTGCGTACTCAACTACCTGCTATCCTGGTTCCCATGGAACTCGGACTCGCCACCTTCGCGGACCTCAGCTCGGGCGTCAGCCCGGAGCAGCGGATGCGCGATCTGCTGGAGGAGGCCGAGCTGGCCGATCAGCTCGGACTCGACGTGTTCGCGGTCGGCGAGCATCACCGCCCCGACTTCGCGCGTCTCCTCCCCCGCGGTCGCCCTCGCCGCGATCGCCGCCCGCACGGAGCGCATCCGTCTTTCGAGCGCCGTGACGGTGCTCAGCTCGGACGACCCGGTGCGCGTGTTCCAGCAGTTCGCTGAGCTCGACCTGCTCTCCGGCGGCCGCGCCGAGATCATGGCCGGGCGCGGCTCGTTCATCGAGTCGTTCCCGCTGTTCGGCTACGACCTCGACGACTACAACGACCTCTTCGCCGAGAAGCTGGAGCTGTTGCTCGCGATCCGCGACTCCGAGTACGTCACCTGGTCCGGCAACCATCGCGCCCCGCTCGACAACGCGGGCGTGTGGCCGCGTCCGGTCCAGAACCCGCTGCCCGTGTGGGTGGCGGTAGGCGGAACGCCCGAGTCCGTGGTGCGGGCGGGAGCGCTGGGTCTGCCGCTGACGCTGGCGATCATCGGCGGCCAGCCCGAGCGCTTCGCGCCGCTGGTCGACCTCTATCGCCGCGCCATCGAGGCCGGCGGTCACGACCCCGCGGTCGCCAAGGTCGCGATCAACACGCACGCCTTCGTGGCCGACAGCTCGGCCGAGGCCGACGCTGCCTTCGCCCAGTCCTACCTGGCGATGATGAACCGCATCGGCCGCGAGCGCGGCTGGCCGCCCTCGGGCAAGCCCGAGTACGACGCGCTGCGCTCCCCGCGCGGCGCCCTGGCCGTGGGCTCGGCCGAGGAGGTCGCCGAGAAGATCCTCTTCGAGCACGAGCTGTTCGCCAACGACCGCTACATGGGCCAGATGAGCGTCGGCGCGGTCGCCCACAAGGACGTGCTGCGCTCGATCGAGCTGTTCGGCACCGAGGTGGCGCCGCTGGTGCGTGCCGAGGTGGAGCGGCGCACTTCAGCTATCGCGCCCGCCTAAGTCCTCGCGTTTACAGCGGCAATGAAGGGCGGCCGCCGGACCTGAATCCGCGTCCGTCGGCCTAGCCCCAGACCTCTTCCGCGGTCTCCACAACCAGCCGCAGCTTGGCCGCCTGCTCGTCGCGCGTGAGGTTGTTCCCCTCCACGGTTGACGAGAAGCCGCACTGCGGGGAGATGCAGAGCTGGTCGATGTCCACGAACTTCGAGGCGTCCTCGATCCGGCGCTTCAGCATGTCCTTGTCCTCGAGCTCGGGCCTCTTCGTGGTGATGAGGCCGAGCACCACCTGCTTGCCCTTCGGCACGAAGCGCAGCGGCTCGAAGCCGCCCGAGCGCTCGTCGTCGTACTCGAGGAAGAAGCCGTCCACCTCGAGGTTGTTGAAGAGGGCGTCGGCCACCTTGTCGTAGCTGCCCTCGGCGGCCCACATCGACTGGTTGTTGCCGCG